>NZ_JBMRJR010000012.1:0-599 GCF_049384025.1 Microbacterium sp. HMH0099 | reverse complement strand
CGCGGCTCGGAGGCCCCTGCCGCGGGCAAGACGACGATCGCTGATGGTGTGGTGGGCAAGGTCGCGGGTATCGCGGCGCGTGAGGTCTCGGGCGTGTACGCCCTGGGTGGCGGCGGTGCCCGTGCCCTGGGTGCGATCCGCGATGCGATCAACGCCACCGACCTGACCCAGGGTGTGAAGGTCGAAGTGGGCGAGACCCAGGCCGCGGCCGATGTGACGATCGTGGTCGAGTACGGCGCCCCGATCCAGGACGTCGCCGACGAGGTCCGCGCCCGCGTCGCCGGCGCCATCCACCGCCTGGTCGGCCTCGAGGTCGTCGAGGTCAACGTCGATGTCAACGACGTCCACATCCCGGGCGACGACGACAACGACGACGACGACAAGCGCGTCCAGTGAGCCCGGCCCTGACCGGCGCGCTGGCCGGCCTCGTCCTGGCCGTCTCCGCGCTGATCTTCGGCTTCTGGGGCTTCATCCTGGTCGCTCTGTTCATCGCCATCGGCGCCGTGGTGGGCCGTGTGATGTCGGGCCAGATCGACATCCGCAACGTCGTCAACGCCTTCACCGGGCGGAGCACGTCATGACCACCGCACTCACCGGGG
>NZ_JBMRJR010000011.1:0-2650 GCF_049384025.1 Microbacterium sp. HMH0099 | reverse complement strand
CCGACGGTGATCCACACGGCCGTGTTGCCGCGGAAGACGTCCGGCGTGAGGCTCGACCGATGCAGGAAGCGGCAGTTGAACAGGTATGCCGTCTGCCCCAGCGCGAGCATCAGCACGGCGGCGGTCTGGGCGTACTCGTGCTCGACCCCGCTGTTCACGAGCGTGTAGAAGACGCCCAGCGTCGCGCCGCCGATCAGCAGCGACACGGCGAGGACGAACAGCAGCTCGCGTGCGTTGATGATGGACCCGTGCGGGTTGCGCGGATGCCGCTGCATGATGCCCTTCTCGGCCGGCTCGTACGCCAGGGCGAGGGACAGGGTCACGGCGGTCACCATGTTCACCCACAGCACCTGCACCGGGGTGAGGGGCAGCGTCAGGCCGAACACGATCGCCACGAGCAGGACCAGCGACTGCGCGCCGTTGGTGGGCAGCAGGAAGACGACCGACTTGCGCAGGTTGTCGTAGATGCGGCGGCCCTCGCGGATGGCGCTGCGGATGGTCGCGAAGTTGTCGTCGGCCAGCACGATCTCGGCCGCCTCCTTGGTGGCCTCCGTGCCCTTGATGCCCATCGCGACCCCGATGTCGGCCCGCTTCAGCGCCGGGGCGTCGTTCACGCCGTCGCCGGTCATCGCGACGACCTCGCCGTGCTTCTGCAGCGCCCGGACGATGCGGATCTTGTGCTCCGGGCTCGTCCGCGCGTACACGTCGACCTCGCGCACCCGCTCGGTCAGCCGCTCCTGGCTCATCTGCTCCAGCTCGCCGCCGGTGAGCACGGTCGCGTCGCCGTCGATGATGCCCATCTCGCGGGCGATCGCGGTGGCGGTCCCGGCGTGGTCGCCGGTGATCATCTTCACCCGGATGCCGGCGGTGTGGCAGTCGTGGATCGCCTCGATCGCCTCGGGCCGGGGCGGGTCGACGATGCCCCAGACGCCGAGGATCTCGAGATCGCCCACGTCGTCGAGCTCGACGTCGGACGTCCCGGCGTCGACGTGGCGCCGGGCGGCGGCGAGGACGCGCAGCCCCTCCGCGCTGAGCTTGTCGACGACGCGCTCCCAGTGCGCACGGTCCAGCGGCGCGGGACCGTCGGCCGCCCACTGGGTCTCGGCGCGGTCCAGCAGACGGTCGGGCGCCCCCTTGACCAGCAGCACCCGGCCCTCGCCGGACCCCTCGACGTCGGCCGTGTCGTGCAGCGTGGCCATGAGCTTCGCATCGGACGAGAACGGCAGGACCGCCACGCGCTCCGGGCGTGCGCCGTCGGCGTCGTGCTTGCGGGCGAAGACGGCCAGCGCCCCCTCGGTCGGCTCGCCGACGAGGATCCAGGAGCCGTCCTCCTCGTGCACATCGGCGTCGTTGCAGAGACGGGCGACGGATGCCATGGCATCCAGGTCCGCCCCGTCCGTCCCGCCGTCGGACCCCTCCCGGGCGATGTCGCCTTCGGGTGCGTAGCCGAGGCCGGACACGGCGTACTCGCCGTCGGGGGTGACGACGGTGCGCACGGTCATCTCGTTCTTGGTCAGCGTGCCGGTCTTGTCGGAGCAGACCGTGGTCACGGAGCCGAGCGCCTCCACGGACGGCAGCTTGCGCGTGATCGCGCGCCGACGGGCCATCTGCTGGACGCCCAGGGCCAGCGTGATCGTGACGAGCGCGGGCAGGCCCTCCGGGATGGCGGCCACCGCGAAGCCGATCGCGGCCGAGATGAGCTCGTCGAACGGCATCTCGTGCAGGTAGCGGCCGATGACCATCATGACCGCGGCCATGGCGAGGATGACGATCGTGAGGACCTTGCCGAAGCCGTTCAGCTGCTTCGTGAGCGGGGTGTCGAGTGAGCCCGCCTCGGAGACGAGGCTCTGGATGCGGCCGATCTCCGTCTCGGACCCGGTGGCGGTCACCACGCCGCGCCCCGTCCCCGCGGACACGATCGTCCCGGAGAAGCCCATCGACGAGCGGTCGCCGACGCCGGAGTCCTTCTCGACGGGGGACGTGCTCTTCTGGGCGGGCTCGCTCTCGCCGGTCAGGGCGGCCTCGTCGATGCGGAGCTGCGACGCGGAGGTCAGGCGCACGTCGGCGGGGACGCGGTCGCCGGGGGAGAGGCGGATCACGTCGCCGGGGACGAGCTCGGCGGCATCCACCGTCCGCCATCTGCCGTCGCGACGGACGCTGGCGTCGGAGGACAGCATGCCCCGGATGCCGGCGAGCGCCTTCTCGGCCTGCCCCTCCTGCACGAAGCCGATGACGGCGTTGATGATCGCGACGGCCATGATGACGCCGAAGTCCAGCCAGTCGCCCATGATCGCCTTGATGACGGCGGATGCCAGCAGGATGTAGATCAGCGTGTCGTTGAAGTGCGAGAGGAACCGCAGGACCGCCGGCTTGCGTTCGGGCGGGGGCAGCTCGTTGCGGCCGACCTCCTCGAGGCGGGCGGAGGCCTCCTCGTCGGTGAGACCGTCGTCGCCCGTCGAGAGGGCGGCGACGACGTCGTCCACCTCGTCGGCGAAGGGCGTGTCGAGGGCGAGGTCGGCAGGAGCGGTCTGCGGCATGAGGCCTCCGTACTGACGCGGGGGGGGCACGGCCGCCGCGGGAGCGGGCGGTCGTCGAGGGGTGGTCGACCCGCCGAGTCTAGGAACGGCGCGCGTCCGGACCGGTGGGCTTG
>NZ_JBMRJR010000010.1:0-5583 GCF_049384025.1 Microbacterium sp. HMH0099 | reverse complement strand
ATAAGGTAGTGAAGTTGCCTCACGGGTAGGTCGAGAGATCGTTTCTGTGGGTGCGTCCGTTCCTTGAGAACTCAACAGCGTGCACTTGTCAAATGCCAATTTATTCCTCGTCGGTCTTCGGACTGCGAGAAATTCCTTTGGATCAAAGACCACTCCTTCGGGGGTGGCAACGGATAGTCAGCAATGATGTATCTCTTTGGTCAGTTTCAAACTCGCTGCGGCACGGTTTTTCCCCGTGTTGTATGCATTTCTTTTTTACGGAGAGTTTGATCCTGGCTCAGGATGAACGCTGGCGGCGTGCTTAACACATGCAAGTCGAACGGTGAAGCCAAGCTTGCTTGGTGGATCAGTGGCGAACGGGTGAGTAACACGTGAGCAACCTGCCCTGGACTCTGGGATAAGCGCTGGAAACGGCGTCTAATACTGGATATGAGGCGTGATCGCATGGTCAACGTCTGGAAAGATTTTTCGGTCTGGGATGGGCTCGCGGCCTATCAGCTTGTTGGTGAGGTAATGGCTCACCAAGGCGTCGACGGGTAGCCGGCCTGAGAGGGTGACCGGCCACACTGGGACTGAGACACGGCCCAGACTCCTACGGGAGGCAGCAGTGGGGAATATTGCACAATGGGCGGAAGCCTGATGCAGCAACGCCGCGTGAGGGATGACGGCCTTCGGGTTGTAAACCTCTTTTAGCAGGGAAGAAGCGAAAGTGACGGTACCTGCAGAAAAAGCGCCGGCTAACTACGTGCCAGCAGCCGCGGTAATACGTAGGGCGCAAGCGTTATCCGGAATTATTGGGCGTAAAGAGCTCGTAGGCGGTTTGTCGCGTCTGCTGTGAAATCCCGAGGCTCAACCTCGGGCCTGCAGTGGGTACGGGCAGACTAGAGTGCGGTAGGGGAGATTGGAATTCCTGGTGTAGCGGTGGAATGCGCAGATATCAGGAGGAACACCGATGGCGAAGGCAGATCTCTGGGCCGTAACTGACGCTGAGGAGCGAAAGGGTGGGGAGCAAACAGGCTTAGATACCCTGGTAGTCCACCCCGTAAACGTTGGGAACTAGTTGTGGGGACCATTCCACGGTTTCCGTGACGCAGCTAACGCATTAAGTTCCCCGCCTGGGGAGTACGGCCGCAAGGCTAAAACTCAAAGGAATTGACGGGGACCCGCACAAGCGGCGGAGCATGCGGATTAATTCGATGCAACGCGAAGAACCTTACCAAGGCTTGACATACACCAGAACGGGCCAGAAATGGTCAACTCTTTGGACACTGGTGAACAGGTGGTGCATGGTTGTCGTCAGCTCGTGTCGTGAGATGTTGGGTTAAGTCCCGCAACGAGCGCAACCCTCGTTCTATGTTGCCAGCACGTAATGGTGGGAACTCATGGGATACTGCCGGGGTCAACTCGGAGGAAGGTGGGGATGACGTCAAATCATCATGCCCCTTATGTCTTGGGCTTCACGCATGCTACAATGGCCGGTACAAAGGGCTGCAATACCGTGAGGTGGAGCGAATCCCAAAAAGCCGGTCCCAGTTCGGATTGAGGTCTGCAACTCGACCTCATGAAGTCGGAGTCGCTAGTAATCGCAGATCAGCAACGCTGCGGTGAATACGTTCCCGGGTCTTGTACACACCGCCCGTCAAGTCATGAAAGTCGGTAACACCTGAAGCCGGTGGCCCAACCCTTGTGGAGGGAGCCGTCGAAGGTGGGATCGGTAATTAGGACTAAGTCGTAACAAGGTAGCCGTACCGGAAGGTGCGGCTGGATCACCTCCTTTCTAAGGAGCATCTGGCGCTACAGTCTTCGGGTTGTGGTGTCCAGGCGCCGGATCAGACCGAATGTGTCTGCCGGTTAGCTCATGGGTGGAACATTTGATGGGGTGCTCAGTCTGAGGATTCTGGATCTAGTACGCAGCTTGCTGTGGGAACGGTTCGGGTCGGAGGGGTGGGCACATGCACGCTGTTGGGTCCTGAGGGGCCGGGCGCTGATCGCGCTAGTCGGAAGGCTGGTGGTGGTTGGTGGCTGTTCCTCTAGGGCCTTTTCTGCTTGTCACGGTTGTGGCTGGTGGGGAGGGTACCGCCCGTACTTTGAGAACTACACAGTGGACGCGAGCATCTTCGACATGATCCTTCGGGATGGTGTCGTGAAGATGATCTTAAAGATCATTAGTCAATTTTTTGACGATTCAACTCATGTGATTTCAAGTCTTTAAGAGCAAACGGTGGATGCCTTGGCATCTGGAGCCGAAGAAGGACGTAGCAATCTGCGATAAGCCTCGGGGAACTGATAAGCGAGTTTTGATCCGAGGATGTCCGAATGGGGAAACCCCGCTGGGCGGCGTGCCGACCTAGTGACTCCCGCCTGAATATATAGGGCGGGTAGAGGGAACGTGGGGAAGTGAAACATCTCAGTACCCACAGGAAGAGAAAGCAACAGCGATTCCGTGAGTAGTGGCGAGCGAAACCGGAAGAGGCTAAACCTAGCGTGTGTGATAGCCGGCAGGCGTTGCATGTTGGGGGTTGTGGGACTTTTCTGATTGTTCTGCCGAGCAGTCGACGTGACAAGAGGGTATAGACGAACGGTTTTGAATGGCCGGTCATAGAGGGTGCGAACCCCGTAGTCGAAATGCCTGTTCTTGGCGTGAAGAGTATCCCAAGTAGCACGGGGCCCGAGAAATCCCGTGTGAATCTGTCAGGACCACCTGATAAGCCTAAATACTCCCAGATGACCGATAGCGGACAAGTACCGTGAGGGAAAGGTGAAAAGTACCCCGGGAGGGGAGTGAAATAGTACCTGAAACCGTTTGCTTACAAACCGTTGGAGCCTCCTTAGTAGGGGTGACAGCGTGCCTTTTGAAGAATGAGCCTGCGAGTTAGCGATACGTGGCGAGGTTAACCCGTGTGGGGTAGCCGTAGCGAAAGCGAGTCTGAATAGGGCGATTCAGTCGCGTGTCCTAGACCCGAAGCGAAGTGATCTATCCATGGCCAGGTTGAAGCGACGGTAAGACGTCGTGGAGGACCGAACCCACTTAGGTTGAAAACTGAGGGGATGAGCTGTGGATAGGGGTGAAAGGCCAATCAAACTTCGTGATAGCTGGTTCTCTCCGAAATGCATTTAGGTGCAGCGTTGCGTGTTTCTTGCCGGAGGTAGAGCTACTGGATGGCCGATGGGCCCTACAAGGTTACTGACGTCAGCCAAACTCCGAATGCCGGTAAGTGAGAGCGCAGCAGTGAGACTGTGGGGGATAAGCTTCATAGTCGAGAGGGAAACAACCCAGACCACCAACTAAGGTCCCTAAGCGCGTGCTAAGTGGGAAAGGATGTGGAGTTGCTTAGACAACCAGGAGGTTGGCTTAGAAGCAGCCACCCTTGAAAGAGTGCGTAATAGCTCACTGGTCAAGTGATTCCGCGCCGACAATGTAACGGGGCTCAAGCACGCCACCGAAGTTGTGGCATTGACATTATTGGTAGGCCTTCGTGGTCCAGCCGTGTTGATGGGTAGGAGAGCGTCGTGTCGCGAGTGAAGCGGCGGGGTGACCCAGCCGTGGACGCGACACGAGTGAGAATGCAGGCATGAGTAGCGAAAGACGTGTGAGAAACACGTCCTCCGAAAGACCAAGGGTTCCAGGGTCAAGCTAATCTTCCCTGGGTAAGTCGGGACCTAAGGCGAGGCCGACAGGCGTAGTCGATGGACAACGGGTTGATATTCCCGTACCGGCGAAGAACCGCCCAAGCTAATCCAGTGGTGCTAAGAGTCCTAGCTCGGGATGTTCGGATCCCTTCGGGGTGATGTCGTCCGTGTGAACGCTCGACCCCATGCTGGTGCGGCTAGCGTATTAACAGGTGTGACGCAGGAAGGTAGCCCAAGCCAGGCGATGGTAGTCCTGGTGCAAGTGCGTAGGCCGAGTGATAGGCAAATCCGTCACTCACATAGGCTGAGACACGACGCGGATGAAAAGTGGGTGATCCTATGCTGCCGAGAAAAGCATCGACGCGAGGTTCTAGCTGCCCGTACCCCAAACCGACTCAGGTGGTCAGGTAGAGAATACCAAGGAGATCGAGAGAATCGTGGTTAAGGAACTCGGCAAAATGCCCCCGTAACTTCGGGAGAAGGGGGGCCTTCGACGTATTAGGACTTGCTCCGAAAGCGTTTGGAGGCCGCAGAGACTAGTGGGTAGCGACTGTTTACTAAAAACACAGGTCCGTGCGAAGTCGCAAGACGATGTATACGGACTGACGCCTGCCCGGTGCTGGAAGGTTAAGAGGACCGGTTAGCCGCAAGGCGAAGCTGAGAATTTAAGCCCCAGTAAACGGCGGTGGTAACTATAACCATCCTAAGGTAGCGAAATTCCTTGTCGGGTAAGTTCCGACCTGCACGAATGGCGTAACGACTTCCCAACTGTCTCAACCGCGAACTCGGCGAAATTGCATTACGAGTAAAGATGCTCGTTACGCGCAGCAGGACGGAAAGACCCCGTGACCTTTACTACAGCTTGGTATTGGTGTTCGGTGTGGCTTGTGTAGGATAGGTGGGAGACTATGAAGCGGACACGCCAGTGTTCGTGGAGTCATTGTTGAAATACCACTCTGGTCACTCTGGATATCTAACTTAGAACCGTGATCCGGTTCAGGGACAGTGCCTGGTGGGTAGTTTAACTGGGGCGGTTGCCTCCCAAAAAGTAACGGAGGCGCCCAAAGGTTCCCTCAACCTGGTTGGCAATCAGGTGGCGAGTGTAAGTGCACAAGGGAGCTTGACTGTGAGACTGACAGGTCGAGCAGGGACGAAAGTCGGGACTAGTGATCCGGCAGTGGCTTGTGGAAGCGCTGTCGCTCAACGGATAAAAGGTACCTCGGGGATAACAGGCTGATCTTGCCCAAGAGTCCATATCGACGGCATGGTTTGGCACCTCGATGTCGGCTCGTCGCATCCTGGGGCTGGAGTAGGTCCCAAGGGTTGGGCTGTTCGCCCATTAAAGCGGTACGCGAGCTGGGTTTAGAACGTCGTGAGACAGTTCGGTCCCTATCCGCTGCGCGCGTAGGAAGTTTGAGAGGATCTGACCCTAGTACGAGAGGACCGGGTTGGACGAACCTCTGGTGTGTCAGTTGTTCCGCCAGGAGCACCGCTGATTAGCTACGTTCGGGATGGATAACCGCTGAAAGCATCTAAGCGGGAAGCCGGCCTCAAGATGAGACTTCCATACCTTCGGGTGAGAGGCTCCCAGCCAGACTACTGGGTTGATAGGCCGGATGTGGAAGCGCAGTAATGCGTGAAGCTGACCGGTACTAATAAGCCGATGACTTGATAACACACCGTTTTTGGTGCTTGCGTCCACTGAGTGGTTCTCGATGTACGGTCGGGAACACAACAATGAAATAGTCGTTGTTGGTTTTTGGAACATCAATAGTGTTTCGGCGGCCATAGCGAGAGGGAAACGCCCGGTCACATTCCGAACCCGGAAGCTAAGCCTCTCAGCGCCGATGGTACTGCAGGGGGGACCCTGTGGGAGAGTAGGACACCGCCGGACTTCTTCAACGAAATGGCCACCCAACGCTGGGTGGCCATTTCGCATTTACAGGCACATTT
>NZ_JBMRJR010000009.1:0-11348 GCF_049384025.1 Microbacterium sp. HMH0099 | reverse complement strand
ATCGTCCTGACCCTCACCGGCCAGAACCCCCTCCTGATCGCCCCCGGCCCCGCCCTCCAAGCCGCCGTCGACGCGCCCCAGGCCCTCATGCCCGTCGCCTTCATCCTCGGCGGCGCCGTCCTCGCGGTCATTTCTCTCATCGTGCTGGTCGTCGCCGTCGCGCCGGGACGCCTCTCGCGTCACGAGATGACGCGTGGTGTGAACCGCGCGGTCGTCGTCGACAACGGGGTCATCGCCTCCGCCCTCGCGCAGCACCTCAGCAACGAGTCCGGCATCGCCCGCGATGACATCGAGGTCGGGGTCGCGCACCGGTCGGTTGACGTCACGGTGCGCCCGCCTGTCGGCATCCCTGTCGACGAGTCCGAACTGCGCCGCATCGTCGACGCGGAGATCGGCACCTACGAACTCGTCCCACGCGTGACCACCCACCTCCGCATCACGCGTCCGAACACCGAGGAGTCCTGATGAACGCCACACGGCGCGGCCTGAACCGCTTCCTCGTCCTCCTCTTCGGGGTCGTGCTCCTCGGGGTGAGCGCCCTCCTCCTCGCCGTCGGTCTCCTGCCCGGCGGAACCGATGCCTGGACCTCCGTCGTCGGCGGGTTCCAGGGCTGGCTCGTCGGCATCGGCCGCGAGAGCGCCGGGTGGGGCGCCGTCGCCGCGATCACCGTCCTGGCGATCATCCTCATCGTCATCGCCGCCTCCGCGATTCGCGGTCGTCGACCGGCACCGCTGCAGTCGACCGGCAGCGAGAGCACGGAGGGCCGGATCACGATCACCGACGGCTTCGCCTCGCAGGCACTGAAGAACGCGTTCGACGGACGGGACGAGATCCTCTCCGCCCGCGTCACCTCGGGCGAGGTCCGCAAGGAGTCGGTGCTGCACGTCGCGATCACCCCGCGGCAGAACACGTCCCCGCGGGAGGTCGCCGAGTACGCCGACACCTTGGTGAGCAACCTCGCCACCCTCACGGGCCGTGACGTCCGCACCTTCATCTCCATCCATTCGGGCCTGCGCGCCAAGCTGGCGCACGACAACACCCGCGTGAACTGATCCCCGGGAGGATCGCACCATGACCACCACCACCGCCCGCACCACCCTGGACGACGCCGCCGTCGCCATCTCCGACGCCGCCGCGAACGTCGACGGCGTCCACGCCCTCGGCGGAGTCCTCATGCGAGCCGCCGACGCGGTGCGCCAGCGCATCGGTTCGACGACCTCCGCACCGGGCGTCAAGGTGGACCAGGACCGATCGGGACACGTCACCGTGGCCGTCTCCGTCGTCGTGGAGTACCCCCACAAGATCCGCGACGTGGCGGACGCGGTCCGCGACGCCGCGCGGACCGTCGCCGCAGAGCTCGGCTCCGACAGCGTCGCCGTCACCGTCACCGTCACCGACGTCTTCGGACCGTTCGACACCGATCCGGTGGAGGCGGGCCAGGATGCCGTGGACGACGCCCTCACGGCGGCCGGTGACGCCGTGGACGACGCGGCCACCGCGACGCGCGAGGCGGCGGACGATGTCACATCGGCGACGCGCGAGGCGGCGGACGACGTCGCATCGGCGACGCGGCGGGCGGTCGACGAGGCGGCCGAGGAGGACGGCAACGCTCGCCGCCGGTCGACGGCGGCCGATGCCGACCCCGACGCCGCTTCGAACAACGACGCGGCGGATGCGCACGACGTCGTCGCGGACGCCCTCGACGAGGTCACCGACGACATCGCGGCGGCGGCCGATGACGCACGCGACCGCGCGCGTCGATCGGGCGCATGAGGACGGTCTCCCGCAGCACGCGACGGCCCCGTGGAGTGTTCATCGCCGCGGGCGTGGGCGTCGTGCTCGCGGTCCTCATCGGCCTCGGCCTGTTCTTGCCGCTGACGGGATTCCTCGCCGCGACGACGGCCGGAACCGCCGGGCTGATCCCCTTCCCCGTGGTGAGCGTGACGGTCGTCGCTCTCCTCGGCATCCTGCTGGTCGCCGGCGCGCTGCTCCTGGCACTGACCCGTCGGCGGGCGGGGTCCGCCTGGGTGTTCGCGGTGCTGGCCGTTCTCCTGAGCCTCGCGGTGACGGTCTACCCGCTCGTCGCCGTCGCCGTCGGTTCCGCCGACCGCGCGGGCGACACCGGGCCGCTCATCGTGGACCTCTGGACACGGCTCACCGGCGGCGGCGCGTAGCCGTCGGCCCTCACACCCCTCGAGGGCGGGGATCAGCGACGCGCGTCCGCCGCCGTCAGCTGCTCCGACGCGGCCCACAGCGCCGCCCCGAGCTCAGGGTCCCGGGCTTGTGCCGAGCTGCCGATGACCTCGGCGCCCCCGCGCATGTGCATCATGCGCTTCGGCCCGACGAAGGTGCCGCCGGGCAGGTCGCCGGATGCCGCGAGCAACGACGGCAGCGCCCCGTCCTCTGCGCTCTGGCCGAACACCGGCAGCAGACGGTCCCAGACATTCGGACGCTCCCCCACGGGGCGGTCGTAGATGGCCGTCCGCACGAGTCCCGGGTGCGCCGCCAAAGCCCGGACGGGCGATCCGGAGCGGCGCAGACGCCGGTCCAGCTCGTAGGTGAAGAGCAGATTGGCGAGCTTGGAGTCGGCGTAGGCCCGCCCGGAACGGTAGGCACGGCGACGCCAGTCGAGGTCGGTGAGATCCAGCCGCCCCATGCGCTCCGCCTGCGACGCGACGGTCACGACGCGGTCCGTGATCCGCGGGAGGAGCAGCGTCGTCAGGAGGAAGTGGCCGAGGTGGTTCGTCCCGAACTGGAGCTCGTGCCCGTCCGCGGTTCGCTGCAGGTCCTTCGACGCGACGCCGGCGTTGTTGACGAGGATGTCGATCTGCTCGTCGGTCTCCGCCGCGAACGCGTGAATCGTCTCCTGCCGCGCGAGATCGAGCCGACGGACCCGGTGGAACCCCCGCACCCCGGGCAGGGCGGCCGCCACGGCGCGCCCCTTCTCGACGTCGCGGACCGCGAGGATGATCCGCGCCCCCGCGTCAGCCAAGGCCACGGCGGTTGCCCGCCCGATGCCGCTCGTACTTCCGGTGATGACGACGGTGGTGTCGGTCCCCGCGCGACCGGTGCTCTCAGGGGCCATGACGTTCAATGTAGACATTGTCTACATTGCTGTCAACGTCTAGCCTGGGCGGATGACCGAGGCGGCGCGCTCCTATCACCACGGGTCGCTCCGCCAGGAGCTCGTCCGCGAGGGTCGTGCGCTCCTGATCGAGCACGGTCCGCAGGCGGTGACCGTCCGCGAGCTCGCCCGGCGCGTCGGCGTCAGCCACGGAGCGCCCCTGCGGCATTTCCCGGACCGGGATGCTGTCCTGGATGCCATCGCGGCCGACGGCTTCGACGAACTTCGTGACGAGCTGGTCGCGGCCAGCGGCCCGGAGGACTTCCCGTCGCGCTTCGCCGCGTACGTGAGGGCGCATGTGCGGTTCGCCCACCGCAACGGACCCCTCATGCAGCTGATGTTCGCGACCCCCGCGGGGGGCACGCGCCCTGAGCGCGAACCGGCGGCGCAGACCTCGGCCGCCCGCTTCTTCGCGCTGGGAGCGGAGCTCCTCGGTGAGAAGGATCCGGACGCGCTGGGGCCGCTCCCCTATCTGCTCGCCGCCACCACCGAGGGCATCAGCGCCCTCACCGCGGCCGGGCGGATCCCCGCGGACCGTCTGGACGAGATCGTCGACGCCGCCGTGCAGATGCTCCTCCCGCTCGCCCTCCGGCAGATGGGCGACGCCGAGCCCACGGGCGAGCGCGACGCCTGACCCGCGCCGGGCCTCGACCGGCTCCCCCTGACGGCCGGAACGGCGATCAGGAGTCGAAGCCCACGCCGAACAGGCCGGCGAGACGAAGGAGGAGGCCGTCCTTGCCGCCGTTCCGGTCGGACCGGGCGACCGCCCGCCGCATCAGCTGGATCAGCGGGAAGGCGAACGGTTCCGGCGGGATCGGCACCGGCAGCCGGCGCGACATCCGCAGGCGGGTCCGTTCCGTGTCCCGCCCCTCGAGCAGGTCGAGCATCACCTCGGCGCCGAAACGCGTGGCCCCGAGCCCCAGGCCGGTGTACCCGGCGCTGTAGGCGACTCGTCCGTTCTTCGCCGCGCCGTGGAAGGCGACGAGCTGCGTCGACATGTCGATCGCGCCGCCCCATGCGTGCGTGAACCGAACCCCGTCGAGCGGCGGGAAGGTGAGGAAGAAGTGGTCGGCGAGCCGCTCGAACGTCTCCCGGCGCTGGTCCTGCGACGGGCGGACGCGTCGTCCCCGGTGGTAGACGGCGTCGTATCCGCCCCACAGGATCCGGTCGTCCGCCGTCTTGCGGTAGTAGTGGAACTCGCGCGACGAGTCCGCGATGCCGTGTCTCCCCGTCCACCCGATCGCGGCCAGCTGTTCGGCGGACAGGGGCTCCGTCATGAGGACGTAGTCGTAGACCGGTACGGTGAACAGCCGCAGGGCCGGGAGGAGCGACGGGAAGACGTTCGTCGCCAGGGCGACCCGGCGGGCGCGGATGACACCGTCCGGCGTGGTGACCTCCACCCGCCCGCTCCGCGGCGCACGCAGCCCCGTGGCCCGGGTGTGCTCGTGGATCCTCACCCCGAGCTTCTCGGCGACCCGCGCGAGACCGAAGGCGAGCTTGGCCGGATGGACGTAGGCGTGCTCGTCGCGGGTCAGCAGGCCGGCGCGGTACACCGGCGACGACGCGTACGCGTCCAACGCCTCCCCCTCGAGGTAGTCGCCCCCGCCGTCACGTGCGGCGTCGCGGAGCCCCGGCACCTGGTGGGGCTCCGTGGCGACCGTCAGCATGCCGGTCTCCTCCCACTCGGCGTCGATGCCGTAGCGCGCGATCGTGTCCCGCAGGGCGGTGAAGTTCTCCGTCGCGAGCCGGGCGAGCACATCCCGCTCGCGGGAGAAGTGCAGGGCGCCGTTCTCCTCGCCGTGGGTCAGGCTCGCCTCGACGAACCCGCCATTACGGCCACTGGCGGCCCACCCCGTGCGAACGGCCTCGATCAGCACGACCTCCCGCTGCGGGTCGCGTTCCTTCGCGATGATCGCGGTCCAGAGGCCGCAGAACCCGCCCCCGACGATGAGCAGGTCGGTCTCGCGCGCGCCCGCCAGGGGCGGATGGGGCATGGGGCCCGGCACATCGTCCAGCCAGAACGGCATCGGCGCGGCATCCTTCAGGGACTCCTCGATGCGGCGGGGGTCCGTGCGCGGACGATGGCCGTACGCGGTCGGCGGGATGCGCTCCCGCCGCATGGCACGCCCCCGCACCACGCGCTCAGCCCTCGTGCGCCCGGAGGACGTCGGCGAGCACGTCGAGCCCGCGATGGGCGTCGGCGTCCTCGATCACGGCGGGCGGTACGACGTGAACGCGGTTGTCGGCGAAGAACCCGAGAACGCCCCGGTCGAGCATCGCGGCCTTGATCGCCCCCATGTCCGCGGCCGCCAGCGGCGCGCGCGTCACCGGGTCCGCGACGAGCTCGACGGCCCAGAAGACCCCGCGTCCGCGCACCTCGCCGACCAGCGACGACTCCGCGGCGAGCGCCTCCAGGCGGGGCCCGATGACCTCGGCGCCGATGCGACGCGCGTTCTCGACGATGCCCTCGTCCGCCATGGCCTGCTGCGCGGCGACGATGGATGCCGCGGCGAGCGGGTGTCCGGAATAGGTCAGACCCCCGGGGAAGACGCGGTCGTCGAAGACCGCCGCGATCGGGTCGGAGATGACCACGCCGCCCACGGGGACGTATCCGGAGTTGACCCCCTTCGCGAAGGTGATGACGTCGGGCCGGACGTCGAACGCGTCGAACGCGAACCACTCGCCGGTGCGGGCGAAGCCGGCCATCACCTCGTCGAGGATGAGGAGGATGCCGTAGCGGTCGGCGATCGCGCGGACGCCGGCGAGGTACCCCGGCGGCGGGACGAGGACGCCCGCGGTGCCCGGGATGGTCTCGAGAAGAAAGGCCGCGATGGTGTCCGGACCCTCGGCCTGGACCGTGCGCTCGAGATGCCGGAGGGCGCGCTCGCATTCCTGCTCCGGGGTCTCGGCCCAGAACTCCGAGCGGTACAGGTAGGGCCCGAAGACGTGGACGTGACCGCGGGAGTACTCGTTCGGCATCCGTCGCCAGTCACCGGTCGCCGTGATGGCCGCTCCGGTGTTGCCGTGGTACGAGCGGTAGTGCGACACGATCTTGTCGCGCCCGGTCGTCAGGCGGGCCAGGCGGATGGCGTTCTCGTTGGCGTCCGCTCCGCCGTTGGTGAAGAACACCTTCGAGAAGCCCTCGGGTGCACGCTGCAGGATGAGCTCCGCGGCGTGCGCGCGGACGTCGTTGGCGTGCGCGGGCGCGACGGTCGTCAGGGTCGCGGCCTGCTCCTGGATCGCCGCGACGACCCGGGGGTGCTGGTGCCCGATGTTGACGTTGACGAGCTGGCTCGAGAAGTCGAGGTAGCGGCGGCCGTCCTCGTCCCACACCTCGACGCCGGAGCCGCCCGCGAGGGGCAGCGGGGCCAGCGCGCGCTGCGCGGACCACGAGTGGAAGACGCTGCGGCGGTCGCGCTCGCTGACGGACGCGTTGCGGGGGGTGTCCAGGGGCAGGGCCATGGGGTGCTCCGTTCTGTGGCGGGCGGACGCGATCAGGCGTTCTGGGGGAAGCCGAGGTTGATGCCGCCGTGGGTGGCGGGGTCGAGCCAGCGGCTGGTGACGGCCTTCTCACGGGTGAAGAAGTCGAAGCCGTGGGTGCCGTACGCCTTGGCGTCTCCGAACAGCGACTTCTTCCATCCGCCGAAGGAGTGGTACGCCACCGGGACGGGGATCGGCACGTTGATGCCGATCATGCCGACCTGTACCTCGTTCTGGAACCGGCGGGCGGCACCGCCGTCGTTAGTGAAGATGGCCGTGCCGTTGCCGAACTCGCCGCTGTTGATGAGGGCGAGCCCGTCCTCGTAGGACGCGACGCGGACGACCGACAGGACGGGACCGAAGATCTCCTCGGTGTAGGCGCGGGAGGTGGTCGGCACCGCGTCGAGCAGCGTGGGCCCGAAGAAGAAGCCGTCCTCGTGCCCGTCGACGGTGAATCCGCGACCGTCGACGACGACGCGGGCTCCGTCGGCCTCGGCGGTGTCCACGTACGACGACACCTTGTCGCGGTGCGCGGCGGAGATGAGCGGGCCCATGTCGGGCTCGTCGGCACCGGCGCCGTTGCCGATGCGCAGCGTCGCGATGCGCTCCTGGACCTTCGCGACGAGCGCGTCGGCGACCGGCTCGACGGCGAGCACGACCGAGATGGCCATGCACCGCTCCCCCGCGGCACCGAATCCGGCGTTGACGGCGGAGTCGGCGACGAGATCCAGGTCGGCGTCGGGCAGGACGAGCATGTGGTTCTTCGCCCCGCCGAGCGCCTGCACGCGCATGCCGTTCCGGGCCGCCGTCTCGTAGATGTACTGCGCGATGGGGGTGGAGCCCACGAACGAGATGGACTGGACGACCGGCGACGCGAGCAGGCCGTCGACGGCGACCTTGTCGCCCTGGAGCACGGTGAACACCCCGTCCGGCAGGCCCGCCTCCTTCCACAGGCGCGCCACCCAGAGGGATGCCGACGGGTCCTTCTCGCTGGGCTTGACGACGACGGCGTTGCCCGCGGCGAGGGCGATGGGGAAGAACCACATCGGCACCATCGCCGGGAAGTTGAAGGGGCTGATGATCCCCACGACGCCGAGGGGCTGCTTCAGGGAGTACACGTCGACCCCGGTGGAGGCGTTCTCGGAGTACGCGCCCTTGAGCAGGTGGGGGAAGCCGGTGGCCAGCTCGACGACCTCCTGCCCGCGGAGGATCTCGGCCATGGCATCCGATCGGACCTTGCCGTGCTCCGCGGTGATGATCTCCGCCAGCTCGCCCTTGCGGGCGTTCAACAGCTCGCGGAAGGCGAAGAGAACGCTCTGCCGCCGGGCGATGGAGTAGCCGCTCCACTCGGCGAACCCGCGCTCGGCCGAGGCGAGGGCCGCGTCGACGTCCGCCTGGTCCGCCAGGGCGACGTGCGCCTGCACGGCGCCGGTCGCGGGGTTGTAGACGGGAGCGGTGCGGTCCCCGGCACCGGTCGTGGCGGCGCCGTCGATCCAATGCGCGATGACGGGGAGCTCGTTGTCGGTCATGTGCCCAGTAAAGACGCCGTACCGCGGGCCGCAGACTGCCATCTCGTCCAGGGGGCGGGCGCGGCGCCGACACTTCGTCGTGCTGCCTCAATCAGACATAAGGGGTCGTGATGCCGTGCATCACTCGTCCAGCGGCCATCCGCAGTAGCCCTCCGAGAGGTAGGCGCGACCCGCGGCGGACTCGACGAGGCTGCGCAGCTCGCCCCGCTGCCGGCCGCGATCGAACCCCGACGCGTCCGGGGCGGTGTGCAGCATCGTCGTCATCCACCAGGAGAAGTGCTGCGCCTTCCAGATGCGGCGCAACGCCCGCTCCGAGTAGGTGTCGATGAGGCGCTCGTCGCCGTCGAGGAGCAGCGTCGCCAGGGCGTCCGCGAGCAGACGGACATCGGCGATTGCGAGGTTCATGCCCTTCGCCCCCGTCGGGGGCACGGTGTGGGCCGCGTCGCCGACGAGGGCGACGCGGTCGCGGCGGAGCTCGCCCGCGACGAAGCTGCGGAAGCGTAGGACGTCGCGCTGGAAGATCGGACCCGTCTGCAGGACCGTGCCCGGGACGCGTTTCTGCAGCTCGCCCCAGATCTCGTCCTCCGTCAGCGCGGCGATGTCCGTGTCGGGATCGCACTGGAAGTACATGCGCTGGACGGCCGGGGAGCGCTGGCTGACGAGCGCGAAGCCGTCGGGCGAGTTGCTGTAGATCAGCTCGTCGGCGCTCGGGGGCGCCTCGCACAGGATCCCGAACCAGGCGAACGGGTACTCCCGGAAAAAGCCGTTCTGATGGTCGCCGGTCACGGCCGAGCGCACGACGCTGCGCGATCCGTCGGACCCCACGACGAAGTCCGCCTCGATCTCGACGGCGACGCCGTCCGCGTCACGGGCGTGGACGCGCGGCCGGTCCCCGCCGTCGACGCCCTCGACGTCCACGCCGAACCGTAGGTCCTGTCCGCCGGCGAGGCGCGCGGCCACGAGGTCCCTGAGCACCTCGTGCTGCGGATACAGCCACACGGCGCGCCCCACGGACGCGGCGAAGTCGATGCGGTGCTGCTCCCCCTCGACGTGCAGCTCGATGCCATCGTGGCGGCGACCGACGGTTCGCGCCCGCGAGTATTCGCCGATCGCGTCCAACAGCTCGACCGTGCCCTGCTCCAGGATGCCGGCGCGGATCGTGCTCTCGATCTCGTCGCGCGAGCGCTTGTCCAGCACGATCGAGTCCACGCCCGCCCGGGCCAGCAGGTGGGACAGCATCAGTCCGGCGGGGCCGGCACCCACGATGGCGACGCGGGTACGGACGGTGGGGGTCATGGCGTCTCCTTCGACGACGGGTCGGGACGATGCTGACGGATGCCGCTGCGTCCTGGCAGCAACATTCCCGATGATCGAGATCGAACCGCGCCACCGGCGAGGCCCCTCCTACCCCCGTGACGTCTTCCACACCCGGCCACGGAACGCAACTCCTGCGCTCCTTCGGCGCACCCCTTGCCGCGGGCGGCTCGGCCGAGGACTCTGGGGAACACGGTGACCGTCGGCGACGTCTTCGCCGTCCCCTCCGGGACACGTCGCCACGGCATCCTGGGGAGGCCCGCATGGGGAAGTTCATCGTGGAGACGCTGGTCAGGGTCGAGTTCGAGGACCGATTGCTGAGTCACCTCGAACGCGTGATCACGACGAAGTTGAGACGGAACGAGTCGTTCACGTTCAGCTGGAAGGACGACATCAGCATCGGCGGCGGGCGGACGACGATCTGGCTGCATCCCAACTCGAACATCCTCTACAAGTTCCACGGCTCGCGGACGCCGCACATCAACCGCGCCTGGGTGCAGGCCCTGACGCTGACGGCGGCGGGACCGCAGGGTCTCCATGTCGTCCCCGAGCCCGCCGACACCTGGCCGGAAGCGGAGACGCGGGAGCCCATGACGTTCCAAATGGCGCCGGATGCCGAGCAGCACCTTCCCTCCCACGGGCCCGTCATCGTCGCGTCGGAGAAGCCCGCAGACGGCTGAGACCCGCCCCTGCCGATCGACCCCGGGCCCCGGGGGCGCGGTCGAGAATGGTCCTATGCGCCGCGTCCGGACAGTCCTGCTCGCCTCGGCGCTCGTCGCAGTGCTCAGCGCATGCACCCCGACGCCGGCGACGCCGCCGCCGGTGGAGGCCGGGGGCGAGGACCGCCCCGTCGTCGCCTTCTACGGGGACTCCTACACCCGCGGCACGGGGGCCTCGTCGCCCGACCTCCGCTGGTCGACGATCATCTGCACCGATCGCGGGTGGACCGAGATCAACCGCAGCGAGAACGGGCTCGGCTTCGTGAACCGGCGGGACCGCATGGGGGCCGGCCTCGACGACATCCCCGCGCAGATCATCGCCGACGACCCGGACATCGTCTTCGTGACGATGGGCCTGAACGACAACTTCAGCTACGACGCCGCCGCGGATCGGATCCGCGCGACGATCGACCGCGACCTCACCCGGCTCGACACGGAGCTCCCCGACGCACGCATCATCGTCGTCGAGCCGTTCTGGTACACGGCGGAACGACCCGCGTCGGTCGACGTCATCATCGGATGGGTCCGGGACGCGGCCGCCCGGATCGACGCCGACTGGATCCCGGGTGCCAGCCGGTGGCTCGACGGGCACTACGCGGGCTCGCCCGAGGACTGGATCGCCGCGGACGGCCTGCACCCGAACGACGCGGGCTATGCCGAGTTCGCGACCCGGATGGATGCCGCGCTCCGCGCGCTCGACCCCCCGCTCTAGCCGGGGCCGCGCCGTCCATCCCCGACCGCCACCGCGGTTCAAGCGCCGTGGAACGAGCGGTGCGCTTCTCCGAGGCGAACATCACCCGGCCCCTCACTGTGCACGACATCGCCGCAACGGCGGGAGTCAGCGTGCGGACCCTGCAGCAGTCGTTCCGCGCCGAGCGCGAAGAGACCCCCACCTGAGCACCGCCAGGTGTATGTAGCCGAATACACATTCGGTCAGTGATCCGCAATCCCCGCGTGACGAAAGTTGGACCCGGTACGTCTTAGGTCTGTAGGCGATCACCGCCTCCCCCGGACCGTCCGGGGACCAGCGTGAAAGGAATCCGAGATGGCTACCGACACCACCACCCCCACCCCCCAGTCCGGTTCGCGCGTGAACCGCCCCACCCGCGGCTCGGAGGCCCCTGCCGCGGGCAAGACGACGATCGCTGATGGTGTGGTGGGCAAGGTCGCGGGTATCGCGGC
>NZ_JBMRJR010000008.1:0-31779 GCF_049384025.1 Microbacterium sp. HMH0099 | reverse complement strand
AGTAGGACACCGCCGGACTTCTTCAACGAAATGGCCACCCAACGCTGGGTGGCCATTTCGCATTTACAGGCACATTTCGACGCCCCCGCCATGGCGTGAGTAGGGTCGAAGGGTGATCGCGTTCGCAGGGCATGAGCCGGGCAGTCGCGACTACCGACGGCTCCTCGTGGGGCTGTTCTTCGCCGGCATCGCCACCTTCGCGCAGCTCTACGCGCCGCAGGCGGTGCTGCCGCTGATCGCTGCCGACCTCGGCGTTCCGCCCGCGACCTCCGCGTTGACGGTGTCAGCGTCCACGCTCGGTCTCGCGGCGGCTGTCATCCCCTGGTCCGGTGTCGCGGACCGCGTCGGACGCGTTCCCGCGATGGGGGTGGGTGTCGTCGCAGCGACTCTTCTGGGCGGATGGGCGTCGGTTGCGCCCGACGTGACGACGCTATTGGCCCTGCGCTTCGCCGAGGGCGTCGCGCTGGGCGCTGTTCCCGCGGTCGCGCTGGCCTATCTCAGCGAGGAGGTGCACGCGCGTCACGTCGCGGCGGCCGCCGGCTCCTACATCGCCGGCACGACGGTCGGCGGTCTCAGCGGGCGCATCATCGCGGGTCCCGTCGGCGAGCTCGTCGGATGGCGGTGGGGAGTGGCATCCGCCGTTCTCCTCTGCGCGGGTGCCGCCGCCCTCTTCCTCGTCCTCGTTCCCCGGGCGCGTGGATTCGTCGCCGGCCGGTCACGCGAGCGGGGCGACCGAGGCCCCTCGCTGGTCGCGCGTCTGTGGATGAACCTCCGGACACCGGCACAGCTGGTCCTCTATGCGCAGGGCTTCCTTCTGATGGGGGCGTTCGTCGCGGTCTACAACTACCTAGGCTTCCACCTGGCCGCGCCTCCCTTCTCCCTCTCGCCGGTGGTGGTCACTCTCCTGTTCCTCGCCTACCTGGCCGGGACGGTGTCGTCCCCACGGGCGGGCGCCCTCGCCGTGCGGCACGGTCGGTTCATCGTCCTGGTCGCCAGCATCGGGGTGGCAGCGGCGGGCGTCCTCCTCATGGCGGTCCCGGTCCTCCCGGTGGTCGTCGTCGGACTCGTGGTGTTCACCGCCGGGTTCTTCGGGGCCCATGCGGTCGCGTCCGGATGGACACCCGTGGCATCCCGTCCCGAAGCCCGCGCACAGGCATCGTCCCTCTATTACCTGGGGTACTACGGCGGCTCGAGCGTCTTCGGCTGGCTGCTGGGCGTGATCTTCGGGGAAGCCGGATGGAACGTGTTCCTCGCCGTCGTGCTCGGAATGTGCCTCGTGTCGCTCGCGCTGGCGGTGGCGGTGCTGCGCCCGGCGCGGCCGTCGGTCTGACGTCTCAGCCTCCCCGTCAGCCCCATTCCCCCCACGTGTACCGCGACACGCCGGCCCGGAACGGCCCAATCGGCTCAAAATCCGCGTATTTCCGCGGTTCGGTTGATACTGTCGAGGCGGTCTCCCGACCACCGAGGAGGAATCCTCCTCGTCCGATGTAAAGAGAGGCGACCGTCGCGTCGTCTGGAGGACAACCCCATGGCCGACAAGTCCATCACCAAGACCGAGCTCGTCGCGAGCATCGCCAGCGCGACCGGGCAGAGCCAGTCCGCCGTCTCGAGCGTGCTCGACTCCCTCTTCTCCACCGTCTCGGACGCGGTTGCCAAGGGCAGCAAGGTCTCGATCCCCGGCTGGATCGCCTTCGAGCAGGTCGCCACCTCGGCGCGCACCGGCCGCAACCCGCAGACGGGCGAGGAGATCTCGATCCCCGCGGGCAAGCGCGTCAAGGTCACCGCCGGCTCCAAGCTGAAGGCCGCCGTCAAGTAAGACGAGCTGCGTCGATGAAGGGGGGATGCCCAGCGGCATCCCCCCTTCTGCGTTCCCGCGAGACGTAGGCTTGCAGGGTGAACGCCCGAGCTCTCCGTGTGGCGGGACCCGTCCTTCTCGTCGTGGTCTCGCTCGTCGCCGTCATCGCCGGCCTGGCGTACGGCGGCGGAGCAGCTCCTCTGCTCATCGGTGATCCCGGGCCCGTCGTCCGCTGGGGACTGCCCGTGGCCACGGTGGTCGTGAACATCAGCGCAGCCACGATGGTCGGCTCGCTCGTCCTGGCCCTCTTCTCCCTCAAGGCGGGTGAGCGGCCTTTCGAGGTGGCCCTGGACACGGCGTCGATCGGAGCGGCCGTCTTCACGCTCGTGGCCGCCGTCACCGGGTTCTTCACCTTCCTCAACGTCATCCCGGCCACGCCGACCGCCGACGCCGTCTTCGGTCAGCAGCTGGGTCGCTTCCTGGTCGAACAGGAGACCGGGCGCACCTGGCTCATCACGGCGATCGCCGGTGCCGTGCTCACCGTCCTCACCTTCGCGGTCCGCTCCTGGATTCCGACGCTCTTCGTCGCGATCGCCGCGCTGGCGGCGCTTGTTCCGATGGGCACTCAGGGCCACGCCGGCACCGAGGCCAGCCACACCGCTGCCGTCACGTCGCTCGTGCTCCACATCCTCGCCGCGGCGGTCTGGCTGGGCGGGCTCATCCTGCTCGTCGCGGTCCGCCCGGTGATGTCCCGGTCGCAACTCCAGACGGTGCTGCTGCGGTACTCCTCGATCGCCCTCGTCGCGTTCATCGTGGTGTCGATCTCCGGGACTGTCCGCGCCTCGATCGGACTGGTCGGCTGGGAGAACCTCTGGACGCCGTACGGCGTCCTCGTCCTCGTGAAGGTCGTGGCGCTCCTCGCCATGGGCGTGCTCGGCGCCTGGTACCGCCGCCGGCTCATCGCCCGGATGGGGGAGGAGCCGGGGTCGCGCCGCTTCTGGGGCGTCATCCTCCTCGAGCTGGCGTTCATGGGCGTCGCAAGCGGTGTCGCCGCGGCTCTCGCGCGGACGCCCCCGCCCGCGAACGAGCTGCCTCCCGTCGACACCACGGCCGCGGAGGTGCTGACCGGGGCGCCGCTGCCGCCGGAGTTCACCATCGACCGCTGGTTCACCGCGTGGGAGATCGACCTGCTCTGGGCGCTCGTCGTCGCGTTCGCCGTCTTCTTCTATCTGGCCGGCGCCTGGCGGCTGCACCGTCGCGGCGACAGCTGGCCCGTCTACCGCACGGTGATGTGGTGCCTCGGCATGTTCGGCGTCTTCTGGGTGACGTCCGGACCGATCAACGTCTACCAGGACTACCTGTTCAGCATGCACATGATCGGGCACATGCTGCTGTCGATGGCGATCCCGCTCCTCCTCGTCGCGGGGGCGCCGGTGACGCTGGCCGCCCGCGCGATCCGCAAGCGCGAGGACGGCACCCGCGGCGGGCGCGAATGGATCCTGTGGGCCGTGCACAATCCGGCGGCGAAGATCCTCACTAACCCCTACGTGACCGCCGGGCTGTTCATCGGCTCGCTGTGGGCGTTCTACTACACGGACCTCTTCCGGTGGTCGTTGTACGACCACCTCGGACACGTGTGGATGGTGGCGCACTTCCTCATCACCGGGTACCTCTTCGTGCTCAGCCTCATCGGCATCGACCCGGTCCCGTACCGGCTGCCCTACCCGATGCGCCTGCTCGTGCTCATCGCGATCATGGCCATGCACGCGTTCTTCGGCATCGCGATCATGATGAACTCCGGCCTGATGGTCGCCGAGTGGTTCGGCGCGATGGGCCGCCAGTGGGGTCCGACGCCGCTGCAGGACCAGTACATCGGCGGAGGCGTGGCCTGGTCGGTCGGTGAGATCCCCACGCTCATCCTGGCCATCACCGTCGCGATCCAGTGGTCGCGCAGCGACGAGCGTCAGCAGAAGCGCCGCGACCGCCACGTGGACCGCGTCGGGGACGTGGAGCTCGACGCGTACAACGAGGAGCTGGCGAAGCTCGCCGCCCGCGATGCGCGCCGCGCCGAGCGCGAGGCCGCCCGCAACCGCGTCTGATCCCCGGCGACGGGCAAATTGTTCGCAATCGCATGCCGCGTCGCGCGGGTTCCGCGGAAGACGGGGCGAACAGGGACCGAGACCCGGGGTCAGTCGCTCTCCATGCCTCCGCCGACGAGGATCGAGGCCGTCCCGTCGGGCAGCACGGTGATGGCGCCGTCGACGAGGAACGGGACGTCCTCCGAGACGTTGCGGAGGGAGCCGTCGTAGATGGAGCGGATCTCGACCTCGATGTGCGCGACGGCCTCGGCCGAGGGGATGCGCCACCCGGCCCCGTCGGGGACGACCGTGACGGTCGGCTGGCGCGAGATCGACCAGGTCGGCGTGCCGTCGATGCGGTTGCGCACCGTGAGCCCGAACGGGCACCCCGTCGGCTGCAGCACCTGCTGTGCCGCGCACTCGGACAGGAAGTCGTTGACCCGCTGCTGGACGACGTCGACGAACTCGTCCGTCGGCTCCGCCTGCACATCGACCGGGATGCCGGTGAGCGGGGAGTCGGCCAGCACGGCGACCCCCGGTGTCGCCGAGATGGCGGTGTCCACGCCGACGGAGTAGAGCCCGGGCGAGAAGACGAGGAGGGGGACGGATGCCGACGGGTCGGCATCCACTCCGTCGATCGAGACCTGACGCTTGTCGATCTCGAAGCCGTTGACGTCGAAGCTCATCGAGCCGCGCACGGTGAGCTCGATGACGCCGAGGGGACTCTCGGCGAAGGTCCACCGCGGGACGACGCCGATCCACCCGTCCTGCCGCACGGTGAACGTCGATCGCCCGGCGTAGCCGCCCGCGGTGTAGGCGACCGTGACCCGCGTGACATCGCCGTCGGCGGTCTCGTCGACCACGGTGGCATCCGAGATCTCCGACATCGCGGCCGGGCGCAGGAGCGCCTCCGACGCCGACGCGGGCAGACCCGCGGCCTCGAGCTCGACCGAGTCCACCGCCACGCCCGGCACCAGGAGCGCCTCCGCCGCGTCGCCCTCCGCGAGGAGGTCGAGATAGTGGGTGACGAAGGCGCGGGGACCGTAGACGTCGCGATACAGCGCGCCGGCACCGGCGCCGAGCGCTGTGAGGAGGAGGACGCCGACGAGGCCGAGCGCGATCAGCTCGGCGACGAGCCGCTGTCCGCGACCCCGACGCGCGACGACCCCCTCGGGCGTCGTCGGCCCCCCGCCAGCGTTGTCCACCTGTCCAGTCTAGGAATCCCACCTCCACGAACGCCGCGTGTGACGGGGAGTCGTCACGCGGCTGTGACCTCCTCGGCCGCGAAGAACTGCACGACGGCGACGGCGGCGAGCTGTCCGGAGGCGATCGCCGCAGCGAGGGAGGCCATCGGGCCGGGGAGGTGCGCGGGGTGCGCCATGTCGCCCGCGGCGTACACGTCCGGCGCGCTGGTCCGTCCGAAGGCATCCGTCCGCACGCCACCGGACTCGCTGATCTCCAGCCCCAGCTGTTCGGCGAAGGGGGCGCGCTGACGGGACACCGGCGCGGCGAAGGCCCCGGCCACCTCGTGGACCGTGCCGTCGGTGCGGAGGAGCGCCAGCCCGTCATCCGTCCGGCGCACCTCGCTCACCTCCGCGGGGTCGATGACGAGGACCTGGGATGCCACCGGCCCGAGCATGCGGGCGAGCAACTGCGCGTGCGGGTCGGCGTTCAGCACCGCCACGGGGCGACCGGCGAACTCGTGTCCATGGCAGAACGGGCAGTTGGCGACGCGGTCGCCCCACTGCTCGGCGAGACCCGGGATCGGCGGGAGCTCGTCGTGGAGACCCGTGGCCAGGACGAGGGTGCGGGCACGCAGCTCGGCGCCGTCCACCTCGACCACCAGGGCGTCGCCGTCGCGACGGACCTGCGAGACGGCGGCATCCCGGATCTCCACCGTCGCGTAGGCCGCGAGCTCCGCGCGGGCCAGGGCGCGCAGCTCGGCGGGGTCGCGGCCGTCGTTGGTCAGCAGATTGTGGGCGTGGGAGACGGTGCCGTTCCGGTAGACGCCCGAGTCCATGAGGAGCGTGCGCCGGTGCATGCGGCCGAGGGTGAGGGCGGCCTGGAGGCCCGCCGGTCCGCCGCCGAGGACGATGGTGTCGTACATGGGGATTCCTTCCGGATGGGGTCGGACACCATCGTGCGACTTCATGTCGACGTGAGGTCAAGGCCCCTTCTCGCTTGCGCCGCCTGTACAGAAGAGTCCCCTCCGCGCCGGAGTGGCGAGAAGGGGACTCCCTGCTGATGCGCGGGCGTGCGCCGCCCGCGGGATGTTGCCGGCCTTACGGCACCTGCACCAGCAGGTTCGGCGAGAGCGCGCCGGTGATCCTGCCCTCGACGGCGTCGCCGAGGACTGTCGACGTCACGTCTGCGGGAGAGGCCCCGGGAGCCTGCTCGAGCACGAGGGCGGCGACGCCGGCGACGTGAGGTGCGGCCATCGACGTGCCCGAGATCGTGTTGGTCGTGCCGTCGAGCCACGTCGAGGTGATGTCGACGCCGGGCGCGAACAGGTCGACGCAGCTGCCGAAGTTCGAGAACGACGCGCGCTCGTCGGTGCGCGAGCTCGCGGCTACCGTCAGCGCGGACGCCGCCGACGACGGGGAGGACGTGCAGGCCGGCAGCGAGCTGTTGCCCGCGGCGACGGCGACCGTGATGCCGCGGTCGGTCATGCGGTCGACGGCGGCGTTGGTCGCCGAGCTGAACAGGCCGCCGAGGCTCATGTTGGCCACGGCCGGGCGCTGGGCCTGCGAGGCGACCCAGTCCATGCCGGCGATGACACCCGCCGTAGAACCCGAGCCGTCGCATCCGAGGACGCGGACCGCAACGAGGTCGACGTCGGTGGCGACGCCCCACGTCTCGCTGCCGACCGTGCCGGCGACGTGCGTGCCGTGACCGTTGCAGTCGTCCGTGCCGCGTCCGTCGTCGATCGAGGTGAAGCCCGGGGTCACCCGGCCGGAGAACTCCGGATCCGCCGGCACGATGCCGGTGTCGATGATGTACGCCGTCACGCCGGCACCGGTGCCGTTCGGGGTGTACGAGCCGTCGAGCGGCAGGTCGGGCTGATCGATGCGGTCGAGACCCCACGTCGCCTGCGTGGTGGTCATGACGGAGTCGCGCTCGACGGTCTCGACGAGCGGGCTCATCGCGAGCAGCGCGGCCTGGGAGCCGGTCAGCGTCGCAGTGAAGCCGCCCAGGGCGTCGAACGTGCGGGTGAGCGAGCCGGCGGGGAGCACGCTGCCGAGCCGCTGGACGATGTCGTCGACGACGGCGCCGTCGCGGAGCATGACGATGTACTCGTCGTCCGTCTCCGGCGCGGCGACGGCCGCTGGGGCCGCGCTGAGGGCGGTCAGGGCGCCGGCGATCGCGATCGCGGCGCCGGCGACGGTCAGCCGTGACCGTCGGGGGGTGCGCGTGGACATGGGGATCCTCTCTTGCCCGGGGGGTGCGGGCGTGCAGGGCGCCGACGGGGGGACCGGCGCTGACTCCGGGGGAAGTCACGAGACGAACGTACGGCCGTCGGCGCGCGGGAGGGCGCCCGAGCAGGAGCTTCCGGGCGGGAATTAACGTTGCCGAAACAGGACAGGGTTGCGCTTCGCGTCCTGACCCCGGACTCGTCTACGGTCGGTTCTCTCCGGCATGGTGCTCGTGCAGTGGGGGCAGTCCCGCGTAGCGCCGCCATCCATCGCATCGCGTCACGTCGGCGGCGCTGCAATTCACGACGTGCGACAGGAACTCCTCCGCGGCATCCAGCTGTCGCCGCTGCTCCTCGATCCAGGCGAGCTGCTGCTCGACGACCGCCTTCCGCTCGGGTCTGGTCCCTCGGATGACGGTCCGGATGTCGGAGAGGCTGATGCCCAGGCGCTGGCAGGCGCGGACGATACGGAGCTTGACGATGTCCTGCGGGCCGTACGCGCGGCGTCCGGAGGGGTCCCGCTCGGGGCGGATCACCCCGACGCTCTCCCAGTGCCGCAGGACGTGCGGGGCCGAGTCCACCTCATGAGCGGCGTCACCGACGCGCATTCCTGCATTCTGTCAGCGTCGTCCGACGCGCGGTCTTGCTCCGCCCCCCCGCCACCGCGCTTTCTTCTCCCGCGACCGCGGGGGGCCGCCCCCTCGTGGATGATGACGCGGAGCGACCGTCGGGATTCCATCGCGCCGGGGCGGTCATCGACAGCTGAGTGCGCGGTAGTCGGCCGTCGTCGGCGTGGACGAGCCCTGGACGCCGACCGTCACGGACCCCGCGGCGACCGACGCGGTGCGGGCGGAGATGGCCTTCGACACGGACCGTCCGGCGGCGAGATCACTGAAGGCGCTCGAGCCGTACGGGCTCGTGATCGTCCCACTCACCGGAGCCGTGCCGGTGTTGCGGACCGTCACGACCAGGGTCACCCGGCCGGCCGTGCACCGCGGCACCACGGTCGCCTGCACCGTTGCCGGTGCGGGGGCCACGACGACGCGGGCGGTCACGGTGCGGTTGGCCGGAGCGACCTCCTGCTGGGACGTGAGCGACAGGTCGAGCATCCCGTTGGCGCGGACGTTCACGGCCTTGAACCAGCTGTTGCGGTCGGGGTCGAACAGACCGCCCGCGGCGGGACCGGTGTGCGGCTCCGGGTAGGGGCGCGCGTGATAGGCCAGCACGAGGTTGCCCGCTGGGTCCACGGCGAAGGAGTTGTGTCCCGGCCCGCCCTGCCCCTGACCGCCGATGCGGCCGGTGGAGGTGTCGTTCGTGGTGAGGACGGGCGACGGGACGCGGGTCCAGCTGGCGGGGTTCTTCAGGTCCGCGTCCTTCTTCGCTCGCAGCATCCCCAGGTCGTAGTACTTGTCGACCGTTCCCCCGGAGTAGGTGAGGTAGATGTTGTCACCCTGCTCGATCATGAACGGAGCCTCGACGACACCCTGGTCGGCGCCTTCGTCGCTGTCGGACGGGGTCGGCGCCTGCTTGCCGTACTCCCACGGCTGGCTGATCGCGTACACCTCGCTCAGCCCGCCCTCGAGGAGCGGAACCGTGCCCTCCGGGCCCATCTTCGCCGTGCCGATGAGCAGCCGTCCGCCGTTGGGCATGACCCAGTAGCCCTGCGTGACGCCGTTCTCCACGCGCTCGAGGTAGGAGACGTCGAAGGCGGCGCCCTCGAGGATGGTCGGCTCCCCCCAGTTCTCCTGGTTCACCAGTCCCCCGTCGCGCAGCGACTCCTCGCTGCCGATATAGGGGATGAGCACGGTGTTGTCGCACCAGCCGTTGGTGGGCGCATAGCCCCGGTTCATGCCGGCGACGATCCACCACTGACCGTTGATCTTGTGGAACTCCTGCGCCCAGATGTACCCGCCCCACCCGTAGAAGGTGTTGGGGTACTGGCTCTGCTTCCCGGGCGTGCCGCTGTCGGGGTCGATGACGATCTGCTCGGGCGCGTCCGCGAGACCGGCGATGGTGGTCGCGCGCTTGAGGCCGATCTTGCGGTAGGCGTTGGCGTCGATGAGCTGGTCGTCGGGCGCGTTCGAGGGGATCGAGTAGTGCGACCCCGTCAGGTACCAGTGCGCGTCGTCCTCGTTGAAGAAGAGATGCGGGTCGGCGCGGGCGTCGTTGACCATCTCCTCGGCGGTCTGCTGGACCGTGCCGGACACCTCGTACACACCAGGCGTCCGCGGGTCGACGGCGGCCAGGTCCTCGGCATCCCACTGCACCGGCAGGCTCTTGGTGGAGCCGTCGTTGTAGTCGAGGGTGACGGATGACGGGAGGGTGCCGGCATCCACCTTCCGGCCGTTCTCGACGGGGACGTCCGCGAGGGCGCGGACCCCGGTGTTCTGCAGGTCCACGTAGTTCTTGTAGAAGACGTCGAACTCCGTTCTGGACAGGCTGAAGGTGCTCGCCTCGTTCTGAGCGGTGAAGCCGGGAAGTCCCGTTCCGCTGACGCCGAGGGTGCGGATGTCGGCCCGGGTGGGGGAACCGGGGGTGCTCGAGCCGGTGAGGCCGTCGAGCTGGGCGACGCGGCCCTCTCCCGTCAGCTCGTCCGTCCAGAACGCCTTGTATCTCCTGCTCGCGGCGTCGTACTCGATGCGGGGATCGCGGACCACCGACCCGTCTGCGGCGATCCTGACCGTGCGCTGGTTGCGGAAGGTGGCACCGTCGGGTGCGTCCCACACGTACACGGAGTCGGTGGCGTTGTTCTGCGCGGCCACGGCGCCGAGCGAGCCGTCGGCGAAGCGCACCAGCGTCGGCGACCCGAGCTGGGCGTGGGGGTTCGCGGATTGCGTGCCGCTCCACGTCGCGTACAGGATCGCCTGCGCGCGGTTCAGCGGCTCCCACGCCGTGGCGCCGGCGGGCCGGGCCGAGACGTAGAGCGCGTCGGCCCGCCGGTCGTCGTCGTAGGCGAGGGGGTCGTCCTTGACGCCCCCGGTCGTCGTGACCTTCTTGACGTAGGTGGCGATGTCGCCGCCGGCGTCGAGGATCTGCGCCGACGCCGTGACCGGCTGTGCAACGCCCGCAATCCGGGCGGTCAGTTCGACCGCGACGGGACCCGAGGACGGCCGTGCGATGCGACCGTCCGCGGAGACGAGCGACGCGCCGGGGCCGGTCGCCGACCACGTGACGGCGTTGCCGAGCACGGACGAGGGCAGGTCGCCGGAGATGCGCGCGGGCACGGCGAGGGCGGATGCCGCGTCGCTCGGCACACCGGGCAGTCCGAGCTCGGCGGGGGTCAGGGCGCGGTTGTAGATGCGCAGGTTGTCGAGCAGGCCGGAGAAGTACTCCCCGCCGCCCCAGTTGGCCTTGCCGATCTGCAGCACACCGCCCGACGAGCCGAGGATCTGCGACAGGGCGGGCCCCGACGTGTTGGTCGACACCAGCTTCTTGTCGACGAACAGGCGTGCGGTCGCGCCGGAGATGACGAGGTCGACGTGCTTCCACTCGGTGGCGTACGCGGTCGAGACGAGGTTGCCCGCCGTGTTCCGGGAGCCCGCGTTGTCGTAGCGCTCGACGGTGACGCCGGTTGTCCGGTCGAGGTAGCCGAGATAGTGCTCCTGCGCGAACTCCTGCCGCGCCGCGCTGCGGGCGGCGAAGACCGTCCACCCGGTGTTGCCGGCGGCGTCGGGCTTGCTGTCGTAGGAGATGGTGACGTCGTTCACGCCGGCGAGCAGGGGCGAGCCGCCGTTCTTCGTGACGTTCAGCCAGAACCCGCTGCTCAGCTGCGCCGCGTTGCCCGAGACGCCGGGGACGAGTCGCGCGGTGCCCTGCGTGGTGGCAGTGGCGCCCGCGCCGGTGAAGCTGGTCGTGCCGCTGTCGAAGGTGAAGTCGGCGATGAGGGCGTCCTCGGGCCCGGCGGCGGTCGCGACGCCAGGACTGAGGAGGCTCGCGCACAGGGCCGCCGCCGCGGTGACGCCCCAGGTGGTGCGGCTCAGGCGGGTGCGGCGCGAAGCCGGGGGCGAGACGGGTGCGGCAGGCGTCGTCGAACGGCTCGCGGAAGCTCGGCGCATATTCTCTCTCCATCGAGGCGCCGCTCGTCGTCGTGCGGCGTGTTACCGCTCACAGTAACCCGTGGACGGGCGCTCGTCCAGACCGGCGACTCTCCCCACCTCCCCGCGGAGCGGGCTGCGCGAACTACCATGAATCGGTGAGCACGCCCACCCTCTCCGCCGAGCAGCAGGCGCTGTTCCGGCTGATCGAGGACACGCGCGAGCACGTGTTCGTCACGGGGCGGGCCGGCACCGGCAAGTCGACGCTGCTGCAGCATCTGGCCTGGAACACGAAGAAGCAGATCGCGGTGTGCGCCCCGACCGGCGTCGCCGCCCTGAACGTCGAGGGGCAGACGATCCACTCGCTGTTCCGGCTGCCCATCGGGCTCATCGCGAACGGCGACATCGAGCAGAACGACGCCACCCGCAAGATCCTCAACGCGATCGACACCCTCGTTATCGACGAGATCTCCATGGTCAACGCCGACCTGATGGATGCCATCGACCGCTCCCTCCGTCAGGCCCGTGGCCGGCGCGCGGAGCCGTTCGGGGGAACGCAGATCGTCATGTTCGGCGATCCGTACCAGCTGGCGCCCGTCCCGCCGCGCGGCGACGAGATGCGGTACATCCGCGACCACTACCGCTCGTTCTGGTTCTTCGACGCCAAGGTCTGGTCCGGCGACGCGGGAGGCGACGGACTGATCGACATCGGGCGCCACGGCGCGGACCTGCACGTCAACGAGCTCGTCGAGATCCACCGGCAGTCCGACCCCGCGTTCAAGGCGCTCCTGAACGCCGTGCGATACGGGCGCGTGACGGCGGACATGGCCGGCGTGCTGAACGCGGCCGGGGCCCGCACGCCGCCCGACCCCGCGGACGGCGAGCATCCGGTGATCACGCTCGCCACCCGGAACGACCGCGTCAACGAGATCAACCGGCGCCACCTGAACGAACTCGTCGGTCGCACGCAGACCGCCAACGCGGAGATCTCCGGCGACTTCGGCCGGGGCGAGGCGAACTATCCCGCCGAGCTGGAGCTCACCCTGAAGGTGGGCGCGCAGGTGATGTTCCTGCGGAACGACAGCGCCCAGTTCGGCGAGGTCGCGCGGTGGGTCAACGGCACGATCGGCACCGTCACCCGGATCGCCGGCGGCGCCGTGCGCGTCGAGGTCGACGGCGTCGAGCACGACGTCGAGCCCGCCGTCTGGGAGAGGTACCGCTACGCCTACGACCCGGGCACGAAGAACCTCTCGCGCGAGATCGTCGCCGAGTTCACGCAGTTCCCTCTCCGCCTGGCGTGGGCCGTGACCATCCACAAGTCGCAGGGCAAGACCTACGACCGCGCCGTCGTCGACCTCGGCGCGGGGGCGTTCGCCCCCGGTCAGACCTACGTGGCGCTCAGTCGTCTGACATCACTGGAGGGCCTGTATCTGTCGCGCCCGCTGCGGCCGAGCGACATCCGCGTCGACGAGGACGTGCGCCGCTTCATGAAGCAGGCGTGGACCGCGCGCCAGGCCGCGGCTCAGGCGACCTGAGACGCCTTCGCGCGCGCGAGGTCCTCGAACAGCTCGGTGTTGAACCGGTAGGCCACGAGCACCTCGTCGATGACCCGCTCCTTCTCGGCATCGTCCCACGGCGCCGCGTCGAGCTGCTCCCGGTAGACGCACTTGAAGGCCTTGGGGTCGGCGATGTCATGGAACAGGTAGAAGCCGATGCCGTTCGTGTCGAACCCGAACCGCCGCTGCATGAGGCGTCCGATGAAGATGCCGCCGGACAGGTCGCCGAGGTAGCGCGTGTAGTGGTGCGCGACGAAGCCCCCCGGCCAGGTGGCGGCGACGCGGCGGATCCGCGAGACGTAGGCCTGCGTCGTCGGCAGCGGCGCGACCCGGTCGCGCCAGTCGGGTCCGATGAGGAACGCGAGGTCGGCCTCGAGGGCCGGCAGGCGGGTGAGCTTGTCGCTGATGAAGACGGATGCCACCGGGTCCGCCCGCATGCGCTCGGTCGCGGCCTCCAGCGCCTCGTAGATGAACCAGTGCTGCGTCACGAGCGCGACGTAGTCCTCGCGGGTGCCGGAGCCGTTGATGAGATCGGCCATGAACCCCGCGTGCTCGCTCGAGGAGTGCGCGCTGCTCGAGCGCTCGCGGAGAGCGGAGGAGAACGGGACGACGGCGTTCATGCGGCCATCATACGCAAACGGTTAGGTGAACCTAACCCCCAATTCGCCCTCGATTCTCAGTGGGGTCGCTGCTCCACGCCGAGGCGGTCGCACGCCTGCTCGTACAGGGCCACGACCTCGCGACGGACGGCCCGTCGATCCTCGATGGGTCCGCCCGGCCACGCCACCCGCAGCGGGAAGGGCGCGCCGTCGTGGCCGGCGACGGACCAGTCGGCCCCGTCGCCGTCGAACCCGGTCATCGTGGCGCCGGAGGCGGTGGCATCCGGTCCGAAAGCCCGGGCGATGAGGATGTTGTCCTCGACGTGGTCGGAGTTCATGTGCGCCAGGACGGCACGGACCGCCTCGTCGTCGAAGGTGTGCGGCATGCGGTCAGCCTAGATGTGATGCAGACGTGACCGGGCGGGGCCTTACACCCTACGGCCGGGGTGAGCGGCGTGTGTTTGAATCGATGGGCGCGCGTTTCGTCGAGCGCCGGATATCGGGGGTGCACATGCGCGGGTGGCGTCGTTCCGCAGCCATCGCTCTCGCCGGGGTCGCGGCCCTGACGACCGTGCTAAGCGGCTGCACCGGACCGACCTCGGTGCCGGTCGACGTGCCGGCGCAGGTCGACCGTGCTCTGCCGGACGACACGATCGCCCAGCTGCAGGACGCCGTGACCTCCGCCATGATCGCGACGGGGTCGACCGGGGCCATCGTCGGCGTGTGGGCGCCGTGGAGCGGCACCTGGGTCACCGGTCTCGGGACGCAGGGACCCGGCGGCGGCGAGGTCTCGACCGACATGAGCTTCCGCGTCTCGGACGTCACGCGCGCGATGACCTGCGACGTGCTGTACCAGGTCGCCGCCGACGGCACCGTCGGTCTCGACGACAGCGTCACGACGTGGGTCAGCGGACTGCCCGGATACGACGCGATCACCCTCCGACAGCTCTGCGACGGCACCTCCGGCCTCGGCTCCTACGCCTCCGTGCTGCAGGCCTCCTGGCTGCGCAACCCCGACCGCGAGTGGAACCCGCGCGAGCTGATGGCCTTCGGCATCGCCAGCCCGCGCGTCAACGACCCGGGCGTCGCCTGGGCGGACTCGGACACCGGTTACATCCTGCTCGGCCTCGCGCTCGAGCGCGCGACGGGCGAGTCGATCAACGACCTCGTCGCCGAGCGCGTCTCCGGCCGCCTCGGTCTCTCGGCCACCTCCCTGCCGAACGCCGTCGCGTCCGCACCGTCCGTCGGCGCCTCGCTGCAGGGCTACTGGTCCATGCCGAACGCCGAGGGCGTCTGGAACTGCACCGACCCCGGCGAGGTCACCGTGGCGTCCGCCAGCTTCGGCGGCGCGGACTCGGGCGCGGTCTCGACGATCACCGACCTGGGTCGCTACGCGCAGGCCCTCGCCACGGGCGCCCTCGTGGACGAGGACGCCGGACGGTTCGCGCGCCCCCTGCCCGTCGGACCCGAGGAGCCGACGTGGTTCACCACGTCCGGCGGGGCGTACCAGGCCGGCTCGCTCATCGGGCAGTTCGGCTCGACCCCGGGCTACATCACCGGTGCATTCGCCGATCCCGCGACGGGGATGTCGGTCGCGGTCGTGCTCAACAACTCCGGCGCCACCCCCCGGGTCGGCGCCTGGCTCGCGTGGGAGCTCGCGGCGATCGCCTCCAAGGCGCCGGCCGCGGACGGGCAGACCGTGCCCGAGGCCGGCCTGCCCTGGACGGCCCAGCAGCAGCGCGACGCCATCAACGGCAACGCGATCTGCGCCCCGCCCGCGGGGTGAGCGCCGCTCGCGGCGGATCCGGCTCGGCCGCCCTGCTGGTCCTCGTCGGCCTGGCGTGCCAGGAGGTCGGCGCGTCTTTCGCCGTCCTCCTCTTCCCCGACACGGGACCGCTGGGCATCGTCATGCTCCGCCTGCTCTTCTCGGCCCTGCTCCTTCTGCTGATCGCCCGCCCCCGGCTGCGCGGCCACTCGGCGGCGTCGTGGCGATCCGTGGTGTGGTTCGGTGTCGTCCTGGCATCCATGAACGGGCTCTTCTACCTCGCTCTGGAGAGGCTTCCGCTCGGGGTCACCGTCACGATCGAGGTCCTCGGCCCGCTGACGCTCTCGATCATCACGGCCACCGGGGCGGCGCGCTGGCTGTGGGCCGGTCTCGCGCTCGCCGGAGTCGTCGCGCTCGGCGCGGGCGGATGGGACCGGTTGGATGCCGTCGGCGTCCTGTTCGCGCTCGGGGCGGCCGTCAGCTGGGCGCTGTACATCCTGGCCTCGGCGCGGGTGGGGCGTCAGTTCCCCCGTCTGGACGGTCTGGCCCTTGCGATGGCGGTGGGCGCGGTCCTCGCGCTGCCGTTCGGTGTCGCGCAGGCGCAGGACGCCCTGCTGCGCGTCGACATCCTCGCGCTCGGGGCGGCGGTGGCGCTGCTGTCGTCCACCGTCCCGTACGCCCTCGAGCTCATCGCCCTGCGTCGGCTCCCCGCCGCGGCCTTCGCCATCCTCATGAGCCTCGGCCCGGCCACCGCCTCCCTGGCGGGCTTCCTCCTGCTGGGACAGCACCTCGCCTGGCTCGAGATCGGCGGCATCGCCCTCGTCATCGCCGCGAGCATCGGTGCGGTGGGCGCGGCCGCCCGACGGCCCGCGCGGACCACGGAGCCGGACGAGCCCCTGGCCGAGCCGCTCGGCTGAGGACACCCGATGCCACGGCGTCGCGGCCCGCGCAAGGGGACGGGGCGCGACGGGGGCCCCGGCGAGGATGTCGGCATGAGCGATGACGACGACCAGACCCGCAAGGACTTCGACGAGGCCGTCAACATGACGGCGAGCGAGCTGAAGAAGTGGCTCGACACCGACGAGTCGAAGTCGGTCGGCCAGAAGAAGGACGGGGGCGAGTCGACCGGTCACGAGAGCGGGCGGCACATCGTCCGCATCCTCGAGAAGAAGAAGGCCGACCTGACCGACGACGACCTGAAGCACATGCGCAAGGTCGTCGGCTACGTCAAGCGCCACAGCGCGCAGAAGCCGAAGGGCGACATCCACGACACCGACTGGCGGTACTCGCTGATGAACTGGGGCAACGACCCCGAGAAGTGACGGGTTCGCTGTGATGCGGGGGCGGTGGCATCCGGCGCTCCCGGGGCGCGGTAGAACGTAAGCATGGCCATCATCGACAGCGCCGTGTACGTCGGCGGTCACCGGATCGACAACCCGACGAGCCTGGACCAGACGTTCGAGTACATGCGCGAGCACGGGGGGACGGGCTGGATCGGCCTGCTCCGGCCGTCCGCGGACGAGCTCGAGCGCGTCGCGGCGGAGTTCTCGCTGCATCCGCTGGCGGTGGAGGACGCCCTGTCGGGGCATCAGCGCCCCAAGCTGGAGCGCTACGGCGACGACCTGTTCGTCGTGCTGCGTCCGGCGCGGTACGTCGAGGCGGAGGACGCCATCGAGTTCGGGGAGCTGCATGTCTTCGTCGGCACCGACTACGTGGTGACCGTCCGGCACGCCGAGGTGCCGGACCTCTCGCACGTGCGGAAGCGGCTGGAGGGACAGCCCGATCTCCTCGCGCAGGGCCCGCAGGCCGTGCTCTACGCCATCCTCGACGAGGTCGTCGACGGGTACGACCCGGTGGCCCGCGGTCTGCAGAACGACATCGACGAGATGGAGGACGCGTTGTTCGGGGCGGACGGCGTGGAGCTGTCGCAACGCATCTACCGGCTCTCGCGCGAGGTCATCCATCTGCAGCGGGCGGGCGATCCGCTGCGGGACATGCTCGAGTCGCTGCTGCGCGGCGCGGACAAGTACGACGTCGACATCGAGGTGAAGCGGTCGTTGCGGGACGTCCTCGACCATGTCATCCGGGTGTCCGAGAAGCTCGCCTCGATGCGCGCGATCCTCGACAACGCCCTGACCGTGAACGCGACGCTCGTCACCCAGCGCCAGACCGAGACCTCGCTGAAGCAGAACGACCAGGTCAAGAAGATCTCGGGATGGGCCGCCATCCTGTTCGGTCCGACGCTGATCGGCGGCATCTACGGCATGAACTTCGACGACATGCCCGAGCTGCACTGGGCATACGGCTACCCGTTCGCGCTGGCGCTCATGCTCGTGACGTCGGTGACGCTGTGGGCGGTGTTCAAGCTGAAGCGCTGGCTCTGAGAAACGGGCCGCGCCGCGCGCGGGTGAAGAATTGGCGCATCCGGGCCTCCTCCGCGAAAGATAGGGGGGTGAGCACGACCCCCGAGAACGCCCGTCCGGACGCCGGCACCCCGCACACCTCGCCCGCCCCTCCGCTCGAGGACGCCGGCTACCACAAGCGCCTGACCTCGCGGCAGGTGCAGATGATCGCCATCGGCGGGGCGATCGGCACCGGCCTGTTCCTCGGCGCCGGCGGGCGGCTCGCCGCGGCGGGCCCGGCGATCGTCGTCGCGTACGCGGTGTGCGGTCTCTTCGCGTTCTTTATCCTGCGCGCACTGGGCGAACTGGTCCTGCACCGGCCGACCTCGGGGTCGTTCGTGTCCTACGCCCGCGAGTTCTTCGGCGAGAAGGCGGCCTTCGTCTCGGGCTGGTTCTACTGGATCAACTGGGCGACGACGACGATCGTCGACATCACGGCCGCCGCGCTGTACATGCGGTTCTTCGGTGCCTACGTGCCCTTCATCGCTGCGGTCCCGCAGTGGGTGTGGGCCCTGCTGGCGCTCGTGCTCGTGCTGGGCGTCAACCTCGTCTCGGTCAAGGTGTTCGGCGAGCTCGAGTTCTGGTTTGCGCTCATCAAGGTCGCGGCGCTGGTGGTCTTCCTCGCGGTCGGCATCTACTTCGTCGTGTTCGGGACGCCCTCCGGCTCCCCGACCGGCTTCTCGCTCATCGCCGACAACGGCGGGTTCTTCCCCGCCGGGCTGCTGCCGGCCATCCTCCTCATGCAGGGCGTGGTCTTCGCCTACGCCTCGATCGAGCTGATCGGCACGGCGGCCGGCGAGACGAAGAACCCCGAGAAGGTCCTCCCGCGCGCGATCAACTCGGTGGTCCTCCGCGTCGCGGTGTTCTACGTCGGGTCGGTGCTGCTCCTGTCGCTGCTGCTGCCGTACACCGCCTACTCGGCGGGGGAGAGTCCCTTCGTCACGTTCTTCGCGTCGATCGGCGTCGAGGGCGCCGACGTGGTCATGAACCTCGTCGTGCTGACGGCCGCGCTCTCCTCGCTCAACGCCGGCCTCTACTCGACGGGGCGGATCCTCCGGTCGATGTCCGTGTCCGGGTCGGCCCCGCGCTTCGCCGGCCGGATGAACAAGGCGGGCGTCCCTTACGGCGGCATCGCGATCACCGCCGCCGTCGCACTCCTCGGTGTGCCGCTGAACTACCTCGTCCCCGAGGAGGCGTTCGAGATCGTCCTCAGCGTCGCATCGGTCGGCATCGTGGTCACGTGGGCCACCATCGTGCTGTGCCAGCTGCGCCTGAAGCAGCTCGCCGACCGCGGAGAGCTGGAGCGGCCGTCGTTCCGCATGATCGGCTCGCCGTACACCGGCTATCTGACGCTCGTCTTCCTCGCCGCGGTCCTGGTGCTCGTGTTCATCGACTCGCCGGCGACGCTCATCGTGACGGTTGTGGCCAGCCTTCTCATCGCCGCCGGCTGGTTCGCGTGCCGGTCGAGGATCGCGGCGCTCGCGGCCGAGCGCGACGGCTACACCGGGACTCTTCCGGTGGTGCCGAGCCCGTATCGCAGGGACTAGTCCTCACCCGCGCCGGTCGGGAGGGAAGGGATGCCACCGCGGTGGCATCCCGTGTCCTGTCCCGCCCCGCGGGCCGGTCAGCGCGCCGGTGCCGCCACCGGAGCACCCGCGTCGGCATAGACGCGACGCAGGAGCTCGGCGTGATGGGCGGGCGAGAAGACGGCGGCCGCGCGGTGGGCGCGACGGGAGGCGTCGACGATGTCGGACGGCTGCCGCACGAGCCGCACGAGCGCCTCCGCCATGCCCGGGACGTCCGAGGGGACGAGGATGCCGCCCTCGGACAGCCCCTCGCGGAGGTCGGCGTCCACGTAGACGACCGACCGGGCCTCCGTGAAGGCCTCGACGACGACCACCGGCTGATTGTCGAAGCCGAGCGAGGTCAGCGCCACGAGATGGGCGCGGCGGACACGCGCGCGCACCTCGTCGCGCGACAGCCGACCGGTGACGAGGATGTCGGGACGCGGCTCGGGACCGGCGGGGTCGGCGGCGTCCTCCACGGCACGCCGCAGCGGGCCGTCGCCGATGATCTCGATCGAGAGGGCGCCGGGGCGGAGGAGCGCCTGGGCCGTCCGGGCCGCGCGCACGAACTCGAGCACGCGCTTCTCCGGCGCCAGCCGTCCGACCCAGACGAGCCGCACGGGTCCCTCGACGGACGTGAGGGGCTCCGCCTGCGTCGCCTCCGGCGCGGCGTTGGGGATCACCGCGACGCGGCGCACGCCGGCCGCCCGGAGACGGTCGGCCTGATGCGCGGAGGGGGAGACGACCACGTCCGCCCGTTCCGCGGTCGAGAGCGTCATGCCGCGGAGGGCGGAGTCGGTAGCCGACGGAGCGAGGGCGGTGCCCGACACCGGGTGCGAGCGGACGCACCGGGCGAAGGTGCGGGTGATGAGCGCCGCGATCGGCTCGAACACGGCCGGCATCCGCGCCTGCCAGAAGAACGTGTGGACCGTGTGCACCACGGGTAGGCCCAGCTCGCGGGCGACGTCGATCGCGGCCGCGGTGAGGCCGAACTCGGAATGCACGTGGACGACCTGGATGCCGCGGGCGGTGAACTCCTCGCGGAGACGGCGCCGCAGCTGGGGGCGGTTCCGCAGCAGCGGCAGGTCCAGCCCGGGGAGGACGCGCCGGACGTCGACGTCGAGCATCGCGGGGTTCTCGGTCGCCGGGTGGGCGGCGGCCGAACGACGGGACGCCTTCGTCCGGGGGGCGACGACGGTCACGCGGGCGCCGTCGGCGGCGAGGATGCGCGCCTCGTCGAGGAAGGCGGACTGCGCACCGCCGAGGTAGTCGAGCGAGTAGTCGCACACCAGCGCCACCTTCAGGTCGGGGGTGGCGCGGGGTGTCCTGCTCGGCATGACGTCTCCTCGGTCGGGCGGAAGGTGCCGCCGCGTGGACAGCGACCCCTCCATTTCAACCGAGAACCGGGCCGGATGGCGAGAGGGCGCGGCGTACTCCCGGGGTGAACCGTAGTACACCGCCGTCCGCGGCACCCGCGCGCACCGGTCGCCGACGTCGCCCGGGGACCCGTCCCGCCGCGCCTACCCCCGGTGGAAGGGGCAGCGCGACGGGGCGTCCGCCGGACGGATGCGACCGCCCGAGCGGGGCTTGGTGGGCATCCGCCGACGGTTCACCTGCAGCCCGCGTCCGGAGATGCGGATGCGCGGGTCGCTCAGCGCTGCGACGGCCGCGGCGAGTCCCGCGATCGCCAGCTTCTCGCCGGGGCAGCGGTGTCCCGTGGCGACGTCGCCGCCGCCGTGGGGGACGAAGGTCTCGATGGCCTCGTAGTCGTCGACGCCGCGGAACCGGTCGGGATCGAACGTCCCGGGAGCGCGCCAGGACCGGTCGTCGGTGTCGGTGCCGAGGATGTCCAGCACGACCCGCCCTCCCGCCGCGACGCGCTCGCCGTCGAGCTCGACGTCGTCGACCGCCCAGGCCGGGAGCATCGGGACGAACGGTGCGGTGCGGCGGATCTCCTGGGCGAAGGCGGTGGCGCTCGGCCCGCCCACCAGTGCACCCGTCTCGGCCGCCTCGGCGGCGATCCTCGCCCGCCACTCGGGGCGGTCGAACAGCTCCTTGGCGGCGAAGGCGACGAACCGCGCGACGGCGATCATGGGACGGGAGCTGTTCTGCAGCTCGACCCCGGCCTGGCGGGCCGACAGCAGCTGCCCGTCCTGGTCGCGGTGGCGGGCCCACGCGTGCAGGGCGGTGCCCCCGGCGGGGGTGAGCTCCCCGGACCGGGTCGCCTCGATCAGGCGGGCCGCGTGACGGTCCGACCAGCCGCGGTTGATCATCGCGAGGAGGAACTCGGGCGAGTACGGGACGCCGAAGCCGTCGACGATCTGCGCCTGCCGACGGGCCCACCGGGTCCGGGCGGCGTCCGTGCCGGGGATGCCCGCCCACCGCATGATCGCGCGGCCGAGCGCGCCGACGGCGGCGTCGTAGGCGGTGCGGTCCCCACCCTCGACCCAGGCGTCGAGCTCGCGGCGCCACTCGCGCTCCAGCTCCGGCAGCAGGCGGCCGACCTCGTCGTCGTCGTACAGCACGTCGACGAAGGTGGCCTTGCGGTGACGGTGCTCGTCGCGGTCGAGGCTGTGGACCGACCCGTGGCCGAAGAGGGACTCCTGGATGAACGCCGGCATCGCCCCGTGCCGCCGGGTGCGGCTCTCGTCGTAGAACAGCTCGACCCCCTCCGCGCCGCGCACGAACAGCGCCTCCTTGCCGAGTAGGCGGAACGGGACCGCACGGGCTCCCGGCCGCGTGCGCCTCCACAGGCGGCTGCCGAAGTCGTAGCCGCGGGTCAGGAGCGAGAGCGAGTCGTCGCGGAGGAGCGTCGTCGGTGAGGGCATGGCGGCCACGGTGCCACGTCGGGGAGGACCGGCCGAGGGGGAGGCGACCGGCGCGGCCGTGTGGTACCGGAGCCGGGCCCCGTCAGCGGCGCCAGACCTCCTCGGGGGTCAGAGGCACGAGTGGTGGAACGACGACCGTGGTGTCGAGCATCCCGCGCCGCCCGTGCTCCGCCGACGCGGAGAGCGCCGTCATGATCTCCGTCACGTGCAGCGCCATCTCGCCGCTCGCGCGTCCGCCGGGGGCGACGATCGCCGCGCCGCTGCCGCCATCGGCCGCGCCGCTCCCGGAGCCGGGGCGCGAGCCCGTGGCATCCCGGATCATGTCGAGCACGCCGATCCCGCGCCCGGCGGCGACGTACCCGGCCGACGCCGGGAGCTCCTCCCAGGCGTCGGCCCCGGCCCGGAGATGCCGGACCGTGCCGTCGAAGTAGTTGGGATCGGGAACGGCGAGCGACCCGGTCTCCCCGTGCACCTCGATAGGGCTGCCCGCCGAGCCCGCCGCGTCGAAGCTGAAGGCGACTGTCGATAGCGCGCCCGACGCGTGCCGGAGCACGCCCGTGACATGCGTGTCGATCTCGACCGGGATGCGCTCGCCGGCGCGCGGCCCGGCGCCGATCACCCGATGACCGCGGCCGCGGGAGGCCTCGCCGACCACCGACACGACGGGGCCGAGCAGGTGCACCAACGACGTCAGGTAGTACGGCCCCATGTCGAACAGGGGACCACCCCCGGCGAGGTAATAGAAGTCCGGATTCGGATGCCACCTCTCGTGGCCCGGCGACACCCAGGTCGCGCTCGCCGCGGTGGGCATGCCGATCAGCCCGGCCTCCACCGCGGCCCGCGCGGTCTGGACGCCGGTGCCCAGCACCGTGTCCGGCGCACTGCCGACGGCCACACCGGCGGCCCGGGCCTCGGCCATGACGAGCGCGGCATCGGCGAACGTCGTCGCGAGCGGCTTCTCGCCGAAGACCGCGGTGCCGGCGGCGATCGCCGCGCGGGCGATGTCGGCGTGCGCGGCCGGGACGGTCAGGTTCACGACGAGATCGAGGTCGTCGGCGGCGAGGAGCTCCTCCGGGGTGCACGCCCGGCAGGAGGGCAGGGAGGCCGCGACCTCGGCCGCGCGGTCGGCCCGGAGGTCGGCGACGGCGACCACGGCCACGGCCGGGTGGTCGCGCAGGGTCGCCAGGTACTGCTCGCTGATGACGCCGAGGCCGACGAGCCCGAGCCGGGCGACCGGCCGCCCGCCGTCGCGCGCCCCGGTCACCGCGCCGCCCACAGCAGCCCCCGTTCCACGATGGTCCGCACGTGCGGGTCCGCCAGCACTCCCGGGTCGTGCCCCGGCGTGGCCACGAAGACCCGCCCCGCGCCCCACGACCGCGTCCACACGGCGGGCGAGACGATCGGCCGGTGCCACGGCTCGTGCGCCCGGACGGGGTGCGTCGTCGTCATCAGCACGTCGTTCGCGTCGTCGTGGAGCACCCAGTACTGCTCGGTGCGGAGGGAGAAGTCCCCGACGCCGCGGGTGATCTCGTGGACACGGCCCCGCTCGGTGGTCTCGTACCGGTGGTCGACGAAGAAGTCGGACCCGTCGCCGACGCGCTCGCCGGGGTCCGCGGCGGGGTGGGCGGCGAACTGCCCGCCCACGAGCTGCAGGTAGTCCGCGCTCGCGCGGAAGGCATCCACGATCCCGCCGTGCCACCCGGCCAGACCGGTGCCCGCCTCGACCGCCCGCCGCAGACCGGCGATGCTCTCCGCGTCCGCCTCGCCCATCGTCAGGGACTGCACGATGACATCGGCGCGGTCCATGACCGCCGCGTCCGCGTACACCCGCGGGGAGTCCTCGATGCGCACGTCGAAGCCGTTCTCGTGCAGGAACGGCAGGAACATCTCCGTCGCGGCCACGGGATGATGACCATCCCACCCGCCGCGTACGACCACCGCCGACCGTCGTGCCACTGTCTCTCCCTCGAGGTTCCGGACGCCGCGACCCTGCGGCATCCCGCGCCAGGCTACCGGCGGGCCGGAGCGCTCGCGCCGCGCTGCGCGAACCGGACAGGCGTCGCCGACGGACGCCCGGACGCGCCGTCGATAATGAGTCGATGGAACCGTGGGAGACGCGCGAATGGTTCGCCGAGATGCTCGACGTCCTCAACCGTCACGACCTCGACGACCTGCGCGCGCTCCTCGAGCCGGGCGTGCGACGCGCCCATCTGCCGGCGGGGGCGGACGCCTGGGTCGACGACTACGCCGAGCTTGTCCGCGGCTTCCCGGACTGGCGATGGCGCCGTATCCAGGTCGTCGTCGAGGACGACCGTCTCGCGGTGCATCTCCGCGGCGCCGGCACCCACACGGGGACGTTCCGGCATGTGGCCCCGACCCGGCGGCGCGTGAACATCGCCACGTTCGCGATGTACCGCCTGACGCGGGGGCGGATCGCCGAGGCATCCGGCAGCGACGATGCCGAGCAGGTGCTCGCGCAGCTGCGGTGACGGATCGCGCAGGGGCATGTCAAGTCCCCGTAGCCGGGAGGGCCGCGCGTTATCGTCGGCTGGTCCCCGTACGACAGCGAGAGAGGTCCGGCATGACGGCGACGTCCCGCTCCGGTACGGGGGTGACGTGGGCACGCGTCGAGGACGGCTTCCACGTCGGCAGTCGGCGAGGGGAGTTCCTCGGCTACATCGACCGCCAGTCGGACGGCACGTTCCTCGCCTTCGACTCGTTCTCCCGCATGGTGGGCCGGTTCCGCGGGCTGACGGCGGCCATGTCGGCCGTCTCCGAGGCCACCCCGCCCGAGACGCCCCTCGAGCTGCGACAGACCCGGTGAAAGGCGACGCGATGACCCAGGACGCTCTCGCGACGGTGGTGTACACCAGCACCGCGACCCAGCCCTTCGACTCGAGCGCGCTGTCGGACCTGCTGCGGCAGAGCCGTGCCAACAACTCCGCCGCCGACCTCACCGGGATGCTGCTCTACCGGGGCGGGCGCTTCATCCAGGTGCTGGAGGGGCCGTCCGACGTCATCGACGACCTGATGGCGACGATCGGCCAGGATTCCCGGCACGCCGACATGCGGGTGCTGCTGCGCGAGCCGATCGCCGAACGCAGCTTCGGTGACTGGACGATGGGCTACGAGCCCATCGGCGTGCCGGCCGGGGACGCGCCGGAGGGCTTCCGCGACACGTTCGACGACCTCGAGTCCGCGGACGAGTCGACCGTCGCCCGTGCCGTCCGCGAGCTCACCGTGTGGTTCCGCGTGCGCCGCCAGGGAGTGCCCGAGACGCCGCCGTCCTGAGACGCGCGGGCGCTTCCCGGCGGGGCGCGGGCGATGGATGCCACCGGGCCGGGGCCGTACGGCGATCCCTCTGCCCGGTCGGCGCTAGGCTGCTGGGATGATGACCCCCGCTCACGCCCGCACCGCCGTCGCGCGTGCGCGGCGCGCTGCGCGAGGCCGGCACGCATGAGCCCGCGCGACGACGACGAGACCCGCCGCGCCACGGAGCTGTTGGCCAACCGGTTGCGCACGCTCATGGACGTCGCCGAGGCGCGATCGGGGCGCGAGGTCACGTTCACGGAGATCCACGAGTTCGTCACTTCGCGCGGCCTGACGCTGTCGCGCGCGCGGTGGTCCTACGTCTTGAACGGCCATCGCTACACCGAGGACGTCGCCCTGCTGGACGCCCTCTCGGACTTCTTCGGCGTGCCGCACGGATACCTCCGCGGCGAGCCGGGCACCCCCGACGACGTGACCGCGCAACTGGACCTCGTCCGGGCGATGCGCGCCGCGCGGGTCCGCTCGTACGCCGCACGCACGCTCGGCGACCTCTCGCCCGAGACGCTCGGCGCCATCACCCGCTTCCTCGACGAGGAGACGGCCCGCACCGCCCGGCCCGACACCGCGAAGCTCGACGCCGGGTAGCAGCATGGACCGGATCGCGCCCGAGACCCCGCACCTCCCCGTCGCCATCGAGCCGGGGATCACCCTCGCCGAGCTGATCGAGCGCGTGCAGGCGGCCCGGGGCAAGCCGCTCTCCATCCACGAGCTTCCCGGTCTCACACACGAGGACAACGCGCTGTGCGGGCTGTGGCTCGCCGCCGACGACCGCGACATCATCCTGCACGCCGCCAGCGAGTCGGCCCTGCACCGCGAGCAGTTCATCCTCCACGAGCTCGCGCACATGCTGCTGCTCCACGACCGCGTCGACGGCGCGGGCTATGTGACCGGCGCGGTGCTGCCCGGCTACGAGGACGCCACCGTCATCAAGGCGCTCGCGCGCGACGCCCTGAACGACGACGTCGAGATCGCCGCGGAGCGGCTGGCGGACATCCTCGCCACGTCCCTGCGCCGCAAGCGGCCGACCCCCTTCTCGGAGGTGTTCGGCTGATGGTCGAGCTCGTCGTCAGCGCCCTGATGTGGACGCTGGTGGGGGTGCTGGTCGTGTTCCGCCGTGCGCGGAAGGAGCGCTCGGTGCTCTACGCGGCGGTCACGATCGCGGTCACGATGATGCTCAACGACGACGATCTGTACTTCGTCGTGGACGGCTGGTTCGGCGCCCGTGACGTCGTCCACCTGATCAGCGCGATCACGCTGATGTTCGGCGTGCACTACCTCGCGAAGGGGATCTCCCGCGCGGGCGCGCAGCCGTCGTTGGGCGGGTGGCCCGCGCGCGCGGCGCTGACCGCGGCGATCCTGGTGACGACGGTCGCCTTCGTCCTCGTGCCCCACGAGGGCGGGACGACGGCCAGCTTCATGCGAGTCTACGGCGACCACCCGGCGGCGGCCGTCTACTCGTCGACCCAGTACGTCTACTTCATCTACGTCTTCACCGCCCTCGCGCGGGCGTCGGCGGCGACGCTGCGCTCCGCCGTCCTGCGGCGGGAGAGGGTCGCCGCCGTCCTGCTGATCACGGGCTCGCTCTGCGTCCTGCTGCTCTCGCTGAACGTGCTCGTCATGAACGTGGCGCAGCTGGCGGGCGGCCTGTCCGCCGCCGAGCCGTGGCGGCCCACGTACTACCTCTTCCAGGTGCTGACGTTCGCGTTCCTCGCGGGCGGGCTCGCCGTCGCGCCGATCGGACGATGGGTCACCGAGGTGCGCCGATCCCGCGAGATCCGCTCCTTCGTCGACCGTCTGGCCCCCCTGTGGAGCGAGGCGGTGTCCGCCCGCCCGGCTCCCGGTGTCGAACCCGCGCGTGCCGACCCCGAGCTCCGCCTGCACCGCCGGATCATCGAGATCCGGGACGCCGCGATGGACGGCCGGAACGACTTCGCCCTCGACGACGACCAGCGCGCGCTCCTGCGCACCGCCGAGGAGCGGCTGCTCGCCGGAGCCTGACCGTGCTCGGGTACCTCGTCGCGCGCCGGCTGACCGCGCCGCCGCATCCCCGGCGGCATCCCCTGACCGTCCACTCCTCGACGCCGACGACGGTGACCCTGGATGCCACCCCGGCGACGACCGTCGCGGGGGACTGGGGTCTGTTCGTCGCCGGGGGAGGGCATGCGCGCGTCCACGGCCTCCCCCGAATCGACGCGGGGCGGGCGACGTGGGACCTCGCCCCGGGCTCGTCTCCGCCGCCGCCCGGGTCGCGGGTGTCCTGGACGGGGATCGTCGATCCCTCTCCCCCCGCGGGCACGCGAACGCACCGCCTCCCGGCCGGGGATACCTGGCAGGTGGGCCATGTCGCCGACGCCCCGCTGGTCGCGGTGCACCTGCACGGACTGGGGTCCACACGGGCGGGCACGCTGCGCGGGGTGGCGGCGGCGACCGCGGCGGGACTGCCGTCGCTCGTCCCCGCTTACCGCAACACGCTCGACGGACGCCGTCTCGGTCGCGGGCGGTCCCACCTCGGCCTGACGGAGACCGACGACCTCGTCGACGCGCTCCGTCTCCTCGATGGGGTCGGTGCCCGCCGGTTCGTCCTCTTCGGGTGGTCGATGGGAGCGCAGCTCTGCCTGCGGCTGGCGGGCGACGGGGCCTGGGCCGCGCGGATCGACCGGATGGTCCTGGACTCGCCCGTGCTCGACTGGCGCGCCGTCCTCGCGGCCAACGTCACAGCAGCGCATCTCCCTCGGGCGGCGGCCACGAGCGCCGCGCGCTGGCTCCGTCACCCGCGGGCCCTGGGGCTGGACGCCCCCGTCGACCTGGATGCCGCGGACTTCGTCGCGCGGGCCTCGGAGGTGCGGCATCCCGTGCTCGTCCATCACGGCACGCGGGACTGGTCCGTACCCCTGGCCTCGTCGCGCCGCTTCGTCGAGGGCGCCCCGGCTGCCGAGCTCGTGACCTCGGGCGGGGGGCACACGACGGGGTGGAACGTGGATGCCGCCTCCTGGCACGCCGCCACGGCCCGGTTCCTGGCGGCTCATTCCCTCTGACCGTGTGACGCCGCGAGACATCGGCTTTCTCCCCGCAGTGAACGGGGATAGGATGGCGGAGGATGTTAGACATGCCCAATACAGGGGTGATGGCGGGCAGGTCGACATCCCGCGTCGAAGACCGCAGGGTCGGCCCCGGCCGGCACTGTGCCCTTCGTTCCGCGTGGGGGCGGAGCGAAGGCGGTGGCACTGCCACCGAGAGCGGCGCGCACCGGCCTCGGCCGGACCGCCGGCGAAGGGCCCCGACGCATCGGGGCCCTTCGTCGCGACCTCGCGCGACCCTGCCGGGGTGCCGTGACTTGCCGCAGATGTACGCCTGACGCCCGCTGCGGCGTACATCTGCGCCAACTCAGCGCTCAGCTCCCCGGCGGGATGCCGTGGCGGCGGCGCGAACGAGCGGCGTCAGGCGCGGTGGGTGCCGCTCCGGCGGTCCCACTCGAGCGACCGCCACTGCAGGTACGAGCACAGGTTGCCGGCCACGACGAGCTCGGCGGCGAGCGAGGCGATGTGGTGGGGCGAGAGGGTGAGGTCGTCGGGGCGGCCGGTCAGCGTCGCCTCCCACAGGGGCTCGTCGTAGCCGACGGGCTGCATGTAGATCGCCGCGTTCGCGTTCGACAGCTTCAGGACCACCAGGCCGGTGTCACGGCCGTCGGCGTCCTCCTGCTGCGCGACGGAGATGTCGCCCGCAACCACGTGCCCCTGCGCGCGGAACTCCTCGACCCAGGCCTGGAGCTGTTCGCGCGAGCGTCGGGGCGGAGAGTCCTCGAGTTCATCGGTCACGCAGAAAATCGTCTCATACGAGGTCGCGACGGTCTCGAGAACGCCGTCGCCTCGAACCGTCCCTCGGACGTTCGAGGATCAGCGCCGATGCAATGTCGTCGTCTCCGGCGTCGCCTCCGATGTCATCCCCTCCGTCACCAGGCGGAACGTCATCGGGGGCGCCGACTCCGCTCCCCGCGTCGACGCCGGAGGCTCGGCCACCACGTACAGTCCGTGCGGGCCGTTCGCCGTGTGCATGAGCGCCTGCAGCCATAACGGGTTCAGCCGCGGGGAACGACTGCCGTGGAACTTGAACATCAGGACGGACTGCGGATGCACCCAGATGGTGGTCCGTCCTCCGCCGACGCTGACGTCCTCCTTCCACGAGAACGTGAACGACTCCGACCGCCTCAGCTTCGAGGTGATGACGTGCTCGAGATGCGACAGCAACCTGTCCTCGAACTCCACCTTCACCGTCTGCTCGAAGATGAATCGACCCATGGTGGCCTCCTTGAAGCCGCGCCCGTGCGGTGCTCCGGGGGGTCGGAGGGCCAGTACCGACGGGAACGTACCGTGCGCTCCACTGTGCAGAGCGCGGCAATCCGACTCAAGCCCCCTTCGGCGGACCCTGCGCTTGCCGTCCACGTGGTTGCGGACGGCGGATGACGCCCGTCTGCGCTGGGCGGCTCAGGCGATCAGAGCCACACGAGGGCCCCGACGTCCGACCGGGAGAAGGTCGGAGGTCGGGGCCCCGGGGGAGCGATGTCAGGCGTCGTCCGTCTTCGCCTGCTCCCGTGCGCGCTGGGCGGCGTCCTCGATGTCGGCGGCGGCGTCGACCAGGGCGTCGGCGATGATCTCATCGACGTCGGCCCGCTCCTCGACCGTCATCTCGGCGGGGGAGGAGTCCTCGCGGCGGCCGGCTCCCTCGGCATCCGCGGCCTCCCGGTCGACGAGCTCCGCCTCGGCGGCTTCGTCGTCGGTTGTGGCCTTCTCCGCGGTCACGGGCTCGATGCGGGCGGCCTCGTCGGCGGTCACGGTGTCCTCGGCCGGCACGGTGTCGTGGGCGGGGGCTGCGGGGGCGGCATCCGGAGCCTCTTCGTCGGTGCCCGCGACGGCCTCGAGGTCGGGCTCGGTGTCGTTCGGGCCGAAGACGCCTGTGACGACCACGTCCACGTCGACCGTGCGCGCGGTGAGCGGCGTGAGGGCGGCACGCACCTCGGTGCGGATCGCGTCGGCGACCTCGCGCAGCGGGTGCGGGTAGTCGACAACGACGGAGACCGTGGCGGTCAGGCCCGCGGCCCGGTCGTCGTCGATCTTGACGCCGGGAACGGCGCCGGCCAGGCCCACGCGCGTGCGGACGGCGTCGGACGTGCGCTGCAGCAGGTTGCCGAGCGCGTGGACCCCGTCCACGCCGCTGGCCGCCGTGGCGACGGTGCCGGCGAGCTCCTCGAGTGAGACCCGCTCGGCGGTGGTGGTGTCGGTCATGACTCCTCCTTCGGGGATGTCAGTTCAGTCTCGTGTTGTCGCGGGCGAGCTTGGCGCGCAGTCCGGAGTGCACCGAGATGTACGTGCGCATCTCCCGGCCGGTGAGCGTGGCGAGGTTGCCGACGAGCGTATCGACGTACTCGACCACCTGGCGGGGCGACGTGTTCTGGCGCGGTGTCACGGCGACGTGCAGGACGGACTCCTTGTCCACCTCGCCGGAGGTGATCCGGGCGCTGAGGATCTCGTCGCGCTCGCCGAGGGCGTTCTGCAAGGCCTGCGACGCGAAGCCGTCGGTGATGGTGATCCGTCCCGCGGCGCTCTCGCTGCCCGCGGACTGCAGGGGGGCCTCCCGGCGCCCGCGCACGGCGGAGGCGGCGATGACGATCAGGATGATCGCCAGGACGGTGATCGCGGCGACGGCGCCCCACCCGGCGCTCTCGCGGCCGATGCCGACGAGCCAGCCCTGGAACCCGCCGACGACGGAGGTCCAGGCGTCACGTCCGCCGGGGAGGAGGGCCGTGGCGAGCAGCAGTCCTCCCGCCGCGATGAGGGCGACGGAGACGATGAAGAGGATGAAGCGGTTGAGTCCGCGGCGCGTGGCGTTCATCGGGCTTCCTTGTCTTCGGGGCGACGCACGCTGAGGTGCGTCCGGACGGCGGGGACGAGCTCGTATCCGGCGATCTCCTGCTCGACGATGCGGCGCAGCTGCGCCTGATCGACGGGGACGCCGAGCGGCGGGCGGACCGTGATGTCGACCGAGCGGTGCGCGACCCCCACGACGATGTCGTCGCGGGCGATGCCGGACTCGGTGCTGAGGTGCTGGGCGAGAGCGGATGCCACGACGCCGTTGTCGACGACGACGGCGCGCTCGCCCCAGGTCATCTGGTGACGCGACAGGCGCCCGGGCTTGAGCGCCAGCACCAGGACGATCACGCCGACGATGACCAGTCCGGCCCCGATGACGTAGAGCGCCGCGGGCGCGAGCGCGTCCGGCGCGTCGACGGCGGCTTGGAGGGCGGGGCCGGGGGCGATCAGGAGGGGGTTCTGGCCGGTGAGGGTCAGGACGATCTCGGTGCCGGCGTAGGCGAGGGCGAGGAGGAGGAGGATGACGACGGTGAGCATGGCGCCGGTGCGGG
>NZ_JBMRJR010000007.1:0-157040 GCF_049384025.1 Microbacterium sp. HMH0099 | reverse complement strand
CGCGGGAGCGGGCGGTCGTCGAGGGGTGATCGACACGCCGAGTCTAGGAACGGCGCGCGTCCGGACCGGTGGGCTTGTCACGAACGAGGGACCTGTGCTGAAAGCATCGACATCGTGGGCGCCGCTCATAGCGTTACACCGACTCACAGAAGGTTCGTGCCGGATGCATCTTGACATTCGGAGGCATTGACGAAGTGCGGTGACGCCGACACCAGTGTCGTTCAGTAGCCGTATCGCTCTCGGCGTCCTCGAGGAGGCCGCCGCGCCGGGAATAGCGACTCCGGACCGAAGTGGGGGGAACCACCGTGGCCGCGGCGAAGTCGATGTCGTCGTAGCCGACAAGCGGGATGTCATCGGGAACGAGGATGCCGCCGAGCATCGTCAGCGCTTGGAGCACGCCGACGGCGAGGAGGTCGCTTGCGGCGAAGACCACATCGGAACGATCGTCGCGATCGCGCAAGGCCTCGCCCGCGGCGCGGCCAGCCAGCACCGTCATGGCCTCGGTCTAAATGACCTCGAGGCTCGCACCGTCAACCTCGGTGACCGCGCTGCGTCATTCCTGACGGAAGAGTTCCGGATGCCGCGCGAGCCGGACGCTTGTGCGGCGGATGTGCGCGGCGAGGGCAAGTTCAGCCACCTGCAGGTCGTCGGAATCGAGGCCGGTGACGATCAAGGCGTGGTCGGAGTCGACGAGGGCGCGATCCGCAGGTGACATCGAGCTGGTGTACGCCGCGCGATACGCCTGCGTGGCGTTGAACAACTTCTCGGTGAGCGCCCCGAGCTGGCTCGTGTGCGCTCCCGAATAGGTGAGCATGTGGAAGCGCCTGTCGAGGTCGAGGAACTCGACGACGTCGGTGGTCGCGGTGAGCCGGGCCGCGAGGTCGCGCAGCTCGGCCCTGGTCGAGGCGGGCAAGCCCTCCGCCGAGTAGCGCAGCAGCAGCGGCTCGAGCCGCTCGCGCATGCGATAGATCTCCTCGCACTCCGCGAGGGTGAGGTGGGTGACCCAGGCGCCCGCGTTCGCGCGGATCGACACCAGGCCGTCGCGCTCAAGCACGAGCAGCGCCTCGCGAACGGGCACGCGACTCGCCCCGAAGCGCTGGGCGAGGTCCTCCTGCCGCATCCGGGTGCCGGGCGGGTAGTCCCCGGCGAGGATCGCGGCGCGGATGAGCTCGGCGGTGCGCAGGCCCGCATCACCGTCGCGCGCGGCCCGCGTTCCGGCCGTTGAAGTGGCATTCATCGGCTCGACGTTACCGGTCGGGGGAGAGGGGGCTCCACAGGCGCCGATCGGTGGTCTTCTCGTATGCCTTGCCGTGGGGGAAGCTCACCAACTCGAACTGCATCCCCCATGGAGACCGGAAGTATACCCACCGCTGGCCGGCGCTGGCGTTGCTGCTCGGGGTCGGCTCGCCCATCACCTCGACGCCTTCGTCGCGCAGGTAGGAGACCGCGGCGTCGAGGTCGTGGACGTAGAACGCGAGGTGGTGTCCGCCGATGTCGCTGTTCGAGGGCACCGGGCGCTGCCCGTCGGCGGCGTCGTACTCGAAGACCTCGAAGTTGACGCTCGTGCCGAGGCGGTAGAAGCGCAGCCGGCGCATGATCGTGCGCGGGTGGACGCCCAGATGCTCGCGCATCCAGTCGCCCTCGGTGTGAGCGAAGGGACCGAGGTCGTACACGGGCACGCAGCCGAGCACCCGTACAAGGAAGTCGTCAGCTGCGTCAAGGTCGGGCACGGTGAAGCCCACGTGCTCCGTGCCGACGAGTCCGGGTACCGCCATGGCGTCTCTCCTTAGTTCTGCTTGCGAACACTGTATTCAATCAGGGGATCGCGCCTCGCGATCGACGAGACAACGAGCACCACGCCTTGAAATTGAATGCAATCAATGGGAAACTCTCCTCTGAGCGATAAATGAGGGCGCTCTTCCTCTTCAACGGAGACCGGGAACATGCCGAAACGCACAAAGCTGTCGACGGGCGTCGACTGGATCCAGCTGACCGCCACCGCCGCGGACTGGAAGGCCGCCGACGCATCGCTGCTCGATACGATGTTGAGCCAGCTTCATCTGATCCGCGCGTTCGAAGAGACGGTTCTCGATCTCGCCGGCGAAGGCCTCGTGCACGGACCCGCGCACTCCTCGATCGGTCAGGAGGGTGGCGCGGTCGGCTCCATCGTCGGAATGCGATCGACGGATGCCGTGAACGGATCGCACCGCGGACACCACCAGTTCCTCGCGAAGGCGCTCACCCACGTCTCGCCCGACGGGCTCGACCCGCGCGCCGACCTCACCGACGCCGTGCAGGAGGTGCTGCAGCGCACCCTGGCCGAGATCCTCGGACTCGCGCAGGGCTACTGCCGCGGACGCGGCGGGTCGATGCACCTGCAGTGGTTCGAGGCGGGTGCCCTGGGCACCAACGCCATCGTCGGCGGTGGCGCGCCCATGGCTACCGGCAACGCGTGGGCCCAGAAGCACTCGGGCACCACCGACGTCACCGTCAACTACTTCGGCGATGGCGCAGCGCAGATCGGCTCGGTGCTCGAGTCGATGAACCTCGCCGCGGCCTGGAAGCTCCCTGTGGCATTCTTCGTCGAGAACAACCTCTATGGGGTCTCGACCCGCGCCGACGAGATCACCGCCGACCCCCGGTTCTCTGTGCGCGGTCAGGGATTCGCTATCCCGTCCTGGCGCGTCGACGGCATGGACCCGCTCGCTGTGCACCTGGCCACACAGGAGGCCTACGCTCACATGCGTGGCGGCAACGGCCCGGCGGTGATCGAGGCGGAGGTGTACCGCTTCTTTCACCAGAACGGCCCCTACCCCGGAAGCGCGTTCGGCTACCGCACTAAGGACGAGGAAGCCAGCTGGAAAGCGCGCGATCCGCTCGACCTCACCGCCCGCCGCATGATCGAGCGCGCGCTCGTGAGCGAAGACGACGTCGTCGCCTTGCGCTCCCGCGTGCAGGCGGCGATGGCGAAGGCGGTGGCCGAGCTCGTCGAAGACGATCCCGATCGCCCGGGCAAGAGGCGCATCCGACCGGAGCTGTGGCCTGAGACCAGCTTCGTCAACGTCGGCGTCCGAGGGGACGCGAGCGAACTCTTCGACCTGCCGCAGCGCGGCGCAGACGAGGGCGACGCCACGCGCACCGTGAAGTTCGTCGACGCGGTCGCGCAGGTGATGGACCGTCGCATGGAGCAGGATGCCCGCATCGTCGTCATGGGCGAAGACGTGCACCGCCTCAACGGCGGCACGAACGGCGCTACCAAAGGCCTGGCGAAGAAGTATGGTGACGACCGCGTCATCGGCACCCCGATCAGCGAGAACGCCTTTGTGGGGGCCGGTGGCGGCATGGCGCTCGACGGCAGGTTCCGCCCGGTCGTGGAGTTCATGTACCCCGACTTCATGTGGGTGGCCGCCGACCAGGTCTTCAACCAGATCGGTAAGGCGCGGCACATGTTCGGCGGCGACAACCCCGTGCCGCTCGTGCTGCGCATGAAGGTCGCGATGGGCTCGGGCTACGGTTCGCAGCACCTCATGGACCCCGCCGGTATCTTCGCCACGAGCCCGGGGTGGCGCATCGTCGCCCCCTCGAGCGCGGCCGACTACATCGGACTGATGAACGCGGCTCTCGCCCTCGAAGACCCCGTGCTCGTCATCGAGCACGTCGACCTCTACGGCAAGACCGAGGCAATTCCCGACGGCGATCTCGACTACGTCATCGGCCCCGGCACCGCGGTTCTGCGTCGCGAGGGCGCCGAGGTCACGGTCATCGGCTATCTGTCGATGGTGCATCACGCGCTCGAGGCGGTCGAGAGCACCGGTATGGACGCCGACGTGATCGACCTGCGCTGGCTCGACCGGGCCTCGATCGACTGGACGACCATCGGCGACAGCATCAGAAAGACCAACGCCGTCGTCATCGTCGAGCAGGGCTCGCAGGGCACCTCGTACGGCGGGTGGCTCGCCGATGAGATTCAGCGACGATTCTTCGACTGGCTCGATCAGCCCGTCGCCCGGGTGACCGGCGAAGAAGCGTCGCCGAGCATCTCGAAGGTGCTAGAGCGGGCGGCCATCGCCCGGACGGAAGAAGTCGTCGCGGTCCTCGAAGAGGTCCGCAAGGGACTCGGAGCACGCTGATGGCCGAGATCGTCCGGATGCCGGAGGTGCTCGCCGGCGCGAGCGAAGCCGCCGTACAGAGTTGGCTCGTCTCGGAGGGCGACGAGATCAGCGTCGGCCAGCCCATCGCCGAGATCGAGACCGACAAGGCCATCGTCGAGCTCATGGCGGAATCCGCCGGCACGGTGAGTCGGCTGCTCGTGCCCGCGGGCGAGAGCGTGTCGGTCGGGGAGGCCATCATCGCCCTCCGCGGCGCCGACGAGGACACCGGTGCGATCGACGCAGCACTAGCGCACGCGGGCGGCGCCGCGGCGCCGGCGGCCGCTGAGGCCGAGCCGACGTCCGCGCCGCTCGTCGACGACCCCGACACCGCAGGGGCGGAGGCTCCCGAGGCGTCGGCCCCCGAGTCCGCTCCCGCTCAACCGGAATCGCGGACGACGGGGGAGGGCAGGCGTATCTTCGCCACCCCGCTCGTGCGCCGCCTCGCGCACGCCGAGGGCGTCGATATCGCCGGCGTCGAGGGGACCGGACCGAACGGGCGCATCGTGCGCCGTGACCTCGAGCACCACCTGGAGCAGCGCGGGACGCGCGCGCCCGGCGCCGAGGCCCCCACTGTCCCGACCCCGTCGGACCCGAACCCCGCGACGCCGAAAGCGCCGGCATCCGCCCCCGACGACACCCTCGGATACCGCGACGTGCCGCTGGATCGGATGCGTCGCGCGATCGCCCGTCGGCTCACCGAGAGCAAGTCGAGCGTTCCGCACTTTTACCTCACGGCCGACTGCCGGGTCGACGCCATGCTCGCTCTGCGCGCTCAGGTCAACGAGGCCGCCCCGCGAAAAACCTCGCTCAACGATTTCGTGGTCAAGGCGGTCGCGATGGCGCTGGTAGAGGTTCCCGAGGCGAACGCGATCTGGAACGGCGACAGCGTCCGCGTCTTCGACGGCGTCTCGATCTCGGTGGCCGTCGCCATCGACGGCGGCCTCACCACGCCCACCCTGCGCGACGTGCACCGCTCCTCGCTGACAGAGGTGAGCGCGAGCATCGCCGACCTGGCCGAGCGCGGCCGGGCCGGGCGCCTCAAGCAGCACGAGCTCGAGGGCGGAAGCTTCTCGGTCTCAAACCTCGGGATGTACGGCACGACGGAGTTCTCGGCAATCCTCAACCCGCCGCAGTCGGGCATCCTCGCCGTCGGCGCGGCACGACCGATGCCGGTGGTGACCGACGGGGCCCTGCAAGTCGCGACCGTCATGACCGTGACGCTCTCGGCCGACCATCGGGTGCTCGACGGCGCGGTGGCTGCGCAGTGGCTGGCCGCCTTCCAGCGGCGCATCGAGAACCCGCTGTCGATCCTCATCTAAGCGCCGCCGGGCGCGGCGTCAGATCATCGTGCAAGGATGCCGACCAAGTCGTCGAACGTCGTGCGCGCCAAAGTTGTCGTTGCATACGCCTTCCGCTACAGCGACGAAGTGCGCGGGCTGTTCTTCGAAGAAGCGCCCCTCCTCGGCGCATAACATCAGATGCCGCTGCCAGGGGTTGAGGTCGTACGTGGTTGGGTCGAGTCGATCGTCGACGGGGCGACAAGGTCGTTCCCGTGCAACGGTTCTCCTCGGTTCAATTCATCGCCTTACGCGTCGCCCCATCGATCACCGACGACCCGTCGATGCCGCGGTTCGGCCTAGGCGCCCGCAGGAGCTGCCCGTCGTTGACGTCGCCGGCGTCTCAGTTCACTCGAGTGGACGCGACATGGGGGCTGATGGGCACGGCGGCGGCCACACGGGATGTGGTCGAGAGCCGGCTGCCGACGGTGGCAGCTTCTGCTCGACCTGTCGGTGACAGTCGATGGTATGAGCAGCGCCGGCCAGTCGTAGGCGATACGAACACCTTCGCAACGTGGCTACAGCGCAGGACGTCGATGTCGCCAGGTGCTGCACACCCGGCTGATACGCGCACTGCGAAACCAATCCGCTCGGCGGATCAATACATCCTCAGCCATGGCTGAGGAACATAGAGACCGCTCGCGCTTTGCAGGCGCAAACTGCAAGTGACGATGAGGCGACGCGCGTCGTGCGGTATCCACAGGGGTGAAGCTAGCTGAGTGTGTTGTACGTGGCGGCCTCGAAGTCCATGTATCCCGTGAACGATCCTGCTTCGGCGAAAGGGCGGATCGGGGTTCCCCAGTAACCGGCGATACCGTAGGACCTGGATTTCTGTTGCGGGTGCCGCACTACGGCATTCTCTCCAGAAGCACTATCGGCAGTTTCTGCCCGGATACTAAGCCCCAGGCGTTGAGAGGGACCGGTGGACTCAACCGGTTCCTGTCTCGCCCTCGTCGAGCGGCGAGAAAGGTATATCGCAACTGCGGTGGACTCATCACCCGGGTCAGGCCATAGATCGTTATGAGTCAACCGACTGGTCTCAACCGCGTTTACAAGTGTGGTTCGGCAGACGAACGCGTCGCCAGGCTAGTGGGACGGCTGGAAAACACCAGGGGTGTGCGCCGATGAATTAGGTTATGTCAAGCGCTCTCGGACTCGATGGCCCCTGCGATGTACTCCACGCCGGCCACGGGCTCATCAGGAGTGTTGCAGCTCAGCGCCGTAACTGAGTGGCCGTGCTTGCGCGCTTTCTAGACAAGGGCCGCCCCTGCATAGCCGCTCCCGCCGAGCACTGTGATGTGAGCCACGTTCGTCATTCTCTGATCTGTAGGGGGTCTAGCTGAGTTGATTCATGTTTCTCGGCGGACCCGGAGGGGCGCGGAACACTGAACAGGAGCGCTCCCTGATCGCTACCACTCCTCTGTAACCTGACCGATACTTTGGGTCATCTCACCTGCACGCATGTAATGGAAGATGCCCAAAGGCCCGGCGACCAGCGCCCTGGCCCCTCCAGGTTTCGACGGAAAGGACGAGCTTTTCAGCTGCGCGGTCAGCTCAATCCGAAGTGGGCCTTCGCGAACGCCACAGCGACCTCCGGCATATGCTCCTGGATCTGCGCCTTTGACATCTGCGATGTCAGGAAGTAGTCCTGGAGGGGAACGCCCTTCTTTGCGACAGATGAACCGACCGAGCGGAACACGAGCTCGGTCGCCTCATGCGCGATACGACAGGCTCCGTAGATTGCGTTTCCGAGGCCGACCCACTCCTCGAGAGCGGGGACGTCGCCCGTCGCCCATCTCTCACCGAGACGCTCGTACTCGCGCATGGCACCGAGAAGGGTCGACTGGGCAGCGTCGATCGACGCACGCGCGGTACCCCAGACCCGCTGCCCTTCCTCGTGCTTGTACCGCTCGATCAGGGGCGGGTAGATCCTCTTCTTCGTGAGGATCGTCTCCTCGTACGCGTCCAGCGCCGCCCAGGCAGTCCCTACCTGCACCGCAGCGAGCGAAGCGGGATAGAGGGCCTGGATCTGTCCGAGATAGATTGGGTTGCCCGTGGACCGGGTTCCGAATGTGCCCTCATCGAGGGTGGAGTAGGCCCATTCGGACATCGGCGAGACGTGATCGGCGGGGATGAAGACCTCTTCGGCCACCACCGTGTTGGAGCCGCTCGCACCCAGCGACATGGTGACGTGGGAGCCCCAGTCGTCCCGGATCTGAAAGTCCTGCCGAGGCATCAGCACGACGGCGGGGACAGGGGCCTCGCCCTCGGCGATGATGACCGAGGTCGCCATTGCGTGCGTGGAATACGGGGATCCTGAAGACCAGGGCCACTCGCCGGAGAGGAGATACCCGCCCTCGGTTGGGATCAGGGCGCCGCGTGGAGTTGCCGAGTGAGGGGCGATGAAGACGCCGTCCTCTCCGAATGCATCTCGCACGACGTCGGGGGAGAAGTGGGCGACGAGCGGGATGGTGTGCCCGGTCCCCAGGGTCAGGCACCAGCCAATTCCCGGGTCTCCTCGGGAGATCTCGATCATGGTCCGGTAGTACGTCTCGAGGTCGAACTCGTAGCCGCCGTATTGGCGGGGCTGGACCAGCCGGTAGAAGCCCGCACCGCTGAAGGCTTCGTGGATCTTCTGGGAGTACTTCCCGTCGCTGGCGGCCTGCACCCGGTTCTCTCTGAGGAGCGGGCGCAGGGCGACGGCCCGAGAGAGAACCTCGCTCGGGGTCAGGTCGGGCTCCGGTACCTGCAGATCTCCGGACACGGCCGTTGTATCGATCGACGACATTGTCGTTTCCCTCCGTCTGCCCCTCTAGGTAAGGAGCAAGTAGATTCCATCGCGTCGCCAGGGGTGCGCGCTTGCCCTCGGTCCCCAAATCGCCGTCGACTCGTTGACCTGTCGAGGCAAGCGACGCGCGGGAGCGTCTGGCGAGCATGGAATGCCGACCAATTGTGCTCGGCGAAGTCCCCGAGAAAGGTAGATCGATGAAGATCCATGACGAGTCACGACTCGAAGCGAACCTCGATGGCGCTGGAACCCGCAGGCGTGGAGTCTCAGGAGGTGAGCGATGACCCGCGTCCAGCACATCGCCATCCGGGTGTCCGATCTCGAGCACTCGATTGACTTCTTCACGAAGGCCCTGGGCGGGAAGCAGGTCCTGCGCCCGTACAATAACGGCGTCCAGATGACGGAGATCATTATGGGTGTGGAGAACACCGACTACCGGATCGGGTTTGTTGAGCTGCCCGACGGGTTCGGTCTGGAGCTGTTTCAGTTCGTTCCAGACAGAAATCCGACGATCGGTGTGCCGCAGCCACAAGCGTCGTTCATGCATTTCGCTATTCATGTGGATGATGTCGCCGCTACTCTCGAGCGCGTTGTCGCCAACGGCGGGAAAAGCTTTGGAGACCCGAACGGTTGGGCGCCGAGCGATCCCGGCCAGTACGCGTACTTCACCGACCCCGACGGTAACATTTTCGAGTTGAACGACACGACGTGGGAGCGGATCCTGAGCTCGGCAACCGAACTTTACCCCGAGGCCAAGCTCTGACACGGGTGAGGCTTTGATACAAAGCAGCGGGCTCCAGGATCATTCCTGGAGCCCGCTGCTGTTGCGCTCGATTAGTAGTGGACGACCGCCGTGATTGCCGTCGGCCGATCACCGATTTCGTCGCAAGACCCGACGATGAGACGTTCCCGCCACTCAAGGACGAGGAGAGCCTCGTCATAGTCGCAGAGGTGGCCGGCGCCGGTGGACCAGAGCATGTCCGAGATGATGGAAGGGGGCACGCCCGGGGCGTGGATCCCAACGCCGCGTCCTGCACTCGTCTCAACCCTGATGAGGTAGCCCCCGCTGTAGACCAGCAATTCACTCGGCGGTTCCGGCGTTTTTTCGGTGGGGAGATCGCGAACGGCTCGCGCCTCCAGCCGATCAATGATCGTCAACATGTCGGTCGCTCCCTTCCCGCCTCCTAAGAGGCAAGCGTTCCTCTGTTGACGTGCAGCTCGGCTCCGGAAACTCCCCGGTTCTCCAGCAAGAAGCGGGTCGCGTCTACAACGTCGGCCATGGCGGCAAGTTCACCTCCGGGCGTTCGCGTCCTGTACTGGACGAGGGCCTGTTCCTTGTCGGCCCAGAACGGCGAATCGCCGATGATCCCCGGATGCAGCACGTTCACGCGGATGGGCGCCAGGTCCACTGACAGTGCGACGGACAGGCCCTCAATTCCGCCGTTAACCGTCGATACGGCGAGCGAGCCGGGATAGGGGCGGTACCGGGCGATCCCTCCGAAGAGCACCACGCCGGTGTCTGCCGATCGGACCAAGCGATCGCCGAGAGCGTGGATGACCTCGGCGTATCCGACGAGCTTGAGAGTGGCCAGGCGGGTGGCCGCAGCGATATCGAAGCTGCCGATGGTCATAGACCCTCGTTCGACTCCGGCGAGTACGACGCCGTGCACCTCACCGACGCCGGAGAGGGCATCGGCGACTGCTTCGGGTTGTGCGAGGTCGAGTGCCAGTCCTTGAGCGGCGACACCAATGCTCGAGGCGATCTGCTCTGCGCGTTCCCGATCGCGGCCGGTGAGGATGACACGGTCACCTCGCCCGGAGAAGGATCTGCTCATTTCCGCGCCAATCCCGCTGGTTCCTCCGACGACGAGGATGGTTCGTGTAGCCATGATGACTTTCCTTTGGTTGAGGCGGGAGGTGTCAGCTGAGGGCAGCGGACCGGTCCAGGGCGAGCCAGGTCCTGCTGTGGTACACGAGCGGCACCGCCGGCTGCTCAGGCTGATCGATGGATGCGGTGTGGGTGACATTGACGACCACGAGAGTGGACGTACCTGCCTCGTACCGGTTCACGATGCGCCCACGCAGACGGATCCGGGGGGAGAGATAGTAGGGCTCACCGGTGGCGAGCCGGCCCCACGACGTCTCGTCGGCGAACCTGTCTACGCCGCTGGTCGAGCAGAGCCTGGCCAGCTCAACATCGTTGGTGTCCAGGAGGTGGACAACCACAGATGATGCCGCGAGGATCACGGGCGCGGCGGAGGAGAGCGAAGAGACCGAGAAGACGAGCAGCGGCGGTGTCGCGCTCACGGAGAAGACGCTCGTCGCGGTCAACGCGACGGGTCCCTGCCCGGCGTCGGCTGTGACGACCGCGACCCCGGCGGCGTGGTTTCGGAAGGCAGCGCGGAATTCGTCCGCGGAGACTCCTTCCACCAGATCTGCGTCGTCTACCAGAGGTGACGAGCTTGAGGGGGCAAGCACGCTGGGTGCGGTAACCGGATTGTTCGACGGCATTGTCGTTTCCCTTCTTCGAGGTCGACCGAGTCGGCTGAGAGCCGTTGTCTCGATGTCCTGAGTCAACGCGACGGGGCGATGCAGGCGCTTGCGCCCCTGCATCAGAGCGCTGTCGCGTCTTTGGCTTCCCGAGTCAAAGACGCGACAGCGCACTTAGCGTCCGGCGGCCTTGTTCCGTCGCCCCAGGTAGGTCGAGAGGCCGACGGCGATGAGGAGGATGGCACCGTTGAAGACGTTCGATGCCCAGCTGCTGGCTCCCATGAGGGTGAGCCCGCTGACGACGATGGAGACAAAGATGGCGCTGACAATTGTGCCGATGACGTTGAAGAAGCCGGGCACGATCGCGGTCGCTCCCAGGAACACTGCCGTGAGAGCTGGGAAGAGTAGAGAGCCCCCGTCCACTGCCGTCGCGCTGCCGAGGCGTCCGAGCTGGAGTATCCCAGCCGCTCCGGCGATTAGCGCGGATATCACGAAGGTAACCAACACGTTGCGGTCAACTCGCACGCCTACCAGCCGTGCGCTTGATGCGTTCGATCCGATGGCGTAGAGAGATCTGCCGAACGCAGTGTGCTCGAAGACGTACCAGATGATGACCGCTGCCAGGATGACTAGGAAGAAGACGGCAGGAAGACCGAACCATCTCAGTGAACCGAATGAGATCAGCGCTGAGCTGGCGGGCAGGACGAAGGTCTTGCCTGCACAGAACCAGATCGTGAGCCCTGACAGGAGTGTGGACATTCCCAGTGTGGTGACGAACGGGTTCATCTTGAATCGGACGACGAATAGGCCATTGACCAGCCCGATCACGACGGAGAGCGCGAGAGGCAAGACAATGGCGAGCCACAGGGGAGCCTGCGCCTCGACCTGCAGGCCGGCCGAGAAGACGAAGCTGGCGATCGCTGTGGCCCCCACCGAGAAGTCGAAGACCCCGCTGACGAGGGTGAAGAGCACCGCCAGCGCCACGAGAGCCACGACCGCGTTGCTGCCGAGGACGACGTTGACATTATTGATCGTGGGGAAGGCCGCGCTTGCTGGTGGCACGACGGAGAAGAAAATTATGACGGCGCAGGTGATGAGGATGAGCGCGTACTTCTCTGCAAAGCTCAGGGCCGAGAAAGAACGAGTCTTCTCCGGGCTGGGCGGGGGCGTCTTTGTGGCGGTGTTGACGGTGTCGGCAGTCATGCGGAAGCTTTCTCGTCGGCGATGGGGGTGGTGAGGGTGAGGGCCGCGAGGTCGTCGAGCGACACTTCTGACGCGGCGACGTCACCGACGATCCGTCCCTGAGAGAGGATGACGATGCGATCGCACAGGGCGTGAAGCTCGGCGAGATCGCTGGAGGCGATAATGACCCCGTTCTCCGACGCGGTCGACTCTCGAATGAGCGCGTAGATTTCGGCGCGCGACATTACGTCCACCCCTTGAGTGGGCTCGTCGAGCAGCAGGACTCGCGGGTCTCTTTGCAACCATCTGGCGATGACGGTCTTTTGCTGATTTCCTCCTGACATCGAGGAGAACAGAGCACGTGGACCGGAGACCTTGATGTGGAATCGATCGATAAGCCCGGTTGCATACCGCCTGGCTGGCCCCCTGGCGAGAAAGCCGCGTCGTCGAACCCGGTGCATGACGGTGATCCACAGATTTTCAGCGACGGATAGATCGGCGAACGCTGCCTCACGTCCCCGGTCTTCTGGTACCAGAGCGATGCCCTGGGACATGGCGGCGCTGACCGAACGCGGGGCGTGAGGGCGATCACCGAGCCGCATCTGTCCGCGAGCGGGGCGTTGACTGCCGAAGATGCACGACAGCAACGTGGACCTGCCTGCGCCGGCAAGGCCTGCTATCCCGAGCAGCTCTCCGTGGTGAAGGGTGAGGTCCACCCCACATAGGGGACCGCTCTCGATCCCTGTCAGAGTGAGAAGTGGAGCGCTGCGGGCGTGCGCGACGCTTCCTGTCGGGCGCAGTGACGCGACTTGCCTTCCTGCCATCAAGGAGATCAGCTCATCCTCGGTCGGTGCGGCCGCCACAAGATGTCCCGCGACCCTCCCGTCGCGGAGCACTGTGTAGTCATCGGACACCGCGAGCACCTCGTGGAGTCGATGGCTGACAATGATGAATGTCTGTCCCTGGGCTGCGCGGACCTTGATGCGGGCCAGGAGTTCACTTGATTCCTCCCTACCGAGGGAAGCTGTGGGCTCGTCGAGGACGACGACGAGGCGGCCCGTTTCGTCGTCCTGTAGCGCCCGCGCGATTGCAACAAGCGTCCGGTCGGAGGGACGCAGCCGGTTGATAGGCGTCTCCGGAGATGCAGAGATTCCGTAAAGCTGAAGGAGGGCCCGAACCCGGGCGCGAAGCTTTCCCCAGGCCACCCGGCGTGTTGGTGTCACCGGGTAGCCGGATGACAGGGCGAAGTTCTCCTGCACCGAGAGGTCGTCGAACAGCCCCAGGTCCTGGTGCACAAACCGGAGTCCAGCTTGTTCGGCGTCCGCCGGTCCGTAGGCGCTGAGGTCAAAGCCCACCCCCTGGACCTGAAGCTGTCCGCTGTCGGCGGTGTGTACCCCGGCGAGGATCTTGATCGTCGTGCTCTTGCCAGACCCGTTGCCGCCGAGAAGAGCGTGCACGGTTCCAGGCCGGACGCTGAGGGAGATGTCGTTCAGGACGACGACGTCGCCGAACGATTTGGACAGCCCTGTGACGACCAGGGCTGAGTCGACTCTCCCGCCGGCCGAGCCCTGGTCGTCACGATCGAGAGTGGCCTCGGTCACTCTCGGCCCCACGCCTTCAGATAGATGTCACGCCAGTCGCCCACATCGATTCCACCGGAGGCGGGCAGGTTGTGATCCGCGTCCACGACGAGGAGCGGTTGCGCGATATACGCCGGCGCCGCCCCCGCCAGGACACGGTTTGCGGTGTCGATCGAACCCCACTGGGACCAGCCGGAGTCCTCCGCCGTGACACCCAACGCGAGGCCGTTGCTGGAGCCGCTTCGGATGAGATCGAGAGTCGTGGCGTCCGAGGGACCACCGACCACGACCGTGAGGTTGCTCACACCGGATTGCGCTATTGCCTGGTAGAGCCCGCCCGTGAGAAATCCGCCGCCGGGGACTTGCAGGATGGTGGCATCAGGGTTGGCCAGAAGCGCTGTAGTCACCTTCTGGATGAACGTGCCGTCAACCGTCTCTGGGTCGGAGAAATCGATGTTGGTGATGACCTCGCCACCTCGGCTTTCCAGCTCTTGCGTGAACCCGTCAGTGATCGTCTGGCCAAAGGAGTTGGTCACCTGCGTGAGCGTGATGGCACGAGCGTCTCCGTTGGTGGCACCGTAGGCCCAGGCGGCACCGAGCTTGCCGTAGAGGGCCCAGTGATCATCGAAGGAGTAATCCGGCAGCCACTCGGGCACGGCCGCCCACAGGGCCGGGTCGCAGTCGTCCGGGCCTCCTCCGCCGACTATCACGATGCCGGCATCATGCGCCTCCTTGAACGCGGCCTGCGCCGCCATGCATCCGAACCCCATCGGGATGATGACATCCGCACCGGCGGCGACGGCCTGACGGATCGCGGTCGCGAAGCCCTCCGGGCTGAGTTTGCCGTCAGCGATCTCAACATCCCACCCGGCGGCCTTGGCCCCCTCGACGAGGCTCGCCGTTCCGGTGGCGCATCCGGAATTTGCTTCGCCACAGGAGATGACATAGGCCTTGATTCCTTCAGGAATCTTCAAGGGGTCGAGCGTGAGATCTCCTCCGAGCCCCTGGTAGGCGTAGTCCAGTGCGGCTTGCGCCTCGGGTGACTTCTCGCCGGATTGCTGCTCGTTTGCGTCGCTTGGGGCGCTCGAACAGCCGAACAGGGTCACGGCGATGACCATGGCCGTGGTGATGGCCGCTGCTCGCCTCAACCGCCAAGGAGAGCGACCGTGGACGGTGGTACTCATCATCTGCTGCCTCTTCCTCCGACCGCTGTTGAGTCGGATCGAAGGCCCGACCGGCGGCGAGCCCGTTTCGTCGTTGAAACACCGGTTTCTGCATCGTGGACGAGCGTCCCTCCTTCACGCTTGGCTGTGGGAGCCAAAGCCCAATCCCCGGCTTGGCCCGAAAGACCAAAGTTTGGTAGACGCCGCCCACGCCGAGCCCAGAACGCGGCGCATCTGTCGTGTGGGCGAGTATCGTTCCCCCACCGGCGCTGTGGCCCGGGTCGATGCAATGAGGCATGGAGGTGTATATGGTGCGCTCATCGCCGTGGGTGCGACGGCTACGGCCCCTCGGGCCGGTGACGCCGACGTGTCTGCCTGAGACATGGCTTCGAACGGTTGCTGCTCTCGGCGAGGGCCCGGCTTTGTGGGCGGTCGAACTGGGCCGAGACCTTGGTCCCTTGGCTGTGAGGTCAGACCTCCCCGCTACCCGTTTTAATGAGGCTTCGGAGGCAGCACGTCCGGCGGCGGAGGCAGTGGTGCTCAACGCTCTAGTCGCTCTCGCGGAAGGGTCACCTGCGGCGGCGGACGTGCCACCAGAGACAGCGGAGCAGATCGCTGTAGCAGTGCGTCAGAAGGTGCCTCTGGAGTACATCCTCGAACATGAACGCCGCTCGCATGCCCTTGTTGGCGAGGCCCTCATCCGCGAGTTCAAGCGCTTAGCTCCGGCCGAAGAGCAGGCCGAGGGGCTCGCTGAGTTGTCACGGTTCCTGGTCGACTTTGTCAGTACCTTCGCGACGGCCAGCAGTGCCGCCTTCGCGGCAGCTGAGCAGGCGTGGCTCACGAGCGTGGCCCACGGCCGTGTGCAGTCCGTCCAAGGTCTGCTGAGCGGCGCCCTCGGCGGAGCGGACGCCGAGCGACGGCTGTCCTACGAGGTCCTGAACCGCGTCCACGTCGGCCTCATCGTGTTCCGCCGCGACCGCCGGCGCGTCGACCTTGATCGGGTGGCGGCACAAGTCCTCGCCCACTGGGGCGCAAAGCGACACTTGATCATCCCAGGGGAAGACGGAGCAGTGTGGGCATGGGGCAGCTTCCTAGACGTGATTGTCCCGTCCTCAGAGCTGAATTGGGTGATCCCTGAGGAGGCGGTTGTGGCCGCGGGGCGGCCCCTGACCGGGGCGGACGGTTTCCGTCGCACGCATCGTGAGGCAGTCGTAGCGGAACGTGTTGCGAGAATCGCGCACGCAAAGTCCGCCCCTTTGGTGCGATTCGAGGACGTGCGGCTCATCTCCCTCCTCACAGCTGATCCGCGCGCTGCGGAAGCGTTCGTGCGTGACGAGCTTGGGCCGCTCGGCCAGGTCCGGGAAGCCCACCTGCGCGAGACGGTTCGGGTCTATCTCGAGTGCAATTGCAGTCCTGCGACAGCTGCGTCTCGGCTTAACGTCGTCAAGAACACGATCGTGTATCGCATCCGTCGGGCGGAGGAGCTGCTGGGTCACTCGGTCAAGGAGCGGCAGTCGATCCTCTGGGTCGCGCTGCACCTCGTTGATGTAATCGGCCTGCCGCAGGAGGAGGCAGCCAGTGAAGCAGCATCTTCGGCTTCCAGCGCGGCTTACCTGGTACAGCGTCACTGAACGAGCCGGGCGATCGCCTTCTACGGTGTCTGCATGACCGTCTTGTCGATCTTCGAGATCCGTGTAACCCCCGACGCCCTGCAAGAAGCACCGCAGCTCATAAGCGAGACACTGGCAGGTACGAGATCACAGCCGGGCTGCATCGGCGTCGAGGTTACGGTCGATATTTACGATCCGTCGCGATTTTTCCTTGTGGAGCGCTGGGCGACGCTGGCCGATGACGATGCCTACCGCGCATGGAGGATGACGCCCGAGGGAGCACCGACCGTCGGGCGGATACTCGCCGGGCCTCCCGTGCTCACCCGGACAGAGGTGCACGACGAGCTCTGATTGTCTGCCCTCCCGGCTCAACAGATCCACCCTTCTTGTGTCATCGGGTACAAGAAGGACCGTGCTGCCTGCGGCTTGACTGGACTCGCTGACAGCACGCACGTGCATTTGTTGCGGGTCGGCGCCGAGAGGAAGCGGACGATGACGTCGACGGAACGGGGCACGACACCGACAGCACTGTCCGTCGAGTCTTCGACAGATGACCCGGACGCCGACGAAACCGCCGCCCGACAACTGCTCGGGCGCAGGCTTAGAGCCCTGCGCACTGAGCAGGAACTAAGTTTGCGTGCCCTCGCATCTGAGGTGGGCTGTTCGGCCAGCGCGCTGTCACAGATCGAAAGCGGTTTGGGGTGGCCGTCCGTCCGCCTGCTCGCCCGAGTGGCCCGCTACCTCGGAGCGTCCCTGGATCTCCTTTTCGACCTCGGAGGACCCGCTCGGACCGCACGCACGCTTTCGGTCGATTCGCTGATGCTCACCTCCCTATCTCTCGAGCCGGAGGAGTTCCTGCCGATCACCTCCGGCAACAAAGGAGGCGTCGCGTTCGTCCACGTTGCGGAAGGCGAACTGACGATTGAGACCAACCACGACGCCATCACGGTCGGCCAGAGCAGCACGGTCCGCTTCCGTTCGGGGCACCCGATGATGTGCAGCAATCGCAGCTCCTCCCTCTGCCGAGCCCTCTGGGGCCACGTGGCCGTCTCCGAGCCCTACTCCCATGCCGCAGAGCAGACGCACTTGACCAGGAGCCAACGAAAGGACACCCCATGAAAAACACCGGCACCACGGGCACCACAGCCGTCGACTGGGAGGCACGCGTCGACTTCGACCGGCTCCGCGACGCGCGCCTATTCCGCTTGAAGGCTGAGCTCGACAGGTCCGAGCTCGGTGCGGTGCTCGCCTTCGACTTCTCGAACATCCGCTACATGAGCGCCACCCACATCGGCACCTGGGCCATGGACAAGCTCATCCGCTTCGCCCTGCTCACCCGTAACACCGACCCCGTGGTGTGGGACTTCGGATCCGCCGCGAAACACCATCAGCTCTACAATCCGTGGCTGGACACCACCACCGCGGAGATGGACGCCGACCCTAACGCTCCCCATGAGGGCGCCAAGCGACCGCGCCTGGAAACGGGTGCCCGCGCCGGCATCTCCACCCTCCGCGGCGCGTTCCCGCCTGAGGCCGAGATCGCCCAGGGTGTGGCGAAGAAGATTAAGCGCGAGCTCGAGAAGTTCGGGCTCGCGAACCAGCCTCTCGGCGTCGACGTTATCGAGCTGCCGATCTTGTTCGCGCTGCAGCAGGAGGGCATCCAGGTCGTCGATGGCCAGCAGGTGTTCATGGAGGCCCGTCGAGTGAAGACGCCCGACGAGATCCGTCTACTCACCCAGGCCGCCTCGATGGTCGACGCCGCATACGAAGACCTCTACCGCTTCCTCCGCCCCGGTGTCCGCGAGAACGAGGCCGTCGGTCTCGTGGCGAAGACGCTTTACGACCTCGGCTCCGAGTACGTCGAGGGCGTCAACGCGATCTCGGGCGAGCGTTGCTCCCCGCATCCGCACGTGTTCTCCGACCGGCTCATCCGGCCGGGCGACCCGGCGTTCTTTGACATCCTGCACTCCTTCAACGGCTACCGCACCTGCTACTACCGCACCTTCGCGGTGGGCTCGGCGTCGAGCGCCCAACGCGACGCATACACCCGCGCCCGGGAGTACATGGACCGCGCGATTGCCCTCGTGAAGCCCGGTGCCACCACCGCCGACATCGTGTCGGTGTGGCCCACCGCCCAGGAGTTTGGCTTCGGTGACGAAGAGGCCGCGTTCGCCCTGCAGTACGGTCACGGCGTGGGACTGTCAATCTGGGAAAAGCCGATCTTTTCCCGCTTGACCTCGCTCGACCACCCCGAGGTGCTTCAGGAAGGAAACGTGTTCGCCCTCGAGACCTACTGGCCCTCGGCCGACGGCTGGGGTGCGGCGCGGATCGAGGAGGAGGTTGTGGTCACCGCCGACGGCTGCGAGGTCATCACGAAGTTCCCCGCGGAGGACCTGCTCGTGGCCGGAAAACGGTACTACACGATCAACGGACCGTTGAATCTTCGGCGCGATTCGCAGTCGCACCTGAACACGACGTGGGGCCGAGGCGAAGCATGACAACGCTTGGATTCCTCGGTGCCGGAGCGATGGGGTCGGGCATCGCTCAGCGACTCATTGACGCGGGCCACGATCTCGTCATCTGGAACCGCTCACCCAAATCCATCGCCCCGCTCGTCGCGGCGGGGGCTAGGCCGGCCGCCACACCCGCGGAGGCACTGAAGCCTGACATCTCCTTCTCGATGCTTGCGAATGACGCAGCGGTCGAGGCTGTGCTCAGCAGCGACGCGATCGGCAACCGGCCCGACCGCGTTCACGTCTCGATGGCCTCCATCAGTCCCACTCTGGCTGACCGGCTTTCGGGAAGCTTCAGCGACGCCGAATCCACCTACGTCAGCGGGTGCGTGCTCGGCCGCCCCGCTGTGGCAGCGGCGGGTGAACTGCATGTCCTTGTCAGCGGGGCTGAGAACGCCATTGAAGCGATCCGCCCGTACCTTGACATCATTGGCAAGCGAACCTGGCTGCTCGGCGATCGTCCGTCCACGGCCAATGTGGTCAAGGCCGCGGTGAACTACAACATCATTCATGCCCTCCAAGCCATCGGTGAATCAGTGGCGATGACCGAACGGCAAGGTGTTGACCCTGCGCTCTTCACGCAGCTGCTCTCCTCGACCCTGTTCGCCGATGTCGTCTACACCGGCTACGGCGACATCATTTCGCGAAGGGCATACCACCCCCCGGGCTTCACGGTCGCCCTCGGCCGAAAGGATCTCGAGCTAGCCGAGCAGGTCGCGCGGGTCGGCGGTGTCACGCCGGCGTCGCTGCCCGTCCTGCGCTCGGTCTTTGACGCAGCGCTGGCGGATCCGTCCCTCCGCGACGGCGACTGGAGCGTAATCGCCGAGGTGAGCAGGCAGGGGCTCAGTATCTGATCAATCGGACTGCGGCCCGGCGACAGCGGCTACTGCACCGACCATCCGCCGTCGGAGGCGAGCACCGCACCCCTGATGTTCACAGAGTCCTCGCTCAGCAGGAAGGTGCTCGACGCGGCGAGCTGATTAGCGATGGTGATCGTTGGCATGATGTCCTGGAAGGGCTTGAGCCGTCCGAGACCGGCGGCCGAGATCCTGCTCGACCGCGGCTATGACTCGGCCACAAAGTCCGACATCACTATCGAAGCCGGGATCAGCGGGCTAACACTCCATCGCTATTTCCCCTCGAAGGTCGACATCGTCTGGGGAGGCTCTGATGGAGCACTCGACGCTTTGCGTGAAGGCGCTCGAGACCACCGACGATCGCCTTTCGACCATCGGAGTTGTGACCGAGGCGGTGACAGCGGTCTTCAGCGAGGACTGACGTGACACCCCTGGCTGCAGGAGCAGCCATCCAGACCACGTGGTCTACGACATTTCCGCGATCGGTGAGGCTGCGGGCGATCTGCGTGCGGCGACGCTGCTCGCATGCTGGTCGAACGGCTTCGCGACGGTGAATATCGCCAACGTCCTCGCAGACGCTGGCCTGGAACCGCGTCGGCACTACTTCGTCATCATAGACAAGCTGTGGCGTGCCCTCCGCGCCGGTAAAGGCATCGTCGACCGCGTGGACTTCCTCACCCGACTCAACCGTCAGGTGGGTGTCGGCACGGCAATGAGTTCGCACACCATGGCCGACCTGAGCGCCCTCTCGGAGAAGGACCGTCTGAAGGCGAAGGGCTTCGTCGAGCGCGCCGGCATGTGCGCAACGGGGCTCGAGCGGCCGCGCGGACGATGACCGACGGAGGGGTCGTCGCGAACATCGTCTCGACGGCGGGCTTCCGCGACGTGGCGCCGCGGCTGTCGGCGTATGTTTCCCCCAAGCACGCCGTCCGGGGTCTCACCAAACAGCTCGCACTGGAATTAGCGCCGCGGGGGATCTGCGTGCACGGCGTCGTCCCCTCGTATATTCGACGGAGGGGGAACATCGCGGCGGCGGCCGCCGCGATGACGCATCGCGCGGGAGAGACCGGCGACCCGTCCACCGCGCCCCAGGCCATGACGCAGAGTCTGATCGGACGGCTCGGAACGCCGGATGACATCGCGCGCGTGGTCTGCGTGAGCGACCTCTCGATGATCATGACGGGAAGCACGCTGCTCGCCAACGCCGGCGAGACAATTTGAGGCGTTAAATACGTGAGAGTAATGCTGCTGGGGTCCGGTCGAACTTCGAAGTCATCTGAGCCAAAATCGTAAGAGTTGAGCAGCTGTCTGCGCGCCGGTTATTGGCGGGCCACTGTGCCGCGAGTGACTCGACGCCATTTGGCATTGACGTCCGCGAGCCGGTTACCAGATCCGAGTCCGCAAGCTCCGCTGCGGTGTCATACCGAGTGGTGCGCTCGTCGCGGTGGTGAAATGGCTCTTCGGTGAGCTCATCAGTGACGAGATGGGCGCACGTCGAGCTATGGGCCACCGGTCAACACGTGAAACGGAGGCCCGCAGCTTGCGGCCCCTGGCAACCGCTCATATACCGTTCGAAAATGTTAGCCCTCACAATGAGCCGTTCTCTCTTAGGAGTCTCAATGACGCTACTCCGACGATTCGGTGATCACATGGGTCGCCGACGTCTCGCCACCTCCCTCGCTGCCCTCGCTCTCGCGACGCTGACGGTACAGATTGGTGCCGTGGCCCCCGCCGCCGCGGCCACCGGCGACTCCGCGTACGCGATGGCCTACTTCACCGAGTCCCCGCAGGGGCTCGCCAACGACGACAACGTGCACTTCGCGGTTAGTGATGACGCATTGGAGTGGACACCGTTAAACGACAACGAGGGCATCGTCGACCCAACTCTGGGGACCGGCGGGATCCGAGACCCATTCCTTTACCGCCTGCAGAACGGTCAGTGGCTCCTCGTAGCCACCGACATCTGCGAGACCGCACCAAACAATCAGATTCACGTCTGGACCTCGCCCGACCTAGTCAACTGGTCGGCTGAGCGAATGCTCACGGTCAACAACGCATCCTTCAGCTGGGCACCATCGGTTTACTGGGACGCCGGTCGTAACACCTACGGAATTCTCTACTCCACCGAGCGCACCATCAACGGGTCAACGCGCCTAGTGAACATGGTGTCGTATACCAACGACTTCGTCACTGCGTCCGCGCCCACCCTTTTCTACGATGCCGGGACTCAAAGCACGATCGACACGCATCTTGTCGCGAACGTCGACGGGTGGAACTACCTATACATCAAGGAGTACGGCACGGGGAAGCTCGCCGGGCTACGCTCTCGGACCCTAGATCCGGGGAGCTTCGTCAAATACACGGACGGTGTCGGCCTGAACTGCACGGAGGCGCCGACCCTGGTCAAGTCTCTCACGAGTAACAGCTGGTACTTGTGGGGTGACAACTTCTGCCCGAATGCCCGGTTCTACGCCTGGCAGGGCGACATCGCGACCGGAACCTGGTCGCAGCTCAGTGATCGTGTGTACACGGCACCGGTCCTGGGGAAGCACAACACAATCGTCACGGTCACCGCGGCGGAAAAGAGCGGCCTGCTGAACCGGTGGGGTGGGACGAACACGAACCGCCTCAAGTCGTGGAACTTCCCCGACCGGTACGTCCGCCACATCGGCGGGCAGGGCCGCATCGACACCATCCCCCTCGACCCTTATCAGGACTCACAGTGGAGGGTCCGACCGGGTCTCTCCGACAGCGCGGGCGTGTCGTTTGAATCTGTCAACTTCCCCGGTCAGTTCCTCCGCCACACGGGATTCAAGGTAGTCCTCGCGCCGAACGACGGGTCAGCAGGGTTCCGCGCAGACGCGACCTTCTATCGCGAGCAGGGCCTCGCCAACGCAGGATGGTCGTCGTTCCGCTCCGTCAACTTTCCCGACCGGTACCTGCGTCACTCTGGCTTCGAACTGAGGATTGATCCAATTACTGACTCGGTGGGACGCGACGACGCGACATTCCGGGTGGGCTATTGACGCCTGACAGACAGCATCCCGCCGTCGCCCTGTGGTAGACGGCGGGGTGATTTCCCCGACGCTCGTTTGGCGCCACCGCTCGGGCCAGCGACGGTCTTGGCAAACGCGACCATTGCTTGACCGGGCGCGGCGACCGAAGGCGGGATGGAAGACAGTATCCAGCGCCAAGGCGGACTCGCCGAAAATTTACGTTATATCAGTTTATTGGTCACCCGCCGACCGTACGCAGAGCTACGTCGTCCGCTACGGAACGCAACCCGAGCGCCTACCGCAGCCGTGCGGTGCTCGACGGGACTAGCGTTGAACTCGGCGGACTGAACGCGGGCACCGACCTCTGGATTCGCGTGGACTCGGTCGATGAGGGCGGCGTGGCCGAAGGGGTGCTGATCGGGCCCGCGGCACAGCCGCATCACGGTTGGCCGCTTCGACCCGGCTGACCGGCGTCCTCGCTCCAGCACGGAGACGAGGACGCCGATCGTCGGCGGCGAGGCGTTACTGCGCTACTCCGTCTGCGAGTGCGGCGAAGCGGTAGACGAAGCCGCCGTCCGCGCCGCTAATGGTGGCGTATGCCTGGTTCGTGCCCGGCGCGATGGCGACGTTGGTCGCGGAGCTGAGTCCGGCACCGATTCCCTCCGGTACCGTCACCGTCTGCAGCAGAGTGCCAGAGGTGTTGTAAATGAGGATCTCGGGGCGGCTGTGCAGGCCGACGTAGAGGTTGCCGTCGGCGTCAACCGCGATCGAGTCGACCTGGCCGACGCCCGGGGATGCGTGGATCGCGGGGAACGCGGTCGCGACCTCGGCGCCGTCCTCGGTGAGGGTGAGCCGGTCGATACGGTTGCCGGTGTTCAGGCTGACCCACAGCTCGCCGTGGTCGGGCGAGAAGGCGATACCGTTGGGCGAGGGCAGCTTGCCCGCCAGCACGGTCGCCGCACCGGTCGCTGGCTCTACGCGGACGACGCGGCCCGACGCCTCCCAATACGGGTCCTGCGCACCGGCCGCGTCAGTGACGTAGAGGGCGCCGTCCGCACCGAACGCGACGTCGTCCGGCTGCATCGGGACGCCGTCGACCGATCCGGTGAGGACGTCGCGGACGTCCTCGCCCTCGGCGGTCATGCTGCGGATTGATCCGCTGAGGAAGTCGGTGACGTAAAGTCGCCCGTCCTCGGGGTGGAACTGCGCTGAGGTGAGCGCGGAGGCGGCGTCGGTCCACACCGGCTCGACTCTCTCGTCGTCAAGGTCGATCCGGAGCACTTTGCCCGCGCCGGGAGGTGCCGTGACGTCGACGACGTAGAGGCTGCCGTCGGGGCCGAAGGTCGGCCCTTCGAGCAGGGTCATGCCGGTCGTCTCGTGTACCTCGGTGACCTGCAGCACTCGCTCGGCGGCGACGATCGACGCAGTCGACGAGGGGTCGCCGGCGCCCGTGCAGCCTGCGAGCGCTCCGGCGAACAGCACCGGGAGGGCGATTGTTCGCCGCCTCATCGGGAGGCTCCGACGCTCGCGCCGACGAGCACGTCGCCCATTCCGTCCTCGCGCCAGGCGCGCAGCAGGCGGTGGAACGCGATCGGGCCGGGGCTGTAGGTCGCTCCTCCGATGGCGCGGGTGCCCTCGCCGTTGTAATAGCCGGGCGTGCACTCGGCCTGGAACGCCGTGGTGTCCGCGGCCGTCTCTTGCACGGTGCGCACCCAGGCCTCCTCGGCTTCGGCGGAGGGCTCGAGATAGCGGGCGCCGACCGCGCGGCCGCGGGCGATGACGGCGGCGATGTGCTCGGCCTGCTCGAGCAGGATGTGTGCGAAGTTGACCGAGTTGGCGTTCTGGATGCCGCTGAGGTGGAAAAGGTTCGGGAAGCCGTGCGAGGAGAAGCCGTGCAGCGTCCGCGGTCCTTTCCCCCACGCCTCGAGCAGCGTCCGCCCGTCGCGGCCTACGACGGGCAGGGTGCCGGACATGACGCCGGAGATCCCGACCTCGAAGCCGGTGGCGAAGATGACGCAGTCGACCTCGTAGGCGGTGTCGCCGACGACGACCTCGGTCTCGGTCATCCGGGTGATGCCGCCAGTGTCCGCCGTGTCCACGAGCCGTACGTTCGGGCGGTTGAAGGTGGGAAGGTAGGTGTCGCTGAAGCCCGGGCGCTTGCACATGTACCGGTACCAGGGCTTGAGCGCCGCGGCGGTCGCGGGATCCTGGACGACGGAGTCGACGCGGGCGCGGAGGCGGTCCATCGTGTCGAGGTCAGCCAGCTCGTCGCGCCGCTCGCGCTCCTCCCGCGGGAGTGACGTGTCGACGGCGCCCGAGAGGATCTGGCGCTGCAGCTCGACGGTCTTCGTCCAGCCGTCCTGCACCAGCGACTCGTCGACCGGTTCGCCGGCAAGGACAGCGAGGAAGTTCTCCATCCGCTCGCGCTGCCAGCCCGGGCGCAGTGACGCGACCCACTCGAGGTCCGTCGGCCGGTTGTCGCGGACGTCGACCGTGGAGGGCGTGCGCTGGAAGACAATTAGCTCGCGGGCGTCCTCGCCGACGTGCGGGATCACCTGCAGACCGGTGGCGCCGGTGCCGACGACGGCGACACGCTTGTCCGCGAGGCCCTTCAGCCCGCCGTCGGGCGTGCCTCCGGTGTAGCCGTAGTCCCAGCGCGAGGTGTGGAAGGTATGGCCGCGGAAGGTCTCGATGCCCGGGATGCCCGGCAGTTTCGGCTGGGTGAGGGTGCCGGAGGAGGTCACGACGAAGCGAGCGCGGAAGGCGTCGCCGCGGTCGGTCTCGACGAGCCACTCCTCCGCGTTCTCGTCCCAGCTCAGCGCGGTCGCTCGGGTCTGGAAGAGGGTGTCACGGTAGAGCCCGTAGCGCTCGGCGATCGCGACCGCGTGCCGACGAATCTCCTCGCCCGGCGCATACCGTTCGGACGGGATCGTGCCGACCTCCTCCAGTAGCGGGAGGTAGACCGACGACTCGACATCGCATCGCACCCCCGGGTAACGATTCCAGTACCAGGTGCCGCCCACGTCGCCCGCCTCGTCCATCAAGCGCAGCGACTCGACGCCCGTCTCGCGCAACCGCGACGCGGTGAGCAGCCCGCCGAAGCCAGCCCCGATCACGAGAGCCTCGACCCGGTCGGTCACCGGCTCGCGCTCTACGCGCTCGGTGTAGGGGTCCTTCGCGTAGTAGCCGAACTCCCCCACCACACGGCGGTACTGCGACGCGGCATCGGGCCGCGCGCGACGGTCGCGCTCGGCGCGGTACTTCCGGCGTACGGCATCGAGGCGGTGCTCGTCTGCGGTGGTGAGGATGCTGTCGGCCATGCGTGCTCGCTCTCGTCACGCGCATCGGCGCAATGACGGAGCCCGGAATGGGACGTCGGCGGGATTCCCCCGCGGGCGCCGACACGACTCCGGATCGGTTCTTACTCGCCCAAAGGTTAGCCTATAACTAAGTAATTGTCCTGGGGATACGCCGAGTCCTACGGTGGTGGCATGGACTCCCGCGCCCGCGCCCTCTCGGACATCGAGCGCCTGTCGATCGCGATCACCATTCGGTCGATCCCCCGCGTGCTGGCACCACTGCTGACCACCGACCTCACGATCCAGCAGCTGAAAGCCCTCTCGGTCATCGTCACGACCGAGGAGGGAGCGACGGGCGCGGGCCTCGCGCAAAGCTTCACCGTCTCGATGCCGTCAATGTCGAAGCTCATCGACCGCCTCGCCGCCAGCGGCCTGGTCCTCCGTGAAACCGACCGGGCCGACCAGCGCGTCCGCCGCATCCATGCAACCGATCTCGGCCGCGCCGTCGTCCGCGAGCTGATGGCTGCCCGCCCCGAACTCGGCGAAGATGTGCTCTCACGGCTCTCCCTCGACGAACTCCAGGCCCTTGAGACCGGACTGCGCGCCATCAGCCGGGAGTTGCGTACAACCCACGACTGACCGGGCACTGTCGCATCCGTGAGGTCTCAGCTCCAGGTTCAGCGGGCCGCGGTCACCTTCGGCACCACCCCATCAGGCAGTGCCGGTTCTTCACCCACAACGGTCCGAGGGCTGGGAATGAACACGGCGATGGCTGCGCAGAACACAGCAGCGGCGAGTCCGAAAAGCAGGGCAAGGGCAAAGCTCGACCCGGAGGGCACGGAACCGCCGGCGCTGCTGATGGCCAAGTTTGCGAGCACAGCGGCGACAGCGGCCGAGGCGACGCTCGTGCCGGCATCGAGGTGGCCTGCCGAGCCCTCGGAGACAAGTGGGAGAAGCGCATTTGAATGGCTGGCTGCAACCACAGGGTCACGCGGCCGGTGTCGACCCCGGCCGCGGGAGTCCAAGTCATCGTGAACCATTCCCCGCGCCGTATCTTCGTCGCGATGACGACCTGAAGATAGTTGAGAAGCCGGTCATCTATGTAGAGGGGCTGTGGTCAGTGCCATAAAACAGCTGGCCCATTGAAGTCCTTTTGATGCAGTGGAGGGTCGCGTCAAGGTGGAGGCCGTGCCGCGGGAGCAATTTGCGCTGCTCTACTCATATGAGCACGCCAGCGTCGCCGCGACCGCAATCGACCACGGCGGAATCCCTGTCGATCTACGTCCCTGGGGTCATGCGCTCACCAGGCGACGAGACACCTGCACGTCTGCGCCCACGCCCGTCAACGCCTCGGCAAGTGCGTCACCGGTCGCGTGCAGTTCGGCGTCGGTGACCGGGGCGAGGGCGTCGAGAATGAACAACGCCGTCCGAGTCGTATCGGTGAGTCCGGTGCGGCGGCCTTGCCGCCAGTTCCACCTGCGGCACGTCACCCCGACCTCGTCGCCCCAGACGACCTCTCCGGGTTCGGGATGCTCGATCACCGTCTTTCCGTTCGCGGTCGTGTCGAACGGCTCCTCGCCCGTGGCGCCGAGCAGACGCGCAGGCCCGTCGTAGCGGTTGAAGTCTTCCCCGCCGAGAGGGATCTGGTGCAGCACGGAGATCGCATTGTAGACATCCGTGAGCGCGTTCACGCGCGGCAGACCGTTCTCGGCTCGGCGGGTCATGGCTTCGAGGCTGTTGCGGGTGCGTTGAGGCCTCGCCCCGAACCCCCGGTACGCCTCACGCCATGACGCGATATGCGGCAACTCATCCAGGAAGACTCTGCCCGGAGGTCAAGCGCATGGGCCAAAGCACGAGTGATGAGCGCATCGACCGTGGTGTCGCCCTCACCGGACGCGGCCGGAGCGAGGCCATCCACGACGACGAGGAGAGCGCGGTAGTCCGGGCGCATCTCGAACACTGCAGGCGCCACGGTGCATGCATCTAGGAACTGTTTGGGGGTGAGGGTGTCTGGCATCGGGGGTCTCCGTTCGGTGTGCGGCCCCCACGCCCGGCTCGAACACCGTCAGCGAGAACCGGGCAGAAGCATCGGTCGAGTTCACATACGAATGGGAAGTATCGCCGTGGAATGACAGCGCATCGCCGGGGGCGAGGTCGTAGCGGTCGCCGTCGACTTCGACCGTGACCGTTCCCTCTTGGACGTGCAGGAGTTCGCGGGTGCCGTCGCTGTGTGCCTCACCGTCTTGACGCTCACCCGGGGCGAGCGTCCAGTCCCACAACTCGACTACATCCGGCGTCTCGGTGCCCGCCACCAGCACGCCTCGGCCACCCGCGTCGCCAGACCACAGGACAGCACCCTGCCCGTTGCGGATGAGCCTCGCCCGGCGCGGGGTCGGAGGCTCCGCCAGGGCCGGAAGCCCAACCCCGAGCGCAGCCGAGAGCCGCAACAGGGTACCCACGCTTGGGTTCACCGCACCCCCTCGACGTTGACGAGCATACGGCGACTCACCGTCGCGAACCCTGCGAGCTGATCAAGCGTCCATCCGCGGCCCTTGCGGGCCCGTCGGAATCGGCGGGCCCTCTTCTTCTGAGCGGACCAAAGCTGTGGGCCGATCGGCAAGTTCAGCCCGACGATGTCCCCCCGCGCTGCACGCACGCCGGATGTTGACCGTGCCGGGGTTTGCGGAACTCCCGTCATTGTTTACCTTCACGCTAACTCCGCCTGCCCAGGAGGGATTGCGCAACGTGAGCGTCCAGGGCAGATCTCCCCCTGGTGCGGGGCTCAGCAATTTGTGCCTCCACGGCCCGGACGAGCCCGTCGTACGCCAGCGTCGGAGCGGCCCAAGCCGCTCGAGCACTTGTCGCGCAGCACCGGACGCACCTGCAGCACACACCGAGGGGGTGGACCGATTCCAAACTGCCCGGCCCGTGATGGCTTCGCGCGCCTGCTACCCGACAATCAATTGCTGAACCGCTGCGCGAGCCCCTCGAACGTTTCGTATGGACAATAGGGGCCCGACATCGCGGAGGAGTGCTCGAGGTGGTGCGTGGAAAGGATGTACCGCAGTGGCGCGGGGACCCCGCGCCGGCAGGGGAGCCAGTGAGGCTGACGAATGGAGCTAACAGCGCGCCGAACGAGATTCGACCAACGTTCTTGCCCGGAACCCCAATGTCTTTCGCTCAAACCCGAGCCAACCGGGGATCATGTAGATGGCTCGGGTCCCACGCTCGGCGTCGCAATCATCCGCATGAACACCTCGAGTAGCGGCAGGACGTCATGGCTTGGATCCATCAGCGCCTGGATGCGCAGGCCATCGATCATCGCCGCGAGCATCGTAACCTTGTCGTCGGCGCTGAGTTCTTCGCCGTCCTCGTCAGTGCCGAAACGTCGGCTGCAGAGATGTGATCGCATCCGGTCGCGCCGCGCGACGAAGAACTCGTGGGCGGGATGCTGGGGATTGGTCGCTGCGACCGTGATAGCCAGCCAGTTGCGTCCTTGTTCTGGGTGTGAGAATTCGTTCCTAAGTACGGCGGACAGCACCTGCTCGGCGGGGACTTGCGACTCCATGATGCGTCGAGCGAACTCTTCGTCGTCGGCGTCGCGCTGAGCGAGCGCCGCGACAAGGAGCTCGCCCTTGTCGGTGAAGTGGCGCAGCAACGCAGCGTGCGTGACGTCGGCGCGCGCGGCGATGTCACGGAGCGACGCACGTTCGTAGCCGTGCTCGGCGATGCTCGCCAACGCCGCCCTCACGATCTGAGCGCGTCGCGCGGGGGTTGAGGCGTAGGGCCCACGGCGACGCGGATTTGCGCTGAGTGGCACCGTCACGGGGGCGTCCGTGCCATTCATCTCCACCCTCCCAATCTTCCATCCCATCGGTTACTTGCTAATCGTAACCAGGGTGGTTACTCTTCAGCAAAGATAACCATGCCGGTCACATTTCGGCGGGCCGCAACACGCTCGCGCTCACGCGTAGCCGCGGGATCGGATCACACGATGAAGGAGTCACTGTGACCAACAACCTCTCGGAGCTGCAGCAGGAGTCCGCTCCCAGCGGATCCGGATCCGAACCTTTGCAGCCCATGAGCCGGAGCTACATCTTTTGGCTCATGCTCGCCAGTTTTGGCGCTTCGATGGCGATGATGGTTCCGTTGTCGTACGGCATCGCGGTGCGCATGACCGAGCTGGCTCCCGGCCATGAAGAGGTGTTGGGCTACATCACGGGCTCGGCTCAGCTGGTGTACCTGGTCGTGAGCCCGCTCATCGGGATCTGGAGTGACCGCACCCGCTCGCGCTTCGGGCGGCGCACGCCGTTCCTCTACCTCGGCACCGTGATGGGTCTTGCCGGCCTCGTCGTGATCGGTCTCGCGCCGAACCTGTTGATCGTCGGTGTCGGCTGGGTACTCGGAATGACCGGGTGGTCGATCGCAGGTGCCGCGCTGCAGACGGTTCAGGCTGACAAGCTTCCGGAGGCTCAGCGTGGAAAGGTCTCGGCGCTCACCGGGCTCATGACCCAGATCGCACCCGTGCTCGGAATCGGCGTCGCGTATGCGGTGTCGTCCAGCACGCTGCTGATCTTCGTCGTGCCCGGTGCCATCGGTGCGCTGATGCTCGCCTTGTTCCCCCTAATCAAACCCGAGGGCTCGTCGAAGAACCTTCCTGCCGGGGGCCACGTTACGGTGAAGTCTGTCGTGACCAGCTACGGCTTTAACGTGCGCAAATACCCCGACTTCGCGTGGAACTGGCTCGGCCGCTTCGTGTTCTTCATCGGCCTGTACTTCAACACGACGTTCGGCACCTTCTTCTACGCCCAGCGCCTCGACCTTCCGGTCCGGGAGGTCGCAGGAATTGTCGCCACCGTCGGCATGATCGGCGTGCTCGCCGCTGCCACCGGCGCAATCCTCGGAGGTTTCCTCTCCGACAAGCTGCAGCGCCGTCGTCTCTTCGTCATGATCGGCTCACTCCTGTTCGTCGTCGGCGCCGTCGCGGAGGCAACCGCGTGGTCACTGCCGCAGATCATCGTCGGGGCGGTCCTTATGCAGCTGGCCATCGCGGTGTTCGCTACCGTGAACCAGGCGATCGTCTATGCGGTCATTCCCGAGCGCGATCAGGCGGGCCGCTACATGGCGGTGATTCAGTTCGCGCAGAAGATCCCCAGCGCCGTCGCCCCGCTCATCGCGGGTGTCGTGATCACGATCGGCGCGGTCGGCGATGCGAAGAATTACACGCTGCTATACCTCACCGGTGCCGTCTTCGCCCTCGTCGGCGGACTCATCATCCTGCTCAAGGTCAAGTCGGTCCGCTGAGGCGGAGGGAGTCCACCATGTCGCATCAGAGTCCTCGCGCCCTCTTCGTCGATAGCGGAGGAGACGAGTTCATCGTCACCGGCCCACGTCCTCGGCTGTCGTTCACGAGCGACGGCTCCGAAACTCACGTCGTTGAGGCATCCATCGACGGCGAGGCCCCAGTCACGGCGGAGGTTGCCGGTCACCGGTTTGTCGAATGGCCGTTCGCGCCCTTGCTCAGCGGCAGTCGTGTGTCGTGGAGAGTGCGTAGCGGAAAAGATGCTGCGTGGTCAGACCCCGGGGAGTTCGAGGCGGGGTTGCTCGACGCCGACTGGACGGCCGAGTGGATCTCGCCGGTCGAAGCCGGGGATGCCGGCTATGGGAAGCGCCCCGCGCACGTCCTCGCGGCGACATTCACCCTAGAAGCGGAAGCCGTGTCGGCTCGTCTGTACGCGACGGCGCTCGGCATCTACACGGCGACCGTAAATGGACGCCGCGTGGGCCGCGATGAGCTTGCTCCCGGCTCGACCTCGTACGACCGCACGCTCTACGCGCAAGCCCACGACGTCACCGCGCTCCTCGAAGCGGGGGAGAACCGCTTCGAGATCGAACTGTCCGACGGCTGGTATCGCGGCCAGGTCGGAGCCTTTCGGCTGCCCGCGGGCTGGGGCACCACCCTGGGGGTGCGGGCTGAGCTGCATGTGCGGCTCGCCGACGGGACGACGCAGCTGATCGTGACTAACGGCAGCTGGACGAGCGCCCTGTCGACCATAACCCGTGCCGACCTCATGGCGGGCCAGACGACCGACTTCACCGCGAAGCCTGGTGACCCGACCGCGGTGCGTGTCGGCGCGGTGATCGACGCGCCGGCGATCTCGTGGTCGCCGGCGCCGCCCGTGCGCGTGCTCGAATCGCGCGCTCCCGTCTCCGTCGCGCACATCGCGGATGGCGTCAGCGTCATCGACTTTGGCCAAAACGCCTCCGGCCGGGTGCGCCTCACCGATCTCGGTGCCCCGGGCACCCGTACGGTGATCGAATACGGCGAGTACGTAGATGCCTCGGGCGACCTGTCCACCGCCCACCTCGATTCCGAGCGACCAGAGGGTCGGAAGGCCTTCGTGCAGCGCGACGAAGTCGTGGCGGGAGCCGCCGGTGAGGTGTTCGAGCCGCGACACACGGTGCACGGCTTCCAGTACGCACGCATTACCCGTGCGGGAGCGCCCGTGGATGCGGCATCCATTGCCATGCAGATCGTGCACAGCGATCTGAAGCGCGCGGGCTCGTTCGAGAGCAGCGACCCGGACCTCAACCGTCTGCACGAGATCGCCGACTGGAGCTTCCGCGGCAACGCCGTCGACGTGCCCACCGACTGCCCGACACGCGAGCGCCTCGCGTGGAGCGGTGATTACCAGGTGTTCGCGCCGACAGCGACCCGCCTGTACGACGTGCTCGGATTCACCCGCAAGTGGCTGCAGTCCGTCCGCGACGACCAACTTGACGACGGCCGCATCGCCAACTTCTCACCCGACGGTCGACGCATCAAACATCACCTCGACGACCAGTTCGCCATGATGACCGGGTCATCGGGATGGGGCGACGCGATCGTCTCCGTGCCGTGGGAAATGTACGTCTCGTACGGCGACCGCGCGGTGCTCGAGGAGAACTACGACGCCATGGTGCGCTGGGTGGAGTGGGCGCTCGAGAAAGCGCGCACGACACGACACCACGCACGCGTGCAGACGTCGCCCGAGCCCGAGCAGTTCGAGCAATACCTCTGGGACGGCACGTTCCACTGGGGCGAGTGGACCGAGCCGCGGGAACGGGATGCCGAGGGCAACCGCATCGACCCCATCAAGCACAACCCGATGGCCTGGTTCATGGCAGATAAAGGCGAGGTCGGCACCGCCTACCTGCACCGGTCGACCACGACGCTCGCTCGCGTCGCGGAGATCCTCGGACGGGAAGCGGATGCTGCGCACTACGCAGACACCGCCGAGAAGGTCGCCGATGCGTGGCGCCAGGCCTATCTGAACAGCGACGGCACCACCGCGGCCGACACCCAGGCGGCCTACGTCCGCGCACTGTCGTTCGGCCTCGTGCCCACCGTCCTGCGCTCCGCTGTGGTGCAGCGGCTGGTCGAACTGATCGAAGACAAGGACATGCACCTCGCGACCGGCTTCCTCGCAACCGGTGACCTGCTGCCCGTGCTCGCAGACGCCGGACGTGCCGACGTCGCGTACGCGCTGCTCGGTCAACGTACGGCACCATCTTGGCTGTACATGATCGACCGCGGCGCAACGACGATCTGGGAGGACTGGGAAGGCATCGACGAGCACGGTGTCGCCCACGACTCGCTGAATCACTACAGCAAGGGCGCCGTCATCCGCTTCCTCCACACCCACACCCTTGGGCTCCGTCAGGACGCCAACTCGGTGGCGTGGGAGAAGATCACGATCACCCCGGTGCCCGCGCCCGGCATGACGTGGGCCCGCGGCACCCACGACGGCCCGCAGGGCGAGATCGCCGTGGAGTGGCGGATTGACGGTGACAGCATCCGCATCACGGCCGACATCCCGGCCGGCACCACCGCCCGCATCGTGTTCCCGGGCGGTGAGACGCACATCGCCGAGCAGGGCCGTTTCGATCAGACCGCCGGGCTTCCGGCATCCCCCCTCGCCGTCGCCACCCGGTGACGCGCATCCGACGCATCGACGCGAAAGAGAGAACGACAATGACGAGATTCCCCGACGGCTTCCTCTGGGGTGCCGCGACCGCCGGCCACCAGATCGAGGGCAACAACGTCAACAGCGATTGGTGGGCGCGGGAGCAGATGATGCCGGGCATGGCACTGTCCGGCGACGCTGTGGACAGCTACCACCGCTATCGCGAGGACATTCAGCTTCTGGCAGACGCCGGACTCACGTCTTACCGGTTCAGCTTGGAGTGGTCACGCATCGAACCTGTGCGCGGACACTTCTCGAAGGCGGAACTTGCGCACTACCGGCGCATGATCGAGTTCTGCTTCGAAAAGGGCGTGACCCCTGTCGTGACGCTGCAGCACTTCACCACGCCCCAGTGGTTCGCCGCGCTCGGCGGCTGGGACGGCCCCGAGGCACAGGAACTGTTCTGCGCCTACGTCGAACAGGCGTGCACGATACTGGATGGCGTCGAGTGGGTCGCCACCATGAACGAGCCCAACATGCAGGCCGCGATCATGACGGCCATGCGCCACCTGGCCGCGTCCGGCGGCGACTGGACAAGCCCCACCGTCGAGAACACCGGCGACGATCTGAAGGAGAAATCGCACAGCGAGTTCCTCACGTACGCCGACCCCGAAATTGGCCGCATATTCACTCGCATCCATCACGCCGCCCGGGCGATCGTCCGCGCCCGCACCCAGGCGAAGGTCGGTTGGACGATCGCGGCGGGCGCACTCACCGCAGCGCCGGGTGGCGAGGAAAAGCTGCTCGAGATCCGCTACGGCAAGGAGGACGTGTACTGGGAGGGCAGCCGCGGTGACGACTTCGTCGGCGTGCAGGCCTACAGCTCGCAGCAGGTCGACGCGAACGGACTCGTGCCGCATCCGCCGCACCCCGACAACACCCTCGTCGGCACGGCCTATCGCCCTGACTCGCTCGCGATGGCCGTGCGTCATGCGTGGGAGATCAGCGACCACACGCCGATCGTGATCACCGAGAACGGCATCGCCACCGCGGACGACACCCAGCGCATCCGCTACACCGGCGAGGCACTCCAGGGCCTGCTCGGCACAATTGCCGATGGCATCGACGTGCGCGGGTACCTGCACTGGACACTCCTCGACAACTTCGAGTGGGGTCACTGGGAGCCCACATTCGGACTCATCGCGGTCGACCGCGACACCTTCGAGCGCACTCCGAAGCCCAGCCTCGTGTGGCTCGGCGAGGTCGCCCGGCGCAACGCCTTGTCGACAGAGGCCTGACCCGTGAAGATCTCGGGCAAGACCTTCGTCGTCACCGGTGCCGGCAACGGCATCGGCCGCGAGGTGACGCTTCAGCTCCTCGCAGCCGGCGCGTCCGTGGCCGGCGCCGACCTGAACAAGGACGGCCTCGACAAGACGGCGGCAACCGCGAACGCGGGCGCCCGGTTCTCGTCCCACGTCGTGAACATCACCGACCGGGATGCCGTCGAGGCGCTCCCGGCGGCTGTTGAAGCGGTGCACGGGTCGGCCGACGCAGTGATCAACGTCGCCGGCGTCATTCAAAAGTTCGTGAAGGTCGCCGACCTGCCCTACTCGGAGATCGAGAAGGTCATGAACGTGAACTTCTGGGGAACCATGAACATGGTCAAGGCGTTCCTCCCCGTCCTGACCTCGCGTCCGCAAGCCGCTCTGGTGAACGTCTCCAGCATGGGCGCCTACGCCCCGGTCCCTGGTCAGGCCGTCTACGGCGCATCCAAGGCGGCAGTGAAGGTGCTCACCGAGGCTCTCTACGCGGAACTGCTCGACACGTCCGTCACCGTGAGTGTCATCTTCCCCGGCGCAATCGGCACCGACATCGCCGCAAACTCGGGGGTCGCGCTGTCGGACGGTTCGCAGGACGCACCCGCATACAAGACGACCCCGCCTGCTGCTGCAGCAGCGGTCATCGTCGACGCCGTGGTCAAGGGCAAATACCGCGCGACCATCGGAAGCGACGCCTCCGCTATGGACAAGCTCTCGCGCCTCAGCCCCAAGCGGGCCACCACCCTCATCGCCAAGCAGATGGGTGCCCTGCTCGAGTGAACCCGTGGGGTGCTGACGCACGCGTCAGCACCCCACCCCCGACCATCCAGACCACACCCGCTGAGTTTCAGCATGCAAAGGAGCACTCATGTCCTTCCCGTTCGCCGACGTCTCAGACCGCCCGATCTCCGATCTCCTCTCGCTGGGCGGTCGCCGTGCCGTCGTCACCGGCGCAGCGCAGGGCCTGGGCAAGGCCATCGCGTTGAGACTCGCCGAAGCCGGCGCCGACCTCCTGCTAATCGACCTCAACGCCGATGCCGCGAAGGCTGCGGCCGCGGAACTATCTGACCGCTACAGGGTCCGCGTCGCGAGCACCCGCGCCGACGTCGCCGATGCCGCATCCATCGCCGCCGCGGCGGACCTCGCCGTCGCCGAACTCGGCGGCATCGACGTGTGGGTGAACAACGCCGGCATCTTCCCGAACGCCCCCGTGACAATGATGCCCGACGAGATGTGGGACGCCACGTTCGCGGTCAACGCGCGCGGCGTATTCCTCGGCGCACGCGAAGCCGCCAAGCGCATGTCCGCCGGCGGCGCAGGCGGGGTCATCGTGAACATCGTCTCCACAGCGGGGGTGCAGGTCGCATTCCCAGGTATGGCCGCCTACGTCGGCTCGAAGCACGCGGCGCTCGGTATGACCAAATCCCTCGCGGTCGACCTCGCCCCGCTCGGCATCCGCGTGCTCGGTGTGGCGCCCAGTTTCGTCCCGACCGAGGGCAACCTCGCCGCAGCGAAGGCCGGCGCCGAGGCGGCCGCCGCGGCCGGGATCGAGATGCCCCCGCTCGACGTCATGGCCAAGAGCCTGATCGGCCGGATGGGAACCCCTGACGACATCGCCCGCGTCGTGCTGTTCGCTGCGAGCGACCTGTCGATGATCATGACGGGTAGCACTCTCATGGCTGACGCTGGCGAGACGCTCTGAGAATGCACGGCCCCTCTCGGCGGCCGCTGCGCGCGATCCAGCAGATTCAGATCGGCCGAGTGACTTCCACCGAAGACCAGACCCGCGACACGCTCGCGCGTCTGGCTTCGGCGGGGTTCGAGGGGATCGAGCTCAACGGCTTCATGACCCGTCCGACACCGCTCTTCGTGCGTGCGCTCACGAAGGTCGCGGGCATGCCGGTCGGGCGCGGCGGGCGGTTGGCCTGGCCGCGACTCGTTGCGGAATCGGGGATGTCGGTCGTCGCGCTGCACGAGGATCTCGGCACGATCGAACGCGAACCTCGCGCAGTCGTGGCGCGGGCAGCCGAGTTCGGCACCGTGACGATCGTGGTGACCGGCATGCACCGGTTCGATTATGGCGACGAAAGCGCGGTCGCTCAGCTGGCGCAGCGTCTGAGCGCCGCAGGTCGGGTTCTCGCCGCCGACGGTATGCGCTTGCTATATCACAATCACACCGCCGAGTTTCGACACGTGAGCTCTGGGCGTACCGCGTTCGACGTGCTGATCGAACTGACCGACCCTGATGCCGTCGGGTTCGAACTCGACTGCTTCTGGGCGGCCACTGCGGGGGCAGATCCGCTCGCGCTGCTGGACGCGGTCGGCGAGCGCGTGCGTCTGGTCCACATCACCGATCGCGGACCGCGTTTCACCGGTCCGACGATGACCCCCATCGTGAAGGTCGACAGCGTCGAGCTCGGCGCCGGAAACCTGGCGGTCAACGCGATCGTCGAGCGCGCAGCATCCCTGCATATGGACGCTGTCGTCGTCGAAACCCACAAAAACTGGATCGACGGATCCCCCCTGCGCAGCGCAGAGGTGAGCGCCCATGTGCTGCGGCGCCTCCTTCGCTGACCGATCCCGCGACCATCTCACCTGCAGAACGTGAGGGCGCTGAACAGAAGGGAGCAACGATGCTCACATGGGGGATCATCGGTACCGGAGACATCTCGGAGAAGGTGGTGGCCGACCTCACCGCGCTGCCGGACGCGACCGTCGGTGCGGTGTGGGGGAGGTCGACCGACCGGGCCAATCACTTCGCTCGAGGCCACGGCATTCCGTTCGCGACGGCGGCGCTCGACCAACTCCTTGCCCACGCGGACGTCGACGTCGTCTACATCGCCACCCCGGCGCACACGCACGCCGACATCGCCGTCGGGGCAATCCGCGCAGGCAAGCACGTGCTCATCGAGAAGCCGATCGCCACGAGCGCGGTCGACGCGGAGCGTGTGTACACCGAGGCGGCGACGGCCGGGCGCTTCGCGATGGAGGCGATGTGGATGCGGTTCAATCCGCTCTACGTTGAAATGATCGACCGAATCTGCGACGGGCTCCTCGGGTCGGTGCACAGCGTCAGAGGTAGCTTCGGAACACCGTTCCAGGCGCGGGGCCGTGTCCTCACTCCGGCGCAGGGCGGCAGCATCCTTCGAGATCGTGGCATCTATCCCGTCACCCTCGCGCACTGGTTCCTCGGCGAACCGACCGCGCTCGCTGCATCGGGGGTGTTCGAGGACGGTATCGATGTCGACGGTCACGCAACCCTCGAGTATGAAACGGGATTTGCCCAGCTGGCATGGTCGGGCATTCGTTTCCTCGATCTGACCGCGACGATCACGGGCGAGCGCGGGTGGCTCACGATTGATCCAATGTTCTGGGCCGGATCGCGCGCACGCGTGCACGCGGGCTCGGTGGAGCGGATCTTCGGTGCCCCCGAGGTGGTCGAGCATCCCCGCCAAGCGAACGGCTACGGGCCGATGCTCGCCGCGGTCACCGATGCCATCGGTCGCGGAGGCCTCGAGCATCCGTGGCATTCGCACGCGAACTCGCTCGCCATCACCCGCACTCTTGATGCGGTACTGGCGGGAATGGCGGCCTCGGACGTATGAGGCACCACACGGATGCCGTACCGCTTCTGTTTGCGACCATTTAGTTCTATTCTTGCCCGATTCGCCACCCTAGCATTGCGGTCGTCTCATACGCGCGACGTGGATCGACTCCCGTCATCGGTCGTGAGAGTATCCCCAAAGGAGTGTGAACGCGATGGCGCGTAACCCGAAACCGACAGCCAGCGAAGCAGACGGCGTCACCTACCGTCGAGCCCGCACCTGGGAGATCGCCTTCTCCCAGCTGAACAACGGTTCGGCGATGATCTTCTACGTCCTCGTCGGCCTCATGAGCTACCTGCAGAACGCCGGCTACGGCATCGCCGTGGCCGTCGCAGGCATCATCCTCACCGTCACCCGTGTGTTCGACGGTGTGATCGATCCGCTCGTCGGCCTCATCATCGAGAAGGTCCGCTTCCGATTCGGCAAGCTGCGCTTCTTCATGCTCGCCGGCTGGGCTATTCGATCGTTCGCGATCCTCATGCTGTTCGTCTGGGGATCGAACGGCGGCCTCGGGGCTGCCTTCTTCATCGCGCTATACCTCGTGTACATCATCGGCTCCTCGATGAACGATATCGCCGGTCAGATGTCGGGCCCCGTGCTTACCAACGACCCGCGCCAGCGGCCCACCGTCCAGGTGTGGGCGACCGTGTACGCCTATCTGATCCCCTCGATCTTTACGATCGTTTCGACCGTCGTCTTCCTGCCCCGCCACGGCAACGAGTTCACGGTCGGGATGCTCAGTGAGACCGCCATCACCTACGTCGCGTGCTCCTTCGTCTTCCAGATCCTCGCCTGTGTCGGCGTGGCGCGCGTCGACAAGCCGGAAAGCTTCGTCCACCTCGGGGTCACGAAGAAGGACGCCGAAGTCTCGGTCCGCGACATGTGGAACGTGCTCGCCCACAACGGAGCGTTCCTTCGATACCTGATCAGCGGGGCATCCGACAAGCTCGCTCAAGTCGTGAAGTCACAGGCTGTGATCGGAACTTTGATGTGGGGCATCCTCCTCGGCAACATGCAGCTCGGCACCACACTCAGCCTCATCGCGATCCTTCCCGGCATCGTGTTCGCGATCTTCGGTGCGCGTTACACGGGCAAGCACGGGTCGAAGGCGGCGACCGTGACGTGGACGTGGATCTGCATCATCCTCGCCGTCGTGCTCGCCGCGTTCTGCCTAATCGTCGACTTGCGCTCGGTGCTCGGCAGCCTGCCCCTCACCATCGTGTTCTTCCTCGTGTACCTGCTGCTCAACGGCGCGTCGATGGTGGTCACGGTGGCCTCGGGTGCGATGCGCGCCGACGTCATCGACTACGAGCTCGACCGCTCGGGCAAGTTCCTTCCGGCGACGGTCACGGCAACGTACAACTTCGTGGACCAGATCATCTCGTCGCTCGGTGCGACCCTCGCCCTGGGAGCCGTCGCACTGATCGGCTTCACCACGGTGATGCCGCAGCCGACCGACAGCCCGAACACCGCGATCCTGCTGATGACGATGCTGTTGTTCTTCGGCCTGCCGATCCTCGGCTGGGTCTGCACGCTGTTCGCAATGCACGGATACAAGCTGAACCGCGGGGAGATGATCGCCGTGCAGAAGCGGATCGCGGACCGCAAGGCTGAGGTGAAGGCGGAAGCCCCGGCGGAGTCCCTCGCCTGACGGCCACCGACGAGGGGTGCCGACGCGACCGCGTCGGCACCCCTCGTCAGTTTCCGTGCAGGCCGCGGTACGCCGTCGGCGTCATTCCATACTCGGCACGGAATACCTTGACGAAGTAGTTGGCGTCGTCATACCCGACAAATGTCGCGATGTCGCGTACCTCCTGAGTCGTGGTGGCGAGCAGTCGCGCGGCGCGCTCGGCCCGTCGCTGAGCGACGTACCCGGCGAGCGTCGTCCCGGTGGCCTCCTTGAAACGCCGCGCCAACGTCGAGGTCGACACCCCGAGGCGCTCGGCGAGCTCGGTGGTCGACGAGTGATTGCTCAGGTGCAGGTCGATCTCGTCGGTCACGCGCCGGATCAGAGGCGGGTAGCCGCGGACTCGATGGCGTCTGACCGCCTCGCAGAAATCGGTGATCATCTGCGACATGAAGCCCAGAGCGCGTCGCGGATCGGAGCTGTGGCCCACGCGGTGCAACCGTTGCGCGTACTCCTGGGAGATCGCGTCCACCGTCATCGGCGGCAGTCCACCGCGCTGGGCGGCGACCCGGGCCATAATCCGAAGGATGGTTGCGCCGAGGAACGGCGTGTTCAAGTAGCCGCTGATGCGCGGCATCCCGGACAGGCCCTGCAGCGCAGCGAGTGCCCGGTCGGTCGCGCCGTCCGCGACGGCATCCATGAAGTCCTGCTCGTGGCGATAGCGCTCCTCAATCACGGCGAACGAAGCGGATTGCGGCGCGTCGCCGAAGCCGGGCGCGATGGTACCCCCCTCCGCCTTCACGTGCTGCAGGGTGCCGGCAGCATCCTCACCACCACCCGCACGCAGCACCGCAGAGGCGCTGCGGTGCACATACTCGGCATCGACGATCGCGTAACGGGTGCGGTAGAGCTTGTACAGCGACAGGTAGGCGGTCGGAATCCCGAGCCGACTCATCACCTCTTCGGCTGTCCCCGGGTACATCGGCGCGTGCGTGTACGGGCCGATAACGAGAAGCCGGTCGTCCCAGCGCACCAGAGTCACCGCCATCCCGAGCGGCTCCTCGACCTCATGGATGACCTGCGCGGGCATCGCGTGAACGAACTCGCGAAGAGCGGTAGCGGTGAAGGCCGGTTGGATCTGCGGGTTGAGGCAATGGGCATCTTGAAATGACGCAAGTGCGCTCACGAGGTCGGAGGTGACGGTCACCGGACAGCTCAGCACGTCGGTGAGAACTCTGACGATGGCGGTGAAAATGTCCGGATCTGCCGTTATCGTCGCCAATGTCGTCTCAATCCGTCGGCGCGCCCCCACTCCTGCGCGGTGAGTTCTGTTCGTGCGCTTCCAGTTCTACCATCCATCCTCAACTGCTCCTAGCGTGGGGTCATGCCCGGCACATGCCGGTGCGCTGTGCGCCGAAGGAGATTACAATGACGCAGCCTCCCCGCTCTTCCGTCCGCCGGGTGACGCCGATTCTCGACGGCTGGGCGTTCGCCCCCGAAGCGCTGCCGGACGCGAGCTGGGACGAGGTCGCGTCCGCTGGATCGAACGTCGACCTGCCGCACACGTGGAATCTCTCGGACGGCTCCGCCGGTGGCGGGTACCGCCGTGGCCGTTCGACCTATGCGCGACGCGTGACCGCCGACGTCGGCGCGATCGAAACCTGGCTCGAGTTCGCCGGGGTGAACTCGAGCGCCGAGGTGTACGTCGACGGCCACCTCCTGTCGCGTCACCACGGCGGGTACTCCACATTCCGTGTCAACGTGACCGATCATCTCGTACAGGATGCCGCGACCGTCGTGGTCGTCGTCGACAACGCGGCGAACGAGACCGTGTACCCGCAGCAGGCCGACTTCACCTTCTATGGCGGCATCTACCGTGAGGTCCGGCAGATCACCGTCGGCGCGACGCACTTCGCCCTAGACACAGACGGGGGACCGGGCCTCACCGTCATGCCCCGGCTCGAAGGAGAGCGGGCCATCGTCTCGATGAGCGCCGCCGTGTCCGGGGTTGCCGGCGGCGCGGCATCCGTTCGGTTCGTCATCGACGGCGAGACGTCCGTCTCGGCGCCCGTTACAGACGGCGCCGCCCAGGCAGACCTCACGATCGAGCAGGTTCGGCGCTGGCACGGAATGCGCGACCCGCACCTCTACACCGCTCGCGCGGAGCTCCTTCACGACGATGTCGTCGTCGATGCGGTCGAGTTGCGATTCGGATGCCGCGAGTTCGAGGTCGACCCGCAGCGCGGGTTCCTGCTCAACGGAGTGGAGTACCCGCTTCGTGGCGTCTCTCGACACCAGGACTTCGAGGGCGCCGGCAATGCCATCACCGAGGACATGAAGCAGACCGACCTCGCCCTGATCCGCGAGATCGGCGCGACCACCGTTCGGCTCGCTCACTACCAGCACGATCAGCGGTTCTACGATCTGTGCGACGAGGTGGGCCTTGTGGTCTGGGCCGAGATCCCGCAGATCACGGTGTTCCTGCCCGGTGCGGTCGACAACGCCCGTCACCAGCTCACCGAGCTGATCGTGCAGAACCGTCACCACGCGAGCATCGTGTGCTGGGGTCTTTCGAACGAGATCACCCTCGCCGGCTCCGGCGAGGACGTCGTGGCTGCCCACCATGAGCTCGACGACCTCGCCCATCGCCTCGATCCGACGCGGCTGACGGCCATGGCGAACCTGTTCCTCCTCGAGACGGACCACGCCCTGGTCACCCTGCCCGACGTCATGTCATACAACCTCTACTTCGGCTGGTATGTCGGCGACGCTCCCGACAACGACATTTGGCTCGACGACTTCCACGCCGCGTACCCCGATATTGCGATCGGACTCTCGGAGTACGGTGCCGATGCCAACCCGCAGTACCAGTCCGCTGATCCCGCCAAGGGGGACTACACCGAGAGCTACCAGGCGCTGTATCACGAGCACATGGTCGGAATGATCGAGGAACGGCCGTGGCTGTGGGCCACGCACGTGTGGAACCTCGCGGACTTCGGTTCGGCCGGTCGGGACGAGGGCGGCGTCGCCGGGCGCAATCAGAAGGGTCTCGTCACGTTCGACCGCTCGCTCAAGAAGGACGCGTTCTACGTGTACAAGGCGGCCTGGGCGACCGAGCCGTTTGTCCACGTGGCCGGACGACGCCGTGCCGAGCGCGCCGAAGACGTGACCGAGGTGGTGGTGTACTCCAACCAGCCGCAGGTGACGCTGCTCGTCGATGGTGCCGAAGTAGGTACGGTCTCGGGCGCTCGGACGTTCCGGTTCGACGTGCCGCTGACAGGTGAGCACGAGATCACCGCGCGCGCCGGCGAAGAAACCGACACGGTCGTCCTGCTCAAGGTCGACGAGGTGCCCGCGGCATCCATCATGCCCACCACCACCATCGCGAACTGGTTCGACGAGGCGCCCCTGCCGGCCCCTGAGGGATTCTTCTCGATCAACGACACGCTCGCCGACATCAAGCAGTCGGAGGAGGGTGCGCCACTGATCGGCGCGGTGCTCGAAGCACTCGCGACAAGCCGAGGCGAAGTCGGTCGCGGCGTCGAGATCCCTCCGGCTATGCAGGCGATCGTCGATCGGATGAGCCTGGAGAAGCTCATCAAACAGGCAGGCAGTGTGCCTGTCGAGCAGGTCGCCGCGCTCAACGCGCAGCTCAACCTCATCGCGAAGTAAGCAGTTCTCGTGGACCATCGACTGTTTCCTTCGGACGTGCGCGTCCGTGAGCTCGCGGCCGAGCTTCACGCTGAGGTGGCAGACGCGCCGATCATCTCGCCGCACGGCCACGTGGACCCCCGTCTCTTGGCGGACGACATTTCGTTCAGCGACCCCGCCGAGCTCTTCCTCACCCGCGATCACTACGTCACGCGCCTGCTCCATGCGAGCGGGGTGTCGCTCGGTGATCTCGGGCTCGACTCGGGGCGCGCCGTCGATCCCCGCGAGGCGTGGAGCATCCTCGCCGCCCACTGGCACCGCTTCGCCGGGACGGCCAGCGGGTACTGGCTAACTGACGAGCTTATGAGTCTTTTTGGGGTCGACGAGGAGCTCGCCCCCGAGACCTCTGACCGCATCTACGATCGCGTGGCGGCGGCGTTGGCCGAGCCCGCGTTCCGACCCCGTGCTCTTTTCGAGCGGTTCCGTATCGACGTGCTCGCCACCACAGACGACCCGCTCGACGACCTGGCACCGCACGCGCGCCTCGCCGCGGACCCGACGTTCCGCGGTCGCGTGCTTCCGACCTTCCGCCCCGACGCGTACCTGGATCCGGAGGCTCCCGGGTTCGCCGATCGGGTCGGGCTTCTGCTCGCGGCGACCAACAAGCCGACGACGTTCGTGGGGTACCTGGAGGCGCTGCAGGACCGCCGGGAGTACTTCCTCGACCACGGAGCCGTGTCTGCGGACCACGGTGTGGTCGAGCCGTTCACGACTGATCTGGACCCGCAAGAGGCCGACGAACTGTTTCGTGCGGCGCTGGCAGGGACCGTGGATGCTGCGGCCGCCCGCGTCTTCCGCGGCCACATGCTGCTTCAGATGGCACGCATGAGCGTGTCGGATGGACTGGTCATGACGGTGCACCCCGGCGTAAATCGCAACCACCATCAGCCGACCTTCGAACGATTCGGACCCGATACCGGTCACGACATCCCCGTGAGCACCGAGTACACGTACAACCTTCGTCCGCTCCTGAACGCCTTTGGTACCGCGCCAGGGTTCCACCTCGTGCTGTTCGCGGTGGATGAGACGGTGCACTCGCGGGAGGTGGCGCCTCTCGCCGGCTTCTATCCGAGCGTGTTCATCGGCGCACCGTGGTGGTTCCTCGACGCGCCCGACGCGATCCAGCGGTGGCGGTCGGCTGTCACCGAGACCGCAGGCTTCTACCGGTCGAGCGGCTTCATCGACGACACGCGTGCATTCCTTTCGATTCCTGCAAGGCATGACACGGCACGACGATCGGATGCCGCGTTCCTCGCGCGTCTCGTCGTCGAGGGGCGCGTCAGCCTGCCGACCGCGCGCAGGGTGGCCCGGGATCTCGTCGACGCGATACCGCGAAAGGTCTTCAAACTGTGACCCCATCACTCCTCACCCGCGACGAGCTCTCCAGACGCCTGGGGGAGGCAGCTGCTGCGCCCGCTCCGGTGCGGATCATCCATCTGGGTCTCGGGCACTTCTTCCGTGCGCACCAGGCCTGGTACACAGCCCATGCCCCAGATGCGGCGCAATGGGGGATCGCGGCGTTCACCGGGCGCAGTCTCGCGAGCGCCGAAACCCTCAACGGGCAGGGTGGACTGTTCACGCTCGTCGAGCGTGGGCCTGAGGCGGATCGACTTGAGGTGGTCCCGAGTGTCGTCGAGGCGGTCGCGGGTAACGATGTCGAGCGCCTCGACATGTTCGCTCGTGACCCGCAGGTCGCCGTGATCACGCTCACCGTGACCGAGAGCGGGTACCGGCTGACGGCCTCAGGGCTTCCCGACCTCGACGATGGGGACGTGCGCGCAGACCTCGACACCCTGCGCTCCGACACGCATGCGGCATCCACGATCCTCGGCCGGCTGAGCACAATCTTCCGAGCGCGCCGGAACGCGGCCGCCGGGCCGATCGCTGTCGTCCCCTGCGACAACATCCCCGGCAACGGCGACTTCGTCGCGCGCGGGGTCACCGCGTTCGCCGAGCTGGTCGACCCCGCGCTCGCGGCGTGGATCACCGCGAACGTATCGTTCGTGAGCACATCGGTCGATCGCATCACCCCTCACACCGACGAGGTCCCCGCCGTCGTTTCGGACGCGGGCTGGCTCGACGGCCTGACGGTGATTACCGAGCCGTTCTCGGACTGGGTGCTCGCGGGCGACTTCCCCGCGGGAAGACCCGGCTGGGAGAGCGCCGGCGCCCGATTCGTCGACGACATCGAACCGTGGGAGAACCGCAAGCTGTGGCTGCTCAACGGCGCCCACAGCCTCCTCACCTTCGCGGGCATGCCGCGCGGGCTTCGAACGGTCGCCGAAGCGATCGCCGACCCTGAGTGCCGTGCCCTCGTCGAGTCGTTCTGGAGCGAGGCCGTCGCCTGCCTCCCCGAAGGCACCGAGCATGTGCAGTACCGGCGCCAGCTCATCGACCGCTTCGAGAATCCCCGTATCGTCCACAGGCTCGCCCAGATCGCCGCTGAGGCGACGACGAAGGTGAAGTTCCGGTTCGCGGCCGTCGCCGAGCGTTCGATGGCAGATGGTCGGGATGCCTCGGCCAGTGCGCGCGCCCTCGCGACCTGGATTGCCTGGCTGCGCACCGACCCTGGAGCCGCCGACGTGCGAGCCGACGCGGTCGCAGCTGCCGAGTCATCCGACGATCCCGTCTCAGCACTCATCGGACTCGTCTCGCCGACGCTCGCGGCCGGGCACGGCTTCGTCGATCAGGTCCGTCGATTCGTCCCGTCGGTGACGGTGATGGCTGATCAGACATGGTCTTCGGTCGCTGACCGAACCTGACTTACAACCGTTCCACTGTTCCAAGGAGAACTCATGATCATCGATAAGGCCGAGGTCATTGTCACCAGCCCTGACCGCAACTTCGTCACGTTGAAGCTCACGACCGATGAGGGCCACACGGGGCTGGGGGACGCGACCCTGAACGGTCGCGAGCTGGCCGTCGTCGCCTATCTCACCGAGCATGTGGTGCCGTTGCTCATCGGCAGCGATGCCAGCAGGATCGAGGACACGTGGCAGTTTCTTTACCGCTCGGCGTATTGGCGGCGTGGTCCGGTCACAATGGCGGCGTCCGCTGCGGTGGACATGGCGCTGTGGGACATCAAGGGCAAGGCTGCGGGGATGCCGGTGTACCAGCTGCTGGGTGGGGCGTCGCGCAACGGTCTCATGGCATACGGGCATGCGTCGGGCAAGGAGCTTCCTGAGCTGTTCGACTCGATTCGATCCCATCAGGAGCAGGGGTACAAGGCGATCCGGGTGCAGACCGGTGTGCCGACGTTGAAGGCGATCTACGGGATCGCCGCGCAGGGTGCGGATGTCGGCGACGCGACCGTCAGATATGACCACGAGCCAGCCCGTCGCGGCGCGAAGCCTGTCGAGGAGGATTGGGATACCCGCGCGTACCTCAACCACCTGCCTGGAGTGTTCGAGGCGGTGAGAAACGAGTTCGGTCCCGACATTCCGCTGCTGCACGATGGGCATCACCGGATGACTCCGATCCAGGCGGCACGTCTCGGTAAGGATCTCGAGCCGTACGACCTGTTCTGGCTGGAGGACTGCACCCCTGCCGAGAACCAGGAGGCGCTGCGGCTGGTTCGTCAGCACACCACGACGCCGCTCGCGATCGGAGAGATCTTCAACACGGTGTGGGACTTCAAGGACATCATTCGCGACCAGCTCATCGACTACGTCCGCGGCGCCGTAACCCACATGGGCGGAATCACGGCGCTGAAGAAGACGCTCGACTATGCGGCGCTGTACCAGATCAAGTCGGGCATGCACGGGCCGACCGACATCTCGCCGGTCGGCATGGCCGCCGCGATGCACCTGGGTCTCAGCATCCACAACTTCGGCATTCAGGAGTACATGAAGCACGGGCAGCGCACAGATCAAGTCTTCGAGCAGTCATTTACCTGGACCGACGGGTACCTCCACCCCGGCGACAAGCCTGGCCTTGGCGTCGACCTCAACGTCGACGAAGCGGGCAAGTACCCGTACGAGCAGGCGTACCTGCCATACAACCGCCTTCTCGACGGCACCGTCCACGATTGGTGAGTGCAATGGATGCCGCGGCCGGCGCCCGTTCGTTGCCGATCGCGGTCGTCGTGATGGGGCGGAGGGCGACGTCACGCACCCAGGCGTGGCCTTCCGCGATGCCGATGTAGACCGTCATGACCTCACCAATCCTGCTTGGCCGGGGCAATGATGATGTCGTTGATGGTGACGTTTTCAGTTGATCTCGCGCATACGAGACGGCTCCCGAAACCTGTTCCGGAGTGATGGCCATCCCGTTCGGCATGCATACCTCTAAAGCACGGGAGAGACCACGCGTCGTTTACGTTCCGTGGATCGACAAACTATTAGTAGATAGCCGAGCGTCGCTCGTCTTCGCTGCCCCGCAAGTCGCACATGCCCAAGACCGCTGCGAGACGGGCGATAAGGTCTGCGCCACTATCGAAAAACGCCTCGTGGCGCTCTGACTGAGTCCTCTGTGAAGCCGTTGAGTCCACGATACCGACCGTCCGCCTTCGGCATATGGCCTGCATCCCGTCGTAGATAAAGATTCCTGAGCGCGTTCCCTACTTTACGGGCGACCACCGGTCACCGTTCCGAATGTGTTCGCGCCGATAATCGACGTTATGTTGGCGTGCTGCGAGTAGAACCGATTGCTCAATCCCGGATCAGTGCAGGGGGTGCCGGAAGCGAGTTTCGGTACAACCGTCTGCTGCATCCTGCAACCCGGCTCCTTCCGATCTTGGGTGAACACAGACTGTTGCGATGCGCCGAGTGTTGTACGCGGGGGGCGAGTTCGTCACCACTGATGTGACCGCGACGAGCCTCTTGCGGTTTACTGCGGGTCTCGGCGCCATCGGCACGGCCGACATCGTCGAGGTGCCCATCGCGCGCAAGGATACCGAGGTGGGTTCCGTGACGGCGCAGTTGGTGATTAACTCCTCGTCGGACATCCTGACCCTGCCGGCCGCGTGGTCGGGGGTGGAACCAGACTTTTCCGGCGAGGCGCTAATGCTGCAGATGCGCCCTGGCTACCCACGCTCCCCGTCCCGGAACGTGCCTGTGAATCCGCGACCGCGTTGGGCGTACGAGCCCGAGTTCGGCGGTTGGTAGACGACGTCCAACCTGCTGCTTGAGACGTGCTCTTCCACATCGTCGATGACCTCCTGGGTCGGTGAAGACACGTTCCGGCAGAGAAGCTGCCTCAGGAATCCGTTTGCGCGTCCCATGACGCCCTTCAACTCTGGATCGCAAGCTGGTGGGAGCAGAATCCTCGTTGTGAGCGTCCCTCTGAAAGACGCCGCGGCAATCCTGGGCGTGGAGTTCTTCGACGCAAGGACCTAGCACTCATAAGTCGCTCGGACTGACGCACTCGAGGTCTGGAACCGCCACTACGAGTGACATCGGCCCCACGGCGTCCATAACGGCCAGCCGCTGGCGCCCGCAAATCCGGCGCGCGTCAACAACGTCACGGGTCCCTACACCCAGAAGTGAGCTGAGTCTCACGTTCCCCACACGCAGCGCCCAGCCTATGATGCTGCTTGGCGTCCTCGGCACATCCCCGCCAACTCACTTAGCGCACACCACACTGAACACGCTCTCGACACCTCGCGGCAGCCCAGTGGTTCCAGCATCGTATGCGAGACGTGGCGTCAATCCTGGCCGGTGGAGGACTATTTCCAGAGAGAGCACGTTGCGTCGAGCGGCGATGCATCTATTTCGGGTGTGTAATAAGACAGCGCCCACACCATGCGGCGAGGCACTGGCTTGCCCCTCAAGGAACGAGCGAAGTCACTCCTATTTGACGGAGGCGTCGACAGAGTCGACCGGTATGACTACAGAGCCGCTGTAGCGATTCTCCCCGTAGAGGAGCGTTGTATCCGCCGGAAGGTTGACGACTACTCGCTCTCGGTCCACGAGCACCTCAATATCGCCGCGGGGCGTCGGAACGACCGCTCCCGCCCAATCCAGATCTCCCAAATCCGGGCTCAAGCTCACTTCGCGCCAGCCGTCAGCGACGGGTTCCAGCCCCAGGATTATCGTCGGCAGCGCCGCGGCCGGTCCGGCCGACCATGCATGCGTCAGACTCTTCCCGAACGGTCTGCCGTACATCTCCCACGGTGACGCGTCGTCGCTTGAAAACTCCTCCCAGAATGTCGCGGAGCCTTCGTTCTGCATACCGCCCCACATGCGACGCAGGTGGGAGAGCGCTTCGGCTCGTCCACCGAGGCGGGCCAATACCAACAGTCCGAAGGTGCGCATGAACGGGGTGCCGGCGCTATTGGAGAGGATCGCTTGCTGCATCCCATTCGTTGCGGCGCCTTCCGGGGGTTGCAGCTGAGCGATTGGCGCCAGGAAATTGGGGTACGCGGAGATTTCGTCGCCGCCAAGGTACATGCTCCAACGTTCGTGGCGTGAGTCCCACGCCTGCTCTCGCAGGGTCGACGAGAGCTTGTCTGCGAGCTCTTTGGCGCGCGTAGCGGCGGGGTGACCCGCGATGGTCAGGACGCGGCCGGCACCTCTCAGCGCCCAGAACCAGAGAATCTGCGTGGCTGTCAGTACGCGACCCGCCTCCACATCGAGGCCCCAGTCCAGGAAGATGCCCCCGGGGCCGGCATGGGCGAACTGCTCGGGGTGATCGCTCGTGCGCAGCAGCCCGTCCGAAGGCGACGCGCACTCGATGAGCCCGTCGAGAACGTTCACGATGTGTGGGGCCAGCTCTCCGAGGTAGCGGCGGTCTTCGAAGTAGACCTGGAAGAGGTCGTGCGAGATTAACCACCAGAGGGAGTAGTCAGCGATTCCGTTGATGTAGCCGTCGCGCGGGCGCCCGAGTGCGGTAAGCGTGTCGCGGGTGGGTTGTGGGTCAGCGAACGCATACGCGTTCGTCAGCACCGCAAGTGCGTTGTCACCGGCCCACGGCATGCGGTCTCTCCTGATGCCGTCCACGACGAAGGTCTGAAGGCAGGAACGCAGCGTGAATGCTCCTCTGGCCCTCGCCGCGAATGCGCCGCGGCGCGGCGCCGAGCTCGTCGAGACGAGGCGTGATCCCCGCGGGGCCGCCGAACGACGACGGCGACAGCGCGTCCATGTCGTCGGCGGTGATGAGGACGACGTTCGTCACAGTTTTACGGGTCATGCGTAATACAACTCCTCGAGGGCGATGGCGGCGGCGCCGCGAATGAGGAATTCGTCACGTGCGTCCGCGGCCTCGATCCGCAGCGACTCCCGCAGAAGCGGTAGAATGCGTTCCCGCGTCGCGGCATCGAAGCGAAGCAGAGTGGCGGGGGCTATGCTGGCCAGCGTGCCGCCGACCAGGACCAAGGCCGGCGTGAAGAGGTTCACGATGGTCGCGATCGCGCTGACGAGCTTGTCGATGATGTCGTCTTCGAGCTCGCGAGCGCCGGCGATGCCTGCCGAAGCGAATTCGTCGAGCTCGCGCATCATCTCCGGCTGACGCTCACGCTTGCCCCGAAGCGCCTCGAGTTGCGGTCCCAAGTACGGCTCTGCGGCGACCGTCTCCAAGCATCCGTACGCCCCGCAACTGCACAGCCTGCCGTTTTCGACGACGCGCAGATGTCCGAGGTAGCTCTCACCGCCGCGGCCGGGTATCCCAGCGAACGGCCCGCCCTTGAGGGCGGTCGCACGCGATTCGCCCTGAATCGTTTAAGGCGATGCTAGAGCACCGCAGCGCGCTCATCTACTCCGGCTCACACTGGCCGCGGCCGGCACGGCGGGCGGACAAAGTCCGGAATCGCGCACAGCGCCGCTTAGCACTCCGTGGAGGCCCGCGCGATGAGCTCCGGCGAGAATACCGTCTGACGCCTGGGCCGTTCGGGATCGTCGGCCTCGTCCAGCAGGATGCGCATGGCGGTGCCGCCGATGAGCGTGCTGGGCTGGCGCACAGAGGTGAGGGGAACGGCCGCGGCGGCGGCGAAGGGGATGTCGTCGAAACCGACGACGGCGATCTCGTCGGGGACCAGCATCCGCCCCTTCACGATGAGCCCTTGCAGCAGCCCGAGGGCGAGCAGATCGTTCGCGGCAAAGACCGCGTCAGGGCGATCGGCGCGATCGCGCGCTAGGATGCGTTGCGCGGCCGCGACCCCCTCGGCCACCGTCATGGCCCGCGTCGGTGTCACCTCGAGCGTGGCGGGGAGCCCGCTGTTGTCGACGGCGCTGCGCGCCCCGGCGAGTCGATCCGTCACCTGCCGGATGTCGAAGCTGCCGCCGACGAAGGCGATGCGTCGCCGTCCGCGCGCGAGAAGGTGCTGCGCCGCCAGGTGTCCGCCGGCGACACTGTCGACCGAAACCGAGGAGAAGAGCCCGTCCCCCGAGAAGCGGTCGATGAGCACGGACGGTATGCCGCGAGCGCGCAGGCGATCCAGTCGTGACGTCACGTCGCCGTACGGCGCGATCAGCAGGCCCCGCACCATCTGCTGCTGGAACAGGTCGATGTAGAGCAATTCGCGTGCGGCGTCCTCGTCGCTGTTGCCGTGCAGGAGCGCCAGACCGCGAGTGATCGCCTCGTCCTCCGCTCCACCGACCACCGCCGCGAAGAAGGGATTCCGGCCGTCGAGAGTCACGAATCCGACGGTCGTGCTCACCCCCGCGCGCAGCTGGCGAGCGGCGTCGTTGCGGACGTAGCCCAGGCGCTCGATCGCCAGACTGACGCGCTCGACCGAGGATGCCGAGACCGTCTCCGGTCTGTTGAGGACGTTCGAGACCGTGCCCACGGACACCCCGGCGAGGGTGGCGACGTCGCGGATGCTGACGGTCACGGCGCCTCCTCGCGTCACGATCTGATCTCGGCGCGTCGTCGACTTGACCGCGCCGTCCGCCTCACCCTACAGTGACTGGCATCCAATCTGAAACGATTCAGATTCTGGACTCGATTCGACCCTCAACGAGGAGGCCGCATGGCTGACGCGACGAACGCGACACCCGCAACACCCGGGCACGCCCTCGAACTTCGCCGCGTGATGAAGTCGTTCGGTCCCGTGGTTGCCCTGCGCTCGGGCAGCCTCACGCTCGACCGCGGCTCGATCCACGCCCTGATCGGCGAGAACGGCGCCGGCAAGTCGACCCTGGTCAAGATCATCGCCGGGCTCTACCGCCGGGACGACGGCGACTTCTTCCTCGACGGCGAGAGCGTGGACTTCCTCAGCACGGCGCAGTCCAAGGCCGCCGGCATCGCGGTCATCTATCAGGAGCCGACGCTGTTCCCCGACCTGTCGGTCACCGAGAACATCTTCATGGGACGCCAGCCCACCGGCCGCCTGGGGCGCATCGACCGCGCGGCCATGCGCGAGGAGGCGACGAAGATCTTCTCGCGCCTGGGGGTCGCCCTCGATCTCGACCGCGTCACCGAGGGCCTCTCGATCGCCGACCAGCAGATCATCGAGATCGCCAAGGCGATATCGCTCGACGCGCGCGTGCTGATCATGGACGAGCCCACCGCCGCTCTCAGCGGCGTCGAGGTAGAGCGCCTGTTCGCCGTCGCGCGGAGCCTGCGCGACGAGGGCCGCGCCCTGCTGTTCATCTCGCACCGCTTCGACGAGGTCTTCGCTCTGTGCGACGTCGTCACGGTCATGCGGGACGGCGCCTACGTGCACACCACGCCCCTGGTCGACACGACCGTCGACGAGCTCGTCCGGCAGATGGTCGGGCGCGATGTGACCGAGCTGTTCCCCAAGCTGCCCTCCACCGCGGGTGAGGTCGTCCTCGAGGTCGAGGGACTGACCCGGCGCGGAGTGTTCCGGGACGTGTCGTTCACCCTCCGCGCGGGCGAGATCGTCGGCCTGGCCGGACTGGTCGGCGCCGGACGCAGCGAGGTCGCACGCGCCGTCTTCGGCGTCGACACCTACGAATCGGGCAGCGTGCGTCTCGGCGGCGCAGCCCTGCCGAAGGGCAACGTCCGGCAGGCGACCGCGCGCGGTCTCGCGCTCGTCCCCGAGGACCGACGCAAGCAGGGCCTCGTGCTCGACGAAGGCGTCTCGCGGAACATCACGCTGGCCATCCGCGGCAAGCTCTCGCGCTGGGGGCTCCTGCGCACCGCCGACGAGAACCGCGCCGCCCGCGAGTGGGCCAGCCGCCTCGAGGTCAAGACGGCGGCCCTGGATGCCACGACGGGAACCCTCAGCGGAGGCAACCAGCAGAAGGTCGTCATCGGCAAGTGGCTCGCCACCGAGCCGCGCGTGCTCATCGTCGACGAGCCCACCCGCGGCATCGACGTGGGCACGAAGTCGGAGGTGCACCGCCTGCTGTCGGAGCTCGCCCAGCAGGGACTGGCCATCCTGATGATCTCGTCGGAGCTGCCCGAGGTCCTCGGCATGGCCGACCGCGTCCTGGTCATGCGCGAAGGGCGCCTGACCGGCGAGTTCGCCCGCGCCGATGCCACCCCCGAATCCATCATGTTCGCCGCGACCGCCGATGCGGAGGCCACCCTGTGAGCACCATCGCCCCCGTGCGGCCCGGCACCAGCCCGGCCGCCAAACTCGTCTCCCACGTCGCGACCGCCCGCGAAAGCGGCATCGTCCTCGCGCTGGTCCTCATCGTCGTGGTCGCGACGCTGAACAATCCGACGTTCGTCTTCTCGCCGGACGGCTTCCGCGACCTGCTGCTGACGCCGTCCCTGCTGCTGCTCGTCGCGGTCGGACAGGCGATCGTCATCATCACCCGCAACGTCGACCTGTCGGTCGGCTCGGTCGTCGGGCTGACGGCGTACCTGACCGGTCGCCTGTTCGTCGACGTCCCCGGCATCCCGCTGATCGGCGTCTTCGTCGGAGGCATCCTGCTCGGCGGGCTCCTCGGTCTCATCAACGGCGCGCTCGTCGCCTACGCCAAGGTGCCCGCGTTGGTCATCACGCTCGGCACCATGTACATCTACCGCGGCATCAACGTGTCGTGGGCCGGCAGCAGCCGCATCAACGCCGGTGACCTGCCCGCCGACTTCCGGGGGCTGGGAACGGGGCAGGTGCTCGGCATCCCGTTGCTGACGATCCTGGCCGTCGTCGTCCTCGTGGTGGCGGCGTGGTACCTGCGCAACCTGCGCAGCGGCCGGGAGCTCTACGCCATCGGCTCCGACCCCGCCGCCGCGCACCTGTACGGGTTGCGGGTCAACCGCCGCATCATCGGCGCCTTCGTCACCTCGGGTGCACTGGCGGGCCTGGCGGGCGTGCTGTACGCCGCCCGGTACGGCACGGTCGCCTCGAACGCCGGCTTCGGCTGGGAGCTGCAGGCCATCGGCGCCGCGGTCATCGGCGGCGTCGCGATCTCCGGTGGCGTCGGCACGGTCTGGGGTGCTGCGATCGGCGCCTACCTGCTGCTGACCATCAACCGGGCGCTCCCCATCCTCGGCATCGACGACTTCTGGCAGCGAGCCGTCGTCGGCGCCCTGATCCTCGGCGCCATCGTGCTCGACCGCGTGCTCGCCGTCCGCCAATCCCGCAGACTCACCGCACAGAGGGAGACGGGTCGATGACCTCCACCGCCGTCGAGAACCGCCAGCGCTCGTACCGCGCACACGCCCGACCGTTCTGGCGCCGCAGCCTGCTGTCGCGCGAGGCCGCCGTGATCGGCATCCTGCTAGCCGTGATCGTCGTGTCGCTGCTGACCGTGCGCAACTTCGACAGCCCGCTCACGGTGACGTACCTGTTGCGTGACATCGCGCCGATCCTGCTCATCGCCCTGCCGATGACGCTCATCATCGTCACGGAGGAGATCGATCTGTCGGTGGCGAGCATCGTGGGGCTGTCCAGCGTGACGGTCGGGGTGCTCACGCAGTCGGGATGGCCGTTCGAGCTCGCCGCGGCGGCCGCGATCGTGGTCGGCATCCTGGCGGGCATGCTCAACGGCTTCCTGGTGACCGTCGTGGGATTGCCGTCGCTCGCGGTCACGATCGGCACCCTCGCCCTGTTCCGCGGGATCGCGGTGGGCCTTCTGGGCACCGAGGCCGTGACGACGTTCCCCGAGACGTGGACGGACCTCGCGAAGGCGAACATCCCCGGCACACCGCTGCCGATGATCATGATCCCGTTCGTCGTCCTGGTAATCGTGTTCGCCGTGCTGCTGCACTTCACCCCGTTCGGTCGGTCGCTGTATGCGATCGGTCTGAACAAGGAGGCCGCGCAGTTCTCGGGCATCGACGTGGGCCGGACGAAGTTCCTGCTGTTCGTGATGAGCGGTGCCGTCTCGGGCTTCGCCGGCGTCTACTTCACGCTGCTCTACAGCAATGCCCGCGGTGAGAACGCCATGGGAATGGAGCTGCAGATCATCGCCGCGGTCCTGCTGGGCGGCGTCTCCATCTTCGGCGGGCGCGGTGCACTGCACGGCGTGATCGCCGGTGTTCTGCTGATCGGCACCCTCGGCAGCGCCCTGCGCCTGGCCGGTGTCACCAGCGACATCATCAACGTCATCACCGGAGCGCTGCTCGTGCTCTCGGTGGTGTCCGCCAGCGCACTCGGCTGGCTGCAGACCCGGCGCGCGTCCCCGCGCGGCCCCAAGAAGGACGACCGCGCCGTCGCAGCCGCGACGGCCGGTTGACCCGACCTGATTCCCACACACGAGAAAAGGAAACAATGATGTTCGGATTCACACGCACGGCTCGCGTCGGCACCGCTGCCGCCGCGCTCGCCCTGGCCGTGACGCTCGTCGCGACCGGCTGCTCCGCGGGGAGCGGCGGAACCGGCGGCGGGGAGGGCGAGGGCGACCTGTCGATCACGTTCCTGCCCAAGAACCTCGGCAACCCCTACTTCGACACCTCCAACTCCGGCGGCGAGGAAGCCATCGGGGAGTTCGGCGGCACGTACGAGCAGGTCGGGCCCAGCGAGGCCACCCCGACCTCGCAGGTGCAGTACATCCAGACCGCCGCCCAGCAGGGCGTCGGCGGTCTGGTCATCTCGGCCAACGACCCCTCCGCGATCTGCGACGCCCTCGACGAGGCGCGCAGCGCCGGCGTCAAGGTCGTCACGTTCGACTCCGACACCGATGCCGGATGCCGCGACCTCTTCATCAACCAGGCCACCGCCGAGGGCATCGCCCAGGCGCAGGTCGATCTGATCGCGGAGCAGATCGGCGACGCGGGCCAGATCGCGGTCTTGTCGGCCGCCGCGAACGCGACCAACCAGAACGCCTGGATCGAGCTCATGAAGGAGGACCTCGCCGCCGACCACCCGAACATCGAGCTCGTCGACGTCGTCTACGGCGACGACGACGACCAGACCTCGTTCGACCGCACCGCCGCTCTGCTGCAGACCTACCCCGACCTGAAGGGCATCGTCTCGCCCACCACGGTCGGCATCGCCGCCGCCGGCCGCTACCTCTCCACCTCGGAGTACAAGGGCCGCGTCGCGCTGACCGGTCTGGGCACGCCGAACCAGCTGCGCGAGTACGTCGAGGACGGCACCATCACCGCGTTCGCGCTGTGGAACCCGGCCGACCTCGGCTACCTCGCCGCGTTCGCCGCGAAGGCGCTTATCGAGGGCGACATCACCGGTGCCGAGGGCGACTCGTTCGAGGCCGGCAAGCTGGGCGAGTTCACCGTGGGTGCGGATGCCACCGTGCTGCTCGGAGACCCCTTCGTGTTCGACGCCGACAACATCGCCGACTTCGACTTCTGATCCGTCGAGGTCGCACGAGCCCCGGTCGCCTCACGGTGGCCGGGGCTCGTGCCGTCGTGCCGGGCCGTGGCGGGCCGGGGCTCGTGCCCTCGTGCCGGGCCGGGGCTCATGCCGTCGTGCCGGGCCGGGCCGGGCCGTGCCGGGCCGCGCCGCGCCGGTGTGCGGGGCGCGCCGTCCTGACGCGTCGGTCAGGCGGTGCCGGCGGACGAGGAGGCCCGCACGACGAGCTCGGGACGGAACCGCACCTGCCGCTCGTCGGGGGCGAGGTCGTCGTCCAGCTGGCGCAGGAGCAGATCGACGGCCGTCGCGCCGAGGGCCTCGGCCGGCTGGCGCACCGAGGTGAGGGGGACGACGGTCGCCGCGGCGAAGTCGATGTCGTCGTAGCCGACCAGGGCGACGTCTTCGGGTACCCGGATGCCGCCGAGCATGGTCAGCGCCTGCAACACGCCCACCGCCAGCAGGTCGTTGGCCGCGAACACGGCGTCGGGTCGGTCGGAGCGTTCGCGCAGGCTCTCGCCCGCCGCGCGGCCGGCCAGCACGGTCATGCCCTCGGTCTCGATGATCTCGAGTTCGGCATCCCGGACCTCGGCGACCGCGCGTCGCGCACCGGTGAGTCGGTCGGCCACCTGGCGGGTGCTCAGCGGTCCGGCGACGAAGGCGATGCGCCGGCACCCCTGTGCGAGCAGGTGCGCAACAGCGAGATGGCCGCCCTCAACGTCGTCGACCGACACCGTGCACACGTCGTCGCGGGACGTCTGCTCGTCGACCAGGACGACGGGGATGCCGGCGGACGCCAGGCGCTCCACGACGTCGCCGTCAGCATTCGCGGGGGTCAGCAGGACTCCGGCGACCCGCTGCTCGCGGAACTGATCGAGATAGAGGCGCTCGTGGTCTCCGTCGGCTCCGCTGGAGCCGAGCAGCACGACGAACCCGTCTGCGGCCGCGCGGGCCTCGGCGCCGCGTGCGACGGCGGCGAAGAAGGGATTGCCCACGTCGAGCACGATCAGCGCGATGGTGCGGCTGCGGCCGGCGCGCAGCTGACGCGCGGCGTCGTTGCGCACGTAGCCGAGGACCTCGATCGCGGCCTGCACACGCTCCACCGCCGCGGTCGAGACCGTGGCCCGTCCGTTGAGGACGTTCGAGACGGTTCCCACCGAGACGCCGGCATGCGCCGCGACGTCTTTGATCTTGACCGCCATGATCCGAGACGATATCGCACCCCGGGACCGCGTGTGGTATCTTCGCATGAAACGATTCATTCTCAATGAGGAGATCCGCCCATGTCCGGACAGACCGAGCGCGTCTGCTTCGAACTCCGCGTCCGTCCCGAGCTGATCGACGAGTACGTCGCCCGGCACTCACCCGTCCGCGCCGACATGCTCGCCGAGATCGCCGCGGCCGGTCGACGCAACTACTCGCTGTTCCTGGGCGAGGAGGGACGACTCATCGGCTACTACGAGACCGACGACGACGCCGCCGCCCAGGCCTACCTGGCGGCATCCCCCGTCGCCGCCGCCTGGGAGGCCGAGATGGCCCCGTTCTTCCTCGGCCTCGACGGACGCCCCGATCAGGCCGCCACCGCACTCACCGAGGTGTTTCACCTCGCCGACCAGCTCGCCCACGCCACGAAGGACCGATGATGACGACTCTGACCCCCGAGATCCTCTCGGCCCTCGAAACCCAGGCCATCGAGCTGCCCTCCTGGGCGTTCGGCAACTCCGGAACGCGCTTCCGCGTCTTCCCCACCGCCGGCACCCCGCGCGACCCGTTCGAGAAGATCGCGGATGCCGCCGAGGTGAATCGCCTGACCGCGCTCGCTCCGAGCGTCGCGCTGCACATCCCGTGGGACCTGGTCGAGGACTTCGGTGCGCTCCGCCGCCACGCCGAAGACCTCGGGGTGAGCCTCGGCACGATCAACTCGAACACCTTCCAGGACGAGGACTACAAGTTCGGCGCCCTCACGCACCACGACGAGCGCATCCGCCGCAAGGCCATCGACCACCACCTCGAGTGCATCGACGTGATGGATGCCACGGGCTCGCGCGACCTGAAGATCTGGCTCGCCGAGGGCTCGAACTACCCCGGGCAGAACGACATGCGCGGCCGCCAGGACCGCCTGCAGGACTCGCTGCAGCAGATCTACGCGCGTCTCGGCGAGGACCAGCGTCTGGTGCTGGAGTACAAGTTCTTCGAGCCGTCGTTCTACCACACCGACGTCCCCGACTGGGGGACCTCCTACGCCCAGGTCGCCGCCCTCGGCGACAAGGCGATGGTGTGCCTGGACACCGGCCACCACGCACCCGGCACGAACATCGAGTTCATCGTCATGCAGCTCCTGCGTCTGGGAAAGCTCGGCTCGTTCGACTTCAACTCGCGTTTCTACGCCGATGACGACCTCATCGTGGGGGCGGCCGACCCGTTCCAGCTCTTCCGCATCCTGACCGAGGTCGTGCGCGGCGGCGGACTGAACAATCCCGACGTGGCGTTCATGCTCGACCAGTGCCACAACATCGAGGACAAGATCCCCGGGCAGATCCGCTCGGTGCTCAACGTGCAGGAGATGACGGCGCGCGCGCTGCTCCTCGACCGCGAGGCCCTCGGCGCCGCGCAGCAGGCGAACGACGTGCTCGGCGCCAACGCGGTGCTGATGGACGCGTTCTACACCGACGTGCGACCGGCTCTCGCCGAGTGGCGCGCCTCGCGCGGCCTGCCCGCCGACCCGATGGCCGCATTCGCGGCATCCGGGTATCTGCCCCGCATCGCCGACGAGCGTGTCGGCGGGACGCAGGCCGGCTGGGGCGCCTGACCGCGACCGCCGAGCGCCCCACCGAGACGCGCACGACACCCCTCACGACACGACCCATCACACGATGAGAGATGACGACATGACCAGCTCGACCGCCGCCGACCTCGTCGCGCGCAGCAACCGCCTCGGCTCCGACCCGAAGGTCACCAACTACGCCGGCGGCAACACCTCCGCCAAAGGCAGCGACATCGACCCCGTCACCGGCGAACCGATCGACCTGCTGTGGGTCAAGGGCTCGGGCGGAGACCTCGGCACCCTGACCGAGAAGGGGCTCGCCGTGCTGCGGCTCGACCGCATGCGCGCGCTCGTCGACGTGTATCCCGGCATCGACCGCGAAGACGAGATGGTCGCCGCCTTCGACTACTGCCTGCACGGCAAGGGCGGGGCCGCCCCCTCGATCGACACCGCGATGCACGGACTCGTGGATGCCGCGCACGTGGACCACCTGCACCCCGACGCCGGCATCGCCATCGCCACGGCCGCCGACGGTGAGGAGCTGACGCGGAAGATCTTCGGCGACAAGGTCGTGTGGGTGCCGTGGCGTCGCCCCGGCTTCCAGCTGGGTCTCGACATCGCCGCCATCAAGGGGGAGAACCCCCAGGCGATCGGCACGATCCTCGGCGGCCACGGCATCACGGCCTGGGGTGACACGTCGGAAGAGGCCGAGCGGAACAGCCTCTGGATCATCGACACCGCGCAGGCCTACATCGACGAGCACGGTGCAGCCGAGCCGTTCGGCGGTGTGCGCGAGGGTTTCCAGACCCTCCCCGAGGGGGAGCGTCGGGCGAAGGCCGCGGCTCTCGCCCCGACCATCCGCGGTCTCGCCTCGACCGACAAGCCCATGGTCGGTCACTTCACCGACAGCGACGTGGTGCTGGACTTCCTGGCATCCGAGAAGGCACCTGCCCTCGCCGCGCTCGGCACGAGCTGCCCCGATCACTTTTTGCGCACCAAGGTCAAGCCGCTGATCCTCGACCTTCCCGCCGACGCCTCGGTCGAGGAGGCGATCGCGCGGCTGAAGGAGCTGCACGTCGCCTACCGCGAGGACTACCAGGCGTACTACGACGCACATGCCACCGCCGACAGCCCCGCGATCCGCGGCGCCGACCCGCTCATCGTGCTCGTGCCGGGCGTCGGCATGTTCTCGTACGGCGCGAACAAGCAGACCGCGCGCGTCGCGGGGGAGTTCTACGTCAACGCGATCAACGTCATGCGCGGCGCCGAGGCCCTTTCCACGTACTCCCCGATCTCGGATGCCGAGAAGTTCCGCATCGAGTACTGGGCGCTCGAGGAGGCGAAGCTCCAGCGGATGCCGAAGCCGAAGACGCACCAGGGTCGTATCGCGTTCGTCACGGGCGCGGCATCCGGGATCGGGAAGGCCATTGCCACCCGCCTCGCCGCGGAGGGCGCGTGCGTCGTCGTCGCCGACCTCGACCTCGAGAAGGCCCAGGCAGCCGCTGCCGAGCTGGGCGGAACCGACGTCGCGATCGGTGTCGCGGCGAACGTCGCGGATGCCGACGGCGTGCAGGCCGCGATCAACGCCACGGTGCTCGCCTTCGGCGGTGTCGACCTCGTCGTCAACAACGCCGGCCTGTCGCTGTCGAAGCCGCTGCTGGAGACCACCGAGAAGGATTGGGACCTGCAGCACGACGTCATGGCGAAGGGCTCATTCCTCGTGGCGAAGGCGGCCGCGAAGGCGCTCATCGCGCAGGGGATGGGTGGCGACGTCATCTACATCTCGTCGAAGAACTCCGTGTTCGCCGGCCCCAACAACATCGCCTACTCGGCGACCAAGGCCGACCAGGCGCACCAGGTGCGTCTGCTCGCGGTCGAGCTGGGTGAGCACGGCGTGCGCGTGAACGGGATCAACCCCGACGGTGTCGTGCGCGGCTCGGGCATCTTCGCCGCGGGCTGGGGCGCCAACCGCGCCGCGACCTACGGCGTCGACGAGAAGGACCTCGGCCAGTTCTACGCCAACCGCACGATCCTCAAGCGCGAGGTCGTGCCCGAGAACGTCGCCGACGCGGTGTACGTGCTCACCGGTCCCGAGCTCTCGCGCACGACGGGGCTGCACATCCCCGTCGACTCGGGCGTCGCCGCGGCGTTCCTGCGATGACCGCGACCGACGGCGGCGCCGTCGCCGCGGTCGATCTCGGGGCCACGAGCGGGCGCGTGATGATCGGCCGGGTGCGCGACGGCGGGCTCGAGCTCGAGCAGGTCGCACGCTTTGCCAACGGACCCGTCGAGCGCGAGGACGGCTGGCACTGGGACATCGACGCTCTGAACGCACACGTCCGCGCCGGCCTCGCCGAGGCCGTCCGGCGCGAGCCCACGCTCGCGAGCATCGGCATCGACTCGTGGGCGGTGGATTACGGTCTGCGGCGCGACGGCGAGCTCATCGCCGAGCCGTTCCACTACCGCGATCAGCGGACGGGGAGGGGGGTGGATGCCGTTCACGCCCGCGTACCGTTCGACGAGCTGTACGCGCGGAACGGCCTGCAGTTCCTGCCGTTCAACACGCTGTACCAGTACCTCGCCGACGACCGCGTCGCCGACGCGGAGGTGAGCCTGCTGATCCCCGACCTCGTCGCGCACCGCCTGACCGGTGCCGTCGTCGCCGAGCGGACCAACGCGTCGACGACCGGTCTGCTCGACGTGCGCACGGGGGAGTGGGACGACGAGCTCATCGGGCGTCTGGGTCTGCCGACGGCGGTGCGACCGCGCCTGGTCGCTCCGGGGGAGACGATCGGTCACCTGTCGCCGTCTGTCGCCGCCGAGATCGGCGCGGACCTCCCCGTGCTCGCGGTCGGATCGCACGACACGGCGTCGGCGATCGTGGCCGTGCCCCTCTCGACCCCGAGCGCCGCGTACATCTCCTGCGGCACCTGGGGTCTCGTGGGGCTCGAACTCGCGGGCCCCGTCCTCACCGCGGCGGCACGCGAGGCGAACTTCACGAACGAGGGCGGCGTGGACGGCCGGGTGCGCTTCTTGCGCAACGTCACCGGTCTGTGGCTGCTGAGCGAGACCGTCCGGGCGTGGGAAGCGGAGGACGGTCGACGCATCGACCTTCCGGCGCTGCTCGCGGCGGCTGCGTCGGTGTCACCTCCGGGCCGCCTCTTCGCGGCGAACGATCCGTCCTTGTCGGCGCCGGGAGACATGCCGTCCCGCATCGCCGCCCTGCTCGGCACGGCCGCGCCCGGGCCCGCCGGTCGCGCGATGTTCGTCCGTGTCATCGTCGAGAGCATCGCGCAGGCGTTCGCCGACACGGTGCGCGCGGCGGGTGCTCTGTCCGATCGGCACGTCGACGTCGTCCACCTGGTGGGCGGCGGGGCCCTCAACGGCCTGCTGTGCCAGTCCACCGCCGACCGCACGGGCGTTCCGGTGCTGGCGGGCCCGGTCGAGGCGACGGCGCTCGGCAACGTCCTCGTCCAGGCGCGCGCGCACGGATGGTTCGGTGCCGACGCGACCCTCGAGCACCTGCGTGAGCGCGTCGCCGAGGCCTTTCCTCCACGGCGGTTCGAGCCGAGACCGTAACTTTCCACCCCCGTCCGCCCTTGGCGCGGCGTAGTCTGTGGTCAGACCACATGAAAGCGAGACCTCATGGTGCAGCGTCAGCTCCCCAAAGTCGGCGAGCTCCTCGAGCTCATGCAGTTCAAGAAGCCCGAGCTCGACGCGCGCAAGCGCCGCCTCGACGCCGCGCTCACGATCGCCGACCTCCGCACGATCGCGAAGCGCCGGACGCCCAAAGCGGCGTTCGACTACACCGACGGCGCCGCCGAGGCTGAACTGTCGCTCGACCGCGCGCGTCGCGCCTTCGAAGACGTCGAGTTCCACCCCGACATCCTTCGCCCGGCATCGGACGTCGACACATCGTGCGAGATCCTCGGCGGACCCTCGGCGCTGCCCTTCGGTATCGCGCCGACCGGCTTCACCCGTCTGATGCAGACCGAGGGCGAAAGTGCCGGGGCCTCGGCGGCGGCGGCGGCCGGCATCCCGTTCACCCTCTCCACCCTGGGCACGACCTCGATCGAGGGGGTGAAGGCCGCGAACCCGGTGGGCCGCAACTGGTTCCAGCTGTACGTGATGCGTCAGCGCGAGATCTCGTACGGACTCGTCGAACGCGCGGCGAAGGCCGGATTCGACACGCTCCAGTTCACCGTCGACACCCCCATCGCCGGGGCGCGTCTGCGCGACAAGCGCAACGGCTTCTCCATCCCGCCGCAGCTGACGGTCGGCACCATCGTCAACGCGATCCCGCGCCCCTGGTGGTGGTACGACTTCCTCACCACCCCGAAGCTCGAGTTCGCCTCGCTCAGCACGACCGGGGGCACCGTCGGCGAACTGCTGAACGCGGCGATGGATCCGACCATCAGCTACGACGACCTCGACATCATCCGGGGCATGTGGCCCGGCAAGATCGTCGTCAAGGGCGTGCAGAACGTCACCGACGCCGTGCGCCTGGTCGATCTCGGCGTCGACGGCATCGTGCTCTCCAACCACGGCGGCCGTCAGCTCGACCGCGCCCCGATCCCCTTCCACCTTCTCCCGCACGTGGTCCGCGAGGTCGGCAAGGACGCGACGGTCATGGTCGACACCGGCATCATGAACGGCGCCGATATCGTGGCATCCATCGCCCTCGGCGCGAAGTTCACCCTGATCGGTCGCGCCTATCTGTACGGCCTGATGGCGGGTGGGCGCCAGGGCGTCGACCGCATGATCGCGATCCTCCGCAGCGAGATCGAGCGCACCATGACGCTGCTCGGCGTCTCGAGCCTCGCCGAGCTCGAGCCGCGCCACGTCACGCAACTCACGCGGCTGGTTCCGGTGGCCGATGCCGCGGTGGTCGACGCCCGGGCCTGAACGGTGTATCGCCGCCAAAACCGGAATGACTGCCCCGCAGGCCATACGGCACTTAGCGCGGTTGCACGGGTCAAGGCTTTCAAAATCTGGTTGATCACAACACGTTCCGAGGCCGTCTTTGCGCCGGTGCAGTCGCGCCGATAATGGATATTATGTCAGTTCACTTGTCTCGGGCTCAACCGGTGATGGGACTGCCACCGACGTCGCAAATTCACGGGGGCTTCTCAACCGACGCATCTCGGCATTGGTACCGGGCAACCTTAACCAGATTGCCCAAGCACCGCCTTGCTAGCATCGACTATACGTTCAAGGTGCTTTTGAGTACGCTCGTTGCCTTGTGCGCTGATAGACAACGCCTCGCGGAGCCAGCCCGGACCCTTACGCGCCACCACTTCTGGAGCCAACCTCTCAAGCTCTCCGTCCCGAACCAGTACGATTCCAACGGATTCCAGTCGCTCAAGCAGCTCGAGCAGCGCGCCCCGCGCCTCGCCCCGAAATGCCTCGACCCCGTAGGCCTTCACGTCGGCCCATGGCGATTCACGGCTGCGAGCTTGCGCAAAGAGCTCATCACGCGTGGCCGCGACAAATGGCTCGTCACGTCGGTTGTTAAACAACGCTTCTATCGCATCTAGGACGTAGCTCACTGTGACGGGCTCCCGTGGCGCGCGTTGCGCGGCGGTCGCACGCTTCCAGAGGGTCCTCAGACCCGCGTCCCATTCACCTCCCATTGCGTCGACCAGCTTGCCCAGAGAACCCTCGTCGTTCAGCATGTCCAGGTCAGGCGCGGCTACGACCGGAACCGCTACTGCTCGAAGTGTGTTCGCCACTTTCCACATCGCGTCCTTGCCTCCAGTTGGGACAAAAAGCACTTCGTTGCGCGGCAACGTGTATGCACCGCCGTGAGCGGAATCCATGCCCGCATTGAGATAGGCGCAGTCGCCTTCCGCCTCCGCGAGCACGACAACACGATGGAACAAGCCATCAAGCACGTTTGTGTATTTCAGCACCGGATCATGCCACAGCTCCTGAAGTCGATCAGAATCCAACTGATGGACTCGCGTCGCCCCTTCTCCACGACTCGCCCGGACTACGGAAACCTGCACACCGGAGTCGAGCAGTCCAGTCAAGAGGCTGCGATCATGCGTCGCCACTATAATTTGCACGCCTCGCTCCACCGCCAGCGTGCCGAGCTCCGCCCCAAGCGCATGTGCTTGAGGCGGATGAAGGAACGCTTCCGGCTCGTCGAGAATGATGACGGGAAAAGTCGCCGCTATAACTGGCAAAACCTGGCCGAAGAACCCACGCATTCCGTCACCTTGCTCGTCAAGCGGTCTAAGCGCCGCCATAGCCGCGCGGTACGCGGGAGGGATGTCGTCGATGGGGGGCGCCGGCGAGTCCACTTCGCCGACTCGCAGGCGAACTGTTCGGCCGAGCGAGTCGAGGGTCAGAGGTTTTCCGAAGACCTGTTGAGACGTCGCCGTAAGTCGGTCCCGTAGCTCCCGCGAATCCTGTAGAGCGTGAATTGGATGGGTAGCGGGGTCATCACCGGACTCGCGCATCTCCGCTGAGCCGCCAATCGAAAATCTTCCGGCGGCGTTGCCGTAGAATATGAAGAACTGCGCGAGATCACCTACGCCATTCGATGGTTGCCCCCATAGATAGGCAAGGTTTGTAGGGTCGTGAATACCACCACCGCGCGCGAACCCCATTGTCGCTTCGTTGATTACGAATGGGCTACCCTGCCCAATCCACGCTATCAGGTCCGCATCGTTTCCCCGAGTGTTTAAAGTGACTGACTCCACGGAGATTCGTGGAGGACGGGGCTGCCCCGGGTAGTGTTGCATCCACTGTTGAAGCTCGCGTAAAATTGTGGATTTACCCGCGTTATTAGAGCCTACTATCACCGTCACCCCGGACGCTTGCGGCCGGATTTTGTCACCGCTCTCCAGCTTGATTTCTTCGATGCCAAAATGAAACCGGCTCGCGCTCCCCAAGGCCCAATTCGGATGTCTGCTTGCGTACAAAGACGCGACATTGTCCATTTCCACTCGCTGCATAGAGATATTATTGCAGGCCCGAGGGGCTCGGCTTCAGGATGGACTAACAGGAAAGACCTGAAACGGGATCCGGCGCGAGGCGCGTTCCACCCACACACATGGAGAGACATCGCCACTCCCTGCCGTCATTACGCTCACGGCTGCGGCAATGGCGGCGCGGTGGTCGGCGTCTGCTGGACACCGTGACGCAGGCAAGGCCCCTGCGCAGATACTACGGGCCCATGCCAGAACTTATTACGGAACGTCAGTCGTCTCGCCTTCCTCGGCTACCGCGAGCTCGCGACGCTCAATAAGACTGCGTACGTGGACATGCTGTGACACGGAGGTTGCCGCGAGGACCTGCTCGATCATGCGGGTCATGAACTGTTCCGGTCGCACGTCCCGCGGGACCCGGTCGAGTTCGACTTTCACGGTTGCGTTTTCGTCGGACCAGCTGACGAGGGCGAGGCCGGTGGCGGTGTATCCGTTGGTGCCACCGAGGTCGCGGAGTTTGCGGATCATGTCGACGGTGCGTTCGTATGCTTCGGGTTCGTCAGTGAGGATCGTGGAGCGCTGTACGAAGAAGAAGCCGACTGCGGCGAGGGGGTAGCGGCTGCGGAGGTTCCCGGCGTCGCCGTATGCTTCTTCGAACCGATTGGAGAGGTTCTTTCCGAACGAGGAAATCTGCGTCTTGGTCGACAGCAGCAGCTCTGGTCCGCGGTCCCATCGAGAGATCGCGACGTCGACCTGCTTCTCGTACGCGCGGCCGAGGATTTTCGCGTCCGTCGGTGCAACCACAGGCATGGCCATGACTCTTGCGCGCACCTCATCAGACAATTGGCGGGGCAACTTCTCGAGCAGCAGAGCAACGTCCCGCGGGAGAATGCGCGGGCGGGTGGCGCGTGGCCATACTTCGTCGGGCTTGAACCCGGAACGGCGGAGCTCATGCGCAAGCCACGAATCCACCCCATTCGCAAGGGCACCCGTCGCCCAGCCCTTGCCGGCAGTAACCGGAATCGTAAGCAGCTCCTCCAGCAGCCCGTAGTCGGGACGATAGTCGGGGGTATCGCCCCGTTCATGACCCCACGGGTCATTGAGATCTGCGGCCGTGAGGGCCTCGTCGAACGGGGTAAAGGAGTCGTCTCGCACGGCCACTACGCCACTCCCCCGCCACCGCTGCGCCCCCGGACGGTCCGACGAGACGTCAGCGCACGGTGATCCCCCGCTATTGCGGCCAGCTCCTCGTCCGAGAGCACGTTTTCGAACAGCACCATGTCGACAAGATTCACCGCCGCTAGGAGGTTCCGGGCTTGGAGCAAACGTTGGACGCGTGGCTTCACCACAGCTAGAGCATCGCGGTGCTGCGCGAGGAGCGCAGGCGCGGGCATCCACCACCGGTCGGCCTCGCGAGGTTCGAGTTTCAGAATGCCACCCCCGTAGGAGCGGCCGACGAGCTCGGCAGAAAGCAAGGTCATCGAGTTTAGGGACGCGACGGGCAGGACATCTCGTGCGAGCTCACGGTGCTCTTCGCTGAGGTACACGCCGTGAACGCTGTTGAGGTGGCGGGCGCCGACAGTGTTTGTGGTCAGCCGGGCGGTGTCGGCGTTCATGTAGGTAAGGAACAGGTCAGGGGCCTTGAGGACTGGCACCCGCCACCAGGGCTTACGGACCCGGCACTTGTACGCCTGGTCGGCACCGGTGCGGTGGCCCTCGTCGATGTACCGCAGTGTCGCAGCCGCCGGCTTCTTACTCGGATACAGCAACCAGATCGGCTGGTCCTCCTGTTCCAGCCGGCTCATCACGGTGCGGGTGAGCGCGAGTCCGCGCAGATGCGAGCTGCCGGGAGGGCTGATGCGCAGCAGGTCCCGCTGTGGGATACCAAGCTCGCGCACCCGGGCGGGCGACAGGGCGAAGTATCGATTCCCGCCGGTCACAGCACCGAGGGACGTGTCACCGTACGTCTCCAACGGAACGAAAGCCACATGACTCGAAAGCCGTGTCATCGCAGCGGTGGCCACTGGAGACAACGCCAGGGCCGTCCACCGGTCAGTCGTGTCGATCGGCGACCACGTCGTTCCCGTCTCCAGTGCGGCAAGGGTCGACACATTGCGGGTTTGCCGCAAGATGGCGCTACCGGCGGGGGCCTGCTTCCAACCGTCGGCCTTCACCAGCACGGTGTCAGCCTCGGCGTCAGGGAACACTTGCTCGTCAAACACCACAAGTTCCACCCTTGCGAAGTTCTCCAGCAGAAAACGGCGAATCGGGGCGGCGTAGTTCACGCTCAACAGCTCGGCCGGCAGCACAAGACCAAGACGCCCGCCGGGCTTGAGAAAGCCGGCTGAGTGCGCAACGAACGCAGCCCAGCTGGAGGACAACCCCGTGAGGGCCACGCCCTGCTGCAGCGCGGCGAACCTTGCGCGGTCCCGCTGCGCACCGGTCCAGTCCTGGTATCGGATGAACGGAGGGTTCCCGATGATCGCGTCAAACGTCGCAGAGGCCTCGACCATGAAGAAGTCGCTCACGGTCATGATCGCGGTTCCACCGGCAGCGTTGATCAGCGCGTGAGCTGCTTCCGCGCTCGGCGGGTGGATCTCGACCCCGTCCACGGCAGGCACGCTATTGCCAAGTTCCTTGAGGCGTTCGACCGCAGAGATGAGGAACGCCGCCTCGCCCGCGCTCGGCTCGAGCACACGATCATCCGCGGATCGGATCGCCCATCCGGCAAGATGCCGCGTGACGCCCTGAGGTGTGAAAAACGCTCCGCGCGCCTTCCGCGTCGACGCGACGTCAGAAACAAGCGAATGAATCACCTCAGCAGACACCCCATCAGACTAGGCGCGCGACTGCTGACCAGAAGCCTCACACGCCCACCCGGGTACCTGTCGAGGCCCCACACATCCCCGAAGTCAGCGCAGCTGCGAGTCGTCGTGACCGCCCTCGCCGATCAGGCCGTCGTGTGCACCTCTGGTGGTGAAACGCTTCTTCCCGTCCATCAGCGAAGTTCGGACGGGCTCGCGGCCCGAGCAAAATGCTGTCCAGCCGAAAGCTAGCCCGCGCATGTCTCAGGCTCCCCCTTTGCCCCAGAGCAGCTGATCGAGGAACGGGCGCCGATAATCGGTTTATGTCGATTCGGGCGATCCCACCGCTCCACTCGTTCGGCAGTGATGATTTGGTGGGAGCTAAGGGGTGTCAGCGTACAACCCGATGACGTTGCCCTCAGAGTCCTTCACGTAGGCGTACCGAGCTGTTTCGCCCATGGACTCGATTGCGCCGAGCTGCTCGCCGCCGCCGTCGATGACGGCCGCGATGGTGCCTTCTAGATCTGGCACGGAGATCACAACCGTCGGGTGCGATACAGGCCCTCGCTTGTGGATGTCTCCATCAATGCCCGCTCCGCTGCCGGTCCGCAGCATGATGTTGCCGTCCCCCCAGTCTTCGAAGGTGAAGCCGAAGACCTTGCCATAGAAGGCTTGTGCGCGAGCGACGTCGTCGGCAGGAATTTCAAAGTGCTCCACGGAGGCCATGACGTCGAGCATGTCCCCGCCAGAATGCTCCGTCAACCCTTGCGCAGAGGCGGACGAGGCAGTTCAGCTACTCCCCCGGATCTACCGATGCAGCAGTGCGCTCAAGCTCATCGGCCAAGGCGCGTGTGATCACCGCCTCGTCGGAAGTGCGCTCCGTGCGTCTTCGTTCAGCTCATATCGGCAAAAGGCATACTCAGAGCACTCAGCAAGGATGAGACCGGGGCCTTCGGTTGCACGGATCGGTCAGAGTGGATTCGTAGGCGCGACAGTCAATCAGAGGAGCTGTCTCCACCGCGTGAGTTACGCTCACGGAGCTCTTTTCGCAGCTGCACCCCACCGGCCGTCATGACGATCAACGCTGAGACAATCGACCCCAGACGTACCCACCACGGCATGTCTGGGAACAACATCACCGGCAGGGCCACGATGAAGGTGGCTCCGATGAAGTACCAGACCGAAGTCGATGCGCTTGCGCTCTCAGCCATAGGGCGAGGCTAACAACATTGTCTTAGCCGCCGGCGGTCTGTCTTCCCCGGACGGGTACAGCTTCGTGCACCGGTGAGTGTCTGCCCCGGGACGCGGCGCTGTCAGTCGCCTTGCCGCGCGACCTTCGGCGCCGCGTCGAGCCCGCGGTCAGTAATTAGTCGCCGCCCGAGCTGTACGGCGGCGTCTTGCAGAAGCTGCGGGCCGACGATCTGCAATTCGCAGTCGAAGCCCGCGAAGCGGGCCGCCAGAGCACGCCACGACCACGATCCCGTCGTGAGCTTCGTGCGACCATCACCGCCCTCCTCCATTCGGGCGTCAGGGTCGACGAACGGCGCTACTCGGTGTGGCGGCAGATCGAGCACGGCGGTCCCGACGCACGGCCAGGCCGCATTCGCATCTCTCGATCCCCGGAACCGGGCGGCGACGAAAGCGACCGCGTCGCCGCCCGGAATCGGGCGGGGCGCGAACCGCTGCCGGGTGGGGAGTCCTGGACGTACACGGTCGATGCGGTACGTTCGCCAGTCGCCGATCTCCTCGGTTGGAACAGGATTGTCTCTGATGCTTGTGTGTGCGTGGGCATCCGCGTTCCATGCCAGTAGGTACCAGCGACCGTCTCGCGCGATGACGGCATGCGGCTCGACCCGGAAAGATCGTCGATCGGTCTCCGCCGTTTCCCGGACCGGGGCATAGTCAAAACGCAGGATCTCGTGCGCTGATGTTGCCTCGCTCACGGCGACAAGCACCGCTGGATCGACGGTGACATTGCCGCTTGCCACTTGCACGTTGACCGCGTCGACGCGGTGACGGAGTCGCAGGGGCATCACTTGCCGGATGGTTGCGAGCGATCGTGCGGCAGCTTCGGCAATGTCTGCCCCCGAGGACGGGGCCACGGCAAGGGCCAGCGCCACGGCCACTGCCTGCTCGTCGTCAAAGAGCAGCGGCGGCAGATGTGACCCCGCCGATAGGCGGTATCCGCCTGCGGGTCCGCGGAGCGCCTCAATGGAGTAACCGAGGTCGCGGAGTCGCTCGATGTCACGACGCACCGTGCGGGGACTGACATCGAATCGCTCGGCGAGCACGTCGCCTGACCAGTCCCGACGCAACTGCAGCAAGGAAAGCAGCTCGAGCATCCGGGAAGACGGTCTGGCCATAACCCATCTTCACCGATATAGCGGTCGCAATCTGTCCGCAACTACTGAGAGGGTGAACTCGTCGCCGACGCCGGCGGTCAAGGGACAGCACATGAGGAGTCGATATGTCCATCACCACTACCCCGCACCTCAACTTCGACGGCGACGCTCGCGCGGCGCTTGAGTTCTACGCTTCGGCGCTCGGCGCGCAGGCTGTTTTCATGACCTACGGGCAGATGGGGGCGTCTGATGATCCGGCTTGGGCTGACCGCATCGTGTGGGGACAGGTTGAGACCACGAGCGGTATTCGTGTGATGGCATTCGATGTCTGGCCTGGTCAGCCCTACAAGCAGGGAGCGAACTCGTTCTACGTCTACCTCAGCGGTGACGACGTAGAAGAGATCACGATTGCATGGAATGGACTGTCGGATGGGGCGGAGATTCGGCAGCCGCTTGGACAGTCGGCGTGGTCTCCGCTCGCCGGTCAACTGCGCGACAAATTTGGTGTGATCTGGGCACTTGACGTGCGCGCACCGCGGACCGCGTCCGAATAGCGCCCGCTCGGCGCCTCCCAATCGGCGGCAAGCTCGTCGAGGAGTACGACGGCCAGGACAGCTGACCGTCCGCGGTCACTACCGGCGGCGGGTCAATAATCCGCGAGGTGCTCGACCGGTCGCGAAGTCGAGGTGGCCCTCCCGAGTGCAAGGGGCGCGGAACGAGAGGGCCACGTGGAGTCTTTCGGACCGAGCGCCGCATCGGGTTGGCACTTGCGTAATCCGTCCACGCGGCGAAACGGACGAAGACCAGTAGAACGCAATCGCGCAGTATCCCGCCCCAGAACCACGCGCGCCGCCCCATCGTGTCAAGGCCCGTGCGGTGCCACGAGAAATCGCGAATCGTCGCTCGTCAGGGCAAAACCCGGCATCTACATCACCTGGACGCAGGAGGTTCTTGATGGGACAGCTCAGGTACGACCCCAGCACATCGTTCGAGATTGAGGACAGAATACTGGCCCATCTCCGTCTTGTGATCATGACGAAGCTTCGTCGCCAAGAGTCCTTTATGTTGCAGTTGCCCCACCGTGACGTGGGCTGGGTCAGCGTCTGGATTCACCCGTCGGTACCCGTTGGCTTCAGATTCTTCGGCAGCCGGACGCCGGCAATCGATCGTGAACTGGCGGAAGCCTGGATCACGGAGGCCAGCGGCTCTGACGGGCTCACCCTCACCAGCCGAAGCTGACGACCACCAGTCAGACCCTTGGCGTATGAACCGCGTGTGTCACGCATGTCACGGTGACCGACCTCGAGAACTCGCCCCCTCGCCGACCTCGTAAGCTGCTGCAGGAGTGGCTCGACGACTCCGAGCAGCAGGGTTACCTAACCGCCGGGTCAATCAAGGTGGTGCCGCACGAGGACGACGACCGGGACGACACCGGACTCGTGGTCATGACCCTCGCCAACATGTCGTCCTCGGCGTACTTCCAGCCCGCCAAGCACGACGACCCGCTCTGGACCGCCACCATCACAGGACGCGGGGAAGACTTAAAGATGAACCCCCACCAGGTGGCAAGCCTTGCTGCGGAACTCGTTGGTAGCCGGCAACCTGTGCACGTATCTGCAGTGGCGGTCACTTGAGTGGGACCGCGACAGCGGCGAGCACTAGACGACCGCGCGACATCCCGGCCGCGGGAGGGGCGATGTCCTCGAGCGACGACGGAAGTTGACGCGCCGGCTGCGGTTTGCGCCGAACGACGCCGTAAATGATGTCCGGGAGCGCGACCCCGTCGACGACGCTGTGAGTTATCGCCACCACCAGGAGGTTCATCCTCGGGAAAGCGTGTTGCCCGGCCTCACGCTCAACCGGTGTCAGCCCCTCGATCGTGTACCAGCCCAAAGCACCTGGCGCTCCGGCGGGCCGTGGCGTCGGGTCGCTGGTGGTCACCCGCTCACCGTAGTAGCGCTCGTGGCTGGGCCCCAACCGGCGTACCTTGAGCAGATGACGCAACGGCACCCGGCCAATGTCACTGTCCCTGACGTGGTGGGCCTGCCGTTCCACGTCGGCCGCGACACCGCCTCCGCAGCCGGGGTGGCCCTGGCAAGCACTAACCCCGACGGGCCACCCATCGGCGCTCTCGCATGGCCGGGACTGTTCTACATCACCTCCCAGCAACCAGCGGCCGGTACGGTGATGCGCCAGTGGGATTCGGTCGTCGTGGAGATCAAAGCGTACGACGCCGCGAAGTAGCCGTCCGCTGTCACCGTCAGACAGCCGACGCCATCTCTCTTATCCACGCAGTGACAACGTCCCACCGGTAGACGCCACGCGTGTCGGGTGCAGGTCCGGCGCCGACCTCGGTCCACATGCGCAGGGTGGACGCTCGAGCGCCGATGCGGGCGGCGGTTACGTGCAGGGAAAGTGCGGCGCGGGCACGATGCGGCAAGCTCACGGCGGCGACGCTATGGGGGAAGGCCCGGAAGCTGGTCAACCGGCGTAGGGATCTCACCCGACGCTGCCCCGGACTTCACCCGCACCGGGCATCTGCCCACGGTGATGAGGACAGCTCCCCCCCCAATGCCGGTTACGCTGGCCTCGGCATTGCGCTCGTCGCAGTTCGTCTTTGCCAGGCGCCCCGCTCGGAATCCCCCACTACCTACCCCGAGTGGGGCGCCCAACACTCTGCGCGCTTCCAAACGGTGCAGTTCTGAAGGCGACGACAACTAGGGTAGCCCCCTAAATAGTCAGCGGCGCGAACTACTAAGCTGCCGACGTGCCAGAAGACGAGATCGAGGACTCCCCTCCACGACGCAGCCGCGCGCTGCTACAGGCTTGGGTGCGAGAGTTCATCGACCAGGGCCACCTCGTCGCGAGCGATGTACGCGTCGCCGAGCAAGAGGACTCGGACGGCCGTGACACGGGTCTCGTCGTGGTCGGCCTCGTGCACGCCGAAGGATCAATCATTCTCGAGGCCGCCGGCTACGACGAACCGCTCTGGCAGGCCACCATCACACGCACCGAGCACGACGAGACCATGCCACCGCACGTGCTCGCGAGCCTCGCCGCCGAACTCGTCGTCGCGGGAAACCTCTGCGATTTCCTGCAATGGAAATCGCTGGAATGGGACCGCGACAGCGGCTACCACGACACCCACTGACACCACCACGACCTAGGAACGACCCATGGGCCGCTTGATCTACCAGGAACGCCACGTCCTCGACGTCGAAGACCGACTGCTCTCCCACCTGCGCATCGTCATCATGAACAAGCTGCGCCGCAACGAATCGTTCATGCTGCAGGCGCCGCACCCAGAACACGGGATGCTCAGCCTGTGGCTTCACCCGGCCACGCCGATGGTGTTGCAGTTCTACGGCGGACGACATCCCCGCATTGATACCGAGCTGATCGAACAGATGATGCTCGAAGCGAGCAGCCCCAACGGGCTCACCCTTCCTGCGACAATATGAGGCTCGGCGGGCGGCCGCTACCGGCTTCGCCATCTACCTTCGTGCGACTGGTCGAGGTTCTCCCTGATCGCAGCCTTGTCACCGACGTCAGCAGCGTCGGTGTCTTCCTATGCGTTGTCCGCAGCATCGCCAACGATCTTCGTCAGTGTCTCTTCCGCCGGCAGCGCCGCCTGGTCGGCCGCTGAGAGTTCGTATCGACTGACAGCCACTGGTTGCGTCGATCCAGCCAGCGCGTATTTGACGACGGTCTCATTCTTGTCGGCGACGAGCAGGATGCCGACTGTGGGGGCATGAAGGTTCGGGATCCGCATGCGGTCGTCGACGAGCGCGACATAGAACCCGAGTTGGCCAGCGTCGCGGGGGTCAAACTTGCTTGTTTTCAGCTCAACGACCACGAAACGCACCTGTTGCCAGTTGAAAAACAGCAGGTCGACGTAGAAGTCGTCGCCGTCCACGTCAAAGTGCACTTGGCGACCGACGAAAGAGAAACCCGCCCCCAATTCGCGGAGGGTGTCCACAACGCGAAGCGTGAGCCGCTCTTCGAGCTCACGTTCGCTTGCGTCGGAGTCAATTGCGAGGAAGTCCAGGGTGTATGGGTCTTTGGTGAGCTGCTGGGCAAGCTCAGAATCACCGCTCGTCAAAGCTGACGCGAAGTTCGACGGGGCAGCCGCAACCCGCTCGTGTAGCCGGGTTGCGATTTGATGCTGCAGAACCGCGCGGCTCCATCCGTTCGAGGCGTCCTGCGCCGCGTACCAGTCCCGCAGGCTCTGATCGTCGAGCTTGTCGAGCAGCTGGATGGTGTGACTCCAGGGCAATCCGCCAACAGGCTGTTGGCGAATCGCTTCCTCGCTAGGCCATGCCTCCGCAAGTCGACGGGCATACCGGAGATTGGACTCCGAGAAACCTTTCATCGAGGGGAATTGGGCACGCAGGTCGGCTGCTAGCCGAGCCAGCACACCACTCCCCCACGGCTCCACCTTCTGTCGCTCGATGAGGGCGTTACCGATGTACCACCAGAGCGCGATGACCTCCGTGTTTGCCGTGCGTTGCACCGCGAATCGAGCCTTGTGGGCACGCTCGACGATGAGGGCCAGAGTCTGCGCATAGCTGGACGGGAGAATCTCGGTCACCCTCTCATCCTCCACCGCTACGCCGCGACCTACCTTCACCAAGCAGTCCGCCAACACTCTGTTGGCGAATCGCGACGCGTGTCCTCGTGGCAAGGCAATCTGAGACTTCAGCGGGCGTCAGCCACTGCTTTCGAGTCACTCCAGCAGTTGGACGCGGAGCTGCTGGATGAGTGAATCGATGCGGTCGACGTCGACGGTGTAGCGGGGGGCGCGGCCGCGGCGCGCGCCGATGGGTTGATCAACGTCGGTACGAACAACGCCGATGTCTTCCAGAAGTCGCAGATCTCGAGTGAGTGAGCTCACCGCCGTCTTTGTCGCTTCACGGATGTCGCCGTAGTAGCTGCCGGGGTGCTTTACGAGGTAGTTGATGACGTGTCGAGGGCCGGTTCGGGCAAGCAGGGCGATTGCGTCGGCGGGAACTGTCGGTGCTGGCACTGGGTTCCTGACTGTGGGTACCACGAAGCGGAGCGTGCTTGTCGATGTGGAGCGGGGGTGCGCAGGTTCGACAACGCGGGATGCTGGTCCTCGTAGGGTACGCAAAGACCCGCGGCGGGTGTGGGAGAAATGCCCGCAACCGTTTCCGCGCCCGTGGCTGAAGGAGCCGGAATGGTCACCGTGAATGAGCGGTCGCCGATCTGGAGGCGCGTGCCGGTGACAACGGCCCGGGGGTGTCCAGCGGGGATGTCGATGGGCTCTTTTCCGTGCTCGGTGACAGTGGTGCCGTTGGCCGATGACTGGTCGGTAACCCAGAGCATGCCGTCGCGGAACGAAAGGATGCAATGAGACCTCGACACCGAGCGGGCGGGGTCGTCAACCGTCACGGTTGCGTCGACGCCTTCGGCCTCCTTGGGAGGCCTGCGCCCAAGCAGGGTCGTCCCACGGATGATCTCGGCGGAGCCGTCATCGAAGGTGATCATGGCGCTGGGCACGCGCAAGCGACCTTCACCGCTACCGGTGACGTTGAAATCGGGGTCGATGTGGGGCGCGGGCGCTGTGTCGACGACAGGATCGGGGAGCGTCGCTGATGTCGCCGGGAGCTCGTCGACAATTTCGCGAATCGGCTGCGCGAGTTCTTCGTCCGCCGTGGGTTCGTTCGCGGGGGCGTATGTGCGGGCGTGTCTTCGGTCGACCGTGACGGCGCCGTCCGGGTCGATGGTGAGCATGAGGGAGACGCCCGCGTCAATTGCATGGGCGTACTGCCGCCTGCCGGTGGTGGCGGTGTACGCCACCAGCACCTCGACGGCTTGTGCTCGCGCGGTGTTGGAGTCCGCCGCGGTGATGGGAACGCTCTGACCGGGGAGCGTGACGACGCCCGTGCCGTCTGTGTCGATGCTGACGTTCATCATGGGGCATGTCCTCTGGTTGCGGTTGAGGCGTAGACCAGGGTCTGGTCGACCTTCTCGCTGGTGACGTAGACCGTTGTGGTGAGCACTGCGAGCGGCGACTCGGATACCCCGGTGGTGAGGGTGGTGAACGGCTCCGAGCTTGGTGTCGCTGCGCTGGCGTCGACGAGGACGGCTTTGTTGCTCTCGGTGCCGTAAACGGTGGAGCCGGACACGGCGACAGGGGTAATGCGGCTCGGGAGCGCGACGGCACGTGGGTCGGCGCTGTAGTCGATGAATGCTTCGCCGAGGGTGAGTGTTTCGGCGTCGGCGGCGTGGATGGGAACGTCCTGGGCGGTGATCCGGGCGTTCATTGGCGCGGTGAGCGTGGTCATGTTCGACGGGAGGTCGACCAGTGTCACAGTGAGAGCCGGCCGCTGAGACCACACGACGATGAGGGTGTCGTCGTCGGCGGCGGAGATCAGCAGCGGGGCTCCTTCGACGCCTTCGGGCCGTGGGAGCGGCTTTTTCACGGGTGCTGCATCTGCGGTGAGGGTCCACCAGGATTCTTCGTTGGCCGCGATGATGCCTTCGCGGCCCGACAGGATGGGGACCGCTGTGACGGGCACGTCGGTCAACTTGAGACCGTCGCTGGTGAACAAGCCCGCGGTCTGATCAGGCAAGGTGATGAGCGGTTGCGAGCCGAGGTAGGTCACCTTTGCGCTGCGGCCGACGTTGACTTCGACGGGGGCTACGGGGGATTGATCTGTGTCGAGCGGCCACAGGGTGAGCGAGGACTCGCCCGTGGCGAGGACCAGGCGCCCCTGCACTTCGGAAGCGTGTACGACGTCGTTCGCGCGCGGGGCCTGGGCGCCGCGCCATGTAACGGCGCCGGCCGCGGCGTCGACGAGATTCAGCTCGCCGCTGTTCGTGGTGATTAGCAGTCGCTGGTCGTCGATGAGCCGCGGTTCGCTGCGTGGGGCGATCGGCAGCGACCACGCTGCTTGTTCGGAGAACCCGGGTGGGACCAGGACGGGGATGTTCGCCCCGGCACCTGGTGGGCCGGGGTCGGCGGTGGCCACGGGGGCCGGCCCCGGCTGCAGCACGACGGCGAGAGTTGCGACGGTTCCGCCGACGACGATCACTACAGCAAGTCCTAGCGCGATCAGAAGCGGCAGGCGCGAGCGCTTTTGCTCCGTCTCGGGCGCCGGCATGGCGAGCTCGTGAGCGGCGCCGTCTGCGGTGACAACCATCCGGTGCTCGGTGTTGTCGACGACGGCACGCACCCGCACCGCGTCCAGACCGAGTTGGGCCGCCTGCTGGGCCGCGGCGGCAACTCCCGCCTCGGTAGGGGTGGAGCCTTCGGGTACGTCGACCGGCAGGCCGTTGAGGGTGACCAGCTGCTCACCTTCCATCGCGAGGGTGAGAACCGGAAATGCCGGGACGGTCGTCGGGTCGAATTCTTCGTCGCTCATGCTGCTACTCCCCAGAACTCCCAGTGCCATGATTCGGTCGGACCGCGCCCGCCGGGTCGCGCCCAGTCGGGGTTACGCCACCCGAAACGGGGCGCGTTCTGGTCCATCCACGCGTACTCGAGGCTGTAGAAGCTGAAGATGCCGACATCGACAGCGAGTGCCCACCCGTGGTTCGACGTACCCGGGGTGGCAGCGTTGCCGCCGTAGATTTCCTTAGCTCTAACCTGCTCGTCGTAGTCGCGGTACCCGTCGTTGACGACGAGGTCCTGACCAAACTGGGCACGGTAGGCGTTGTTCAGTGCGACGAGAGCCTGAGCCGCGTCGGCGCGAAGAACGTACTCGGGCTTCCACGGGATCGGCGAGAGCGTGTTTTCGGGGACACGACCGTTCTCGTACCCGCCCCACGGGCCGGGTCGGTTGATGCCGCCGGGAATGATGCCGTCAGGGATGGTGCATTCCTGGATCTCCCTGGGGTCCACGCCGGACAGGCCCGCGACCACCTCTGCAGCCGGTTGGACATAACGCTCGTAGTGGTACGGGTCGGCGTTGACCTGCACTCGATGCGCCGCGATCCAGGGCGGCAGGTTCTCCCAGTCCTGAACTTGCCGGAGGGCTGTGAGGAAGTTGGTGGCCGAGACGAACGGGTCCATCCGGTCCTCGTATGACCCCCAGCGGCCGTTGTCGCGCTGCTGGAAGAGACCACGAGAATCAGGGCCCACGACGTCGCCCTGATCGAGCACACTAAGCGAAGACTCGCCCATAGCTGTCATCACGCCGATGGTCTGTCCGCGCGCGTCCAGGCCGAGGGCGGCACCCGCGGCCATGATCTGCGCGGCGTTCTGCAGCTGCTCGCCGCTGTAGCCGGCGATGCCTTGGGGTGGCAGTTGGCTGACGTCGACGTTGGCAGGGGTGGGCATGCACGCGGCGGCGGCGCCGTTGTCTCCGAAGAAGAGCACGACGAGGAGCGTCGGCAGGAGGATGACGCCGGCGACAACGGCAGGGATGACCTTCTTCACGGTCAGGGACCCGCCTGTTCGGGAGGTGTGAGCCGGTCAACGGCCCATCCCGCTTGAGCGTTCTCGCGGTACAGGACGAGCATGTACTGCCCGACCCCCGTGGGGAGCAAGACGTTCAGCTGGGTGGCACTGGGGGCCGCTGACACAAGCGGTTCTCCCGTGATGGTCGTAGCGGGCACGCTCTGCGGATCCGTGTACTCGTACGCGAAGACCGCTTCTTGCGTGAGCATCGGCTTCAGCTGCGCCCACCAGCTGTCGTAGGGCAGATCGCGCTGCAGGAACGCCGTCAGCGCGGCCTGTGCCGTCGCAGTCCCCGCGTCGCGTCCCTCGTCGTCGAGGGTGTCGGCGGGTGTCACTGAAGCGGTCGGCGCATTTGACAGAGCCGGGCTGGCAGAAGGTAACGTGCCAGGTTCTGCCTCTCCCCCGGAGCAACCCACCGTCATGGTGACGAAGATCACCGCGGCCACCGCGGCCGCCGTTCTGCGCGCTCTCTCGATGACGCCCTCCCCCGCTTATGCTTCTATAGACACTACGAGATGTTGTCTATAACCAAGAATTAATTCTTACGCATGAAACCGGGGCACTGATTGGCAGAAGCACGCAGCGTTGAGCTCCGCCCACGAAACCCCTTCCTCCCCCCGGCAGTCCCACCGGCAGACCCGGGAGAACGCGACGAACCAGACCGGGTGTGGAACAACGCCCTCGCTTTGCGCGGCCCGTCAACGCCTGCAGCCGTCCCGAACAGCAACATCGACGGCCTCGCGCCCTGGCCCACGCAAAACACCACCAACCGGCCCCTGCTGACCGTTGTTGGCCTGCACGGCGGAGCAGGAGCGACCACACTCTGCTCACTGCTCGGCATCGACGTTGTAGACGGTCACGGCGCCTGGCCGGTCTTCACCGGCTGGGACCGCCCACTCCCCGACATGCCGGTCCTCGCCGTTGCGCGCACCCACCACGCGGGCGTCGCGGCGGCCAGCCGCTTCGCACGGCTGTGGGGGGCAGATCAGCTACCGGCATCCCGATTGCTGGGCATCGTCATGGTGGACGACGGCCCAAAGCTCACCTCGCAACAGCGCCTGGTCGCTCGCCGCCTCGGACAGATGACACCGCACGGGTGGCACATCCCCTGGCAGGAGAACTGGCGCCATGAAGCCCCCACCCCCACCACCATCGGCGGCCGCCTCAAACGGGTCCTCGCCAACATTCGCTCTCTCGCCACACCTACAGGAGAAAACCCAACATGATCAGCACTGCGCTCACCGCCCTCTCTCACGCGGTGGTGGCACTGCCCAACCCGACCCCGGAGCAGCCCCCCGGGACGGACGGCATCCTCACGGTCCTGAACTGGATCAGCTGGATCGTCATCGTCGCGGGCATGGCCGGCTTCCTCATCTCGGCGGGAACGCTCGCTTTCGCGGCGTTCACCGGTCGCGAGGTGAACAGCTTCAAGGGCATCGTTCTCGCGATCATCGTGTGCGTCCTGGCCTCGGCCGCGGGCGTCATCATCCAGGTCTTCATCTAACGACCCGACGGGACTCCCCATGAGCAACGACGGCACAGCCAACAACACCCCCTTCAACAGATGGTGGATCGTCTCGGCCCTCTTCGTCGTCGCGATCGCGGCGGCGATCGTTCTCGTCCTCGTCCTGGGCCGTGGGGGGCAGAACGACGCCGCGCAGCCCGGCGCCGAGCCGTCTGAAACGTCGAGCGCCTCCCAGCCAAGCGCGACGAGCGCTCCCCCCACCAAGAGCGGCGCGTGCAACGTAAACACCGCCAACCAGGACATTCCCACCGTGGGCCCCCCGGCCCAATGGGTACCGGAGCGGTACTTCTTCTACCCCACAAGCGCCGAGTACGGGCCCGTCGACTCAGACGGACCCTGGGGCTGCTTCGCGCCCTCGCCTACAGGTGCGCTGTTCGCCGCCGTGAACGCCGTTGCAGGCGTCGCTCGGGAAGATTTCGCCGACGTGGTGGAGGCGAACGCGGTCGACAACGGAGGAAGCGAGCAATTCATCGCGCTCACCCAGGGTCGAAACCGTGAGCAGGCGCCGGGTCGCGTCGCCCAGGTCGCCGGCTTCACTTTTACGGCGGTGAAGCCTCAGCAAGTGACCGTTCAGGTCATCTTGGCCCAGAGCGACGTCGAGGCATCGTCGACGGTCGTCCTCGTGTGGGACCAGAACCGATCCACATGGCTGGTCGACTACGCGACCTCGAGCATGACGCCCACACAGTACAACGGCGCGCTCTACACTCCCTGGTCCGCAAATGGGTGATGCCCCCCTTGATGACTGCGGCTGGCTTGATGTCGGGTGCGGGATCGGCAATGTCGTCAAGGGCGGTATTGAGGAGTTCGTTCGCTCTCTCGCGGACGGCGCCGTGCAGTTCCTCGGGTGGCTGACGAGCTTCTGGATCAACATCCCCTCCCCGGATGTGCAGTCCGACGCGATCGGGCAGATAACCAGCGGTCTGCACTTCTACACGATCGTTCTCGCGATCGTCGGCCTGCTCGTGACCCTCATCCGCATGATCTTCTCGAACTCGTTCCGGGACGGCATGCCCGCGGTGAAGATGATCGTGAACCTCATCGTGGTGACCGGCGTGTACACCGCTGCCACCACGGCGCTGATCCTCGCTGGGGACTCTTTCGCCCCCTGGATCATCGAGCGGGCCACCGGTACCCAGGATCTCGACCTCACGCAGCTGCTCACGACACAGGCGATCATGACGGCCGGCGTCGGCCCCGGTGTCCTCCTGGGCATTGTGGCTCTGCTGGGCAGTTTGATGAACGTCATCCTGATGATCCTGCGCGGCGTGCTCGTCACGTTGGTGTTCGCGTTCCTGCCCGCCCTGGCCGCGGCATCCGCCACGGAGGCGGGAAACCAGGCTTTCAAGAAGGCTCAGGGTTATCTCCTGGCGCTAATTCTGTTCAAGCCGGTCGCCGCTGTGATCTACGCTCTCGGGCTGCTCCTGATTCGCACGCCGCCGTCGTTCACGACGACGGATGAATTGGGCGCGTCGCTCTATCACGTGTCGGTCGGCGTGATGACGCTGCTGATCGCAGGGCTGGCGCTGCCAGCCATCATCAAGTTCATCGCCCCGGTGGCCGCTGGCGGTGTCTCGTCGGCGTTCTCGGGCGCCGGACTCGCCGCGGGCGGAGTGGCCGCCGGCGCCGCGGTCGTATCCCTAGGAGCCGGCGCCGCCGCGGGTGGCGCTCTCGCGGCGAAGGGTGCCGCAACGACGGCATCGACCGCGGGTAACGCCGCGGCCGCCACCGGGCAGGGAGCGAGAGCCGTCGCCAGCACCGCCGCCAACAACAGCGGCGGGGGTGGGGGCGGCGCAGCTGTCGCCACGGCACCGCGCACGGGCGGCGGCGACAGCGCTGCGCCCTCGAGCAGCGGCGGCAGCTCTCCGAGCACGCAGAACGGCCGCGGCGCCTCTGCTACACCTTCGAGCTCAGGGGGCGCGGGCGGCGGTGCGCAAACTTCTGCCGCGCCGACGCGCGGCGCCGCGGCGGGCGGCGCACAGTCCGCGGCACCCACCACGCGCCGCCGAGACAACACGGGACGTGTTGCCGATCTGACCGCGGGCGGGGCCCGCACCATCAACCGCACCGTTGACGACACCGCGGAGGAGAAGTGATGTCCGAGAACGCCAGCGTGACCTACGGAAACATCGTCAAGCCCGGGCGCCTAGGCATCTTGGGCCTGCCGATGGGGGTCTCGCTCGCGCTGATCCCCGTCGTGATCCTCATGGTTCTGCTCCTGGTCACCGGAAACATCCTGGGTGCGCTGCTCGTCGTCGCTGTGGGCGCGACCGCTGCGGGCCTCATGCTGTGGCGCGGACGCGCTGACGGCCGAAACATCTACGAAAGGGGCGTGCTCATGTTCGCGCACCGCCGCAAAGTGAAGAAGGGCAACAACCTCTACCTCGCCGGCCCTGCCGGTCGCGTCCCGGACGGCAAGATGCGCGTCCCGGGCCTGCTCGCTGCCAGCGAGCTCTCCGAGCACACCGACGCCTACGGCAACCCTTTCGGCCTGATCCGCGTGCGCGCTACGAAGCACTACACCGTGGTGCTCGAGGCGTTCCCGGACGGTGACCAGCTGGTCGATCAGAAGGTCATCGATTCCCAGGTCGGGCACTGGGGCGCGTGGATGGCACAGCTGGGTGTGGACGGCGGCATCGTCGGCGCCAGCGTCACGGTCGAAACGGCGCCCGACTCAGGCCTTCGCCTCGAGCGGATGACGCGCGGGAACCTCAGCGAGAACGCCTCGGCATTCTCCGCCGCCGTCATCGACGAACTCCCCGAGCACTACAACTCGGGCTCCCCCTCGGTGACCACCCGCATCGCCGTGACCTTCTCCGGGAAGGGACTCGACACGGACGCCAGCGACCGCGGCATCTCGGTCATGGTCGAAGAGATCGCCAACCGGCTGCCGAGCCTGATCGGCAATCTCTACTCCACGGGCGCGGGAACGTCCGTGCGGGCGTGCACCGCGCAGGACATCATCGACTTCACCCGCACCAGCTACGACCCCACCGTGGCATCCCTCATCGAGGAAGCCCGCGCGGAGGGCGGAACGGGCCTGTCCTGGCCGGATGCGGGGCCTGTCTTCCACGACGACCAGCTGGACCGGTACTTTCACGATCGCGCCGTGTCCAAGACGTGGGAGATGTTCGAGGGCCCGCGCGGACAGTTCTACTCAACCGCTCTGCGGCGCATCATGGAACCGACCCCGAACGTCCTCCGCAAGCGCGTGACGATCCTGTACCGGCCGATCCCGTCGTCCGAGAGCGCGTCGTTGGTGGAGAGCGACATCAACAACGCCGCCTTCGCGGGCTCGCAGAAGCAGCGCATCAGCGCCCGCCAGGAGCAGCGTCTCGCCTACGCGAAGAAGGCCGCGCAGGAAGAAGCGCAGGGCGCCGGCCTGGTGCGGTTCGGCATGATCATCACGGCGACCACGGCGACGTCGGATGACTTCCCGCGCCTGGACAAGATCATCCCGTCGATGGCCAACGCGGCGCGTTTGCGCATCCGCCCCGCGCTCGGCAACCAAGCGGTCGCCTTCCAGGCGGGGCTCCCGTTGGGGGTTGTTCTCGCCGAACACTCGCTGCTCGACGACAAGATGCGGGCGTGGCTGTGATGGCCCGCCGCGACAACCAGCGTCCCTACTCGGACGACGATCTGTCCCTCACGCTGTCTCCGAAGAAGGCCCGCCAGACGCGGCGGGATGCCAAGCGCCTGTCCACGGCACAGCCGAAGTCCTCGGGCGCGCTAGACCGGCTGCAGGAGTTCTTCAACAGCGCCGCCGCGGGCCGCGCAGACGCGGCGATCCGTCCCGGTCGCCGCGGCTGGGCCGGACGCGGCACAGGCCGCGTCAACTACATCGAAACACCCGTGGAGTACCAGGGCACGACGGTGCAAGTGTGCGGCCTCTGGCCGTTCATCGCCGGTTCCGGAAGCCCCGTGGTCGGCGCCCCGCTGGGGCGGCACCTGACCACCGGCTCCGTGGTGTGCGCGGACCCGATCAGCTGGTTCCTGGCGAACCTGATCGGCAACCCCAGCGCCTTCGTCATCGGGCGTCCGGGCCTGGGCAAGTCCAGTCTCGTTCGCCATATCCTCGCGATTCTCGAGGGGTGGGGAATCGTCCCCATGGTCCTCTCGGACACTAAACCCGACTACGCCGACCTCATGGCAGCGATGGACGGGCAGGTCATCCGCCTCGGCCGCGGTGTCGGCGCGCTCAATGTGCTTGACCTCGGCCCGCTCATGGGCCAGCTCGAGCAGATTCCCGACGAGGAGCACCGCCGACAGGCACTCGAAGAGATGCGCGGGCGCCGGCTGACGCAGGTCATCGGCCTGGTGGCCCTGGTGAACAACCGGCCCCTGGAGTCCTTCGAACGCTCGATTCTCTCGGAGGCGCTGCGCATCCTCGACGAGCGATCTGAGCGCACTCCGGTCATCGGCGATGTCACCGACCTGGTGCGGGGTCGCGAACCCCGCCTCGCCGCCCTTGCCATCGACCGCGACGACGTGAACCGGTATCACGAGCGCGTGCAGAGCCTCGTCGACGGGCTCACTGCCCTGGGCCCGAACGGTCCTTTTGGCGACATGTTCGCGCGTGAGACCACCGAGCACATCGAGGTTGGACGGCCGATGGTCTTCGACGTGTCGACCATTGACGAGGCCGATCACCAGATGCATGCGGCCGTTCAGACCGTGTGCTGGAATTACGGCTCCGCCGTGGTGTCGGCCGACAAGCACCTGGCGGAGGCGGGTCTGAAAGAGCAGCGCCACTACTTCCTCGTCATGGACGAGTTGTGGCGGATGCTGCGCGCATCCGACGTCATGGTTTACTTCCTCGACTCGCTCACGCGCCTGAACCGTCAGCGCGGCATCGGACAGGTGATGATCACCCACACGATGAACGACCTCGAGCTGAGCTCCGAGCACCTCAGCAAGATCGCATCCGGCTTCGTCGAGCGATCCGGCATGGTCTTCCTCGGCGGCCTCGCAGACGCCGAGATGGGCAATCTAAAGAAGGTGTTCGCCATGTCTCAGACGGAGACCACGATGATCTCGGACTGGTCCGCAGAGAGCGCGGTGAACCCCGAAACCGGCCGCTCCGCGGCCCCTCCCGGACGCGGCAACTTCCTGCTGAAGCTCGGCAAGAAGCCCGGTATCCCCTTCACCGTGGTGCTCACGCCAACCGAGCTCGAGGTGAACAACACCAACCGCGCCTGGCAACAGGCCAAGGCGCGCGCCGAGGGCACCGCGGCCATGGGCCTCGATCCCGTCGACGAGTACGACGCGGTGGACGCATGAGCAGGCAAGCAAACCGCCGCGCTCAGCCCGCCGGCAACGACCTCGGCTGGATCATCCTCGGCGGCGTCCTCATGCTCGGACTCGTCGGCCTCGCCGTGGTCTGGGTCGGCGCGCAGCTGAACCCCGCGATCGAGAACCTGCCCGACCGCGGCATCGGCACAGTGCTGACCGCCATGCTTCGCGGGACGCTTCCTCCCACGGCCCTTCAGATCGGCGCAACAATCGTCATGGCTCTGGTTGTGGTCGGCCTCGTCGGCATCCTCGGCTGGGCGATCTGGAAGCAGTGGAACCAGCGCTCCCGCGTGGACCACAAGGCGTCCTCGATGGGGCAGACGCGCGACGTCGCCGACCTTCTCGAACCGGCGGCACGCGCCGATAGCGCCCGACTCGGCGCCGAGAAAGCCGGCCCCGGCGTCACCTTGGCCAGCCACATCCCCAGCGGCAAGCGTCTCTATGCGTCATGGGAGTGGGTGCAGCTATGGATCATGGGACCCCGCGCCGGTAAAACGTCGTGCGTCTGTGTCCCGCAGATTCTGGAGACCCGTGGCCCGGTCCTGGCCACCTCCAACAAGCGCGACATCGTGGATCTCTCCCGCGGCCCCCGCTCGGAAAACGGTGTCGTCTGGGTGCACGACGTGCAGCACATCATCGGGGAGGAACCCACCTGGTGGTGGGACCCGCTGTCGTTCGTGCACGACATGGAGACCGCGGAAAAGATGGCGGACGTGTTCATCACGTCCGCGACCGCGGCCGGGTCCAAGCAAGACGCCTACTTCGAGTCGGCGGGACGCGAGACGCTATCCCGCCTCATGCTCGCCGCGGCCCTCGGGGGTCTGTCTGTGCGCAACGTGTTCGCCTGGGCCAACGACCCGGACTCTCGTCCCGGGGCCCCTGACGACCCCGCACAGATCCTCTCCGAGAACGGCCAGACAGAGCAGGGCCGCGCGCTTCGCCAGACGCAGAACCTCACGGAGAAGCAGCGCGACGGCGTGTACGGCACGCTGCGCCCCTGGATCAGCGTTCTGGGCAACACCAAGGTGCTGCCCTGGATCACCGACGAGACGCGATCGCGGCCGCACTTTGACCCCGATGCGTTCGTGCGGTCGACGGACACCATCTACCTGATCTCCAAGGAGGGTGGCGGCTCCGCTCGAGCGATCACCGGCGCCCTCACCATGGCGATTCTCATGGCCGCGGAGCAGTACGGCTCCACGCAACCCGGGGGCCGGCTACCGACCCCGCTGATGGCGGTACTCGACGAGGCCGCGAACGTGTGCCGTTGGCGCGAGCTCCCCGACGTGTACTCGCACTACGGCTCACGCGGCATCATCATGTCGGCGTTCTTCCAGTCCTGGGCGCAGGGCGTCGAAGCGTTCGGGGAGACCGGGATGAGCAAGCTCTGGTCCGCGGCCAACATCCGTGTCGCGGGCGCCGGCCTCGCCGAAGACAAGTTCCTGCCGTTCCTTGCCAGCCTTATCGGTGACCACGACGTCGTGAAGCGGTCCTCGTCGTCGCAGTCGAAGGGACGGAGCGTCACGACGAGCCTGCAGCGAGAACGCATACTCGACACCGCCGACCTGACGGCGATGCCGCGCGGCCGCGCCGTACTCCTAGCATCCGGGGCCCCGGCCACGCTGATCAAACTGAACCACTTCTCCAAGCGGCCCTACGCCCAAGCCGTCAACGACAGTCGCGAATACTACGAAGCTCGCGCCGTCTCCTCCTCGAGCAAGGACGTCGCCTGATGGATGCCATCGAACGGGACGACGACGACATCGAATTCGTCGAAACGGCCTACGCGAATGTCGCCGAATTCGTCGAGCAGCTCCTGTTGCCGACCTACCGCCGCAACCCAGCCAAGCACCGCTGGGACCCACGGTGGTGGGAATACCAGGAAGTCGCGATGCGCCTGGAAGCGCTCTGGCGATCGTTCGAGTACCTCCGCCTCGAAGGACCTACCGGTATGGCCGTTTTCTTCCGCGACTACCTAGACCCCACGATGCGCGAGCTCACGTCCGAGAACGGACCGTTCTGGCGCCTCGACAAGCTCGGCGACGAGCGCGGCGTCCCCGACGCTTGGCCATCCGAGTCGCCGCCGCGCAACATGTTCTGACGCTCCGGCGACCGCGCCTCCGATCCAGCGGCATCAGCACTGATTCTCTGCGGGAGGCGTCTTGACGTCCAAGGACCGGTGGGGCGGGCGCGGATTCGGTCGGCGGGGACTCTGATCAGCCCTTTCCGGCACGCCGCGACACGCCGAAGCGCACTTTCCCCCGCCTGTGTGATGTCGGAACCCCCGTCTATTGTCCGTTCTGTGGACAAGTACCTGCGATCACCACGAGAACCGCGGAATTGCGAATGTTAACAGCGCTTCACGGCGGGGGTGCTCTGTGGATGAAACCGGGGACAACCCATGCTGCACATGGGGAGAGACGGTGGAAAATCACACAGATGTAACTACTACCCCTTGTGGTGCCTTCCGATGTCGGAGCCCATATGTAGTATTAAGGACAAGGCCGAGAGGTCCCCAATCAAATACGACAACCCCGATCATCGGGGGAACCGAGTCGGGGTCGTCGTCACCATTTCTTGGCGGAGCAGGTGACTTACTACCCTAGTACTACAGCAAACGAATGGCGTCGCCCGACGCCACGCTGGGTTCTCGGTATTTGGTGCAAGGTTCCGAGGAGGAACCAAAATGGCTAAGGCCAACAACACCAGCGGGCTTCGCCCGGGTCAGCCCGCACCTCAGTCGGGTCAGTACCAGCAGATCGGTCCCCGCGGCGGTCGCGGCCCAGAACGGACGGTCACTCGGCACGAGCCGATGCCTCCGACGTCGAAGCCGAACATGACCTACAACCTGGTCGACCGGACGAAGCACTGAGCATGGTGACGAAGCGGGTCAATGGCCCGATCTACGTCCCGTGCCCCCAGTGCCGCCGCAACCTCGGTCCGTTCTCGCGGCTGACCAGCGGGCGCGCTCGTTGCGCCCACTGCGGCGCAACCTTGCTCGTTCGCATCTAACGGTCGAACGAGCAGACGGCGTGCCCCTCACGGGGCACGCCGTCTGCTCTTGTACCTGGTTCACGAGACCAAGCTCGAAGTTAGACGCTCCGATTCAGCGGGAGATCTCCTGCACCTGTTCACGGTTGGCCGATCCTCCACGCGCGGTCCGTGGGCGTGGTGACCCGCGGCGCAGGCCGCGGGCGACGGACTCACCGGCCGACTCGGGAAAGCTGCGGTCGACCGCCTCTTTCACCTCGAGCTGCTGAGGGCTGAGACCCTGTTCGCGACCCGTGTCGTTTCCGCGTTCGTCGAGGCCGCGGGCCTCGGCCTGGTGGCCGCGTTCTTCGCCACGGTGGAACGCGGCCGCGTCCTCACGTTCCTCGGCGCGTTCGTCCGCGGCCTCGGCGCGCTCGCGCGCCAGATCGGCGTTTGGCTGGCGTTGGTCGTCGTTGGCCTGTTCTTGCTCGTCGCGCTCGCGCGCGGCCTCTGAGCGGTCGTCTGCGGCCTGCGCGTCAGCACGCAGGGCGGCCAGGCGGTCGTCGACGGCGTTGAGGAGGGCGTTGCGTCGTGCTTCCTCGTTTTCGGGATGCGCGGCGCGGAGCTCGTCGACGTTCAGCCCGAACTGGCTGTTCGCGCGTTCCCGCACGATCTCGTAGATCTCTCGCGCCTTCGGGTCATGGTTGTAGAGCGTGGCGCCGTATGTCGCGGCGTTGGCGACGCGCTCACCGTTGGCGTTGCGCCAGAATTCGTCCCGCTGGACTCGTTCGTAGATGGATGCCGTGAGGCTGGCCTGGTCGCGCTGCCTCTGCATCACGTCGGCGCGTGCGGCCTCGTCGCGCGCTTGGGCGCGGCGGCGTAGTCCTTCGGCTGCCTGTCCTGCCCCCATTGCTGCGGCGCGGAGCACCCGGTCGAACTCGTTGCCGATGACGTCTTCCTCGTCCATGCTCGTGTCCTTTCTCGTGCTGTTATCCGCGGCCGCGATCGCGGTCGCTGTCGGGGGTGGTGGGCGACACTGTAGGTCGCATGCTCGGAGCAGCCCCTGGGCGTCCAGGCTGGGTCGCGGAGGACGTGCCCGCCGTGGCGCCGGGGCGCTGCGCTTCCGCGCGTTCGATCACGGCGACCGCGGCGCTGACGGCGGCTGTCGTCTCCTGGGCGGCTGCGAGTCGGCCGCGGGCGCGCTCCGCTGCGGCGACGGCGTTGCCGACAAGGGAGATCTGGCTTGCGACGGCGAGCCACCCTGCAGCGCTGTCACGACCGACCGCGCGCGCAGCAAGTCGTGAGACGTAGGCGGCGTCGGCGCCAAGCTGCTTGCGCTCGATCCGCTGCCGCTCCGGCTGGGTGGGGTCGTACCGGCTGGCTTGAGATGCCCGTGCCAGCATGTCTGATGCTGTGGCGATGGGGCCGTGGTTGGTGGTCTCGAAGTACAGCGAGGCGCGGGCGAGTGCTCCCGATGCGTCGACGGCTGCGACCCGCGTAAAGCGGGCTGTGCGGTCGGGCACCACGATCTGCTGAGCGGATTCATTCAGCTGCTGCACGACGTGCAGAGGCAGACGCTTCGCGCGCACCCCTGCGGGAACATCCAAGGCTCCAGCCCGCAGGTTCTGGTGCCGCTCTGCCCAGACGGGCGCGGCCTGCGCCTCAGCGTCCGCGTCGCTTCCCCAGCGTTCCCGGAGCGAGCCAAGCCCGAGGTTGGTGTCCAGCTTGGACGCGGCGAACCACACGGGCTGGGGACGCTCGCCGTCCTTCACGTTCGGAACGAGAGCGGCTGAGTAACCAACAACTCGCGACGTGTCGCCTTTCGCGAAACGAGGGCGCACGAGCACGCGCGCGTCGCGCGCCTGTGCGACAAAATCAGTTTCGCTGCGCGCCACGGTGGCGGCGCCCCGGAGACGGCGTCGGAGCTCGTCGCGCTGGGTCACATCGTCACCCTCGCGGGCTGCGCGCTGGAGATCGCCGGGCTTGTTGCCGCGCAACGTCTCACGCTCAGCCTCACGGGATTCCAGCACCTGAAGTCCGTACTTGTGCTCGAGCTTGTTAGCCGCCGCCTGCGCGCGGTGGTGGTCATTGTGGATGCGAGCTTTGCTGCCGTCCTCGGCGACAAGGCTGACGGCGATGTGCACGTGGTCGTTGCCGTTCTTCGACAGCCCGTGACGCACAGCTACCCAGCGGCAGGACTTCCCGCCATCGGGGTCGGTGAAGCCCATCTCGTTCACGAAGTCTGTCGCGATGGCGTTCCACTGCGCGTAGCTGAGCGGTCCCTCGGTGGGGTTCAGGCTGAGCGAGCAGTGCCAGACGTGCGCGTCCTTCTCGCCGACCTTGATCTTGCGCTGATTGATCTCGTCCCACTCGTACACGGGCGCGGTTACCTCAGTGCCGTAGAGGCGTCGAGGTTGGTCGAGGACGAGCGCCAGATCGAGCACCGTGTCGGAGTCCTGCAGGGACGCTCCACGGGCGGCCTGCATCACGACGTCGTGTCCGGCCACGACGTGCTGGTCGCTGTGATCGTTGGCGCGTCCGGGGCCGGCGAGATACATCATCAGCCCCGCCATACGGTCGCCGCGCGTAATGTTCGGCATCATCGCCCGACCACACCGTCATTCATATAGGCATCGAGCGATCCACAGATGCGATCAACGGCGGCAAGTGTGTGCTTCAGTTCGCCGTCCACGCCGTGGCCGGCATTCACGGCACGCGCGATCTGGTTGACGTTGTTCGACACCGACGCCAACAAGCGACGAATGTGGAACAACTCGGTGAGCTCATCCCGGCGCTGGACGGCGGTCTTGCCGTCACCGTCCGAGAGGGCGGCTTCTACCAGCAGGCGCGCGACCGTGACACCCACTTCTTTGGAGCGCTTCACCAGCGCGAGCTCTTCCTCGGCGGACACCTTCACGCGGTGTTCCGCAATGCGCCCACCCGTGACGTTCGCGCGGCGGCGCCGGCTCTGAGCGGTACGCGTGTTGTCCGTCATCCGCTCGTCCTCTCGCCCAGTGCAACGACCCGCAGGAGCACGGGACCACACTTCCAGTGTGCCGCATCCGGCCGCGTAGCGGAAGGAAAGGGGCATTTAGGGGACCTAAATATATAGCTTGCTCCTCGCCTGGTGCATTCCAGTGTCATCCGCACCACCCGCAGGGGTGAGACCTCACGGGTTGTTGTGAGCGTCCAAGGCTGACACACTCGATGTTGAGCGCGCTGTTGCGCGCGGTCTCGAATCCCCCGACATAAGGACACGACATGGCGAACGCGATGAACCCCGATGAGGTGCTGCGTCGCGCCCGCGACATGCAGGAATCGCGTCTGGCCATGATTGACGACCTCGTTCGGACGAACGTCGAACTCGCCGACGCACGCGAGCGCGTAAGCACCGCCGAGAGAGACTACAGCCGCTCCTACGCCGCGGCCGTGAGCGCGGGTTGGACGACCGGTGAGCTAAGCAAGATCGGCTTCGCCGAGGCAGGGAAGACGCCCCGCCCACGCCGTCAGCCCCGTCGCCAGAACACCGCTTCGGAAGAGTCCGCTACGGAGTGAGTTGGGAATCCCCTGACCACCTGTGGACGGCCCGAGCCACCTTCGGGCTCCACCCGCCCACAGGTGGACAGCGGGACCCTCGGAGGTTCTACGGACCCACCACCCGATACCGGAAGGTATCACCCAGCTAGCCCCCGTCAAGGGCGCTTCGCGTCACTACGTGATGCGGCAGACGCCGCACCCTTGACGGGGGCTAGCTGCGCGAAGAGCGGCAATTGTCGGGGAGCTGGGAGAGAGACGGATGCTCACAGGCGACTAGCGCTGGAGGTCCTCGCGCTCGATGACCGGAGCTGAGCTCGACCGTCGATCAGAGGTCGCCGTGCCGCCTCGTGAAAGGTCGCGGGTGAGGGTGCGCGGGAACGCCGCGGCGAACGGTGACTTCGGCTCTGCGGTCGTCGATTCAGGCGGCACCGGCTGGTCCGGCGTGGCCTGTGCATTCAATTGTTCGGCGATGCTTTGCGCGCGCTGGTGCGCGGCGGCGAGTTCGTCGGCGTGAGCGAACGGGGCACCCAGGCGGGCAACGGCTTGTGCGATGACAGCGTGGGCGTCCGCGATGCGCCGTTCGTGTTCGGCGATGACGGTGGGGATGCTGTCGACAGGGTTTCCGAGTTGCACCATCGTACCGATGTTGTTGCGGAGCGCTTCTGCCGGATCGACGGTGACGCCGATGCCGGGGGCGTATTCCAGGGTGAGCCTGAGCATGTTCTTTCCGCCCGTGGTGGCGCAGTACTGGCGCTCGGTGTGCGCGGTGATGACGTGCCCGCCGATGGAGCCGACGCGTTCGGGAACGGGGATGGCAGTGCCGTACTGGAGGCCGTGTCGGTGGGCCCAAGCGCCGAGGGCATCGACGGCTTCTGATCGACTGGTGTAGGTCCGCTCGCCGAGCTCGATGCGGAACTTGTCGCCGCTGACATCGGTGGAGCGGGCGGCGTCTTCACACAACTGGGCCGCGATCTGTTGGCCGCTGTCGATCTCCTTCACGGCGCGCTGCGGCGCGTGCTTAGCGACGATTGGGCGCGGTGGTGCGCGGTCTCCTGACGGCGGAGTTTCCGCAGCGCCTGGTCGGCTTGCGCCTTCTCCAGGACGAGCGGGTCACCGGATGCCAGGGCCTTCGCCTCCGACGCGCTGGGACGGCGACATGATCGATAAGCCTACGCGCGAGTGGCTGCCTGGGTGAAGAACTCATGCGCGGAGGTCCCGGTAGGAATATCAATTGCCCATGCCCCCTTCCCCGCGCCCAGGCGCACGGTAGCGAGCCCCTGGAACGCGGCGTGGGGTGTGAGGGAGACACGACTGAGCAATGTGCGTCCGACAACCGCGTGCGTTATGGAGTGAACGGGGAAGCGGCCCGACCTGTGGCGTGGCGGCGGGTGAACACGGTGCGGGCTCCGGGGTGCAGCGTGACGAGTGTCGCGGAGCGGGTGCCGAGGTGAACTTCTTCCGGTGTTTCGGATCGCAGCGTCAGACCCACGACATCGGTCCAGAACGCGGTTGAGCGGCTGAGGTCGGTGACTTCGAGGTGGACGGCTCCGAAATCGGCGACTTCGGCTGGGGAGTTGGTGGCGGCGGGCCTGAGCCCCGAACCGACGACATCTGCGGGCATGAAGCGTGCTCCTGTGCGTGAAGAGAAAGGGGTGGGCCGGCCGTCGCGGATGCGGGGCCGGCCCGGGCAGGTTCAGGCGATGACGGCGAAGCCGAGGACGGCGGAGACGACCGACAGCGCTGCGAGAACGAGAGGGGCCACGAACGGCTCCTTTCGGCGGAGGTGGACGACGACCGCGCCAATCATGAGGACGGCAAGGGCGATCGCGGCGATGGGGCTGAGGATCGGGGCGACGTTGACTAGCACCGGCAGCACGAGCCCGATGGCACCGACGACCTCGGCGAACCCGATGAGCTTGACCGGTCCAATAGTGAAGTCCTCGGTCCAGCCCATCCCAGAGGAAGCGAGCGCTTCCTTCGGACGGGCGACTTTCATGAGGCCGGCGCCGAGGTAGGCGACGGCAAGCAGACCGGTGATGATCCAGAACGCAATGAGCATGGCGAGTTCCTAAAGACGAGGAGGCGGATTACTTCTTGACCGCGAAGCCACCGGTCCAGCCGATGACTTCCTGGGCGGCGAGGGTGAGCTGGAGGAAACCGACCGCTTCGAGCTCGCGGGCGCGCTTGAGCGAACCGGCGGAGACAGCGCTCACCCCTCCCGCAGTGACGACGTCGATGAGACGCTGCTTGGCCGCGTCGTCGTCACCAGCGACGAGGACAGTCGTGAGGGCGTCTCCGACCTGACCGGTGCCGAGGGTGGCGGCAAAGTTCGTGTTGAACGCCTTCAGCACGGTCGCGCCCGGGACGCGGGTCTGCAGCTCAGCGGCGGCCGAAGAATCCGCCGGAACCGTCAGGGAGTCGAAGGTGCTGAAGTCCACCGGGTTGGTGACATCGACCAGGATCTTGCCCTCCAGCTGCGAGCCGTACTGCTCAGCAATCTCCGCGAGGGCGGGATACGGGACGGCGAGAACGACGATCTCACCAGTGATCACATCACCCACGAGGCCCGCCGCGGCGCCAGCCTGCTGCACGGCCGCGTCGGTCTTGACCTGGTCGCGACCGAGGATCTGCACGTCCGCTCCACCCTTCGCGGCAATCGACGCGACGACGCCCCCGATGTTGCCCGTACCGATGACGGTGACCTTGCTCATTGCTATCCCTCTCGAAAATTGGCGAGCCATTGCTTGCCCGGGCAACAACCTAGCAGGTCGTTGCCCAGGCAACAATCTGCGTTACGCTGAACCCATGAACCCGACGGTCCCGCGGATGAACAACGCGCAAATGCGCGCCTGGGTCGCGCTCATTTCCACCGCCGAGCTGCTACCGCACGCTCTTGACGCGCAGCTCACCGCGGACGCCGGACTCATCAACTTCGAATACGGCATGCTCAGCATCCTCAACCTCGCCCCGGACCGAACCCTGCGTATGGGCGAACTCGCGAAGGCCGTCGATTCCCCACTCCCACGTCTCTCTAAGGCTGTGACCAGGCTCGAAAAGCGCGGCCTGGTTGAGCGGGTGGCGTGCGCGGGTGACGGCCGCGCTGTCAGCGTGCAGCTCACCCGCGATGGACGACGAGCCTGGCTACGCGCCACCCCGCCACACATCGCGCTCGCCCGAGACGACTTGCTCGCTGACTACGACGATGATCAGCTCGAACAACTCGCCACACTCCTCGAACCCCTCCTGCGCCGCCTCGACCCAGCTGCCGCGCTAGGTGTGCTGCCCGGGGACGTTGGTTGAGGTGTGGGCGATGGACGGGTGAGGACCTCCCGGTCGAGAGAGGAGCTGTCTAGTTCCCGCACTCGATGACCAAGGAGGTCCTCGTGACCCACGCTAACGCTGCTCTGACCCCTCGCCAACGCCTCCGGCTCGCTCGACAGGTGGTCGATGACGGTTGGTCCGTCGCTGCGGCTGCGACCTACTTTCGGGTGTCGTGGCGGACAGCGGAACGGTGGGCGCGCCGCTATGTCGAGATGGGGGAGGCGGGGATGCAGGACCGCTCCTCCCGGCCGCACTCGAGTCCGAACAGGACGCCCCGACCGGTGGTGCGGAAGGTCGTGCATCTGCGGTGGAAGAAGCGGCTCGGTCCGGTCGGAATCGGCGCTCAGCTGGGGATGCCTGCCTCGACCGTCCATGCGATCCTCACGCGTTGCCGGGTGAATCGGCTCAGCCACGTCGATGTTCGCACCGGTCAGCCGGCCCGCCGCTACGAGCACGAGTATCCCGGCTCGATGATCCACGTCGACGTGAAGAAGCTCGGCAACATCCCCGACGGCGGCGGGTGGCGCTACGTCGGCCGTTTCCAAGGCGAGCGCAACCGAGCGGTCACCGCCAAACGGACCGGAAGACGTGGCATCGCCGGCGACATGGTCACCGGGACAGCGTTCATCCACACCGTCATCGACTACCACTCTCGCGTCGCCTACGCCGAGATCCACGACGACGAGACCGCAGCCACAGCGGTCGCGGTTCTGCGACGCGCGGTCGGCTGGTTCGCTGCCCGCGGCGTCACCGTCGAGCGCGTCCTCTCCGACAACGGCTCCGCCTACCGCTCCTTCGCTTGGCGGGACGCCTGCGCTGAATTCAACATTCGACCGAAACGCACACGCCCCTACCGGCCACAGACGAACGGGAAGATCGAACGATTCCACCGCACGCTCGCAGACGGCTGGGAGCCTGACCCGCTTTTCCGGACGGGTTGTTTGTGTTGATCATGCCGCGGTTGCGGCGGGGATGTGAAGTCGTTCGAACTCCACGGGGCTGAGGTTGCCGAGGGCAGTGTGCCGACGGGTCGGGTTGTAGAAGCCCTCGATCCACTCGAACATCGCCGACGACAGCTCTGCTTTGAGGTCCAGTTCGACCGATCGAGAAGCTCGCGCTGCATCGTCGACCAGAACGACTCGATGAGCGCGTTATCGACGCTGGAGGCGACCCGGCCCATCGAGCCGAGCAGACCGGCTTGCCTGAGCCGGTGACCGAAGAGCCAGGAGGTGTATTGCGCTCCTCGATCGGCGTGGACCACGGTTCCAGGCTCGGGTCGTCGTCGCCAGCGAGCCATCTCGAGGGCATCGACGACGATCTCCGCGGTGATCCGGTCCGAGATCGACCAACCCACCACTCGGCGGCTGAACGCGTCGATGACGGTCGCGCAATAGACCCATCCGTCTTTCGCGCGATGCTGCGTGATGTCGCAGAACCGGAGCCTGTTCGGCTCAGACGCGCGGAACTGTCGCTTCACCAGATCCTCGTGCGTCGCTGTGTCTGGCTTCCAACCTCGCCGTTTGCGTCGATGAGACACCCCGGAGAGGCCGTCAAGGCGCATGAGCCGGGCGACGCGCTTCTTGCCGACGTGAACGCCGAGCCCGAGCCGCAGCTCGGCCAGCACCCGCGGCGCCCCATAGGTGCCTCGCGAGTCGCGATGCACCTTCCGAATCGTCGTCGTGAGCGCTGCATCCGCGACCGCGCGCAGCGACGGCGGGCGGGAAGCCCATTCGTAATAGCCGGACGTTGAGACGCTGAGCAACCGGCAGGCCACCGCGACGGGGATCCCATCCGCGGCGAGCTCCTGGACCAGCCGGAACCCTATTTTGGGAGCATGTTCTCCCTGGCGAAATAGGCCGAAGCGCGCTTGAGGATCTCGATCTCCATCTCCAGCACACGGTTCCGGCGCCTCAGCTCCACGAGCTCCTTGTGCTCGTCGCTCGTGACGCCGGCCTCGCGGCCCGAGTCGATCGCGTCGCGGTTCATCCAGTTCCGCAGGCACGATTCGCTGATCCCGAGATCACGCGCGGTCTGACCGACAGGGTTGCCCTGGGCGACGAGATCGAGGGCTCGACGCCGGAACTCCGGCGGGTGGGCAGCAGGCATCTCACGGACTCCTTCCGAGACGATCATCGCCTCAAAGTTCGTGTCCGGAAAACCGGGTCAGGCTCCTGTTGTTCTGGGTGAGCGTGAGCAGCGCACCGCTCGCGATGATCGTCGTGACGGCTCCCAGCCGGCCGAAGGCCAGCGCGAATCCCATGCCGGTCGATCGGCAGGAGGGATCGAAGGCGTTCGAGGTGACGGTGAAGAAGCTCGTGATAGAGATGCCGGCGGCGAGCCCGGCGAGGGCGATATTCACGATGAGAAGCACTGTCAGATCGGGCAGCGGGACCACGGCCGCGATGGTGACGGGCAGAAGGAGCGCGGTGAGTCCGGTCGTGGTCGCGCAGACGGCGATGCACGCCCGACTGCCCAGAGCGTTGATCACCGAGGATGAGACGAGCGCGCCCAGCATGTTGCTGAAGCTGAAGGTGAGCGTGCCGATCGTCGCCATCTGCAATGTCAGGCCGGCAGTGGTGAGGATCGACGGAAGCCAGCTCGTGATCGCGAAGATCAGGAAGTTGAGAGCGAAGAAGCCCAGTGCCGAACCGACGTTCACTCGCAGGTTGACGCGTCGGAAGGCTTCGCGCGAGGCTCCGGCGCGCGCAGGAGCCTCCGTGCTCTCGAGCTCGTCTGCGGCAAGCCTCTCTCCCGCTCGCACGCGGTTTAGCGATCGTACGGCGCGAGCGGGCTCCCCCCGCGCCAGCAAGAATCCGGGTGATTCCGGCAGCGCCACCCGCGCGACGACGGCGACGAGCCCGGCGAAGGCCGCACAGACGAAGAAGAGCCAAGACCACCCGAGGGCGGGCAGCACGACGAGAGCGAGTCCACCGCCCAGCACGCCGCCGAGCGGGGTGCCGATCGAAAGGATGCCGATGGTGCGGGGGTGTGCGCGGCGCGGAAAAATCTCCGCCACCAGAGCGTAGGCATTCGGAGTCATCGCCCCAAAGCCGATTCCGCCTACGAGTCGCAGCAACGCGAGCGGCCCAACGGCATCGGTGAAACCCATGGCCAGCGTGGCCGCTCCGAATAGCAGTGCGCTGAGGAAGATGATTCTTCGACACCCGAGGCGATCCCCGAGAATGCCGCCCAGAGACGCGCCGATCGCCATACCGGCCAGCGCCGCCGCGATGGCGATCGAGAACTCTGCGCTGGTCACACCCCATTCGCCGAGGATCACCGGGGCGGCGTACGAAATGCTCTGGAGGTCAAGGCCATCGACCATCAGTGATCAAGATGACCGCGACCATTACGATCTGAGATCGCCCGATGGGACGAGAGCTGAGGGTCTCTTTCAGCGTCCGGGCCATGAACTCGCCTTCGAGTCGTGACGGACACCTGTCCGTTTTGCGGCACAAGTGTCGTCGACAAATTCAATGGAGTCAAGATTCTCGGCTGAGAAGTGCTCCTTAACCCCCTGCGCCGCTGCCATATTGCCATAACGGACGCTTATCCACTGAGCGTCAAGAATCCGAAGCTCGTGGATGGTGTGTCTCGCGCGCAGTGGTCGGGGTCTCGGGGATGCTCTGCGGTCGGGCTCCATCACCGACGTGTCAACGGCGCGCAATCATTTGACTACCCAGGGCGGGCGCGTCAGCCGCGCGGCGGACTCTCGACCCGGCTGGACCTAATCACGAATTTATCGGGGGTCCCCGCCGCCCCCACACGGAGGATACTGCGACACCTTTAACGATCTCTACGGCTCCGACACATCCGTCACCATTCGCGCTGTACTCGAGCTCACCAGTGGCTCCGTCACCGCAGTGAACGCGCCGCACGGCAGGCGCGAATGTATTGGTTTCACTACCCCTGAAGCGCCCGTCGTTCTTATGACTCCGGAATGTGCAAAAGTCACTAGCAGGCTGAGCTGGACCGCCCGAGGTCGCGTTTCATCACAACAATCTTTGGTGCGACAGTCGGTGACGAGATTCACTGCTTAAGGTTCACCCGCCGCGCCCGAGCATTCCGCACATGCTCCTGGCGTTGGCTGGCGCGATCCGCGCGGGGGCAGTGGCGATCTGCTACTTACTCACCGCATGAACGTCGGCGCCCGCGAAAAGCGAATCGGCCATTTCTCTCCACAATGTCTCGAGGTCGACGGAGTCGGAGAAGCGCAACCACTGGAGTTGTGCACCGTCCATCGCAGCGATCGAATCGCGCGCAAGTCGCGCGGCGTCCTCGTACTCCTCCGCGAGCAGATCCTCGATGATCTGCAGCGAGAGAACGTAGCGACGTGTGAAGTAGTCGTGCGCCGGGTGATCCGAGTTCAGCGATTCTGCGTTCAGGATGCTGTAGAGACGGACAATCTCCTTCTGCCCGGCGTTGCGGCGAACGAGCCGATCGAGGTACTCCCGAGCCGTGTGGTCGCGCTTGGCGCGCGGCGCAATGCCCGTCTCGCGGAAGTCGATCTCGTCTCGGTGAGCGAGGACGGCAATGAGGAGCCCGTCCTTGCTCTTGACGTAGTGAAGCAGCCCGGGGACGGTCATCCCGCAGGCAACCGCTACCGCTTGTAGCGACACGCCGTTGAAGCCGCGCTCCGCGATGAGGGTCGTCGCCGCGCTGATGATCTGCGCTTCGCGCACCTCCGGCGAGAGGCGGCGGCGTTTGGAAGGAGGCGCGGCGGCAGCGCCGTTGTCGGTCGCGTCAGGGGCAGCCATGAAACTCCTATCTAGCAACCTGTAGATAAGGTGCTACTATCCATCTAGTAAACACTAGATAGCCCCGCAACGACGCGCGGCTACGGACGAAGGAGTCAACATGCGTAGGTTTTTCGCTGTCGAAGCCGTGGCGAGCTTCTCGGTCGCAGCACTTATCCTGACCGGCTGCTCGAGCTCGGCGGGAGGCGGCAACGCGGGTGCAACCGACGACACGATCACCGTCGGATTCGCGATCCCCGCGGCCAACCAGACTTATTGGACCGCCTATCAGAACGGCGTCAAGGACGAGGCGGAGAAGCAGGGCGTGAAGGTCCTGTTTGCCGATGCGAAAGACGACGCGAACGCGCAGGTCGACCAGGTTTCATCGTTCCTCGTCTCCGGCGTCGATGGTGTGGTCATTGCCCCCACCGACACCGTCGGCCCCCTCGCCGCAGTGGCTGCCGTCTCGGATGCCGGTCTCCCTCTCATCACGTCGAACCGGGTGCTCGACACCACCTACGGCGGTGCCGGCGGTGCGCTGCCCGAGGTGCACGTCGGATTCGATGACGTGAAGCTCGGCGAGTTGCAGGGCGAGTTGCTCGTCGACGCATGCGCGGAAATCGACCCGTGCGACGTCGCACTCCTGATGGCCACACTCGGTTCATCCCCTCAGATCCAGCGCACCGAGGGGCTCAAGAACGTCGTTTCGCAACACTCGAACATCACGCTCGTTGACCAGCAACCCGACAATTTCGACTCGCAGCTCGCGCAGAACCTCACTGCCACGTTCCTGCAGCAGTACCCCGATCTTGACTTCGTCCTCTCACAGTACGACGAGAATGCTGTCGCCGCGGCGCAGGTCGTCTCCGAGAACGGCAAGGCCGATCAGGTCAAAGTCATCGGGATTGGCGGCTCGAAAAACGGCGTCAGCGCGATCGAGGACGGCTCGATGCTCGGAACGGTCTGGGTCTCGCCCGTCCGCGACGGTGTCACCGCCCTTCAGACGATCCTCGCGCTAATCAACGACGACGACCTTTCCGACGTGTCCGACACCAATGGTGTCCCCACCATCCCAGTCGGTGCAGAGAAGGTGACGAAGGACAACGCCTCGCAGTTCCCGGGGGAATGGTGACCCAAGCCGCGCTCGAAGTCGAGGGCCTGCGTAAGGTCTTCGGCACTTTCACCGCCCTCGCAGGCGTGGACCTGAGCGTCGCCCGCGGAGAGGTCCTCGGTCTCCTCGGTGAGAACGGGGCCGGAAAATCAACCCTCATCAAGATCCTCGCCGGCGTCTATCAGCGCGACGGAGGCTCCATCCGCGTCGCCGGCGCGGAACAGACGTTCCGCTCCCCCACCGATGCGATCGACGCCGGCATCGTCACCGTCCACCAACACAGCATGCTCGCACCGAACCTCACCGTCGCCGAGAACCTCGTCCTAGGGAAGGAGCCCCGCTCGCGAATTCCCGGCCTCGCGCTCAAGCCCGCCACCCGGGCCAAGGCGACGGAGATGATCCGTGCGCTTGACGTAGACCTACCGCTCAACTCGGTGGTCGGCGATCTCAGCCTCGCCGACCGGCAACGTGTGGAGATCGTCCGGGCGGCGTACAACGCCTCATCCCTGCTGATCCTCGACGAGCCGACCGCGGCGCTCGAACCAGCCGAGGTCGACGAGTTGATGCGCCTCATCCGCAACGTGGTGGCCCAGGGCACCGGCGTCATCTATGTCTCGCACCGCCTCGACGAGATCCCCCGGATCTGCGACCGCGTCCTGGTGCTGCGAGACGGCCGTGCTGTGGGCGAGCTCGACCGTGAGCATGCCATCCCCGACGAGATCATTCCTCTCCTCGCCGGCCGTACCCTCGACGCCCTTTTTTCAAAGCGGGCGCAGTTCTCGGATGCGGTCGTGCTCGCGGTCGAAGGTCTCTGTCCGAAGGGCGGCGCTAGCGTCAGCCTGAGCGTTCGAGCGGGCGAGGTCCTCGGCCTCACCGGCGCCGCGGGCGGTGGCCAGCGCGAAGTGGCTCGGGCAATCTGTGGTGCGATGCCGGCGTCGGGACGACTGACGGTCGACGGAGAACCTGTGGGCCTCAGTCGTCCCGACCGGTCCGTCGCGGCGGGCATCGCCTACGTCTCCGGCGACAGGGCGACGGACGGGCTCTTCCCCGATCAGTCAGTGTGGCGGAACATTGCGGTCGGAAGTCTCACGGCGCTGAGTCGCGTCGGCGGTCTCATGAATCTCCGACGCGAGCGCACGCTCGGTCGGGAAGGATTCCAGCGCTTCGGCGTGCGCTCCTCTTCTGCGAACCAAGAGATCGGCACCCTTTCCGGTGGCAACCAGCAAAAGGCTCTCATCGCCCGGTGGGCCCTGACATCGCCCCGAGTCCTCGTGCTCGACGAACCCACGCTCGGGATTGACGTCGGCTCGCGTCGTGAAATATACGACCACCTCGCCGAGCTGGCCGCAACGGGAATGGCCGTCGTCATCGTCTCGGCCGACAACGCTGAGCTGCGAGGAATGGCCGACAGAGTGCTGGTCTTCGACCGCGGCGAGGTTATCGCCGAGATGCTCGGACCTGACGCAACCGAAGAAGCGGTACTGCGCGCCCGCGCCGCCGCGTTGAACACCCATAGTGAGAAAGCAGAGCAGTAAAGATGACAACCCTAACGACGCCCCCCGTCCTTAGCCCGGCGTCGCGCTTCTCGCGGGCCGCGCTCTTGGGAGTGCTCCGACGCAACGGGCTGCTGATCTTCTTCGCTGTGCTGATCCTCGTGTTCGCGGTGATGCGACCGGAGTTCCTCTCCGAGGCGAACATCCGCAACATCCTCCAGGCGTCCTCTATCATCGGCATCCTCGCCTGTGGCCAGACGATCGTGCTCCTCATGGCCGGATTCGACATCTCGATCGGCCGGACAGCAGTGATCGCGGGCCTGGTTGTCATGGCTACCGCGCCGCTCGGACCGGCTGCAGCAATCCTCATCACCCTCGCAATCACGGCGCTCATCGGCCTTGTCAACGGCTCACTGATTGCGAAAGCCAGCGTGAATCCGTTCGTGGTCACACTCGGAATGTTCACGATCCTCGGTTCGATGGCCTTGCTTATCAACAACGGGGCATCGATCAGTGGCGCACCAACCTGGCTGAGCGGCCTGACCCAGGGTGGCCTTTTCGGAATCTCGTCCTCGTTCTTCTGGTTCGCTGGAATCGCGATCCTGACCCACTGCCTCCTCGCGTATACGCGCTTCGGCCGCCACGTCTACGCCGTCGGCGGAAACAAAGAAGCGGCGAGACTGTCCGGCATCCGGGCCGACCGTGTGATGATCACCGGCTACGTGCTGTGCTCCCTCCTTGCCGCCATCGCGGGGATTCTCCTCACCGCGCGCCTGAATACGGCCTCTCCCGTCGCGCTCCCCGGAGCCGAACTCGACGCCATCGCCGCAGTCATCATCGGCGGCACCCGGATGACGGGCGGATTCGGGTCGATCCCGCGCACGATTGTCGGCGTCCTCGTGCTCTCAAGCCTGTCCTCCGGGCTAGTCATCCTCGGTGTCGAGTCCTACTGGCAGGGCGTAGTGAAGGGCGCGATCATCATCGCCGCCGTCGCCTTCGACGTGCTCTTCCGACCCCGTCGCTGACCAAGCACCCCTGTTTCTTCTTAGTCCTCGCAGAAAGCACCCCTCACCATGCCCGAAAACTCCTCTCACCTGTTCTCCGACGCAGTGGCGCGCATCCGAGCGGGTGCCAAGATTGAACTTGAGTCTGCTCGACTGGTCACCGCACTGTCAGCCGACGAGAGGCTTTGGCTGCTCGACGGCGACACTCCCTTTTGGCTAGGAATGGGAGAAATGCTGCTGACCGGCTACAACATGCGACCCCTCCCAATGGGAAGCGTCGAGCGCGTCGGACTCCCCGGCCTCCGGTTCGCCGACGGGCCCCGAGGCATCGTCGTCGGGCAGGCGACCGCTTTCCCGGTACCAATGGCCCGCGCGGCGACGTTTGACCTCGACCTAGAGGAGTCCATCGGCGCGGTCATCGGGGAGGAGGGACGCGCTCGAGGAGCGAACTACTTCGGTGGTGTTTGCATCAACCTGCCGCGCAACCCCGCCTGGGGCCGCAGCCAGGAGAGCTTTGGCGAGGAGCCTGCGCTGCTCGGCGAGTTCGGCGCCGCTCTGACCCGTGGCACATCGCGGCACCTGATGGTGTGCGTCAAGCACTTTGCGCTGAACAGCATGGAAAACGCTCGCTTCAGTGTCGATGTCCGCATTGCGGAGTCAGACCTGCACGAGTACTTCCTGCCCCACTTTCGCCGGGTAGTAGATGAGGGCGTTGACAGCGTGATGTCGGCGTACAACTCGGTGAACGGCGAATGGGCCGGCCAGAACGAGTACCTCCTGACCACCGTGCTTCGCGACCTATGGGGTTTCGAAGGAATCGTCCTGAGCGACTTCATTTGGGGCCACCGCGACACGGGACTATCGCTGCGCGCAGGCCTAGATGTGGAAGCGCCCTTTCTGCAGCAGCGCGCCCGGGGCCTCTTACAGGCCATTGATGACGGAACTACGGGCTGGGAGGACGTGGACCGCGCGGCACGACGCATCGTCGGTCGCCAGCTTGCACTCTACGCTCGGCGCCCCGAAACGGACCCCGACGTCGCCCCGCCCGCGGCCGACCTCGCCCGGGAGGCTGCAATCCGATCCATGGTGCTGGTGCGTAACGAGAACGTCGGCGGCGCCCCCGCACTCCCGCTCGCCCGGTCGACTCGGCTTGCGATCGTCGGCCGGTTGGCGGGCCTTCCCAATACCGGAGACCATGGCTCCTCGGACGTCCGCGCACCGTATGTCGTTACCGCAATCGAGGGGCTCGGCACCGCTTTCAATGAAGTCCGGGTCGACGACACCGGTGACGCGGCGAGCTCGGCATGCCTAGCGGCGACCACCGACGCAGCGATCGTCGTCGTCGGGTACACAGCCGCCGAAGAAGGCGAGTTCGTCGGCGGGGAGATTTTCTCCCGACCCGAGCTCGATGCGCTTTACCCCGAGGCGGTGACCTCGGACGACAGGGCGATCGAGGACGAGTTGAGAGCCTCCGCTTCATCGGGTCGGAGCGTGGTCGGCGCCGACACGGCCGGTGGTGACCGCGACAGTGTGAGCCTGCCACCCGCCGATATCGAACTGATCCGATCGGTCGCCGCGGTCAACGCCCGGACCATCGTCGTGATCGTGGCGGGGAGCACAGTCGTCGTGGAGGAGTGGATAGACGACGTGCCCGCTGCCCTCTTCGCCTGGTACTCCGGAATGGAAGGCGGAAACGCTCTGGCCGAACTCCTCCTGGGGAGGCGCGACTTCACGGGCCGCCTGCCCTTCGTCGTGCCGTCCGATGCGTCCGACCTCGCCCCGTTCGACAGCGACGCGACCCAGGTCACCTACGACGGGTCGTTCGGTCATCGCCGCCTCGACCGCAACGGCGTCACGCCACGCTTCCCCTTCGGTTTCGGTCTCTCCTACGGACACGTCGATGTCGATGTGCGGGGCGCGGAGCGCATCGGCGACGCGGCCCGAGTCTCGGTCTCGGTGAGGAACACCGGCGCACTCGCGACTCACCACGTCGTTCAGCTGTACGCACGCCGGAGCGACGGGCAGCAGTTCCTCATCGGATTCGACGCAGTGCATGCCCCTGCGGGCGCTGAGGTGGTCGCCGAGATCACCGGCGACCTGCGCTGGATCGCACGCTGGGACAGCGAGTCGCGACAGATGGTAGTGCCGAGTGAGGTAGTCGAGATCCGCGCGGCGCGCGACTGGAGCGACCCCGACGCCATCTCAATCTCGGTCTGACCGGGAGGCGCACGCACCGACAGGCCGCTCAGGGGATGTCGGCCCCGCCCGAACCGTTACATCCGCGGCTCGCACAAACCGCCTGGCAACAGATAGATAACCCGCGCATCGGGGGTTCTGCGCCCCCGGAAGCCATGACTCGGTCTGGCTCGCGTATCCGTAATCCCCCGACAAGTCCTAGTACCAGAATCAGCCACCGGATGCCGCATACGCGTCGGTAGCCGAGCCCAGCGGGAACAACGGCGCCGTACCGGCCGCAGCGATCTTCAACCCGCGTCGGCCACGGGCTGCTGCTGCTGTAGCCATGAGCGATTCTCACGCAGCAATCGGCGCACGCGATCGCTGTCCTCCGTCGCTGGAAAGGAAGCCACGCGCATCGACCAGTGAAGCTGCTGATCTGTCTGGTCACGGGGGCGCTGGTCCGCACATTCGCCTCGATAACGAGGATGGTCGGGTCGATGTGCTCGATGGTCCTGGTTCCGGTGGTGACGCTCACGGTGGTTTCCCCTTGATCGGTGTGCGACCATGAAGGCGACGGGTCCCGTGGTACTTGCTCTACTACGGGGCTTTTGTCGTCTTCCAGATCGTTTTTCTTTGCCTTTCCGGCGAGTGATAACCGACTGAGTGAGTGACGACTTTCTCGGGCGAGATAAGGAAGCTTGCGACCGCGTCCGAGAAAGACGGAGCGTAGCCGTTGGAGCGAAGTAGGTTGAAACCGCGGAGAGGTGAAGAGAACGGGGAAACCGGGCCGTAGCAGCGCTGCGAGGCATCATGAGCGCCCTAGTGGAAGCCATACGCAGCTGACGGCCACCGTGCTTGAGCTGCGCCGCGATGCGCTCGCTCCCGTACAGGCAGCGGCCCTAGATGACGACCGCTGAGAGGCCGAGCAGCAGCAGGATCTCTCTCGCCCGCTGCACGGTCCTCTTGCACATGCCGAGGCGGTCAGCGACGGTCTGATGCGCTGTCGTGACACCGCGCCCGGTGCCGACGTCGGCCGAGCGCATATCCTCCTGTGCAGCGCGCAGCAGCGTGTGAGGTGCGACCTTCACGGCCGCGCGCACGCGCTCCCCCTCGGGCGTTGCCAGGGCATCCATCACCGCGTCAAACCGTGCGCCGGCCGACGACCAACACGGCATCGGCGCGTAGGCGCCTGGTGCCGGTTCCGGGCTCCAAGAACCCGACCGGGATTTGTTCGGCCGCGACGCGGCCACCTGTGGCGTCTCGGGTGCAAGCTCGACAGACTTCTCCCCCGAAAAAAGGGAGCGTCGGGAGTACGCTTTGCCGCACAGGGCATCCGCGTCGTCGCCTTCGACCCGGGCAACGTACGCACCAACTTCGCCGCCGATACAACAAGTCTCATGCGGATCATCTACCAAACCCCGCTCGCCCGACTCATCCTCATCTCCCCCGAAAGAGGCGGAGCGAACTTGGCCTTCTTCGCTAACGGAACCCCTGGTGATACGTGGACCCCCGGCCGGTTCTACACCCAGACGAAGCCAGCCAAAGACCGAAACACCAACCCTCTCGTTCACGACGCCGCCCTTACCGCCACGCTCTGGGATCGAAGCGTCACGCTCACCACCTGAGCGGGCAGCGAGCAGGTGCGTGGAACTGTCCAGCTACGGGATGAGCGAGTTTGTCAACAAGAAGCTCGTGCGCACCTTCCCTGCCGACACCACTTCGTCGCAGGGCTCGAGAACAAGCCATGGGTGTTCGAACACGAAGGCGCCGACGTGCGTCGATGCACCGATGCGCTGTGTCGCGCTGCCGGGTTCGCGCCCAAGGTCACGTTCGAATCGGGCGACGTCTACCTCCACACGAAACTCGTCTCTCAGGGGCTTGCGGCCGCCGTGGTTCCGGGGCTCAGCGTTCGTCCACGCCCAGACGTCGCCTACTCGTCTCTCGGAGTCGTCCGCACGATCGAAGTGTCCACGAGAGCAGGAAGCGAGACGAGCCCTGTCATCCTTGCGGTCACCTCCGCACTGCACGCAGCGAGCCAGCAGTAGAGACCGACCCCGCGCGCACGAAACCGGCCGAATCGCTCGTGGTCGTAGACCGCCAGGCCGCTGTGTCGTAGGCCGGCCCACCAGCACCACGAACCCTCATTCACCCTCATAGGAAGCGCCAAGGTTCTGCGATGGCTGTGTTTGGGCGATGTGGTGACCATGGTTGGCATGCACCTCCTCAACCCTCTCTACCTGTTCCGTCGCAACACCGATTCCGCGGCCGGTCGCAAGCGCGCCAACCCGGTTGTCGCGCTGGGCGCCGGCATCGCCGTGATGTCGATGGCTCTCGCCGGATGTGCGACAACCGTCGACGCCACCAGCACCGCGACCCCGACGACCTCCGTCTCTTCCTCGGCATCCGCCACCTCGACGACGAACACGACCACCGACAGCGATGGTGCGTCGGCCACCACCACGGCGGAGACGATCTCCGACACCGCCGCCGCGGCGGAGGCGTTCCTCGCGACCCTCAGCGCTGAGCAGCGCGACGCCATTCTGTACGCCTACGACGACGAGACGAAGACCACCTCGTGGTCGAACTTCCCCATCACGTTCGTCCAGCGCGCGGGCCTGAACCTCGCCGACCTCACCGACGAGCAGAAGACCGCCGCCCTGAAGGTGCTCGAATCTCTGCTCAGCGACGAGGCATACGAGACCGACAGCAACATCGCCAGCGATGTCGCTAGCGCCGCCTTAGAGCTTCCCCGCGCTGATAGCTTGCTCACCGTCACTCCACCACCGGCGCGGCTACGCGTCCACAGTGGTGTATTAATGTCGCGCAACTGTTGCGTAACATACCGCCCACAGGTGCGTTGGCTTCGAGTTGCACCTACTCCACACATACGCTCATACGCCTGTGCTGCAACGCACACGTGACAAGACAGCCTTGTTTGGGTCGCGCGACAGTAGACTTGCCAAAACGTCGGGTATATTCCACTGTCTAGCTTTATCGATCTGACACACCCCTATCAGTGTCGTAGCCATGCAGTATGCGTTGGCTTACAGTCGGGTAGCCCATGAGTTCACGTTGTGATGGATGAGCTAGTCAGTTGCATCCGGCGAACAACGCTCTAACGGCGTGTCACAAACGCTTCACCCCACATGAACAGCTACGTTCACTTTGGGGTTAGCTGACATAGCCATGACAGGCCGCTACCAGTTCAGCCACCCGAAGTGCGTTGTTGGGCAACAGCCTCGTAACAGTTACTTAACGTCAGGGGAGTGGTTCGGTGAAAGTCATCGCAGTGTGCGGTCAGAAAGGCGGCATCGGCAAGACGTCGGTGTCGATGAATCTCGCCGCGGCTATGGCGAAGCACAGCAAGATCCTCGTCATGGACGTCGACCCGCAGGGCTCGACCATGTTCTGGGCGGAGACGGCGGAGGACGTAGAGAATGAGCTCCCGTTCGACACCTCGCCGTCCACGGACCCGGAGGCTCTGCGACAGCTGAAGAGCTTGAACGAGTACGACGCGATCATCGTCGATACCCCCGGATCGCTTCGAGACGAGGACGTCCTGGGCGCGGTGCTTGACCTGGCGGACTTCGCCATCCTGCCGATCACGACGTCAACGCTGGACTTCCCGGCAATAACCCGGACGTTGAACGAGTTCGTCATCCCGAGGGGAGTGCCGTACAAGCTCCTGCTGAATAAGGTCGATACCCGCCGTGGGCAGAAGCGTCTCGACGGGTGGAAGCAGGCCATCGACGAGGGGGAGTTCGTCGCCGACCGTGTCGGTGTTCCGCGGTTCAACCACCACATCCGCTTGTCGTCGACGGTGGAGGACATGCCGATGGAGGGCAAGGTCGTCACCCAGTACACGGACACCCGCGCAAACCAGAACGCCATCTTCGACTACACGGCGGTCGCGCTCGAGCTCACGGCTCAGTGGTACGAGGAAGCGAAGGCCAACTGATGCCGAAGATGGATCTCACGGCGCGGCTGAAGAACTCCGCGAAGCGTGCGCAAGATGTGACAGCACAGGCCCACCTCGTGCCGGTCGATGACCTGGCAGAACCACCTGCCGTGAACATCGAGGCGGATCGTCCCGCACCCGCTGATGAGCAGGTGCAGCCCGCCGAGGCGCCCGCCGATACGGCGGACGCGCTCGCTAGCGACGACGTGGCTACAACGCCGGCGCCGAAGCAGGAGCCTCGTCGGCGCGCCACATCGGTGGAGCCTCGTAAAGCGCCGACGAAGCCGTCACCGGCTTCGAACAGCGCAGCGGGGGAGTCTGTGAAGGGTCTTGCCCTCGAGCTGCCGAAGTCGCTGAACGACCGCCTCAACGCCCACCACGCGCAGACGAAGATGAGCTTCGTGCTGACCGTGATGACGGCCGTCGAGGTGGCGTACCCGCGGCTGCAAGAGCTGATCGACAACAAGCTCGGCCGTCACGATGAGCCGGCTCGGGTGTCGCTGTTTGCAAAGCCGACCCGGCAGAGGATTTCCCGCGACGAGGAAACCGAGCGCCGCACAATTCGGATGAGCGCCGGAGGCCTCCAGGTACTCGACGGGTTGGTTGAGGAATTCGCAGCGCCGTCGCGCACATTCCTGGTCATCGTCGCGCTCGACAACTACCTGCCCGCCGGGGAGTGACGGCGGCGGCACAAAGCCGGCCCTGCACTGCGCAGCCTCCTCGGCGGCTCGACCGCGTAACCGCGCACCTCACGGCGTCGCCGTGCCCAGCATGTTCGACGGTCCGCTGGCGAGACGTTTGCGGACGTAGGCCAGCAGTCGACCTAACAGCCACGACAACTCCGCGCCGACGAGGACCTCGGCAGCAGGCCAAACCGTCCGCAACGACCACATCCGTTGGCGTCCGTGGCGTCAAGCGGCAAGAGCGAGCCCCTGCTCGAGGTAGCCGGCACGGACGAGCTCGCGCGCCTTCTTGTGGTCTCGCCGTTTGGTGGGCCCTCGTGGGTATGCGGCGTAGTCAGGTCGGTCGGATTCGTTCCAGTAGGACTTCCTCCCTCGCCGGTGTTTCGCTCGTCGCTCCATCCATGTGACCTCAGCAAGCCACCACGCCCACACAAGCCGTTCTTCGTCGTATCGGGCGCGGCGTTGGTCGAGGTAGCCATCCACACCGCGTCCGCGCGCGACGAAGTCTCGGACAGTGGGGGAGAGACGTCGCCATCCGCCGCCAGTGCGCTCAACGAGGCCTGCTGCGGTCAACTCGTCGACCCGACGACGTAGGACGTCTGAGTCCAGCCCCGTTCGGTACGCAAGGTCGACGAGGGTGGCGCTGCCGTCCGCCGGGGTGTGCTTGTAGATCAACCCCGCGTTCCTGCCCATGCTGCGAGGCGCGGTGAAGACATCGTGTGCGAACAGTTCCAGCCGGGTGCTGATGTCTCTGATGAGGGCTTGGGAGAGCGGGAGGGCGTTGGCTAGGGCGCGCGTATGCGCTTGTGTCCGTTCTTGTACCAGTTCCTCTGTGGAGAAGCGTGTAGCCAGCCGGTAACGCTTGGCGTGCACTCCCTCGGCGTCCGAGACGACGTCGAGCCAGCCGCCCGCGCCGTCGTCCCCGGTGAGCGCGCGGAGAGCTCGGGACACCGTTGTGCGCCCGTAGCCGGTGTCGGCGCTGAGGCGGCGGACGTCGGCTTCGACGGTGTGCTGGGAGCTCTGCAGCATGTACAGGCAGATGGCGTCCAGGACAACTCGCTGAGCGTGGGAGCCTTCGACGCGGCTGTTGTGGGTCGCCCAGATGCCGGGGAGGGCGTCAGCGCGGGTGAGAGCGCGCTGGACGGTGGCGGTGACGGTCGCGGTGCGCTGCCGGTAGTCCTCGTCGTCTCCTGAGGCGCTGAGCGGGTGGGAGGCGACGTAGCGGACGGCGTACTCCCATGCGGCGGTCAACACCTTGTCTATCTGGTGTTCGCTGCGCCGCTGGCGTGTGGCCCCGACACGGCGGGTACGGGCGTGTTCGAGACCGAGTGCGCTGTGGACCTGCCCGCGGATGTCCTGGTAGCTCCAGCGGGCGTGGGCGGCGGCCGCGAGGATCCTCACCAGCGTGTGAGACGCGTCTGGGCCGGCGTCACTGTGCAGCACGGAGTCCATGGCCATCGACAGGGGCCGGCGGCGGCCGCGAATCCGGGGCTTGCCGGCGTCGTCACGGACGACGTTGTGCAGGTCCTCGGTCGATGGTGCGGGCAGCTCTGCGCCGAGGTCGACGAGCAGGGCGTGCAGCTGGCCGGGGGCGTCCTCGTCGGCGGCGTGGTCGGTGATCGCGGCCAGGTCGGCGACCGGCGCCGAGTGTCCACCGGCGCGGTGAGGAGCGTAAGGAGGGCGGACGCAGCCAGCTTTGGGGTTGGTCAGCGGGGCCAGGTCCAGGGAAGGGAACAGGCTTCGAGTGAGGTAGGCGATGGCGCGGACGGCGTCGGCGTCGGCGGGTACGTCGAGGTGAACCCAGACGTGGCGTCCGCCGGTGGGGCCAGACAGGCACAGCAGGTGGGGGATGTTGAGCTGCTCGAGCCAGTACGTGAAGCGGTTTGCGTCGCTCGCGGCGTCGCCGGCGGATGCATCGAAGTCGAAGCAGAGGTAGCGGAAGCGGAGGTCGTCGTCGGCCAGGAAGATTGCCCATGTAGTCGACGGAGGGGCCTCGTTCAGGGGCCAGAGCTTGTCGTAGGCGTTGAGCACCTCGCCACTGGCGGCGCGGGCGGCCGCACGAACGTCATCCCGGGGGGAGAGGCGGCGGGTGATTGCCCAGACCTCGTCGAGGGAGTACGGCGACACGCCGGTGGGGTCGGCGAGCGTCAATGCTCGACCGCGCCCCCGGATGGGGGTTACCATGGCGATATCACCTCCTCGGAGGTAAGACAAACGCCCCTTGCCAAGGGGATGAACTGAACACCAGCTCGAACTGACCTTCGGTCGCCAAACTCCCGGTCGGATGAGCGAACAGATTGACCTCAGGGCCCTTGCACTTGCCGGTGCAAAGGGCCCGATGTCGTCTATAGACGCGTCACATGACGAGCTCCCGTCGTTACGGTGAGGGTCGGCAGGCAGCTTGCCTGGCCGAGAACGAAGGTCTCTGCGGTAAGACCGGTCTGGGTGCGCGCCGTGGCGCGACGGGGGAGAGGCGTGTGGCCTCGATCCTCCGGGGTCGACTCGGAGGGGCCGGGAACGACGCTCAACCGGGCCATGCTGAGGGGAACTTCGCGCGACACGCCGACGTGGGCACGCGAATCCGCCCCGCCGTGCGGGGTTTTGGTTAGCATGAGAGCACCTCCTGAGGCTGCTCGGGTGGTATCCAGACTTTGGTTTGGTCGCTACGGTCTGGCGAATTTCATCGAGGGGCCCCGTCTTCGGACGGGGCCCCTTTTCCTTAGCTGGCGATCTGCGTCGGCAGCTCCTTGCTGGTCGGTCGGGGGAGCGCCGTCAGCGGAGCTGCCGGCACAGGCTGTGACAAGTCGGGGAACTCCACGCGCAGCTCTTCGAGCATGTCGCCGGTCACGCCGGGCTGGGGCGCGTGTTCCGGCATGCGAAGCTGCATAGCCGCGAGGTAGACGATGTAGTCCCCGTAGCTCATGTGCAACAGCGTCGCGTTTCGCTGGATCACTTCAGCGAGCGGACGCTCCGGTTTCGCAGCAATCGCGACCCGGTCACCCTTACGTGGTCTTCCCATGACGCTAAGCATGCTGGTCGATCTGTTTTGGAAACGGCAATCACGTCGGCGTGTTGCGATTACGAAAACGGAAAACCGCGGCAGTGGTTGTCAGGTCGTCGAGCGGAACCCGTGCAACACCCCCCCGGGGGGGGAGGGGGGGACAACGGGAAACCTCACCATCCTGGCCCACGCCACTGGCAGTGCGTTAACTCAGCGATGCCGCCAGACCACGAGTCGCGGCCGCAGGCGTTCGCTATCGCCTCGAGTCGCGTACTTGGCGGGGAGGGACGATTTCAACTTGCCCACGCCTCGGCAGCAAAGCGGGCCGCGGCCACTACACCGGCAAGGTCTCCGTCAGCGAGGCGGTCAATGGGGCGCGCCGACATACGCCCTGTCGCCCCGGCCAGGGGAGTGTTGAGCCAGTGCGCCCACGCCCACGGGTCGTCCGTGCCGCTCTCGAGTGTTGTGAGCACCTCAGCGAGCCCGGAAACGAGAGCGCGGCCGCGGACTTGAAATGCGGGGTAGAGCGTTCGTCGGTCGGAGGTGTCGAGGCGGAGAGCTCGACGCTCGCGCACGGCCTTGGAGAGGGCGGCGCGTCCCACCCCGAGCTCCTTCTGCAGTCCACCGCTCGCGTAGCACGGCCCGACGATGTCTGCCCATGGATTCTTGACAAGACCGAGGCGGGCGACGATGTCTGCGGCGACGGCGTCAGCGTGGCCCAGCGCGCTCACCTTCGCCCCGTCGCGGATGAGCGGATCGAGCCGGGCGCGCACGGCGGCGAGAAGCTCGTCAGTGGCCGCGTGCTCTCGCTGACCGTCATCCTGAGCGCCGACCATTCCGACCTTCCGTGTCAACCATGTCAACCCAAAATAAATCGATGCAGATGTCAACCACGTCAACAGGTTAGGCGGCGATGGGGGAGCAGGGACAAACATTCACCTTCGAGTCGAATCTGAAAGGGGGCCCCGCGAGGTCAACATGAGCGGGGGCGTAGCTCAACGCTGGGTGGATGCCGCGTCACTCGCTCCACGCTTTGGTGCTGCGTGCCTCCGCGATGATGCGGGCTACCAGGTCGAAGGAGCGGCTCGACGATCTTGCTAGCGCCGCGCTGGCAGGTGTCGTCCTCGCGTGAGACGTACGACGGCATGGTGCCGTGGAGGGCGGGGCCCGGGCTAATTCGCCACCTCCTCGACCGCTCGCATACGACGGAAGTACTGCTCGAGGTCGCCTAGTCCGTGATATCGATCTGCGCGTGTTTCGGCTGTCGCGCCCCAGCTCAATCTCCAATTGTGTGAGATGCCCAGCGAGGAGGTCGATGACGACCGTGGACGCCTCCGCGAGACGCTACGAATGTCCGGGTCCTTCACCGTGGCAAAACGATTGGGGCGTACCCGGCTGCTGCGGCGCGGCGCAGGCGGGCAACGACCGCGTCGGCGGTGGCATTACTGCTAAAGAAGGGCACCGTATGTCGTTCGAGTCGTGCGCTCGGGAAGTCGGCCAGGAGCGCATTGCCCAGAGTCTCGGCGGTGATCCCGGTGCTATCGGAAACGAAGAACACGGTTCGCGGGACGGAGGGCGCCGCGCCTTGCGAGCCGCGTTCTGCCCACCAGACGACATTGAAGGTGAGACCATGCGACACAAACTCCCTCAGTAGTCAGCGCGCCCCGTCGCAAGTGGATGCAAGACCGCGCCTCGGCTCACGAAGGGAAGCAACCAGTCATCGACTCCGTCGAAGCCGTCGGGCCGAAGGGCGTGCCACGACCGTGTCCCGGCTCGTCGGATGGTGAGAAGCCCGGCATGTCGGAGGACTCGGAGATGGCGCGAGGTGCAGGTCCGGGGGAGCTGGGCTTGCAGGGCGACCTGATTCACCGTCAACTCCTCCGTCTCGGAAATTTCGAGGAAAACGTTCAAGATTGCGCGGCGGTCCGCATCGGCGAGGCAGCGAAAGACCCTGTCCACCAGTTCCCATCCTTCTGTCGGCGCATCGCCTCCCGGGGGGTCTGTGTGCATCGTCATCTGGCGCACTCACACGTCAGAGCAGACCTTGAATGCGGGCGCAGATGGCGTCGGTCGCCAAACCGTACCTCTGGTGAAGGGTGGGCAGCGCGCCGGCGGCGAGGAACTTGTCAGGAAGTGCCACAGCGTGAACCTGTCGCGTGCTGCCATGACGAACGAGCGCGGATGCCACCGTTTCGAAGAGCCCGCCCACCGTGGTGTGGTTTTCCAGGGTGAGAGCGAGGCGGGGCGTGTCCAGTTCGCGGAGTACCGTGTCCTCGTCGAACGGCTTGATGGTCGGCGCGTGCAGAACGGCGACGTCGATGTTGTCTGCGGCCAGGCGCTCGGCTGTCTGGAGTGCCCGCATGGTCATGAGACCACTGGAGATGAGGAGGACGTCGTTCCCGGGGCGGACGACCTTCGCTTTGCCGAGCTCGAAGGTGTAGTCGTACTCGTCCAAGACCGTCGGCACATTCCCTCGAAGGAGCCGGAGGTAGGTGGGTCCGGGGGTGGCGGCCATCTGAGGGACGGCGGCGGCGATATCGACGGAGTCGCAGGGGTCGATGATGGTCAGGTTGGGCGTGCCGCGGAAGATGGCAATGTCCTCTGTCGCCTGGTGGCTGGGTCCGTACCCGGTGGTGAGGCCGGGCAGGCCTCCGATGATGTTCACGTTGAGGTTGGGCTCGGCGATGTCGAGGCAGATGAAGTCATAGGCCCGGCGTGCGGCGAAGACCGAGTAGGTCGACGCGAATGGGACAAGGCCGACCTCAGCCATCCCCGCCGCCGCGCCGAATAGCAGCTGTTCCGCCATCCCCATCTGGAAAAATCGCTCCGGGTGTGCGTTGCGGAAGATGTGCATGTCGGTGTACTTGGCCAGGTCGGCGCTCAACCCGACCACACGCTCGTTGGTGCGGGCGAGGTCCGCCAATGCGTGCCCGAAGGGGGCCGGCGCGGTTCGCTGGCCGGGGTCGGCGAAGGATGCAATCATCGCCGAGGTCTTCAGCTTGGTGGGCGTGGAGGTGGTCATCGCTGCTTCTCCTCGTAGGTGCGGATGAGCTGTTCGCGGCATACTGCCCATTCGTGCTCGTCGATCCGCATGAAGTGGTTTTTTTGTCGCTGCTCCAGCAGCGGCACGCCCTTCCCGACGGTTACGTCGCAAAGGATCACAGAGGGGCGTCCCACAGGCTGGCGATAGGGGAGGGAGTCGAAGGCGCGCAGGATTTCTTCGGGGTCGTTTCCGTTCACCCGCCGCACGTTCCAGCCGAACGCCTCCCACTTCTCGTGTGCGGGTTCGATGGATAGCACCGAGGCGGTCGCCCCGTCAGCCTGCAGGGCGTTCATGTCCACTAGAGCGGTCAGGTTTCCCAGTTGGTGCGAGGCGGCGCCCATCGCTGCTTCCCACGTTGAGCCTTCGTTCAACTCTCCGTCTGAGAGGAAGTTGATTACTCGCGCGTCGTTCTGGGTGTGCCGGAGCCCCAGCGCCATTCCGACGGCGACGGTCAGACCATGGCCGAGCGACCCGCCGGAAATTTCCATTCCCGGGGTGTAACTCGCCATCCCGGACATGGGCAGGCGCGACTCGTCCGAGCCGTAGGTGTCCAGCTCGGCGAGGGGGATGATGCCGGCTTCGGCTAGCGCGGCGTAAAGGGCGATGGCGTAGTGCCCGGTCGAGAGAAGGAACCGGTCGCGGTGCGGCCAGTGCGGGTCATCAGCCTTGTACCGCAGCTGGTCGCCGTAGACGGCCGCGAGCACGTCGGCTGCGCCGAGGGCCTGGCCGATGTAACCCTGCCCCTGGACTTCGCCCATGTGCAGAGCGTTCAAGCGGATGCGTTGTGCGCTCTCGCGCACCTCGCGCACGCGCTCGGTCAGCGACGCTTCGGTGCCCGTGGTGGTTGTCATGGTCTTCTCTCCCCGTCAGTGAAGGTGGCTGCCGCCGTTGATGTCGATGGTTGTGCCCTGGAGATAGGAGGCTGCATCGCTCGAAAGGAAGACGATGACATCGGCAACCTCCTCTGGCGTAGCCGTGCGGCCCAGCGGGATGGCATCGACGATGGCCTGCTCCTGGGCGTCGGTGGAACCGACGCGGATGTTGGTGTCCACTGCTCCGGGCGCGACGGCGTTGACGGTGACGCCGGAGTCCGCGAGTTCGCGGGCCAGAGCCTTCGTGAAGCCGAGCACTGCGGCCTTCGCGGAGGAGTACGGGACCTTTCCGAAGACCCCGCCTCCGCGCTGTGCCGACACCGACGACATGTTCACGATTCGTCCGTAGCCCAGCTCCAGCATCGCGGGAAGGAGGGCGCGCGTCATGAGGTAGGTGCCGGTGGCGTTGACCGCCATGACGCGGTTCCACTGCTCGAGGGTTGTGTCCAGGAAAGGCACCGGCGAGGTGATGCCCGCGATGTTCGCGAGGGCACCAACCGGGGGAATGCGTCCGTCCTCCACCGCCGCCTCGATGACGGCCGACGCCTCGGCCACACTTGCCTCGTCGGAAACATCCACCTGGGCGCCGAGTGCAGAGATGCTGAATTCGCGGCCGAGACCGTCCGCGACGTTTGCCGCTGCGTCGCCATCCAGGTCCAGGATCACTACCGACCAGCCGGCCTTTGCGTAGGCCTGAGCGGTCGCTTGTCCGATACCACGCTCGGCGGCGGCACCGGTGATCACTGCTGTGTGATTGGTCGTCATTACGAACCTTCCTTCGGCCGCGTCATCGCGGCGAGGCGACTGTAACCCACGTCTAGCGGCGGTGGCAACAGTCGAACTGTTTTACTGTTGACAGCCACGTGAGCGGTGGTGATACTTGCCACGTCGCCATCTCGGCGGCGCACAATGATGTGAGAAAGGCGCAAGGATGAGCCAAGACACCGTCGCCATGCGCGGCCCGGTTCAAGGAACAAAACAAGCCCGACGGGTAGCCGTGGGCTCCGGCGTCGGGGCCGTGATCGAGACCTACGACTTCATCGGCTTCGGCACGGCCGCAGCCCTCTACTTCGGTACGGTTTTCTTCCCAGGCGGTGACCCGGTCACAGGAGTGCTCCTGTCATTTGCAACGTTGGGTGTCGGATTCGCTGCCCGGCCCATCGGAGGCATCATCGGCGGGCATCTCGGCGACCGCGTCGGACGAAAGCCCGTCCTGGTCGCCTCCCTGATCATCATGGGACTGGCCACTTTCGCCATCGGGTTCCTCCCGACCTACGAAGTCGCCGGCATCCTGGCACCGATACTTCTTGTGACAGTGCGCATCATTCAGGGCCTCGCGTTCGGCGCCGAATGGGGTGGCGCGATCCTGATGACCTACGAGCACGCCCCCTGGCGCGCTAAGGGCGGTTTTACCGGCATCGTGCAGGCCGGCTTCCCGGTGGGCCTACTCCTGGCCAACCTCGTGTTCCTCTTCAGTGTTCACCTGCCCGGTGACTGGGCATGGCGTGTGCCGTTCCTCGCCAGCATCATTCTCGTCTTCGTCGGACTCATCATCCGGTCCAAGGTGCCCGAGTCGCCGGTCTTCGAGGATGTGAAGGCGTCGGGTGCGATCCTGAAGGCACCTCTGATTGAGGTGCTCAAGACCGACTGGTCGAACATCCTGCGCGGCATCGGTCTCCGCGTTGCCGAGACAGCTGGATACGCCGTGTCCATCACGTATCTGATTTCCTACCTCAACACGAACCAGATCACCGAGAGCTGGCAGACGCTTACGGCTCTGTCCATCGCCGCCGGCGTTGGCGTCTTCGCCACCTGGGGCTGGGCGCGTCTAACGGACAAGATCGGACGCCGACCGCTCTACATCGTGGTGTGCGCCCTCGCGGTGTTCTGGGGGTTCCTCATGTTCGCGGGAGTCAACACAGCTGTCTATCCGCTCGTGGTGGTGGTGATCGTTCTGTCGTACGCGGTGTTCCAGAACGCCCTCGCCGGAGTGCAGGGCCCGTGGTTCCCGGAGCTGTTCAATGCCAACACACGAACCTCCGGCGCGTCGCTTGCGTACCAAATTTCCGCCATGGTGTCCGGGTTCACCCCGTTCGTCACGACACTTCTTTTCGGGTGGTTCGGGTGGGTTGGGCCTGCGGCGCTGTTTTCGTTCTACGCCCTGGTCGGGCTGGTGTCCGCCTTGGTGACACGGGAGACCTGGTCGCGTGAGCAGCGGGACTACGTGCGACAGGCAGCACTTACAGAGGCCCGGTAGCAAAGAGTGCGCGAATGGGCTGCCCGGTGACGGGCAGCCCATTCTCATCCGTAGAATGGGTGAGACGGGAGGCTATATGAGCGCGTCCTCCATCCTGGGGCTCGAGCGAACGACACTGCGTGACCGAGCGGTCGTAGCACTGCGCTCGGCCATCATTTCCGGCGAGCTCGAACAAGGGGCGCATGTCTCCGAGGTCGACATGGCGGCGCGCCTTGGGATCAGCCGGGGCACCCTTCGCGAGGCGATGCGCACCCTTGAACTAGAGGGGCTCCTGACCCCCGGGCCCCGCGGCAGGCTTCTCGTTAGACGCATGTCTGAACCGGAGCTCGTCGGACTCTTTCAGGTCCGCTCCGCGCTGGAGGCCCTTGCGGTGAGCCTTTTGGCGGCGCGAGAGGACAGGACCGCCCTCGTTGAAACGCTCGCCTCTGCGGCGCAAGCTATGGCCCCCGACAAGAGCAAGTCGCTCAACGACAGAATGCTGGCCGACTTGGATTTTCACCGGGAACTCTGCCGTCTCACCGGCAACGACTCGTTGGTGCGAGCGTGGGAAGGTCTAGTTGCCTCGATTCAGATGTCAATCACTCACGCCGGCGTTGATAGAGCTCTCGAGAACATCAACGTCGAGCGACACCTCGATATCGTTCGCGCCATCGAGACCGGAGACGTGGGGGAGGCGACTGACGCGGTTGAGTCGCACATGCGCGCCGCCGTCGGCGTGCTCACCACGTCCTGATTCGTGCGGTTCGCCCACCGAACTGGGAGTGATCCTTCATCGGCGGGACTCAATCACCGGCGGGATGGACGGCCCACGAAGCCCGGACTGGTAGCGGCAACTCAGGTGGAGAAGACCTGCCCGCGTTTCGACGCGTGGGGCGGTGTGAAGCCCCCACTTGGGTGCGTCCGTCGGATTCGTAGACGGGGTTAGGTTCGCCGCCTTCCTCCAATCTGCTTGTTTCGGTCGCGGCCGCTCACATGAAGCGAATCTGGGCGCTCCTCGGGGCCGACCTTTACGCCATAAGTCTGCCCAGCCTCGTTAATTTCCAGGTGGGTAGGGGTGTAGTTCGCGAACTGAACGGTCATAGTCCCCTTCAAACGACCTGACGGCGATATGCCGAGAGTTTCGTTGTGTCGTAAAGGGGAAAGTCGTAGCTCGTCGAAGCCGAGCCGTTGAGGAAATCGTTGTTAGACCAGGACGCCGAGGGGTTATCGCCACCCAGATCCGTCCCCCACGAAAGTTGACCGGGCGTGTCAGCTGTGATTGAAGTTCGGATATTCGTTGCCCCCGCAGGTGCGCTCGTGAGGTCGATATTTCTCGCGCTGATGAGGTCAACAACTTGCGGTGAGCCAAGGATGGATACACCGGGCACACCAGGAATAACCCCGGTCGGCGCAGTGACGGCTGGCCATCAGGGGCGGTCGGCTGACCACTTGGGGTTCGGGGCGTACTAATGCCAGGGGTGGCTGCAGAAGTACCGATCCGTTCGAGTTGCGGTGGGCTGGACCTACTTCTGGGGGAGGGCTCTGGTGTCATCTCACCGCTGGCGTGTGACCGAGGTTCCGTCTAGGCCAGCAGCGGCCGCGCGTGCGGGGCCCCACCATAGGGGGCGACTCCTATATAGTTCTCCAACTGCGTGTGCGCGCGCAGGCCGTACACGCTAGAGGGGACACATTGGGGTGCCGCACACGCTAGCCATTTCATCCGACCGATGGCCGCGTCTCGGTCTTCTGGTCAGGACTCAGTTACCGGTCACCGTCTGTTCTGCGCTTATCGTCGCTGTCGCCTTGAGTTGCGGTTTAGTGATCGACCGACTGCCGCTTTGTGCGGGGGCTGGCCTCATTCTCTTGGCGACCGTCGCTAGTGTTTCGATGCCATGGGAACGAATCCATGTTCGTTGGCAGTCAGTCATGGCAACGTTGAATCTAATTGGGGTTGGCTATCTATCGGCGGCGCTTTACCCGGAGCTGCAGGCGTCTGCCGCGCTGGCAAGCGTGCCGGCCGTTTGGCTGGCAATGGTCGGCGGGCGACTGGGTCTCGTGGTAGCGATCTTGGGTTCATACGCAATTGCGTTCGCCCCTCTCGTTCTCGTCGGAGGGAATGAAGGAGAATTGGCCTCAGCGATGGTCTTTGCGGTCGTCATACCGCTCTCCGCCGTCCTTGGCTATGTAATCGCTCGTCGCTATCTTAGCGCTAGCGCTGAACGTGACAGCGCTATTGCTAAACGGAGCGCTGCTTTGGATGATGTCGAACGGCTTTCGCTCATCCTTCGTTCATTTGCTGACACAGTCAATGCAGGGATACTCATCCTCGACGTCGACGGAAAGCCACTCCTTAAGAATCAGCGCCTCAGCGTTCTGGGTGGCTACTCGGGAGGCGCATCAGAGCTTACGGACAGTCAGATATATGGCAAGGACCAATCCACGTTATTGCCCGAGGACGCGCAACCTCTGAATCGCTTCCTCGATGGACGCGAGATCGACTCGGAACTCATCTGGGTAGGTCCGCCGGGGGATCAGTCTGCGATTCTCGTATCTGGCCATCAGTTGCGTCGCGAAGACGCTTCCGACATGGGTTCAGCACTCATCGCTCAGGATGTGACGGAGATTGTGAGAGCGGCGCGCGAACGAGAAGATGCGATGGCGACGCTGTCTCATCAGCTGCGCACGCCGTTGACCTCGATCGTCGGCTATGTCGACATCATTATCGACCGTGAGGCTGCCCCGGAAGTGCGCGGTCCCCTCCGAGTTATCGCGCGCAATGCCGAACACTTGATAGCGCTCAGCTCATCGATGCTGAACGGCATGCGGGACCTCACGGAGGCGCGGATAGAGCGGTTGGATTTGAGTGACTTGATCGAGTCTGGCGTCGATGTCGCCCGAGGAACGCAAGACGGTGTCGCACGGAAGTGGATCGTCGACGTGCCCGCAAGCCTTACAGGTCTCATGGATAGAGACGGGTTTGTCGAGGTGCTAGGGAACGTGCTAGGTAATGCCGTGAAGTATTCACCTGGGGGCAGTACCATCAGAGTTTCCGCCGTGGCTGCGCACTCTTTCGTCGAGGTCTCGGTGGGAAATGATGGGCCGTCCATCGAGCCACTCGACATGGAACGGATCTTCGACCGCTTCTACCGCGGAACGAATGTCAAGAACAGTACTCCGGGTACGGGGATTGGACTCGCGGTCAGTCGGTCGATAATGAAGGCGAGCGGCGGTGCCATCACCGTCGCAAACACGCCGTCGGGCGTCGCCTTCACGTTGCGCATTCGCGCCAGCGACGGAGTGGCTGAGCAGCTGGGGTGACACGAGCGGTGCGGTCAAGTGTAAAACCCGGGTCGAAGTCGCAGGAATCGGTCGGGGAAGATGCTGCCGCATGGCCGCGGTCTGGTGCTGGGCGAAGGTGAGGAGCCGCGCCTCGAGGTGCTACCGGTGCGGTGACGCGCCACAACCGTAGACCGTCCTCATGCTCATCGAATGCCGCCGGTCGTCGGCGTCGTGAAGTGCGTCGGTGGTGGCTGCCACGTGTCTCTCAAGCTTCCGTCTTGATCATCGGTGATCCCGGCAGCGGACGCCCGCACCAGTAGTCGGCTTGCTTCAGTTCGACGCGAAAATTCCTAGACGATGGCGAAGTGCTTCAGGTTCGTTGCCCTCATGCGCAGTCTGGTGTACATTCGACGCAACCTGAAACGTTTCACCGGACGAAGGAGCCCGTTGATGAAACTAAGCCTGCGCCGAATCGGTGTGCTGACTATGGCCGTCCTACTCGCGTCAGTGACCGTTCCTGGCGTGTCCCCGCTGTCGGGTGGCGATGTGGCTGTGGCGATGGAGTCCTCGGAGGCGCCAGAATCGCTGACTGTCAATCAATTGCCCTCACCCCGCGATGTCGCCGATCTGTCGGCACCCCTACTCGGATGGCGCGTGGGCTCTGCACGTCAGAGCGCCTACCAGGTACAGCTCGCGTTGAACGAGTCTGATCTGTCTCGCGCCCCAGTTTGGGATTCCGCGCGAGTCGAATCTTCAGCCAGTACCAACGTTGCCTACGCCGGTCCCGCTCTCACGCCTGCGGAAGGATACGTATGGCGGGTCCGCACCTGGGATGGCGATGTTGTGTCCCCGTGGTCCGCTCCGTCTCGCTTCGGGACGGCAACGGATGAATGGACGGGAACGACACCTATTTGGGCCCCGAACGCAGCCACATGGTCGGATTACACCGTGGAGGGCGATTTCCGGGTGGAAGCGCAGAACGCAACGATCGTTCTGCGAGCTCGGGATTCAAGCAACTATCTAATGTGGCAGTTTCGTGGGAACGGAGCCAATACTCTTGCGCCACACACCCGCGCGGGAAACTCGTTCACGCAGCTGAAGTCTGTCCCGTTGGGCGAGTCTTTGATCAATGGCACCACTTACAGGTTCAAGATCATTGCGTCCGGAAACCGCATCAGCACGTTCCTCAACGACCGAAAGATCGACGAAACGGCCGTGCCTGACTCTTACGCGACAGGTTACTTCGGATTCCGCACCGGAGGCTCAGAAAGAAATTCCTGGGATAATCTTCGGGTCACTTCAGCGGATGGTGGCTCTCTGTACTCAGACAACTTCGACGCTGCGTCCGCGGATTTTCCGTGTGCGTTGACGGTGGACGGCCGCCTTGCCGTAGGGTCCGGTCAGAACTGCATTTACTCGGCGGGGTCCACCGACTGGGCTTTCTTCCGCGGTGATGTAGACATCGCCGATAAAGATATTGCTTGGGCTACTGTTTACGCCACCGCAGCTTCTACTGCACCCACCCGTCAGTTCGTGTACAAGATGTGGTTGAACGGGGAGTTCGTCGGCCTGGGGCCGACGCAGCCGATTGCGCGTGAGACGAGGTACGACGGCTTCGACGTGACCGGCCTCCTGCGACGCGGGACAACCAACAGCCTCGGTGCTCTCGCCTACACGACGACTGACAAGCGCTTTCAGTCTCACCTTGTGGTCGAGTACTCCGATGGTTCCCGCGAAACGTTCGGTACGACGACGGATTGGAAAACGCTCAATGGCAGTCGGGTATTCCCCGCGGCCGGCAGTATCGGCACCCAATACTTCACAGCTCCGAAAGAAAACATCAATGCCGCGTCATACCCCACTGGGTTCTCGGAGCCTGGCTTCGACGACTCGCGGTGGACGCGGGCTGAAGCCAAGAACGTTTTCTCCGATCTCGAAGCAACTCCGACCGCCAAAGTGACGCAACAGTTGCAGCTGCCCGAGCGGATCGTCGAGAAATCGCCGGGCAACTACTTCCTCGATTACGGACGTACCTGGATCGGCGGGCTGAGCCTCGACCTCGAAGGAGTCAATGGTCAGATCCTTGACCTGCGTTTCGGTGAAGTGCTGTCCGCTCCGGAAACCGTGCGATTCGCGATGAACACCGGCAACACCTACCAGGACAAGTGGACTCTTCGCGACGGACGTCAGCAGCTCGAGACGTGGGGAATGCGAGTATTTCGCTACGCGGAGGTCCAAGGGGCCCCGACAGGTCTGACCGCAAACGACTTCCCTGCGCTGGCACAAGTTTATCCGTTTGACCCCGAGGGTGCAGCGTTCTCCTCGTCCGATGACAACTTGGTCAAGGTGTGGGAGCTGTCACGTCACACGGTAGACGCGACGAACCACAACCTATATGTCGACTCCTGGACGCGAGAACGCGACGCCTACGAAGCCGACTCGTATCTGCAAATGATGGCGAACTTCTACGTTTCAGACGATCCCACACTCGGCAACTACTCGTTGGAGTACCTTCTGACCGGTCGAACGTGGCCCACGGAATGGCCCATGTATACCATCCTCGCGTTCCACGACAGTTACACGCAAACAGGTGATACCACTGCGTTGGCCCGGAATTACAACAGTCTCAAGGCAAAGCTTCCTACTCGCTGGGTTGAACCAAGTACAGGTCTGATTCGCAAGAACTCCGGATCGAACGGAGCCAACAGCTGCACGGATTGTGACATCGTCGACTGGCCCGGCAGCGAGCGGGACGGCTACGTCTTCCGGCCGTACAACACGGTCATCAACGCCATAGGCCATCAGAGCTACGTCGACATGGCTGCTATCGCGACCGCGCTGGGTAAAAATGACGATGCCGCAGAGTTCACCGCGATTGCCCAACGTCTGCGTTCGGCGGCCAATGAGCGTCTTTTCGACACAACGAAGGGGGCATGGCGCGACGGGCTCAATGCCGACGGCTCATCGATCGATCATTTCGCGATCCAGGCAACGGTATTCGCAACGGCCTTTGGTCTTGCCGACGAACAGCGCGCGGCGCAGGCTGCGTCATACATCGAGTCGCGGGGAATGGCATGCAGCGTGTACTGCGCGGCCTTCGTCCTTGAGGCGCTCTACGACGGGGACCGAGCCGATGTTGCGCACGCGATGCTTACGAGTACCGGACTGCGAAGCTGGATGAACATGATAAACAAAGGCGCGGGGGCGACCGCTGAAGCCTGGGACTCTACTCTCAAAGGTAATCTGACGTACTCTCACCCTTGGGCTGCATCGCCGGCGTACAACATTCCGCAAGGCATGTTTGGAATCCGCCCCACAGTTCCGGGCTATGCGACCTTCGACGTCCGTCCCCAACCAGCCGCTGTCGAATGGGCATCAGTTCGACTACCCACCCTGAAGGGTTCGATTGGCGTCGCCCACCACACTCACGACGGGCGAACCGACATCGCTGTCCACGTCCCTGGAAACACCGTTGCGCGCGCCTTTGTTCCTGGAGCAGCCGAAGATCGCGAACCGATTGTCTACCTGGACGGTCGTGCGACCCCGGCGACATGGGAACGCGGGTATCTGCGGGTGGACGATGTGCCCGCCGGTTGCCACGTGCTGAGCCTTGAGCCCGGCACCGGCCCGCGGACCGACGAGCGTCTGCTTGATGCGTGCCCGGACGGAGGCCCGACCTCACCAATGGACGAGACTGCTCCGATCATCACCGGCCTGCCCGACACCGGATCTCTGATCCCGGACAACCAGCCGCTGAAGATACTCGCCACGGATGACGGGTATGGTGTGCGCTCGTTCACCGCGACTGTCGACGACCAAGTGGTCGACGCCACCCAATCGATCGATCTCAAGGGTCGTCGAGGGGATGTTGTCATCACCGCGCGCGCCGTCGACAATGCTGGGCTCAGCACCGAGGTCACCACCACTGTGACCGTCTTCCCTGAAGAAGGCAGCAAATCCGCACCCGGAGTCGGCGTGCTTTCGACCGACCAAGGCCACACAACAGGTCTGCGTGGCGGTACCTATAGCGTCGTGATGGATATGTGGTGGGGCTCAAATGGCGGCATGTTCCGGCTGTATGAGAACGGCAAACTTATCGCGACCGATTACCCCAGCCCAGAGACGCCGAAGGCGCAGAAGGTGAGTGTATTGGTCGAAGGTAAAGCAAACGGTACCTACACGTACACTGGTGAGCTGATTAATGCCAGAGGCTCAACGGCAACGAAGTCTTTGGTCGTCCAGGTGACTAATGCCGCCCCAGGCAAAGCCGTCCTGAGTAACGACAACTGGGATGGAGACGGTGCCTACACTGTCACGGGTAATATGTGGTGGGGGACGAACGCTACCTCGTATCGTCTTCTTGAGAATGATGTCCTCATCGACGAGAAGTCACTCACATCCGCTACGCCGGCCGCCCAGAAGACGACCACATTCGTCACCGGTCGGGCAGCAGGAAGTTATCGCTATACGCTGATCTTGGTGAATGCTGTGGGGGAGACTTCATCCGAGACTATGGTGGTGAAGGTGAGGTAACAGCTCACGGCCAGCTCACCTCGGCGACTCGTTTCACGCGAACCGACTCGCCGAGGTGAGCGGACGCCGAATTTCCGGTCCCCCATCCTGGTAAGCCCCCCGGCGTAAGACGCCTACAATCGCTGGAAGCCGCTTCGGGTTGGTGCGACTGGATGCAGACCAAACGAACTCCTGCCGTCGACGTCGGACATCCGGGTCGCGCTGATCAATTTCGTCTCATGAGCGGCTTAGTGTAGATCGGCGCCTGCGGCTCGTCCTCGCAATAACAAGCCAATTCAAAGCCGTGGAAGGTCTCGGCATACATGGTTGGCACAACAAACCCCCTTATCCGAGCTCGGTCACCGGTAGTCACCCCCTCGAGGGCGACGTTTCACACCTGCACGAATGAGAGCTTGCCGCACACCGTTGTAGCTGACATCGAAGTGCACCGCGATGGCCGAGAACGACCTGGGCTGGAGGGTCGCTCGGCGCCTACGGGCATAACTATGAGAAAGCTGGGCTAGAAATCCAGGGGTTACCCGCCTGCTGGAGTTACACGAGTGTAATTTGAAGGGGACGATCCATCCACACGGGTTGCGCACCGCCCCGCCGGAGTATGTGCAGCGCTTCCTTAGAACGGGCGAGCTTCCCGACATCCCGAGCGATCAGCTCGCGGGCATGGCAGTGTTCACGATCCCCGCGCCGTCGGAACTCGAGACCTGACATTGCGCGCGGTTGCCCCGCTGACGCGAGCGGCAGACGGCGGAACCGTCGCTCGAAGGATCTCAACATCCAGTGCGTGCGCTCGTACATCCCACTATCGATTACGAGAAACTCGCGTCGGCACTACTAGAGCACGCAGACAACGAGCTGCGGCGACAAGCCGGCGACAACTCGAAGGCCGCCTAGGCTCGCTTCCCACCGCGAGGTCGACGCTCTACACCTGCCCGAACGAAGGCTTGTCGGACGCCGTTGTAGCTGACGTCGAAGTGTATGGCGATAGCTGCGAGGGAGATGCCGCCGTCGTAGAGAACAGCGCTTCGTTGACCTGCTCGTCACTGAGGGGCTGGCATCGAAGTCGAACTCCCTCATCGCGCAGTAGCTTCAGCAGGCCGCCCTTCGAGAGGGTGTACTCCACACAGAGGGATGGAGTCGTCGCGCCGGATTGGTACTTCGCGACTATCTCAGCGACAAGAGTCGGATCGAGCCGGCAGCGCAAGAGTCGAGCCGACGGCTCTGAGGGCGAGTCTGAGACAGACGGATTCGGCGCTAGACCAGCCTATTTCTGCAACTGCACCAGGGGTGGTGGCAGTAGCGCCGATTTATTCGAGTGGTGGGGTACTGGCTCTTGTTTTCCAGGTCGGGCTCCGCGACGTGAGCGCCTGGGTTGGATGTACGGGGACCGAATGTGGCCGTAGTGCGTCGCAAGCCGCCGCGGGAGAGCACGCTGACCCGTCTAAGCCCTCGAGTAGTAGTTCGAGGGGGTGTGGCGGTGCCCTCCGTGTGGACGGGACCATTACGATCTGGTCTACATCTGCGGTCAACCAGCGGTTGGGGCGGAAAAAGCGTTCCGTGATCGCGCGCAGTGCAAACCGTGCCTGCTGCTCGTCGACGGAAGACGGCTCATGCGCGGCTGCGAGGTCTGGCTTGTATCCGGTGACCTATTCGCGCAGCTCTGTGTCGCGATGGTACAGCGACACTGCGACCACAGCCGTAGGGGGGTGCGCCAATACTCGCGCATGGTCGTGGCAGTTCTCACACCATGTCGCCGAATCAAGAACCGGTGCTAGGCAGAAACCGTCGATGTCTCTGTCGGTAGGTGGAGGGGGCAGAACGAGCCTGCTCGCGAACTCGTCTGCGTCATGCCGGCCGGTGGACTCGGACGAGTGCGCGACGGGCACATCACGAGAGTAAGCGAGACCGAAGCAAGGGCGCCACACGCGACTCTGCTCCTATCAGCTCATCCGCCCGATGCGGCCCCACTTCCCGCGGCGATCTGCTGACATGCCGCGGCTGCTCCCACGCTGTCTACGACTCCGTTCCTGAGGGCGGCGGTGTTACTCGAGGCGTTCGAGCGAGCCGTTTACCTGGGTGGGGTCGATACATGCGAATTTGAGCAGGAGTGGGCAACGGGGACTATCCAGTTCCGTGCTGACCGCTTCGGGAAGCACGCTCGGGGCCGGTGCCGTCAAGTCCACCGGCCCCGACCATGAATCTGGAGGCTTCGTGAGCGTCTCTATCGCCTACGCGATTTAGCGCGCTGTATTCAGGCGGAGCTGTCGGCGCGGAGGCGCTGGAGTCCGACCTCACCGCCAACAACGGCTGCAGTCAGTTCCTCAACCGTGGTGTCCTCTCGTCGAACGTCGAGAATCTTGCGTCCGTGATTCATCACGATGTGCCGGTCGCATACCTGGTACGCGTGATGCAGGTTGTGCGTGACGAGGATGGAGCTGACTCCTTCGGTCTTGAGGTGGCGAAGGTAGTCGAGCAGTGCTTCGGTTGCGCGTACAGCGAGAGCGGAGGTTGGTTCGTCGAGGATGAGCAGGCTGCGTTTGAAGTGGACAGCTCGTGCGATGGCGACCGCTTGCGCCTGGCCGCCAGAAAGAGAGGACACGAGCTGCTTCGAGCTTTTGATGCCTTCGATGGTGACCACGGTGTCGAGGATTTCGGTCGCGATCTCGTCCATCTGCTTCAGCTTCATGAGTCCGAGACGGTTTGTGATTTCTCGCCCCATGAAGATGTTGCGGGTGATGGACATCTGCGGGACCAGTGCCGAGTCCTGGAAGATGGTCTCCACTCCGAGGGCTTCCGTGACCGGACGGGTGACGTGCGGAACCACGTCTCCCGCCCAGGAATAGGCCCCTGAGGTCATGGGAACAACGCCCGACATGATCTTCACGAGGGTGGATTTGCCGGCGCCGTTGTCGCCAAGTAGGCCGACAACCTCGCCGCGGCCGATGTCGAATGAGACGTCTTTCAGAACGGTGTTGGCGCCGTAGCGTTTGGTGACGCCGTCCAGGCGGAGCAGGTAGTCGTCGGTCATGACGCCTTTCCTTCCATGAGCTTGTTGAAGATGGCCGCGATGACGATGATCAATCCGACGAACAGCTGGATGTAGAAGCCGGGGGCCTTGGCGAGGATGAGGCCGTTCTCGATGAGGCGGATGAGGGCCGCGCCGATGACCATTCCGATGACCGAGCCCCTTCCGCCGTTGAGGGAGCATCCTCCGACGACGGCGGCGGCGATGGCCATGAGGGTGTAGTCGTCTGTGCTGCCGGGTTGCATTGACCCGGTGCGGACGGAGATGAGGATGGTGGCGAAGCCGACGAGGAGGCCGAACACCGCGAAGGCGAGTAGCCGGACGCTGGTGGGCTTGATCGAGATGGCCTTGGCTGCGGAGGGGTTGCCTCCGACGGCGTAGATGTGGTTGCCGAGCTTGTGTCGGTGCAGGAACAGCCAGGCGAGGGCGCCGAGGCCGATGAGCCAGAGGAGCTGTGAGCGGAAGAGGCCGAAGTCTCCGGCGAACAGAGTCGTGAGAGTGTCATCTTTGGCGTCGACCAGGATGGCGGGTGAGGTGCCGTTGACGAATATGCTCGCCCCCACCCAGAAGAAACCCATCCCCAGTGTGGCGATGAATGAGGGGATTTTGGTGAGGACCACGATGAGTCCGTTCACCAGGGCGATGGAAGTCGATGCGGCAAGCCCCGCCACGATGCCGATGGGCCACCCGGCGGCTTCGGAGACATTGATGAAGATGATGGCGGTGAAGCCGATGTTCGCACCCAAGGACAGGTCGAATTCGCCGGCCACCATCAGGATCCCCGCTGCGACACCGAGCAGCGCCAGGACGGGGATGGACTGGGAGATGACGCCGGAGAGGTTGCTGGGGGAGAGGAAGGGGAATGCGGCGGGCGCGACCGTGCCAGCGATGATGAAGCCCAGGAGGACCAGCACGAAGATGACGCCGATCTCCAGGGCGCCTCGTCCGCGGCTGTAACGGAGGTTGTCACGGAACCGGCCAGCGAGGCCGTGGGGCTGATTGTCGCGGAGGCGGCGCCCGCTCAGGACGGCCTCGGTGGGGGCGGGGGCGGTGAGCACATGCTCAGACGTTGAGTTTGTGGGAGGTCGCTCGTCCACGGGGTGGGACATGACGGTGCCTTTCGAAGAGTGAGGGTATGAACGGGGGTCCCGCAGCCCGGTGCAGGACCCCCGCGGTTTCAGAAGCGGACGCCCTCGAGGGCGTCGTCTTCGAGGAAGTTGACGTTCGTGCTGTCAATCAGTCCCTGACCACCGGAGTTGATGACGGAAGGGGACAGCCCGAAGTCCAGGTAGAGCACACCCTCGGTGACCGACTGGAAACCCTGCACGTAACCCTGCTGGTCGGCGGTGGCGATGATGTCGCCGCTCTTGATGCCCGCCACCACCTGTGGGGAGGTGTCAAAGCCCACGACGGGGACCTTGACCCCCGCGGCTTCCATCGCAGCGACGATGTTGCGATGCGGAGTTCCGCCGAGAGGGGCAATGGCCTTCACGTCCGGGTTCGCCGTCAGCCACGCCGTCAGGGCGTTCAGCGCCTCTTCGTCATTTCCGGAGGTGCGCAGGAACTCACCGGTGGCACCGACCTGGTCGAGGGATTCCTGGACGCCGCCGCCGCGTCGGATCGCGTAGTTCTGCTCCGGCTCCTCTGCCGGGAGCAGCACCTTGTCCCCGGAAGACAAGCTGGCCTCGTCGACGAGTCGCTCCCCTACGATTTCGCCGACTTCGAAGAAGTCCTGGCCCACGAATCCGGAGACGCACTCTGCCGCGGACTCGGGTGCGGGAACGTTGTAGGCGACCACGGTGATACCCGCGTCGTGGGCGTCGCAGGCGACACCTACCCATTTCTCACCCTCGTTGAACGGCATGAAGATGAGGGAGGGCGCCGTGGCGATGGCTGTCTGCACAAGATCGACCATCTTGTCGGGGTCGCCTTCGGCGGTCTGATGCGTGAGGCTCAGCCCACCCAGCTGCGCGGCGTCCTCCCCGCCTTGCAGGATCTGTGCCCAGAAGGAGTCGCTCGCGGGGTTGTAGTAGGTGAAGAAGTAAGCGGAGCGGTTTTCGGCGCGGGCGCCGTATCCGCTTTCGAGGCCGCTTTCGGTACTGGTTGCGCCGCCGTCCGCGGCGCATGCCGAGAGGGTGAGAGCTGCAGCTGCGGCCATCGTCAGGGCGATGACCGACCGGGTGCTGTGTATGCGTGTCACGACGTCGTGATCCTTTCGTGCTCGGAGCACGGGCTCCGGCTTACCTTCGTTGGTGAGCCAGAGCGTAGGATGCAGCTGTCAGACTGTCAATAGAATGTCATGACAAAGTTCTCGACGCGTCACTTCGCCACGAGCGTGGTTTCAAAGCTGTACCGGTCGGGCCGGTAGATGTGCACTCCGAACTCGATTGCCTGACCGGCGCCGTCGAAGGCAGTGCGCTCCATCATGAGGACGGGTCCATCGCGGTCGATTTCCAAAAGCCCGCCCTCGTCATCGTGCGCGCGGCGCGCCCCGATCCTCTGATTGGCAACACGGATGGCGATCCCGCGTGCGCGGAGCACTTGGTAGAGCCCGCGCTGTTCCAGTTCTTCGCGCGTGAGCTCGGTCACCTCGGCGGGGAAGAAGTTCTCCAGGATGGCGACTGGTGATCCGTCTGCGGTGCGCAGTCGGCGGACGTGCAGCACGTCGGAGCCTTCGGGTACGCCCAGGTGGGAGGCCACATTCGTCGGCGCCGGCACGACTTCGTGCGTGAGGACCGTGGTCCCAGGCGTGTGCTGGGTGTTCTGCAGGTCGTCGAACAAGCTCGTGAGCTCGACCTGCCGGGTCACCTGGCCTTGGACAACCTGCGTGCCAATGCCCCGTCGTCGCACGAGCAAGCCGCGGTCCACGAGCTCTTGAATGGCGCGCCGGACCGTCGGTCGCGATAGGCCGAGCCGCTGACCGATAGCGATCTCGTTCTCGAGGCGTCCGCCCGGAGGAATCTCGCCCGAACGGATCGCGGCCTCCAGTCGGGATGAGACCTGGAAGTACAGCGGTACCGGTCCGGTGCGGTCCATGTCTTCGAAGAGATGGTCTGGCCAATGGATGTCGTTGCCCACGGCACCTCCTATGTCTCGACAATGTTACATCGAAGATGTGTTTGTCACATGGGACGATCCTCGACGACCCGCGGGTTCAATGTGTTATTGTTAGGACATAGTCGGATTCACGAGGAAGTTGTACATCGGAGTATGACAAAGCGCACGCACAACGTCATCGTCATGGGACGCCTCGGCGTCGACATCTACCCCCTGCAGGACGGCGTCGGCCTGGAAGAAGTCACCACCTTCGGCAAGTATCTCGGAGGAAGTGCTGCGAATGTCGCGGTCGCCGCTGCTCGGTACGGGCAAGACGTGGCGCTGGTTTCCCGAACGGGACAGGATCCTTTCGGTCGTTATCTGCACCGCGAGCTCGACCGCCTCGGCGTGGATAACCGCGCGGTGACGGCCGATGAGGCATTCCCGACGCCGGTGACGTTCTGCGAGATCTTCCCGCCGGATGACTTCCCGCTCTACTTCTACCGAGAGCCCAAGGCCCCCGATCTGAACATCTCGCCTGATCAGCTGAACGGGCTCGACATCGAGGGTGCCCGCATCCTGTGGGCGACCGTCACGGGACTATCGCAGGAACCGAGCTACGGCACGCACCTGCAGGCCTGGGCACGTCGGAATCGGTCCGAGCACACGATCCTGGACCTGGACTACCGGCCCATGTTCTGGGAAACCCCCACGCAGGCGTCCGAGCGCGTGAGCGAGGCGTTGCAGCACGTCACGGTGGCGGTCGGCAATCGCGAGGAATGCGAGGTAGCCGTGGGGGAGACAGACCCGCAGCGAGCTGCCGATGCGCTTCTTGAGCGTGGCGTATCGCTCGCCATCGTCAAACAGGGTCCTCGTGGTGTTCTCGCCAAGACAGCCGACGAGTCTGTCGAAGTCCCGCCATACTTCGTCGACGTCGTCAATGGCCTCGGGGCCGGAGACGCATTCGGGGGAGCGCTCTGCCACGGGCTGCTGTCCGGCTGGGACCTGGAGCGCATTCTGCGATTCGCCAACGTCGCAGGTGCCCTCGTCGCCTCCCGACGCGAATGCTCGACCGCCATGCCAACTGAGGCCGAGGTACTCGACCACCTGCAGGAGGCTCGCCGATGACTGGCATCACCTTGACCACCGAAGACTTCGAACGACTGCGCTCCATCCGAGCCGGTCAGCCCGAGCTCATCGCACAATCCCTGATCAACCGAACACGCCGAGATCTGCTAGGCGGTGATGGCCGGCTCTTCATCGTAGCGGCCGACCACCCCGCACGCGGGGCGCTGGGAGTCGGAGCCAACCCCACGGCCATGGCAGACCGCTACGACCTGCTGGACCGACTCGCGACCGCTCTGGCGCGGCCGGGCGTCGACGGTGTCCTCGGTACCCCGGACATCATCGACGACCTCGCCGCTCTCGGGCTCCTGGACGGCAAGATCGTCGTCGGGTCCATGAACCGAGGTGGGCTCCGCGGAGCATCGTTCGAGATGGACGACCGCTACGGTGCGTACACCGTGGACGAGATGGTCCACGCGGGGATCGATTTCGCGAAGACCCTCGTGCGAGTCAATCTCGGGGATGCGGGAACCGCCGCAACCCTTCAAGCCACGGCCGAAGCCGTCACGCAAGCGGCGGCGTCCGGCCTGCCGATCATGCTCGAGCCCTTTATGAGCACCTGGTCGGACGGGCGCATCGTGAACGACCTGTCCACGGACGCGGTCATTCTCTCGGTCGCCATCGCCGCCGGCCTCGGGGCCTCGTCGGCCTACACCTGGATGAAACTCCCCGTCGTTCCGGACATGGAGCGAGTGATGGCCTCCACGACCTTGCCCACCCTTCTCCTGGGTGGAGATGCCGGCGTCGACCCCGACGAAACTTTCGCCTCCTGGGAGGACGCATTGACCCTCCCCGGCGTCCGCGGTCTCACTGTGGGACGCACCCTGTTGTACCCACCCGACGGTGACGTCGCGCGGGCGGTCGATACCGCCGCCAACCTCGTCCACCCCGCATCCGCATCCGCCCCCGTCGCTTCCTAACTCAGAAAGACCCTCATGAGCATCATCGACACCCGCACCGTCTCTCACTGGATCGACGGAGAGGTGCGCCCCTCCTTCAGTGGCCGCACCGCTCCCATCTACAACCCCGCTACCGGTGCCGTGCAGGCTCATGTCGCCCTGGCCGACCAAGACGACATCGACGCCGCGATCTCCTCCGCCCGCCGCGGCTTCGAGGTATGGAGCCGGTACTCCATCGCCAAGCGACAGACCGTGCTCTTCGCGTTCCGCGAGCTGCTCAACGCGCGCAAGGGCGAACTGGCAGACATCATCACGGCCGAGCACGGCAAGGTCCGCTCGGATGCAATGGGGGAAATTCTTCGCGGACAGGAGGTGGTGGAGCTCGCCACAGGCTTCCCGCACCTCATCAAGGGCGCCTTCAGTGAGAACGCCTCCACCGGCATTGACGTGTACTCGCTGAAGCAGCCGCTCGGTGTTGTGGGCATCATCAGCCCCTTCAACTTCCCCGCGATGGTGCCCATGTGGTTCTTCCCCATTGCCATCGCTGCCGGCAACTCCGTCGTGCTCAAGCCCAGCGAGAAGGACCCCTCCGCCGCTTTGTGGCTTGCCCAGCTGTGGAAAGAGGCGGGACTTCCTGACGGCGTCTTCACGGTGCTGCAGGGTGACAAGCTCGCCGTCGACGAGCTCCTGAACAGTCCCGTCGTCCAGTCGATCTCCTTCGTGGGTTCCACCCCCATCGCCCAGTACATCTACGAAACTGCCTCTAGAAACGGCAAGCGCGTGCAGGCGCTGGGCGGGGCGAAGAACCACATGCTCGTGCTCCCGGACGCGGACCTCGACCTCGTGGCCGATCAAGCGATTAACGCCGGCTACGGGGCAGCCGGAGAGCGCTGCATGGCCATCTCCGTCGTCCTCGCGGTCGAGCCTGTCGCTGACGCGCTGATCGAGAAGATCGTCGCCCGCATCAAGACTCTCAAGATCGGAAACGGGGCCGGCGTCGAAGGCGTCGAGCCCGACATGGGCCCGCTCATCACAGACGTTCACCGGGACAAGGTGTCCAGCTATGTCGACATTGCTGAGGCCGACGGTGCCACCGTCGTCGTCGACGGTCGCGGTCTTTCCGTGGACGGACACGAGGACGGCTTCTTCTTCGGACCGACGCTGCTGGATCACGTGCCGACCACTTCCCGCGCCTATACCGAGGAAATCTTCGGCCCGGTTCTGTCCGTGATCCGGGTCGGTAGTTTCCAGGAGGGCCTCGAGCTCATCAACAGCGGGGAATTCGGTAACGGCACCGCTATCTTCACCAACGACGGCGGCGCTGCCAGGCGGTTCCAGAACGAAGTGGAGGTAGGAATGATCGGCATCAACGTGCCGATCCCAGTCCCCGTCGCCTACCACTCCTTCGGCGGATGGAAGGCCTCTCTGTTCGGAGACTCCAAGGCCTACGGTGTCCACGGTTTTGACTTCTTCACCCGCGAGAAGGCCATCACCAGCCGTTGGCTTGACCCCGCCACCCACGGCGGCATCAACCTTGGGTTCCCCCAGAACGACTGACATGACGCAGCACCACCACCGCTGGCTTCACCGGCGGGGAGATCTTGCACGCCCGGGGTGGGAGAGCGTCGTTGATGCCTCCCTCCCCGGGTGGGCGCACACGGGCATCCGCCTCGCCGACATCCGGGAAGGCGAGACGGCCGAGCTGTCGTCAACCACCGTCGAGCGCATCATCATCCCGCTAGCCGGATCGTTCCTTGTCACCCACCACCACCACCCGGGCGAGTGGCACACCCGGCTAGCCGGACGACCGTCCGTTTTCCATGGACCGACGGACGTGCTCTACCTCCCGACGGGGTCAACCGCCACAGTGGAAGGTGAAGGCCGGTTCGCAGTAGCGGAAGCGCCGACAGATGAGGTCCGTCCGTGGCAGTACATCAGCGCAGCTACCACACCGGTCGAACTGCGAGGTGCTGGCCGATCCAGCCGACAAGTCCACAACTTCGGCACACCGGCCAGCCTGGATGCCGCCCGACTCATCGTCTGCGAGGTCATCACACCCTCCGAAAACTGGTCGTCCTACCCTCCCCACAAGCACGACGAATACGTGCCCGGACACGAATCGCGGTTGGAAGAGATTTACTATTTCGAGACCGCAGCCGTGGGCGGCGGAAACGGCGACGCGGCGTTCGGGATGTTCAGCACCTATAGCTCCCCGGCCGGAGATATCGACATCAACGCCCGGGTATATACGGGTGACATCGCCCTCGTGCCCTACGGCTACCACGGTCCGGCCGTAGCTGCCCCGGGCTACGACCTCTACTACTTGAACGTCATGGCCGGACCCGACCCCGAGCGACAGTGGCTCATCAGCGACGACCCCGCCCACGCGTGGGTGCGGGACACCTGGAACGGCCAGGCTTTTGATGACCGGCTGCCCTACACGAACGAACAAGGACGACACTGATGTCTTCAACCAAGCGCATGACGGTCAGCCAGGCCCTCATCGAGTTCCTGGCCAACCAGTGGACCGTCGACGGCGAGATCCGCGAACGCACCATCCCAGGCGTCTTCGGGATCTTCGGGCACGGCAACGTCGCGGGCATCGGCCAGGCGCTAAAGCAGGCGAACACCGAGAACCCCAACCTCATGCCCTACTATCAGGCGCGCAACGAGCAGGCCATGGTCCATCAGTCCGTCGGATACGCGCGGATGCATCGCCGCCGCGCCACCTTCGCGTCCGCAGCATCCGTCGGTCCCGGCGCAGCGAACATGCTCACCGGCGCCGCACTGGCCACTACCAACCGTCTGCCCGCCCTCCTCCTGCCGAGCGACACCTTCGCCACACGGGTCGCCGACCCGGTCCTGCAGCAACTCGAGCAGCCGTGGGACATCGGGCTCACCGTCAATGACGCGTTCCGCCCGCTATCGAAGTTCTTCGACCGCGTGCAGCGTCCTGAGCAGCTTTACTCCATCGCCCTGGCGGCGATGCGCGTGCTCACCGATCCCGCCGAGACCGGCGCCGTCACCATTTCCCTCCCCGAAGACGTGCAGGCAGAGGCACTGGATGTCCCCCTGGAATTCCTCCAGGAACGCGAATGGCACATCCGTCGCCCCCTGCCCGAGCGCGGCCCCCTCGCGCGAGCCGTCACCGCAATCCGTGCAGCAAACGCGCCCGTCATCGTCGCCGGAGGTGGAGTGCTGTACTCCGGCGCCGAAGACCTTCTCCGCGAGCTCGTCGAAGCCACCGGCATCCCCGTCGGCACGTCACAGGCCGGCGGGGGCGTCCTCGCCTGGGATCACCCGCAGAACCTGGGGGGTATCGGCGCAACGGGCACGCTCGCGGCTAACCGTGCAGCGGCGGAGGCAGATGTCATCATCGGCATCGGCACGCGCTACAGCGACTTCACCACGGCTTCCCGCACCGCTTTCCAGAACCCTCACGTCACCTTCATCAACGTGAACGTCGCGCCTTTCGATGCCTACAAGCACGGCAGCCAGGTGGGTGTTATCGCAGACGCGAGAGAAACCCTCCGAGAACTCCTCATCGAGCTGGAAGGGTACGAGGTCCCTCAGGCGTTCGCCGCACGAGTCGCGCGTGAGAAGAGCTTGTGGGATGCGGCGGTAGACCACGCGTTCGAGCCCAGCGGGCTCGACCTCCCCGGCCAACCAGAAATCATCGGCGCAGTCCAGCGCGCCAGCGCCCCGGAAGACGTCGTCGTCCAGGCGGCCGGATCCCTCCCCGGTGACCTCCACAAGCTCTGGCGGGTGCGTGACCCGCTCGGGTACCACGTGGAATACGCCTTCAGCTGCATGGGATACGAGATCGCGGGCGGGCTCGGGGCGAAGCGAGGACTCCTCGCCGCCGGCGACGAGCGGGATGTCATCGTCATGGTCGGTGACGGGTCCTACCTGATGCTCAACACGGAGCTGGTCACGGCCGTTGCCGAAGGCATCAAGCTCATCGTGGTCCTCATCCAAAACCACGGATACGCCTCCATCGGGCATCTGTCCGAGACCGTTGGGTCCGAGCGATTCGGCACCTGGTACCGCACCTACGACAGCGCAGCACGCAACTTCCAGGGGGACGAGATCCTGCCCGTCGACCTGGCGGCGAACGCCCGCAGCTACGGACTGGACGTCGTCGAAATCGAACCCGGAAGTAACGCAATCCGGGACTTGTCGGACGCTCTGGCGGCTGCGAAGGCATCAACCGCCTCCACACTCATCCACATCAACAGCGACCCGCTCATCTACGCCCCCGAGGGCGAAGGCTGGTGGGACGTGCCGGTGCCGCAGGTGTCGACTTTGAACAGCACTCAACAAGCGCGCGCAGAGTACGAACAGCAACAGGCCCGCCAGCGTCCGCTGCTGGGCTGACCCCCTTCCCATTCACTCACTGGAGAGAGACATGACCGACACCCCCACCACTCCCGAATCCGCTTCGGCAAGCGACAACGCTGGTCTGCGCATCGGAACAGCCCCGGATTCCTGGGGCGTGTGGTTTCCTGACGACCCCAAGCAGGTCCCATGGCAGCGGTTCCTGGACGAAGTCGTCGCCGCCGGATACTCCTGGATCGAGCTCGGACCGTACGGGTACTTGCCCACCGATCCCCACCAGCTTGAAGACGAGCTCGGCTCCCGCGGTCTCAAGTTGTCAGCAGGCACGGTGTTCACCGGCTTCCACAAGGGAGAGGACCAATGGCAGCGGGCATGGGACCAGGCCCTTGCGGTCGCCGGTCTAGCCTCGAAGCTGGGAGCAGAGCACCTGGTCGTCATCCCCGACCTGTGGCGCAGTGACGCCACCAGCGAGGTCCTGGAAAGCCGCACCCTCGACGACGACCAGTGGCGCAAGCTCGCCGCAGGGCACGACCGTCTGGGGAAGGCGCTGCTTGAGGAATTCGGAATGAAGCAGCAGTTCCACTCCCACGCCGATAGCCACGTGGGAACCACCCGAGAAGTTCTGCGATTCCTCGACGAGACGGACGCGCGCTACACCAACCTCTGCCTGGACACCGGTCACTTCGCCTACTACGGGGGAGACAACGTCAAGCTCATCCAGGACCGCCCGGACCGCATCGGGTACCTCCACCTGAAGCAGGTCGACACGTCCTTGCTGTTCGACGTCCTTAAGAACGACGTTCCGTTCGCCGAGGCCGTCACCCAGGGCATCATGGTCGAGCCGCCTTACGGCGTCCCAGACCTCGCGCCGATCATTGAAGCAGTCGCCGCTATCGACCCTGACATCTTCGCCATCGTCGAGCAGGACATGTACGGGTGCGATGTCGACTACCCCTTCCCCATCGCGCAGCGCACGCGCGAGCACATCTTCGGTTGCACGCACCTCGCGCGCATCCACTGACATCAGGAGCATCAACGCATGAGCCAGGACCTCCGTGTCGGCGTCGTCGGCGCCGGCCTCATGGGAGCCGACCACATTTCCCGCATCACCAACCGCATCAGCGGCGCAGTGGTCTCCGCCGTTGTGGAGCCCGATGCGCAGCGTGCCGCGTCAGCTGCCGAGAAGGCTCCCGGTGCGGCCACGTTCGCCCGCATCGAGGATGCTATTGAGGCCGGTGCGGTCGACGCCGTCCTTATCGCCGTTCCGGGGCCGTTCCACGCGCCGGTGCTCGAGCCGGCCCTCGCGGCGGGCCTGCCCATCCTGTGCGAGAAGCCGCTGACCCCCGACTCAGAATCGTCGGCGCGAATTCTCGGGCTTGAGCAGAAGCTTGACCGCCCCCATATCCAGGTGGGATACATGCGTCGCTTCGACCCCGAATACGCGGCGTTGCGTGAGCTCGTCGTGTCCGGCGACGCCGGCGAACTGGTCATGGTGCGAGGCGTCCACCGCAATGCCACCGTGCCGGACTCGTACACCCAGACCATGCTCATCACCGACTCCGTGGTGCACGAGTTTGATGTGGTGCCATGGCTGGCTGGCTCCCCGATCAAAAGCGTGGAGGTGAAATACCCTCGCCGCAACACCCTCACCCCGGCCCACCTGCGCGAGCCCATCCTCGTTCTCATGGAGCTGCAGAACGGCGTACTCGTCGACGTCGAGATGAACGTGAGCGTGCAGTTCGGCTACCAGGTCGCCACCGAGGCCGTATTCGAGAAGGGCATTGCCCGCATCGGACAACCCTCCGGGTTGCAGCAGTGGCGCGACGGCCAGTTCTCGACGCAGGACCACACCAGCTTCACCACGCGCTTTGCCACCGCATACGATCAGCAGATCCAGCGCTGGGTGAACGCCGTACACGACGGCCGCCTCGTCGACGGACCCAACGCCTGGGACGGCTACCTCGTCGCACTCGCGTGCGAGGCCGGGGTGAAAGCCCTCGACGGCGGCGTCGTTGAGGTCGAGTCCGCCGAACGCCCCGCGTTCTACGCCTGAGGGAGGCGCCCATGGTTCGCATCGCCCTCGACCCCACCCCGTACCACCACTCACACACGCTGCTGGAGTTCCCAGACGTCGCCGCACGACTGGGATACGACCACCTGCAGCTGACCCCGCATGCCGACTTCGCCCCGTTCTTCCGGTATCCGAAGGCAGATGACGACCTCGTCGCCGCCCTGAAGAAGAGAGCGGCAGACGCAGGTGTGACGATCCCGGCGCTGTTGCCGGTACAGCGAATCTCCTCACCCGACGAGCGCCTACGTGTCGCGGCCGTCCGCAACCTCGTGCGGGTCATCCAGCTCGCGGTGGAATTGGGCGTGCCCGTCATCAACACCGAGTTCTCCGGACGCCCCGAGCTGCCAGAGGAGTCCGAAGACGCGTTCTACAGGTCGTTCGAACAGCTGCTCCCAATCATCGAAAGAGAAGGGGTGCGGGTGAATATTGATCCCCACCCGGACGATTTCGTCGAAGACGGTCTCGACGCGTGGCGCATCATCCGGGGCTTGAACTCCCGCTCCATCGGGTTCGTCTATGTGGCGTCCCACACCTTCCACATGGGGGATCGCGCGAGCACTCTCATACCGGCGCTTGGTGACCGCCTTGGTGCCGTATACGCGGCCGACACCTTCGACCACCGTCGCTCGCATGGACTGCGGTATATCTCCAATCCACCCGGTAATGCTGTGCGCATCCACCAGCATCTGAATATTGGGGACGGCGACGTCGACTGGAGCGATCTTTTCGCCGCGCTTCGGAGCAGCGGGTATCTGGAGCGCGACGATGCACTGATCGTCTCGAATGTCTTCGCGGAGGACGAGGACGCGGACACGTCCGCGGGTCACCAGTTGCAGATGCTTCGCCAACTCTCCGCGCGCTGAGACCTGATGTCGCGGTCGTCGACGAATGCGACGACCGCGAACAGGCCCTGGAGGTTCTCGCCCCCACCGTCCGTGATGCAGCCGAGGTTGCGTCTGAGCAGGGCGTCCGCGTGTCTCGAACCGCTCGCCTGATCGAACATCAAGCGGCACGCGCATTTAATCCGAACCATCGACGCGGTCAGGCGAAACGACGTTGCCCTCGTTGTAGACACGTGACTCTACTGATGACGGGGGATGAGCCGGACGACGTGGCTCGTATGCCCAAGGTGCTCATCGATGCCGTCCCCATCTCGGCTGGTCTCGACCTCAACCGCGCAGCCGACGTCCCTCAGCAGGACATGTGACGTGACGCCGTCATCGGTGGCGGGTCGATCCCCTTGCAGGAATGGGTGGATGCCGCGAGATCGACGGTGTATGACGGCTGGTACCGACAGAGACGTTCTTTACCGAAGCCGCCGAGAACGACATGCTCATGGTTGCTTCGACGATGCGAAACCGGCTGGCAATACTGGGCTCGTAGTTGCCAGATGGTCGCCCGAACCTCGGGCAATTGCTGTTCCCTTCGAGGGGGCACCAACTGATTTCTCAGTCGCTGTAGCTGTTGAGACGTCGTTGTCGAGGGTCAGTAGTTGCGGCGCTTCCCCGTCGTGACCGGTTGCAGCAGCGCAATCAGACTGAAGTTTTTCCCGCCAGAGGGTTACGCCTGCTCTGCTGTCTCAGCCTTCGATGCGCGGCGAGTCATCTGCGGATGCGACCATTGTCACCGGGGTTGCCGTCGGCGTACAGGAAGTGGCCCGCCCCGGATGGGACGGGCCACACGCGGCATGGGTCAGCGAGCGCCGGTAAGGCGTTCGCGTCGAGTGAGCGTGCGGATCGACTGAGTGCGGAAATCATTCTCCAACATCTCAAGGCTGCGCCCCTTTGTCTCCGGCACAACACGGAGGACAAAGAGCAGGGACACTGCGTTGACCGCAGCGAACAGGGCGAAGGTCAGGGTCGATCCAATTCCCTCCACGATGATCGGGAAGACGTAAGAGATTCCGGCATTGACGGTCCAGAGAACGAAGACAGCCAACCCCATCGCCAGGCCGCGGATGGCAAGGGGGAAGATCTCGCTCAGCAGCAGCCAGATGACCGTCCCGATGAAGCCCTGCACGAATGCCACAAATAGCATCATCGCCCCCAAGATGATGTAGCTAACGGCATCAGACGGCGGGAGGAGAAACACCAGCGACAGAATCACTTGCGCCCCGACAACGCCGCTGAAACCGATGATGAGCATCGTGCGCCGGCCGACGAAGCCCAACAGCCAGATACCGACGATGGTCATAGTGACGCTGGTGACGCCGACGCCGATCGTGGCAATGAGGGCCGCTTCGTCGCCCAATCCCGTCTGAGTAAGGATGCTGGGCGCGTAGTAGTTGACGGTGTTGATACCGGTGGCCTGCTGCACCGCGGCAAGACCGAAGCCGATGTACAGCAGGCGGCGCATCCAGCGATTGTCGCGGAGCGCCTTCCACGCGTGTCGGCGGGCGTTGCCTTCAGCGGACGCAGTCCCGACGATCTCGGACATCTCTGCCTCAAGTTCGTCAGCGCTGCGGCTGCGAGAGAGGACATTCCGAGCGGCGTCCAGGCGGCCGCGCGCTGCATACCATCGAGGCGACTCGGGCAGTACAAGCATCCCCATGAGAAGGACGATGGCTGGGATGCTCGCAACGCCGAGCATGACGCGCCAGACGTGGCTATCGGAGATCACGACGGCCAAAAGGGCGTTGATAGCGAAGGCGAGCAGCTGTCCGGTCACGATCATCAGTTCGTTGATGGTTACCATCCGACCGCGGCGATCGGCCGGGGCCATCTCGGCCAGATACAGAGGACACGACACCGCTGCGGCCCCGACACCGAAGCCCAAGAAGATGCGAGCCACAACCATGAGTGCGACATCCGGCGCCACCGCGCACCCCAGCGCACCGACCAAGAAAATCCCAGCGCACATCAACAGACTGCGTTTGCGTCCCAGGGCGTCCGCGATGCGTCCACCGAGAAGCGCGCCGAAAGCTGCTCCGGGAAAGAGCAGGGAGCTCACCACCCACGCCTCTTCCGAGGTCGACATCGCGAGGTCATCCCGCATGTACAGAAGCGCCCCCGAAATAACCCCGGTGTCGTAGCCGAAGAGCAGGCCCCCCAGAGTCGAGATCACCGTGAGGCGAGTGAGGAACCCCCTGGCGGCTGCGGGCCGTTCAACCGCGGGAGGGGTCGGGCTGGAGTGCGACATCAAGACGCTCCTTTGCGTGAGTGGCAGCGCTACTGCCATACGACGAAGCCCCGGGCGGAGCGTCACATGTAAAGACATTCTGCCATGAATCAGCGTAGGATGCACCATACGACAAGAGATGCACACATAGAGGAGGGCAGCAGTGCCACTCATACGAATCGACCACAGCAGCCGACGCACCAACTCAGCCCAGATCGGCGACGCAATCCATCAAGCGGTCGTGCAGGTGTTCGGCATCCCCGAACGGGACCGCTTCCAAGTCTTGACTTCGCGCCCCGCGGAAACGATCGTCGCCGAAGATGCCGGCCTAGGGTTCACCCGGTTCGATCCGGTCATCATCCAGATCTTCACGCAGCGTGGTCGAAGTGATGAGGCGAAGCAGAGCCTCTACGCCGAGATCGCGATGCGCTTGGAGGGTGCGGGCGTTGACGGCGCCGACATCTTCATCGGATACGTGGAGAACGGCCCGCAGGACTGGTCCTTCGGCTTCGGGCGAACTCAGTACCTCACGGGGGAGCTGCCCGTCCCCACGGCTGTCCCGCAAGAGGCCCGCACAGGTCGCGGCTCGGAACCGGCGCAATACGCGCAATCGCAGCCAGCTAACCCGAACGGCACGACCGACTACGACCTAGGGAATTTGATTTGAGCGATGTGGACGATGAAGTGACCTTCCGCTCGCGGAGGTGGGTGCGGCCGGAGGATCTGAACGCGCACGGTACGCTCTTCGGCGGAAGCCTGCTGAAGTGGATCGACGAGGAGGCGGCCATCTATGCGATCTTGCAGATCGGCAATCCCCGAGCAGTCACGAAATACATGTCCGAAATAGACTTTATGAGCTCAGCCATTCAGGGGGATCTCATCGAACTTGGAATTCGTGCCACAACGTTCGGACGTTCATCGATCACTATGCGAGCCGAAGTGCGCAACATGGTCACGAGGGAACGCATCCTGCGTATACAAAGAATAGTGTTTGTCGGTCTTGGAGACGATGGGAAGCCAAGGCCGCACGGTTACCGTAATATCACGTATGAACGCGACCGCCTACCGGCACCATTTCCGCGCGGCTCATAACCTCTGGCCCCCACCTATGGGGGTGCCGAACTACTCCCTAGCAGCGTCCGCCTCGCAACAACTCTGGTTAGGACCTGTCGAGAGCACCCACACGAATAAGCGCCCCGTTCGGGGCGTGGGGATGCTGAAGGTGGTGCAGCTCGTCTCACCGCACTAGTTCACCGCAGGCGGAGCAACACGTCACCGTGGATTCCACTGAGCTGAGGAAATCAGGCCCGCGACCGCGCACCCAAACCGCCTATGCGTCACCACTCCGACAAAAGGAGTCGAAAGCATTCTGGTTCAAGCGTCAGGCGTCAGGCTGAGCCGGCGATTGGTGAGCCGCGCTGCACACTCCTTCTGCGCACACTGTCGACCTCGGACATCTTCACGTAGCTCCATTGAATGGTCAATAAGTGTCAAGATCAACGAGGTCGTTGGTCCAGAGGCCGTCCGCGTAGGTGCGAAGGTGAGGCCTTCCCGCGCGCGACTTGACCACACGGACTCTCACCCGCGCGATGCCATTATCGACGTAGGCTTCACCGCCGCGAAAATCAATCCATTCAACAAGCGCCGACATGTCACTTTCGCCTGCCTTGCCGGTCTGGTCACTAACCCACCGGTACCGGATTATCTCACCCTCCGTCCTGTTGGTTCCGCCGAAGCGAACATGAGTGATGCGAATCCCCATCGAGCCCTCTCTAAAACCTGCTTTTGATGGTTCGACATGCAGTTTGCCATAGATCATAAAGTTCCAGCGGAGTTGGGCGCTGGCCAAGGGGACGACGGCCGCTCCGAGCCGTGCACCCGTCGGCATTCTACAGTTCAGTGGCCCATTGCTTGTCCTCGCAATTTTGCAAGTCTGGGTTGCGGCGCGCATGGTTCACCGAGCTCGCGCGCACCAGACGTCTACATGTGGACAGGGAACGATTTGCACGCCGCCGACGGTTAAAGCCGTTCGACTCACTCCGTGAGCTGGCTCTCCGGTAGCTGGTATCCCTTTAACAGAAAGCCTGCTCCACGAGGGCCACTCGCTGTTCGAGCGCTGTGATGGACGCTTCCATCCCGATATCGGGATGGATCATGTGCACGTCCAGCCGAGCACCCTCTAGACGTGCCGACAGGCTGCCGGGTGCGAAGTTCATCACAAGCGCCAGCGCGACTCGTCCCGGCTCGGTGCGGAGGGAGGTCTCGTACGTCGTCCACGTCGGGTCGATGTCGGCGTGCGGCATCCGAAGCGCCCGTCGCGCGACGTCGAATCCACCGACAACGGAACGCCAGAGCACCCATCCGGCCAGGACGAGCATGTGGAGTACGCCTCGCACCCGGCGTCCCAGATCGCTCTTTTGCCGCAGGTGCCGGCGCGGGGCCACTGCGTACGTCGCCGCTGTGACCAGCGGCACCGCGACCAGCCCGTATCCCAGTGCGGATGACGCGGCCTCCGTGGCCGCTGCCCAGAGCACTGTCACGCCGGCAAGACGGAGGAGGATGGAGGCGATCACGGCTCGCCTCCGATCAGCACGGCGGCGGCGAGTCCGGCGCCGAGCAGCACGGCGAGGACGACGCCCGAGCCGACCCACGTTCCGACACCGCGCTGCACCCGTTCGAGCACGGGCATCGGCGAGGGCGAGCGACGCGTTGCCTCCCTCGCCTGCTCCCGGCCGCGTCGCAGCGACCCGGACAGCCGGGTGAGCTGTTTGCCCAGCACCCGCGCGACCTGCTCCTCGGCGACGACGATGTCACCGGCCGGCACGACATCGCCGCGCGGGTGGAGCAGCCGCGAGGTGTCGATCCGACGCGCAAGCGCTCCCGCGCCGACGGCAAGCAGGAGACCTAGCAGCAGGGGCCAGGTCTGCGACCATATGGTCCCGGGGGAGAGCCATCCGGGCACCGACACAGACGGTTCGATGCTCAGCGCGAGCAACGCGACCGGGACGACTGCGCCGACACCCATCACCGCCCACGCGACATCACGGGTGGCGGCCGTGCGATGGGAGTGCCGGGGACGCCGGACGAGCACCACGAGGAAGCGCACGAGCAGCACGGTCGATCCGACGCCGAACCACGGCAGCACGTCGGCCACCGCAATCGGGACGAGCGGCGTCAGCACGTCGCCCACCGCCTCTTTGCCGGCGTACTTGGCGACGTATCCGCTCGTGAATGGTGCCCCGACCAGGGCCAGGGATGCCACGACGAGCGGCCCCAGTACTGCCCAACGAGGCATCCTCTCCACATCCCAGGCCTGAACGCCGAGGAAGAGCGGTCCTTTCACGAGCCCGTGCGCCACGCTGTAGACGACGACCGCGGAGACGCACACCGGCGCGAGGGCGGGGGCGGCGAGGGCGGCGCCCACGAGCGCGGCGAGGAAGCCCATCTGGCTGATGCTGCTGTAGGCGAGGATGACCTTGGGGTTGTCGTGCAGCACCCCGACGACCGCCGCGACAAGACCGCCGACCAGACCCAGCACGAGGAAAGTCCCGCCCCAGACGGGCAGTCCTATGCCCTCGCCGAGCGGCAGGAAGCGAACCCAGCCGACGATGCCGGCCTTTAGCATCGACCCCGAGAGAACGGCGCTGGCCGGGCTCGGCGCCGCGGGATGAGCGAGCGGAAGCCACACGTGCAACGGCACGGTACCCGCCTTCACCCCGAAGCCGACGAGCAGCAGTGCGACGATGGCGTCGCGCCACGGCGACGCGGCGACGGCCGCGGGTGCCTCGGCCACTGACATCGTCCCTTCGGCGGCCAGGATCATGAGCGCAGCCAGCACCGCACACTCGCCGACGACCGTCAGGACGAGGTAGATCGCGCCCGCGCGACGCGCACCGTCCGTCTTGTCGTGCACGACGATCGCGTAACCGAGGAAGCTCATCGCGGCGAAGGCCAGGTAGAACGTCACGAGATCGGCCGCGACGAAGACGGCGACGTTGCCGGTGAAGCACAGCAGCAGGAACGCGGTCAGGACGTGCGTGCGGTCGGTCTTCCCTCGCACGACGAACGACAATGCGAGCCCGTACAGCGCCACCGCCATGAGCACGAGCGGACGCCCGACTCCGTCCACCGCGATCGTGGTCCCGAGCAGCATCCAGTCGACGCGGTGCACCGTGCCGTCGTCGATGAGCGCCGCGATCCCCGCGGGCACGACCGTCACCCACGACAGCCGCACGATCCACGCGCGCACCGCGTGGGAACGGTAGCTGCCCAGGCGTCCGAGCGCGGCGATCACGGCCGCGACGACGAGCGGCAGCATGAAGGCGACGATCCAGATCACGGCCACGCTCCGTCCGCGACGAACCTCGCGATCGACCACGGCGAGAACTCCCACCCCGCCACGACGCCGAGCCCGACGACCACGACCGTCGTCGCCAGAGCAGGCATCAGCAGGGCCGCGGGGGCCTCGAGACGGCGGGCTCGCGCACCACCGGCACCGGGGCCGCTGAGCTCACCTGCCGCGACCGGCTGGCTGAGCACCGGGGCGTTGCTGTCGGAAGCCTTCTGCGCGGGCGGTCTCGTCCACATCGCAACGATGATCGGCAGGAAATACGCCGCGTTGAGGATCGTGCTCGTCAGCAGGACGGCGACGACCCAGGGCTGTCCGGCCTGGAGGGCGCCGACCCCGAGCGCCCACTTCGAGACGAAGCCCGCCAACGGCGGCAGACCGATCATGCCGAGGGCGCCGATCGTGAATGCGGCCGACGTCAGCGGCATCCGGCGCCCGACGCCCGCGAGCTGGCTGATCTTGGACAATCCCAGCTCCTCTGCGTACAGGCCCGCGCAGAAGAAGAGTGTGATCTTCATGAAACCCTGATTGACCATGTGGACGATGGCGCCGGCCGTTGCCAGTGGGGAGAGGAGGGCGGCTCCGAGGGCGATGTAGGCCACCTGCGACACGGTCGAGTAGGCGAGCCGCTTCTTCAGGTCGTCCTGTGCCAGCGCGCGCACCGACCCGTAGACGATGGTGACAGATGCCACGACGCCCAGGGCAGCGAGAAGTCCGAGGTCTGAGGCGGTCGACAACCCGAAGACGTCGTCGATGACGCGGATGATTCCGAAGGCGCCGGCTTTGACCACCGCGACCGCATGCAGCAGGGCGCTCACCGGCGCCGGCGCGACCATCGCGACGGGGAGCCAGCCGTGGAAGGGGAACAGCGCGGCCTTCACGCCGACGCCGACGAGGAGGAGCGCCCCTATGCACGTGGCAGAGACGGGATTGGTCTGCGCGAACGCGACGACCTCCGGGATGCCGCCGGCGCGGAACTCCACCGGACCGACTTCGGCCGTGAGCCAGGCGACGCCGAGGAGCAGCATCACCCCGCCGACGAGCGTGTACCCGAGGTACACTCGCGCACCTCGAAGGGCGGCCGCGGAGCCCCGGTGGGCGACGAGCGGATACGTGACGAGGGTCAGCAGCTCGAAGAACACGAGGAACGTGACGAGGTTCTCCGCCAATGCGATACCTGTGGTCGCGGTGACGCACAGGCTGAAGAAGGCGAAGAACCGGCTGCGGTTGGGCGCGCCCTCCAGATAGCCGATGGCGTAGATCGTCGTCACGAGCCACAGGCCCGCGGACAGTGCGACGAAGAAGAGCGAGAACGCGTCGGTGACGAACACCAGCGACAGGCCCGGGATCCACGTCAGCTCCGCGCGCAGCTGCTCGCCCTGCAGCACGAAGGGGATGAGCGCCGCCACGAGCACGACCTTCGCAAGCGCCCCGCCGAGGTTGAGTGCCGTGCGGAGCGTCCGCTGGTTTTCGCGGAGGCTGAAGATGATGATCGCGGGGACGAGCGAGGTGAGGATCAGCACGATCGGCACGGCACTGGGGATGACGTCGACGTCGGTGGTCACGAGCCACCTCCCCCCGGGAGGGTGCCCGACAGGAGGTCGGCAAGCGGTGCAGGGAACAGCCCGAGCACGATGGACGTGGCGGCGAGGGCGAAGGGCACGACGGACAGTCCGCGGTGCGGGGTGCCGCGCGGGGGCGGAGGGTCCTCGCCGGGGACACTGAACATCGCCGCGAGGATGCGCCCCGTGTAGGCGAATGTGAGGAGGCCGCCGACGAGCAGAACGGCGACGATCCACCAGGCTCCACCGATGAGCGCGCCCTGCAGCAGCTGCCACTTGCCGACGAAGCCGAGCGCCGGAGGCAGGCCCGCCAGGCTCACGCCCGCGACGCCGATGGTGGCGACGGCCAACGGCATCCGGGAGAGGGCGCCGTGAAAACCCGCGAGCCGGTCGCCGTCGTAGGCGATGGCCAGGGTGCCTGCCGCGAGGAACATGGCGGCCTTCGCGAGACCGTGCGCGATCGCGAGGACGATCCCCCCGCTCCATGCCTCTTCTGCCCCTTCGGTGGCGGACAGCAACGGCAGAAGGAGCACCAGATAGCCGATCTGCGCCACGGTCGAGTAGGCGATGACGGTCTTGAGACGGTCGCGACGGAGAGCGAGGACGCCTCCCCACACGACCCCGACGGCGCCGGCGACGGCAAGCGCCGTCGCGATCGTCGGACCGAAGGCGGTGGTGGGGCCGAGGACGGAGAACACCCGCCACACGATGAAGAGTGACGCCTTGACGACGAGCGCCGACAGCAGCGCGCTGACGGCGGCGGGGGCGGCGGGATGAGCCACCGGCAGCCAGGAGTGGAGCGGGAACAGCGCCATCTTCGCCGCCATCCCGATCGCGACCAGGGCGACCACCGCGGCTGCGACGGTGTCGTCGGGCATCCGAGCGGCCGCGGTGGCCAGGTCGAGCGCGCCGGTCTGTGCGTAGACCAGGGCGACAGCCAGCAGGTAGAACAGCGAGCCGACGACGGCGACGAGCAGATAGCGCAGCGCGGGGGCGGTCGCCTTGGTCCCGCCGAGCGCGACCAAGGCGACCGCCGCCAGGGTCAGGAGTTCCAGGAGTACGTAGACGCTGAACAGGTCGGCCGCGACGAACACCCCGTTGACGGCCGCGAGGGCCACACCGCTCAGCGGCCAGAACGACGTCCCCCCGATCATGCGGTCGTCCAGGATTCCGACCACGGCCGCCGCCAGCACGACCACCGTCGACAGGCCCAGCATGGCGACGGACGGCCCGTCGGCCACGAGTGCGATCCCCAGCGGCGGAGCCCACCCGCCGAGCTCGATACGGAGTGGACCCGTGGATGCCACGCCTCCCGCGACCGCTCCGATGACGGCGCCCGTTGCCACGACAGCGGCGACGGTCCCCAGCGGGCGCGCCCGACGCGGGAGCACGGCGACGAGCATGGCTCCGAGCAGAGGCAGGAGCACGACGAGCGGGAGCACGGCGCTCACGCGGGATTCTCCGACTTCTCGTTCTCGGCATCCGGCTTCTCGATTCGGCGCGCGAGCGCGAGGGCGAGTCCGGTGATCGCCGCCATCACGACGATGCCGGTCAACACGAGTGCCTGCGGCACCGGATCGGGGGGAGTGTCCTCGCCTCCGCGGTCGGCCAGGGCGAGGAGCACGAGCATCACCCCGCCCGAGGCGACATTCAGCGCGACGATCCGGCGGATGAGATCGCGGACGGTTAGGTGCACGACGATGCCGATCACGAACACGGATACGCCCGCGGCCAGGAGCAGCGCGACGGTGTTCATGCGGGCACCTCCTCGGTCTGCGGCGCGCCGTCGACCGCGCCGGCGGAGAGGAACACCATCGACAGGGCCACGCCGATGGACACGGCGAGCACTGCTTCGATCGCGAGGATCGCCGCCCCCGCCCACGCGGGATCGAGTCCCAGCCAGTCGCCGGTCGTGGCGAGTCCGATGACCCCGAGCAGGATGAACGCCGCGACGCCGCCCCCCGCGACCGCGAACGCGGCACGCCCGCGCGGGGTGGTGAACGGGAGACCGCACAGATGGCCCACGACCAGGGCGGCGCCGAACAGCGCCCCCGCCTGGAACGCACCGCCAGGCTGGGCGGAGCCGGCGACGAGGATCCAGATGGCGAGGACCAGCACCGCGGGAACGAGGATCAGCGCGAGCGCCCGCCGGATCGGGTCCATCCGGCCGACCGGGGTCGACCGGCGCCCGGCGACCGCGCCGGCGGCGTAGGCGGCGGTGACGAGCACGGCGATCTCGAGCAGGGTGTCGAGGCTGCGATAGGCCAGCAGCACGGCGGTCACCGGGTTGCTGACCCCCGTGGCCTCGATGCGCGCATACGCTTCGACCGCTACCGGGGCCGGCTGCGGCGAGATGTCGAGGACGACCGCGAACAGTGCCGCCGTCGCGGCACCGCTGCCGATGATCGCCGCGGCGAGGAGCGCGATGCGCGGGCGTGCGGGACGGGGCGCCGGCGGGGTGCGGCGCTCGAGGGCATCGACGAGCAGCGCTCCGGCGATCCCGCCCCCGAGGGCTGCCTCCGCGATGGCGACGTCGGGGGCGTCTACCCGACCCCACAGCACCGCCAGCAATATCCCGAACACGAGGAAAGCCGTCGTGGCGGCCGCGCGGCCGGGAACCAGCACGGCGACGAGGGCGGCGACAACGACGGCGCCGACCGCGACGACGTCGAGGATCTCGAGGGCGCTCATCCGTTGCTCCGCCGGGGCGGATCGGGGTACCCGTCCGTGCAACGTCGGTCCGGGGAGGAGGCATCCGGGATCGCGCTCTCGCGTCCGAGGGGTGAACGCCGGTGGTGACCAGCCAGCAGGTGTGAGTTCGCCGCGCTCGCCAGCAGCGCGAGCAGCCAGATGAGGAGGAGCTTCAGGCTCACGCCGGTCGGCGACGAACCGTCGTCGGGGTGGGCCACCACGTCGAGGATCAGCGCGACGAGGAGGAATCCGAGACCGAGGTTGTCTGCTTTCGCCACCGCGTGCAGCCGGGTCGGGAGGTCGGGGAAGCGAAGGACGCCGATCGTGCCGACGACGACGAACCCGGCCCCGATCGCGAGGAGGGCGATGATGAGGACGTCGATCATCTCGGCGCCCTTCGAGTGAACACGACGACGACAACGGTGGCCAGGGCGACGAGGATGATCGCAACGTCGCGCAGCGAGGGCACGTCCAGGGCCGAGGCGAGCACCATGAACAGAGCGGCTCCGGTGGTTCCGAGCAGGACGAACGCCGTGAGGCGGTCCTCGGGTGTGGGACCGCGGACACCGCGCCAGAGGCCGATGACGATGCAGAGCAGCAGGATGCCGGCGACCGCCACGAGGGCGAGGTCGATCGCGCTCATGCATGTGTCCTTTCCGGCCCGCAATGCGTTTTTCGAATGTTATTGGACCGTCTCGTCGATCGCTTTCGCTGGCGCGCGCCCACCTCCGTGGGGTATGCGACGATGCGGACGGAACGCTCAGCCCTCGTCAGGATCGAGCCGGTTGCGTACCGTCTTCAGGCCCTCGACGGCGAAGAAGATCGCGACGGCGAGACCGAACGTCACCAGCCACGTGAGGGGCGCCAGGGGTCGGGCGTCGAACAGGCCGCCGATGAAGGGCACGTACGTGTACGCCAGCTGCAGCACGAGCAGGGCACCGACGGTGATCCACACGGCCGTGTTGCCGCGGAAGACGTCCGGCGTGAGGCTCGACCGATGCAGGAAGCGGCAGTT
>NZ_JBMRJR010000006.1:0-248429 GCF_049384025.1 Microbacterium sp. HMH0099 | reverse complement strand
GCCTGGCAGGGCGACATCGCGACCGGAACCTGGTCGCAGCTCAGTGATCGTGTGTACACGGCACCGGTCCTGGGGAATCCTCGTGCTCGACCTCGAGGACGGCCTGCCCGCCGCACGCAAGGACGAGGGCCGCGCCCGCGCCGAGCGCGCCGCCGCGGCCGGACCCGTGTGGCTGCGGATCAGCGCCGCCGGGACGCCCGACGGCGAGGCCGACCTCGCCCTCGGCCGCACGCTGGGCGGAGAGCTGGCCGGCGTGGTCCTCGCGATGTGCGCCGGCCCCGCCGACGTCGCCCACGTGGCGGCCTCGCTGCCGCCGCGGACGCCCGTCGTCGCGATGGTCGAGTCCGCCGCGGCCCTCCTGTCGGCGCCGGCCATCGCCGCGCACCCGGCGACGCTGCGCCTGGCCTTCGGCACCGGAGACTTCCGCCGCGACACCGGGATGTCGGCCGACCGCCTGGCGCTGTCGTGGCCCCGCGCGCAGCTCGTCGTCGCCAGCGCCGCCGCGGGCATCGCCGCGCCGATCGACGGCCCCTGCGGGCCGGTCGGCCTCGCCCACGACGCCGCGGCCCACGCGGCCGGCATGGGCTTCACCGGCACCCTGGCGCTCGACGACGCGGCCGTCGCGGGCGCGCACGCGGCCTTCACGCCGTCGGCGGACGAGGTCGCCTCCGCCCGCACCCTTCTCGCGGCGACGCCCGCCGGACCGGTCGACGGCTCGTACGCCCCCGCTCTCGCCCGGGCGCGTGCGCTCGTGGCCCGCGCGGAGGCCCTCGCCGCGCTCTGACCCCGGGTCGGCGTCGGCCGGGGGAGGAGATGCGGCGAAGGGAGGAGCCTGCGCGGCAGGACAGTCCTCCCGTCGCGGCAACGCCTCCCGTCCCCGCGCCGCGACCTCGTCAGCGGCGGCGGAACCAGCCCCGTCGGGGCGGGGGAGGAGGGGATGCCACGGGCACGGCGTCCCGCCGGCGCTCCGCCCAGCCGCGCACGCGCTCCTCGACGTCGACGGTCGGAGTGACCACCGGGGGTCCGCCGAGCAACTGGCGTCGTGCCTCGACGACCCGCCGGTTGAAGTCCTCGAGCGCTTCCCGGACCTCGGCCTCGTGCCGGATGGCATCCATCCGCTCGTCCAGCTCGGCGTGCTCGACGCGCAGGGTCAGCGCCGGCGGACCGAGACCGGTCAGGTTCTCGTTCTCGATCTTGCGACGGATCCACCAGTCCGGGTCGTGGGAACCGCCGAGATCGGGAAGCGGCTTGCCGGCGCCGGGCAGGTCGTCGAACTCGCCGCGGCGGATCGCCTGCTGGATCGAGGTCTCGACGTAGGCCGCGCGCTCGGCGGCGGTGGATCCGCGCTGCGGCGCATCGGCCGTCTCCGGCGGATCGGATGCCAGACCGCTCTCGCGCAGCTCCTGGTCGAGGCGGTACCGGGCCGCCGTCTGCCGTGGGTCGTCGCTCATCGTCGCCTCCGTGAGAAGGGGGTCCTTCCAGGCTACGTGCTCCGTCGGGCTCCGGTCCCGCGCGGGACGTCCGTTCACCGCTGCTCGGCGAGGCGGCGCAGTCGCAGGCGGGCCATGTCCTGGGCGCGCGGCCCGGAGCCGAGTGCGCGCTCGGTCGTCTTGAGGATCAGCCGGGTCGCCGTGACGACGGGCAGCGGCCATCGCCGCACCCCGAGCAGCCGACGCAGGTGCGGCGGGATGGTCGCGACCGCCGCGGCGAAGAGCACGCGATAGGCCAGCCCCATCGTGCCGCGGAAGGGCGGACGGCGGAGGAACCGCACGACGTCGTCCACCCGCTCGTCGCGGCGCAGCTCGCCGCGCTCGACGAACCCGTCGAGCTCGGCGCGCAGCGCGGCCCGGGTCGTGGGCGGATCGACGACCCGCATCAGTCGTCCGGCGGTGGCCCAGTCGGCCACGTAGGCGTCCGGACCGCCGGGGATGGGTCCCCCGTAGGCCTCGTGCGAGGCGAGGAACGCGTCGGTGAAGGCGAGGTGCACCCACCGGACGAGGTCCGTCTGCTCGGCGGTGTAGGTGCGCTCCGCGCCGTCGCCGCCGCGATACGTCCCCTTCACCCGCTGGTGGAATCGGCCGACGCGCGCCGTCTCCTGGTCGGCCTGGGTCTTCGAGCCGTAGGTGAGCGTGATCACCCAGCGGACCGTGCCGGTCAGGCGTCCGATCGGGTCTTCGCGGTACCGCGACCAGTCGTGGACGCCGGCGAGGGCGCCGGGGTGCAGAGCCTGCAGCAGCAACGCGCGGATGCCGGCGACGAGCGTCCCCATCCCCGCGTGCACGGTCCAGGCCGGGCCGTTCTCGACGAAATAGCCCGCGTCGTCGCCGTCGGCGATCGCCCGGACGTACGGTGCCATGCCGGTCGGGTCGCCCGCGAGGGCGATGAGCAGCTTGGCGCGCAGCGAGCTGACGTGACGCGGGACGCGCGGGGCGTCGGAGGGGGAGACATGCACCCCTCCAGCGTGCCATCCGCCGGAGGGGCTGGGCTCAGTGGTTGTGACTGATGACGGGGACGGTCCCGTCATCGCGCAGCAGCAGCGCGCCCTGGGTCGCGTTCAACGCGGGGGTCACGACGACGGCCACGACGGCGGCGGCCACGAGCAGGCCGATCACGCTCATGGGCTTGCCGGATGGGGATGCCGCGTCGCGGCGGGCGCGACGCAGGTGCACCGCGGCGGAGGCGCCGACCACGACGATCAGCGAGATGCCGGCGAAGACGGCCAGCACACTGACCCGCGCGGGCATCGCGAAGAGCACGGCGGCGGTCGCGACGAGGGAGACGAGGGCGCCGGTGAGCGCGATGCGGGGAACGGTGAGCCGTCCCGCGGAGAGAGTGGCGGCGCCCCACACGAGCGAGGCGAGGCCCAGTCCCACCAGGCCGACCCCGAGGCCGCGCGCGGCGGCCCCGGAGTCGGACCCGACGATCGCCCCCGCGCCGAGGGCCGCCATGATCAGGCCGGCCCCCCACGCGGCGGCGGAGGGCCACGACCGGACGAAGGTCGCGGCGTTCATCGTCAGACCGCCGAGGTGCGGGGGACGCTCTTCTCGGTGCCGAGGCCGACACCGAGGAGCACGACCGCGCTGGCGAGGTGCAGGAAGTGGTCCGGCGTGTTCAGGGCGAGGATGTTGGCCGCGGTGCCGACGAGGAAGAACCCGACGATGCCGAGGAGCAGGTAGACGGCGCCGACGGTGACGTTGACGCTCTTGGCGGCGCGCGCGTTGGCCAGGCCCGCGATCAGCAGCGCGGCACCGATGAGGAGGTGCGCGATGTTGTGCAGCGGGTTGACCTCGAACACGCCGAGCAGCAGGTTTCCGCTGGTCGAGATGAAGCCGACGCCGCCGGTGACGGCGAAACCGAGCAGGCCGACGAGCAGGTAGACGGCGCCGAAGACGGTGGCGACGATGCGGTTCGGTGACGAGCTCATGATGAACCTCCCAGGATGTTTGCAGCGACCGTTCGGCCGCGTTCATACATCTTCGGAGACAATCCCGGATTCGGATTGGCGTTTGCGCGTATCCGTCCGATCCGGTAGGGCGCCGGCTGCGACAGCCGGATACGACAGAAGGCCCCCGAGTACTCTCCGAGGCCCTCCGCAACAGCGACGACGATACGGCCGCGGCGGTGCCACCGGGAGGGCTTGCGCGATCGGCGCTCGCGGGATAGGTCGCCGTCTGGCACACTCGCGCCATGCGATTCGAGACGACGCTGTTCCAGAGCGGCAACAACACCGGCATCGAGGTCCCTCCCGAGATCGTGGAGGAACTCGGCGGGGGCAAGCGCGCGGCCGTCACCGTCGACGTCAACGGATACGTGTACGCCAGCACGCTCGCCGTCATGGGCGGCCGTCACCTCATCCCGTTCTCGTCCGACAAGCGTGCGGCGACGGGTCTGACGGGCGGGGACCCGATCACGGTCGAGCTGCAGCTCGACGACGCGCCGCGCACCGTCGAGGTGCCCGACGACCTCGCGGCGGCGTTGGACGCGGCCGGGGTCCGTGCCGCGTTCGACGCCCTCAGCCCGAGCGCGCGCAAGGCGCACGTGACCGCCGTCACGGGGGCGAAGGCCGCAGAGACGCGGGCGCGCCGGGTGGACGCCGTCGTCGCCAAGCTCTCCTGACGCCGTCCGACGCGGCGGGACGGCGCCGCTCGCGCTTACGGGGTCGGGATCTGTCTCGAGGGCCGGGGCCGTGGCATCCTCGCGCCGCCGAGCGGGGGCACGCCTCGTCCCGGCACCGTGGCATCCCCGGCCGCCGACCGCTCGAGGGTGGACGATCCGCGCGAGCGGCTCGACGGGGCGAGGTCCGTGGACGATAGCCTGGAACGGGAGGTCGCGTGGGCCGCACGAAGGATGCCATCGCCGAGGGGCTGTCGATCGCGACGGCCGCCGCGCGGCTCGCTGTGCGCAACCGCATCCTCGTCGAGACGATCGCGCGCGGCGGTCACTACGACAACGAGACCTTCGCGGAGTTCGCCCGCGAGACGCTGCAGTCCCTCGCGGACGAGCAGGACCAGGCGGCGGACCGCGTCACCGCTCAGCGCAAGCGCGCCTGGGGGCGGTTCTCGGACTCGTCCGGCACGCACGACTACCGCGACCGCGACACGCGCAATCTCCGCCGTCGCGCCAAGCAGTCGCGCGGGGTGGCGAAGGAGCTGCGCGCCCGCGCCGAGGACCCCGCGCAGGTCGCCGCCCTCGTCGCCGACGCCCGCATCGCGGCGTGGGGCGACGTCGAGGCGAACCTCACCCAGCGGCTCGACGTCGAGGGGATGACCGCGGACTCCGACCCCGAGTACGCCACGATGCGCCGCGCCCGGATGGACGCGCTGCGGATGGTCGACCTCGCCCGCCTCGCCTCGCAGGCGAAACGTCGGGCGAAGGAGCGGGCCGCCGAGGTCGAGGCGTCCGCGCGCCCGGGGGAGGAGGCCCCGGATGCCGCCTCCTCCGACCCCGCGGAGTCGGGCCCGGAGGAGGCCGCGCCCGCCCCCACCGGCAAGAAGAAGAAGAAGGCCAGCGCCTAGCACGTCCGGGTGTCGTCGCGGCGGACGGCGTGCCCGTGGTTATCCTCTGAGCAATCGAGGAGGCGGACATGGCGGAGCGACGGATCGGGCGGAAGACGCGCGCAGCACGGCAGGGGTACGCCCTCGTCACGGTGACGGCGCGGGACGCCAACGGCTTCGTCCACCACTACGACGAGATCGAGACGCCGATCGGTTCGCTGCACGAGGCCGTCGCTGTGATGCAGCTGCACTCGACGGCGACCGAGGCCGCGCATCAGGAGTCCGGGACCGCCTGACCCCGCCCGCGCGAATGCCGGGCGATCCTCGATCGCGCCCGTGAACGGAAAAAGGCCCCGGCCGGAGTTTCCTCACGGCCGGGGCCTTGTCACTGTCTCAACACAGTGTGCGCCCGAAGGGACTCGAACCCCTAACCTTCTGATCCGTAGTCAGATGCTCTATCCATTGAGCTACGGGCGCAGGGCCTCCGCGCGAAACGGCGCGCAGGCCGTGGTCCAGCATAGCCGGAGCCGTGACGGAGGTCTAATCGGCACGGTCCATGCTGCATCCCGGGCGTGGCGCGGAGGTGTCCGGCGGGTGACGCGGCGGCGACGTAGTCTGGTCGGATGAGCGCGTACGTCTCGGCGTTCGAGCTGTTCTCCGTCGGCGTCGGACCCTCGAGCTCCCACACGGTCGGGCCGATGCGGGCCGCCGCCGACTTCGCCGGGCGTCTGCGCACCGGCGGGGTGCTGGACCGGGTGGCATCCGTGTCCTGTGTTCTTTACGGCTCGCTCGGGGCGACGGGCATCGGCCACGGCACCCCCGACGCCGTCGTCGCGGGCCTGCAGGGGCACCACCCCGAGACGGTGGATCCGGATGCCGTGCGCGCGGCGTGGACGCATTGGCCCGAGGGGCGCCGCCTCCTCCTGGCCGGCGCGCACGAGATCCCGTTCGCGAAGGCCGACGTCGTGCTCGCGCCCCGCACCCGCCTGCCCGGGCACCCGAACGCCATGACGCTCGTCGCGCGCGCCGCGGACGGCGAGGTGTTGGCCGAGGACACGTACTACTCCGTCGGGGGCGGCTTCATCCGCCGCGAGGGCGAGGCGCCGCGGGTCGCCGCTGCGCCCTTCCCGCTCGCATTCGACGACGCCGCGACGCTCCTGGCCCTCTGCGACGAGCGCGGCATCACGATCGCCGAGGCGGCCCGGCTCAACGAGGCGGCGCTGCGCACGGACGAGGAGATCGCCGCGGGGCTCGACGCGATCTGGGATGCCATGTCCTCCTGCGTCGACGCCGGCCTCCACCACGACGGGGTGCTCCCCGGGATGCTGAAGGTCAAGCGGCGTGCGTCGGCCATCCGGGCGCAGCTCGAGGCCGTCGAGGCGGACGGGCGCCGGGAGCTCCCCGGGGAGTGGCTCGGGGCGTTCGCCCTGGCCGTCAACGAGGAGAACGCCGCCGGCGGTCGGGTGGTCACCGCCCCGACCAACGGAGCCGCCGGGATCCTCCCCGCCGTCGCCATGTACTGGTGGCGCTTCCTCGCCGACTCGGGGCTCGGGGCCGGCAACGCCGTCACCCCGCACGGCGAGCTCGTCGGCAGCGCCCTGCTCGGGTACGACGGGCACGCGGTCACGCGCGGCGAGGTCGCCGCCTGGGACGACGGCGACATCGCCGACGCCAATCGGCGTCGCGGCATCCGTCGGTTCCTCCTGACGGCCACCGCTCTCGGCTCCCTGTTCAAGGCGAACGCGTCCATCTCGGGGGCGGAGGGCGGATGCCAGGCGGAGGTCGGGTCGGCCTGCGCCATGGCCGCGGGCGGTCTGACGGCGGTCATGGGCGGCACGAACCGGCAGATCGAGAACGCGGCGGAGATCGCGATGGAGCACCACCTGGGGCTCACCTGCGATCCGGTCGGCGGTCTCGTGCAGATCCCGTGCATCGAACGCAACGCCATCGCCGCCTCGACGGCCGTGACCGCCGCCCGCCTCGCGCTGCGCGGCGACGGCAGCCACTACGTGTCGCTCGACGCGGTGGTGGAGACCATGCGGCAGACGGGCATCGACATGTCGACCAAGTACAAGGAGACGAGCGAGGGCGGCCTGGCGGTCAACGTCATCGAGTGCTGAGGCACCGGTCGCGGTCCTGACGGCGAGGCGCGGGCCGGACGCCGGGCGCGCGCCGGGGTCAGCGGGCGCGGAGCTTGGACGTCAGGTCGCGCAGGAGGGCGAGCTCCTCGTTGTCGAGGCGCGCCATGCGCTCGGCGATCGAGCTGCCGTGGGCCGCTGCCATCCGACGGAACATCACGGCGCCCTCCTCCGTCGCCCGAACGAGCGAGCCGCGGCCGTCCTCCGGGTCGGGGCACTTCGTGAGGAGGCCACGGGCGACCATGCGCTCGACGAGGCGGGAGACGCTGGGCTGACTGATCAGCATGTTGGCCGTGACGTCGCGCAGGCGGGCCGTGTTCCCGGACCCGCGGGTCACGGTGAGGAGCACGTCGTACTCCGCCTGAGTGAGGTCGGTGGACTCGAAATCCGACCGGATGTCCTCGAAGACCTCGTGCTGCGCACGGAACAGGCTCTCCCACGCCTGGACGGCGAGACGTCGATCGGTCATGCATTCACATTAGAGGCGTCTGAGCGGCCCCCGGGCGCAGGCGCCGGTACCACATCGAGGTGGACGGCCTCGTCACCTGCCGTCCACCCGGCCGCCGAACGCGATTCACCCCCGCGGTCGCCGCGCTGCCTACCGTCGACCCGTCCCCCCAGACGAAGGTGGCCCCGCCATGCGCTCTCCGCATCCCCGTGTCCTTTCCGCCGCTCTGGCGACCGCGCTCGCCGCGGGCGCCGTGCCGGTGCTGTCCGCACCGGCCGTCGCGGCCGTCGCGACCTCGGCGCCGATCGTGGTGACGGAGATCGTCGCGGACAACCCGGGGGTCGACACGTGGGAGTACGTCGAAATCCACAACGTCTCGGATGCCGTGGTCGACCTGTCCGCGGCCGGGATCTCGTTCGCGTACTCCTACAGCGACTCGGCGGACCGCACGAGGGACGTCGCGCTCACCGCCGAACCGCTCACCCTCGCCGTCGGCGAGACCGCCCTCCTCTGGGTGAGCTACACCAACGCCAGCGTCGACACGTCGGTCCGGACCGTCGAGGAGTTCCGCGGCGCCCACAACGTGCCCGCCGACGTGCAGGTGGCCCGGCTGACGGGACAGGGGGGCATCGCGAACGGCGGGGACCGCGGCATCCGGGTTCTCGACGACGGCGAGCTCGTCTCGTGGTCGCATGCGCCCGCGGCCGGGTTCGGGGTGGGTCTCGCGACGCACTTCCGGCTGGCCGGCGACCCCGCCCAGCCCCGCCTCGACGTGTTCGGGGTCAACGCCGCCCCGTCTCCGGGGGCCGTGCTGCCCGAGGCGGTGTCCCGCCCGGGGACCACGCCGACGCCTGCGCCCAGCACTCCTGCACCGGAGCCGACGACCCCTGCACCGGAGCCGACGCCTGCGCCCAGCACTCCTGCACCGGAGCCGACGACCCCCGCGCCGGAGCCGACGACCCCTGCGCCGGAGCCGACCCCCGCGCCGACCGGACCGACCGCTCCGCTGCAGGTGACGGAGCTCCTGCCCGACTCGGCGAACGTCGGCGGATCGGACGGGTACGAGTTCATCGAGGTCTACAACGCCACCCGCGCGCCGATCGACTTCGGCGACTACGCGATCGACTACCTCTACCCCGTCGAGGGCACGGTGAGCCGGTGGCCGGCCGTGCCGGCGGACGTCGTCATCCCCGGCGGCGGGACGCTGGTGTTCTGGATCAAGAACGGCGCGAACGACGCGCTCACCGCCGAGGACTTCAACCGGCGCTTCGGTACCGCCCTCACCGCCGGGACGGACCTCGTCGAGATCTCGTCCGCCGGCATGGCCAACGGCAGCCCACGGGGCGTGCAGGTGGCGACGAACACCGGCCACGTCATCAGCACGGCGTTCTACAACCTCGACGGGCGGGACGACACGCAGGCCGACCGCGGCATCCGCTACACCACCGGGGACGACCTCGCACGTCAGCGTCTCGTCGACATCGTGCCGGCGACGCCCGGCGCCGTGCAGCCGGACCAGGTGCCCGCCGCGCTCGCCGACGTCCCGGCGGACGTCGAGGAGCCGCTGGTCGTGGATCGCACGCCGGGGGAGATCGCGACCGGTCAGGACTTCACCCTGGAATTCGCCCTCTCCGACGACGTGGACGTGCGGACCGCGACGCTCACGCTGGGGAACGACGTCGACCCGGAGCCCCTCCGCGTGAACCTCACCGACTCCGGCGACGGCGTCTACCGTCACACGGTGACGGCCGTCGACCTCACCGGCAAGCGGTGGTACGCGTACACCGTCGAGGCGCGGGACGGGACGAACATCGCCCGCACCGCCGAACGCCGTGTCACGGTGGCCGGCGTGTCGACGGACCCCGTCCGACTCAACCTGGACGAGGGCCGGTTCGTCAGCGGCAGCACCGAGGTCGTGGCATCCGGTGACGCCTACCCCAGCCCCCTCGCGCTGTCGATCGACGGTCGGACGGTGGAGACGACGCCCAGCCTCGAGGCGCGACCCATGTTCGTCTTCGAGGCGACCAACGTGAACTACTACTTCAAGAACGGTGTGCGCGTCGGCGACGAGGTGCTGACGATCTTCGACACGGGCACGGAAGGGTGGGAGACCATCGCGACGCCCGTGCCGTTGGAGCACGTCGTGCGCGGTGACGACCTGACCGTGTCCGTCTGGGCGGGGACGAAGAAGGCCCCGGAGATCGACCCGGACGAGAACAACGACGACTTCGAGATCCGCGGGCTCCGCCTCGTCCTCCCGGACGGACGCACGTTGACCCCGGCGGACTATGCCGACCCGGCGGCGATCCTCCGCATGGGTGACAGCGCCGGCAAGCTCGACTTCTTCGACGCGCGCTTCGACATCCCGGAGGACGCGTTCTCCGCCGTCTCCCACACGTGGGACACCGCCGCGCGCGCGGACGGCGACGCCGCGGTCTCCGCCACCGACGGAGACGAGACGGTGGCGCGCACGGTGCGTGTCGACAACACCGCCCCGGTCGTGACCTCGCGCATCGAGGACGGCACCGCCTACCGCGGCGTCATCGACATCGACGCCGCGGTGGAGGACACGGGCTCCGGCGTCGCCGCCGTGACGGCGCGCCTGGACGGTCGCGAGATCCCGCTCCCCTTCCAGACCGCGTCGGTCGATCTGGTCGCCGGTGACCACGTCCTCGAGATCGTCGCCACCGATGCCCTGGGCAATGCGGCGACGTGGAGCGCGACCTTCGAGACGTACGACGAGCAACCCGCGGCCGGTCTGCTCGCTCCCGCCGAGGGCGCCGAGGTGACGGCCGGCGACGTGACGCTGCACGCCAAGGTCGAGGATCCGCAGGGCGACGCCCTCGACGTGGCCTTCCTCGAAGGACGCCGTCTGGACCTCGCCGACGGCGACGTCGAGGCGCAGTCGGGCACCGTGGCCGATGCGGCCGCCGTCGAGCGCGCCACCCCCGTCACGCTCTCGCCGGCTCAGGCCCGGACGCTGGCGGAGGTCGACGGCGCCGGCGACGACGTCGCCAGCCGGGAGGCCTTCCCGTACCAGGCGTTCGACATCGCCGTGGACTCCGCCGACGCGGGCGCGGAGGTCCGCGCGACGTGGGCGGGCCGCGCGAACGCGGGAGCGACCGTCATCCTGTCGGCGCTCCGCCCGGACGGGTCGGGGTGGGACGAGGTCGACCGGCACGTGGCGCTGACGGGCGACGGGGCCTTCACGCTCGACGGGGTCGTCCCCGTGGACGCGTACACGGTCGACGGGTCTGTCCGGATACTCGTGCAGCACTCGGAGGGCTTCGCGGCCCCCGACCGGAGCACCCGCGACACCGCCGTGACGCCCCACAACCCCGCCGATGTGCCGCGATCGGAGTACGACTTCACGCTCGGGTGGGAGTCGGACACGCAGTACTACAACGAGAACACCCTGGAGGGCGAGCCGTACAGGCATCAGCAGGCGATCCACTCCTACTTCCTCGACCGGCGGGACGAGCTGAACCTGCAGTACGTGTTCCACACCGGCGACATCGTGGACGACTACGACCAGCTCGAGCAGTGGGACCGCGCGGACGTGGAGTACGCACGCCTGGATGCCGCGGGGCTTCCCTACGGCGTGCTCGCGGGGAACCACGACGTCGGCCACGACGTCGGCGACTACACGAACTTCGGCCGCTACTTCGGCGAGGCGCGGTTCGCGGACACCCCGTGGTACGGCGGGAGCTACGCCGACAACCGCGGGCACTACGACCTCGTGTCCGCCGGCGGCATCGACTTCCTCATGCTGTACACCGGTTGGCTGCCGGACGATGCGTCGATCGCCTGGATGAACGAGGTGCTGCAGCGTTACCCGGACCGTGTCGCGATGATCGCCCAGCACGAGTTCATCCTCACCACGGGCGGTCTGGGGGCGATCCCGCAGCGTGTGCTCGACGAGGTCGTCGCCCCGAACCCGAACGTGCGGATGGTCATGTCCGGCCACTATCACGATGCGTTCCTCCGGACCGACGCGTTCGACGACGACGGGGACGGTATCGACGACCGCACCGTGTACTCGATGCTGTTCGACTACCAGGGCCTGCCCGAGGGCGGTCTCGGGTACCTGCGGCTGCTCCACTTCGACAACGAGGGCGAGCGCATGATGGTGCGCACCTACTCGCCGTCCCTCGACCGGTACAACGCGGACGAGCCGAGCCTGCTCGGACCCGCGGACGACCCTTACGTGAACCAGGAGTTCGAGCTCACCTACGACCAGCTCGGCATCGAACCCGTCGAGCGTCGGCTGGGAACCGATGCCTTCTCCGCCGAGATCCTGGGGGCGGAGGAGATCGCCTCGTTCTCCGACGTCGCCAGCGGAACGATCCTGTCCGCGTCGTGGCCGGTCGCCGAGCCGGGCGAACGGGGCTGGTACGTCCGGTCGAGCGACCCGTTCGGCGCGGTCGACTACTCGCGTGTGTCGTTGTTCTCCGTCCTCGCCGCGCCGGTCGAGCCGGGTGAGCCGGTCGAGCCCGGCGAGCCGGGGGTGCCGGGTGAGCCGGGGCTGCCGGGTGAGCCGGGGCTGCCGGGTGAGCCGGGGCTGCCGGGTGCGGGTGGGTCCGGCCAGCCGGGCGCGGACGGTGGCGCAGGTGCGCCGGGAGTCGGCGCCGGGGCGGGCGACACTCCGGGACGCAATCCGCTGGCGGTGACCGGAACGGATGCCGCGGCCTTCCTGCCCTGGGCACTCGCTGCGGGGGTGCTCATGGCAGTGGGCGGTGTACTCCTCCTCCTGCGCCGCCGGGCGCGGCGCTCCTGAGCCGCGCCGAGATCACGTGATCCCGCCGAGGTCACGTGATCCGGCGCGACCGAGCGTGGGATCTCGCCGAGAACACGTGATCTCGCGGACGGAGGAGGGGATGGCGCCACCGAACCCGGGACAGAGTAAGGGCCGGTCGGAGAGGCTTCCGACCGGCCCTTGTCCCTTGCACCAAGAGTGTCCTGCAATCACATGTCGGTAGCTGCCACAGCAAAACAACTACCGTGCTTGCACTCTATAACGGTGAGATAACGGAAGGGAAGAGCTGTCGTTATGTTTCCGTGATGATTTTCCGTGGGCGGGTCCTCCGCGGTCTCAGCGCCCGCGGACGTGGTTCCACTGCGTGATGACCTCGGAGCCGTGCTCGAACCCCAGCTCGCTGACCGCCGATGTGCCGAGGACGAAGTACCGCCCGCCGGCGGCGGTGAGACCGAGCCACACGCCGGCGAGGGCGCGGAGAAAGTGGGCGTGCGAGAACACGAGGATCTGCTGTCCCGCCTGAACCCGCGGGCGGAGCTCGTCCAGGAGCGACGCGGCGCGCGCGGTGACCTGCGCGACGGTCTCGCCCGGCGTCGCCCCCGCGGGGGAGCCCGCCTGCCAGATCGTCCAGGGTCGGCCGAGCTGGGCGACGATCTGCGGCGTCGTCAGCCCCTCGTAGGCGCCGTAGTCCCACTCCACCAGCCGGGGCTCCGGCCGCGCCTGCGGGTACCCCGCTCGCCGCGCCGTCTCGACCGCGCGCTGCAGCGGGCTCGTCAGGACGAGGTCGTACGACCGTGTCGCGAGGAGCGTCCCCGCCAGCTCGGCCTTGTACGCGCCCGTCTCGGTCAGGGGGACGTCCGTGAGGCCGGTGTGCCGGCCGGAGCGACTCCATTCGGTCTCGCCGTGTCGCACGAGCACGAGGCGCCCGTCGGGTTCGGTCAGCTCGTCGTCCTTCATCCGTTCATCCTGCTCCCTCGCTGCCGGGTCAGGCGCCGACGGCATCCAGTGCCGCCCCCAGGTCGGCGAGCAGATCGTCGGGGTCCTCCAGCCCCACCGACAGGCGCAGGTGCCCGAAACGTCGGAACTCCTCGGGATACGTCGCCGTGCGGGGGCCGTCCGCCGCGGTGTGGACGATCAGGCTGTCGTCGTGGCCGAGGGAGAAGCCCGACGTGATGAGGCGGAGCGACGCGACGAACCGATTCTGGGTGTCGGGGTCGCCGTCGACGGCGAACGCCATCATGCCGCCGTATCCCCGGTCGGCGAACTGCCGTCGCGCGACATCGTGGCCGGGATGGGAGGCGAGTCCCGGATAGGCGACGAACGCCACGCGCGGGTCCGCCGCGAGCATGTGGGCGATGCGCTGGGCCGACGCGAAGTGCTGACGCAGACGCAGCGGCAGCGTCACCGACCCGCGCTGGATCAACCAGGCGTTGAACGGGGAGATCACCCCGCCCACATCGACCATCGCGTCGGCCTTGATGGGCGCGATGAGCTCGGAACGCCCGATGACGGCACCTCCCATCGCGTCGCCGTGCCCGTTGATGTACTTCGTCAACGAGTGGACGACGAGGTCCGCGCCGTCCGCCAGGGGGCGGTAGAACGGCGGGGGAGTGAACGTCGAGTCGACCATCAGGAGCGCGCCGGCCTCGTGCGCGATCCCGGCCAGCATCGCGATGTCCGCCACCTTCGTCGTCGGGTTGGCGACGGCCTCGACGCACAACAGCCGCGTCTCCGGACGCATCGCCGCGCGCACGGCATCCGGATCCGTCACATCCACGAAAGTCGCCTGGATGCCGTAGCGACGGGGCAGCAGCTCGGTCCACAGCCGCCAGGTGGCCTCGTAGACGACATCGCTGACGACGACGTGGTCGCCCGCCTGCACGTGGGTGAAGAACACCGCGTGCAGCGCCGCGACACCGGACGCAAGGGCGACGGCCTCCTCGCCGCCGTCGAGAGCGGCGAGCTTCCGTTCCAGAGCGAGCTGGTTGTGTCCCGAGTTGCGGGTGTACAGGCCGGGCCCGGTCGCGGACCAGCTGATCTCGCTCGGATCGTCGGGCAGGGCGTACGAGTTCGCCATCACGAGCGGCGTGCGCAGCGCCCGGGTGCTGTCGAGCTCGATCCCGGCGTGCACGGCGAGGCTGGACTCGCGGAGGGTCGCGGCGTCGGCGCGGTCGGGGCGTGACGTCATCTCGGTGGCCTTCCTGTCGCGGCGACCGACGGAGGGAGCGGGTGATCCGCGGCGTCGCTGCCGTCCACCGGGGCCGTCGTCCCAGCGTAGTGAGCGCCGCCGTCCGCTATTTCGATTACTCTGACCGGCGGCGTTCCCGAGCCCACCGGCCCGGACGGCATCCGAACGAGAGAAGACCCATGAAGCGAACCGTCGCGCATCCCGTCGAGCAGTCCCCGTCCGAGGAGTCGCCGCGGACGCTGCGCCGATCGATGGACGCGCGCCACCTGGTGATGATCGCGCTCGGCGGGGTCATCGGGTCCGGGCTCTTCCTCAGCTCCGGCTACACGATCCATCAGGCGGGGCCGCTCGGCGCGGTGATCGCCTACCTGCTCGGCGCGTTCGTCGTGTGGCTCGTCATGATGTGCCTCGGCGAGCTCGCGGTCGCCTACCCCGTGTCGGGGTCGCTGCACATCTACGCGGCCAGGACGATGGGGCCGGCGACGGGGTTCGCCACGGCGTGGATGTACTGGCTGTGCTGGGTCGTGGCGCTCGGCTCGGAGTTCACGGCATCCGGGATCCTCATGCAGCGGTGGTTCCCGCAGGTCGACGTGTGGGTCTGGTGTCTCGTCTTCGCCGGGGTGCTGTTCACCCTCAACGCCATCTCGGCGCGCGTGTTCGGCGAGACCGAGTTCTGGTTCGCGCTCATCAAGGTGGTGGCGATCGTCGCGCTGATCGTGCTCGGCGGGATGGCGATCTTCGGCTTCACCCCGCTGTCTGCGGAGAACCCGGGGGCCGTGCTGTTCAGCAACTTCACGACGCCCGAGGGGCTGCTCCCCGCGGGGATCGGCGGAGTGCTGATCACCTCCCTCGCGGTGTTCTACGCCTTCAGCGGCGCGGAGCTGGTGGGCGTCGCCGCGGGGGAGACGAAGGACCCTGCCCGCAACATCCCGCGTGCCCTGCGCTCGACGGTCGTCCGCCTGCTGGTGCTGTTCGTGTGCTCGATCGCCGTCATCGCCGCCCTGCTGCCCTCCGAGCAGGCGGGTGTGACCTCGAGCCCGTTCGTCGACGTCTTCGAGTACGTCGGCGTCCCCTTCGCGGCGGACATCATGAACTTCGTCGTCATCACGGCCCTGCTGTCCGTCGGGAACAGCGGACTGTATTCCTGTGCGCGCATGCTCTTCTCGCTCGCCGAGGAGGGGCAGGCGCCCCGGGTGTTCACGCGACTCACGCGGCGCGGCATCCCGCTCCTCGCCCTGCTCGTGAGCCTGGGAGTCGGGCTGGTGTCGCTCATCTCGAGCGTGATCGCCGCCGAGACCGTCTATCTGGTGCTGGTGTCCATCGCGGGCTTCGCGGCGGTGGCGGTGTGGATCTCGATCGTCGCCGCCCAGTTCTTCCACCGCCGTCAGTTCGTCGCCGGCGGGGGAGACCCCGCGACGCTGCCGTACCGCACGCCGTTCTACCCGGCTGTGCCGATCGTGGCGTTCGTGCTGCTCACGGCATCCATCGTGGCCATCGCCTTCGATCCCGCCCAGGCGCCGGCGCTGTACTTCGGGATCCCGTTCGTCCTGCTCTGCTACGGATACTTCTGGCTGCGCTACAGACGTCGCGGGCGCGTACCCGCGCCCGTCGTGAACGAAGAGGCGCCCGTCGACCGCCGCGACTGAGCCTCGGCCCTCACGTCCTGCCCGCGGAACGCTCCTCCTCGATGAGCCGCTTGGCGCGGGCCAGGCCCTCCGCCAGCGTCGAGCGGGCGGTGCCTTCGACGATGGGCTCGACGAAGCGCAGCAGACCCGTCGGCTCCGCCTCGAGCGAGCTGCGGACGCGGCATCCCGTGTCCGTCGCCGTGAAATCGAACCGCATGCGCGCCGGGAGGGTGCCGGAGTCGCTCTCGGCCGCCATCTCGCGCGGCGCGTCGAAGGCCGTCACACGCCATTCGAACTCGACCTCGCGTCCCATGACGCTCATGCGGGTGCGGATCCTGCTGCCGGGCGCGACCGGCGGGGGCGTCAGCAGCTGTTCCGACATGACCGTGTGATCCCACTGCGGACGCCGGGCCGGATCCGTCAGGAATGCGAACACCGCGTCCGGCGGACCGGCGATGTCGATGGTCTCCGTCACGTGGAACATGAGCGCCCCTTCCCTTTGGTCGAGCCTGTCATGATCCCGGGCGCGGCGGGCCGGGTGGGGGTCGGGAAGGGGCAGAGGGGATGCCACCGGCTCGCGCTGTCCGCTTCCTGGTGGAGGCGAGGTCGGGAAGACGGCAGAATGACCGCGGGGGTGCGCCGTTCGGAGGCGCGCCTCGGGACGGTTCCTCCCCAAGCGCAGACCGCCGTGAGTTGTCCACGGAAAGGGCATTTGACCTGGTCTTCGTCTGCGCCTCGCCCTAGCGTGGGGACATGATTTCCACGCCTCCCGCGTTGCCCGGCCTCCCGGCACTCGACGCCCTCGCCACAGTGGTCGACGAGGTCGTGACGGCCGAGGCGGCGGTCCCCGCAGCGGAGGCGCGGCGGGTGCGGGCGCTGGCGGCGGCGGGCCGGTACGCCCAGGAGGCGATGGCAGGGCAGAGGTCCCGCGTCCGGGCTTCCGAGATGGCGTTGCGAGAGGTGGCGTCGGAGATCGCGGCGGCGACCGCGCTGTCGGACCGGTCCGTCCAGCGGCAGATCGACGAGGCGATGACGCTGTCATCCTCCCTGCCGGGGGTCGTCGCCGCCTGGGAGGCGGGGGCGCTGTCCCGGTCGCACGTCCGCGTCATCGCGGATGTCGGCGCGCGGGTCCCTCCCGGGCGGAAGGGCGAATTCGACCGGCTGGCGGTGGAGGTGTCGCCGGGACTGTCGCCGGGGCGGTTGCGCACGACGCTGGCCGCGATGGCGGAACGGCTCCACCCCACGACGGTGACGCAACGTCACCGGGCCGCCCACGGGAGGCGCGGCGTTCGTCTCGTGCCGGGGACGGACGGCACCTCGGATCTGATCGCGACCCTCCATCCGGTGCACGCGGCGGCGATCTACGACCGTCTCACCCAGCAGGCTCACGCGCTCATCGACCTGCGGTCGGGCCCGGCGCTGGATGCCGCGGACGAAGCGACCCGTGTGTCCGAGCGGCCCACCGGAGAGGCGCTTCCGGACGGGCCGGACCCCGCGGACGAGCGCACGACGGATCAGGTCAGGGCGGACATCTTGACCGACATGCTTCTCACCGCCGCGCCCGCGGCCGATCCCACGCGGGAGGGAGACGGGCCGGGGACGCTCGGAGCGATCCGCGCACGCGTGCAGGTCGTCGTGCCGGTCCTCACCATGCTCACCCCCGAATCGGAGAACCTCGCGCCCGCCGAGCTCGTGGGTCACGGGCCGGTCGACGTGGCGACCGCCCGCGCCCTCGCGGAGGCGACGACCGTGCCCTGGGACCGCGTCCTGACCCACCCGGTGACCGGTGAGGTGCTCGCCACCGACACGTACCATCGGACAGCCGCCATCGACCGTCATCTGCGCGCTCGCGACCGTCGCTGCCGGTGGCCCGGCTGCACCGCCGCCGCCGTCCGGTGCGAGGTGGATCACACCCGGGATCACGCGCTCGGGGGAGCCACCCACGTCGGCAATCTCGCTCACCTGTGCCAGCGCCACCACAGCCAGAAGCAGTTCACGCGGTGGACGGTCCACCAGCATCCCGGGGGAGTCCTGGAGTGGACGTCCCCCACGGGGCGCACGTACCTCGACGTTCCGGAGGCGTATCCCGCCGCCGTCGCTTTCGTCTCGACCGAGCTGGAGGGAACGGCGGCGGATGCCCGGGGGGAAGGCGACGTTCCGCGGGCGGATCGACCTGTCCAGCCCCCGGGCGGGGAGGACGACGGGGATACGCTCGTGCCGCCGGGGCGAAGGAGAACTCATGACCGCTGAACAAGAGCTCCCGAGCGTGTCCGCCGGTGGAGGGGTCGGGGCGGGTGCCGCAGGGACGGACCCCGCGGGGAAACCCGACCGGATCGACACCCTCGTCGTCGGGGCGGGCATCGCCGGCCTCACCGCCGCGCGCCTCCTGCAGCGAGAGGGGCACCGCGTGCTCGTCCTGGAGGCGCGCAGCAGGGTGGGGGGACGCGTCTGGACCGATCGGACCGGCGGCCGCATCACCGACCGCGGCGCCTCGTGGATCCACGGCATCCACGACAGTCCCGTGGAGCAGGCGGCCCGGGCATTCGGGATGCGCATGGTCGAGTTCACGGTCGGCGGCTATCAGCCCGACAGCCGTCCGCTCACCTACTTCGACGCCGCGGGGGCGCGCATGAGGCCCGACGCCGTCCGGCGCTACGCCGACGACATCCGCACCGTCAACACCGTGCTCGAACGTCTCATCTCAGACGCCGGATCCGAGGCGACCTTCGGTGACCTGGTGGAACGGGCTCTCGCCGAGCAGGACTGGCCGTCAGCGCGCGTCGAAAGCGTCCGCGAGTACAACGACCGCCGTGCGCAGGAACAGTACGGTGTGGCGATGATGCATCTCGGTGCACACGGCCTCGACGACGACGTCATCGACGGTCCCGAGGTGGTCTTCCCCGACGGGTACGACGAGCTCGCCTCGCGCCTGGCCGACGGACTGGACGTCCGCCTCGGTCATGCGGTCACCCGCGTCGCCTGGACGTCCGAGGGGGTGGTCATCAGCACCGCAGACGCCTCCTTCGCCGCGGCACGGGCGATCGTCACCGTCCCGGTGGGGGTGCTTCAGGCGGGGGACCTGGTCCTCGAGCCGCCCCTGCCCCCGCGGCAGGCGCGCGCCCTCGCGCTGTTCCGCATGAACGCGTTCGAGAAGGTCGTCCTCCGCTTCCGCCAGCGGTTCTGGGAGGACGGGGTCTACGGCATCCGGCAGCTGGGGCCCGAGGGGGAATGGTGGCACTCCTGGTACGACCTGGGACGGCTCCACGACGAGCCGGCGCTCCTCACCTTCGCCGCGGGACCGGCGGCGATCGCCACGCGCGACTGGAGCGACGATGACATCGCCGCGTCCAGCGTCGCGCAGCTGCGCCGCCTCTACGGCGACGCCGTGCCGGACCCGACGAGCGTGGTGGTGACCCGCTGGCAGGACGACCCGTTCGCCCGAGGCTCGTACGCCTACATGCTGCCCGGCTCGGTGGGCGCCGACCACGACGTCCTGGCGGAACCCCTCCGCCCCGCGCCGTCCGGTCCGGCGGTCCTTCATCTCGCCGGAGAGGCCACGTGGGGCGATGATCCCGCCACGGTGCCGGCCGCTCTGCTCTCAGGTCATCGCGCCGCCCAGAACGTGCTCGAACGACCCGTCGCCGTCAGCGACCTCTGGGCGTGACGACGGAGACCTCTGAGTGTGACGACGAGCACGGGGCCCGGGACGACGAGGGCGAGCCGCGGGATCAGGACGGGTTCGGGCCGGTCGCCGCCGGGAGCTCCGGGTGGTTCGCCCACTGACTCCACGAGCCGACGAAGACCCGCGGCTCCAGACCCGCCAGAGCCAGAGCGACGGCCTGGTGCGCGGCCGTCACACCCGATCCGCAGTAGACGCCGACGCCGACGCCGTCCTCGGCGCCGAGCAGGCGGAACCGTTCCCGCAACGCCGGCGCGGCCAGGAACCGGCCGTCCGGTCCCAGGTTCTCAGTCGTCGGCGCGCTCACCGCCCCCGGCACATGACCCGCTCGGGGATCGACGGGCTCCACCTCCCCGCGGTACCGCTCCGCCGCACGCGCATCCAGCAGGAGGGAGTCGTCGGCGAAGGCCGCGACGTCCTCGAGCGCGAGCACGGGCAATGACGTGTACGACAACGAGACGGTCCCCGGCGCGGGCAGCGCCGCGGCGCCCGACTCGAGGGGGAGTCCCGCCTCGGTCCAGGTGCGCAGGGCTCCGTCGAGCAGACGCACGTCGGAGACGCCGGAGTGGCGGAGCAGCCACCACGCGCGGGCGCTCGACAGGTTGTTCAGGTCGTCGTACACGACGACGGTGTCACCGTCCGAGATGCCCCAGCGCCGCGCCGCGGCCTGCAGCTCGTCGACGGACGGCAGCGGATGCCGACCCTCCTCCGGCCCTGCGTGCCGCGCCAGCTCGACGTTCAGGTCGACGAACTGCGCCCCGGGGATGTGTCCGGCCTCGTACTCCGGCCGGCCGTCCGGCCGGTCGAGTCGCCACCGCACATCCAGCACGCGGACACGGTCCGCACCGGGTCCGGTGAGAGCCTCGTGCAGGGCGGCGGCGGTGATGAGGATCGGCGCGGTCGACATGTCCCCAGTCTGGACCTCTGTCGCCCGCGACGCGTCCGGCCCGCGACTGTCGTCAGCGGTCGGGGTTCGTCGCCGCGCCGTCGAGCCACAGGGTGGAGCTCGCATCCGCGTGCGTTCCGCCCGACCCGACGTGCTTCTCGCTGATCTGCGGACCCTTGGTGATGACGTGCACGAGCGCCATGCCGTGACCGCGACCGAGGTCGTACTCCTCCCTGGCCCACTGCAGGATGGGCCCCGCCGTGGTCCGCGGTCCGAACCCGCGCTCCTCGGCGAGCGCGATCAATTGCCGCGGGGTGAGCCCCGTCTTCTTCTCGATGGTGTCGAGGTACGCCTGGAACGACATGACGGAAGGGTACTCCCGACGCGCTAGCGTCGAAGGATGGCCGTCTCGATGCATCGCGCCCCGGTCGCCGACATCCCCTCCGAGACGCTCTACCGGATCCTCTGGCTCCGGGTGAGCGTCTTCGTCGTCGAGCAGGAGGCCGCGTATCCGGAGATCGACGGTCGCGACATCGAGCCGGGCGCCGAGCTCCTCTGGGCGGAAGAGGACGGCGAGGTCCTCGCGACCCTGCGCATCCTCCGCGAGGCGGCGAACACGAGGATCGGCCGCGTCGCGACCGCCGCCGCGGCGCGCGGGCGCGGCTTGGCCGCCGATCTCATGCGCGCGGCGACCGGTCAGCTGGACGTCGACGCCCCCGGCATCCCGACCCTCCTCGACGCGCAGGCGCACCTCGCCGACTGGTACGCCCGCTTCGGATTCGTCGTCTCGGGCCCGCCGTTCGCCGAGGACGGCATTCCGCACCTGCCGATGCGTCGCACCCACCTGCGGACCGACCGGCTGCAGCTGCGCGAGTGGACCCGCACCGCGGAGGACCGGGACTTCCTCTTCGACATGTACCGCCGCCCCGAGGTCCGGCGCTTCCTCGGCGACGGACGGGTGATGACGGATGCCGCCGAGCTCGACGCCCTGCAGGACCGCTGGACCGCCCTCGCCGACGGGGTGCTCGGCGTCCGGGCCGTGACCCGGCACGACGGCCGGCGACTCGGATCGGTGCTGCTCAAGCGCATCCCCTGGTCGGAGGGGGCCGGCGGGGGCCGCGACGCCGAGATCGAGATCGGGTGGCACTTCCACGCCGACGCCTGGGGTGCCGGCTACGCCACCGAGGCGGCACAGGCGGTCCTCTCCCTCGCCCACGCGTCCGGCATCCACCGGATCATCGCGGTCACGAACCCCGCCAACGCGGCATCTGGAGCCGTCGCCCGACGCCTCGGCATGAGGTCCGACGGGACGACGACTGACTACTACGACACCGCGTGCGCGCTGTACGTCAGCGAGGCGCCGGAGTGAGGGGCCGCCGCCTCGTCCAGGGCGCCGCGGGGCTCGCGGCGCTGACGATCGCGCTCTCCGCATGCGGACTGTCGCTGCCGTTCTCCCTCGGCTTCGGGAGCGGATCGGACGGGACGTTCGACGGATCCGAGCTCACCGTCCCCGTCCTCCACAGCTCGGGCGCGAAGGGCGGCGTCACGACGCAGCGGATCACCGCGGCGTCCGCCGACGGCGCCGGACTCAGTATCGACATCACCGAGAACGACGTCAGCGGCGTCGACGCGGTCACCCAGTCCGGGACGTGGGCGGCCGTCACCGCGGCGACCCTCCTCACCGGCGCACAGCCCGACACCGCGTACACCTTCGGCTTCGACGCGCGCATCGCGACGCCCGCCGCCGGTGCGATCACCGCCGTCGGCGTCCTGGCGCTGTACTTCGACACCGACGTCCAGCCGGGCGTCGCCCTCGCCGGAACCGTCACCCCCCTCGGCACCATCGGCCCGGTCGCGGGGCTGCCCGAGATGGTCTCGGCCGCCATCGACGCCGGGGGCATCGACACGATCCTCGTCCCCGCCGGGCAGCGGACGGCTCCGGATGCCACCGGCTCCCTCGTCGACCTCGACCAGCTCGCGGCGACCGGCGGCATGACCGTCTCCGAGGTCGCCGACGTGGCGACCGCGTACAGCGTCGTGACGGGGGCGGACCTCCCGGCATCCGTCTTCCCCACGCCGCCCGCCACGCCCACCCCGCTGCCGACCGTCGCGCCGGACGGCGATCCGGCCGCGGCCGGGGACGACGGCGGGGGAGGGGATGCCGCCGATGCCGGGCTGCGCACGCTGACCGCGCGTCTGGAGACGGCCGTCGACGACCTGGCGGATCCGGCGGCTTCCGACGCCGATCCCGGTCGGGCCACGGCGGCGACGGCCGCCGCTGATCGCGCGGCGGCGTTGCAGGAGGCCGGCGACGTGGCGGGGGCCATCGAGGCGACGGCCGGCGCGCTCGACCTGGCGGCCGCGGCGACGGCGGCGCGGGTGTCGGCGACGGACGCGGCGCAGCTCGCCGACCGGACCGCTACGGCCAGCGAGGCCCTGCTCGACCAGCTGTTCACCGCGCCGCCCGCGTCTCTCGACGAGGCCGACGCCGTCCTGCGGGTCGCCCGTTCGGCCGTCGACGCGTATGCCCTGAGTCGGTTCGCCGCGCAGACCTTCGCCGCCACGGGCGGAGCCGACGCCGGGTCGGACACGACGGATGCCGGAACAGCCGCGTCCGCGACGACGGCGGCGGTCGTGGCCGCCTCGGCGCTGCAGACGGCCGAGGACATCCGCCCGGACGGCGAGACGGATGAGGGTGCCGACGCGGGTGCCGCTGGCGCGCTGGCGGACGGGGCGGACCTCACGGGGCTGGCGTCGCTGCTGCGTCGCGCGACCATCGCCACAGAGGATGCGGCGGACGCCGTTCTTCCGACGGGGGACGCCGAGAGCGCCGGGGGGTCGGCGGATGCCGCCGACGTCGGGGATGCCGCCGACCTCCTCCCGCTTCGCCTTGCGGCGATCGACGCGGCCCGTGAGGACCTGACCGCCCTCGCCACGGCCGCGGACGGCACCGCAGTTGGCACTGGTGACGGCGCCGGGTCGGGGGGCTGGGCCGCGCTGAGCGTCGCGACGTCGATGTACGTCCTGTGCGCCCCCGTCCTGACCACGGAGCCGGACGGCGTGCCGCTCGGCCGCGCCGCGGACGGCACCCTCCGCGACACCACTGCGGAGGACGCCGCGGACGGCAGTGCCGTCCTGACGCGGCCAGCCGTGGCCGAGGAGTGGACGGTCCACGCGATCGAGGCCGTGCAGACCGGCGGCGCCGACGCCGCCTTCCTCCGCGGTGCGTTCGCGGATGCCGCCCTGCGGTCGTCCGCCGCGACCGCCGCGACCCCGACGAACCCTGCTCCAACGGACACCGACGCGCCGTACATCGCCCCGTTCGTCACGGCGCGCGTGCTCGCGTTCGCCGCGGGAGCCGAACGGTCCTGACGACGGCGGCCGGGCGGGCCGGGCCGTCGGGGCCGCCGCCGGTCGTCGCGGCGACTGTCAGTGCGGGGCGTGGTACTCGCTCGTCCCGCGCTTCCAGTACCCCTTCACGACCGTCATGGCGGGGTCGAGCGCCCAGCGATCCCGCAGCAGCGCGCGGCCGGACCGCACGATGGACTGCTCGGCCGCGACGAAGCCGAACACGTTGCCGTCGGGGCGCTCTTCGACGTCGAGCGCGTCGAGCCAGTCCGCCAGCTCGGTCCCGGCGGGGCGGGTTCCGCGGTGCAGCTGCACCACCTCGACCCCGGCCGGCGCGTCGACCGGGAGGTCGTGAGCCGCATCGGGCACCTCGATGGCGATGCGCCCGACGGCGGCGGCATCCATCGTCCGGACGAACCGGCGGATCACGGGCACCGCGGTCTCGTCGCCGGCGAGGAGCCAGCCGTCGGGGCGACCGACCAGGACGAGGGATCCGCGCGGGCCGCCCACCCCCGCCGGCGCTCCGATCGGCGCCTCGGCCGCCCATCTGCCTGCGACGCCGTCGCCGTGCAGGGCGAACTCGAGGTCGAGGCGGCCGTCCGCGGCGTCCCAGTCGACCGGGGTGTATTCGCGGTTCGGCGCCTCGCGGAGGTCGCCCGTGGCGGCGCCGGCCTCGGGGAAGAACACCCGGATGTGGTCGTCCGCGCCGGGCGAGTCGAAGCCGCGCAACTCCTCGCCGACCAGTCGGAGACGCACGTACGCGGGCGTCAGGAACGTCCGACGGGCGAGCGTCGCGCGGCGGAAGACGAGGTCGTGCCGCCGGGGCTCGAGGCGCGCCGCGGAGGGAGGCGTCGAAGAAGGAGGGGCGGCGAGACGGTTCGACATTTTCACAAAGCTAAGGCTAACCTAACTCGCATGCCGGCCCTCTGGGAGGTGCTCGGCCCCCACCACACACACACAGCACTGGAGAGATACGCATGCGATCACGCACGTTCCGTTCCGTCACCGCGGCGGCGGCCCTCGCCGTCACCGCGCTCGCCTTCGCCGGATGCGCCACCGCTCCGTCCGCGGAAGCGCCGGACGCCTCGGCCGCTCCCACCACGGTGACCGTCGAGGACAACCACGGCGAGATCGAGGTGCCCGTCGACCCGGAACGCGTGGTCGCGCTCGACAACACGACCTTCCAGACCCTCAGCGACTGGGGAGTGACGCTCGTCGCCGCGCCCAAGCCGCTGATGCACGGCCTCTGGCCCGACCTCTCCGGCGGCGACGAGGTGCTCGACGCGGGCCTGCACCGCGAGCCGGACGTCGAGGCGATCGTCGCGGCCGAGCCGGACCTCATCATCGGCGGCTACCGCTTCCGGGAGCTCTACGACCAGCTCAAGGAGATCCAGCCCGCCACGATCGAGACCAGCCCGCGCGACGGCGAGGACCAGTCCTCCGAGTTGAAGCGGCAGACCACGATCCTCGGCGAGGTCTTCGACAAGCAGGCCGAGGCGGCCCAGCTCAACGCCGACCTCGACACTGCGATCGCCGATGCAAAGGACGCGTACGACCCGTCGCAGACGGTCATGGGCCTCATCACTTCCGGCGGCAAGATCGCCTACGCCGCCCCCGGCGAGGGCCGCGGCGTCGGGACCCTGTTCCCGACGCTCGGTCTCACCCCCGCGCTCGAGCGCTCGGCCGAGGACTCGTCGCACGGCGATGACATCAGCGTCGAGGCGATCGCCGCGGCCAACCCGGAGTGGCTCTTCGTGCTCGACCGGGACGCCCCGCTGGGAGTGGAGAACTACGTCGGAGCCGCAGAGCTCATCGAGAACGCGGAGGCGCTGAAGAACGTCCCCGCCGTGCAGAAGGGCCAGATCGTCTACCTCGACGGCAGCTTCTACCTCGACGAGGGCATCCAGGCGTACACGAAGCTGTACCGCCAGGCCGCCGAGGCCTTCGCCTCCTGAGCACCGGTGGGGGCGCGGAAGGCCGGGCCCCCACCTCCGCCATGATCGACACGAGAACTCCCCCCGCGCCCCCGAGGCTCCGACGTCTCGCGCTTCCCGCCGCCCTCCTGGGTGTCGGCGCCCTCGTCGTGCTGTCGCTGTTCGTCGGCGCCTACGACCTCACCGCCGACGACTTCGGCGGCGAGATGTTCCTCATCTCACGGGTGCCCCGCACCGTCGCGCTCGTGCTGGCCGGCTGCGCCATGGCCGTCTCGGGCCTCATCATGCAGCTGCTCACCCAGAACCGCTTCGTCGAGCCGTCCACCACCGGCACGACGGAGTGGGCCGCGCTCGGCCTGCTCGCCACTGTGCTGCTCTTCCCGACCGCGCCGCTCTCCGTGCGCATGATCGCGGCCTCCGTCGCCGCGTTCGTCGGGACGATGATCTTCATCGGCATCCTGCGCCGCATCTCGCTGCGCTCCTCGGTCGTCGTCCCGTTGATCGGCATCATGCTCGGCGCGGTCGTCTCGGCGTTCACGACCTACCTCGCCGTCTCGACCAACTCCCTGCAGATGCTCGGCACGTGGTTCATGGGCAGCTTCACCTCGATCGTCCGAGGTCGCTACGAGGTGCTGTGGATCGTCGCGATCGTGGTGCTGCTGGTCTTCCTCTACGCCGACCGCATCACCGTCGCGGGCCTTGGCCGCGACATCGCCACGTCGGTGGGGCTCGATCACACCCGCGTCCTGCTCGTCGGCACGGGTCTCGTGGCTGTCGCCACGGGCGTCACGACGGTGGTCGTCGGCTTCCTGCCCTTCCTCGGCCTGGTCGTCCCCAACCTCGTCTCGATGTGGCGCGGCGACAACGCCCGCGCGAACCTCCCCTGGGTGTGCCTCGGGGGCGTCGCGATCGTCATCGTGTGCGACATCGTCGGACGCGTCATCCGGATGCCCTTCGAGGTCCCCGTCTCGATGATCCTCGGCGTCGTCGGCGCCGCGGTGTTCATCACCCTGCTGCTGAGGATGCGTGCCCGTGGCTGACACCCTGACCCGCCCGGCCCCGACCGTCGCGGCCCGGCGTCCGCGGATCGCCCTGCGATTCGGCATCCTGGCCCTCATCGTGATCGTCGCGGCCGTGGGGGTGCTCACCTGGGACGTCCCCGGGACGCCCGGTTCGCGCGGCTTCTGGATCGCGATGGACCTGCGCGTGGTCAGTGTGGCCACGATCGCCCTCGTCGCCTGCTGCCAGGCCGTCGCGACCGTGCTGTTCCACACGGCGACGGCCAACCGCATCCTGACCCCGTCGATCATGGGCTTCGACGCCCTCTACGTCGTCATGCAGACCGCGCTCGTGTTCTTCTTCGGCAGCGCCGCGCTGTCGGCGACGGACGGATTGCTGAAGGTCGTCATCCAGAGCGTCCTGATGGTCGGGTTCGCGACGCTGCTGTACGGCTGGCTGTTCGCCGGCCGCCGCGGCAACCTCCACATCATGCTGCTGGTGGGCGTCGTGCTCGGCGTCGGGTTCGGTTCGCTCTCGACCGTCATGCAGCGGTTGCTCACCCCCAGCGACTTCGACATCCTCTCCGCGCGGCTGTTCGGCAACCTGTCGAACTCGGATGCCGACTACCTCCCCTGGGGCGCCCTGGTCGTGGCCGTGGTGCTCGTCCTCGTCTGGCGGGCACGGCACCGTCTCGACGTGCTCGCGCTCGGACGGGAGGCGTCCATCAACCTCGGTCTGGCCTACCGGCGCGAGGTCATCCGGATGCTCGTCCTCGTGGCGGTGCTGATCTCCGTCTCGACGACCATGGTGGGGCCGATGACGTTCTTCGGCTTCATCGTCGCGACGCTGGCCTACCAGCTCGCCGGCTCGTCGCAGCACCGGGTGGTCCTGCCGTTCGCGGTGCTGCTCGGCATGGCCACCCTGCTGACCGGCTACTTCGTGCTGCGCCACGTCTTCTACGCCGCCGGGATGCTGTCGATCATCATCGAGTTCGCCGGCGGCCTGTTCTTCCTCGTCTACCTCCTGCGAAAGGGCGCGCTGTGATCCGCCTCACCGACGTCTCCATGACCTACGGCGACCTGACCGTGCTGGGGCCGGTCGACCTCGACATCCCCGCCGGGGGCATCACGGCGCTCGTCGGCCCCAACGGGGCGGGCAAGTCCACGATGCTCACCGTCATCGGGCGGCTCGCCACCCCCTCGACCGGTCGCGCCGAGATCGCCGGGCACGACGTGGCGACCACCCCCGGTCGCACTCTCGCGAAGATCGTGTCGATCCTGCGGCAGGAGAACCACTTCGTCACCAGGCTCACGGTGCGCGAGCTCGTGGGGTTCGGGCGCTTCCCCCATTCGCAGGGGCGTCTGACGGCGCAGGACCACGAGAAGATCGACGAGGCCATCGCGTTCCTCGACCTCACCGACCTGGCCGGCCGCTACCTCGATCAGCTGTCGGGCGGGCAGCGGCAGCGCGCCTACGTCGCCATGGTGCTCGCCCAGGACACGGACTACATCCTCCTCGACGAGCCGCTGAACAACCTCGACATGAAGCACGCCGTCGCCATGATGCAGCAGCTGCGGCGGGCGGCCGACGAGCTGGGCAAGACGATCGTCATCGTCATCCACGACATCAACTTCGCGGCCGCGTACGCCGACCGCATCATCGCCCTCTCCGACGGGCGGGTCGTGCACGAGGGGACGCCCGTCGAGCTCATGACGCCGGACACGCTCGAGGAGGTGTTCGGGACGGCCGTCGAGATCCGCCGCGACGGGGCCTACCCCGTGGCGGTCTACTACCGCTGACCGTCAGAGCTCGACGCCGTTGTCGGGGTCGTTGACGCCGACGTTGCGCCCCCGGCTCGACTCGTAGGCGATGAGCCACCCGATCGACACGACGACCGCGAGCACGACGCCCAGCCACACGTTCTGGAGGACGAGGCCGACCAGGACGCCCAGCCCGAGCAGGACGACGGAGCCGAGGATCCAGTGGGTGCGGCCACGGGGCCAGCCGGTTGCGGATTCGCTCATCCCCACAGACTACGGATGCCGGACACCGACGGGCCCGGGGAACGCCGACGCTCAGCGGTCGCGGTGATCCTCGGGGTGCAGCCGCGGACCGCGACGGGGCTCCAGCGCCGAGCCGGCGTAGATGAGCCGGATGACGCGCTGCCGGTGCCCTGCGAACGGCTCGAGCAGCTCGAGCATGCCGTCGTCGTCGGTGCGGTGGCCGGTGAGGGCGAAGCCCACCTGGTGAGCGAGGTGGTAGTCGCCCACGCTCACGGCATCCGGATCCCCGAAGGCCCGGATACGCGTCTCGGCGCTCGTCCAGATGCCCACTCCGCGGAGGCTGATGAAGACCCGGTCGCGGGCTTCGCCGTCGGTGGCCGCCTCGGCCGCGCGCACGACGGAGGGGCCCCGGCGCGCGGTCTCGACGATGGTCCGGGACTGCGGGGGCTCGAGGCCGGCGCGGTGCCACGCCCAGGACGGGACGTGACGCCAGCCGTCGATGTCGGGCGGGGCGAACATCGGTCGCGGCGTCGGCCCCGGCGCGCGCTCCCCGTACCAGGTGACGATGCTGCGCCACGCGGAGAACGCCTGCATGCTCGTGACCTTCTGCTCCATGATCGCGCTGACCAGAGCGTCGAAGACGAGGTCGGTGCGTCCGATGCGCAGGTCGGGATGGCGGCGGTGCCACTCGGCGACGGAGGGATGCCGTGACGCGTCGAACCCGTCGGGCTCGTCGTCGCGTCCGCACAGCGCGGGCAGCTGATCGAGGGCCCATTCCGCGCCCGGGCCCCACGCGGCGGCGCGGACGGCGCCGCCCGCGGTCTGCCGGAGCGCGAGGGTCGCGACCCCCAGGGGTGTCCGGCTCGCCCGCCACACGACGCCGCCCGCCGAGAGCGGGGTGGTGGCCGTGAAGGTCGGGTCGTTGCCGCCGTGACGCTGAGCGAGGACGGCGCGACCCACGTCGGTCGGCACCGCGGGGCGGTACTCCGACTCGCGCGGCTTCTCGACCGGGGCGGGGAGCTCGCGCTGCGGCTGCCGCGCGCGCACCCCGGTCGATCTCATGCCGACACCCTACGTCGGGGCGCCGACAACGCGGCATCCGGGGCGGTCGGGAACGGTCAGAACCGGTCAGAACCGGTCAGGCGACGGCGTTCCGTGTCCGTAGCGGATGGCGACGTCGGCGTGGCGGTCGAACCGGTAGCCGACGCCGCGGACCGTGCGGACGATGTCCTCGTAGACGCCGAGCTTGGCCCGCAGGCGACGGACGTGCACGTCGATCGTGCGCTCGCCCGGGGCGTCGTCGTCGGCCGAGGCCTCCCAGAGGGATGCCACGAGCTCGGCCCGCTCGATCGTCCGACCCTCGCGCAGCACGAGGTACTGCAGCAGCTCGAACTCCTTGAAGGTGAACGCCGCGGACTCGCCGTCGATCAGCACGCGCTTGCGGGAGATGTCGACCACGACGCCGCCGGGGGCGCGGTCCTCCTCGGCCGGCTCGTCCTTGGTGCGGGCGACGGCGGAGGGCTCGTGCAGGGCGAGGCGGACGACGTCGACGTCGCGGCCGCCGGCGCCGGCGGGGGCGAGCGCCACGGTCGCGTAGGTCTCGGCGGCGGGAGCGAGCTCGCCGAGGGTGCGGCGCAGCGCCTCGACGAGCGTGCCCAGGCTCACACCGGCGGCGGCGGCCTTGGCCTCGTCGATGCCGACGTAGAGGGCGAACCCTCGGGGCGCGGTGGTGGGCGCGGGCCGCGGGGCCGGAGCGGCGGGGCCCGCGGCCGGAGCAGCGGGTGCAGCGGCGGCCGGCGCGGCGGCGGACTGCACGGTGCGGGGGGCCGGCGAGGCGGCGGACCGCACGGAGGGGGAGGCGGGGCGCGCGACGGCCGCGGGAGCGGCGGGGCGGGCGGTCGAGGAGGTCACGGGGCGGTCGAGCAGAGCGGAGGTCGACATGATGATGCAGTCCTTGGGGGTGGAACCCGGGCGTCGGTCGCGAAGCGGGTTCGACGGGAGGAGAAGGGCCGGAGGCCGGGGGTTCGACGCAGGGGACGCGTGATCGACGCGGGAGTCCTGCTGCCGGGGGACGGCTCGGCGTTCAGAAGCACGAGCGGTCGGACGAAGGTCGCTGTGTCAGCGGCACATTCGACAACACATGGCAACGCGGCCGGGCATCATCATGCCGGCAGTCCCGTTCGCCTCCACGGCGGACAGAGAGAGCGCGTTGACAATCATGCGGCCGATTATGTCGTACCGAGTCCGAGAACGTCAAGTCGCCGGCCGTCGCCGGAAGTGCGCAGAGTGCACGGCCCACCGGGGCGCGAGAGGCGGGGAGTGCGCAGAATGCCCGCTCGGAGCCCGTGGCATCCATCCGGCGTAGCCTGACGGCATGACCGATCTGCGTTTCGCCGACCAGAAGGACGCCTCCCGCTTCACGCTGCACCGCGGCGACGACCTCGTGTCGGTGCTGGACTACCGCGACGACGGCCGCACCATCGCGCTGACCCGCGCGTTCACGGTCCCGACGTTCCGCGGTCACGGCTACGCCGCCGTCGTCACGGAGCGGGCGGTGGACGCCATCGCCGAGGCGGGGGATCGCGAGATCCTCCCCGTGTGCTGGTACGTCGGCGAGTGGTTCGAGGCGCACCCGGAGCGCGCCGGTCTCCTGCACCGACGTCCCGCCGTCTGACGGTCGCGGCCCGGCGCGGGCCTAGTCACCGGCCGTCCGAGGCGTCAACCCCTCTCAGGCGCACGCCCGCGGCGACGATGCTGGAGACGTCGAAAGGGGATGCCATGAGCGACGACCGTGATTTGCCCGAGGGTGTCATCGACGCCGACCCGCCCGGAGGGTGGGAGAGCGGCGCCACCGCGGACGGTGAGACGCGAGAGCAGAACGAGAACGCGAAGGGCTCGCCGCGTCTGAACGACGCGGCGCCCTCGGACCCGATCGAAGGCGATGCCGCGAGCCAGGGCATCGATCCCGACCTGAGCACGGAGGAATGACGATGTCCGACGCCACACGCGCCCCCCAGCCCTCGGAGCAGCCCGACGGCGGTGCCGGCGCGGCCGATTCCGTCGGCGGCGCGGTCCACGAGGACCGCAAGATGCCCGCGGAGCCCGACACCCAGGTCGCGCCGTCGCGCCCCGGCGAGCAGTCCGGCCCGATGATGGACACGCACGACACCGACGACGAGGCGCGGATCGCCGGCGTCGTCGTCCAGACCCGCGCCGACGTGGGCGACAAGTCGGAGGACCGCATCGCGGAGGTGCTGCGCCAGCGCTTCAGCGACATCGGCCTGGACCTCGGCGACGACCGCATCGCGGCATTGGCCGCCGAGGTCGCCAACGGCTGATCAGGCCGGGCGCGGCTCCCATCGGGAGACCGTCGCCAGGTCCGCGGCGAAGACGCAGGACGCATCGACGGTGGCTCCCCGCAGGACGGCGGGGAGCCACCGTCGTGCGTCGTCCCACATCCGGTCGTAGGGGACGGCGTCGAGCGCGAACCACGCCGGGCGCAGTTCGACGCTCTCGACCGGCCGGCCCCGCCAGCGGTCGGCGACGAACACGTGCGACCGCTGCGACCACGCGGGCCGATCCGGGAAGTGGTAGTCCAGGGCGCCGACGGGGCGGAGATCTGCCGGGGCCACCTCGACGCCGATCTCCTCGCGGACCTCGCGCACCGCGGCATCCACGGGGGTCTCTCCGGGCTCGAGCTTGCCGCCGGGCCCCACGAGGCGGCCCGCCCCGAGACCGGTCAGCTTCTCGCCGAGCAGGACCTCGCCCTGGGCGCCACCGCGGCGCAGGTAGACGACGGAGACCTCGGGCAGCATCCCGACACCTTATCCGGGCGTCCCGGGCGCCTGCGCGGCGTCCTGCGGGACCCGGGAGGGGGATGCCGCGGCGTCGGCCTCCCGGACCCGCGCGTGCCCTCGCGTCGATGTCGGAGGGGCGACGTACCGTGTTCTGCATGCGGATCCTCCACACGTCGGACTGGCACATCGGGCGGTCGTTCCACGGCCATTCCACGCTCGACGCGCTGGACGGGGTCCTGCAGGCGCTGGTCGCGCAGGTGCGGACGCACGCGGTCGACCTCGTCGTGGTCGCCGGCGACGTCTTCGACTCGGCGGCCCCGTCGGCGGCCTGTTATCCGCTGCTGTCGCGCACCCTGGCCGCGCTGACGGACGCGGGCGCCCGCGTCCTCGTCACGAGCGGCAACCACGACTCGGCCGCCCGCCTCGGCTTCCAGTCGGGGCTGCTACGCGACGGGATCTCCGTCCTGACCGATCCCGCCTCCGTGGGCACGCCCGTCACGCTCGACGACGCCCACGGGCCGGTCCACGTGTACGGCATCCCGTACCTCGAGCCCGCCATCGTGCGGAACGTCTGGCCCGACGCCGAGCTGCGGACGCAGGCGCAGACGATGCGGCACGCGATGGAGCTCGTCCGTGCCGATCACGCGCGCCGCGGGGGCCGGGCGGTCGTCGCGGCGCACTGCTTCGCGGCGGGGGTCGACGCGACGCCGGGCGTCGAGCGCGAGATCCGTCAGGGCGGCCTCGACGTCGTCCCGCTGTCGACGTTCGACGGCCTGGACTACGTCGCCCTGGGGCACATCCACGGGCGTCAGCGCCTCGCCGACCACGTCCGCTACGCCGGTGCGCCGCTGCACTACAGCTTCGGCGAGGCCGGCAAGCCGCGCGGGTCGTGGCTCGTCGACCTCGACGCCGACGGGCTGGGGGCGGTCGAGTGGCTCGAGCTGCCCGTTCCGCGTCCGCTGGTCACCCTCCGCGGTGCCCTCGACGACCTGCTCGCCGACGCCCGTCATGACGAGCACGTCGAGCACTGGGTCCGGGCCGAGTACACGGACGCGACACCGCAGACCGATCCCATGCGTCGTCTCCAGACGCGGTTCCCGTGGTGCGCCACCGTCGCGCACACCCCCGCCGTCACGCGCGAGGACGACGAGATCGGATACGCGCGACGCGTGCGCGCCGCCCGCGACGAGGTCGAGCTCATCGACGCGTTCCTGGGCCACGTCCGCGAGGGCGAGGGCGCGTCCGACGCCGAGAGGGATCTGCTGCGCGAGGTGCTCGACGCCCGAACCGCGGCGGAGGCGCGCGCATGAAGCTGCACCGCCTCGAACTCGAGGGCTTCGGGCCGTTCCTGGAGAAGCAGGTCGTCGATCTCGACGCGTTCGCCGACGACGGGATCTTCCTCATCACCGGCCGGACCGGAGCGGGCAAGTCGAGCGTCCTCGACGGTATCTGCTTCGCGCTGTACGGCGGGGTGCCGCGGTACGACGGCGCGGACCGGCGGGTGCGCAGCGACCACTGCGGGCCGGACGACCCCACCCGGGTGGCCGTGGAGTTCACCGCCGAGGGGCGACGGTGGCGGGTCACGCGCTCACCGGAGTACGAGCGCCTCAAGCGGCGCGGCGGCGGCATGACGAAGGAGGCCCACCGCGCGGGTCTCGAGGTCCTCGGCGAGGACGGCTGGAGCGGCGTGGCGGCGCGTCCCGTCGACGTCGCCGCGCACCTGGACGAGATCCTGGGGCTGACCCAGCAGCAGTTCCTCCAGGTCATCCTGCTCGCCCAGAACCGCTTCGCCCGGTTCCTCCTGGCCAAGAACGACGAGCGCCAGGGCCTGCTCCGCACCCTGTTCGGCACGCGGACGTTCGAGCAGTACGAACGCGCCCTCGACGACCGCCGCAAGGCCGCGGGCGAGGCGCTCGCCGCGGAGGGCGGCGAGGTCTCCACGCTGCTCGACGAGGCTCGGCGGCTCGCGGACGAGCTGACGCCGGACGAGGAGTCGGGAACGGCGGACGGGCCGGCGGGCGACGGTGCCCCGGCCCCATCCGTCGTGGAGCGACTGGCGCAGGTGGTGCGCGGGGTCGAACGCGCCGACTACCGCGTCGAGACGCTGGAGCGCGAACGCGACGACGCCGGCCGACTTCTGGACCGCGCGCTCGATCGCGAGCGGGAGGCGCGGGCGCTCCGCGAACGCCAGATCGAGCGGGTGCGGGCACGGTCCGCGCTCGCCGCTCTCGATGCCGAGACGCCGGAGATCGTCCGTCAGCGCGCCGAGCTGGAGGCGGCGAACGCCGCGGAGGCCCTTCGCGCACCCCTGGAGGCCGTCGAGCGCGCCCGGCGGGACGAGGCGGCGGCACGCGCCGCGTTGCAGCGGGCCGCCGCCGATGCCCGGGCGCTCGGCGAGCTCCCGGCCGCTGAGGCGTCCGGGAGCGCCGCGGGCCCGGCGGAAGAAGCGGCCGACGCCGACGACGCGATCCCGGGCGAGGAGCTCGGCGCGCGGATCGACGCGCTGACGGCGACGGTCGCGCGCTGCGACGAGGCTTCCGGGCTCGAGGCGTCCGCGTCGGCGGCCGAGGCCGACGTCCGTGCACGCGAGCGGGCCGTCGCGGAGGCGGACGGAGCCCTCGCCGCCCTGGCCGAGCGACGTGCGGCCGTCCCGACGATGATGAGGCAGCTCGAGACGCGTCTGGAGACCCTCGCGGGTGCCGGTGCCCGGGCGGAGGCCGCGCGCGCCGCGGCGCAGCAGCTCTCCGGACGTCTGGCGGCGGCACGCGAGGCGGAGCGGCTCGCGGCCGACCGCGACCAGGCGGAGCTCACCGCGCTCGTCCGTGCCGACGAGCTGCAGCAGGCCGTCCAGGCGTGGGCGGCGCTCCTGCGCCGTCGCCTCGCGGGAGCCGCGGGCGAGCTGGCGCGCGACCTCGTGCCGGGCGAGCCCTGCGCGGTCTGCGGCTCGCGCGAGCACCCGGAACCGGCGGACCACGAGGCCGCCCCCGTCACCGACGCGGAGATCGCGGCGGCCGAGCGGCGGAAGGACAGCGCGGCGGAGGCCGACCGTCTGGCGTCCGACGCCGCCCGCGTCGCCCGGGACGCGCACGCCCTCGCCGCCGCGCGTGCGGGCGGAGAGAGCGTGCCCGCCCTGGTGGAGCGTCTCGACGAGGCGACCGCGCTCGTCGACGCCGCGACGGCCGAGGTCGCCGAGGAGGGCCGCGTCCGCGCCGAGCACCGGTCGCTGACCGAGCTGGACGCGGCCGCGGCGGCCGAGTCCGACCGGCTCGCCGCCGAGCTCGTCGCCCAGCGGCAGGAGCTCGCGCTGGCGGTCCAGCGGGCGGAGGCGGCACGGTCGGGTCTCGACGAGGCGCGCGGGGGCTTCCCCACGGTGGCGGCACGCCGCGCCGACGCCGTGACACGGCGCGACGGCCTGCGCGCGCTCGCGGACGCCGGGACGGACCTCCGCACGCGCGTACGGGCCCGGGCGGAGGCGGGCGACGACCTGTCGGCACGTCTCGCCGGCAGCCCGTTCGACGACGCGTCGGAGGCGACGGCGGCGCTGCGCGACGCCGCGGAGCGCCGCCGGCTCGACACCCGCGTGCGCACCCACGAGAGCGCGGAGCGCGCCGCCCGGCAGAGGCTGCTGGAGCTCGAGCTCGCCCTCGTCGACGAACCGGACGAGCCGGTCGACCTGACCCCGGTGGTCGCCGCCGTCGCCGCCGCCCGTGCCGAGGCGAGCGCCGCCACGGCCGCCCACGCCGCGGCCGCGTCCGCCGCCGCCCGCCTCCGCGACCTGGCACAGCGCGCCGACGCGGGGCACGACGCGGTCGCGCGGCTCTCGGAGGAGCACGCCGTCATCGCCCGACTCGCGAACACGGTCGCGGGACGCGCCCCGAACACCCACCGCATGACGCTGGAGACCTTCGTGCTCGCCGCGGAGCTGGAGGAGATCGTCGTGGCCGCGAACCTGCGCCTCGAGCACATGTCCGGCGGGCGCTACCGGCTGCAGCACACGGATGCACTCGCCGCGCGCGGCGCCGCGAGCGGTCTCGGCCTGGAGGTCATGGACGCCTTCACCGGGCAGTGCCGACCGCCGCAGTCCCTCTCGGGGGGAGAGACGTTCCTCGCGTCGCTGGCGCTCGCGCTGGGCCTCGCCGAGGTCGTGACCGCGCGCGCGGGCGGCATCCGTCTGGACACGCTCTTCATCGACGAGGGCTTCGGCTCCCTCGACGACGAGACGCTCGATCTGGCGCTGCGGACGCTCGACGAGCTGCGCCAGGGGGGTCGGACGGTCGGCGTCATCAGCCACGTCGCCGCGATGAAGGACCAGCTCCCCGCGCACCTGCGCGTCTCGGCGACGCCGCGGGGCCCGAGCATCATCCGGCAGGACGCCGCCGCGCTCGTGTGAGCCGCGCCCTCGCATCCGCGCCGTAGGCTGGCACCATGCGCAAGAGCACCCTGTGGACCGTCCTCGGCGTCATCGCGGCCATCGTCATCGCGTGGTTCCTGGTCAACATCCTCTTCTCGCTCGTCGCGTTCGTCTTCCGTCTCCTCGCGGTGGCCGTCGTCGCGCTCATCGTCTTCTTCGTGCTGCGCGCCGTCTTCGCGCGCCGCGACGTCGACTGACCCGCCAGCGCGGACCCGCTGGTGCCCTCGCCCGTTCCGCGCAACCCCGACCGGCCGCCTCCCGCGCGGGAGTAGCGTCGCGAGCGATGCCTGATCAGTCCGCGCCCGCCGGTGGCGCCCACCCGCCCACCCGCGACATCGTCCTCTCGCCGAAGCACCGCTGGCGCGCCTACTGGGTCGCCGTGTCCGTCGCCGCCCTGACGATCCTCGACCTGACCAAGGTCAATGTCGCCCTGCCCTCGATCGAGGCGGCGCTCGGCGCGGGCCCCACCGAGCTGCAGCTCGTCGTGTCGGGCTACATCCTCACGTTCGGCCTCGTGCTCGTGCCCGCCGGGCGACTCGGCGACCTGCGGTCGCGCCGGGTGCTCTTCCTTGTAGGCCTGTCGTTGTTCCTCGTCACGAGCCTCGCGTGCGCCCTCGCGCCGAACACGGCGGTCCTGCTGACCGCGAGGCTGCTGCAGGGCGTGGCCGCCGGTATCCAGATGCCGCAGGTCCTCGGGCTTGTGCAGCAGCTGTTCCAGGGCAAGGAGCGGGGCCGCGCCTTCGGGCTGTTCGGCGCGACGATCGGCATCGCGACGGCCTTCGGCCCCACCCTCGGCGGCCTCCTCATCGCCCTCGGCGGCGACACCGACGGGTGGCGCCTGATCTTCTGGATCAACATCCCCCTCGTCGCGATCGTGATCGCCCTCGCCGCCTGGCTGCTCCCCGCCACCCGGGAGAAGTCCCACCGCCGCCTCGACCTCGACCCGGTCGGCGTCCTGCTCTTCGGGCTGACGATCATCGCGCTGATGTGGCCGTTCCTGTTCACGACGGGATCACCCGACGACGACCCCCGCCGCTGGTGGCTGCTGGTGGTGTCCGTGCTGTTCGCGGCGGTCTTCGTCTTCTGGGAGCGCCGCTACGCCGACCGCGGCGGGTCGCCCCTCATGCCGTTCTCGATCTTCCGGCTGTCGTCGTACCGCAACGGCGTGCTGATCTCCACCGCGTACTTCTCGGCGATCCCCGCGATGTTCCTCCTCGGCACGCTCTACCTGCAGGGAGGTCTCGGCCTCGAGCCGGTGTTCGCCGGGATGGTGACGATCGGCTTCGCCGTGGCATCCGCGTGGAGCTCCTGGATCGGCGGGAACCTCGTCATCCGCCTGGGGCGCCCCCTCGTGGTCGCGGGGATCGTGGGCATGGTCGCGACGGCCGGGGGACTGGTCCTGGCGGCGGTGTTCACCGCCCCGGAATGGACGCCGTGGGTGATGGCCGGGGTGATGGTGCTCGGCGGCTTCGCCGGCGGCCTGGTGATCTCGCCCAACCAGACGCTGACGCTCGCGGACATCCCGGTCGCCAGCGGCGGCGTCGCCGGCTCGGTCGGCCAGCTCGGTCAGCGCATCGGCACGGCCGTGGGCACGGCGATCGCGCTCGCCCTCTTCTACGCGACGGTCTACCGGGAGCAGGACACCGAGGAGACCCTCACGGTCTTCCACGACGCCTACGCGAGCGGGATGATCGCCGTCGGGGTGTTCCTGGGGCTCGCCCTCGTCATCGGCGTCGTCGACCTGACGAGACGCGCCCGCCGCGGATCGCAGACGCCCTGAGGCCGTCGGGGTTGTCGAGGATGGATGCCGCGGGTCAGACCCCGTAGCGCTCGCGCACGACCGCGCGCAGCTGGTGGCTGCAGCGTTCCACGACCTCGTCCCAGACCTGCGTCGCTCCGTCCTGGGCGCGGTCGGACACGGCCCGCAGGATGCGGATAGGGACGCCGAACTGCTGGGCGACCCAGATCAGCGCGTAGGACTCCATGTCGACGAGACGGGCGTCGAGCGCGCGGACGAGGGCGACGGTCTCGGCGTCGTCGACGAAGTGGTCGCCCGTGGCGATCACCAGGCCGTCGACCCCGGTCTCCACGCGCGCGGGGAGGGACACGTGCTGCCCGAAGACGCCGTCCAGGTCCTTCACGTCGTGCTGGATGGCGGCGGCGATGTCGTACACCCCGCCCTCCACCTCGGGGTCGATGGCGCCGGCCGTGCCGACGACGACGATCTCGTCGTACGTGCGGCCGCTCAGTGCGCGGGTGAGGGCGTAGGCCGCGGGGATCTTGCCGACACCGGTCAGCAGACGGTCGAACCCGGGCAGGTCCTCCTCGAACGCGACGAGCTCGGACACGTGGGCGGCGACGAGGAGCTTCACCCCTCCATCATGGCCGGTCCGCCGGGCCCGACATCACACGTTCAGGACTGGGCGGCGGCGGACGCGGCGGACAGACGCGCGACCTCGTCGTCCGACAGCTCCAGGCGCGCGCTCGCCAGCAGGTCGGCGACCTGCTCGGGCTTCGACGCGCTCGCGATCGGCGCGGCCACCGTGGGCTGCCGGCGCAGCCACGCCAGGGCCGTGGAGGCGATCGAGGCGTCGTGGGCGGCGCCCACCTCCTCGAGCGCGTCGATCAGGGCGAGGCCGGCGGGAGTGGCCAGCTTCGCGGCGGTGCCGGCGCGGGGCGAGGAGCCGGCGGCATCCGGGGTCCGGTACTTGCCGGTGAGGAATCCGCTCGCGAGGGCGTAGTACGGAACGAGCGAGAGGCCGAACTCCTCGGCGACGGGGACGATCTCGCTCTCCACCTCGGTGCGGTGGACGAGGTTGTAGTGCGGCTGGACGGCGACGGGCAGGGCGGCGCCGGAGGACTGCGCGAGCGAGATCCACTCGCGGATGCGCTCCGCCGTGTAGTTCGACACGGCGACGTGACGGACGAGGCCGTCCCGGACGAGGTCGGCGAAGGCGCCGACCGTCTCCTCGAGCGGGGTCTCGGGGTCGTCGAAGTGCGCATAGTAGAGGTCGATCGCCTCGACGCCGAGGCGGGAGAGGGATGCCTCGGCGGCGGCGCGGACGTTCGACGCGGACAGCCCGCGGAAGTCGGGGTGGGTGCTGACTTTGGTCGCGATGACGACGTCGGCGGGCTTGCGCGAGGCCAGCCACTCGCCGATGAGGGTCTCGCTCTCGCCGCCGCTGTTGCCGGGGACCCAGGCGCTGTAGCCGTCGGCGGTGTCGATGAAGTCGCCGCCGCCGGCGTGGAACGCGTCGAGCACGGCGAAGGAGGTGTCGCGGTCGGCCGTCCAGCCGAAGACGTTCCCGCCGAGCGAGAGCGGGAGGATGTCGAGGTCGCTCTGTCCGATGCGCGTCATGATGCCCTTCCAGGTCGTGTGGATCTGGAGAAGGTCAACGACCTGCGGCGTGAAGAATTCCGCGGCGCGCCGCCGTGCACCGTCTCATCCCCGGGCGGATCGGTGGGGGCGCGCGTCAGCTGCCGGACAGGATGCCGACCAGGCCGCTGCCGATGAGCCAGAGGCCGACGGCCGAGACCGCGACCCAGATGACGATGGTGCCCGGCGGGTACTTGCGGCCGCCGCCGCCCTCGGGGGCGCTCACGAGCGCACCATCATGACGATCGAGACGGCGATCACGGCGGCGCCGCCGACGAGGCCGATGACCCCGATGACCGGTCCGCCGCCGCCGAGGATCGCGGCGAGGCCGACCGCGACGAACAGGGCGCCCAGGATCAGACCGATCACCTGGTACACCCGGTACCGGCCGTTGCCGCCGATGCTTCTGTCGCCGCTCACCCGTTCGCCTCCCGGGATCAGCGTAGCGAATGCCGTGGACATGTCCCGGCGCGAGGGCGTGACCACCGGCGGGCGCTGCGTAGCGAATGCCGTGAACATGTCCCGGCGCGAGGGCTTGACCACCGGCGGGCGCTGCGTAGCGAATGCCGTGGACATGTCCCGGCGCGAGGGCGTGACCACCGGCGGGCGCTGCGTAGCGAATGCCGTGAACATGTCCCGGCGCGAGGGCTTGACCACCGGCGGGCGCTGCGTAGCGTGGAGGGATGGCGCGTCCCGTACCCCACCCGATCCGTCCCGGCCAGCTCTCGGTGTGGGACTTCCCCCGGCCGCCGCGCGTGGAGCGCGTCCCCGGCCGCGTGCAGATCGACTTCGGCGGTGTGCGCATCGCCGACACCGACGACGTCGTGCGCGTGCTCGAGACGAGCCACCCGCCGGTCTACTACCTGCCGATCGACGCCTTCGGCGACGCGCTCACCCTGGGCCAGGGGGCGTCGTTCTGCGAGTTCAAGGGCGGGGCGCGGTACTTCGACGTCCATGGCGGCGGAGGCGTGGTCGCGGAACGGGCGGCGTGGAACTACCCGTCGCCGATGCCCGGCTACGAGGTCCTCGCCGATCGCGTGGCGGTGTACGCCGGCCCGATGGACCGCTGCATCGTGAACGGCGAAGTCGTCGAGCCGCAGCCGGGCGGCTTCTACGGCGGATGGGTGACGTCGGACCTCGCCGGCCCGTTCAAGGGCGTCCCGGGCTCGATGGGCTGGTAGCCCCGCGCGGGCGGCCCGACGCGGCCACGGCGGGTGACCCGTGCGCGCCGAACGACCCGAGCGCGCCGACGCGGCCGCGGCGGGCGACCCGAGCGCGTCGAACGACCCGAGCGCGCCGACGCGGCCGCGGGTCAGTCCTCGAACGCCTGGGGCACTGCGGCGTGCAGGTCGGCGAGCCACACCCGCGCATTCCCGTCCGACGGGGCGCGCCAGTCGCCGCGCGGCGACAGCGAGCCTGCGGGGGACACCTTCGGGCCGTTGGGGATGGCGGTGCGCTTGAACTGCGCGAAGCCGAAGAACCGCTGCAGGAACACGTCGAGCCACCGTGCGACGGTGACCAGGTCGTAGGACGGGCGCTGACCTTCCGGGTATCCCGGAGGCCACGTCCCGGCATCCGGATCCCCCCAGGCCCGGGCGGCGAGGAACGCGATCTTCGACGGCCGGAAGCCGTAGCGCAGCACGTGGTACAGCGTGAAGTCGTGGAGGTTGTAGGGGCCGATGCGGTCCTCCGTGGACTGCATCCGTCCGTCCTGACCGGCCGGCACCAGCTCGGGGCTGATCTCGGTGTCGAGGACGGCCTGCAGCACCTCGACGGTGGCGGCGCTGAGCTCCCCGGCGGAGATGACCCACCGGATGACGTGCTGGATGAGGGTCTTCGGCACCCCCGGGTTCACGGAGTAGTGGCTCATCTGGTCGCCGACGCCGTACGTCGACCAGCCCAGCGCGATCTCGGACAGGTCGCCGGTGCCCACGACGATGCCGCCGTTCTGGTTCGCCAGGCGGAAGAGGTAGTCGGTGCGCAGACCGGCCTGCACGTTCTCGAACGTGACGTCGTGCACGGGCTCGCCCGCGGCGAACGGGTGCCCCATGCGCGCCAGCATCTCGGATGCCGCCGGGCGGATGTCGATCTCCTCGATGGACGCCCCGACGGCCTCGGCGAGGGCGATGGCGTTGCGCTTGGTCCGCTCGCTCGTGGCGAAGCCGGGCAGGGTGTAGGTGAGGATGTCGCTGCGCGGCCGGCCCATACGGTCCATGGCCCGCGCGATGACGAGGAGGGCGTGCGTGGAGTCGAGTCCGCCGCTGACGCCGAGCACCGGCTTGGGGTTCCCGATGGCCTCCAGGCGCTGCACGAGACCCGACACCTGGATGTTGAACGCCTCGTAGCAGTCCTGCGCGAGGCGGGACGGGTCGTCGGGGACGAACGGGAAGCGGTCGAGGGCGCGGCGCAGGCCGATGTCGGCCGCCGGGGGAGCCAGCTCGAACGTCACGGTGCGGAACCGCGGCCGGGTCGTGCGCCGGTTGTCGTCGAAGGTGCCCTGGCGGAGGCGGTCCTGCCGCAGGCGGTCGAGGTCGACGTCGGCGACGCTCCGCCGCGGACCGTCGGGGAACCTCTCGGTGGTCGTGAGCAGCTGCCCGCCCTCGTAGATCATGGTCTGGCCGTCCCACGAGACGTCGTTGGTCGACTCGCCCTGCCCCGCGGCGGCGTACACGTACGCGGCGAGGCAGCGGAGCGACTGGGACTGCGACAGCAGCGACCGGTCGTCGGCGCGGCCGATCGTGATGGGGCTGCCGGAGAGGTTCGCGAGCACGGTGGCGCCGGCCAGCGCGGCCCCGGACGACGGCGGGATCGGCACCCACACGTCCTCGCAGACCTCGGCGTGCACGGTCAGCCCGGGGACGTCGACCGCGTCGAAGAGCAGGTCGGGGCCGAAGGGCGCCGTCTGCCCGGCCACGACGATGAGCTCGTCCGACCGGTCGTCACCGCGGGCGAACCACCGGTGCTCGTAGAACTCCCGGTAGGTCGGCAGGTACGACTTCGGTGCGACGCCCAGCACCCGGCCGCGGTGGATCACGACCGCGCAGTTGTAGAGGCGGTTGCCGCTGCGCAGCGGCGCACCCACCAGCAGCACGGGCAGAAGGTCGACGGATGCCGCGACAATGCGCCCCACCGCCGCCTCGACCGCGTCGAGCAGAGGGTCCTGCATGACCAGGTCGTCGATGGCGTAACCGGACAGGCACAGCTCCGGGAACACGGCCACGGCGACGCCCTCGTCGTGGCAGTCGCGCGCCGAGGCGAGGACGGCGTCGGCGTTGCGGGCGGGGTCCGCCACCGCGACGGGGATCGTGCACGCGGCGACGCGCGCGAACCCGTGCCGGTAGACGCTCTCGAACGGCAGGTCGGTGCTCACCCGTTCAGTCTGTCAGGTGCTCCCGACAGGGGGCGGCCGGATCGCGCAGGGCCCCGTCCGGGCGCCGCGACCGCCGATGTCGGCGCCCCGGATTACCGTGGGGGATCATGCGGTACATCGAGCACGACGGTCGGATCGTCTGGAGCGCCAGCGACCTCAAGGCGGCAGCCGAATGCGAGTTCGCGTGGCTGCGGGCCATCGACGCGAAGGTCGGCCGCATCGCGCCCGTCGACGACCCCGAGGACGCCACGCTCGAGCGCGCGGCCCGCCTCGGCACCGCGCACGAGCTGCGCGTGCTCGACGACTACCGGGCCCGTTTCGGCGCGGCCGTGCGCGAGATCCCCGAGACGCGCTCGTCGGATGCGGCGGCGCTCGCCGAGGCGGTCCGCCTCACCGGCGACGCCCTGACCGACCCGGGCGTCGAGGTCGTCTACCAGGCGGCGTTCGCCACCGAGGAGTTCGTCGGGTTCGCCGACTTCCTCGTCCGCGAGCCGGATCGGGGCGACGGGATGCCACGTCGCTGGGTCGTGCAGGACACCAAGCTCGCCCGCCGGGCCCGGGTCACCGCCCTCATGCAGCTCGCCGCCTACGTCGACCAGCTGGACCGCCTCGGCGTCCCCCGCGCCGACGACGTGCAGCTCCTCCTCGGCGACGGGTCGGTCAGCGAGCACCGTGTCGACGACCTCCTGCCGGTGTTCGGCCTGCGGCGGGCCCGGCTGCGCGCCCTCATCGCGGACCGCGCCGTCGGTCTCGCCACCGCCGGCCCCGTCATCCCGTGGGGCGACCCGCGCGGCGACCTCGCCGTCATCGCGTGCGGGCGGTGCGCCACGTGCGAGCTCGAGGTCGTCGCCCACCGCGACCTGCTCCTCGTGGCGGGCATGCGCCCCGTCCAGCGCGAGCGTCTGCGCGCCGGCGGGCTCGAGACGATCGACGCGCTCGCCGCCGCCGCGACGGGTCCGAGCGCGATGAGCGCCGACACGTTCCAGTCGCTGCGCACGCAGGCCCGGCTGCAGCTCGCGAGTCCGGCCGGCGTGCCCGGGGACGAGGCGGACGCCGACCCGCACGCCGTCCCCACCTTCGAGGTCGTCGCCCCCAAGTCGCTCGGCGTGCTGCCCCGTCCGGACCACGGCGACCTCTTCTTCGACTTCGAGGGCGACCCGCTCTACACGGAGGGCGCCGGCGCGCACTGGGGCATCGACTACCTGTTCGGGTGGGTCGACAGCCGCGAGACGTACGGCGCGCTGTGGGCGCACACGTTCGACGAGGAGCGGGCGGCGCTGGAGCGCTTCCTCGACATGGTGGCGCTGCGGCGCGAGCGGTTCCCCGGCATGCACATCTACCACTACGCGCCCTACGAGCCGACGCACCTGCTCACGATGGCGGCACGGTACGGGGTGCGCGAGGCGGACGTCGACCGGCTGCTGCGCGACGGCGTCTTCGTCGACCTGTACCCGGTCGTCCGTCGTGCGCTCCGCGTCGGATCGCGGTCGTACTCCATCAAGAAGCTCGAGCCGTTGTACATGGGCGACGAGGTGCGTACGAGCGACGTGCAGCGCGGTGACGACTCCATCGTCAAGTACGTGGAGGCGCGGGCGCTCGCGGCGGACGGCGACGCGGACGGGGCGCGGCGCGTGCTCGACGACCTCGCGGACTACAACCGCTACGACTGTGTCTCGACCCGTCGCCTGCGCGACTGGCTCGTCGAGCGCGCCCGCGAGTCGGGCGCCGTCCCGGCCCGGGGCGCCGAGCCCGACGAGCAGGCCTACGAGCCCTCGCCCCGCGCGACGGCGCTGCAGCGGTGGGCGGCCGACGCCGACGAGGCGGACGCGGTCGCCCTGCGTCTGGCGGCCGCCGCGATCGACTACTACCCGCGCGAGGAGAAGACGTACTGGGCCACCCACTTCCTGCGCCTGCGCGAGCCGGTGTCGGTGTGGGAGGAGACCCGCGACGTGGTCGTCGTCGACGCCGCCCGCTCCCGCGTGGTGGCGGACTGGCACATCGCCGAGTCCGGCCGCGGCGCGGAACGCCGCCTCATCGAACTGCGCGGCGAGCTCGCCCCTGGTACGCGTCTCAGCGTCGACGGCGAGCCGTTCGCCGTCTACGACCTGCCGGCGCCGTTCCCGATGGAGACCCGGCCGCGCTGGATCCACGGCGCGCGGCGGGTCACCGTCCGCGAGGTGCTCGACGACGGGGCCGTCGTCGAGGAGGTCGCGGCCGACGGCGTGACGTGGGACGAGCTGCCGCTGGCCCTGACGCCGCCCGCACCGCCTCGGGCCGGCAACCAGCAGAAGGCGATCGACGCCTGGGCCGACGCCGTGCTGGCGGCGGCGCCGCGGATCCCGCAGGGCCCGGCCGCCGACATCCTGCGTCGCGTGCCGCCGCGCACGCGGTCCGGCGCGCTCGCCGCGGTCACCGGCGTCACCGCCGCCCCCGTCGCCGGGACCGCGGGCGGGGGCCCCGCCACCGCCGAGCCTCTCGACGAGGTCGGGGCCATCACGCGCAGCGTGGCGGACCTCGACCACAGCTACCTCGCGGTGCAGGGCCCTCCCGGCACGGGCAAGACCTACGTCGGCTCCCACGTCATCGCGCGTCTCGTCGCCGAGCGCGGGTTCCGCGTCGGCGTGGTCGCGCAATCGCACGCGACGGTCGAGAACATGCTCGACCGGGTGGTCGATGCCGGCGTCCCGGCGTCGCGGGTCGGCAAGGCGCCGAAGGATCCCGCGGCCGCGCACGCCTTCACGGTGCTGCCGAAGAACGGCATCGCCGCCTTCACGGCCGAGAACGCCGCGACGGGCTTCGTCGTCGGCGGGACGGCCTGGGACTTCAGTCACGAGGGCCGCCTGCCGCGCGGCAGCCTCGACCTGCTCGTCATCGACGAGGCGGGGCAGTTCTCGCTGGCATCCACGATCGCCGTCTCCCTCGTCGCCCAGCGCCTGCTGCTGCTCGGCGACCCGCAGCAGCTGCCGCAGGTCAGCCAGGGCACCCACCCGGAGCCCGTCGACACGTCCGCGCTGGGGTGGATCATCGACGGTGCCGAGGTCGTGCCCGCGGAGCTCGGCTACTTCCTCGCGCGCACCCGGCGCATGCACCCGGACGTCGCCGAGCCCGTATCGCGCCTGTCGTACGAGGGGCGCCTGGCCGCGCACCCCTCCACGGCGCTGCGCACCCTGGACGGGGTCGAGCCGGGCGTGCACGTGCGCCCGGTGCGTCACACCGGCAACGCGACCTGCTCGCCCGAGGAGGCGGCGGAGGTCGTGCGCATCGTCGCAGACCTCGTGGGGCGTCGGTGGACCGGTGCGGAGGGCGGCGCCGGCGACACCGCGGTCCGGCACGAGCCCCGGCCCCTGCGGGCCGACGACATCATCGTGATCACGCCCTACAACGCCCAGCAGGTGGCGGTCGAGGAGGCACTGGCCGCGGCCGGGTTCGCCGACGTGCCGGTCGGCACGGTGGACCGGTTCCAAGGCAAGGAGGCGGTGGTCGCGGTCCTCACCCTCGCCGCGTCCTCCGGCCGGGAGGCTCCGCGCGGGCTCGAGTTCCTCCTGCTGCGCAACCGGATCAACGTCGCGATCTCGCGCGCGATGCAGGCGGCGTACGTGGTCTTCTCGCCCGCACTGCTCGACGACCTCCCGCGCACGCCGGAGGGAGTCGCCCGCCTCAGCGCGTTCGCGCGCCTCGTCGAGGCCGATGTGCGCGAGCCGGCCGTCGTCTGAGGGCGGCCCCGCCGACATCGGCGGGCGCCCTCACCGGCGACGTGCGGGCCCGCCGTCGTCTGAGCCGCGGGGCGCGCCTCAGGCCGTGCCGTAGAGGCGGTCGCCCGCGTCGCCGAGACCGGGCACGATGTAGCCCTTCTCGTTGAGGCGCTCGTCGACCGCGCCCAGCACGAGCGTGACGTCGTGCCCCTCGACCTGCTTCTCGATGGCCGCGACGCCCTCGGGCGCCCCGAGCAGGCAGATCGCGGTGACGTCCTGCGCGCCGCGGGCGAACAGGAAGTTGATGGCCGCGCCGAGCGAGCCGCCGGTGGCGAGCATCGGGTCGAGCACGAAGCACTGGCGGTCGCTGAGGTCGTCCGGCAGCCGCTCGGCGTAGGTGGTCGGCTCGAAGGTCTCCTCGTCGCGGACCATGCCGAGGAAGCCGACCTCGGCCGTCGGGAGGAGCTTGACCATGCCCTCGAGCATGCCGAGACCGGCACGCAGGATGGGGACGACGATCGGGCGGGGCTCGCTGATCTTCACCCCGGTGGTGGTGGTGACCGGGGTCTGGATCTCGACGGGGTCGACGCGGACGTTGCGGGTCGCCTCGTACGCGAGGAGCGTCACGAGCTCCTCGGTCAGCTGGCGGAACACCGGCGACGACGTCTGCACGTCACGCAGCACCGTGAGCTTGTGGGTGATGAGCGGGTGATCGGCGACGTGGACACGCATAGGCTCAAGGCTAGCCGTTCCGCCCGCGCGCCCGACCCCGGCGTCGCACTTCCCGTCCCGGAGGACCGTGACCCCGCTCGCCGCCGACCTCGACGCGATGCGCCGTGCCCTCGTGCTGGCCGGGGAGGCCGCGGCGGAGGGCGACGTCCCGGTGGGGGCGGTGGTCCTGGGGCCCGACGGCCGGGTCCTCGGCGAGGGGCGGAACCTGCGCGAGCGGACGGGCGACCCGACCGCGCACGCGGAGGTCGTCGCGCTGCGCCGCGCCGCCGACGCTCTCGGCTCGTGGCATCTCGCGGACTGCACCCTCGTCGTCACGCTGGAGCCGTGCGTCATGTGCGCGGGCGCCGTCCTGCAGGCGCGCGTGCCGCGGGTCGTCTTCGGATCCTGGGATGCCAAGGCCGGCGCGGCCGGATCGATGTACGACGTGCTCCGCGACCGGCGCCTGCCGTACCGGGTCGAGGTGGTCGGCGGGGTCGCCGAGGAGGAGGCGTCGGCCCTGCTGCAGGCGTTCTTCGAGGACCGCCGCGGGGACTGACGGCCCGGACGCGCCCGGCTCAGCGGGGGAGGAGCGGCAGCAGCTCCGCGCCCACCTGGTCGGCGTGGTCCACGTCGCGCAGGTCGAGCAGCTGGAAGTAGACGCGCTGTGCGCCCCGCGCCGCGAGCCGCTCCACGCGCTCGGCGACCTCCGCGGGGGTGCCGATGAGGTTGGCCCCGTTGTCGAACTGCGCCCGGGTCTGACCGATCGCGGCGACGCGGCGCTCGATCTCGGCGTCGTCCGCGCCGATGATCGTCGGGAGCGCGACCGACAGCTTCAGCGACCCGGGGTCGCGGCCGATGGTGTCGCAGGCGCGGCGCACCCCGTCGAACTTCTCCGCGACGACGTCCTCGGTCACGAAGCCGATGTTGAACTCGGTGGCGTAGCGCGCCGCGAGCGCGGGGGTGCGCTTCGGTCCGCCGCCGCCGACGATGACCGGCACGGGCGTCTGCACCGGCTTCGGCAGGGCGGGGGCGGCATCCAGTCGATGATGCGCGCCGTCGAACGAGAAGGTCTCGCCGACCGGTGTGGACCACAGTCCGGTGACGATCTGCAGCTGCTCCTCGAGGAGGTCGAAACGCTTGTCGGGGAACGGGATGCCGTAGGCGGCATGTTCGCGCGCGAACCATCCGGTGCCGAGCCCGAGCTCGACGCGTCCGCCGGACATCGCGTCGACCTGGGCGACCTGGATGGCGAGGATTGCGGGCACCCGGTAGGTGACCGACGACACGAGGGTGCCGAGGCGGATGCGCGAGGTCTCGCGGGCGAGGCCGGCGAGGGTGGTCCACGCGTCGGTGGGCCCGGGAAGCGGGTCGCCGTCGGCCATGCGCAGGTAGTGGTCGGAGCGGAAGAACCCGTCCAGTCCGTGCTGCTCGGCGGACCGGGCGAACGCGAGCTGGTCGTCGTACGAGAACCCCTCCTGGGGCTCGGTGAACAGGCAGTACTCCACGAAGGGCTCCTCGGGGTGGGCGGATCAATCGGCCGAGCGCAGGATGATCGCCTCGGTCGGCGGCGCGGGGTCGGCGGGGCGCCCGACGTAGCCGATGTGCTCCAGCAGCGCCCGACGGAACTGCGCGGGCCGTTCCAGGTGCACGGCGTGCCCGGCGTCCTCGACGGCGAGCTCGGTGACCGCGCCCCCGGCCGCCGCGTAGTCGGCGAGCACGTCGCGGGTCTGCGAGACCATCGGCTGCGCGGGCGCGGCGTCGGCGCCGGGCCACCCGGGGACAACGCCGAGCGCGCCCAGGTGGTGCACGTCCGAGAAAGAGGTGTCCGACACGACGGCGTCGGCGGTGCCGTGGATCCACAGCACCGGCGGCTTGTCGGCGATGTCGACGATCGCGGAGAGGTCGAGGTGGGTGGGCGCGATCGCGTTGAGCACGCCGGTCGTGCCCGGTGCGAACCCCGGCCAGGTCGCGACGGTTCGCGCGTCGCCGGGGTAGTTGCCGCCGGCGGTGGAGGTGCTGAGCATGGCCTCCACCCACACGTCCTCGTGCTCGGAACGGTAGTCCGACGAGACGTAGCTCGAGCGGAACACGGAGCGGGGGGAGGTGGGGGCGTCGTCGGTGGCGTCGCGAGCGGTGAGCCGCTGCACGAAGTCGGGGTTGGCCGCCCCCGCACCGGTGCCCGCGCCGTTCTCGGACACGAGGGAGCCGTCCCGGCGCGTACCGCCGAACCCGTACGGCGACAGGGGCGCCTGGAGGGTCAGGGAGAGCACGGGGTGGTCGAGCGCGTACTGCAGGACGACGGCGCCGCCGAGGGCCCACCCCACGAGGTGCACCGCGTCGAGGCCGAGGGTCTGAAGGGTCGCGTGCAGGTCGTCGCTGAAGTCGCGGACGCCGCGGGTGGCGTCGATGGGGGAGTGCTCGGTGCCGCCGAAGCCGCGCAGGTCGACCGCGAGCACGCGCAGGTCGCTCGGCAGGTCCTGCATGATCTCCTGCCAGAACAGCGACGAGGCGACGCTGCCGTGCACGAGCACGACCGTCTGCTCGGCCACCGTCGCGGGATCGTCGCCGGCGCGCTCGAGCACGTTCACGCTCAGCCGACCGGTGTCGACGAGGCGGGCGGCGATGCCGTCGAAGAGAGTCATGCGAGGTCCTCCGGGTCGAGCGCGGAGCCCCGGTACCCCGCGCGCTCCCGACTCTAACGCGCCCCCCTTCGGCCCGCACTCAGGGTTGCCCGCGTCGGGCGAGGCGGTGTTCGTAGACTGGGGATCATGACGGATGCCACCGGGTCCCTGCCTCCGATCGCCGTTCTCGGCGCCGGCTCGATGGGCGGTGCGATCCTGCGCGGCCTCGTGACGGCCGGGCTCTCCGGCGGGGGGATCGTCGCGACGAACCGGTCGATCGCGAAGGCCGCCGAGCTGGCGGATCTCGAGGGCGTGACGAGCATCGCCCTGGAGGCGAACGCGGACGGCAACGCCGAGGCCGTGGCATCCGCCGACATCGTCCTCATCGGGGTCAAGCCGGCCATGGTGCCCGACCTCCTCGACGAGATCCGCCCGCACCTGCGTCCCGGCGCGGTCGTCGTGAGCCTGGCGGCCGGCGTCACCCTCGCCACGTTCGCCGACCGTCTGGGCGCGGACGTCGCGACACTGCGGTCGATGCCCAACACGCCGTCGCTCGTCGGCAAGGGCGTGACGGGGCTCGCCGCGGGTCCGAGCGCGTCCGAGGAGCAGGTCGCGGTCGTGCGTCGCCTGTTCGAGACCGTCGGCGCCGTGCTGGAGGTGCCGGAGTCGCAGATCGACGCGCTGTCGACCATCTCGGGGTCGGGCCCCGCCTACGTGTTCCTGCTGGTCGAGCAGTTCACCGCGGCCGCTGAAGCGATGGGCTTCTCGACGGCCGACGCGCGCCTCCTCGCCGAGCAGACCTTCATCGGGGCGACGGTGCTGATGGATGCCTCCGAGCACGACCCCGCCGAGCTCCGACGTCGCGTGACGAGCCCGAAGGGCACCACCGAACGGGCGGTCGCCGTGCTGCAGGAGGCGCGCCTGGACCGGACGTTCACCGAGGCCGCCGAGGCCGCGCTGGCGCGGGCCCGGGAGCTCGCCGCCGGGAGCTGACATGCGACTGCGGTTCTCGGGGGAGATCTGGTTCTGGCGCGGTCCCGCGCCGTTCCACTTCGTCACCGTCCCGGAGCGGGAGGCCGCGAGGATCGCCGAGGTCGCCCCCGTCGTGACGTACGGCTGGGGGATGATCCCCGCGGCGGTCACGATCGGCCGCACGCGTGTGACGACGTCGCTCTGGCCGAAGGACGGCGGCTACGTCGTGCCGATCAAGAAGGCGCTGCAGGATGCCGAGGGCGTCGCCGTGGACGATGTGGTCGAGCTCGAGCTCGACATCGACGCGTGAGCGTCGCCGAAGGCGCGACCCGTAGCGCCCGCCGGGGCCCCGCGATCAGCGGTCGAGCGCCGCGAACCGCTCGATGTCGCTGTTGGTCCCCGACACGATGATGAGGTCGTGATTCGTGACCACGGTGTTCGCCTCGGCGTAGCGGAACGGGCGGCCCGGGCTCTTCACGCCGACGACCGTGACGTTGTACTTCGAGCGCACGCCCGACTCGTTCAGGCCCACGCCGCGGACCAGCTTGGGCGGGTACATCTTGGCGAGGACGAAGTCGTCGTCGAAGCGGATGAAGTCCAGCATGCGACCGCTCACGAGGTGCGCGACGCGCTCGCCGGCCTCGCGCTCGGGGTAGATGACGTGGTTCGCCCCGACGCGCGACAGAATCTTGCCGTGCGACTGCGAGACCGCCTTCGCCCAGATCTGGGGGACCTTGAGGTCGACGAGGTTGGCGGTGATGAGGACGGACGCCTCGATGAGCGACCCGACGGCGACGACGGCCACCTGGAAGTCCTGGGCGCCGATCTGACGCAGCGCGTCGATGTTGCGGGCGTCGGCCTGTACGGCGTGGGTGACGCGCTCGGACCACTTCTGCACGAGCTCGAGGTTGCCGTCGACGGCGAGCACGTCGCGGTCCAGCCGGTCCAGTTCCCCGGCGCAGGCGGCGCCGAAGCGGCCCAGTCCGATCACGAGGACGGGCGCGTCGCTGCGAATCCGTTCAACCAACGATCGGCCTTTCCACGGGCAGCGCGTAGAGCTGCGAACGAGAGGACGCGGCGACGGCCGCGGCGAGTGTCACAGTACCAATGCGCCCCATGAACATGGTCACGGCCAGCACGTAGACGGCGGAGTCGGGGAGCTCGGCGGTCAGGCCCGTGGACAGCCCCACGGTGGCGAAGCCGGAGATGACGTCGAACAGGACGTACTCGATCGGGGCGTTCGTGATCCGGCTGATGATGACGGTCGACAGCGCCACGATCGTCGCGCCCCAGGCCACGACCGACAGGGCGACGCGCTGGACGTCGCTGGGGATCCGGCGGCCGAACGCCTGCACCGCGGGGCGTCCCTTCGCCTCGGACCAGACGGCCAGCGCCAGCACGGCGAGCGTCGTCACCTTGATGCCGCCCGCCGTCGAGGCGGACCCGCCGCCGACGAACATGAGCATCGACCCGACGATGAGGGTCGCGCCGTTGAGGTCGCCGATGTCGATGACGGAGAAGCCGCCCGACCGGGTCATCGCGGAGAGGAAGAGGGCCTGGAACGTCGTGTCCCAGGCGTCCATGCTCCCGAAGGTGGACGGGTTGTCATATTCCAGCAGGAGAATGACCGCGGCGCCGGCGAAGAAGAGGATCACGGTCGTGATGATCGTGAGCTTGGCGTGCAGCGACCACCGCCGGAAATGCCAGTAGTGGCGCCACAGGGTGAAGATGACCGGGAAGCCGATCGACCCGAGGAAGACGCCCACCATGAGCACGGTGAGCAGGTAATAGTCCTGCGCGAACGGGGTGAGGCCCTCGGCGTTGGGCACGAAGCCGGTGTTCGTGAACGCCATGGCGGCGTAGTAGGGCGCCTCCCACAGCGCCACGAAGGGGTCGATGCCGCCGACCAGGAGCGCCGGGTAGATGAGGACGGTGAGGGCCGCCTCGATGACCAGCGTCGACAGGGCGACGGTCCGCAGCAGCTGACCGACCTCGCCGAGCCGGACGGTCTGCCCCTCGTTGACGGGCCCGCCGTGGACGCGGAGCGGGTTGCTGTCGCCCGCGGCGATGAGCTTGGCGCGCAGACCGAGGCGCTTCGAGATGACGAGACCGAGGATGGATGCCAGGGTCAGCACGCCCAACGCGCCCACGTTGACGCCGATGTAGGTGATGACGTGCCCGAGCGGCGACCAGTGCGTGTACATGTTCACCGTCGAGAGGCCGGTGACGCAGATCGTGGAGACCGCCGTGAAGAGCGCGTCCGCGAGGGAGGTGCGCTGCCCGTCGGCGGCGGCCGCCGGGAGCGAGAACAGCGCGGTGAATAGCAGGATGAGCGTCACGAAGACGAGCACCGCGAAACGGGCGGGGGAGGCGGTCGTGAGGGTCCGGAGCGCGTCCCACGCCTCGTATGCGATGCGCCGTACGCGCACTCCGGCACGTCGGTCGCTCGGCGTCGCCGCCATGCCCACTCCCTCTCTGCCGGAACCCGGATCATGGTACTCGTGCGAGGGCGCGGCTAATCTAATGCCATGGCGGACATCTTCGACGTGATCGCTGACGGGACGCGTCGCGACATCCTTCAGCTGCTGCTCGATCGGGCCACCGGTGGGGAGCGGGGCACGAGCGTCTCGCAGATCGTCACGGCCCTCGGGGTGAGTCAGCCGACAGTGTCGAAGCACCTCAAGGTGCTCCGCCAGGCCGAGCTGGTCACGGTCCGCGAGGTGGGGCAGCACCGCTTCTACAGCCTGACGGTCGCGCCTCTCGACGAGGTCGACGACTGGCTTGTGCCGTTCTTCTCGGTGGATGCCGAGAACGAGCCGGCGCTGCCGGATTCGGCCGTCCACGCGGCCGAAGTCGTCGGCCGTGCGGCGGCGTCCGTGAAGCACTCGATCGAGAGCGCTTTCCGCAAGCTGCCCGGCCGCTGAACGCACATCCGTCACGGCTGTCACAGCGGTTTACACGCGTCGCGCGCAGACTCTAGAGTGTGTCCAGCATCAGAGGGTGAGAGCACCCGGACGAGGGGTGGTCGATGGCCGAGTTGCCGGACGTGCGTTTCCTGACGGTGGCCGAGGTCGCCGAGCTGATGCGCGTGTCGAAGATGACGGTCTACCGTCTCGTGCACTCGGGCGAGCTGCCCGCCGTCCGCTTCGGACGCAGCTATCGGGTGCCGGAATCCGCCGTGGCGGATGCCGTGCAGCGGCCGGTGTCCGACGTCGGCTAGACTGATCCGAGGCTTTTTTCCAACGCCTAGTGTTCCCGGGGGCCGACATCGGCACCCAGACCCCGACTTAGTGAGGTTTTCCGTGGGTTCTGTCATCAAGAAGCGCCGTAAGCGCATGGCGAAGAAGAAGCACCGCAAGCTGCTTCGCAAGACTCGTCACCAGCGTCGCAACAAGAAGTAACGCGGCCACCACACCGAGCGCCTGTCCTGTTGTGACGGGCGCTTCGTGTATCCGTTGGCCCGGCCGTCGTCCGTCCTCGGAGGAAGCATGCAGTCCATCACCGTCCACGATCTGCACGCGGGCCGCGAGCGCCCGCTCATCGACGTGCGGGAGGAGCACGAGTTCGTCGCCGGCCACGTGCCGGGCGCCGTGAACCTGCCCATGTCGACCCTGGGCGAGCACCTCGACGAGCTGCCCGAGGGCGCGTTCGACGTCATCTGCCAGGCCGGCGGCCGTTCGGCGCGGGTCGTCGAGGCCCTCACCGCCCGCGGGCACGACGCGACCAACGTCGAGGGCGGCACCGGGGAATGGATCGCCGCGGGGTACGACGTTCAGTCCTGAGCGCCTCCCCGGCTCCTAGGATGGGAGCGTGACGACCCTCACGCTCATCGGCAAGCCCGACTGCCACCTCTGCGAGGTCGCCGAGCAGATCGTCGACTCGGTGGTCTCTGATCTGCCCGACGGCGTCGCCGACGGCATCGCCGTCGAGCATTCGTCCATCGCCGACGACCCCGCCCTGTACGACCAGTGGTGGGAGAAGATCCCCGTCGTCCTGATTGACGGCCGTCTGCACGCGCACTGGCGCGTGTCGGCCGACCGCCTGCGCGCGGCGCTCCTGGCCGCCGACACCGAAGGAGCCTCCGCGTGAGCATCCGACACATCGTCCTCTGGAAGCTCGCGGCGGACGACGCCGACACCCGTGCCCTGCACGCGGAGCAGATCGCGGAGCGGCTGCTCGCCCTGCGCGAGGTCATCGACGACATCCAGCACATCGAGATCGGCCGGAACGTGGCGTACCCCCAGGCCAACTGGGATGTCGCGCTGGTGAGCGAGTTCGCCGACGTCGAGGCGCTCGAGCGCTACCAGGTGCACCCGGCTCACCAGGAGGCGGCGGCGTTCGTCCGCTCCGTGGTGGCCGAGCGCGCCTCGATCGACTTCCCCGGCTGAGACCGGGTTGCTCCCGCGCTCGCGCGCGGGAGCACCGTGGTCAGCGGCGCGGGTCTCCCGCACCGTCGACGTGCACGATCGGGATCGCCTGGGTGAAGGTGCTGGCGCGGCGCTCCGCCTCGGCGCTCCCGGTGAACAGCCCGGAGCCGTGATCGTCCTCGAGGACGTCGGCGTCGTCGGTGCGTCCGCCGATGGAGGCGTCTGCGCCGTTGTGCCGCGCCGCGTCCCGCCCGTCGGAGGGGGTGGCATCCGTCCCGCTGTCCGCCCATAGGAGGCGCTGAGCGGGCACCGCGGCGGGCATCGCCTGCTGGACCCACACCACCATGTCCTCGCGGACGCGGCACCGCAGGTCGAACAGGGTCGGGGCGTCGCGGGCGCTCACGAGGATGCGCACGCGCACGAGCCCGCCGACGGCGTCCGTGACCTGGAGGACCGAGGTGCGTCCGTCCCACAGGTCGGTGTCCGCGAGGATCTCGTCGAGGTGCCGGCGCATGCGGGCGGGCGACACCCGCCAGTCGACGTCGATCTCCACCGCGCCCAGCAGCTCGCTGCCCTGCCGCGTCCAGTTCTCGAACGGCTGGGTGGTGAAGTGCGTGCAGGGCAGGACGAGCCGGCGCTCGTCCCACAGGTCCACCACGACGTAGCTGAGGGTGATCTCGCCGATCCGCCCCCACTCGCCCTCGACCACGACGACGTCGTCGACGCGCAGGGCGTCGCTGAAGACCAGCTGCACCCCCGCGAAGATGTTCGCGAGCACGGACTGGGCCGCGAGGCCCGCGACGATGGAGGCGATGCCGGCCGAGGCGAGCAGGCTCGCGCCGACGGTCCGGACGGCGGGGAAGGTCAGCAGGATCGCGCCGATGGCCACGACAACGATGAGCACGAGGGCGAGGCGGCGGACGATGAGCGTCTGCGTGCGGATCCGGCGCGCGTGCCGGTTGTCCGGGACGTCGATCCGATGGCGGCCCAGAGCGAGGTCGGTGGCGAACGACACCAGGGCCGACAGCAGCCACGCCGAGGCGAGGATGACCGCGATCGTCAGCGTCTGCGTGAGGGGTGGCATCCATTCGTCCCGCAGCTCGCGGGGGAAGGCCAGCCCGATGCCGGCCCAGACCGCCACGACGAGGACCACGGCCCGGAAAGGGCGACGCGCGCGGCGCACGAGGTCTCCGGGCCAGTCGTGGCGCCGGGCGATCAGCCGGACGATGCCGGTCACGATGAACGAGACGATGACGGCGATGACGATCGCCGCGGTCAGGGTGACGGCGAACTGCAGCCAGGGGTCGAGCATGGGCCTCCTCGGGTCGGGGTCGGCGGCCACGCTACCGAGAGGGGGGCCGGACCCCGTGCGCCTCGACAGGACGACGGGGGTCGGGCGATACTGACGGGCCTAGGCGAGCGGGCGGGTCGACACGGCGACGTCGGCGAGGGCGATCCGGACGCGTTCGCGCGGCGCGAGATCCCGCGCGGAGGAGTGTTGCAGGCGGACCAGGCTGCCGTCCGCCGCGCGGACGATGGTGCGGCGCGTGCCGCCGAGGAAGGTGGTCTCCTCGACGACGGCGTCGACGCCCGGTCCGCCGTCGACGTCGACGAGGAGCACGTCCTCGGGGCGCACGAGCACTTCGCAGTGCCCGTCGTGGGCCGATGCGGCCAGCGGCATCTCCTGACCCCAGACGTCGACCATGTCGCCGTCGACGATGCCGGGGACGGCGCTGACGGGTCCGAGGACGGGCGCGAGCTCCGGTTCGGCGGCGCGCGCGCTCACCTGTTCCGGGGCGCCGGTGGCGACCACCCGTCCGGCCGACAGCGCCAGGACCCGGTCGGCGAGCGCGAATGCCTCGGCCGTGTCGCGGGTGGCCCAGACGACGGCGACGCCGCGGGCGCGCAGCGTCCGCGCGAGCGCCGACACCAGCTCGGCCCGCTCGACGCTGTGCAGGCGGGAGAGCGGGTCGTCGAGGACGAGCAGGCGCGGGGCGGCGGTGAGGGCCCGGGCGAGCGCGAGCCGCTGCCGGTCGCCGCCGCTCAGCAGGTGCGGGCGGTGGGGGGCTCCGGGGGCGAGTCCGACGACGGACAGGTCCGCGGCATCCGGGTCGACGCCGGGGAGGAGGGGGAGGGGAGCGTCCCCGGCGACCACGCGGACCTCGTGCCGTGCGGCGGTACGAGCGCGGCCGACGGTCGCGCGTCGGAGCCCCGCCGCCACGGCGAGCAGGGTCGAGGCGCCGCACCCGGAGGCGCCGGTGACCGCGACGATCTCGCCCGGGCCGACGGCGAGGTCCACCTCCGCGAGCACCCACCGGCGACCGCGCCGGACGCCGACGGCATCCAGGTGGACGACGTCGGCCGCCCGTCGCGGGGCGACGGCTCCCTCGGTGTCGGGAGCGGACACGGCCTCGGACTCGGGGGGACGGACGACGGCCATCCCCCGACGCTAGGCGTCCGCGACGACCGGCACGGTCCCGGTGGGTGAATCGGCGCCGACGCGCAGGGAACGAATACGGGTCAGGGGGCCAGGCGCGTGGGGCCGCGGAAGAGGTAGGTGACCTCGCGGATCGACGACTCGCCCAGCAGCAGCATCAGCACGCGCGCGAGACCCATGCCGAACCCGCCGTGCGGCGGGGCGCCGAAGCGGAAGAAGTCGAGGTAGAAGTCGAGGTGCTCGGGGTCGAGACCCTTCTCCTTCGCCTGCTCGACGAGGACGTCGACGCGGTGCTCGCGCTGGGCGCCGGTGGTGATCTCGACGCCGTTGAACAGCAGGTCGTAGGACTTCGTCAGCCCGGTCTCCTCGTCGCGCATGTGGTAGAACGCGCGGATCTCGGGGTGGTAGTCGGTGATGAAGACGAACTGGTGACCGAACGTCTCGGCGACGTGCGCGGCGATCTGACGCTCGCCCTCGGGGTCGAGGTCGCCGTCGGTGCGGGGGATGTCGTACCCGCGCGCCGCGACGATCTCCCGCGCCTCGGCGAGGGGGATGCGCGGGAACGGCAGGGTCGGGACCTGCACCTCGACGCCGAACAGCTCCTGGATCTCGGCGCCGTGCTTGTCGGCGACGGCCTGGATCGCCGTCTGCAGGAGCTCCTCCTGCATGCGGGCGACGTCCTCGTGCGAGTCGATCCAGCTGATCTCCGCGTCGATCGAGGTGAACTCGGTCGCGTGACGGCTCGTGAACGAGGGGTCGGCGCGGAACGCCGGCGCGATCTCGAAGATCTTGCCGAAGCCGGCGACCTGCGCCATCTGCTTGAAGAACTGCGGGCTCTGCGCGAGGTAGGCGGTCTTCTCCTCGAAGTACGGCACCTCGAAGAGCTCCGCGTTCGACTCGGACGGGGATGCCATGAGCTTCGGCGAGTGCACCTCGATGTAGTCCCGCTCCACCCAATAGGTGCGCATCGCGTGCTCGAGCGTGGTCTGCACGCGGAAGATGAGGTTGTTGCGGCGCTGACGCAGGTCGATGAAGCGCCAGTCCATGCGCTTGTCGGGGCTGCTGTCGGCGGCGATCGGCGTTTCGGGGTTCGCGGCGGCGGCGATCACGAGCTCGCCGACCTTGATCTCGACGCCGCCGAGCTTCACGCGCTCGTCGTGCTTCAGCTCGCCGCGGACGGTGAGGAAGGTGCCGGTGGCGAGGGCGCCGATCGTCTCGGTGAGCGCGACGGCGGCGGCATCCTGGTCCCCGGCCTCCTCGCTCGGACGCGTCGCCGGGTTCACCAGCTGGACGGCGCCGGTCTCGTCGCGGAGAACGACGAACTGCACCTTCTTCTGATCGCGCACGGTCTCGACCCATCCCGACACCTCGACGGGGCCGGCGGGGAGGGATTTCAACTGGGTGATCAGGACGCGTTCGCTCACGAGGGGACAGTCTACGGTGGGGGCCTCCCTAGGATGTCCGTCGTGACCTACTCCCTGCCGCCCGACGCGTTCCGGACGCTGCGTCCCGAGCCGAGGCGCGGTGGCCTGCGGGTGTGGGACGTCGCGCTGACGGTCGTCCTGCTCGTCCTGCTGCCGCTCGCGGCCCTCGCGGCGACCTCCGCGGGCCTGCTGTTCACCGCCGCCGGGGACAGCTGCTTCCTCGCCTCCTGCGACCTGGGCCTGGTGAACTTCGGCTTGTGGTTCGCCGTGATCGCGCCGTGGGCGGCGCTCGTCATCGGCGTGGCCGTGGCCATCGTCCGGCTCGTGCGGCACCGCATCGCGTTCTGGGTGCCGCTGCTGACCGTGATCGGGATGGTGGCGCTGTGGTTCGTGGCCGCCGCCATCGTGGGAGCGGGCGTCTCACCCCGCTGAGGCCTGCCCGCCCTCCGGGGCAATCCCCAGGCAGACCGGCGGCTCCCGCCCTAGCCTGGAGGAGGCGTCCGACCGGGCTGCCGATCACCGAGCGCGAAGGCACCCGATGACCGTCATGACCCTCCCCGCCGCGGTGTCCGCCGCGGCCGGCTCCCAGGACCAGTCCTGGCTGACCTCCCTGGCCGACTGGACCGTCTCGCTCATGGAGGTCATCGGCCCGGTCGGAGCGGGCGTCGCCATCGCGCTGGAGAACCTCTTCCCGCCGCTTCCCAGCGAGGTCGTGCTGCCGATGGCCGGTCTCACGGCCAGCCGCGGGAGCTTCACTCTGGCCGAGGCGCTGATCTGGACCACCGTCGGCTCGATCGTCGGCGCCTACGTCCTGTACGGGCTCGGCCGCTGGCTGGGGGCGGAGCGCCTGCGGGCCATCGCCGCGAAGGTGCCGCTGCTGCACCCGGAGGACGTCGACCGCACGGTCGCCTGGTTCGAGCGTCACGGCGGCAAGGCCGTGTTCTTCGGGAGGATGATCCCGATCTTCCGCAGCCTCATCTCCATCCCGGCCGGCGTGGCGAAGATGTCCCCGCTCCGGTTCGGCCTGCTCACCGGCGCGGGCAGCCTCATCTGGAACACGATCTTCGTGCTCGCGGGGTACCTGCTGGGCGAGAACTGGCACGTCATCGAGCAGTACGCCGACATCCTGCAGTACATCGTGATCGCCGCCGTCGCCATCGGCGTGGCGTGGTTCCTGTACGCCCGCGTGCGGGCGCTGCTGGCGTCCCGGCGCGACGCCTGACGTCCGCCCCGCGTTCCCCCACCGTCGAAGTAACGGGGCCGGGCGCTCAGTCCGCCCACAGCCCTCGAACGTAGACTGACCAGGTGCCCGCCGAACGCCTTCATCTCGTGCGCCACGGAGAGGTCCACAACCCTCGCCGTGTGCTCTACGGTCGGCTCCCCGGTTTCGGGTTGAGTGTCGACGGTCGGCGGATGGCGCGGCAGGCCGCGGAGCACATCCAGAGGCTCGAGCGGCCGGTGTCGGCGCTCGTGGCCTCCCCGCTCCAGCGCACGCGCGAGTCGTCGGAGCCGTTCACCGAGATCTTCGGTCTCGAGGCCGTCATCGACGAGCGCGTCATCGAGCCGACGAACGTCTTCGAAGGGCATCGGATGAAGCAGGCGCTGGCGAATCCGCTGAACTGGCGGCACCTGCGGCAGCCGGACCTGCCCAGCTGGGGCGAGCCCTACGCGAGCATCGTCGGCCGTGTCGTCGAGGCCATGAACGACGCCTGGGAGCGCGTGCCCGACGGTGACGTCGTCATCGTGTCGCATCAGCTCCCCATCTGGGTGACGCACCTCGCGATCGCCCACCGTCCCACCCGCCACGACCCCCGCAAGCGCCGCTGCGCGCTGTCGAGCGTGACGAGCTTCGAGCGGCGAGACGGCGCCGCCGGAGCGCCGCGCTGGGTCGAGGTGGCGTACGCCGAGCCGGCATCCACCGCCGGAGCCGTCGACGTAGGAGCCGTCTGATGCGCCGAATCCTCTCCGCCGTGGTCGCCGCGGCGGCCACCGCCACGCTGGCCGTCGGGCTCGCCGCCTGCTCGGCCGATCCGCTCGCCGAGCAGTACCGCGCGGGCGACAACAAGGGCTACATCGCCGCCAACGGCTTCCAGACCGTCGAGATCCCCGCCGACCAGCGCGGCGAGCCCGTGGAGTTCTCCGGCTCGCTCGACGACGGCTCGCCCGTCTCCAGCGGCGACTTCGCCGGCCGCGTCCTCGTCGTGAACTTCTGGTACGCCACGTGCGGCCCGTGCATCATCGAGGCGCCTCGTCTGGAGCAGGCGTACCAGAGCTTCGAAGGACAGGACGTGTCGTTCCTCGGCATCAACACGTACGACCAGCCCGCGACGGCTCTCTCGTTCGCTCGCGACAACGACGTGTCCTATCCCAGCGCGATGGCCGTCAACGACGCGGACCTCAAGCTCGCCTTCGCCGACAAGACGCCCATCAACGCGACGCCGACCACCCTCGTGCTCGACCGGGAGGGCCGCGTCGCGGCCCGCATCGTGGGCGAGCTGCCCGAGGCATCCATCCTCGAGGCCATCGTGCGCACGCTCGTGGCGGAGACGGCGTGAACCCCGGCGCGATCGTCTTCGACGGCGCCCTCTGGCTCGCGCTGCCGATCGCCCTCGCGGCGGGGCTGATCTCGTTCCTGTCGCCGTGCGTGCTGCCGCTGGTGCCCGGGTACCTCGGCTACATCGGCGGCGCGGTCGCTCCCCGCGGCGGGTCGGCGTCCGCGCCCGGTCGGGGGCGGCTCGTCGGCGGCACCCTCCTGTTCATCGCCGGGTTCACGCTCGTGTTCGTCGCGTACAACGCCCTGGGCGGGACGGCCGGCGCCTTCTTCACCCGGTACTCCGACGTCATCACGCGCGTGCTGGGCGTGGTGATCATCCTCATGGGCCTCGTCTTCATCGGCCTGTTCGGGATCGCGCAGCGCTCCGTCCGGATGCAGTCGAAGAGCGGTCTCGGCCTCGTCGGGGCGCCCCTGCTGGGCGTCGCGCTCGGCATCGGCTGGACGCCCTGCATCGGGCCGACGCTCGCGGCGATCCTCTCGGTGTCGTACAACCTCGGCGATCCCGGCCGGGCCGCGCTCCTCGGCCTCTTCTACTCGCTGGGTCTCGGCATCCCGTTCCTGCTCCTCGCGCTGGGCCTGGGCTGGGCCACCCGGTCCGTCGCGTTCATCCGCGCGCACATCCGCGCCGTGAACATCATCGGCGGCCTGCTCCTCGTGGTGCTCGGCCTGGCGATGGTGACCGGCGTCTGGGGCGCGTGGATGTCGTCCCTGCAGGGGGTGATGGGCAATGTCCAGCTCCCGCTCTGATCGAGGGACCACGATGACCGACCCGACCGACGGCGTGCTGCGTCCGTCCGACCACGCCGAGTCCGAGCCGGGCGGCGGGGACGACGTCACCTCCCCGCGTCTGGGCGTCGTCGGGTGGCTGCGCTGGGGCTGGCGTCAGCTGACGAGCATGCGCACCGCGCTCGTGCTGCTGCTCCTGCTCGCGATCGCGGCCGTCCCCGGGTCCCTCGTGCCGCAGCGCAGCGCCGACCCGAACGGCGTCACGCAGTACTTCACCGACAACCCGGACCTCGCGCCGATCCTCGACCGGCTCAGCCTCTTCGACGTGTACACGTCGCCATGGTTCTCGGCCATCTACATCCTGCTGTTCATCTCGCTGATCGGCTGCGTGCTGCCGCGCACGAAGCACCACTGGAAGGCCCTGCGGTCGCAGCCGCCCCGCACGCCCGCGCGCCTCTCGCGACTGGACGACCACCGTTCGCTCACGATCGTCCCGGAGGGGGACGCGGATGCCGCCGCCGCGGCCGCCGTGGACAGCGCGGCGACCCAGCTGCGCAAGAGCGGCTACCGGGTGGCGCGCTACGACGGGCGCGGGTCGTTCTCCGTCTCGGCGGAGCGGGGGTACCTCCGCGAGACCGGCAACCTCGTCTTCCACGCCGCTCTCGTCGGCGTGCTCCTCGCGGTCGGCGTCGGCGGCGGGTTCACCTACACGGGGCAGCGCGTGCTCGTCGAGGGCCAGGCCTTCGCGAACAGCCTTCTCGACTACTCGTCGTTCAACCCGGGGCGTTTCGTCGGCGGCGACACGCTCACGCCGTACTCCCTCACCCTCGACCAGTTCGACGTCACGTACGTGCCGCCGGGCCAGCCGGGGTCGGGTCAGGCCGGCGACTTCGCCGCGCACATGACGACGCGGGCTCCCGGGCAGGAGCCGCAGGAGGGCGAGGTGCGCGTGAACCACCCGCTCGACGTCGCCGGTGATCGCGTCTACCTCCTCGGCAACGGCTACGCCCCGACCGTGACCATCCGCGACGCCCAGGGCGACGAGGTGTTCCACGACTCGATCGCGTTCCTGCCCCAGGATGCCAACATGACCTCGCTCGGCGTCATCAAGGTCGCCGATGGTCTGCCCGAGCAGCTGGGCCTGGTCGGGTTCTTCTACCCGACCATGGACGTGCTCGACAGCGGGGCCCTCACCTCGACCTACGGCGATCTCGAGTACCCGGTGCTCACGCTGCGCGTGTACGCCGGCGACCTGGGCATCGACGACGGGACCCCCCGCTCGGTGTACACGCTGGACCCGACGGGCATGGAGCAGCTCGCCGGCGGCGACAGCGGCACCCCGGCGCTGCAGCTCATGCCGGGCGAGACGCAGGACCTCCCGAACGGCCTCGGCACCATCACGTTCGAGAACGAGGCGCCCGACGGGGCCACCGGGTACGACGGGTCCGTCAAGCGCTTCGCGTCGCTGTCCATCCACCGCGACCTCGCGGGTCCCTGGGTCCTCGCGTTCGCTGTCCTGGCGACCCTCGGCCTGCTCGCCGCCCTGTTCGTCCCCCGTCGGCGCATGTGGGTCAAGGCCACCGCGCGCGACGGACGCGTCACCGTCGAGTACGCCGGTCTCGCCCGCGGCGAGGACCCCACGCTCGCCGCCGCCGTGGACCAGATGGCCGAACGGCACGCCGCCACCCTCCCGAGCCGTGCCGACGCCGGCCCGAGCCGCCCCGACACCGGAAAAGTAGACTGACATCATGCCCGGAACCGACCCGATCCTCCTCGATGAGATCTCCCTCCTGCTGGTGTGGACCGCGGTCGCGATCTACGTCCTCGCGTTCATCGCCTACGCGATCGACCTCGCACGCCGTTCCGACCTCGCCGTCAAGGCGAAGGACGCCGTCGTCGCCCGCGAGCTCGTCACCGCCGGCGGTGGTGGGGTGCTGACAGCGGACCGCGGGGGAGCGGCATCCGGATCCTCCGTCGCGAAGCCGCGCTACGTGTGGGCCCGCATCGGCACCGCGCTGACGGCGATGGGCTTCGCGTTCCATCTCGTCGCGACGGTGCTCCGCGGCATCGCCGCCGAGCGCGTCCCGTGGTCGAACATGTACGAGTTCGCCCTGACCGGCCTGCTGATCATCGTCGGCGTCTACCTCGCCGTGCTGCCGAAGTTCGACCTGCGCTTCCTCGGCTCGCTCATCACCGGCATGGCGATCGTCATGCTCGGCGGGGCGACGCTGGCGTACCACGTGGACGTCGTGCCGCTGGCGGATCCGCTGAAGTCCGTGTGGCTCGTCATCCACGTTTTCGTCGCGATCCTCGCGACCGCGCTGTTCGCGCTCGCCTTCGGCCTGTCGGTGGTGCAGCTGCTGCAGTCGCGTCGGGAGCGCAAGCTCGTCGGCGCCCCGGTCGAGGCGACCCCGCGACGCAGCTTCCTGCGGACGCTCCCGTCGTCCGACGACCTGGAGTCGCTCGCGTACCGCTTCGCCATCGTGGGCTTCATCTTCTGGACCTTCACCCTCATCGCCGGGGCCATCTGGGCCAACGACGCGTGGGGGCGCTTCTGGGGCTTCGACACCAAGGAGGTCTGGACCTTCGTCATCTGGGTGCTCTACGCGGGGTACATCCACGCGCGGGCGACCCGAGGATGGCGCGGCACGCGCTCGGCGTGGCTGTCGATCATCGGCTTCACCGCGGTGCTGTTCAACTTCACGATCGTCAACGTGTTCTTCAAGGGGCTCCACGCTTACAGCGGCCTCACGGAGTAACCCTCCCGCTCCCCGCAGAACGACGCGAACCTCGCAGCATCCGTCCGGATCACTGCGAGGTTCGTGCGTTTCTGCGAGCGGCGGGCGGCTCCCCGCCCCGCGAGCGGCGGGCGGCTCCCGCCTGCGCGCGCCCCGGCGGTTCAGGCCGTCGCGAGGGCGGTGCGGGCGGAGGCGGTCCGTCTCCGGACGACCACGAGGGTCGTCGCGAGCAGCGCCAGCGCGCCCCAGACGACGAGGGCGGCGACCCCGGCTCCGACGCCGCCGGAGGAGGACAGCGCTCCGAGCATCGCGTCGTAGGCGGGGGAGGTGGGCAGCAGCGCGGCCACGGCGGTGAAGGCCGGCGGCACGGTGGAGACGATGCTCGCTCCGACGGCCAGGGCTCCGACGACGGCGGCGACCCAGCGCCCGGCGCCGCCGAAGACGGCGACGAGAGCCTGGTGGACGGCGGCGAAGGCGATGCCGGCGAGCATGCTGACGAGGGCGAACAGGGCCCAGTCCCCCCACCCGTACTGACCGGCGATCTGGACGACGCCCGCGACGAGGAGGCCCTGGGCGGCGCCGATGAGACCGGCGGGGGCGAAGGAGCGCAGCGCGACGAGGGCGGAGGGGCGCCGCGTCGTCAGGGCGCGTGCGGATACGGCCTGGAACGCCACGAACGACCCGAGACCGCCGAACCAGAGAACCGCCATCGCGAGCAGCGGCACGGCGGAGAGCCCGAACAGCGAGTCCTCGACGCCGGTCGCGGAGACGGGGTCGGCGACGACGTCGGCGAGGCTCGCGGCCTGCGCGTCGGTGTAGGTCGGCAGGGCGGCGACGGCCTGGTCGAGACCGTCGGCGAGCGAGGCGGTCCCGGAGGCCACCTGCCCGACGCCGTCGGCGAGCGCGCCCGCTCCGTCCTGCGCGTCGCGGGTGCCGGATGCCAGCTGGTCGGCGCCCGACTGCAGGGCGGATGCGCCGCCACTGAGCTGACGGGCGCCGTCGGCGAGGCCGTTCGCGCCGGTGGCGACGCCGTCGATGCCGGTGGCGAGCGTGCCGAGACCGGACTGGGCCTCGCGCGCTCCGCCGGCGATGCCCGCGGCGCCGTCGGCGAGCTGCGCGTTGGCGTCCGCGATCGTGCGGATGCCGGCCGGCAGCTGGGCGGCCTGTCCGGCGAGGGCGCCGATCTGCGCCACGGTCTGCTGGGCGCGCGGGAGCTCCTGGTCCGCACGGTCGGCGGCCTGGGCGAGCTGCCCGCACAGGTCGGGGGTGGTGCCGGCGTCGCAGGCGTCGGCCAGGCGCCGTAGGTCGGCGGCGGCGGTGACGAGGGCGGCATCCACCTGGGGGGCGGCGTCGGCGATGCCGGTCGCCGTCTGCGTGAACTCCGGCGGGACGGCGTCCGCCAGGGCGCCGATCTGCGTCGCCAGGGCGCGGTTGCCCTCGGCGATGCGATCCGCCCCCGCGGCGAGGTCGCCGATGCCCGCGGCCGCCTCACGGGTGCCGCCGGCGAGCTGGGCGGCGCCGCCGCCGAGCTGCGACGCTCCGGCGGCGAGCTGGTCGGCCCCGATGGTGAGCTGTCCGGCGCCGTCGGCGAGACCGGCGGTGCCGTCGGCGAGCTGTCCGAGCCCGTCGCGCAGGCTCGTGGCGCCGTCGGTCGCCTGCGCTGCACCGTCGGCGAGCTGGTGGGCGCCCCCCGCGGCCTGACCGAGCTGGTCGCCGAGGGTGGTGAAGCCGAGGAAGACGTTCTCCAGGTACTGGGACGAGAGCTCGCTGCCGAATACGGACGACGCGGTGGATGCGAGCTGCGCGGTGATGGCGCCGTCGACGACGCGGGCCTCGGGGGCGGTCGAGACGTCGATGGTCGCGCGCTCGGGGGTCTCGCCGGGCCGCGTGGACAGGGCGGCGGAGGTGAAGTTGTCGGGGATCGTGACGACGGCCGTGTACGTGCCGTCGGCGAGCCCGGCCGCTGCGTCGTCGTCGTTCGAGATGACCCAGTCGATGTTGCTGGGCTGGTCCTCCGCGCCGGCGACGAGACCGCCGGTGAGCTGGCGACCGAGGGGGATCGTCTGCCCGTCGAGGGTGACCGGCTCGTCGTCGTTCACGATGGCCGCGGTGATGTTGTCGAGGCGATCGGTGGGGTTGTAGAGAGCGCCGACGAGGATGCCGCCGATGACGGCGGGCAGCAGGAGGACGCCGACGAGCGTCAGCCAGGTGACGGGGCGGCGGCTGCGGGAGCGCTCGACGAGACGGGTCATGCGAACACCTCGAGGATCGAAGAGGAGGAATCGGGGGAGGGCTCGTCGCGCGGGGCGCGACGGGAGGGGAGGGCGACCGCGGCGATGTCGGGGCGTTCCGCGGCGGCCAGCAGGGCGAGGGCGCGTCCCTCGTCGCGGGCGGAGACGACGACCGTCAGGCCGTCGGTCGCGTCGTCGCGGTCCCGCAGGTCGCCCGCGGCCCGGCGCAGGGCGCGGGCGACGTCGTCGCGGGCGTCGTCGTCGAGACGGTCCACGTCGGCGAGGACGACGAGGCGCGTCCCACCGGCGAGGGCGCGCCGGACCTCGGGAGCGACGTCGTCGGGGTCGTCGAGGAGGGCGAGGCCGACGCGGGCGCGCACGGCGCCGGCGCGCTCGGGGAGCAGCAGTCCGTCGACGCGGAGCCGTCCGTCGATGCCGGAGAGGCGGCCCGCGAGCGCGAGCAGCAGGGGCCGCGTGACCGCGGTGGCGCCCGTGACGAGCAGCGTCCCGCCGGCGGGCACGCGCAGCGCCACGTCGGCGAACGCCGGCTCCCCGTCGCGGCCGGCGGGGGCGCGCAGCCCATCGGCGGCGACGGCGAGCCCGGGCTCGCCCGGCCAGTCGGCGAGGCCGATCTCGCGTTCCACCGCCTCGCCTTCGACGTCGAGACGCGGCAGCAGGCGGTCCAGCCAGCGGGGCATCCACCACGCCTTCGCGCCGAGGAGAGCCAGGACTGCCGGCACGAGCGTCATGCGGACGAGGAACGCGTCGACGGCGATGCCGACGGCGAGCCCGAGCGCGATGGGCTTGAGGCTGGAGTCGCCCTCGGGGACGAACGCGACGAACACGGCGAACATGATGACGGCGGCGGCGACCACGACGCGCGCGGAGGCGTGGAACCCGCTGCGGACGGCTCCCACGGCCACCTCGCGGGGCGTCCGGTCCTCGCGGTCGGCGTGCACGTAGTCCTCGCGCATGCGCGAGACGAGGAAGACCTGGTAGTCCATCGCGAGGCCGAACAGCACGCCCATCACGACGATGGGCATGAAGCTGATGATCGGGCCGACCTTCGCCACGTGCAGCGCGTCGGCGAACCAGCCCCACTCGAAGACCGCCGCCACGACGCCGAAGGAGGCCGCGACGGAGAGCAGGTAGCCGCCCGCGGCCGTGAGGGGCACCCAGATGGAGCGGAAGACGATCATCAGCAGCACGAGCGAGAGGCCGACGACGAAGATGCCGAAGGGCACGAGCGCGGCGCCGAGCTGGTCGGAGATGTCGATGGTGACGGCGGTGTAGCCGGTGACGAGCAGGCGCACGCCGAACCGGTCGAAGAGCCGGTCCTCCTGCGCACGCAGCTCGCGGACGAGGTCGGCGGTGGCCGGGTCGTCCGGGGCGGTCTCGGGGACGATCTGGACGATCCCGGTGTCGGCGGTCTCGTTGGGGGTGGCGAGGGCGACCTCGGCCACGCCGGGGACCTTCGCGATCTCGTCGCCGATGTCCTGCATGAGGGTCAGCGGGTCGTTCGAGGTGACGATCGTGCCGGTCATGATGAGCGGGCCGTTGGCACCGGGACCGAAGTACTCGTCGGTCAGCTCGTAGGCCGTCCGCGCCTCGTCGCCCTCGGGCAGCTGACCGGCGTTCGGCAGCGTCAGGGCGAGGCTGCCGGCGGGGATCGCGGCGACGCCGAGCACGCCGATCACGGCGACCGAGGTGACGATCGGATGCCGGGTGACCAGGCCCACCCAGCGGCGCGCCGTCCCGGGTCGCTCGGTGCGGCGGGCGGCTCGGGCGCTGCGACGCGCACGGCCCTTCGGCCCGAAGCCCCAGCCGACGACGCGCCCCTTTGCGAAGCCGAGAAGCGCGGGCGTGAGCGTGAGCCCCACGCAGACGGCGATCGCGACGGCGACGGACGCCGCGACCCCCATAGTGGTGAGGAACGGGATGCCGGCGAAGCCGAGGCCGATGAGCGCGATCAGCACCGTGATGCCGGCGAAGACGACGGCCGAGCCCGCGGTGCCGGTCGCGCGCGCGGCCGACTCCTCCGGGTCCATGCCGTGCCGGGTCTGGTCCTGATGTCGCGACACGATGAAGAGGGAGTAGTCGATGCCGACGGCGAGGCCCAGCATCACGGCCAGCAGCGGCGTGGTGGAGGAGACCGTGGCGAAGCCCGTGGCGACGAAGATGAGGGCGACCGACAAGGCGACGCCGAGCAGGGCGGTGGCCAGTGGCATCCCGGCCACCAGGAACGAGCGGAACGTCACCATGAGGACGAGGGCCGCGATGACGACGCCCACGGCCTCGGTGATCGAGACGCCGGGGATCTCCGTCGCGAACAGCTGACCGCCGAGCACCGCCTGCGCGCCGGCGGGGAGGGTGGATGCCAGGGTGTCGCGCGCCTGCTCGAGTCCGGCGATCGTGTCGGCGGGGACCTCGGTGGCCTCGCCGTCGAACTGCACCCGGACGATCGCGGCGCGGTCGTCGTCGGAGATGCCGCCCGAGACCATGTCGTCGTAGGGGTCGGTGACGGCGGCGACGAAGTCGAGCGCGCCGATGTCCTGGGTGGCGGTGCCGAGGGCGTCCCGGTAGGCCGGATCCTCGACGGTGGCGCCGTCGGCCGCGACGACGACGATCTCGGCGCTCGCGCCGCTGACCTGCGGGAACGTCCGCTCGAGCATCTCGAGCCCGGCCTGCGACTCGGTCCCGGGGATGGCGAAGGTGTTGTCCGTGCCCTTGGCGAGCAGCGCGACGCCGCCGCCGGCCACGACGAGCACGAGGAGCCAGCCGACGAGGACGCGCCACGGGTGACGGAACGACCAGCGTCCGAGGGTGAAGAGGAAGGTGGACACGGTGGCGGCTCCCACGATCGAGGCGGACAGCTTCGATACATCACCGTATCGGATACAACACTGTATCGTATGAGCCGGGCACCCGACCGGGTCCCGCGGCGAGGGGACGACGGACGATGACCGAGACGGCTGCGGCGGCGCCGACGCGACGGCGCGAGAACACCCGGACCCGCCTCATGGACGCGGCGGCCGAGGTCTTCGCGGAGGTCGGGATGGATGCCGCCTCCGTCGAGGCCGTGTGCGAGCGCGCCGGCTTCACCCGCGGGGCGTTCTACTCCAACTTCGCCTCGAAGGACGAGCTGTTCCTCGCGCTCTGCGAGCGCTCTGCGGAGACGACGATCGCCGCCGTCCGCGATCGTGTGACGGCGGCGGAGGGCGTCGGCGTCGGCTCCCCGCAGGACGCGCTCCTTCTGGTCCAGGAAGTGCTCGAGGTGTCGGGCAGCGACCGTCTCGACGTGCTGCTCGGGGCGGAGACCCGTCTGCAGGCGCTGCGGAACCCCGACTTCGCGGAGGCCTACCTGGCGTTGAACGCCGCCCTGTCCGAGAGCGTCCTCGAGCTCGTCCGCGATATCGCGCGGACGCGGGGGCTGCAGCTGCGCGTGTCGGCCGAGTCCGCGACCGAGCTCCTGCTGGCCGCGTGGGTGTCCGCGAGCGAGCACGCCCTGATGACGGGGCACGACGCCGCGGCATCCCGTGCCCTGCTCGCCGACCGGCTGTCGCAGATCGTCCGGCTGATCCTCGGCTAGCCCTCCGCCCGAAGGAGGTCATGGCACCGCTCGAGGCGCGCGAGCCACCAGTCGCGCCGGTCCGCGCTCGCCGCGACGCGGTCCAGCTCGGCGTCGGTGGGTCGCGGGCGCACGAGGGGGAGCAGGCCGTCCCGGGCGACGAGGGGGTCGGCCACGACGTCCGCGGTGAACAGCGAGGCGGTGCCCAGCCCGCAGTCGTGCGCGAGCGTCGGCAACGCCGCGGCGAGGGCGGCGCCCATCGCGAGACCCACCGAGGTGTCCAGGGCGCTGGAGACGACCGCCGGAAGTCCGGCCTCGGCGACGACGCGCAGCGCCCGATGGATGCCGCCGAGCGGCTGGGCCTTGATGACGAGGAGGTCCGCGGCGCCGGCGCGGGCCACCCGCAGCGGGTCGTCCGCCTTGCGGACGCTCTCGTCCGCGGCGACGGGGATGTCGAGGTAGTCGATGCGCTCCCGCAGCTGTGCGAGCTCGTCGATTTCCGCACACGGCTGCTCGACGTACTCCAGGTCGAACTCGGCCAGCGCGTGGACGGCGCGCTCGGCCTCGTCGACGTTCCAGCCGCCGTTCGCGTCGATGCGGACGCGACCCTCCGGTCCCAGTCGGCGGCGCACGGCGCGCACGCGGGCGACGTCGTCTGCGAGCACCTGTCCGCGCTCGGCGACCTTCACCTTGGCGGTGCGGCATCCGTCGAACCGGTCGAGCACGGCGTCGACCCGGTCCGCGGCGACCGCGGGCACGGTGGCGTTGACGGGCACGGCCGTGCGCACGGGCGGCGGGGCGGGCGTCCAGCCGAAGTCGAGGGCACCGGCGAGCCAGGTGGCGGCCTCGCGGTCGCCGTACTCGACGAAGGGGGAGAACTCCGTCCACCCCTCCGGGCCCTCCAGCAGGACCGCCTCGCGCGTCTCGACGCCGCGGAACCGCGTCACGAGGGGGAGGGTCACGACCCGCGCGGTCGCGAGGAGGGCGTCCAGCGGGGGGAGGGCGGCGGTGCTCATCCCCTCATCCTGTCGCGTGGAGGCCGTCCGCGTCAGCCGCCCGCACTCGGGGACACGGGAATAGGCTGGCCGCATGCTCTTCGACACCCCGGTCCGGCTCGGCGTCCAGATCCAGCCGCAGCACGTCCAGTACTCCGACATCCGCGACGCCGTCCTCCGCCTGGAGGAGATGGGCGTCGACATCCTGTTCAACTGGGACCACTTCTTCCCGCTCTACGGCGACCCGGACGGCGAGCACTTCGAGGCGTGGACCATGCTCGCCGCGTGGGCCGAGCAGACCGAGCGCGTCGAGTTCGGCGCCCTGGTGAACTGCAACAGCTACCGCAACGCGGACCTGCAGGCCGACATGGCCCGCACGATCGACCACATCAGCAAGAAGGGCGGCGACACCGGCCGCTTCATCTTCGGCACCGGCTCCGGCTGGTTCGAGCGCGACTACGACGAGTACGGCTACGAGTTCGGCACCGCCGGGTCCCGCCTCAACGCGCTCGCGACGGACCTCGACCGCATCGTCGCGCGGTGGGGCAAGCTCAACCCGGCGCCGACGCGTGGCATCCCGGTCATGATCGGCGGCAAGGGCGAGCAGAAGACGCTCCGCATCGTGGCGCGTCACGCCGACATCTGGCACAGCTTCGTCACCCCCGACGAGCTGCCGCACAAGCTCGGCGTCATCGAGCGCTGGGCCGAGACGGAGGGGCGCGACCTGTCGGGTCTCGTCGTCTCGAACGAGCTGAAGGACCGGGACGAGTCCGACGCCGACGCGCTGTTCGACGCCGGCACCCGCCTGTTCACGCTCGGCTTCTCGGGTCCGGACTGGGACTACTCGATCGTGGAGCGGTGGCTCGCCTGGCGCGACGCGAAGAACGCCTGAGCCGGTGACCGTCTCCGACATCTTCGACCCGGACGAGTGGGTCCCGGCGCCCGGGGCGGAGCGCTACACCGACATCACCGCGCACGTCACGCACGACGGCCGGGTCGCCCGCATCGCGTTCGACCGTCCGGAGGTGCGCAACGCGTTCCGTCCGCGCACGGTCGACGAGCTGTACACGGCGCTCGACATCGCGCGGCAGGACCCGCGGATCGGCGTCGTGCTGCTCACGGGCAACGGGCCGAGCCCGAAGGACGGCGGATGGGCGTTCTGCTCCGGCGGAGACCAGCGCATCCGCGGACGCGACGGCTACAAGTACTCCGACGAGGAGGGCGCCGTCGGCGACCCCGCGCGCGCCGGGCGCCTGCACATCCTCGAGGTGCAGCGGCTCATCCGCTTCATGCCGAAGGTCGTCATCGCGGTCGTGCCGGGCTGGGCCGCGGGCGGCGGCCACTCGCTCAACGTCGTGTGCGACCTGTCGATCGCGAGCGCCGAGCACGGGCGGTTCAAGCAGACGGATGCCGATGTCGGCTCGTTCGACGCCGGCTACGGCTCCGCCTACTTCGCCCGACAGATCGGGCAGAAGTTCGCCCGCGAGATCTTCTTCCTCGCGGAGGAGTACTCGGCGCAGCGCGCGTACGAGATGGGGGCGGTCAACCGCGTCGTCCCGCACGCCGAGCTCGAGCGCGAGGCGCTCGGGATGGCCCGCACCATCCTCACGAAGTCGCCGACGGCCATCCGCATGCTCAAGTACGCGTTCAACGCGGTCGACGACGGTCTGGTGGGCCAGCAGCTCTTCGCGGGCGAGGCCACGCGACTGGCGTACGGCACCGACGAGGCCGCGGAGGGGCGCGACTCCTTCCTCGAGAAGCGGGCTCCCGACTGGTCCGGCGTCCCGTGGCACTTCTGATCCCCGGACCCGGTTCGGCCGGGGCGCGGCTGACGACCGTCGGATGCCGCCCCGGCGGAGCGCGGTGAGACTCGCGGCCCCGTCGTCCTCGGACGCGCGCGACGTCCTGCGGGCGTTGCGCGCGGCCGTGTTCGGCGCCGGGCCGGCGGTGGCACTGGGGGGCGCGGACCTGCCGGACGAGGTGCCGCCCGGCACGGCGGTGGTCGTGACGACGTCCGGTTCGACGGGGGTGCCCAAGTCGGTGGCGCTCAGCCGGAACGCCCTGCTGACGAGCGCGTTCGCGACCTCCGCGCGGATCGGCGAGGGGGCGTGGCTGCTCGCGGTGCCGGCGACCTACGTGGCGGGGGTGCAGGTGCTCGTGCGGGCGCTCGCCGCGGAGCGGGAGCCGGGGGTGCTGGCCGGGTCGTTCCGTCCGGACGCGTTCGCGGCGGCCGCGCTCGGCCTGGTGTCGCACGAGAACGGCGCGCGCGTGCCCACGTACACCTCGCTCGTCCCGGCGCAGCTGCAGCGGCTGCTGGACGCGGCGGACGAGGATCCCCAGGTCGCGGAGGCGCTGCGGTCGTTCGAGCGCATCCTCGTCGGCGGCCAGGCGCTGCCCCCGGCGACCCGGGAGCGGGCGGCGGGTCTCGGCGCACGGATCGTCCGCACCTACGGCTCGACCGAGACGAGCGGCGGGTGCGTCTACGACGGGGTCCCGCTCGACGGCGTCGAGGTCGCGATCGTCGACGGGGAGGTCCGGCTCACCGGTCCGACTCTCGCCGACGGGTACCTGGGCGAGCCGGCCCGGACGGCGGAGATCTTCCCGACGGATGCCGCCGGAGTGCGCTGGTATCGCACCGGTGACGCCGGCGAGCTGACGGACGGGGTGCTGCGGGTCACCGGTCGTCTCGACAACGTCATCGTCTCGGGCGGCGTGAACGTGTCGCTGGACCGGGTGGAGGCGGTGGTCCGCGGCATCCCGGGTCTGGAGACGGCCGTGGTCGTCCCGGTCGAGGACGCGACGTGGGGGCAGGGCTCGGCCGTGGTCGCCGTCGGTGCGGGACCGGCCGACGCGCTCCTCCGGCGGGTGCGGGACGCCGTCGGGCTCGAGGTGGGGCGACCGGCCCGTCCGTCGCGCGTCGTCCTGGTCGAGGAGATGCCCGTGCTGTCGTCGGGCAAGCCGGACCGCGCGCTGCTGCGTCGTCGTCTGGCGGCCGGGGCGGCATAAACTGACCCCTCGTGGCAGCACAGTCTCGCAAGCGTTCCCAGCCCGTGAAGCGTCGTCGCGTCGGCGGTGACCCGTCGAAGCCGAAGGTCGCGTCGCCGGCGGCGGTCGCTCCCGCGACGGCCCGGGACTGGATCGGCGCCGCCCGACTGCGGACGCTGCCGCTGGCCATCACGCCCGTGCTCATCGGCTCGGGTGCGGCGACGCTGGTCGATCCCGCGCTGCACTGGGTGATCGCCCTCGCGTGCCTCGCGGTCGCCGTGTCGCTGCAGATCGGCGTCAACTATGCGAACGACTACAGCGACGGCGTGCGCGGCACGGATGACGTGCGCGTGGGTCCGGCCCGTCTGACGGGGGCCGGCAAGGCCCGCCCGCGCACGGTGCTCATCGTCGCGTTCTCGTTCTTCGCCCTCGCGGCTCTCGTCGGTCTCGCGCTGGTCATCCGGACGCAGCAGTGGTGGCTGCTGCTGGTCGGGGCCGCGTGCATCGTCGCGGCGTACTTCTACACCGGCGGCAAGCGGCCGTACGGCTACAACGCGCTCGGCGAGGTGTTCGTCTTCGTGTTCTTCGGCCTGGTCGCCACCCTCGGGACGACGTGGCTGCAGGTGCGGGCGCTGCCGCAGGAGGCCTGGCTCGGAGCGGTGGCCGCGGGCCTGCTGGCCTGCGCGGTGCTGCTGGTGAACAACCTGCGCGACATTGACCAGGACCGCCTCGCGGGCAAGCGCACCCTGTCGGTCCTCATCGGCCGCACGGCGACGCGGGTGCTGTTCACGGTGTTCGTGCTGGTGCCGTTCGCGATCTCCGCGTTCCTGGCGCTGATCTTCCCGGTCGCGTGGCTGACGCTCATCGCCCTGCTCGGGGGACTGTCGGCGATCCTCATCGTGTGGACCTACCGCGTGCCGCGCGAGCTGATCACGGCGCTGCAGGTCACGAGCCTCACGTCGGTCGCCTACGGTGCCCTGCTGTTCTGGGCGTTCCTCGCGGTCTGAGCTCGCGCAGGCTCAGCGCCGGCCGGCTCCGCGCAGGCTCAGCGCTGGTCGTCGGGGCGGCTGCGGTCGACCACGGCGTCCTCGACGTCGGCGTCGGCCTCCGCGGCGCTCCGGCGCTCGCGGTTCTCGGCCTTGCGGGCGGCGTTGCGCTCGGCGAGCCCGCCGGTGACCTGGTCGAGCGGTCGACGCAGGAGGAGCAGGGAAAGGCTCAGGCCGATGAGGGCCGCGAAGACGGCGGCCAGCCAGGGCAGCTCCTGGAACACCGGGAACAGCAGGAGGATGCCGAGCGGGACCAGGAACGCGAGCAGCCGCAGCACGGTGTAGACCAGGGCGGAGCGGGCACGCATTCGACCATTCTACGGCGGTCGGCGGACCTGTCGGCGTCCGGCCCCTGTCCAGCCGGCGCACGTAGGATTGGGGCATGGCACGGCTGTTGCTGATTCTGGCGCTCGTGGCGACCGCCTTCTGGGTCTACACGATCGTCGACTGCGCCGTGCAACCGGCCGGGCGTCACCGCGGGGTGAGCAAGGCGGCATGGATGGTCATCGTGATCGTCCTGCCCGTGCTCGGCGGCATCCTGTGGTTCCTCATCGGTCGTGGTCGCGCGAGCCGTCCCACGGCGGCCCGCCGCGCGCCGGACGACGACCCGGAGTTCCTGCGGGGCATGTCGGCGAGCGCCCGCGCCGAGCAGGACGAGCGGATCCGCCGCCTCGAGGAGGAGCTCGCGCAGCTGGACTCCGAGGCCGACGACCCGCGCCCGCAGACGCCTCCGCCCGCACCCGGGACGGCGTCCTCCGACGACCCCGACGACCCCGGCAAGGGCGACGACGACTCCCGCGGTCAGCGCGGCGCCGTCGGCTGAGCCGTGGGTTCTCCCGCACCTCGCGACGCCGCCCCGTCGACCGATGCGACGGCGGCGCTGCTGTCGGGGCTGGTGGCCCGCGGCATCCGTCATCTCGTCGTCAGCCCGGGCTCGCGCTCGCAAGCCCTGGCCCTCGCCGCGGCGGAGCTCGAGGCCGCGGGTCTCGTGTCGCTGCACGTCCGGATCGACGAGCGGGTGGCCGGGTTCACCGCGCTTGGGATCGGACGGGAGACCGGGATGCCGGCGGCTGTCATCTGCACGTCCGGGACCGCGGTGGCCAATCTGCTGCCCGCCGCGCTCGAGGCGCACCATTCCGGCATCCCGCTCCTGCTGCTGACGGGCGACCGACCGCCCGAGCTGCGCGGCATCGGGGCGAACCAGACGACGCGTCAGCCGGGGCTGTTCCACACGGCGGTGCGGTGGGAGGCGGACCTCCCCGTGCCGGTCGCGACGGACGACGACGGCGACGGGGCGCAGACCCGCGAGCTGGACGCCGTCGCCGCGACGGCGCTGGCCGCCGCCCTCGGGACCGGGGCGCGGGCGGCGGGCCCGGTGCATCTGAACGTCCCGCTGCGCGAGCCCCTGGCCGGGGCCGCCCCGGCATGGATGACCGTGCGCGCGGCGGGGAGCGCCCCCGCGGACGAGAGCGTCGAGGACGGCGACGATGCCGAGGCATCCGGGGCCCACTATCAGGGCGGCGGGGGCATCGGGATCGCGGACGCGGCTCCCGGGCTCGAGGACGCGCACGTGCTCGACCACGGTCCGCGCACCGTGGTGGTCGCCGGAGCCGATGCAGGGCCGGGCGCCGAGGAGCTCGCGCACCGCGGCGGGTTCCCCCTCATCGCGGAGATCGTGAGCGGCGCACGGTTCGGGCGTCAGGTCGTCCACGGGTACCGCGCGCTGCTGCGCGACCCGGAGCTGGGCGGACGCATCGAGCGGGTCGTGGTCTTCGGGCATCCGACGCTGAGCCGCGAGGTCGCCCGGCTGCTCGGGCAGCCCGACGTCGAGGTCCTCGCCGTGCGGGGTCCCGGCGAGGCGGTGAACCTGAACGGCGCGACGGTGGGGGTGGATGCCGTCCGGATCGGGTTCGGGGAGTCCGATCGGTCGTGGCTCGGGGCGTGGATGCGCGCATCGCGCGCCGCTGCCGTGGACCTGTCGCCGCGCGCGCCGGATGCCGAGGGCCTGTCGTCGGCGGTTCCGCAGCAGCGTCTCGGGGCGATCAACGCCGAGGTGGAGGTCATGCGCGCCCCGCTGGACCGGGCGACGCTCGTCGACGCGCTGTGGCGGGCGACATGGCCGCACGACCGACTCGTGTTCGGCTCGTCGCGTCTCGTGCGCGTGGCCGATGAGGTGCTCGGCGGCAAGAAGGTCGCGGTGCATGCGAACCGGGGGCTCGCGGGGATCGACGGCACCGTCGCGACCGCGACCGGCGTGGCGCTGGCCAGTCAGGCCGGCGGCCGGCCGGGGGTGACGCGGCTGCTGCTCGGCGACCTGGCGTTCCTGCACGACGCCGGTGCGCTGCTGCTCCCGCCGGGGGAGGAGGAGCCGCGGCTGCAGGTCGTCGTCGGCAACGACGGGGGCGGGACGATCTTCGACGGTCTCGAGGTCGCCGGCGTCGCGGGCGAGGACGCGATGCGGCGCGTGCAGTACACCCCGCAGACGGTCCGCCTGGAGCAGCTCGCGCTGGCCTTCGGCTGGGAGTACCACCGGGTGACGACGCGCGTGGCCCTGGACCAGGTGCTCACCGCGTCGGTCGGCGGCCGCCAGCTGATCGAGGTGCCGCTGCCGCGCTAGCCGGAGCTCCCCGCAGCGCCCTTGCCGCGCGGACCCGCCGCGGGTCAAGGGCGTGGTGGGCGAGTGACGCACCGGCCACCATGGGGCGATGAGCAAGAGCAGATGGTCCACCCCCGCCACCGACGCGCTGCGCATCGAGCCCGGCTTCCGTCTCGCCGACATCGACACGCGGTCGACGCCCGGGTACGACGGCACGAAGTCGCACGCCGCGGAGGCGCTGGCCGCCGGCGCGGCACCGTTGTCGGATCTGCAGGAGCGCCTTTTCGCGCAGAGCGTCGCGGGGACCGCCACCGGGTCGGTGCTGCTGGTGCTGCAGGCGATGGACACCGCGGGCAAGGGCGGCATCGTCCGGCACGTGGTGGGCTCCGTCGATCCGCAGGGCGTCGAGCTGGCCTCGTTCAAGAAGCCGACCGCCGAGGAGCTGGAGCACGACTTCCTCTGGCGGATCGAGAAGCGCCTGCCCGATGCGGGACGCATCGGGGTGTTCGATCGCTCCCACTACGAGGACGTGCTCATCGGCCGGGTGCGTCGGCTCGCACCGGAGGACGAGATCGAACGCCGGTACAGCGCGATCGTCGGCTTCGAGGCGGAGGCCGCCGCGATGGGGATCCGCCTCGTCAAGGTGATGCTGCACATCTCGAAGGACGAGCAGCGCGACCGTCTGGCCCGGCGGCTGGACCGCCCCGACAAGCACTGGAAGTACAACCCGGCGGACGTCGACGAGCGTCAGCTCTGGGACGAGTACATGGATGCCTATCAGGTGGCCATCGATCGGACGTCGACTCCCGTGGCTCCGTGGCACGTCATCCCGGCGGACCGGAAGTGGTACGCCCGGCTCGCGGTGCAGCAGCTGCTGATCGACGCGCTGGAGGACATCGGCCCGAGCTGGCCGGAGGCGGAGTACGACGTCGAGGAGGAGAAGAAGCGGCTCGCGGTATCCTGACGACGCTCCTCCCGCCGCGTCAGGCCAGCGCTTCGATGATGGGCCGGAACTTGACCCGCGTCTCGAGCAGCTCGGATTCGGGGTCGCTGTCGGCGATGATCCCGGCGCCCGCGTAGGCGGTGATGGGGGCGGTGGGCGATGTCGGCGCGGCGCGGTCGACCTGGGCGCACCGCAGGGCGATCGCCCATTCGCCGTCTCCGGACGCGCCGATCCACCCCACGGCGCCGGCGTAGCGTCCGCGGTCGAACGGCTCGAGCTCGCGGATGACGTCCATGGCGCGGTCGGTGGGCGTGCCGGCGACCGCGGCGGTCGGGTGCAGGACCGACACGAGGTCGAGCGAGGAGGCGTGGGCGGAGAGCTCGCCCTCGACGTCGGTGGCGAGGTGCCAGACGTTCGGCAGCTTGAGGGTGAACGGCTGCTCGGCGGCGGCGAGGGCGGACGTGTGCGGGCGCAGCGACGCCAGGACGCTCTGGACGGCGAAGCGGTGCTCCTCCTGGTCCTTGGCGCTCTCGGTGAGGGCGAGGGCGGCGGCCGCGTCGGTGTCGGCGTCGCCGCCGCGCGCGGTCGTCCCGGCGAGGACGCGGGCGGTGACGGTGCCCCGGGAGACGGTGACCAGCGTCTCGGGACTCGCCCCGATGAGCCCGTCGACGGCGAAGATCCAGCAGTCGGGGTAGCCCTCCAGGAGGGAGCGGACCAGGCGGCGCAGGTCGGATCCCGCGGGGATCGTCCCGGCGATGTCGCGGGCGATGACGACCTTGTCCAGCTCGCGCGCCGAGATGAGGTCGATGGCCTTCTGGACGGCATCCTGATATCCGCCCGCCGTGAGGTGCCCCGGACCGAAGGACGCGGCCCAGTGGGGCCCGAAGGGGGAGCGCGGCGGGAGCTCGGGCTCGGGCTCGTCGGGGGTGTCGTCGAAGGCGAGGCGCGTCACCCAGGCGCGTCCGCTGTGACGGCCGACGATCATGCCGGGCACGCGCAGCACGCTCTCGCGCTCCGAGCGCGGGTCGAAGACGAACGAGCCGAAAGCGACCAGTCCGGACCCCGGCAGGCCCACCGGGTCGTCGATCTCGGCCGCGGCGGCGATGGCCCGCCAGCGGTCGGCGATGGAGACGTCCCCGATCCGGGAGCCGGGGAAGCGGAGCGTCAGCAGGTCGCCGAAGGCGGCGAGGGACTCCCCGCGCCGGCTCCAGAAGAGGGGGTCGTACGGCGTCGTGTACGCCAGCACGTCCTCCATGGGGGGAAGTTCGCGCGTCACGACGCGCAGGCGCGGCACGGCGTCATCCGCGGCGGTGGTCACCCGTTCACCCTAGACCCGCGATCTAGACTCCCGATCATGTCCTCCCGTCCCGCACCCGGTACCCGCCTCCTGTTCCGCTGGCGGAAGTGGGACGGCTCGCCCCACTGGGAGCAGGACTCGGTCTACCTCGGGTCGGACGAGTGGGGCGACTGGTTCGGCCAGCAGGTGGGCTGGCGCAGCGACCGTCCGGGTCGGCACTTCGTCTGCCGCGAGCCGAACGTGACGCTCGTGCCGCCGTCCGGCGACTGGGCGTTCACGCACAACGCCGCGCCCCACCCGGTCGCGGTGTACATCGACCTCGCCTGGGACGTGACGTGGAACGAGGAGGGCGTGCCGGTCGGGATCGACATGGACCTCGACGTCGTCCGCCGCACGGACGGCCGGGGCACGTGGATCGACGACCGCGACGAGTGGGAGGACCACCGGGTCCGCTACGGCTACCCCGCCGACGTCGTGCGGCATCTCGAGGCCACGGCGCTCGACCTCGAGCGCCGGGTCGTCGCCCGGGAGGCGCCCTTCTCGGACGAGACCACCGGCCCGTGGCTGCAGCGGCTGGCGGAGCTCGCAACCCCCGACGACCGCACCGCGCCTCGCGCCTAGACTCGTCGCGTGAGCGATTCCCCCCGCGCCGACCTCGGCAAGGACCCGCAGCGGGTCAGCGGCATGTTCGACAAGGTCGCGGCCGCGTACGACCGCACGAACACGGTCCTGAGCCTCGGCAACGACCGCTTCTGGCGCGTGGCCACGCTGCGCGCGGTCGCCCCGCAGCGGCACGAGCGCATCCTCGACCTCGCCGCCGGCACGGGGACGTCGTCGATGGCGTTCGTCCCGAGCGGCGCGCACGTGGTCGCCGCGGACTTCTCCCCGGGCATGATCGCGGAGGGACGCCGTCGGCACGGCACGGTGCCGAACCTGGAGTTCGTGCAGGCGGATGCCACCGACCTCCCGTTCGCGGACGGCGAGTTCGACGCGGTGACGATGTCGTTCGGGCTGCGCAACGTCAACGACCCCCGCCGGGCGCTGCGGGAGCTGCGCCGGGTCACCCGCCCCGGAGGGCGGATCGTGGTGTGCGAGTTCTCGCATCCGCCGTCCCCGGTGTTCAACGGCGTCTACCGCTTCTACAACGACCGCGTGCTGCCGGTCGTGGCCAAGGCGGTCAGCTCCAACGCCGACGCGTACGACTACCTCAACGAGTCGATCCGCGACTGGCCCGACCAGCGGACGCTGGCGAGCTGGATGCGGGACGCCGGCTGGGTCGACGTCGCCTACCGCAACCTCACCCTCGGCATCGTCGCGCTGCACCGCGGGACCAACCCGGCCTGACTCCCGGTGAGCGCGCGATCCGTCCGATAGCTCGATACCGCTGTCAACCGGTCGGCGCCCGCGAGTGAGGTCACCCTGGCCAGGCTAGGCTGGGACCGTGACCCCGATCCCGCCCGCCGCCGGTTCCCGCCTGGCGGGCAAGCTCGGACTGAGTGACCGTATCTTCGGCGGACTCCGTTCGCGCGCCCTGCTCTCCACCGTCGAGGCCGGTCTGGCCCGCGTCGAGAGCACCCTCGAGGGGGAGGTCCGCAGCGCCGACCGGCTCGCCGACGTCACCGCCCGTTACCTCTACGAGGCGGGCGGCAAGCGCGTGCGTCCGATGCTCGCGATTCTGACGGCCCAGCTCGGCCGCGGGACGACGAACGAGGTCGTCGAGGTGGCCACCGCCTTGGAGCTGACGCACCTCGGCTCGCTCTACCACGACGACGTCATGGACGGCGCGGACAAGCGCCGCGGGGTGCCGAGCGCGCAGACGGTGTGGGGCAACAACATCGCCATCCTCACCGGCGACCTGCTCTTCTCCCGCGCGAGCCAGCTCATGGCCCGCCGTGGCGAACGCGCGATCCAGCTGCAGGCCGACACGTTCGAGCGTCTGGTCCTGGGCCAGATGCACGAGACGGTGGGTCCGCAGGACGGCGACGAGCCCGTCGAGTTCTACCTGAAGGTCCTCGCCGACAAGACGGGGTCGCTGATCGCGGCCGCCGCCCAGTCGGGCGTCATCTACTCGGGAGCGCCCGAGGAGTACGAGCAGCCGATGGTCGTGTTCGGCGAGAAGGCGGGCGTCGCGTTCCAGCTTCTCGACGACGTCATCGATTTGTCGCCGGATGCCTCCGAGACCGGCAAGGTGCCCGGGACCGACCTGCGCGCGGGTGTGCCCACCATGCCGTACCTGCTTCTGGGGCACCGCCGTGACGAGGCCTCCGCCGACCTGCGCGCGCGCATCGACGAGGGCCAGGAGCGGATCGCCGCCGGCGCCGACCCGTCGATCCTCGACGACGCGCTCGCCGAGCTGCGCGATCACGAGACCACGCACGAGACCCTGCGCCTGGCGCACCAGTGGTCGCAGGAGGCGATCGACGCCCTCGCACCGCTGCCGGACGGCGCGGTGCGCGAGGCGCTGACCCGGTTCGCGCGCGCCGTCGCCGACCGCTCCGCCTGACCCCCCCCTTTTCTCACCCCCCCCGATCTCGATCGAGAGGACACCCATGACCAAGCTGCGTCTCGCCATCGTCGGTGCCGGACCCGCCGGCATCTACGCCGCCGACATCCTCCTCAAGGCCGAGCGTCAGTTCGACGTGTCGATCGACCTGTTCGAGCACCTCCCCGCGCCGTACGGCCTCGTGCGCTACGGCGTCGCGCCCGACCACCCCCGCATCAAGGGCGTCGTCACGGCGCTGCGCGAGGTGCTGGACCGCGGCGACATCCGCATCTTCGGCAACGTGCTCTTCGGCCGGGACATCACCCTCGACGACCTCAAGCAGCACTACAACGCCGTCATCTTCGCGACGGGCGCGGTTCGGGACGCCGACCTCGACATCCCCGGCATCGACGCGCACGGCTCCTACGGCGCCGCGGACTTCGTCAGCTGGTTCGACGGTCACCCCGACGTGCCGCGCGAGTGGCCGCTGGAGGCCGAGTCGGTCGCCGTCATCGGCAACGGCAACGTCGCCCTCGACATCACCCGCATCCTCGCCAAGCACGCGGACGACCTGCTGCCTACCGAGATCCCCGACAACGTGTACCAGGGGCTGAAAGCCTCACCCGTCACGGACGTGCACGTGTTCGGCCGCCGCGGGCCGGCGCAGGTGAAGTTCACGCCGCTGGAGCTGCGCGAGCTGGGCGAGCTGCGCGACGTCGACATGGTGGTCTACGACGAGGACTTCGACTACGACGAGCAGTCGCTGGCCGCCGTGCAGACCAACAAGCAGGTCAAGGTCATCGACCGCGTGCTCCAGCAGTGGCGCACGCGCCCGGGCGCGAACGGCGTCGGGGGCGAGGCGTCCCGCCGTCTGCACCTGCACTTCTGGGCGAAGCCGCTCGAGGTGAAGAAGGACGACGAGGGCCGGGTCGCCGCGCTCGTGTACGAGCGGACCGCGTCGGACGGCCAGGGCGGTGTCGTCGGCACCGGCGAGATCCGCGAGGTGCCGATCCAGGCCATCTACCGCGCCGTCGGCTACTTCGGCTCGCCGCTGAAGGACGTCCCGTTCGACGAGCGTCACGGCGTCATCCCGAACCAGGAGGGCCAGGTCATCGAGGCCGGCTCGAACGCGCGCGTCCCCGGCGTCTACGCGACCGGTTGGATCAAGCGCGGTCCGGTGGGCCTGATCGGGCACACCAAGTCGGATGCCATGGAGACGGTCCGTCACCTCATCAACGACCAGGGCCAGTGGTGGCAGCCGGAGCACCCCGAGGAGGAGGCGATCCCCGCCCTCCTCGCCGAGCGGGGCGTGCGCTGGACCGACCTGGACGGGTGGCACCGCCTCGACGAGCACGAGGTCGCCCTCGGGCAGCCGCACGAGCGCGCCCGCGTCAAGGTCGTGCCCCGCGACGAGATGATCGCGATCTCGCGCGGCGAGTGACCGCGGACCCGGGTCGTCCGAAAGTCGAGTGAGCCGCCCCGTCGCTGACGGGGCGGCTCACTCGTTCATCAGATCAGTGGGATGGGCGGCGACGTCTGAGGGCGCGGATGCCAAGAATCACCCAGAGCGCGCCGACTAGAGCAAGCCCGAGAGCCCACGCTTCGCCTTGTATGCCCGACCAGAGCGCGAGCAGGAGGAACAGCGCGGCGACCACGAGAGAGACGGCAGCACTCGAACCCCGCCGTTCTCGTTCGTTCACGGGATTCCCGGTCATGATGAGCACCCCCAAAGAGATACGGCGACGCCGAGTATCGTAATGCCGATCGGGCCCCCCGCGACACTGCCGAGCCACGTCACACCCAGCGACGACGCACACTTCATCGCCGACTCTCGTTGAGCCTGCGTCGTTGCGGGACCGCCGACGTATCGATAGTTCTTTCCTTTCCATGGGAAGCAACCGACCGAGGCCGCGCAATACTCTCCCGCTGGAACTTCACGGAACAGCTCGCGCGCGCAAGACGTGCCCGGGTTGCAGGTCTGTGCTGCTGAGACACACCGTCCGTTAGGTGCGCATACACGTGTGGCTGCATTGGCGCTCTGCGGGGCGACACCGAAGCTGAGCGTGAGGAGCATGAGCACGGCGAAGGTTGTCCACGTTAGGCGAGTCGCCGTTTTTGGTCGCGCGTCCCCTCTGAGGACTCCGTCAATTGTCACGATGACTACTCCCTTCGTTGGGGGCTGATCTCGAGACTCCGACTATTGCCTGCGACGCACGTCCATGGTTCTGATTTCACCCTGCGGGCCAGCAAATTCATCCATCGTGCAGAATCCGCATGCGAGTATCAGGCGTCGCCGCCGGGATCAAGCCTCGCGAATCGAATCGGGTGGCGTCGGCAGTATGGGGATGACGACGAGGGGGCCGTTCGGTTCCCGCACCGAGGCGAGGAGGCCGGATGCGCACGCTGAGACGGACGGTCGCCGGGCTGTCGGCGGTGGCACTGGCGGCGACCCTCGGGGCCTGCTCCGCGGATGACGGTGTCCCCACCCTCACCTGGTACATCAACCCGGACGACGGCGGGCAGGCCGAGATCGCGGCCTCCTGCACCGAGGCCGCGAACGGGGCCTACCGCATCGAGACGTCGCTGCTTCCGCGCGACGCCGCCTCGCAGCGCGAGCAGCTGGCCCGCCGTCTCGCGGCCAGCGACCGGTCGCTCGACATCATGAGCCTCGACCCGCCGTTCATCCCCGAGCTGGCCGAGCCCGGGTTCCTCGCCCCCGTGCCGGACACCCTGCAGGACACCGACGGGATCGTGCAGGGCGCGGTGCAGTCCGCGAGCTGGAACGGCGAGCTGGTGACGGTGCCGTTCTGGGCCAACACGCAGCTGCTCTGGTACCGCGAGTCGGTGGCCGAGGCCGCGGGTCTGGACATGTCGCAACCGGTGACCTGGGACCAGATCATCCAGGTCGCCGAGGACCAGGACAAGCAGATCGGCGTGCAGGGCGCTCTCGCCGAGTCGCTGACGGTGTGGATCAACGCCCTCGTCGCCTCCGCCGGCGGCCAGATCCTCGACGACCCGGAGGCCTCTCCGGACGAGATGCAGCTGGGGCTGGAGACCGACGCGGGTCGCGCCGCCGCGGACATCATCGGACGGATCGGGTCCGAGGGGCTCGGCGGTTCGGGACTGCCCACCGCGGACGAGAACGCCAGCATGAACCTCTTCCAGGGCGACAGCGGATCGTTCATGGTCAACTGGCCCTTCGTGTGGCCGGCGATGCAGGCCTCGGATCCCGAGATCGTCGACGACCTCGGGTGGGCGGTCTACCCCCGCGTGGATGCCGCCACCCCGGCGGCTCCGCCCGTCGGCGGCATCAACCTCGGGGTCGGCGCCTACAGCGAGAACACCGATCTCGCCTGGCGGGCGGTGGAGTGCATCGTGCAGCCCGAGAACCAGGCGCAGTACTTCGTGACGAACGGCAACCCGCCGTCGAACACCGCCGCCTACGACGACCCGCAGGTGCAGGAGCAGTTCCCGATGGCCGACACGATCCGCGAGTCGCTCGACCTCGGCGCCCCGCGCCCGCAGACGCCGTACTACAACGAGATCTCCATCGGTCTGCAGCGCACCTGGCATCCGCCGACCGCGGTGAACCCGGACGCGACGCCGGAGACCTCGACGGACTTCATCCTCGCGGTGCTGCGAGGGGAGAGGCTGCTGTGACCGCCGAGATCGCCGCCACCGGCACGCTGCGGGCCGACCGGGAACGCCCGGACACCGCGACCCGGCCCAAGAAGCGCCGCTCCGACCGCGCCCGCGCCGAGGCCCGCCTCGGCTGGATGCTCGCCGGGCCGGCGTTCGGGATCATGCTCCTGGTGACGCTGTACCCCATCGTGCAGGCCCTGTGGGACTCGCTGTTCAGCCTGCGGCTCACCGCTCCGGACGACCGCGAGTTCATCTGGTTCCGCAACTACCAGGTGATCCTCGGCGACCCGGCGTTCTGGCAGTCGATGGGGGTGACGCTCTTCATCACCGTCGTGACGGTGCTGCTGGAGCTGATCATCGGCTTCGCGTTCGCGCTCGTCATGCATCGCGCGATCAAGAAGCTGCGGGGCTTCGCGCGCACGGCGATCCTCGTGCCGTACGGCATCATCACCGTCGTCTCGGCGTTCGCGTTCTTCTACGCCTTCGACATCAACTCCGGCGGGTACGTCAACAACTGGCTGTCGTGGATCCCCGGGTTCGACGAGGACCTCAACTGGTTCGCCTCCCAGAGCACCTCCCTCGTCGTCATCATCCTGAGCGAGGTGTGGAAGACGACGCCCTTCATCTCGCTCCTGCTGCTGTCGGGCCTGGCGCAGGTGCCCGGCGACCTGGAAGAGGCCGCGAAGGTCGACGGAGCGACCTCGTGGGAGGTGCTGCGCCGCGTCATCCTGCCGAACATGAAGGCCGCGATCATGGTCGCGGTGCTGTTCCGCACGTTGGAGGCGTTCCGCATCTTCGACAACATCTTCATCATGACCGCCGGCGCGAACGACACGGAGGCGCTGTCGCTGCTGGCGTACAACACCTCGATCGGGCGACTGGAGATCGGCCTCGGCTCCGCCATCTCGGTGCTGCTGTTCCTCAGCGTGCTGATCATCGCGGGCATCTTCATCAAGGGGTTCAAAGTGGACCTGTCCGCGGGGAGGAACAGCTGATGCGCGCGATGACCTGGCCCCAGCGGATGATGTGGCTCGTGATCATCGCGGCCGTGCTCGTGTGGTCGCTGTTCCCCGTCTTCTCGATCGCGATGACGTCGTTCAAGACGCAGGCGGGGCTGTTCTCCGGGACGCTGCTGCCGGAGGAGTGGACGTGGGAGAACTACGCCACGATCCTCGCGCCGGGCGGGAGCGCCCAGGACCTGTTCCTGCCGGCGCTGCGCAACTCAATCGGCATCTCGCTGATCGCGACGTTCATCGCGGTCGTGCTGGCCACCCTGTGCGCGTACGCGATCGCGCGGCTGGACTTCCCCGGCAAGCGGATCATCCTGACGACGGCGCTGGCGGTGTCGGTGTTCCCGATCGTGTCGATCGTCACGCCGCTGTTCAACCTGTGGCGCGTGGTCGGGCTGTACGACACGTGGCTCGGCCTGATCATCCCGTACCTGTCGCTGACCCTGCCCATCTCGATCTGGACCCTCGCGGCGTTCTTCCGCCAGATCCCCTGGGAGCTGGAGCAGGCCGCCCAGGTCGACGGGGCGACGCCGTTCGAGGCGTTCCGCAAGACGGTCGTCCCGCTCGCGGCCCCCGGGGTGTTCACCACCGCGATCATCGCGTTCTTCATCGCCTGGAACGACTTCGTCTACGGGATCTCGCTGACCTCGACGGATGCCGCCCGGCCGGTGCCGGCAGCCCTGTCGTTCTTCACCGGGGCGTCGCAGTTCGAGGCGCCGACGGGGGCGATCTCCGCCGCCGCCATCGTCGTGACGATCCCGATCGTCATCGTCGTCGTCATCTTCCAACGCCGGATCGTGTCCGGTCTCACGCAGGGCGCCGTCAAGGGCTGAGGAACAGCACGCAGGGCGCCGTCAAGGGCTAAAGGAGCGAGTCATGGCATCCATCACTCTGAACAAGATCGTCAAGACGTACGACGACGGCTTCACCGCGGTGAAGGGCGTGGACCTCGACATCGCGGACGGCGAGTTCGTGATTCTCGTGGGGCCGTCGGGATGCGGCAAGTCGACGCTGCTGCGCATGATCGTGGGCCTCGAGGACATCTCCGACGGGGAGCTGCGCATCGCCGACGAGGTCGTCAACGACAAGGCGCCGAAGGACCGGAACCTGGCGATGGTGTTCCAGAACTACGCGCTGTACCCGCATCTGACGGTGTACGAGAACATCGCGTTCCCGATGCGGCTGAAGTCCAGCGACCTCAGCGACGAGGAGATCGACACGCGGGTGCGGCGGGCGTCGAAGCTGCTCGAGCTGGACGAGCATCTGGAGCGCAAGCCCGCGAACCTGTCGGGCGGTCAGCGGCAGCGCGTGGCGATGGGGCGCGCGATCGTGCGCAACGCGAGCGCGTTCCTCTTCGATGAGCCGCTGTCGAATCTGGATGCGAAGCTGCGTGGGCAGATGCGGACGGAGATCGCGCGTCTGCAGCGGTCCCTCGGCATCACGACGGTCTACGTCACGCACGACCAGACGGAGGCGATGACCCTCGGCGACCGGGTGGCGGTGCTCCGCCGCGGCGAGCTGCAGCAGGTCGCGAGCCCCCGCGGTCTGTACGACCAGCCGGTGAACCTGTTCGTGGCGGGCTTCATCGGCTCGCCGCCGATGAACTTCCTCAGCGGCACGGTGGTGCGGGGGTCCGACGGCGATGTGCTGCGCCTGCCCATCGCGGACGTCCCGCTCGACGACCGGCTGCGCGCGGCGGTGGAGGGACGCGACCTGGTCATCGTCGGGGTGCGTCCGGACGCGTTCGAGGACGCGGACGCCACGGAGCGGGACCTCACGGGCGGCGTGACGACCGAGCTGGACATCGAGATGACGGAGTGGCTGGGCGAGGTCCTGTACGCCTACGTGCCGTACGAGACGGATGCGACGGTGAAGGAGAAGCTGTCGGAGCTGGACCGCGACCTGGACGGCGAGAGTCTGCGCACCGAGCTCGTCGTCGCCCTGGATGCCATGAGCACGGTCCGCGCGGGCGATGCGGCGCGGCTGTGGTTCTCCCCGGATGCGCTGCACCTCTTCGATCCCGAGACGGGGGTCAACCTGACGCGCGACGAGGCGAAGGCGGAGAAGCTCGAGGAGGACGCCCGCGCGGCCCGGAAGCGCGCGCTGGAGCGGGCGAAGGAGCGCGCGGCGCGCGAGGAACAGCGCGCCTGATCCGGCGGGACCGCGAGTCGATGGGGGAGTGGCGTCCGGACGTCCTCGGGGAGGGGTTCGAGCAGCAGACGCTGCCGCTCGGCCGCGACCCGGAGGGCGAGGTGTGCGCGACGCTCGTGCGTTCGCGCCCGCACCCGGGTGCGCGACTGTTCGGCGAGCTGCGCGACGTCGACGTGCTGTACGTGCACGGCTGGTCGGACTACTTCTTCCAGACCGGGCTCGCCGGCTTCTTCACCGAGCGGGGCGCACGCTTCTACGCCCTCGACCTGCGGAAGTACGGGCGGAGCCTCCGCGCGGGGCAGTCGCCGGGGTACGTCGCGGCTCTCGACGTGTACGACGCCGACATCGCGGCGGCGCGGGATGCCATGGGTACGGCGCGCGAGGGGCGCCGACTGATGCTGGTCGGTCACAGCACGGGCGGACTGACGCTGACGCTGTGGGCGGCGCGGCATCCCGGTGCGGCGGATGCGCTCATCTTGAACAGTCCGTGGCTGGAGCTGCAGCTCGGCCCGATCGGTCGGCAGGCGCTCGCCCCGCTCGTGAACGCGCGGGCACGGATCGACCCGCTGGGCACGCACCCGGTGGTCGACCTGGGGTTCTACACCCGCGCGCAGCGCGAGGTCGGGACGCTCCCGGAGAGTCCCGACGGGTGGCGGCCGCCGCAGGGCTTCCCCACTCATCCCGGCTGGCTCGCGGCGGTCATCGCGGGCCATGCGCGGGTGGCATCCGGTCTCGACGTCGGCTGCGCCGTGCACGTGCTGCTCTCGGCCCGGTCCACGACGGCGCTCACCTGGAGCGACGCGATGCTGTCCAGCGACTCGGTCCTCGTCGTCGACGACATCGCCCGTGCGGCGACGCGCATCGCGGCGACCGTGACGATCTCCCGGGTCGACGGGGCGCTGCACGACGTGTTCCTGTCGGCCCCGGCCGCGCGGGAGGCCGCCTATGCGGCGCTGGCGTCCGGCCTGCGGTGACGGCCGGACGCGGGACTAGCGTAGGACGGGTTCGAAGGAGTCCCATGAGCCCCACCACCGCCTCTGCGACCGCGCGCTACCGCGCCGCCCGTGACGAGCTGCTCGCCGCCCGCACCGATCCCGCGCGCGCCGCCGCCTTCGCCTGGCCGCGCTTCGAGGGTCCGTTCAACTGGGCGATCGACTGGTTCGACCCGATGGCGCGGGGGAACGACCGCCCGGCGCTCATCGTCGTGGACGACGACGGCACCCACCACGAGCGGACGTTCGACGAGCTCGCCCGCCGCTCCGACCAGGTCGCCGCGTGGCTGGCGTCCCGGGGCGTCGCTCGCGGCGACGCGGTGCTGCTGATGCTGGGCAACCAGGTCGAGCTGTGGGAGTCGATGCTGGCGATCATGAAGCTGGGCGGGGTGATCGCCCCGACGACGACCGCTCTCGGTCCGGGCGACCTGGCCGACCGCATCGAGCGCGCCGAGATCCGCCACGTCGTCGTCGGAGCCGCGGATGCGCCCAAGTTCGACGACCTCCCCGCCGGTCTCGGCCGGATCGCGGTCGGGCCCGCGGTCGACGGCTGGGCGCACTACGGCGACGCCTTTCTGAGGGATGCCGCTCCCGCACGGCATCCGGAGACCACCGCCGACGACCGCCTGCTCCTCTACTTCACCTCGGGGACGACGTCGAAGCCGAAGCTCGTCGAGCACACGCACGCCTCGTACCCGGTCGGACATCTCAGCACCGTCTACTGGCTGGGCCTGCAACCGGGCGACGTGCACCTGGCCATCAGTTCGCCGGGCTGGGCGAAGCACGCCTGGAGCTGCTTCTTCGCGCCGTGGATCGCGGAGGCCACGGTGCTGGCGTTGAACTACTCGCGGTTCTCGGCCGACCGCCTACTGGCCGAGCTGGAGGCCGACCGGGTGACGACGTTCTGCGCGCCGCCGACGGTCTGGCGCATGCTCATCCAGGCCGATCTCACCGGGCGGCGGGGAGCGCTGCGCGAGGTCGTGTCGGCGGGGGAGCCGCTGAACCCCGAGGTGATCGCGGCGGTGCAGCGCGCGTGGGGTCTCGACATCCGCGACGGGTACGGCCAGACCGAGATGACGGCGGTCGTGGCGAACACGCCGGGCGCCGGCCTCGTGCCGGGGTCGATGGGGCGACCGCTCCCCGGCTGTCCCGTGGTGCTCGTGGACCCGGTGACGGGCGAGCGGGCCGACGAGGGCGAGATCTGCATCGACCTGCGCGAGCGGCCGGTGAACCTCATGAGCGGGTATGTCGGCGACGATGCACGGAACGCCGAGGCGTTCGCCGACGGGCTCTTCCACACCGGGGATGTCGCGCGCCGAGATGAGACCGGGAGCATCACGTACATCGGGCGGACGGACGACGTCTTCAAGGCGTCGGACTACAAGATCAGCCCGTTCGAGCTGGAGAGCGTGCTCATCGAGCACCCCGCCGTCGTGGAGGCGGCGGTCGTCCCCGCCCCCGACGAGCTGCGGCTCGCCGTCCCGAAGGCCTACCTCGTGCTGGCGGCCGGGCACGTCGAGGGCGAGGAGGTCGCGCTGGACATCCTGCGGTTCGCCCGCGAGCGGCTCGCGCCGTTCCAGCGCGTCCGTCGCGTCGAGTTCTTCGACCTGCCCAAGACCATCTCGGGGAAGATCCGGCGGGTCGAGCTGCGTCAGCGGGAGGAGCGCGCCGCGCGTGGCGAGATCGTCGTGACGGAGTGGCGGGACGACAGCCTGCGGAGCTGAGGTTCTCGACCCGTCCGTCAGTCCGCGCGGTCGGCGGCGGCGAAGCGGTCGGCGAGTCCCTCCTGGTCGACGGGGGCGGCGGTGACCGTCGTGCGTCCGGCGTACACGTCGCGGTCGATCTCGTCGGTGGCATCCGCGACGAGCATGGCGACCATGGTGTCGCCGTTGACGTTGAGGAACGTGCGGAAGATGCCGGTGAACCAGTCGACGGCGATGAGGAGGCCGACGGCTTCGAGGGGGAGCCCGAGCGAGGTGGCGAGGAACATCGCGGCGACGGCGAACCCCCCGGGCACGGTGATGGTGCCCATGTTGAGCAGGATCGCGAGGGCCATGCCGAGCACGACCTGTCCGGGGCTGAGCTCCATGCGTCCGGCCTGGGCGAGGAACAGGATGACGATGGTGTAGTTGAGCACCGCGCCGTAGGAGCCCATCGTCAGACCGACCGAGAGGGTGAAGCCGGCGACGCGCTGGCTGATGCCGACCTTCTCGACGGCGTTCTTCAGCACCGTGGGGAAGGTGACGGCCGAGCTTGTCGTGGTGACGGCGATGACGGTCTGCTCGGCGAGCTTGCCGGGCAGGGCCCAGGGGTTCAGGCGGGTGCGGGCGATCACGACGACGACGAACAGCACGGTGACGATGACGACGCCGAGAAGGGTGAGGCCGAGGTACGACAGCGCGGTGGTGACGACGGCGAAGCCGACGTCGCCGGCGAGGGCTGCGAGGAGGCAGAAGACGCCGATGGGGGCGATGTGCATCACGAGGCGGATCATGCCGAGGACGACCTGCTGCAGCTGTTCGAGCAGCGTCACGATGAGGCGGTTGCCGGTCGTGCGGATGTAGCCGTTGAGGGCGAGGCCGAACAGGAGCGAGAACACGATGATGGGCAGCATGCTCGCCGTCGACATGGCGTTGACGATGTTGGTCGAGACGAAGCCGAGGACCGTCTCCTGCCAGCCGGTCGCCGGTTGCGCGGACTCCTGTAGGGCGGCATCCACGGGTCCGGAGTAGTCGATGCCCACCCCGGGCTGGAAGAGGGCCGCCAGGCCCCAGCCGACGAGGGCGGCGACGATCGAGAAGCCGATCATCCACGAGAAGGTGCGGCCGGCGAGGCGGCCCATCCCGGTCCCGGTCATGGAGCCCGTCGCGACGATGACGGAGGCCATCACGAGGGGCACGATCGCCATCTGGATGAGGCGGATGAACAGGTCGCCGATGAACTTGAGGTTGCCGGCCCACTCGCCGGCGACGAGGCCGAAGACGACGCCGAGCACCGCGGCCAGTGCGATGAGCGTGGCCGGGTGGCGGAGGGCCCTGACGACGGTCCGGGGACTCCGGATGCCGCCGCGTGCGGTGTCGTTGGCCATCTGTACTCCTCGTTCGGGTTCTGAGTGGTCCGTCCAATGATGGGACGTCCCTGTTTCCTCGGCGGTTTCCCTCTGTTTCGTCGCGATTACGGTCGGACCAATCCGCCGCCTGAGTCACCCGCGGGCTGCGAGGATGAGCGAGGGGAGGATCACTGTGACGGATCATGTGGCGCTGGCGCCGCTCGAACGGGGTGCCGGTTCGGTGCGCGACCAGGTGCTCGCGCGTCTGCGGTCGTTGATGGTCGCGGGCGTGCTGAAGCCCGGGGACCGACTGGCGACGGAGCGGGAGCTGGCCGCGCAGATGGGCGTCTCCCGCTCGGCCGTGCGCGAGGCGCTGTCGCGGCTGGAGTCCGCCGGTCTGGTGGAGCGGCGGCAGGGGAGTGGGACGCGGGTCAGCGCCCGGCTGCCGCTGTCGGCCGTGCTGGGATCGTTCGACACCCCGGACGACGGGGCGATCGCCGCCTCGAGCGAGTTCCGGACCGTGGTGGAGCCGCAGATCGCGCGGCTCGCGGCCGGACGGATCGAGCGGGACGAGCTCGCCGCGCTGGAGGCGCTGCTCGAAGAGTCGGCGCACGTGCACGACGTGGAGCGGTCGGTGGGGTTGGACGTCGCCTTCCACGTCGCCGTGGCTGCGGCGACGCGCAACCCGCTGCTCGCGTCGCTCAGCGAGCTGACGGTCTCGTGGACGGTCGAGGGTCGGCTGTACTCGCACCTCGACGACGAGGGGCGTCGACTGTCGCACGACGGTCACGCCCGCATCCTCCGTGCCCTGCGGGCGGGGAATCCGGATGCCGCCGAGGCGGCCATGCGCGTCCACCTCGACGAGATCGCCGACCTCGTGGCCCGCCTCCGCGAGTGACTCGCTTCTTCGTCAGTAGTGCTCGCGTGCCTGCAGGATGACGATGTGATCGTCCGTGACGTAGTAGACGAGTCGATTGGCGTCGTCGATACGTCGGGACCACGCGCCGCTCAGGACGTGCCGGAGCGGCTCCGGCTTTCCGATGCCGGCGAAGGGATCACGAAGGACCTCGGTGATCAGCGTGTTGATGCGTTTCAAGGTCTTCCGGTCCTGCCCCTGCCACCACACGTAGTCCTCCCACCCGTGGGGGTCGAAGGCGAGCGACCGGGTCACGCGTCCAGAAGGTCGTGCTGTTCGAACTCGCCCCGCCGGGCTCGTCCGATGGCCTCGAGCAGACGTTCCGCGTTCGCCGAGTTGCGAAGGAGGTAGGCCGTCTCGGTGAGGGAGTCGTAATCGTCCTTGGACAGCAGCACGGCGTTACCGTGGCGCGAGACGACCTCGACGGGTGCGTGATCCTCGTTCACCTGCTGAATGAGGCCGAACAGTGTCTTGCGGGCTTCCGACGCGGTGATGGCGGACACGATACCTCCTCGGGCGTACCGGATATGGTACCACTCGGCGGTGTTGGGCGCGCCGCGCGGATCCGCGGGTGGCCCGTCGGTCGCGTTACTGTGAGTCGTGTCGCGTCGTGGGGGCGCGCATGACAGGTGGGACTTCTGATGGTCGAAACGAGCCAGATTCTTTCTTGGACGCTGCAGCGGGAGATCGCGACGCCGGAGGATGTGCACTCGCTTCTCGTCGAAGGCGAGCAGGCCGTCGCGTCGTTTCAGACCTTCCGTGATTCGGCGACGTTCACGACGAAACGACTCATCGTGCGGGACGCGCAGGGCCTGACCGGGCGCAAGGTGGAGATCTACTCGCTGCCCTACTCGGCCATCGAGATGTGGTCCTCGGAGAATGCCGGCGGCTTGCTTGATCGAGATGCCGAGATCGAGCTGTGGACGAAAGTCGGCCACATCAAGATCAAGGTGACCAAAGGCGCGGACATCAGACGCCTCGACAGCCTGATCGCGTGGGCGGTGCTGCACAAGCATTGAGGCGACCCAGACGATCGCGATCATCTCGCCGTTGCAATACGCATGCATCGCCCTGCTCGACAGGGATGGTCGGACCCGGCGGGATCATCGATCGAGGGAATCTCACACCGGCTCGGTGGTGCGGATGAGGCCGCAGTTCACGCACGACCACGCGACGAGGAAGCGTTCGTCGTCGAGGATCTCGAAGCGCAGCGGGTCGCCGCACGTCGGGCACGTGAGCGGGTCGAGAGGTCTGCTCACCGGGCGAAGGTGACGTGGACGACGCCGCTCTCGGCGACCTCCGATGTGACGGTGAATCTGGTGTCGAGACCGGGGAGGTCGTCCCAGAGGCGGCCGCCGCGGCCGAGGACGACCGGACGGACCGCGACGTGCAGGCGGTCGACGAGGTCGGCCGCCAGGGCGGAGCGCACCGTGGACAGGCCGCCTCCCACGCGCACGTCCGCGCCGCCCGCGAGATCCTGCGCCCGGGCGACGGCGTCCTCGATGCCGGCGGACACGAACTCGAAGCGCGTGCCGTTGTCGAAGGCGAGGGGCGGGCGCTTCCGATGTGTGAGCACGAGCACCGGGACGCGGAACGGCGGGTCCTCGCCCCACCATCCGCGCCAGTCCGGATCGTCGGGGAACGAGTGCAGGCCGAACATCGCCGCGCCCATGACCTCGGCGCCGATGCCCTCGAAGTAGTCCGCGGCGTATCGGTCGTCGACCCCGGTGGTGCCGGCCCCCGAGGTGTCGTCGAAGACCCGCTGCCGGAACGTCCGTGTCGCGACGTAGTCACTGACCAGGCGGTCCCAGTCGGCCCCCATCGGGTTCTCCGGCGACGGGTCGGCGGGCATGGCCACCCCGTCGAGGGAGATGTTCAGATCGACGCGGACGGCCATGGCATCCCTCCCGGGAACCGCTCAGCGGTAGTTGGTGAACTGCAGGTCGACGTCGAGGTCGGCGGCCTTGAGGAGGCGCTGGACCTCCTGCAGGTCGTCGCGGGACTTCGACTGCACGCGCAGCTCGTCGCCCTGGATCTGCGACTTGACGCCCTTGGGGCCCTCGTCGCGGATGATCTTGCCGATCTTCTTCGCGTTCTCCTGCGAGATGCCCTCCTTCAGCGTGGAGGTGATGCGGTACTCGCGGCCGCTCGCGGTCGGTTCGCCGGACTCGAGGCTCTTGAGGGAGATGCCGCGCTTGATGAGCTTGGTCTGGAACACGTCGAGGACGGCGTTCGCGCGCTCCTCGGAGTTCGCCTTGATGAGGATGGCTTCGCCGCTCCAGTCGATGGAGGCGTCCGTGCCCTTGAAGTCGTAGCGCTGCTCGACCTCCTTGCGGGCCTGGTTCAGCGCGTTGTCGGCTTCCTGGCGGTCGATCTTGGAGACGATGTCGAATGAGCTGTCGGCCATGCGTCCAGGCTACCGGGGACGGCCGGGAGACGGCGGGATCGGCCGCGGGATGCCGCTGAGGCGAGGCTGAGAGACCGCCCCCCGCCGCCCGTCGCGCTCGTAGACTCGGATCCCATGCGAGCACTCACCGAAGACGAGGTCCGCGACGCGTTCGTGAACGCCGGACCCGATGAGCTGCGGGTCGTCACGATGCCGCACGATTTCCTGCTCACCGACTGGGATCACATGGACTTCTTCGCCTGGCGTGATCCGCGCACCCGCGGGCGCGGCTATCTCGTCACCGAGCGCGACGGCGAGCCGACGGCCGTGGTGCTGCGCGCGGCGGACGGGCAGTCGCGGGCCCGGGCGGCGATGTGCAACCTGTGCCACACGATGCAGCCGGGCGATCAGGTCGCGCTGTTCACGGCCCGCAAGGCCGGGGATGCCGGGGCGCACGGTGACACGGTCGGCACATACATGTGCGCGGACCTGTCGTGCCACGAGAACGTGCGTCTGGCGATGCCGCTCGCTCCGAGCGAGATCCGCGGGAGCGTGGACATGAAGATCGACGGCACGAAGCGCCGCACGGAGGCGTTCGTCGAGCGCGTGCTCGAGACCGCCGGGGCGGAGCGGTGACCCCGCGCGTCGTCGTGATCGGCGACGCGCTGATCGACGAGCTGCGCGACGACGACGGCGTGCGCGAGTTCGTCGGCGGCGCCGGGCTGAACGTCGCGGTCGGCCTGTCGCGTCTGGGCGTGCCGGCGACGCTCGTCGCGATGGTGGGCGACGACGCGGCCGGCGCGCAGATCCGCGCCTACCTCGACGAGTTCGATGTGGAGCTCCTCGCGAGTCCCGCACCGCACGGCACGTCCCGGGCGGTGAGCACGCGTTCGGCCGGCGGAGAGCCGGTGTACGTCTTCAACGAGGCGGCGCAGAACCGTCGCGTCGTCTTCGGTGCCGCAGAGCGGGAGGCGATGGATGCCGCGGCGATGGTCGTCGTCAGCTGCTTCCCCTTCGACGACGAGGCGCAGACGGACGAGCTCGTGGATGCCGCTTCGTCGCCGTCGACCCCGCTGGCGATCGACCCGAACCCGCGGACCGGCATGATGCGCGACCGTGCGGCGTTCGTGCGCGGCTTCGAGAAGGCCGCGGCCGGGGCGCTGCTGGTGAAGGTCGGGGAGGACGACGCCGAGGTGCTGTACGGCTCGTCGCTCGAGGAGCTCCGGACCCGTCTGCGCGACCTCGGCGTGGGAGCGGTGCTCGCCACGTACGGGGCCGGGGGAGCGGCCGTGGATGCCGGCGACGTCACCGTCGCACGCGGTATCTCCGAACTGCCCGGGCGCATCGTCGACACGATGGGCGGCGGTGACGCGGTCCTGGCGACGACGGTCTCGCTGGTCCGGGACGCGCTGCCGGCCGGCGAGGACGCGTGGGCGGCGGTGATGCAGCGGGCCATGGACGTGGCCGCAGCGACCTGCCGCGAAGAGGGTGCACTGCTGCGCGTGCCCGAGTGAGCGGCATCCTGCGACGTCCCGCGGGCGTGGTTTGAGGCACCCCTTCGGGGATAGTAGAGTAGGGGATCGCGCCTCCGGTCGACTGACTAAGCCGGGCGGGTGCGCACCTGGCGAGTTACCCAAGCGGCCAAAGGGATCTGACTGTAAATCAGACTGCATTGCATTCGGGGGTTCGAATCCCTCACTCGCCACCATCCGCACGACGACGCGGACGTAAGGCCCCCAGGCCGCCGAGCAATCGGTGAGCCTGGGGGCCTTCTTCGTGCCCGGTGGGCACCATCGCCGTCATTCTGAGAAGACGCCGGCGCAGGTGTTCCTGCGACCCGCCCTCGGCGCGTACACCGAAGCGCGCGTCCCACGTGGGTTAACCAGATGGTTAACTCCGCATTGGCGGACGCCGTTCGATAATGCGTACATGTGCTGCGTTCGACGTCCAGGTAGTTAGGCTCTCGGGGCGCAAACTTATCCAGTTCGCGCATCCGGCTCCGCCGGGACGCGACCATCGACTCCTGCCGAGCCAATGGACGCGCAGTGCCGGGCGATCGTTCCGCGGTCGTCCGGGACCCGTGGCCTCGCCGCGAACGCCACCCGAGTGCGTTCCCGGTTGGTCGCGGGCGACCGCCGTCGTGGGCATTCCCCTCGAGCGCGAGCTCGGGCCTGCGACGGATGACAGGACGTTCGGCGCGCGATCGCGCGCGCCGGTGGGGGGAACACCGATGGACATCATCAGCGAGCTCGCGCGCGCGATCGACCGCGCCGATCTCAACCGGATCGAGGCTCTCTGGGAGCGGCACTTCTACCGACTGCTTCTGCAGGATCCCGCTCTGGTGGATCGAGCCATGGCATCCCTGCCATCGGAGTGGCTGGCCGAGCACCCGCGCCGCGAGATGTGGCGCGCCCTGACGGGGGCACTCGGCGAGGGGCGGCAGATTCCGACGCCCGTGCTCGAGCGCTTCGCCGCCTTCGTGCGCCACGATGCATCCGCGCGGCCGGCGGACGGTCTGATCCTTCTGCACGTCCGTCTGGGGGAGCTGATCTCCCACGGCTGGGGGGAGCGGACCTCCGCCCTCATCGACGAGATCCACCTCGCCGTCGAGGCGGCCGAGGACCGCGCGGGTCTGACGGACATCCTGCCGGTGCTGTTCATCCTCTGCGCGGTCGCCAGGATGCTCGCCCACGAGGAGCCCGCCGCCGTCGAGGTGCTGTGGGAGGCGGCGCACTGGGCATCCGTCGGCGAGGGGCATCCCGCTCTGGCCTCCGTCCACGCTCACCTGGCGCTCTGGCACGTGCTGGAGGAGCGTTTCGTCGAGGCCGCACGGCTGCTGGGAGACCCGGCGCCCGCGCCCGCGGCGGGAACCCTTGCTCACCGGTATCAGAGCGTCGGCTTCGTCGTCCGCGCCTTGATCGCCGTGGGGGAGCTCGACCCGGGCTCCGCCCGCCGATGGATCGCTCGCGTCGACGAGCCGACCGTCACGGGTGAGCTGGAGTGGCTCGTCCTGCACGCCCGGTCGCGAGCGGCCTTGCTCGAGAAGGAGCCGTGGGAGGCGATCCACGCGATCCGGACGACGCTCAGCACCTCGTACGACCGCTTCCCGCCGGGCTCCTTCTCCGGTTCCCTGCTGCGCGCGGACCTCGCTCAGCTGACGCAGATCGCCGGAGACCTCAGATCGGCCGAACGCGTGTTGCGCGCCCCCGGGATGCGCGAGGGCAACCTCGCGATCGACGTCAGTCGCGCGCGTCAGGCTCTGCTGCGCGGACGACCCGACGACGCCCTGACGATCCTGCGCTCACCGATGCGCGACGGGTTCACGCCCGCGCACTTCCCGTCCGGTGTCGTGCTGGCCGCGTCGGCCGAGCAGGAGGTGGGGGGAGAGGTACGCGAGGAGACCCTGGATGCCGCGGCGGCGGTGGTCCGCGCCCACGGGGCGCCGGCCGCGCTCACCGAGGCGACGCCGCCCGTGCGGGAACTGCTCCTGCCCCGGGTGGGCGTGGAGGCGGCCGTCGTGCCGCAGTTGTGGGAGTGCGCCGCACGCGTCCGTCTGACCCGCCGGGAGCAGCAGGTGCTGCGGGTGCTGCGTGCGCATTCGTCGCTGTCCGACATCGCCGCGGCCCTGTTCGTCTCCGAGGACACGGCCGCGGCATCCCTCAAGGCGCTTTATCGCAAGCTCGGCGCCCACACGCGGGAGGAGGCGTTGTGGCTCGCGGGGGAGTGAGCCGGGTCGTGGCCCGAAGCCCTCAGCAGCCGGCCTTGAGGGCCAGGAGTGCGCGCGACTTGACCTCGAGGAAGGCGCAGAGCGCCGAGAGCACGTTGACCTCGTTGCCGAGGTTCAAGAGCTCCACGGGGCCCAGCTCGATCGTGGTGTCGCGGGCCTCCATGGTGACCTTCCACGCGCCACCGCTGCCGTCGACCGGCTGCAGGTAGCTGATGGTGGCCGCCTTCGACAGGTCGACGACGATGAGCCCGGCATCCGGGACGGTGTCGTCCTGCTGTTCGAGGACTCGCATCTCGCTACCGGTCACGTAGCCCAGCGCGCGGAACTCCTCGAGCCAGAGCTCGAGGGTCGCCATGTTCAGAAGGTCACGTACCGGCACCGCACTCCCCGATCCAGTCGCGCAAATAGATTTTGCGCAATGCGTCCAGTATGGCCGCAATCAGACGGGGAGGGCGAATGTGCTAAAGAGGTGCCGATCAGGCGGCGTGAACGGGACGCGACGCGGGGCGTGCAGCGGCCTCGGCCTGCTCCCACGTGCGGACGTCGATCATGAGTCCGGCCGACGAGTTGGACTGGTCGGCGAGCTGGCGGAGATACTCGCCCACCAGCTGTTCCGGCTCGGGCGTCTCGAACACGAAGCGCAGGGCGATGGAGGGCTGCAGCCAGATGGTCTGGCGGCCGTCCCCGGTGTCGTCGCCGGTCCAGGTCAGCGTGAAGGACTCATTGCGACGCAGCTTGGTGGCCGCGATGACCTTGATGTAGCTCAGCAGACGATCGGGGAGGACGACGGGGGTGGTGTCGGAGCCGTAGTAGAGCTTTGCCATGCGATCTCCTTCGGTCATCCGTCGGGCGGGCTCCCGACGAAATACTAAGGTATCACGTATTTCACGAAGTTAATTAACAAGACGAAATGTTCGCGATAAAGACTACGATGGGCGGATACGCGTCGAACGAGAGAAAGGAACGTGGATGCCGCAGCGCACTCTGTCAGCCCTCTCCCTCGCTCTCGAGGAATTCGTGCAGGCGCGCACTCGCGCCGTCGCCACGGCGCGGAAGGAGCTGCGCGTGAGCGAGCTCGAGGCTCGAGCGCTCGCGGCGATCGGCGCCGAGCCCGGGATCCGTCCGAGCCGCCTGCGGGAGCACCTCGACGTGACGTCCGCCGGTGTGACGACGCTCGTCGATCGTCTGGTCGAGCGTGGCCTGCTTCGCCGGGAGCTCGACGTCGACGACCGGCGCGTCAACCACATCTACCTCGAGATCGACCTGGACGCCGCGCCGTGGTCCGCCCTCACGGGGTTCGGGTCCGACGTCGAGACGGCCGTCCGTGAAGAGCCCCGCGCGGACGCCGACGCCTTCGCCAAAGTGCTCCGCCGCATCACGGCAGCCACGCGCGACCGCAGCTGAACGGTCCCTGCGCCGACGCCTTCGCCAAGGTGCTCCGCCGCATCACGGCAGCCACGCGCGACCGCGGCTGAATACCCTCCCCTTCAGTCGGCGCGAGCCCGGTCGACGATGCGACCTTCCGCCATCTCCACCACCCGGTCCGCGTCGGCGATGAGCCGATCGTCGTGACTGACGCAGACCACCGTGGCGTCGCGCCTCAGCTCCGCGGTGACCGCCGCCCGGATGAGCTCGGCGCTGGCGGCATCCAATCCGGTCGTCGGCTCGTCGAGCAGGAGGAGGTCCGCCTCACGCGCGAGGCCCTGGGCGAGGAGGGCGCGCTGGCGTTGTCCGCCGGAGAGCGCCGCGAACGGGCGCCGCGCCAGGTCCGCGATGTCGAGCCGCTCGAGGGACCGGTCGACGGCGGTGCGCGCATCGGCGGACAGCCGGCGGAACGGTCCGACGCGGCCCCAGGCGCCGACGGTCACGACGTCGCGCACCGTGAGCGGCAGGCGGTCGGACACCGCTGAGCGCTGCGGGACGAAGGCGCGGGTGGCGAGGGAGGCGTCCACCGTGCCCGCCGTCGGCGTGCGCGCCCCCGCGAGCACCTCCAGAAGCGTCGTCTTGCCGGCGCCGTTGGGGCCGACGATGACGGTCAGCGCGCCAGCGGTGATGTCGAGGTCGACGCCGTCCACGGCGGTGCAGCCGGGGTGGTCGACGCGGATGCCGCGGAGTGCCGCGGCGGTCGAGAGGGCGGAGCGGAGGGGCACGGCCTCAGCGTACCCGAGAAGCGAGTTTGAGAATCATTCTCGTTATCGCTACGGTCGAGCATCGTGTCCTGGTTCTCCGATCCCTTCGCCTTCGAGTTCGTCCAGCGGGCTCTGCTCGGCGGCGTGCTCGTGGCGGTGCTGTGCGCCGTCGCGGGGACCTGGGTCATCGTCCGCGGGATGGCCTTCCTCGGCGAAGCGCTGGCACACGGCATGCTGCCCGGCGTGGCCGTCGCGACGGTGCTCGGGCTGCCGGTGCTCCTGGGCGCCGCCGTCAGCGCGATCGCGATGAGCGCCGGGATCGGCGTGCTGCAGCGACGCGCGAAGCTGTCGTACGACACGAGCATCGGACTGCTCTTCGTGGGGATGCTCGCGCTCGGCGTCATCGTCATCTCGCACGCCGGGAGCTTCGCCACCGATGCCACGGCCATCCTCTTCGGTGAGATCCTCGCCATCGGCGTCGGCGACCTGGTCGTGCTGGCCGTCGCGGTCGTGCTCGGCGTCGCGGCCGCCGCGCTCGGCCACCGCAGCCTCGTCGCCCTCGCGATCGACGAACGGGTCGCCCGTGTGGCGGGCCTCGCCCCGCGCGCGGCGCAGGTCCTGCTGGTCGGCCTCGTCACCCTCGCCGTCGTCGCCTCCTACCAGGCGGTCGGGTCGCTGCTCGTCGTCGGCCTGCTCGTCGCTCCCGCCGTCGCCGCGCGCCAGTGGACCGAGCGCATCCCCACGACCATGGCGCTCGCCGCGGTCATCGGCGCGGCCGCCGTGGCCGTGGGGCTGCTGGTCTCGTGGCACGCCGCGACCGCCGCGGGGGCGACCATCGCCGGCACCGCGATCGCCGCGGCCGGTCTCTCGTGGGCGCTCCGGTCGCTGTGCGACCGCCTCACCTCCCCTCCGTCCCGATCGCTCGCCGCGGCGTCGCCGCGCGCCGCGGTCTGAGAAGAAAGCCTTCATGCTCCACCCCTCCCGCCCCTCGCAGTCCTCCCGCCCGCCTCGTCCCGCCGCGCGCCGCCGTCTCCCGGTGCTCGTCCCGTCCTCCGCGGCGGTGCTGGCCGTGCTGACCGGGTGCGCGGCACCCGTGTCCGATGCTCCCGCCGCGGACGAGCCGACCGTCGACACGCACGGTGAGATCGCCGGCGCCGAGGAGCTCGCGGAGCCGGCCGTCGGACTGACGTCGATCGATCCCGCCGGGCGGGTCTCGCATCTCGACCTCCTCGACGAGAGCACGGTCGACCTCGGCACGGTGCGCGCCCCCGCGGCCGTCCACACCGACGGGCGCTACCTCTTCGCCGCCGACGCGGCAGGAGTGTCCATCGTCGACAGCGGCGTCTGGACGTGGGACCACGTCGACCACTTCCACTACTACCGGGCGCAGCCGGCGCTGCTGGGCGACGTCGCGGGGGAGGGGGTGGCCACCGTCGCCACCTCGAACTCGTCGACCACCGGCGGGACCGGGCTGTTCTTCCCCGCCTCCGGGGAGGCGGTCCTGCTCGACACCGAGGCGATGTCGACGGGCGAGCTCGTCGAGTCGTTCCGGCTGGAGCGCACGCCCGGGGCGGGTCTCGTCGTCCCGGTCGGGTCGTTCGCCGCCGTCGCCTCCGGCGACGAGGTCACCGTGCACACCGCCGACGGCGACGAGGTCGCCGTGCACACCGCCGACGGTGCGGAAGCGGGGGAGGGCGTCGCGTGCGTCGCCCCCCAGGGCACGATCACGACCCGCGTCGGCGCCGTGATCGGATGCGAGGACGGCGCCCTCCTCCTCCACGTCGAGGAGGAGCAGCCCGTGGTCGAGCGCATCCCCTACCCCGACGGCGTCGACGCTCCCCGCGCCACCGCGTTCGCCAACCGGGAGGGACGGCCCCGCGTCGCCGCGCTCGCCGGGACGTCCGGCATCTGGATGCTCGACACCCGCGACCGGACGTGGACGCTGCTCCCCGCCCCCGAGCCGCTGGTCCAGGTGACCGCCGTCGACGACGCCGACGCGAACCTGCTCGGCCTCACGCCGGACGGCCGGGTGCTGGTGATCGACGGTGAGAACGGCGCCGCGCGGGCGGCATCCCTCCCTCTCGTCGGGGCGAGCCTGACCGCCGGCGACGCCGTGACGCTCGTCGCCGATCAGCAGCGCGCCTACCTCAACGGCCCGGCCGAGCAGCGGCTGTGGGAGATCGACTTCGCCGACGCGGCGCGCATCGCCCGCGAGTTCACCCCCGAGCGCGTGCCGGCGTTCGTCGCGCAGACGGGACGCTGAGATGAACCGCTTCCGCCCCCGCTTCCGTTTCGCCGCGACCGCGGCCGCCCTGACCGTCGTCGGCGCGCTCCTGACCGGGTGCGCCGGCTCGTCCGAGGATCGCCCGCTCGTCGCGGTCTCGACCAACATCCTCGGCGACGTCGTGACGAACCTCGTCGGCGACGACGTCGAGGTCATGACCCTCATGCGCCCGGGCGCCGACCCGCATTCGTTCGAGATCTCCGCGGCCGAGGCCGCCCGTCTCCGATCGGCCGACCTGATCGTGTCGAACGGCATCGGCCTCGAGGAGGGGCTGCAGCAGCACCTCGATGCGGCCGCGCAGGAGGGCGTTCCCTCCTTCGTCGCGGGGGACGCGGTCGACGTACTCCCATACACCTCCACCGACGCCGGAGGGGCGGACGATCCGCACTTCTGGACCGATCCCGCCCAGACCATCGCGGTGGTCGACGCGCTCGTGCCGGTCCTGGAGGGGATGGACGGGGTGGATGCCACCACGGTGGCATCCCGGTCCGCGTCCTACCGCGGCGAGCTCGAAGCGCTCGACGCCGAGATGTCGGACGCCTTCGCGGCGATCCCTGCGGCGCAGCGGGCCCTGGTGACGAACCACCACGTGTTCGGGTACCTCGCGGACCGCTTCGACTTCCGCGTCGTGGGTGCGGTGATCCCGGGCGGGACGACCCTCGCCGCGCCGAGCGCAAGCGATCTGGCCGACCTGGTGTCGGCGATCGAGGAGGCGGGGGTCCGCACCATCTTCGCGGAGTCCTCGCAGCCGGACCGTCTCGTGCAGGCGCTCGCCCGGGAGGCCGACGTCGACGTCGCCGTCGAGGAGCTGTTCACCGAGTCCCTCACCGAGCCCTCCGGCGGGGCGCCGGACTACCTGACCATGATGCGCGTGAACACGGAGCGCATCGCCACGGGCCTGGCGCCGCGGTGACATCCGTCGCCGTCGCCACGCTCCCCACCCAGAGAAGAAAGAGGAATCACATGCGCACCTTCCCCCTCCGCCGCGCGGGCCTGCTCGCGCTCGCGGTCGGTGCGACCGTCGGTCTGGCCGCCTGCTCGGGCGGCTCGGGCGGCGGATCCGCGGCTCCCGCCCCGGCCGCGTCCGGCGCGACCGGCGACGAGACCGGCACGCGCGTCGCCCTGTCCTACCCCGGCGGCATCGTCGTCCTGGACGGCGAGACGCTCGAGGTCGTCGGCGACGTCGACTCGGAGGAGTTCACCCGTCTGAACGCGGCCGGAGACGGCCGCCACATCATGGTGACGACCAGCGCCGGCTTCCAGGTGCTCGACGCGGGCACCTCCGAGGAGGACCCCGAGCTGACCGACCTGGTCTTCGCGGCCGAGAAGGCCGGCCACGTCGTCGTCCACGGCGGCAAGACCGTGCTCTACGCCGACGGGACGAGCGACACCACCGTCTTCGACACCGATGCCCTGATGGCATCCACCGACGAGCTCCCCGAGACCGAGACCATCCCGGGTGTCGAGGCGCACCACGGGGTGTCGATCGTGCTCGAGGACGGGTCCTTCGTGACGACGGTCGGCAACGCCGACGGCCGCACCGGAATCACCGTCGCGGACGCGTCCGGGAACACGATCGCCGAGAACGCGGTCTGCCCGGGCGTGCACGGCGAGGGCACCGCGCAGGACGAGGTCGTCGTCTTCGGCTGCGAGAACGGCGCGCTGGTGTACGCCGACGGCGAGATCACCAAGCTCGACGCCCCCGACCAGCCGTACGGCCGGACGGGCAACCTGTTCGTCAGCGAGACGAGCCCGCTCGTGCTCGGCGACTACAAGGACGACCGCGACGCCGAGGGGTACCTCCTCCACCGCGTCGCCGTCCTCGACACCGCCGCGAAGACCCAGACCGTCGTCGACATGCCCGAGGGGGCGGAGTACACGTTCCGCGATCTCGCCCGCGGGCCGGAGGACCTCGGCTACATCCTGGCGTCGGACGGCGCGATCCACGTGTTCGACCTCGAGGCGGGGGAGTTCACGGACTCCTTCCCGGTCATCGACGCGTGGGAGGGTCCCGTCGAGTGGCAGGACGCCCACCCGGCCATCAAGGTCAGCGGTGACGTCGCCTACGTGACGGAGCCCGCGAAGAACATGGTCCACTCGGTGGACCTCACCACCGGTGAGGTCCTGGCCAGCGCGACCCTCGAGGTCACGCCCAACGAGATCGCCCTCACCCGCTGAGGGCTCACGGTCGGCCGTCCCGGTCGTACGCGATCTGCAGCGCCTGGCGCACAGCGCGGACACCGGGGCGGTCGGCCGTTCCGCGTCTCACCGCGGTGAACACGTCGCGGCGCGGCCGGGCGGGGAGGTCGATCAGTCGGACGGGAGGCTCCGCGCCGGCGAAGACGAGGTCGGGGATCATCCCCACCGCGTGCCCGGACGCGACCAGCCGCACGTGCGCCGTGAGGTCGGCGAGCTCGAAGCGGACGTCGGGCTCGAACCCCGCCGCGCGGCACTGCTGCGTCGCCCACTGGCGGGCGGCCGTGCCGACGGGCTCCATCACCCACGCGCGGTCGCGCAGGTCCTCGAGGCGGACGTCGGCGGAGGTGGCCTCTCCCACCGCGAGGCGGATCGCGTCGCGCCCGAGCAGACTGCGCTCCAGGCCGTCGCGGTGCTCGCGGGTGTGCCCCGGGTACTGCTCCGCGACGACGAGGTCGAACCCGCGGGCGGCGACCTCGAACAGCCCCTCCTCGGGCGCGAGCTCGGCGACCTCCACGCGGAGTCCGGGCTCGGCGACGGCGAGAGCGTCCAGTGCGCGGGGCAGCAGGCCGTGGGCGGCGGACTGCATGACGGCGAGGCGCACCGGGGCCAGCGAGGGCTGCATGCGCTCCAGCTCCGCGCGCGCGGCCTCGTCGGCGGCGAGCATGCGGGCGGCATGGGCGGCCAGGGCCGCACCCTGCGCGGTGAGGCGGACCCGCCGCCCGTCGGGCTCGAGGAGGGGCACGCCGGCGTCGCGTTCGAGCTGGGCGAGCTGCTGCGAGATGGTCGACGGGCTGTAGGCGAGGGCCTCGGCGACCGCGGACAGCGTCCCGCGCACGGACAGCTCGTGGAGCAGGCGGAGGCGGCGCAGGTCGAACACGGCATCCTTTCGTCCCAGCGAACAATACCGATCGTAAATGATCGCTTTTCTCGAAGGGATGCCGGGCCTCACACTGATCCCAACCGAGGAAGGATCGCCATGTCTCTCACCGACGTCCCCCGCACCACCGCCAGCGCCGCGCCGGCGCTCGTCTCGCCGTCCGAGCTGGCCGACGAGGCGATCGCGCTCGTCCGCCGGTGGCTGGTGGAGAGCCGCGACGAGCCCGTCGACGCTGCGGCTCAGCGTCTGGCCGGCGTGCTGCGCGACCCGCACGGGCTCGACTTCACCGTCGGGTTCGTGGACGGCGTCGTGCGTCCCGAGGACCTCCGGGTCGCCGCGCGCAACCTCGCCGCGCTGACCCCGCTCGTCCCGGCGTTCCTCCCACTGCACCTGAAGTCCGCGATCCGCCTGGGCGCCCTGACGGCGCCGGTGCTGCCGCAGGTGGTCGTCCCGGCTGCGCGCACGGCCCTGCGGTCGATGGTGCGGCACCTCATCGTCGACGCCAGCGACCGCAAGCTCGGCGACGCGATCTCGGCGATCCGCGGTCGGGGCGACGGCATCCGGCTCAACGTCAACCTGCTCGGCGAGGCCATCCTCGGCAAGAAGGAGGCCGCGCGCCGCCTGGCCGGGACCCGCAAGCTCCTCGCCCGCGACGACGTGGACTACGTCTCCATCAAGGTGTCCTCCACCGTCGCGCCGCACACGCCGTGGGCGTTCGAGGCCGCCGTCGACGACGCCGTGACCGCGCTGCGCCCGCTGTACCGCGTGGCGAAGGAGACCGGCACGTTCCTCAACCTCGACATGGAGGAGTTCAAGGACCTCGACCTCACCCTCGCCGTGTTCGAGACGCTGCTGGGCGAGCCCGAATTCCACGGCGTCGAGGCCGGCATCGTGCTGCAGGCCTACCTTCCGGACGCCCTGGCCGCCATGGTGCGGCTCCAGGAGTGGACCGCCGCGCGGGTGGCATCCGGTGGCGCCCCCATCAAGGTGCGCGTCGTGAAGGGGGCGAACCTGCCCATGGAACGCGTGGATGCCGATGTGCACGACTGGCCGCTCGCGACCTGGCCGAGCAAGCAGGCGACCGACGCGTCGTACAAGGCGGTCCTGGACTACGCGCTGCGGCCCGAGCACACCGCGAACGTGCGGATCGGCGTCGCCGGTCACAACCTGTTCGACATCGCCCTCGCGTGGCTGCTGGCCGAGCGCCGCGGCGTCACGAGCACGACCGGCCGCAGCGGCATCGACGTCGAGATGCTGCTCGGCATGGCGACCGCGCAGCAGGCGGTCGTCCGGCGGACGGTCGGGTCCATCCTGCTGTACACCCCCGTCGTGCACCCGGACGAGTTCGACGTCGCCATCGCCTACCTCATCCGCCGGCTGGAGGAGGGCGCCTCGAGCGAGAACTTCATGTCCGCCGTGTTCGACCTCGACACGCAGGAGGCGCTGTTCGCCCGCGAGCGCGACCGCTTCCTGGCATCCCTCGCCGACATGCCCGCGGGAGTGCCCGCCTCCAACCGCGTGCAGGACCGCACCGCGCCGGCCGCGCCGGCGCCGACGTCCGGGTTCCGCAACACCCCCGACTCGGACCCCGCGATCGCCGCGAACCGCGGATGGGCCGAGGGCATCGTCGCGCGCATGGCGGACTCCCGCCTGGGGGCGCAGACCATCCGGACGCACACGGTCACCGACGCCGGCGTCCTGGACGAGCTGATGCGGGACGCCGCGGCGGCCGCCGCCGGGTGGCGCGACCGCGGTGCCGCCGAGCGGGCCGCGATCCTGCACCGGGCCGGGGACGTGCTCGAGGCGCGACGAGCCGAGCTGCTGGAGGTCATGGGCGCCGAGTGCGGCAAGGTCATCGAGCAGAGCGACCCCGAGGTGTCCGAGGCGATCGACTTCGCGCACTACTACGCCGAGCAGGCGCGGACGCTGGAGGACGTGGACGGGGCGACCTTCGCCCCGGTCGGCCTGACGGTGGTCACGCCGCCGTGGAACTTCCCCGTCGCCATCCCCGCCGGCTCCACCCTCGCCGCGCTCGCCGCGGGCTCCGCCGTGGTCATCAAGCCCGCGGCCCTCGCGGAGCGTTCCGGCGCCGTGATGGTCGAGGCCCTGTGGGAGGCGGGCGTGCCCCGGGACGTGCTGCGGCTCGTCCAGCTGTCCGAGCAGGACCTCGGCCGGCAGCTGCTCACGCACGACGCCGTCGACCGGGTCGTGCTGACCGGTGCGTACGAGACGGCCGAGCTGTTCCGTTCCTTCCGCCCCGACCTCCCGCTGCTCGCCGAGACCAGCGGCAAGAACGCTGTGATCGTCACGCCGTCCGCCGACCTCGACCTCGCTGCGAAGGACGTCGCCCTCTCGGCGTTCGGTCACGCGGGGCAGAAGTGCTCGGCGGCATCCCTCGTCGTCCTCGTCGGCTCGGTGGGGCGCTCTCGCCGGTTCCGGGACCAGCTCGTCGACGCCGTCACTTCGCTGGAGGTCGGGATGCCGTGGGAGCCCGCGTCCCGCATCGGACCCCTCATCGAGCCCGCGCAGGGCAAGCTGCTGCGCGCGCTGACCACCCTCGAGCCCGGCCAGCGCTGGGTCGTCCTGCCCGAGAAGCTCGACGACGAGGGTCGGCTGTGGCGTCCCGGCGTCCGCGAGGGCGTGCGCCCCGGCAGCGAGTTCCACCGCACGGAGTACTTCGGTCCCGTGCTCGGCATCATGACGGCGGAGACCCTCGACGAGGCGATCGACATCGTGAACGCCATCGAGTACGGCCTCACCACCGGCCTGCACTCGCTCGACGAGGACGAGATCCAGCAGTGGCTCGCCCGCATCGAGGCCGGCAACCTGTACGTGAACCGCGGGACCACCGGCGCCATCGTGCAGCGGCAGCCCTTCGGCGGCTGGAAGAAGTCCGCCGTCGGCGCGGGCACCAAGGCGGGCGGACCGCACTACCTCTTCGGGTTCGGTTCGTGGACGGATGCCGCCCCCGCGCTCGTTCCCGCCGGGGCGTCCGGTTCCGATGCGCTCGCCGCGCCGGCGCTGGCCGCCGTGCCCGCCGACGAGCGGGACTGGCTGGCGCAGGCTCTCGCGTCCGACGCCGCCGCGTGGACGACGGAGTTCTCGCTCGCCCGCGACGTGACCGGTCTGGAGTCGGAGCAGAACGTCCTGCGCTACGCCGCGGTGCCGGTGACGGTCCGCGTCGAGGAGGCGACGCTGTCCGCGGTCGTGCGCGTCGTCGCCGCGGGCGTCCGCGCAGGGTCGGAGGTCACCGTGAGCGCGGCGACCGAGCTCCCCGCGGCCGTGCGGGCATGGCTCGAGGGCGCGGGCGTCCGCGGAGTGGTCGAGGACGGCGAGAGCTGGGCGCGTCGCGCCGCGCGTCTCGCGCGGACCGGGGGCCGTGTGCGTCTGCTGGGCGGGTCGGTCGCGGCTCTCGCCGAGGCGACGGGCGGGTCGCCGTCGGTCGCCGTCTACGCCGGCGATGTCACGCGTGCCGGGCGTGTGGAGCTGCTCCCGTTCCTGCACGAGCAGGCGGTCTCGGTCACCGCGCACCGGTTCGGGACGCCGCGGCGCTACGTCGTGCCGGCTCTCGTCGGCTGAGCCCGGGCATCGGTCTGCCCCCGTCGACGGGGGAGCGCGAGCGGCCCCTCGGTGATCCGGGGGGCCGCTCCGCTGTGTCGGGCGGGCGCCCGCTCCTCGGGCGGGGTTGTCAGGCTGTGCCGAGGGCTGCGATCCGGGCGGCGGCTCGGCGCACCGACTCCGGCACGGGAGTCCCGGAGACCGTCTGCGGCGCGGTGACGGGGTCCCCGGCGACCGTCCGCAGGGGGAGCATGCCCGCCCACACGGTCCGGTCCTCGCCGTCCCCGTCCACCTCGGCGAGGGAGCCGACGTTGTCCTTCACGCTCGCCTGGTCCAGGGGGAGGCGGAGGACCATCGTCGCCGCGATCTCCCGAGCCGTCATCGGACGGACGTCGGCCTCGCGTCCCGGCATGAGGTGTTCGGACAGGCGGGACAAGGCGTCCTCCTTCTCCGCGGCTCCGACCGCGGCGGCGGTGCCGTGGACGACGGCGCAGCGGTAGCGCATGGAACTGTCGAAGAGGGAGCGGGCGTACTTGAGGCCGAGCAGGTGGGTGACCGTCAGGCAAACGGGAGCCCCGTCGGCGATTCGGCGGAAGAAGTCGCTCCCCGTCGAGCCGTGGAACAGCACGGAGTCGTCGTCGCGGGCGATGCCCACCGGGAGGGCGATCGGACGGTCGTCTCGGACGACCGCCAACGTTCCGGAGAGCGCCCCGTCGAGGACGTCGTACAGCGCTGCGCGGTCGGTGCGCTGATGGCGGGCGCCCCGCCGGACACGAGTGAGCGAGGTGAGGGGGAGTTCGGTCATGCGTCGAGTACAGCCGCCCGCGTGGACCAGTGGGTAGTCCGGATTCGGCTCATTCGGATGGACCACTGTGTCAGGATGGAGCGTGATCTCGCTCGGGCTGGTGAACCGCTCCTCCCCGTCTCCTCTGCACCAGCAGATCGCCGCCGGACTTCGTTCAGCCATCGTCACGGGGCGGGTCGCCGGTGGGGAGACGGTGCCGTCGACGCGCTCCCTCGCCGCGGACCTGGGGGTGGCGCGCGGCACGGTCGTCGCCGCCTACGAGACCCTTCTCGGAGAGGGATATCTGCTCTCGCGAGCGGGCGGGGGCACCGTCGTCGCGGATGTGACGCGCGGGGGCGGCGGGGTCGTCGCCGACGGCGTGCCACGGGAGCGGTCGACGCCGGGGGACGGGGGAGCGGACGGCCTCGGTCCGACGGACACCCGCGACCTCCGCCCGGGACGGCCCAGCACGCGCGGTCTTCCCGACGCGTCATGGCGGTCCGCGTGGCGACGGGCGGCGGCCGCTCCGGTGCCCGCGGACGTTGCGCCCTCTTCGGTTCTGGGGACACCGCACCTCCGTAAGGAGATCGCGGCGCATCTCGGGCGGACCCGGGGAATAGACGTCGCGCCCGGCGACGTGATCGTGACCGCCGGCACCAGTGATGCGCTGCTGCTGACGTTCTCCGCCGTGCCGCGGAGGGCCGGGGCTCGGCTGCGCGTCGGCGTGGAGGATCCCGGGTATCGGAGGGTGCCGAGGATTCTCCGCCGTCTCGGGGCCGAGGTCGTCGGCATCCCGGTCCGTTCGGAGACGGGCCTGGACCTCGACGCTCTCGAGGCACAAGCGAACCTGGATGCCGTCGTCGTCACTCCTCAGCACCACTACCCGCTGGGGAGCCGTCTGAGCGGCCCCGAGCGCGCCCGTCTGCTGGCGTGGGCGGAACGGTCGGGCGCCGTCGTGATCGAGGACGACTACGACAGCGAATTCCCGCACGGACGTGCGCCCCTCCCGCCGCTGCATCTCATCGACCCCGCCCGGGTGGTCCTGGTCGGGAGTCTGTCGAAGGTGCTCACGCCGGCGCTGCGGTGCGGGTGGCTGGTGGCGTCGGGCGGCATCCGTGATCGCCTGGTGGCCGCGCGCGAGGATCTGGACCTGCCCGTGTCCGTCGTGCAGATGGATGCCATGGCCCGATACCTCGCCACGGGCGCGCTCGCGCGGCACACCGCCGGCCGTCGCCGGGACTACCGACACCGGCGAGCGCTGCTGCTCGAGGCTTTCGCGGATGTGCCCGAGATCAGCCTCACGGCGATGGACGGCGGGCTCCACGCCGTCGCGCTCCTTCGTTGGGCGACGCCGCGCGACGAACGCGAGATCGTGGCCGAGCTGGGCGAGCGCGGCATCCAGGTCGCGGGGATGTCGTCGTACGCCGTCTCGCCTTCCTCCACGCATGTTCCGGCCGGTCTCGTCTTCGGCTATGCGGCGCCCACGACGGTGGAGCTGACGGCAGGTGTCGCGGAGATCATCGAGGTCGTGCGGCGCCGGGCGCAGGCGCGCAGCTGACCGAGCGGGGACGTGAAAGTTGAGGGGGGGGCGGGCTGCGGGCTCGGGCCGGGGGGTTCGGGTTCGGGTTTCGGGCGACGGGCCTGGGGCATCGGGCCTGCGGCCTCGGGCTTCGGGCTTCGGGCCTCGGGCTTCGGGCTTCGGGCCCCGGGCTTCGGGCCTCGGGCCCCGGGCTTCGGGCCTCAGAAGGGCGGGGGATCGCCCGTCGGACGGAACATGACGCGCGGGGGAGGGCTCTCCCGGGTCTGCTGGCCGAGCGGGCTGTGGAACAGCAGGCTGCCGTCGGCGTTCTGCTGGATCGTCCACGGCTCCTCGGTCTTCAGGACGTGATGGCGGACGCAGAGGTGGCAGAGGTTCCGCAGGTGCGTGGGGCCGCCGTCCTGGGCCTCGCGGTTGTGGTCCAGCTGGCAGCGCGCGATCGGCGCACGGCATCCCGGCGCGCGGCAGTGCCGGTCGCGAGCGGCGAGGAACCGTCGTTGGGCGGAGGTCGGGGTGTATCGGTCCACCTCGAGCACCGTCCCCGTCACCGGATCGCACAGCACGCGGTCCCAGCCGGGAGCCCCGGCCGCCAGCCGTCGCGCCGTCGCAGGGTCGATCGGGCAGGTGTTGTCGACGATGGCGCCGCCGTCCGTGCGGCCCAGCAGCGTGAGCACGGGCACCGTGATCTGCACCTGGGCGCGCACGGCGCCGAGCCCGCCCGGACAGGAGTCCTCCGTGGTCGGGTCGTGGGAAGGAGCGGCGGTCAGGAGCAGATCGGCGAGGACGTCCGCGCCGATCTGCGCGAGCGACCGCTCGTCCGCGACGCTGCCCTCGTCGTTCCCGGCAGGTGTCCCTTCCGTCCCGGCGGCCTCTGACCCTCCCATCGAGGCGAGAGACGGTTCTCGGTTCCCGGCGGTCGCTGATCCGTCGATCCCGTCAGGCATCGATCCTGGGTCCTCCGCACTCGGCGACCCGCCGTCCCCGGCGGTCGCCGAGTCTCCGCTCGTGTCCGGGGCCGTCACGGCAGCCCGGATGGCCGCGGCCTGGCGTCGCAGACGATCCCGGATCCCGTAGGCCACGGTCGCGGGCAGGATGACGCTCAGCTTCGCCATCCCGTCGGCGAGGTCGCGCACGCTCACCCCGCGCTGCGCGGCGGCGCGCAGGTGTCGAGCCGTCATGCCTTCCGGCTGCACGCTCTCGGCCAGTTCGCGGCCGTAGGCCCGGACACGACCGGGGGAGTCGCGCTCGGCGCGGGCCAGGACGACCGTCTCCCACCCCGCACGTGCGGCCGGGTCGTCGAGCACGATGCCGGTCTCGAGGATCGCGGCGGCGTGTCGCGGAGTGATCCGGCCGTCCTCGAGAGCCCCTACCGTGGCGGCGAACTTCTCGGTCAGCGTGTGGGCGTCGGACAGCTCCTTCTGCACGGTGAGATCGTGCGTGCGCGTGGCCACGCCGATCTCGAGCGCGACCGACCGCACCGGGAGCTCGCGCTCTCGAGAGAGACGTGAGCCCGAACGCTCCATGCGGGCGAGGGCGATCCTCATGACGGCGGCGCGTCTTCGGATGAGCGACGCGGACAGCCGGGCGATGGCAATGGTGTCGTCGCGGATGCCCGCGACGAGCGCGCGCAGCTCCGCCTGCTCGTCGGCGAACCGGTCGTCGGTGAAGGCGTCGGCGTCTGCCGGCGGCGGGGGAGAGGAAGATGCGGCCATGCGTCAACGGTAGAAAGGATGTTCGAGGGTCTGACAGTCTCTTCACCCGGCCCCGAGAAGGAATTCACCCGGCGGTGGAACTGCCCCCATCGGCATCCCTCCCCTCGCGCCCCGCCCCGACGGCATCCGATCCGCGACAACTCGCGAACCGAACAACCCGCGACAGCCCGCGAACGGGACATCCCGCGCCCTACTCCCCGAGGATCTCCAGCGCCGCCATCGCGGCGTTCTGCCCGCCGATGCCGCTCACGGCGCCGCCGCGCCGCGCACCCGACCCGCAGAGGAGGATGCGGGCGTGCGCCGTCTCCACGCCCCACCGGGCCGCCGGACGCGTCGCCCGCCCCTCCGACCACGGCCACGACAGGCCGCCGTGGAAGATGTCGCCGCCGGTCAGGTTCAACGCGCGCTCGAGGTCGCTCGTCGTCTTCGCCTCGATGCACAGAGTGCCCTCGGGCGTCCGCATGATGCAGTCGCGCAGCGGCTCGTCGAGCACGGACTCCAGCGAGTGCTGCGCCGCCGCGAGCAGCCGTGCGCCCGCCGCGACCGGGTCCTCGTCCGCGATGAGCCGGTGGGGCACGTGCAGCCCGAACAGGGTCAGCGTCTGGGCGCCGCTCTCGCGCAGCTCCGGTCCGAGGATGGAGGGGTCGGTCAGCGAATGGCAGTACACCTCCACCGGCAGCGGGTCGGGCAGCATCCCGCCGGTCGCGGCGATGAAGGCGGAGTCCAGCTGCGTGAGGGACTCGTTGACGTGCAGCGTCCCCGAGAACGCGGCCTCGGCCGACACCGCGGCGTCCTTCAGGCGCGGCAGCCGCGACAGGAGCATGTTGACCTTGATCTGCGACCCCTCCGGCTCGGGGGGCGCGCCGACCGACGTCCCGCCCGCCGTGAGCAGGTCGGCCAGCACCGCCGGTCCGACGCCGCTGAGCACCAGCGCTCCCCGGAACGAGACGGGCCGGTCGGTCACCCCGTGGACCTCGCCGTCCGGCGTGACCGAGATCACGTCGACGCCCGTGAGGATCTCCGCGCCCGCCTCCCGTGCGGCGCGCTCGAGCTCGGCCGTCACGGCCCCCATGCCGCCGACGGGAACGTTCCAGTCCCCGCCGACCACGTGATAGAGGAAGCACCGGTTCTGCGCGAGGGACGGATCATCGGATGCCGCGAAGGTGCCGATCAGCCCGTCCGTCAGAGCCACGCCGCGTACGAGGTCGGTCTCGAGCGACGACCGCAGCAGATCGCCGAGCGGGCGCTCCGTCAGTGCCGTCCACAGCTCGTCGTCCCCGACCCGCTCCCGCAGCTCGTCCGCCGTCGGTAGCGGCTCGGTCATCGTGGGGAACACGGCCCGCGCCAGCTTCGCGAGACGTTCGTTGAAGGCCCGGTATCGCGCGGCCTCGTCGGCGTCGCCGAACGTCCGCGTGAACGAGTCCTCGGTCGCCGCGGCATCCCTCGTGTCGATGAGCACACCGCGCGACGGGTCCGCCGGGTCGGGGGTGTAGGACGAGTAGCGCCGCCGGCGCAGGTCGATCCGGAGCCCGAGATCGGCGACGATCCGCGGCGGCAGGAGGCTCACGAGGTAGGAGTACCGCGAGACGCGCGCGTCGACGCCGCGCCAGGGTCGTTCCGAGACGGCCGCGCCGCCCACGGCGTCCAGGCGTTCCAGGACGACCACGCTCCGCCCCGCACGGGCCAGATAGGCGGCGGCGACGAGCGCGTTGTGCCCGCCTCCCACGATGACGACGTCGTAGCGGGTGGTGTCGGCGAGACTCATGCGCCCACGCTAGCGAAGCGCCGTCGACGGACGAATGGATGCCACCGCCCTTGCGCTCGGGACGTTCACTCCTCCACAGGCTGACTCTGCTGCATGTTCTTCTCCCGGCCCGGGCTGTCCCGCTCGCGCGCAGTAGCGTGGATGCCATGACCCTCGCTGCGGACCTGCTCGACATCGCCACGCGCATCGCGCGCGACGCCGGGGCGCTCGCCCACCGACGCCGGCAGGAGGGGGTGACCGTCGCCGCGACCAAGTCCGCGGCGGCCGACATCGTCACCGCCGCCGATCGCGAGGTGGAGGCGTACATCCGCGCCGAGCTGGCCCGCGAGCGACCGGGCGACGGGTTCTTCGGCGAGGAGTCCGGCGCGGAGGAGGGCGAGACCGGCATCACGTGGGTCGTCGACCCGATCGACGGCACCGTCAACTACGCCTACGGCATCCCCGCCTGGGCCGTGAGCATCGCGGCGGTCGAGGGTCCGCCGGACACCGCCTCGTGGACGGCCCTCGCCGGCGTGGTGTTCAACCCGGTCACCGGCGAGCTCTTCCGCGCGTCGCGCGGCGGCGGCGCGTGGCTGGGCGACCAGCGTCTCGCGGTGTCCGAGGTCGGTCCGGCCGGCGGTCTCATCGCCACCGGCTTCGGCTACGACCCGGCCACCCACGCGCCCGCCCTGGAGCAGCTGTCGCGGGTCATGCCGATCGCCCGTGACGTCCGGCGCATCGGCGCAGCATCCCTCGACCTCGCCTCCGTCGCGGCCGGAAGGATGGACGCCTATTACGAGCGCGGCACCCATCCGTGGGACCACGCGGCGGGCGCCCTGCTGGTCGCGGAGGCCGGCGGAACCCTCGGCGGCGCGCCGGGCGGACGGCCCGGACGCGGCATGGTGATCGCCGCAGGAGCGGAGTTCTTCCCGGCGCTGGAGGCGGTTCTGGACTACTGATACCGCTCACCGATCCCGGACTCCGCGGACGGATTCGCCGCCGCACATGGCTTTCCCAGACCGTCCGGGGTAATGTGTTTACCCGATCGTTATCTTCGCTGCCCGAACGGCGAAGGTGGCCAGAAGCCCCGAAAGCCCGAAGCCGTCGCTGCTGCGACACGACACGAGAGCCCCCGCGCGTTGCCGTCAGAAGCCCCCGAGACTGAGCCCGCCCGTACACGGCGATCCAGTCGACCCACTTCCGCGCCCGCGTCCCACCCGCACCTCACGCGGGCCGAGATGCGCCGCCGCGCGACCCCCACGGTCGACACCGACTCCTCCGAGACCCCGGCTGCGACCGCGGTCCTGGCCTCGGCCGTCGCCGTGGACGAGGCGGCCAACGCCGCCCCCCTCGATCCGGCACCGGTCGACGCCGACGCCGCCGCGCAGCCCGCGATGGTCGAGCAGGTGGCCGCCGCGGTCGTCGAGACCGTCCTCGCCGCCACGATCCAGCCGACCCTTCCGGCCCGCCGGCGCCGCTCGAAGTCGGCCGCTGCGTCCACGCCGGCGCCCGCCGCGTCGACGACGCACGCCCTCGAGAGCGGCGCCGCGCCGGCCCTGGCCCTCGAGGCCGGCCCGGTCCACGACGAGACCCCCGCGATCGCGGACCTCCCGGAGCTCACCGCGGACGCCCTGGCCGTGACGGTCATCGATGAGCGCCGCTCGATCGACGGCGACGTCGCCGTCATCATGCAGAGCGCGGACGCCTCGACCGCGACCACCCCGATCGCCCTCCCCACCTCGCCGATCACGCTGCCGGTCACGCGCCGCAGCCGTCGTCGCGCAATCGCTCCGGCGGCGCCCGCCGCGGGGGAGGAGCGTGAGACCCCCGTCCTCGCCGCGACGCCCATCGCGTCGGCCGACGAGCCCGTTCGCGCGGCAGCCGACAGCGCCCGCGACGCCGACGAGACCGTCGAGGACGAGTTCGAGGCGGCCGCCCGCCTCTTCGCCTTCACCGGCGAGACCCCCATCCAGGTCGCCGCGCAGGCCCTGGCCGAGCCCGAGCGGCGGGTCACCGAGGGACTTCCCTTCGACGGCATCCGTCGCCGCAGCGCCGCACGTCGCGTCGCCGCCGCGTCGTTCTCCGTCGGCGTCATGGGCGTCGTCGGACTCCTGACCGTCGGCATGACGATGCCCGTCAGCGCCCTCGCGTCGGCGAGCGGCACCGAGAGCGTGGCCGACGTCGCCGCGGTCGCCCCGGCCACCACGACGCTCGCCGCCGGCGATGTCGCGGGAGGCAGCGGCATCCAGGCCTACGTCGCCCCCGCCGAGGCCCACATCGACGCGGTCGAGCGGTCGGACGGCTACACCGCCTCCAGCTACCGAGAGATGGCGGCCGAGTCGGGCATCACCAACTTCTCCAACTTCTACGTCAACGACCCGACCGCGGCCATCCAGTGGCCCTTCGCGGTCGGCGTGCCCATCACCTACGGCTTCGGCATGCGCGACGGCCGCATGCACGAGGGAGCCGACTTCGTGCCCGGCGAGGGGTCGCCGATCCAGGCGATCGCCGACGGCACCGTGCGCATCGCGACCGAGTCGGGCGGCGCCTTCGGCGTCACCGTCCTGATCGACCACGAGATCGACGGGCAGCTCGTCTCGAGCCGCTACGGGCACATGCTCTACGGGTCGCTGCAGGTCTCCCCGGGCGAGAAGGTCACGGTTGGCCAGTTCCTCGGCCGCACCGGCAACACCGGCCGCTCGTTCGGCGCTCACACGCACTTCGAGATCCTTCAGAACGGCACCACGCCGGTCGACCCGATCGAGTGGCTCCGCGCACACGCCGGAGGCTGAACCGATTCGTCCGAAGGGGCTGTTTCTGATAGCCTCTTCTAGTTGCCCGGAGCGATCCGGTAACGCCCCGATAGCTCAGTGGCAGAGCACTTCCATGGTAAGGAAGGGGTCGTCAGTTCAATCCTGACTCGGGGCTCGAAGCATCCAGTATTGGATGCCGTGCGGCGGGGTAGCTCAGTTGGTGAGAGCGCACGACTCATAATCGTGAGGTCGCGGGTTCAAGCCCCGCTCCCGCTACAAGAATCCCAGATCAGCCTCGGTTCACGCCGGGGCTGATTCCGTTATGGGGCGGGGTATCCCGCACAAACCCCGCAGATTGAGTTGGCGGTGGGTCGAACGCGTCCTCAGGCTTCGTTCGGCTTAGGGTGGCGCATATGGGGCACGAGGGGCCGAAGCAGCGCCGCAAAGCTTTGAACGAAGCGCGCAAGGCGATGGAAGCCGAGCTTGCTCGCGAGCAGGGAGATTACAGACCTCCGGATCGAGACGATTGCTCGTCTAAGGAGTGGTACTTGTCGATCGACGACAGCGCGAACCTGCGCATCTCGATCTGGACGTGGCGCTTCGAGGGCCGGCTCGTCGATTTCCTCATGCTTGTCGAGACGGGAGACTGGGCCGTTGCCGATGCCTGGCAAGAAGTTGCGCGGATCGACTGCTCCGGCGGCCGATGCCATCTGCACCCGCCCAACGACATGGACGAGCACGAGTTGATCCTTCGCCTCGACTCCATTGACGACGTTGAGAAAGCGTTCGGCCACGCCAACACCATCGCAGTGACAGTAGCGATTATGATTCGAGATGGGAGGTCGTGAACATGTACGCCGAGTCCGAACTCGACAAGTTTCGTCGTTCGATCAATACGAACCTCGCGATTGGCTCACTCGCCGACACAGAGTTGCCGGTGGTGGACAACAACGGGAGGCATCCAGTCGTCGCCGCCCTTGGGGGCGAGCGGCTGGCAGTGTTGCTGCGCCGTATCGAGAATGTTGGCGGCTATGCCAATGTCTTCGTGGACGCCGGCGACAGCGTCTGCATGCTGGCGTTCCTGGACTCGTCCGGCGCTCTCGATGTCGAGAGCGCGGAAGATCTGGCATCGGATGGACAGCGCCCCGGCAGTGACGCGACAGTCGGCATGTTCATCGAGTACCTGTCGTTGAAGCCGAACGGCGTTCGGTTGCCAGCTCGTCTCATCGAGGATCGGCCGTTCATCCTGGCCCCTCGAGAAGTCCACTTCGCGTAAGGCACCACTCGCTGGGGGGCCTTGGGCGCATCCGTTGGGAAGCGCTCAGGGCCCCTCATCCGTTCATGACCTGATCGAGGGCTTCCGCCGCGCGATTACCCCCTACGGTCTTGGACATGTACGTGCCCATCGTCAGCGACGGGTCAGCGTGGCCCAAGTACTCGGCGATGTCGCGTGGCGTGAGCCCCGCCTGATCGAGTGCCGTCGCGACGGTCTTGCGGAAGCTGTGAAACGAGTAGTTGCCGATGCCGAGTCGCGCCCGCGCCTCGGCCCAATCCCGCGACGTGTTCCTAGGATCGCGAAGATTGCCCAACGTCGTCGGGAACACCAAATTCAGTCCACGGTTCGGACCGCCCCGCAGGCGGCGATCCCCGAGTATCCCGAGCACCCCTCCGGGCACACGTATGCGTCGTGCGCCAGCGTCTGTCTTCGTATGCGCCTGCCGAATCAGCCCTCGTCCGGTGGCTCGCACGGCTGTTGCGCGGATAGTGACCGTTCCCGACTCGAGGTCCACGTCCTCCCACGCAACGGCGCACGCTTCTCCGATGCGAACGCCCGTGCCAGCGATGAACTCCACCATGTCGATCAGGTCGAGCTCTCGAGCTCGCTTGTCACCGCGCAGCTTGGCTAGCACCCCAGCGAGTTCGTCGACCGGGATAGGCGTGGCGCCCTTTGCCTTCTGTTCCAGGCGTGCAAGCTCCCGGACGGGGTTTGTGCGAACGGCGTCGGCTCGAATCGCAAGACCGAGCATCCCGGACAACACCGACCGAACTGTCTTTGCGGTGCCCACTCCCACCTCTGCAGTGATTGTGTCCAGGAAGCGCTGCAGCCGTTCGGGAGTTGCTTCGCTTACCGCGAGGTCGCCGATGCGGGGTGTGATGATCTTGCGAACCGCGCGCTCGTAAGTCTCGACTGTCCGAGCAGCTCGCCCAGCTTTGGCGGTGAGGAACCGCTCTCCAAGGTCGCGGAGGCGTGTCTCGCGCTTGACTTCGGTCGCCGTCGAAGCCTGTATGTCCACGAGTGCCGCCCGCAACTTCGCTTTCGCCTTCGCCTCGCTCGGAGCGAACCTTTCCACCTGGCGAAGCCTTCCGTCGTCGAACCGGTACCGAGTGCGGGCACGCCACTTGCCGGACTCTATGAACGTGACGTGGATGGTCCCATAGCTACTCAGTGGTGTGCGGGGCCGAGCCATGCTGATCCAACTCCCCTCGCATCGCTCCCCACGCCTCTACCAAACCTCGCGCAGACACTCTCGTATCGATCGTGTCCCCTCGCGACTGCTGCAAACGGAACAAGCGGGGAGATCTCTCCTCGGTGAGAAGGTCACGGGGATCGTAGTCCTCCGCCCCGTCGTCAAGCTGGTCACGCATCCGGTGCGCGGCCATGCCTGCACGCGTGTCCTTCTCGTATTCCTCGATGACGTCCCGCGGTGTCTCTGAGAGCAGCGACTCGGCCACGTTTCGCGCGAATGTCGTCCACCTGTGGTCGCCGGTCGCCTCGAGGGTGTCGAGAGCCTGGGCGAGAGCTAGTTGTGCGGACTGATAACGCTCGACGGCATCCGCTATTGCTGCGCGACGCGCGCGGAGATGCTCAGTGCCGAGTTCGATGCGGAGTGTCCCCTCACCCTCGAGCAGGCTCCGGGTGCTGCGGTTGACGATAGCGCTTAGCGCCTCGCCTTCGCCGATGGTGACCTTCCGCTCGCCGCGCTCAATCTTCCCTACAACCGGCTGACTCATCTCGTACCCGAACGTGGCCATCTGAGCCGCAACATCTGCCTGGCTCAGACCGACGGCCTGTCTCGCGAGTCGGAAGGCCTCGGCGAAACGTTCGTCCATGTTCTTTGCATCCACGCATCGAGTGTAACGAAATCAACTGATAGTTCTACCCATCTATGACAATGGTCTGATACCGTACATGCATCAACCGTTTTGTGACATGGAGGTGACTAGTGGTTCAGCTAGCGGTGCAGCAACTTCCCGAGGTAGCGACGCGAGATGAGGTCGCGTGCTTCACCCGAATCTCAAAGCCGACGCTGGCTCGTTGGGCCGTGGAGGGCAAGGGGCCGACATATCGAAAAGCCGGAGGAAGAGTCCTCTACCGGCGAGAAGACGTTCTCGCCTGGCTCGAATCTCTCGATATGGGCGGGAGTGCGGGACTGGCGAACACCGCCTGAAATTCCTGTAGCTCATGCCTCATCCAAACAAAAAATGCCCTCGATCGGCTGCAACCGATCGAGGGCGGAATGTCCAGGGAGGACAAGATGACTGACCTCAGCTTACAGAAGCGAAGCGTTCGCGACAACTGCCAAGCCGTTCGCCCCAGAGCAAGCGTCCCGGGTCTCGATCGCATGCAGGAAATCCAGCTCGACGTGAAGCGCCTGCAGGAGGCACTTGTAACACTTGCTGATCTCGTCCTGTCCGACGCCCGGTTCATGGACATCCCTGTCCTTCGCGTCCAGGCGGCTTGGATCAGCGGCATCCGTGGCGCCGAGCCCGGCGATCTGTTTCACATCGGCGAATGCGTTTGGGAAGGGGAAGAAGCCGGCGAGCCGACCTACAAGGGTCACCCCGCCGGTGAGAGCCACCACCCATCGACCGCCTGGTGCAAACAGTCGATCGGCGAGACCCGTCAGGAGCGTTACAGCCGACGCCCGAATCGCGAATGGGACACCAATCGCGGCACCTGGGTACTCGTTGGAGTTCCCGGAACCGATGGTTACGCCAGCTTCATCGGAACGGAAGATGCTGCTTGAGCATCGCTGAATTTAGACCCAGTGCCCCAGGTGACCCGGCCGTCATCTGGGGCACTGCCCTGCCCGAAAGGAGGGCCAGGTGACCGATGCACGACTCCCGGGCCACTGGCTCAACGAAATGCGCTTCATGGATCTCAGCGATCACGAATGGCGGGTCTTCACGAACCTCCTCATGTGGTCCGTGGAACAGGGGACAGACGGACGCGTGCCGACCAGATACGTCAACACGGTCCACCCCGATGGCGTCAGCGACGCAGACATTGACACCCTCGTCACGTGCGAACTGATCAAACGCACACCTGACGGCCTGCAGTTCCTCCGATGGGACGACCCGCACGGCCTCAGGCAGTCCCTGGCGGCGACTGTGGACGGTTACAGGCAGCGCAAGAGGAAGAACCAAGCCGACTACAGACAGCGTCTCAAAGACGAATCGGTGACCGGTCACGTAGGCGAAGGCATTAAGTCTTTTGATTCTCAATCCTCTGCCTACATGCCCGGTAACAGAACCGGTCACGTGACCGGTAACGGATCGAAGAAGCGACATCAGTTCACCGCGGAGACAGCGCAGACAATGCAAACCGTCCAGCCGGGTTCAGACTGTGGCGCAGGGAAACACCTCTTGCAGCCAGACGGCACATGTCGAGCCTGCGACCGACGCCAGATCGCGAAGAACGACGAATGGATGTACCGATGACGACCTCGGCGCCCAAGCCCGCGAACTTTGAAGCCCTGTCTCGGGCATGGAACGACCCCGAGACCTTCGCAATGGAGAGAGCCGCGTACTACGCCAGCCTCCGCGAACCGGTCAGGGACATCACAGCCCCCATTCACGAGAGGGGAAACGAATGACGCAGACACACACCGTCGAAGATCTCATCGCATACGCAGGACAACGGTTCTACCTAGCCGGCATCCCCTTCAAGGGCGGACGCATGTCACGAATCATCCGCGCACTGCCCAGCACCATCAACGCCCGACACCTCATCGACACCTACCTCGACCGCGCCCACGAGGACCGCTCCTGGGCCGGCTTCGAGCTCTATGCCCACGGCGGCTACAGGGACCCCACAGGCGCACACGCAGCACGCAACGTCGACCTTGAGAGGAACACCCGATGAGCGTTGAAGTCCCCAATGGCGGACTCATCCTCTCCCGCGAAGAAGTGCGCATGCTGTACCAGGTCGCAAACCTTAAAGACTTACGAGCGAAATTGCGCGACTCAGGAACCGGGACCGCCGCTTACAAGCTGATCCACGAACTCAGCAGGGCAACGTTCGCCAATAGTGCCGACAATGGCATAACCCCGCGGCAAACGACGGCAATTCGAGACAATGGATATACCACGGTCGTACAAGTGGCGCACAACGCGGGCATATCCGAACGCACCGTGCGCCTACACCTACAGCAACAGATCCTCCCTGCAACAAAAAGCGGCCGGCACTGGATCATCACCCAAGACGACGCGGACACCTACATATCCGCACGACGGAAGAACTGAGGAACCCCATGTCCCTTGAATCATTCGAGACTCAGGTCGAGATGGTCCGCGCCGAAGCGACCACCGCAATCAAGAACTACACCGCCCTCCGCGACCAGATCGACCAGGACCCCAAGCTCACCGACGAAGGCAAGCGCGAAGCACACGGCGCCCTCTTCGAGGACTACAAGCCCCGCCTGAAAGAGCTTCGCACCCAGGAAGAGACGCACCTCGACCAGGCCATCGAACGCCGCCTCTCCCTCATCGAATCCCCCAACGGCCTCTCCACCGGGGAAGTCATCTCCTTCCGAGACGCACAGGACCGAGCCGAACGCATCGAGAACGCCGACGAAGCAGTTCGACTGCTTGAACGAGCGCTGCGACAGCACGACAAGATCCTCGCCCACGCCATCCTCCGGGTAGGCCTCGACAAGAACTACCGCAACGTTGTCGACGCATTCACCGCCAAGCGGCCCGAGATGAAGGAAACCATCAGCGAACTCCGCCAGCTCGAGAAGCTCCGGGAGAACAGCTTCGCTCGCACGATGCACTACGGACTCAGCCGGTGACCGCAGACACCGTCGTCCGCATCGGAACGCAGGTCCTCGAGCTACCGTACGCCGACGCGCTCACCGTCTTCCGGACAGCCGTCGTCACCGCACGACGCGGAGGACCCGTACCCATCTCACCTGACACGTGCGTGTGGGTCAGCGCCTCCACCAACATCAGCCTGACGCGACCCGGACAGTACGCAGACGAGTACACGCAACTACTCGCCGAACCACTCGACACAAAGCCAGAACCGCAGGCGGTGATCCTCCGATGACCAACCGCAGCGCCAACAGGGGTGGGAGGGGGAGGCCCCTCGCCCACCAGCCCAGGTCTCCGGGTTATGCCGAGCCCTCTCCCCGGCGTTTTTTTCCACAGGAAGGGGCGTCCGATGAGCGACGTTGAGGCGACACCGGCGGACGTTGCGGCGCCACGTCGTTTCTCGCAGGGGGAGGTTGACCGTGTTGTCGCGGACCGGCTACGGCAGCAGCGCTATGAGCACGCGGATGCCGAGGACTTGCAGATTCGGGCGGCAGAGGTCGACCGACTGGAGCGGCAGGCAGCGGAGATGGAAGCAAGCATCGCTGAGCTGAACCGTCGAACGCTGATCACGAACCTTCGGGTGAGGCACGACATCAGCGAGGAAGATGCCGTGCTGTTCCTCACGGGCGCAGATGACGCGGCGCTGACAGCGCAGGCGGAGCGTCTGGGTGCCATGTCGCGAGGCCGCACTTGGAGGCCCGCGACGTGATTACCCGTTAGGCGTTTGCGCCGACAGCAGAGCCAGTACAGAGGCCCTCACTCAGATCGAGTGGGGGCCTTTGTCGTATCCGGAGGAGGGCCCAGCGTGGCCGAGAGAGTTGTGAAGGTCCGCTTGTCGGCGGCCGTTGAGGAATACAAGAAGGGGATGCTTGAGGCCGCTCAGGCAACCCGCTCGGTGGGCACTGAGGGGGACAAGCTCAAGCAGACGCGGGAAGCATTCGAAGCGGTCGGTCGGGGCGCCATGGTCATGGGCGGCCTGATTGGCGCGGGTGTGACGGTCGCGGTAGCGAAGTTCGCTGAGTTCGATGCCGCGATGTCGAACGTCCAGGCAGCGACGGGGGAAACCGCGTCGAACATGGACCTGTTGCGAACGGCTGCTATCGATGCCGGCGCTTCAACTGTGTTCTCGGCTACCGAGGCTGCTAACGCGATTGAGGAGCTGTCGAAAGCCGGCGTGTCAACGGCAGACATCCTCTCCGGTGCTCTGGCGGGGTCGCTAGACCTGGCTGCGGCCGGACAGCTTGGCGTGGCCCGGGCGGCGGAGATTACGTCTACCGCGATGAACCAGTTCAGGCTGTCTGGCGACCAGGCGAGTCATGTGGCTGACGTTCTCGCTGCGGGCGCGGGCAAGGCCATGGGTTCGGTTGACGATCTCGCGAACGGCCTCAAGTTCGTGGGTCCTGTGGCCGCTGCGATGGGAGTGTCGCTTGAGGAGACGACCGGTGCGTTGGCTCTGTTCGCCCAGCAGGGCATCATCGGTGAGCAGGCGGGTACGTCGCTACGCGGTGTGCTGTCGTCGCTGACGTCTCCGTCGAAGGAGGCTCGCGGCGAGATCGAGCGTCTCGGTATAACCCTGTACGACTCTCAGGGGCGGTTCCTGGGCCTCGAGAACGCTGCCGGTCAGCTGTCCACCGCGTACCGGAATATGGACGACGCTTCCCGTGACGCGTCGCTGGGAACGATCTTCGGCCGAGAGACGGTCACCGCGGCGACTGCTCTGTACCAGGCGGGCGCTGAGGGCGTGGATCAGTGGACGCAGGCGGTTGATGACTCGGGCTATGCCGCTGAGCAGGCACGAACGCGGCTGGACAATCTCAAGGGCGACATCGAGGCGCTGCAGGGCGCCATGGACTCGGCACTCATCCAGACCGGTAGCGCTGCAAACGACAGCCTTCGATACCTCACTCAGGCCGTCACCGGTCTCGTCGGGGCTTATGGCGACCTCCCTGAGCCAGTCCAGCAGGCGACGCTGATTGTCGGCGGTGCCACCGCGGCCGTCGCTCTGGCTGGCGGTACAGCGCTGAACGTGGTGCCGAAGTTCCTGGAGCTGCAGTCCACGGTTCGGGGGGCCGGCCTGAGCATGGGTGGGCTGAGCCTCGCTGCGGGCGGTGCTGGCCTTGCCCTCGGCGGCCTGTTTGCCATCGTCGGAGAGCTCGCGCGGCGTCACACTGAGGCGCAGGCGAACGCGCGGGCATACGCGGACACGTTGGAAGAGGGCACTAACCGTGTCACCTCGGCAAGCCGCGACCTCGCAGAGGAGAACCTGGCGATGGAGCAGTCCTGGCTGTTCATCTCGCGCGGTTCCGCCTATGACGCCGCGGAGAAGCTGGGTCTGTCGCTCGAGACGGTCACTGACGCCGCAACGGGCAACGTCGCAGCCCTGAAGGAGCTGGAAGACGTCATCCGTGCAGGGTCGGGTGAACAGGAGGCGGCGCAGCGCATCGCTGACGAGCTCGGGCTGTCTCTCACCGACGTCTCCGCGGCGTCGACTCTGCTGACGGAGTCCGTTCTCGGGGAGAACCAGTCGATCGAGGACGCCATCCGCGTCAACGAGCAGAAGGCCCGCGCTACGCAGGAGGTAGCCGAGTCGTCCGAAGAAGCGAGCGGCGCGGCCATGACCCTGTCGGAGTCGTACAACGCGGAGGCGGAGGCAGTATCGAGCGTGGCAGATGAACTGTCGCGACTGATCGAGACGGTGAACGAGGCGAATGGGGTTGGCCAGGACGCGATCTCGGCGAACATCGACTACCAGAACGCCCTCGCGAAAGTTGACGAGACGATCGCGAAGGCGCGTGACGGCGCTGAGGGTTACATCGCCACTCTGGACACGAATACGCAGGCGGGCCGCAACAACAAGGACATGCTCGTCGACCTCGCACAGCAGGCGCAGAACGCGGCCGAGAAGCAGTTCAACCTCGACGGCAACACGGACGCGTACCGGGCCACCCTCGAGGGCAGCCGCCAGGCACTCATCGACCGAGCGACCCAGCTTGGAATGAACGCCGACGAAGCTGGCGCGCTGGCGGATCAGATCTTCCGCATCCCCTCCGAAACTGAGTGGGCCGTCATCGCGGAGACCGCCGCCGCCGGCACCAAGCTGCAGTCGTTCTTCAACGCGTGGACGGGGCGCCGCATCAATGTCGGGGTGGATGTGACCGGTGGGGCGAAGTACACGATCGCAGGCACAGGCGTGACGTTCAATGCTCGTGGCGGCCTCTACGACTATGCCGCGTTCGCGGACGGCGGCGGTGTCGCCACGGGCATCTATAACGGCCGTCAGGGCGCGATTCACAAGTTCGCTGAGCCGGAGACGGTGTGGGAAGCGTTCATCTCGGGGAAGCCGGATGAGCGGAACCGGAACATCGGGATCTGGCAGGAGACGGGTCGTCGCCTGGGTGTCGACGCGGGCGCAGCAGCGGTCTCGTTCCCCGAGACCGTCACGCTCGTCGATAAGGACGGTTCAATTCTCGCCCACGCGCGAGCCATCGCCAATCAGCAGATCCACGCAGCCGACGAAAAGGCCACCCAAACAGTCCGTCGCGGACGCAATAACCGATGAAGGAGAAGCGAATGCCGAGTATCAGTCACCTCATGGAGATTCAGCGCGGGATGGACCAGTCGATCCTCGACGATTTCTCCGCCGTCAAGCCGGTCACGACTGCTGAGCTACGCCAGCTCATGGACGCCGAATACGAGCGACGGGAGGCGAACTGGCAGACCCTTCCCATCTCGCTTGGCGGCGAGACGGTCGACGTCAGCATCGGTGAGGTGCCCGGTGGTACCTGGCAAGAGCTGTTCGGCAACCGGCCCGCGCGCACTGACGCAGACCGCCCCTACGAGTACGACCGCGCCGCCGTCGCTCGCGACTTCCCCGTCGAACGCATCAGGGTCAACGACGAGAGAATCAGCCAGGACACCTGGGGTGAGCTCTTCGACATGCTCGACGCCGAAGACCAGACCAACATCGAGGCCGTCATGTGGGGGCTCCACATCGGCGAGCCCCAGCAGCGGGCGGAAAAGCTTCGCCGAGAGCGGCGCCTGCAACCGTCCGAAGACCTCGCGCCGAATGAAGAACTCGCGCCCAGACCCGTCCCTACCCGAGTGGTTGGCGCAACGCCACCACTACCCCTCTGTCCGAGACGGCGATGAACAAGCTGGATCAGGGCATCCTCGACGCGCACAAAGTGCTGGACACCCGTCTATCCGAAGAGGCGCTTACCGCCACGATTAGTGATGTTTCCGCCCCGGTCGCGGATGCCCGTCAGATTCGCAACGCGCGTGCACTCCGGCCGTTCTACGCGAAGGTGAAGGAAGGCAGCAGCCGGACCTACATCTTCGGTCACTCGGTCGTCTTCGGGTCGGGTGCAGGAAGCGCCGACCGGCGCTTTGCGAACATCGTCAGCGCCGCCATCAAGGCCGTAGACGCTGCGGCCACGGTGACCATCGACGGCAACTCAAGCTACACCTCCACCCAGTTGCTGGCGAAGGTCGCGGGTGCAGGGACTTCGGCGTCGTTCACGAGCCTGACCATCTACATGGGTCTGCTGAACGACTACTACTACGGTGTCGACCCCGCCACGACGAAGTCGAACCTCCTCGCCCTCGTCGCCAAGATGAAGTCCATCCAGCCGGCGTCCGCAGATGTGCCGGCGTTCCTCATCCTGCTCGAGTGGCTGCGAGGTGACATCGCCTCCCCGGCGTTCCCCTGGACCGACTACGTGAAGGCTGCCAGGGAGGTCGCGGACGGCGACCCCACCGTCGCACTCCTTGACCTGGGGACGCTGATGGGACCGGGTGCGCCCGACAAGCTCGGACTCTACGCCGCAGACGACGCCCACCCCTCCAACCTCGGGCACGCCATCATCGCCCAGCACGTCAACGACTTGCTCCTCCCCAGCTTTGCCACCGCCGCGGGAGGGTCGTCACCATCCGCAGGGATGGGTGAGCTGCTCGGCGCGACTCACTACAAGCCGGCCAGCGTCACCTCACGCACGACGACCTCGACCGGCCTGGTCAACGTCGACGACACCAATCCTGAGAAGGTCGGCGTCGTCTTCACCGCGAAGTCCTCGGCAACTCTGGTCCGTCTGACAGGATGCGCGTTCGTCACCTCGGGCGGGTCCGCGCGGTGGGGTCTGCGGTTCATGGCCCCGAGCGCAGCCGCAGCCGTCGCGGGCGAAGTCGAAGTGGCCGGAAGCCCGGGGGGTCAGTACCTCTCGGTGAGTCGTCACATCCTCGTCACGGGACTCACGCCCGGCCAGCAGTACGGCCTCACCTGGGCGCACAAGGTCAACAACTCGTCGTACACGGCGACGTTCGTCGCTGGCGCTCACGTGGGCGCCGCGGTGATGGAGATCTACGATGCCGCGGGCGTCAGCTTGACGTCGTAACACTCGGCCAGGTGGCGAGGTGGCGCCGCATGGGCGTCAGGGCCAGCCCAGGAGCGGCGACCAGAACAGGACGTCGGCTGGCGCTTATTCGCGGCCCCTGACTGCATCTTCCTGGCGCAGATTGCACCACTCATGACACAGCCCCCGGCTGCCTCACCTCGAGGCGGTCGGGGGCGTTCGGCGTTCCGGGGCGCGACGTGCTGGAGCGGGTGGAAACACACGGCCCCTGTCTGCGTCACTGAAGACGGGGGCCGCGGTGGCATGCCGCGGCTTTACGAAGCCGCAGGCGTCGGGGTGAAGCTGATGCGCTGAGCCTCCCGCGCGATTGTTTCGGCGCGGGAGTTCTCGGCTTCGACTGCGGCTGCGAGCCTCAGTTGCGCGGAAGCTCGTTCCTTCTGAAGTTCCGCAGTTATGGCGGCGAGATGGTCTGCGAGGAAGGTGGCGAGGCCAGCCCCAAGTTCAGCGAGACTGGTGCTGCGGATTTCAAGACGCCGGTCTGAGACGCGCAGGGTGACATCGGGGTAGCCGGCGTTGGTGAGTGCCTGCTGCGTTTCGGTGGAATGGATGGCAGCCACTTCAGCAGGTTGCGGGCGGCGGTTGAAGACGGCTTCGACTTGGTAGGTGTCGGGCGCGTCGAGGGTGCCGAGGGAGCGCGGTAACGACCCGGGGAGCACAGACGTGAGACCGAGCGGGGTTGGGTAAGCCGACGGTGTGGGCGTGGCCCCTAATCGGGAATCAGCGGCGGTGGTTGTGGTGACCATGAGTCTTCAAACCCCTTTCGGGGGTGACGTGGGATGTTGCGGGGTGAAAGCTAAGAGGCTCGCCGACCGTTGCGGCTCTGGATCAGGCCGAGGACGAGGGTGGCTATAAACAGGACAATGCCGGCGATGGCGAGCCAAAGCAGTCCCTCGAAGACGAATCCCACGATGGCGAGCACCGCCCATGCGACAAGCAGGATGAGAAGCGTTGTCCACATAGTCCGGACCCTACGCTCATCCTCCGAAATAGATAGGGGGTGTGTTCCTCGCTGAGCAGTCGGAGGGCGAGCCCTCGACAAGAACTGAGGACGTCTGCGTGGCGGCGTACGCGGGCCATCGGGGCTGCGTTTCCTGACACGCCGTTTGACGTGTGCAACGCGGGGCGGGATGGTGTGAGGGCGCCCCACTCGAGGTGACAGTGTGGGGGACCGCGAGTGGGGCACGTGGCGGCTAAACAGGGGGCCAACACCGCCGCGGCCATCATAGCGACCCACGCCATTTCACCGATTGAACCCCGCGGCCGGGCATCAGCCGGTTCACGCAGCCCGGACCTGCCGCCGAGTCTGGACCGTAGGCTCGCGATAGACCCGCTCGTTCCGCGCCCCCCTTTGCACTCGGGCGGGTCGACGACACAGCCCCCGGCTGCCTCACATCGAGGCGGCAGGGGGTTCTCGTCGTTCAGCGACGGGACGCATGCGCCACTCATCGTCGCTGGCGTCAAGGGGGTGGGTGGTGAGGGGGCCCGCACGTGAACCTGCGCGGCATGGAATGGGCAGTGGGGCTGGGGTTGGCAGATGACACGGTGGCAGAGTTCGACCATCTCGTCGTGGTCAACGCCGATGATCGGGTCGGCGCGATGGTCGCAGCGCTGCAGGAGGCGGGACCCGAATGGATCATCCTGACCGTGAAGCGACTGAACTGATTTTCGACCAGGCCCGGGAGGTGGGTGCCCCCTGCCAGGGAAGAGGGGCGAGGGGGCAGGCCCCGTTGTCCCCCGAACGGAGGACACGTACAGTGACCCGCAGCACGCCTGCGACGGATGGCATCCCGTGACGGCGTGTCAGGCCATAGGGGCGGGGGGCCGCCCCGACCGGCCGACGAAACACCACACCACGACGCCCCCGGCGCCTCGCTCACCTCGAGCGGGTTGCCGGGGGCGTTTCGTTGTTGCGGGCTGGTCAGCGGCGACGAGAGGTGGCCGGGGGTTCGCGTCGTTGTGGCGGGTGCCCCCTCGTTTTTGGGAGTGGCGAGGGGGCAACCTGGGGGTGACGCGAGCCCGAGGGTCATGGACGACGTCGAACAGATGCTGACACATGCACCACGCCGTGACACAGAGGTGGGCTGCGGGCGTATCACCTCCGGATGGGCATCAAGCCACGTTCCAGCGTCATGCCATAGACAAGGCAGCCTGGCCCGCTGACCCATAGTTCCGGGTGGGAGGGGTCGTCAATACGGCGAGATAACTCCACGCACGACATTGGACCCGCGCCGACACCGGTGAGGAATGCAGGTGGCCACACTCAGAGCGCAGAGGGCGAGCGCACGTCCTAGGTGGCCGCTTCTGACAGTATCAACCCATGAGCGGATTACCCCGAAGCGGCGACCAGTATCGCGACGCCCGCTCCGCCCACCTCGATGAGTTGATGCTGACAGTGGCAGCGGGGGACGCCGCCGCCTTCGCGCAGGTCTACGATTCCACCGCCCCACAAGTTTTCGCGGTCATCATCCGGGTCCTGAGAAACCGCGTTCTGTCAGAGGAAGTGCTGCAGGACGTCTACCTCTACGTCTGGCAAAACGCATCAAAGTATGTGGCCACAAGAGGGACCGTGGGCGCCTGGATCTGCATCATCGGCCACCGACGCGCAGTGGACGCAGTCCGGGCAAACCAATCGTCTGGCGAGCGAGACTGGCGCGAAGGGACACGCCTAGCTCAGGACATTGCCGACAACTCCTACGACTCGGTCGACAACCAGGAAGAACGTCGATACCTTGCCGAGGCACTTACGCACTTGACGGATGAGCAGCGCCACTATCTTGATCTCGCGTACGGTGCCGGCCTGAGTCAGGCAGACATTGCAGCTCACACCGGGGTACCCCTTGGGACGGTCAAGTCCCGGATGCGGAGGGCGCTGACGCTGCTGCGAGGGCATCTTTCTCGCAACCCGGTTTTCGTTGCCTAAACCGGGCGGATCCTTCCGCTCGAGCATGACGATGCGGTCCTTCGCGCCAACTGCCCAGCACGCCTCCCGGGTAGCCGCCTGGTCGCGCCACTGCACCCACGCCCACACCGGACGCTTCGAAAACCACTCGATGGGCTGCGGCCCGTACGCCTGCTGAGGGAGTGTCACTGGCGGCATGGATGCGACGGTCCGCGCCATCTTTTCGTCAGTGACCTTCGTCGATCCCACGTACGCCCGACCCTTCCTCCGGCCGAGAGAACATCACCATACGGGCAAGCACCGACACCGGGTGAATTCTGGCGGCAAGAGGGGTGAAGTCTCCGCCCGTGCAGCAGTCGGCACCGCGTGACCGCTCTACGGTCAACCGCATGCGAATCATTACCGACGCCCGCGCGCTCGTTTCACTCCATCTCACAGCACGACGAATGCGCGTCCGTCCCAGCACGCTCCGACACTGGGCCGAGGTCGGCGCCGGCCCGCCAACCGTCAACGGGGTCTATGACTGGAGCCGCGTGGTCGAGTGGCTTGATCAATCACAGCCTCGAGCAACGGTCCTTTATGGTCAGCGTCCTCACGGTGCGAGGTAAACGCTCTCCCCTCCAATGTTGGAGACCTTCCACACCCCGCCGGCAACCTCCTCCGGGGGAACGCTGACGACGTGAAACACATCCACGAACTCGGCTGGCGGGAAGAGCGTCCCCACCTGCCACAACTCAGGGTCGGGCACATCAGCCTCGTACTGGTCGAATGTCGTGAACGAACGGCCGCTGGCCGATACAAAGCTGATGAATATCGCGCCAGACGGGTCGACACCTTCATTGTCCACAAGAGTCGGATCCTGTCCGCTCTCTGCCGTGTTCGCGCGGGAGGTCTCCCAATCCATCTGCAGTCGAACGGGCAGCACCAGGAACCCCTCACGCACCTCAGTCGCGCCTGTGGCGCCGACCGTCCACATCGACTTCTCGGCGATTTGCCTCGACTCCCCGACCGCGAGAGGGTTTGCACGCGTGCCCCGCTCTGCTTCTACGACCGGGGTAGGGGTGGGTGTCGGAGTCGGAGCTGACGTCGGGCTCTCCTCAGACTGCGGTGTCGCAGTTGTCACTTCAAGTTCCGGTGTCCCGGTACACGCCGACAGCGCGAGTGTCGAGGCCAGTAGAGCGGCGGCAGCGCCACGCATGCTTCTCATGTTTTGTTCCCCCCAAGGATCTTGGCCGCAGCATACCTACGCCGCGACGGGTCAGCCGGAACCCGTGGGTGACGTGTTTCGGACTCCAGTCCGCTGCCTAGGTAGTGGAAGGCGGCCGTGTGCATGCGAAAATCCCGCATTTACCCCGCAGATTCAGAAGAAACAGGTGATAGCACGTGGGCGCCTAAAGCCTGACTGCGACTGACTACGCAGATCTGCTGCAACCCCGCGATAACCCCTGAGCAGAGCCGAAACACAATCGTGAGGTCGCGGGTTCAAGCCCCGCTCCCGCTACAAGAAGCCCAGATCAGCCTCGGTTCACGCCGGGGCTGATCTCTTTCCAGGGTGAGCGATCCCGCACGACGTCCGCAGCACCCCGCTCACGGAGCCGCCGCCGATCTGGCGACGCGGGTCGTCGGGAGGCACGGGCGATCCCAGTTCTGAAGTTGCGGGTCTGTCAGTATGGCGTCATGTCCGGCAGACCCCAGCGCACCTCTTTGCTCGCCGTCCTCGCCGTGACGGCCGCAGTGTTGGCCGGGTGCACCGCTATAGCGACGGTGGAAGGCGAGACGTCCGAGGCATCCACTCCCACGGCTGTCGCCGAGCCGGTCACCGGTGCCACCCCGACGACACAATCGGCCGAATCGGAGACCTGCTCCGGCATGTCAGAGGTCTACGGCTCCGGCGGGGGCCTGTACATGGAACGGCGAGGGACACTCCGGGATCTCGGCCCGCGGGAGTTCGCACAGGGCGAGGTGGCACTCGATGAGGAGGGCACCCCCGTGACCTATACCGTCGAGCCGGGCGACGTCGAGGCTGTGATCGCGGAACGGCTCTGCGCGTACCCCACCCTCGGCATGATGAATCACGTGCGCACGATCCAGCCGGGGCAGGTGCTCTGGCTCACCCCCGACCCCGACAGTCCCTGGGTGCCGTACTTCAGCCCCTCTGACGCGCCAGCGGGATTCGAGCAGATTCCCTACCAGCAGGCGATCGAGTCTGCAGGCAGAGCAGTCGATGCTGGTGACGTCGACACCGTGCGAGCCATCTGGAACGACACCCTGAAGGGCATGTTCACGAATCAGGGCACCATCGACGCGGTCCAAGAGGTTGTCGACTCCGGCGACCCGGACGCGCTTCGGCAGCTGTTCTCCTGACCCCGGCGGAAGGGAGCGCTCTTCCAACGATGGATCAGGCCCGAGTGCGCCGATCCATTCCGTGTGCGCCGGCAGGGGCACGACGACACCCCTCACCACCAGCGCGAGCGCATGTCCTCCTCGTCGTCGGACTCCTCGTCGGAGTCCGCCGCCTCGGACCAGCTCAGCCGGAAGCCGCAGTCCCGGCACTCGTCGGCCTCGACGCCTTCGTCGAGCAGCGGGTGCATCGTGATGCCGCACGACGGGCAGATGGGCTGGGCGTCATCCGGGGACTGTCCGTAGACCATGGCGTCGTCGTTCGCTCCTCTGCTGCCGGGATCGCAGATCTCCATTCAACCTCCTGCGAGGGTGGTCGGGCTCGATGGTCCCCGCCCGTTCAGCGCGGGATCGTGAGGCCATCTCGATGAACGGGATGCCACCGGTCTCACCGCCGATAGCCGAGGGCGCGCTCGGTGTCGCGCGCCGCACGGTGCAGCTCGACCAGGGCGAACTGCGTCTCGGCGTCGCGGGGAAGCACGACGGAGAGGGCCGCGATGACGGTCCCCGTCTCGTCGCGGAGCGGGACGGCGACCCCCGTGGACACCGCGTCGACGTAGCCGGGCGCGACGGCGCGCCCCAGCGCCCGGATCTCCGCCAGCTCGCGACGCAGCGCCGTCGGGTCGACGATCGTCTCCGGGGTCACGGGGACCAGCGGCTGCGCGAGCACCCGCTCCCGCAAGTCGTGCGGGGCGAAGGCCAGTAGGACGAGTCCCGACGACGAGGCGTGCACGGGCAGGCGCCCCGCGACGCGCGTGACGTTGGCCCCCGAGTCGGGTGCGCTCAAGCGCTCGAGGAAGAGCGCCTCGTCCTGTTCGAGGATCGCCAGCTGCGTGTGCTCCCGCACGCGCTGCTGCACCCGCTCCATGAACGGCAGCGCCGCCTGCCGCAGCCGGAGGGCGTGCGAGGACCGCGTCGACAGCTCCCACAGGCGCAGGCCGATCCGGATGCGGCGCTCGTCGTCCCGCTCCAGCAGGCCGGCGTCGACGAGCTCGTTCACGATGCGGTGCGCCGACGACCGCGGCAGGCCCGCCCGCCGGCCGATGTCCGCGGTGGACTGCGCCGTCCGCGTCGGGGTGAAGGTCTCGAGGATCCGCACGAACCGGTCGATCGCGGAGTCCCCGGAGGGCGAGTTGGCCATGGACACAGGATGCCACGGCTCCCATTGAGCGGGATGAGGCAGACGCACGGCTCGCAGATACCCCACAATCGAGGGGTCGAAGGAGACCCCATGTCGCACACCCCCGTCGCCGCGCCCGAGACGCTGCTGGCGGCACCCGATCAGGCGTCGCAGGACGAGATCTCGCTCGAGATCCGCGGGCGTCACGCCGCGCTCGACGCCCGTGAGGCCGCGGGCGAACGACTGCCGCTCACCGCTCACGACTTCCCCCCGTACCGTTCGAGCGTCCTGCGCCATCCGACGAAGAACCCGAAGCTGGTCGACCCCGAGACGATCGAACTGTTCTCGCCCGCGTTCGGCCAGCGCGACGTCGCCGCGATCGAGTCCGACCTCACGCTGCAGCACGCGGGGGAGCCGCTCGGCGAGCGCATGACGGTGCGCGGTCGACTGCTGGACTCGTGGGGCCGCCCCCTCGCGAACCAGCTCGTCGAGATCTGGCAGGCCAACGCCGCCGGCCGCTACATCCATCAGCGCGACCAGCACCCGGCGCCGCTCGACCCGAACTTCACCGGCGCGGGCCGCACCGTCACGAACGACCGCGGCGAGTACCTCTTCACGACGATCAAGCCGGGCCCCTACCCGTGGAAGAACCACCGAAACGCCTGGCGCCCCGCGCACATCCACTTCTCCGTCTTCGGGTCGTCCTTCACCCAGCGGCTCGTGACGCAGATGTACTTCCCGGGCGACCCGCTCTTCGCGCTCGACCCCATCTACAACACCATCCGCCGCCAGAGCGACCGCGACGCCCTCGTCGGCGTCTACGACCACGACCTCACCTCACCCGAGTGGGCGACGGGGTACCGTTTCGACATCGTCGTGGATGGACCGGATGCCACGTACTTCGAGCCCGAGGAGGAGTCGTGAGCCGCGTCCCCGACCGGACCCGCCCGGCCACGCCGGGCCAGACCGTCGGGCCGTTCTTCGCCTACGGCCTGGAGTACCCCGGTCAGCACGAGATCGCGTTCCCCCACTCGCCCGGCGCCATCGTGCTCGGCGGCACCGTCTTCGACGGCGCGGGAGCGCCGATCCCGGACGCCGTCGTGGAGGTCTTCGCGGCGGATGCCGACGGCACCGTGCCCCGCGCCCGCGGCGCCTTCCGCCGCGACGGTCACACCTTCACCGGCTTCGGGCGGGCCTTCACCGACGACGAGGGGCACTACGAGTTCTGGACGCGCACGCCCGGCGGCATCCAGGGTCGCCCGGGGTTCTTCGCGGTCGTCGTCTTCGCCCGGGGCCTGCCCGACAAGCTGCACACCCGCATCTACGTGCCGGACGACGCCGCCGCGCTGGCGGCGGACCCGCTGCTGTCGTCGCTGTCCGCCGAGGAGCGCGACACGCTCGTCGCGGTCCGCACGGCCGACGGACACCTGCACCACGACATCCGGCTGCAGGGCGAGAAGGAGACGGTGTTCCTTGCCTTCTGAGGTCTTCGACAGCGGACTCCTCTCGCCCGGCACCCTCGGACACGACGACGCGGTCTCGGATGCCGCCGTGCTCGACGCGCTCGTCGCCGCCGAGGTCGCGCTGCTCTCGGCCTACGCGGCCACCGGAGCCCTCGCCCGCGAGGTCGCCGACGCCGCCGCGGACGCCCTGGAACCGCACGGGCTGGACGTCGCGGCGCTCGCCGCGGCCGGGGTCGCCGGCGGCAACCCGGTCATCCCGCTGGTCGGGCTGCTCCGCCCGCGCGTCCCCGCGGAGGCACGGCCGTGGGTGCATCGCGGGGCGACGAGCCAGGACGTCCTGGACACGGCGCTCGCCCTCGTCGGCCGGTCCGCCGCCGCGGCCGTCGTCCGCGACCTCGACGCGATCGACGACGCCCTCACGGCCTTCGCCCGCGACAATCGCGACGTCGTCGCGGCGGCCCGCACGCTCACGCAGCACGCCGTGCCCACCACGGTCGGCGCCCGCGCGGCCGGCTGGGTACGCGGCATCCGCCGTGCCGCGACGCGCGTCCGCGAGGCCCGCGATGCGCTCCCCGCGCAGCTCGGCGGAGCGGCGGGGACCCTCTCCGCCGCCGTCGCGGACGTCGGGATCGAGGCGGCCGCCGCCCTCCCGGGCGCCTTCGCCGAAGCGCTCGGGCTCGCCACCCCCGACGCGCCCTGGCACACGCAGCGCTGGCCCTTCACGGAGCTCGCCGACGCGCTCGTCCAGGCCGTCGACGCCCTCGGCGTGATCGCGGCCGACGTCGCCACCCTCGGCCGCACCGAGATCGCCGAGCTGTCGGACCCCTCGGCGGGCGGATCGTCCGCGATGCCGCAGAAGGCCAACCCGGTGGCATCCGTCCTCCTGCGCGCCGCCTCGCTGCGCGCGCCCCTGCTCGGCGCGACCGTGCACGCGGCCGCGGCCGGGGCGGTGGACGAGCGTCCCGACGGCGCCTGGCACGCCGAGTGGCCCGCGCTGCGGGAGCTCTGCCGCGTGGCCCTGGGGGCGGCGGCGCACGGCGTCTTCCTCGCGCACGGGCTGCGCGTCGACGCCGCCGCCGTGGCACGGAACCTCGACCTCACCGACGGGCTCATCGTGAGCGAACGCCTTCGCGTGGTGCTCGTCCCGCTCATCGGCGCCGAACGGTTCGGCGCGCTGCTCGCCGGGGACGGCGACCTCGCCGCACGCGTGCGCGCGCTGCCCGAGGCGGCCGCGCTCGACGTCGACGCGCTGCTCGACCCCGCCGAATACGTCGGACTCGCCCCCCGTCTCGTCGACGATCTCGGAGGACGCCCATGATCGCCCTCACCGCCCCGGTCGGGCCCGCGGACGCCCCGCTGGTGATCCTCGGTCCCTCGCTCGGCACCTCCACGATCCTCTGGGAGGACGTCGTGCCGCTGCTGGCGGACGACTACCGCGTGTCCGCCTGGGACCTCCCCGGCCACGGTGCCGCCCCCGTCGCGCGGGAGGGCTTCACCGTCGCCGACCTCGCCGACGCCGTGGCCGCCGCCGCCCCGGAGGAGACCTTCCTCTATGCCGGGGTGTCCCTGGGCGGGGCCACCGGTCTGGAGCTCGCGCTGCGGCACGGCGAGCGGGTGCGGGCCGCCGCGATCGTGGCATCCGGAGCCGTGCTCGGCGACCCGGACGCCTGGGCGGACCGAGCTGCCCAGGCACGTGCGCAGAGCACCTCGAGCCTCATCGTCGGCTCCGCGCAGCGCTGGTTCGCCCCGGACTCGATGGCCCGCCGCCCCGAGCTGAGCGGACGCCTGCTGCACGCCCTGCAGGACGCCGACGACGACAGCTACGCCCGGTGCTGCGAAGCGCTCGCCGCCTACGACGTCCGCCCCCGGCTGGGCGGGATCACCGTGCCGGTGCTCGCGGCCTGGGGCGAGCACGACGCGGTCGCCCCCGAGACGAAGGCCGTCGAGATCGCCGAGGGCGTGACGGACGGCCGCTCCGCCCGCATCGACGGGGCCGCTCACCTGCCTCCCGCCGAGCAGCCCGAGGCCGTCGCCGCGCTGCTGCGCTCGTTCTTCGCTTCCGTCACCCGAGGAGACGCCTGATGCCCACCGACCAGGAACGCCACGACCAGGGGATGGCGGTGCGACGCGAGGTGCTGTCCGACGCCCACGTCGACCGGGCGATGTCCGCGGCCACCGCGCTCACCGCCGACTGGCAGGATTTCATCACCCGCGTCGCCTGGGGCGACGTCTGGTCGCGGCCGGGGCTCGACCGCCGGTCGCGCTCGATCGCGGTGCTCAGCTCGCTCATCGCGCACGGCCACCACGAGGAGCTCGCGATGCACCTGCGCGCAGCGCTGCGCAACGGCCTCACGGTCGACGAGATCCGCGAGGTGATCCTGCAGTCCGCCGTCTACTCCGGGGTCCCCGCCGCCAACACGGCGTTCCGCATCGCCACCGAGGTCCTGGGCGACGCGGCGGCGGACGGAGACGCCTTGTGATCGACAAGACCGTCCCCGACCTGGCCGCGGCCGTCGCGGGCATCGACGACGGCGCCACCGTGATGATCGGCGGCTTCGGCCGCGCGGGACAGCCCGTCGAGCTGATCGACGCGCTCATCGCGCACGGCGCACGCGACCTCACCGTGGTCAACAACAACGCCGGGAACGGCGACACCGGGCTGGCCGCGCTGCTTGCCGCCGGTCAGGTCCGCAAGATGATCTGCTCCTTCCCACGGCAGAGCGACTCCTGGGTGTTCGACGGCCTCTACCGGGCGGGCGAGGTGGAGCTCGAGCTCGTGCCGCAGGGCAACCTGGCCGAGCGCATCCGCGCCGCGGGAGCGGGCATCGGCGGCTTCTTCACGCCCACCGGCTTCGGCACGCAGCTGGCCGAGGGCAAGGAGACGCGGCGCATCGACGGCCGCGACTACGTGCTCGAGTACCCCATCCACGCCGACGTCGCCCTCGTGAGCGCGCGGCGGGCGGACCGGTGGGGCAACCTCGTCTACCGCGAGACCGCCCGCAATTTCGGCCCCATCATGGCCGCCGCCGCAGCCACCACGATCGTGCAGGTCGACGAGATCGTCCCCCTCGGGGCGCTCGACCCGGAGGCGATCGTCACCCCCGGCCTCTACGTCGACCGCGTCGTCGCCGTGGGCGAGCGGGCCTGGCTGCGCGACGGCGAGTTCGTCGGCGGCGTCGACATCGAGGGCCGACGGCTCACTTCGGAAGGGGACACCCCGTGACCACCCGCATCTCGCGTCGGGACCTCGCCGCACGCGTGGCCTCCGACATCCCGGAGGGCTCCGTCGTCAACCTCGGCATCGGGGCGCCCACGCTCGTCGCGGACTACCTGCCCGCGGGTCTCGAGATCGTCCTGCACACCGAGAACGGCATGCTCGGCATGGGTCCCGCGCCCGCACCCGGGCTGATCGACCCCGACCTCATCAACGCCGGCAAGCAGCCGGTGACCGCGCTCCCCGGGGCGGCGTACTTCCACCACGCCGACTCGTTCGCGATGATGCGCGGCGGGCATCTGGACGTGTGCGTCCTGGGTGCGTTCCAGGTGTCGGCCGCCGGCGATCTCGCCAACTGGTCGACGGGGGAGCCCGGGGCGATCCCCGCGGTCGGCGGCGCGATGGACCTCGCGATCGGAGCGAAGGACGTCTACGTGATGACCGACCTGCTCACCAAGGGCGGGGATCCGAAGCTCGTCGCGGCGTGCACCTACCCGTTGACCGGCGTCGGCTGCGTGTCCCGCGTCTACACCGACCACGGCGTCTTCGACGTCACCCCCGACGGCTTCCGCGTCCGCGAGCTGTTCGGCGACAACACCCACGCCGAGATCGCGTCGCTGCTCGGTCTGAGACTGGAGGCCTGACCCATGCCCGCATCCTTCGTCTACGACGCCGTCCGCACGCCCTTCGCACGGCACGGCAAGGGCTTCGCGGACGTCCGCCCCGATGACCTGGCCGCGGCCGTCATGGCCGCCATCGTCGAGCGCACCGGCATCGACCCCGCCCGCATCGACGATGTGATCTTCGGCGACGCCAACCAGGCCGGAGAGGACAACCGCAACGTCGCGCGCTTCGGCGCGCTGCTGGCCGGGTTCCCCTCGTCGGTCCCGGGCACCACCATCAACCGCCTCTGCGGCTCCTCGCTCGACGCCGTCATCCAGGGCTCTCGCGCGATCGAGTCCGGCGACGTCGACGTCATCCTCGCGGGCGGCGTCGAGTCCATGACCCGCGCGCCTTTCGTGGTGGAGAAGAGCCCGCGCCCCTTCCCGGCGGCGAACCAGACGATGTGGAACACCTCGATCGGCTGGCGCATGACGAACCCGCGCCTGCGGAAGGACTGGACGATCTCCAACGGCGAGAGCGCCGAGAAGCTCGCGCAGATCTACGACATCTCGCGCGAGGAGCAGGACGCCTTCGCCGCGCGCAGCCACCGCCTCGCCGCGGCGGCGTGGGCCGAGGGCCGGTTCGTCGACGAGATCGTGCAGGTCGAAGGGCACGAGCTCGCGCGCGACGAGGGCATCCGCGACGACTCGACGGCCGAGGTGCTCGCGGGGCTGCGCCCGGCGTTCCAGAAGGACGGCACCGTGACGGCGGGCAACTCCTCGCCGATCAACGACGGGGCGTCCGCCGTCCTGCTGGGGGCGGAGGGGATCCTGGATGCCGAGCCCCTGGCCCGCATCGCCGGCCGGGCCGCGTTCGGCAACGACCCGGACGTGTTCGGCGTCGCCCCCGTGGAGGCCGCCAACCGCGCGCTCGCGCGCGCGGGACGCTCGTGGGACGACGTGGCCTTCGTCGAGCTGAACGAGGCGTTCGCGTCGCAGTCCCTCGCGTGCGCGAAGCTGTGGACCGAGCTCGACCCGTCGCTGCTGAACGAGAACGGCGGGGCCATCGCGATCGGCCATCCGCTGGGCGCCTCCGGCGGCCGCATCATCGCGCGCGCCGCGCACGAGCTGAAGCGGCGCGGCGGCGGCGTCGCGGTCACGGCGATCTGCATCGGCGTGGGGCAGGGGCTCGCGGTCGTCCTGGAGCGCTGACGGCGTCCTTCTCACCCGCCTCGGGGAGCAGGCCTGGCTCGCGGCGCCGTGACGACCCGTCCGCCCGCCGCGCTAGCGTCGAGGGATGGACGACACCACCGCCCGCCTGGGTCTGGGCCTCGCCGCCGTCGGCCGCCCCGCGTACATCACGACCGCGCGTGAGAGCGACCTGGGCGCGCCCGCCGACCGCTCGGTCGAGGCCTTGCGCGAGCGCGCGCATGTGCTGCTCGACGAGGCGTGGGCGCTCGGCATCCGGTATGTCGACGTCGCCCGCTCGTACGGCCGGGCCGAGGAGTTCTTGGGGTCGTGGCTCGCCGCGCACCCGGGTCGTCGGGAGCAGCTCACCGTCGGGTCGAAGTGGGGCTACGCCTACGTCGGGGAGTGGCGGATGGATGCCGCCGTCCACGAGCGCAAGGAGCACTCGGTCGCCATGTTCGACCGGCAGTGGCCCGAGACGCTCTCCGCCCTCGGCTCGGCCCCCGACTTCTATGTCATCCACTCGGTGACGCCGGAGAGCACGGCCCTCGCCGACGACGAGCTCCTGGACCGCCTGCGCGGCCTCCAGGAGGAGGGCGTGCGCGTCGGCCTGTCGACCAGCGGGGCGCATCAGGACGAGGTCGTCCACACCGCGCTCGCGATCGAGGACTCCCCGTTCTCGGTGGTGCAGTCGACCTGGAACCTGCTCGAGACATCGGTCGCCTCCGCTCTGCAGGACGCGCACGACGCCGGCTGGACGGTCGTGGTCAAGGAGGCGCTGGCCAACGGCGAGCTCGCCCGCGCCGAGTCGGGGAGTCGCCTCGAGGCCCTGGCATCCGGCATGCCGTCGGACGTCTACGCCCTCGGAGCCGTCCTGGCGCAGCCGTGGGCCGACATCGTGCTGAGCGGCGCGACCACGCGCGCGCACCTGCGTCGGGGCGCGAGCGCACGTCCGGTCGATGCGCCGGACGAGCTTGCGATGGACCCCGCGGACTACTGGCGCCGCCGGTCGGAGCGCCCCTGGCGGTGAAGCGGGCCGACGAACCGGACGTCCCCCGGGTCTGACGGGAGCGAAATCAGGCGCTCCTGCCCCAGTGGCAAATCCGCCCGTTCTTTCGTCCCGGATCGGCGTCAAGTCCGGACGGAGGCCTTCTAGAGTCGGGGAAACGCTGAACTTCTCGTCGTCGCTGTCCTGCCGGATCCCCGGCGACAGAGGGGCACGAGCTGACGACCGGGAGCCCGCATGGACGCCTTCCTCCGCACCATGGAGTACCCCTGCACCAAGGACGACCTGCTGCGCGAGGCCGAGCGCGAAGGCCTCACCGGCCGCGCCCTCGCGCTTCTGCGCGACCTGCAGGACCGGGCGTTCCACGGCGCGCTGGACGTGCGCGCCGCTCACCGGGCTTGAGGCCCGAAGGACGCCTCACGCGCCCGCGGCTCAGGAGACGCAGCGGACGTTCGTGACGGCGCCCGAGGTGTTCGACCACGAGCCGGCGATCGCGGTCGCGACGACCGAGCCGGACGACGTCCGCGCCTGCAGGTAGCCCGCCGAGCGGGCGTTCGCGATCGAGCCGACGGAGCTGAGGCCCGAGGTCGAATACGTGCCACAGCTCGACCACGACAGCCGCGTCCCCGACAGGTTGGAGCCCGAGAAGGCGCAGATCGCGCCGGTCGCACAGCTGCCCACGGCCCGGTCGTGCTCGCCGCGCTTGTCGTGCTCCGGGACCTCGAGCACCATGCCCAGCTCCGGCCACTCCGCGTGGTGGGAGTCGATGGCGAACCCGCCGGGCACCTCGCGCAGAGCGTAGGCGACGTCGGGGTGCAGGTCGCTCGGGGTGGTGTCGTCGGTCATCGCATTCCGTTCTTCCAGGCGTCGACGTCCCACAGGATGTACTCCGCGACCGAGTCGGCGGGGAGCTTCAACGCGGGATCGGCGTCGCGGAGCGTGTCCTCCAGGCCGAGGATCCGGCCGGTCTCGGTCGAGATCAGCAGTGCCAGCTCGTGCGAGGCGGTATCCGAGGGGACGCCCGCGACGGCCACGGCGGGGCGCCCCAGCCGGTCCGTGGTCTCGCCCAGCACCGTCGCGTCAGGGGCGGCCTCGACGACGTCGAGGAGCGCGGACTCCTGCGCGTCGGTCAACGTCCACTCCTCGAGCATGCGGCGCGCACCGACGATCGCGTCGGCGGCCTCGATCTCGTCGGCGCCGGTGACGAGACGGATCCAGTCCGCCATGGCATCCGGGGTCGCCTCCGGGGTCTCGAACGAGATGGGGGAGTACTGTCCGCGCCGGAACGTCAACTCGCTGATGAGGGTTCCGGGTGTGGGGTCCGTACTGGGCACGGTGTCGCCGGCGGCGTTCGTCGCCTCAGCGGCCGTCGTCACGATCTGGCCGGACAGGTCGGCGTTCCAGCGCAGGTCGACCCACTCCCGGCGGAAGACGGTCGCCGCGTCGGCGTCGTCGGCCGTCGCCGAGAAGTACCAGCCGAGCGAGAGCGAGCGGCGCTCGCTGCTGTTCACCCCGCCGGCCTCGGCGAGCCGGTCCTGCGCCTCGTCGATGACCTCCGCGACGGAGTCCGACACCGGTCGGTAGGCCAGCGGGTCGGGCGTGAGGGCCGACGCGGAGGGCGCGGGGGCGGCGATCACCCCGACGACGACCGCGAGGAGCACGGCGACGCAGGCGGCGACGACCCCGGGAAGGGCGAAGCGCCGGCGGGCGCGCGGGGCGCGACGGGCCCCGGCGACGGGGCGACCGACGATCTCGCGCACGCGGCGCTCCGCGTCCAGCGGCAGCGGCGCGTCGACGGGCGTACGGGCGGGGTCGAGCCGCCGGAGGGCGTCAGCGAGGGCGTCGTCGCTCATAGGACGCCTCCGTTCCCTCGGCAGCGGCGGTATCCGTCAGCAGCGGACGCAGCTTCGCGCGGACGCGGTTCAGCCGCGTCCACACCGCGCCGTCCGACATCTCCAGGACCACGGCGATGTCCGCTGCGGACAGGTCCTCCCAGTAGGTCAGCCAGAGGATCTCGCGGTCCCGCTCCGGCAGCGCCTTCATGGCATCCAGGAGTCGACCGGTCATGTCGCCGGTCCCGTCCGCGGACCGGGCGCGCGCGTCGTCGTGCAGATGCGACCACAGCGCCTCCTCCCGGTCTCGTCGTCGGTATTCGTTCGCGATGAGATTGCGCGCGGTGCGGTAGAGCCACGGGAGACCGAACGGCTCGTCGGGCACCCGCTTCGCCCAGGCGATCTCGAAGCAGTCCATGGTGAGGTCGGCGGCGGCCTCCGCACTGGAGACGCGTCGCTCGATGAAACGGCGGACGGGGGTGTAGTGCTCCCGGAAGAGCGCCACGAAGTCCGTCTCGTCGGTCACCGAATCGTCCTCGCGATGTGTCGATCGGGCTGTGTTGCCCAGAGCCGAATCCTTACAGATCGACATGTCCAAAGAAAATTCATGACGCCGTGTAAGGAAGCCCGCCGCGGCGACACAGCACAGGTGGGGGTGGGTGCCGACTCCGGCTTCGAGGAGGCACCCGCACGCCCGCCCTGTCGATGTTCGGGCCAGACGTCGGGCGGGCGAGGGGTTGTGCCGCGTGGGGGTGGCACAACCCCTCGGATCCTCCGTCGGCGATGCCGGTCGGCTCCAGGCACGCAGCGGCGCGGATCCTGCATCGGGATGCCGCTCACCTCCCACGCGCAACCCCTCCGCGGCGGCGCGGACTTTCCCGTTGACTGGGGTCCCCGTCAGAGCGAGGAGACCCGCGTGGACCACGACAGTATCGACAGCTACGACGTCGCCGTCATCGGCGCCGGCCCGGCGGGCACCGCCGCTGCCCTGCGCGCAGCCGAGCTGGGGGCGCGGGTCGTCGTCCTCGAGGCCGGCCGTGTCGGCGGCACGTGCGTCAACACCGGCTGCGTGCCGACCCGCGTCCTCGCCAAGACCGCCCGCCTCATGCGCGAGACCCGCTCGGCGGACGACTACGGCATCGTGGTCGACGAACCGCGCATCGACTGGCCCGCGGTCGTCGCGCGCGTGCACGAACGGGTGGATGCCGTGCGCTCCATCAAGCGCGAGGCGGAGAGGTTCGCCGCCGCCGGTGTCGACCTCGTCCACGAGGGGCGCGCCCGTTTCGCGGACGACCGGACGCTCGTGCTCGACAGCGGGCGCCGCATCCGCGCCGAGTCGATCCTCGTGTGCGTCGGCGGCCACTCCCGCCGCCTCCCCGTCCCCGGTGCCGAGCTGGCCACCGTCCCCGAGGACGTCCTGTCGCTCACCGAGCTGCCTCGGCGCGTCGCCGTGATCGGCGCGGGCAACACCGGCGCGCAGCTGGTGACCGTCTTCAGCTCCTTCGGCTCGGAGGTCACGCTGCTCGACGTCGCGCCGCGCGTCCTCATCGCCTCGGATGCCGCGATCTCGGAGGCCATCGCGACCTCGCTCTCGGGCCATGGCGTCGACGTGCACGCCGGAATCGAGACGGTGGAACGGCTCGAGCGCACCGACGACGGGGCCATCGCCCTGACCTGGCGCGGGGGCGGGGAGAGCCGGCGCATCGAGGTCGACGTCGTCATCATGGCCACCGGCTGGCCCGCCGACGTCGAGGACCTCGGCCTCGAGAACGCCGGCGTCGACATCGAGCGCTCCGCGATCCCCGTCGACAAGTACTTCCGCACGATCGTGCCGCACATCCTCGCGGTGGGCGACGCCAACGGCCGCGACATGCTCGTGCAGGCAGCTCAGTTCGAGGGCGAGGCGGCGGCCGAGAACGCCGTACTCGGCGCGAACCGCCGCACCCCGCACCACCTGCTGCCCGCCGGAGGCTTCACCGACCCGGACTACGCCGGCGTCGGCTTCACCGAGGAGCAGGCCCGCGATCGCGACCCGTCGTGCGTCGTCGCGACCGTGCGCTTCGCCGACCTGGACCGCGCCGTCATCGACGACCGGGAGCGGGGCTTCCTCAAGCTCATCGCCGACCGGCGCCGGGAGCTCATCCTGGGCGCGCACGCCGTCGGCGAGAACGCCGTCGAGGTCATCCAGTCGGTGACGACGGCGATGGCGGCCGGCATCGACGTGGCCACCCTGGCGGGTGTGCGCTTCGCCTACCCGACGTACAGCGCCGTCATCGGCATGGCCGCCCGGTCGCTCCTGCACGAGGAGGAGCCCGGGCGCCTCGAGTGAGGGCTCAGAACCTCTCGTAGAGGTCCGTGGCGGTCAGGCCCGTGCCGCCGATCGCGTGGACGCCCGGGGCGGGGTGCAGCTCGTAGACGTCGCCGCTCTTCAGCAGCGTCGCCGTGTAGTCCATGCGGGTGTCGAGCTTGACCTCGAACCGGTCCGTGTCGATGAGGCGGAGCGTCACGACGGCCCCGCTGCGCGCGAGGAAGCTGACCTGCTTCTCGTGCGCCGTCGGAAGGGGGATCAGGGGTTCGTCGGCGCTCATCCCCCGAGTGTGACACGGCGCGCCGGGGCCGGGGCGATCGCGGGGGCGCAGGCGCGGTCAGCGGTGGTCGCGCCAGGAATGCTGCGGGTCGTACCCGAGCAGGCGACGCGCCTTGTCGATTGAGAGGAGCGTGTCGTTCGTCCCCAGGTCGCCCGTCGTCGGGACGCCGGGGAACACCTCCGCGACGAGCTCGTCGTTGCTGCGGGTCATCACGGTGTCGGCCGCGGCGATGATGAAGCGGTCGAACCCGGCGGGGGCGTTCTCGAGCGCGCGCTGGACGGCCTGGGCGCCGTCGCGGGCGTCGATGTAACCCCAGAGGTTCCACTTGCGCGTCGTCGCGTCCTCGTCGAAGGGGAACTCCGCGTAGTCCTCGGGCACCATGACGTTCGAGAACCGCAGCGCGGTGATGGAGATCTCGGGATGCCACCGGACGAGCTCGATCGCCAGCTGCTCCTCGAGGTGCTTGACCAGGGAGTACACCGACTCCGGCCGGGCCGCGTACTCCTCGTCGACCGGGATGTACGGCGGCGGCACGTCGAACGGCAGGCCGAGCACCGTCTCGCTGGACGCGTAGACGATCCGGTGGATGCCGAGGCGCACGGCGGCCCAGAACACATTGAACGTGCTGACCATGTTGTTGTGGAAGGTCGCCACGTCCGAGCGCAGGCCCGGGGCGGGGATGGCGCCGAGGTGCACGAGCGCGTCGACGCCGTCGTGCTGGTCGTTCACTCCGGCGAGGGCGTCGATGACCTGGCCGTAGTCCGAGAGGTCGACCTGCACGAAGCCGGGTCCGCGCTGCCCGACGATGTCGAGGCCGATGACGTCGTGGCCGGCGGCACGAAGCTCCCGCGCGACGACGGTGCCGAGTTTGCCGGACGAGCCGGTGAGAGCGATGCGCATGGGGTCCGTCCTTGGTCCGAGGGTCGTCTGCGTCGACGTTACCGGTAACGAGACGGGGCCGGGCCGGACCGGAGCAGCTCGGGGCGGCATCCCTCGTCCTGCTGTCTCCGGACGCATTGCCACGAACTCACCGGCGCGTCAAGCGCTCAGGGTGTGTCACTCGGGGATGTTTCGCTATCCAGGGCATTTGGTTCGCGAAACGTCGCGGTCCAGACGGGGGAAGAGAAGAAAGATGAGCACGCTGGCTTCGGCGACGGACGCGCTGCTCGCGTCGCGCGCCGCGGACGGCGACCAGCTCGCGTTCGGCGTGCTGGTCCGACGTCACGCGCCGTTCCTCGTGGCGTTCGCCACGAAGCTGACCGGCTCCCGCGCGGACGCCGACGACTGCGTCCAGGAGGCGCTCATCACCGCCTGGCGCCGTCTGCCCGACCTGGCCGAGCCCGAGAAGGTCCGCAGCTGGCTGACCACGATCGTGTCGCGCAAGGCGACCGACCGCCTCCGGTCGCGCAAGATCTCGGAGCAGATCGACGAGGAGATGGTCGCCGCCGAGGGCGATCCCGAGCGGGCGACTGTGGCATCGTCGCAGATGGACGCGCTCAAGCGCGTGCTCGCCGAGCTCCCCGAGGACCTCCGCGTCGTCTGGGTGCTGCGCGAGATCGGCGGCCACAGCTACGAGGAGATCGCCGAGGAGGTCGGTGCGACGCCGGCCACGGTCCGTGGCCGCCTCGCCCGGGCACGGAAGACCGTGCTCGAACGCATGCAGGAGTGGAGGTGACCCGGTGACGGCTCACGACGAGACGACGGAGACCATCGGGGGCTCGGGGTACACCCTCGAGGACCTGTCGGCCTACCTCGACCGGAATCGGACTCCGCGGATCGCGGCCATCGAGCGCGATGCGGAGTGCCAGGCTGTCCTGGCATCCATGGAGCGGATGGGACGACTGTCACGGGAGCTGGTGGCCGAGCAGGCCGCGGAGCCGCTGGCGGACTCCTGGTACGACGACATCATGCGCGAGGTCATGCGCGAGTTCCGGGCCGGGCGCGACATCCCCCTCGCGCGCACCGACGACGGGACGGAGATCGTCGTCACCGAGGGCGCGCTCTACGAGCTCATCCGCTGTGTCGGCGACGAGATCCCCGGGGTGCTCATCAGCCGCGTGCGGCTGGACCACCCCGAGGCGGGCGGACCGCTGTCGATCCGGATCGCGATGAGCGTGCGCTTCGGCCGCCGCATCGCGGACGCGGTCGACCAGCTGCGCGAGGACGTCCGCACAGCCGTCGAACGGCAGGGCGACCTGCGCGTCGGGACCATCGACGTCACGGTGGGCGATGTCCACCTGGACGAGGAGGAGGAGCGATGAATCACACGTCGAGCACGGAGCTGGCCCCCCGCATCGATGGCGCCGTGGCCGCCGTCGACGGTGTGTGCGAGAGCTACTCCGCACGGGCCGCGGCGGCACGCGCGGTGGAACGGGTGATCGCCCCCGGCGCCACCGCGCTCGCCCACGTGCGCGAGTCCGCGGACGCGCGCGACGTGACGGTGTGCATCGGGGTGTCCGGCCAGACCGACAGCGCGAGCGTCGCGTCCGCCGTCGCCTCGGCCGTCCGCGGCGTCGAGCCGGACGGCGTCGCGACGCACGTGCGCGTCCGCGTCGCCCGACTGGTGGCCCCGTCGGCCTGAGCGGTGCCGGCGCCGGACGTGCGCTCTACGCTGGAGGAAGGCCCCTTTTTTCGGAGGACGCATGTCGACTCGACCCGCCATCGCCGTGACCGGCTCCACCGGAGCCGTGGGAGGCCGCGTCGCCCGCGACCTCGCCGCCCGCGGCATCCCTCAGCGTCTCCTCGTCCGTGACGCCTCCCGTGCCCCGCGCCTCGACGGCGGCGACGTGCACGTCGCCGGGTATTCGGACCGGGATGCCGCCCTCCGCGCCCTCGACGGGGTGGAGACGCTCTTCATGGTCTCGGCGTCCGAGAGCGCCGATCGCGTCGAGCACCACCGCACCTTCATCGACGCGGCAGCGACGGCCGGGGTGCGCCACGTCGTCTACACGTCCTTCCTCGCCGCGGCGCCCGACGCGGTCTTCACCCTCGGACGCGATCACGCGGCGACGGAGGAGGCGCTCCGCGCCTCGGGGATGGATGCCACCCTGCTGCGCGACAACTTCTACATGGACATGATGGAGCTCTTCGCCGGCGACGACGGGGCGATCCGCGGCCCGGCGGGCGACGGACGCTGCTCGCTGGTCTCGCGCGCCGACGTCGCCGCGACCGCCGTGTCCGTGCTGCTCGACCCCGCCCCGCACCGCGGGCGCGTGTACGACCTCACCGGCCCGGAGGCGCTGACCCTCGCCGAGGTCGCCGACCGGATCTCCCTCGTCCGCGGCACGAGAGTGCGCTTCGTCGACGAGACCGTCGAGGAGGCCTACGCCTCGCGGGCCCGGTACGGCGCGCCCCGGTGGCAGCTGGACGCGTGGGTCAGCACCTACACCGCCATCGCCAGCGGCGAACTCGCGGGGGTGTCCGGCGACGTGGAGGCCGTGACCGGGCGCCCGCCGCAGAGCTTCGAGGAGTTCCTCGGCGCCGTGTCCTGAGTCGCCGCCCTGTCGGGGCTCAGCGGCGCAGGAAGCGACGCGCCAGACGGTTGCCGAGGAATTGCGCCAGCTGCACCAGCACGATGATGATCGCGATGGCGACCCACATCGTCACGAAGTCCCACCGGCGGAAGCCGTACGTCAGCGCGAACGACCCGAGACCGCCGGCGCCGACCGCGCCCGCTACGGCCGTCATGTCGACGATCGCGACGACGACGAACGTGTAGCCGAGGATGAGGGGTCCCAGCGCCTCCGGCACGAGGAGCGTGGCGATGATGCGCCACGGACCGGCGCCGGCCGCACGGGCCGCCTCGATCACGCCCGGGCTGATGGTGACGAGGTTCTGTTCGACGATGCGGGAGAAGCCGAACGTCACCGCGATCGACAGCGGGACGATCGCCGCCGTCGTGCCGATCGACGTGCCCACGACCGCCGCGGTGACGGGGGAGAGGGCGAGGATCAGCACGATGAACGGGATCGGGCGGAACACGTTCACGAGCAGGTTCAGCACCACGTTCACCGCCCGGTTGGGCAGCACGCCGCCGCCGCGCGTGACGTAGAGCGCCAGCCCGAGCACGAGCCCGCCGATGCCGCCGAACACCATGGTCAGCAGCACCATCGTGAGCGTTTGCCCGATCGCCTCGAGCAGGATGGGGCCGTAGCGGTCCCCGTCCCACTGGGTCGCGATCTGCGCCAGGAACGCGGTCATCGGGCCACCTCCTCGGTGCGGGTGACGGTACGGAGCTCGGAGATCACGGCATCCACTCCCTCGTCCGGTCCGGTCAGTTCGATCGTGAGCGAGCCGAACGAGCGCTGCTGGAGCGAGCTGATCCCGCCGTAGAGCAGCTCGAAGCTCACGCCGCGGGCCGCCGCGCCGGACAGGATGCCGCCGATGCCGGCGCCGTCCACGACGTCCGCGATGACGATGCGGCCCGGGTGCGCGGTGCGCAGACGCGCCAGCTCGTCGTCGCTCGGCCGATCGTGCAGCGCCGTCGAGACGAAGGCGCGCCCGGTATCGGACGACGGCTCGGCGAACACGTCGAACGCCGTGCCCGACTCGACAACGCGTCCGGCGCTGAGCACGGCCACCCGATCGGCGATCGCGCGCACGACGTCCATCTCGTGCGTGATGACGACGACGGTGACGCCGAGCTCGCGGTTCACGCGCTTCAGCAGCGCGAGGACGTCGGCGGTCGTCGAGGGGTCCAGCGCGCTGGTCGACTCGTCCGCGAGCAGGATCGGGGGAGAGGTCGCCAGCGCGCGGGCGATGCCGACGCGCTGCTTCTGGCCGCCCGACAGCTGGTCGGGGTAGGCGTGGGCCCGGTCGAGCAGGCCCACGAAGTCGAGCAGCTCGGCGGCGCGCTTCTCGCGGTCCGCCTTGCTCCATCCCGCGACCTTGAGCGGGTACATGACGTTCCCGGCGACGGTGCGCGACGAGAACAGGTTGAACTGCTGGAAGATCATGCCCGTGCGCCGGCGCACCTCGCGCAGACGGCGTTCGGGGAGCGTCGAGATGTCGACGCCGTCGACGACGACCGTTCCGGTCGTCACCCGCTCGAGGCCGTTGATGAGGCGGACGAGCGTGCTCTTGCCGGCACCGGACTGGCCGATGACGGCGAAGATCTCGCCCGCGGCGATCTCGAGGTCGATGCCGTCGAGGGCGGACACGGTTCCGCCGTTCGCCTCGAAGGTCTTGGTCACGCCGGAGAGGCGGATGATGGGGTCCACAGGGGCTCCTCGTCAGAACGTGAGACGCCGGCGGGGCGTCCGGCCGCAACCGGTCGCCCCGCCGGCGGCGGGACGGATGCGGTTCAGGCCGCGTCCTCCTTCTGCTTCTCGATCTCGGCGAGCCACTCGCGCACCTGCGCGGGCTGCTCCTCGACGATGCGGGCGGTCTCGCCCGACTCCTCGACGACGATCTCGGTCACGCGGGGGTCGTGGTAGGCCTCCCAGACCTTCTGGTACGCCTCGTCGTCCTCCTCGCCGGCGCGGGCGGCGATGATGTTGATGTACGGCCAGCTGTTCGCGTCCGACGGGTCGACCGAGAAGATCGCCTTGTCGAGGATGCCGGCGTCGGTGGCGAAGTTGTTGTTGACGATCGCCCCGGCGATCGAGGGGTCCTGGAGCGACGGCGCGGTGAGCGAGGCGTCCACCGGCTCCACCTCGACGCGGGCGGACGTGATGTCGGCGGGCGTGGGCGTGGTCGCGTCGTTCAGCTCCAGCAGACCGGCCGACTCCAGCACCTTGAGGGCGCGGGCCTGGTTGGTGGCGTCCTGCGGGATCGCGATGCGGCCACCCTCGGGGATGTCCGCGACGTCGGTGTACTGCTCCGAGTAGATCGGCAGCGGGACGATGATCGTCGGACCGACGACGCTGAGGCCGTCGCCCGTGGCGACGTTGTGGTCGGAGAGGTAGTCGATGTGCTGGAAGGCGTTCAGGTCGATGGACCCGTCGGCCAGCGCCGGGTTCGGCGTCTCGTAGGAGTCGAACGGCACGATCTCGAGGTCGATCCCCTCCTCGGCGAGGATCTCCTGCAGCACGGGCCAGTGGCCCTGCGCGGCGTCGGTGGTGCCGAGCCGGACGGTCGTGCGATCGCCGCCCGCGGCGGTGTCGGAGCCGCCGATCAGGCGGGGGATCAGCAGGGCGCCGGCGACGACGACGGCCACGGCGACCACGGCGATGATCGCGTAGAGGCCGCCCCGGCGGCGGGGCTTCGAGGGGAGGGTCGGCCCGGTGGAGCCGTTCGTGCTGTCACTCATGGTGGTGTGTCTCCTTGGTGCTGCGCCCCGGTGCAGGGGCACCCGAGCACGTTAGACAGGGATGCCGCCGCACCCAATTCGCGTGACGAAGCATGACCTTCCGTGTGACGACGCATGACGGGGACGGATGACGGCGGTCTCTCGCCCGTGCCCCCTCCCGGTCCGGTAGGCTGTCCGCGTGCTGACCTGTCGCTGTTGTCGCTGAGAGCTCCCGCTCTCCTTCTCGACGACCCCTTCAGCCCCTGCGCCTCCGGCGCCCCACACCCTCAGGACTGCATCGTGCGCTACGCCCAGAGCGTCGTCGACCTCGTCGGCGGCACCCCCCTCGTCCGTCTGAACCGCGTGACGGACGGCATCGCCGCCACCGTCCTCGCCAAGATCGAGTACGTCAACCCGGGCGGCTCGGCGAAGGACCGCATCGCGGCCAACATCGTCGACGCCGCGGAACGCGACGGCCTGCTGCAGCCCGGCGGCGTCATCGTCGAGCCGACGAGCGGCAACACCGGCGTCGGTCTCGCGCTCGTCGCGCAGCAGCGCGGGTATCGCTGCGTCTTCGTCGTGCCCGACAAGGTCGCCGAGGACAAACGCGCGGTCCTGCGCGCCTACGGCGCCGAGGTCGTCGTCACGCCCACGAACGTCGAGCCCGAGGACCCGGAGTCCTACTACAGCGTCTCCGACCGCCTCGTGCGCGAGATCCCCGGCGCGTACAAGCCGAATCAGTACGCCAACCCCAACGGGCCGCGCAGCCACTACGAGACCACCGGTCCGGAGATCTGGCGCGACACCGACGGGACGCTCACCCACTTCGTCGCCGGCGTCGGCACGGGCGGCACCATCAGCGGCACCGGCCGCTACCTCCGCGAGGTCGCCGGCGCGGCGGTGCGGATCGTCGGCGTCGACCCGGTCGGCTCGATCTACTCCGGCGGCGACATCCACGGCTACGACGTCGAGGGTGTCGGCGAGGACTTCTACCCGCCCGCCTTCGACCCCACGGTCGTCGACGCGTACGAGCGCGTGTCCGACGCGGAGTCGTTCGCGATGACCCGCCGCCTCGCCCGCGAGGAGGGCCTGCTCGTCGGCGGCTCCAGCGGCATGGCCGTCGTGGGAGCGCTGCGGGTCGCACGCGACCTGCCCGCCGACGCGGTCGTCGTCGTGGTCCTCCCGGACCACGGCCGCGGCTACCTCAGCAAGATCTTCGACGACCGCTGGATGCGCGACCACGGCTACGACGTCGAGCCGGTGGCATCCCTCCTCCCCTCCGACGCCGACGCGACCGCCGCCTCCGACGAGACCGCCGCCTTAGACGCGACCGCCGCCTCCGTCCCGACCGCCCCCTCCGTCCCGACCGCCCCCTCCGTCTCGACCGCCACCCCCGAGGAGCACTCCGCATGAGCACCCACGACGCCGCGCGCGGCTTCGACAGCCTCGCCGTCCACGCCGGTCAGGCCTTCGACGAGACCACCGGCGCCGTCATCCCGCCCATCCACGTCTCCACGACGTACGCGCAGGACGGCATCGGCGGCCTCCGCGGCGGTTACGAGTACGGCCGCAGCGGCAACCCCACGCGCACCGCCCTCGAGACGCAGATCGCCGCCCTCGAGGGAGGCGCCCGCGCGCTGTCGTTCTCGTCCGGGCTCGCGGCCGAGGACGCGCTGCTGCGCGCTGCGCTCGTCCCGGGCGACGAGGTGCTGCTCGGCAACGACGTCTACGGCGGCACCTACCGCCTGCTCGCCCGCGTGCTCGCCCCCTGGGGCGTCGGTCTCCGCGTCGTGGACATGAGCGATCTGGATGCCGTCGCCGCCGCCATCCGCGAGCGTGCTCCCCGCATGGTCTGGGTGGAGACCCCCAGCAACCCGATGCTCCGCGTCACCGACATCGCCGGCCTCGCCCGCCTCGGGCACGAGGCCGGGGCGATCGTCGTCGTCGACAACACGTTCGCGTCGCCCGCGCTGCAGCGTCCACTGTCGTTCGGCGCCGACGTCGTCGTGCACTCCGCGACGAAGTACCTCGGTGGTCACTCCGACGTCGTGGGCGGCGCGCTGGCCTTCGCCGACGCCGAGCTGGCGGAGAAGACGCAGTTCCTGCAGTTCGCCGCCGGTGCGGTGTCCGGCCCGTTCGACGCCTACCTCACCACCCGCGGGATCAAGACCCTCGGCATCCGCATGCAGCGTCACAGCGAGAACGCGCAGGCGCTCGCCGCGCACCTGGACGCGCACGACCGGGTCGCGAAGGTGTACTACCCGGGTCTTGCGTCGCACCCGGGACACGAGCTGGCCGCGCGGCAGATGAGCGCCTTCGGCGGCATCGTCTCGCTCGAGCTGGCCGACGGCACCGCCGCGCGCCGCTTCGCCGAGTCGACCCGCCTGTTCACCCTCGCCGAGTCGTTGGGCGGCGTGGAGTCGCTGGTGAACTACCCGGATGCCATGACCCACGCCTCCGTGCGCGGAACGGAGCTCGCCGTCCCCGAGACGATCGTGCGCCTGTCGGTCGGCATCGAGTCGGTGGACGACCTCGTCGCCGACGTCGACCAGGCTCTCGCCGCGCTCTGAGCGGGCGCCGTGCCTCGACCCCGCCGTGAGAAACGCTCCCTGCGCCGAGGAACGCCGGGTGCCGGCGTGTCTCGGTGCAGAGAGCGTTCCTCGGCGGGGAGCCGGGCTCAGCGCTCCGCGCGGGCCAGGTTCTGCTCGAGCTCGTCGCGGTTCTGACGCACGACGTAGGCGGGCTGGTCGCGCTCGACGCGCCAGCTCTCCGCGAGGGGTCCGACGTTGACGGTGTCGAAGCCGAACTCGTCGTAGATGCGGGTGACGAGGGCGACGGCCTCGTCGCTGTCGCTCGAGGTCGCCAGCGCGCGACGGCCCGGGGTGCCGGCGGGCGAGCCGTCGGTGAGGATGTCCGCGGCGGGGATGTGGTTGAACGCCTTGACCACGGTCGACTCGGGAAGGTGCTCCTGCAGCAGCTGCGACGTGGTCGTCCGCTTCTCGTCGAGTGCGGCGATGCGACCGTCGCGCTCCCAGTAGTAGTTGTTCGTGTCCAGCACCGTCTTGCCCGCCAGCGGCGCCGCGGGGATCTCGGTGTACGCCTTCAACGGAACCGTCACGACGACGATGTCGCCGGCCTCGGCGGCATCCTGAGCCGTCGCCGCCCGGGCGTGCTCACCCAGTTCGCCGACGAGATCCGCGAGGGTCTCGGGTCCGCGCGAGTTCGCGATCACGACGTCGTAGCCGTGGTCCACGAAGCCCCGCGCGAGGGCCTGACCGATGTTTCCTGCTCCGATGATTCCTACAGTCGTCATGCCTCCCTGCAACGCCCCGCGGTCGCGTCGGCATTCCCGGGGAAGCGGGCACCGCGTGAAAAATCAGCGAGGAAAATAACTAGCACTCCGAAGTATCGGTGTCAACCGGTCGGACCTGGTCCATCGACCGGGTTACCTTCCTTCTGTCGCACCCTCGCGATCATGGTCGCAGACCGGTGTTCGGGTCACCGTTCCGCTTGACCTGTGAGGGCGACGGCCCCCGGTGGACGCGGCTTCGGACCACCGGGGGCCGCTTTCTTTCCCGCCCCGATAACCGGGAGCCGGCGGACGGGAGCAATCCCCGATGGGGGATGGCGGTCATCTCGCTAGGGTGAGCATGCGGCGCCGCCGCGCGAGCGGAACGAGGTGCCCATGGACGAGAGATCCCCCGGCTGGTACGTCGACGAGCGCGGCGATCTGCGCTGGTGGGACGGGCAGGGCTGGACCGGCCACGTCCACACGCCGTCCGACGTTCCCGAGGCGGGTCCCGGGACTCCGGATGCCGCCGCCTCCCTGCCCGGCTCCGCCTCCGGGTCCGCGTACGGCTCCACGTCCGCGGGCGTCGCCGTCGCCGAGCGCACCGCCCCCGCGGCATCCCCGGTCCGGCCCCAGCGTCCGCGGTGGATCCTCTGGACGGTCCTCGTCGTCGTGGGGCTGCTCGTCGGCGTCGTGGTCGCGGTCGTGGTGACCCTTGTGTCGGACGCCGTCCGGGCCAGCGAGCAGGAGCGGGCCGCCGTCGCGGCCGTCGAGGGGTACGACGCGGCCTGGGGCGACGCGGACTGCGCGCGGTTCGAGGCGTCCACGACCGCCGAGCTCCGCGAGAGCCTCGGGTACGCGGACTGCGCGGTCTTCGTTCAGGATGCCGAGATCTTCGGCGAGACGGTGCAGAATTACGAGCAGTCCGTCACAACCGTGACGCGGCGGGATGACGGCACCGTCGCCGTACGCACCGAGGAGTCCTACCTGAACCTCGTCGGTGTGGAGGGAGAAGCCCTGGCGGAGCCGGAGCCCTTCCTCCTCGAGTACGAGTACGTCGTCGTCCCGGTGGGTGAGCAGTGGCTCATCAACGACTTCTACTACCCGGAGGACGCTCAGACCCCGTGAGCCCTGACACCACCACCCGGCGCCCGGTGCGCTTCTTCCTTCTCTGCATCGGCGTCGGCCTGCTGGCGGGCCTGCTGTCCGGTCTGTTCGGCGTGGGCGGCGGCACCGTCATCGTGCCCCTGCTCGTGCTGCTGCTCGGCTTCGATCAGCGTCGCGCGGCGGGCACCTCCCTCGCGGCGATCGTGCCGACCGCCTCGGTCGGCGTCATCTCGTACGCCGTCGGCGGCGACGTGGCGTGGATCCCGGCGCTTATCCTCGCCGCGGGAGCCGTCATCGGCGCGCAGATCGGCACGTGGCTGCTGCCGAAGCTGTCGCAGACCGCGCTCCGCTGGTCGTTCGTCGCCTTCCTCCTCGCCGTCATGGTGAGCCTCTTCTTCGTCATCCCCTCGCGGGACGCGGAGCTCCCGCTGACCTGGCTCACCGGCCCCGGCCTCGCCGTGCTCGGCGTGATCACCGGCATCCTGGCGGGACTCCTCGGGGTGGGCGGCGGCATCATCGTCGTGCCCGCGCTGGTCCTCCTCTTCGGAACGAGCGACCTCATCGCCAAGGGCACGTCGCTGCTCATGATGATCCCGACCGCGATCTCGGGCACCGTCGGCAACCTCCGCCGGTCGAACGTCGACCTCCCCGCCGCGCTCTGCGTCGGACTGGCGGCGTGTACGACGACGGCCCTGGGTGCGTTCCTCGCGCACCTGCTCGACCCGTTCGTGGCCAACATCCTCTTCGCGGCCTTCCTGCTGTTCATCGCCACGCAGATGGCGATCAAGGCGGTGCGCGGGCGGCACCAGCGCTGACCCCCGCGCGGCGGCGGCCCCGCTCTGCGGGGGTGGGGTCGGCGCCGTCGCGTCGTGCCCGGGACAGGCGGAACGTCCGGAACAGGCAGTTCCGGCGCGGATCCTCCTGTCGCGGAGCCGTTGCCTGTCCCCGGTGCGCCCGGCGGGGGTCGGCGGGGCGTTCCGGCCCCGCCGGTAGACTTGCGGGGTGCCCGTGAATCCCGAACTGGTCGGCCGCGCCTTCGCGCCGACCGCGCCGTATCTGGTCGGCCGCGAGAAGGTGCGCGAGTTCGCCCGCGCCGTCTTCGCCGAAGCCCCGCAGCACTCCGACCCCGAGGCCGCTCGCGCCCTCGGCTACGCCGACGTCGTCGCACCGCCGACGTTCGCCATGGTGGTGCAGGACCTCACCCTCCAGCAGCTCCTCGGCGACCCCGACTCGGGGATCGTGCTCTCCCGCCTCGTCCACGCGGAGCAGCGCTTTCGTTACTCGCGCCCCATCGTCGCGGGTGACGAGCTGGTGGCGACGCTGTCCGTCACCGGCATCCGGAGCATGGGAGGCGGGACGATGATCACGAGCGAGGCGGAGATCGTGGATGCCGCCGGCGCCCACGTCGTCACCACGACGAGCGTCCTGCTGGCCGGGGAGGCCGACGCATGAGCGGCTTCGTCGTCGGCGACGTCATCGCCGAGCGCTCGGTCCACCTGACCCGCGAGGCGCTCGTGCGCTACGCCGGGGCGTCGGGGGACTTCAACCCGATCCACTACCGCGACGACGTCGCGGCGGCCGTGGGACTGCCCGGCGTGCTCGCGCACGGCATGCTCACCATGGGCGTCGCCGTCGGCACCCTCGCCGAGGCGCTCGGCGACACAGGACGCATCCTCGAGTACGGCGTGCGCTTCACCCGTCCCGTCGTCGTCGACCCCGAGACCGGGGCGGAGCTCCACGTCAGCGCCAAGGTCGGTGCCGTCGACGACGAGACCGCCCGCATCGACCTCACCGTCACCTTCGCCGGCACGACCGTGCTCGGCAAGGCGCAGGTGCGCGTGCGGCTGTCCTGACGTCATGCTTGAGGTTCCCCCCGTCCCCCTGTCCCAGCTGACGACGCTGCGCACCGGCGGCATCCCGGCACGGATGGTCGAGGCGTCCACGTCCGACGAGCTCGTCGCCGCGCTGCGCGACGTGTGGGCCGACGGCGACCGCTGGCTCGTGCTCGGCGGCGGCTCCAACCTCTTCGCCGGCGACGACGAGTTCGACGGCACCGTGATCCGCGTGCGCAGCACCGGCATCGAAGAGCTGCCCGGCTCCCAACCCGAGACGGTCCGTCTCCGCGTGCAGGCCGGTCACGACTGGGACGCCCTGGTCGCCGAGACGGTCGTGCGCGGCTACGCCGGCATCGAGGCGATGTCGGGCATCCCCGGCACCGTCGGCGCGGCGCCCGTGCAGAACGTCGGCGCCTACGGCCAGGAGATCGTGCAGACCCTGGTGGAGGTCGAGCTCATCGACGAGTCGACCGGCGGTGTGTCGACCGTCCCGGCATCCGATCTGGGTCTCGGGTTCCGCACGTCGGTGCTCAAGCATCACTACGGCTCGGTGCCCGACCGTCCGGCCGTCATCCTGTCGGTGACGCTGGAGCTCGAGCGGGTCGGGGCGGCCGAACGCCCGCTCGCGGGGGAGCAGCTGCGATCGGCGCTCGGCCTCGGCCCCGACGAGGCCGTGTCGCTGCGCTGGATCCGCGACCACGTCCTGGCCACACGGGCGCGCAAGGGCATGGTGCTCGACGACGAGGACCCCGACAGCTGGAGCGCCGGGTCGTTCTTCCAGAACGCGATCGTCTCCGAGGGGTTCGCGCGGACGCTTCCGGACGAGTGCCCGCGCTGGCCGATGTCGCCGGTGCTCGACCCGATCCGGGTCATCCCGCTCGCGGCGTTCGACGGCGTGCTGCCGCCGCCCCCGGTCGAGCGTCGCGAGGTGAAGGTGAGCGCGGCGTGGCTCATCGAGCACGCCGGGCTGTCGCGCGGTTTCCGTCTGCCCGGCTCACGGGCCGGACTGTCGACGAAGCACACCCTCGCCCTGACGAACCGCGGCGAGGCGTCGGCCGCGGAGATCGCGCAGCTCGCGCGGTTCGTCCAGCGGCGTGTGCACGCGGAGTTCGGGCTCCTCCTGCAGCCCGAGCCCGTCCTGATCGACGTCGAGCTCTAGCCCCTTCCGCCCGGCGGCGGCCGGTGGTGGGGCATGTCCCACTTTGTGCAGCCGGCCAGGCCTGGACCTGCACAAAGTGGGACACCGCTGGGAAGGTGCGCTGCCTTTGCTGAGGCATGTCCCACTTCGTGAAGCCGACGGGGCCTGGACTTGCACAAAGTGGGACACCACACAAAGGGGGAGCCGCGCCGCCAGCGGGGGCGCGGCCCCGCGGTGCTCAGGAGAAGAGGCGCTGCAGGCGCTGCACACCCTCGAGCAGCTGCTCGTCGCCGAGCGCGTACGAGAGGCGGAGGTACCCGCTCGGGCCGAACGCCTCGCCCGGGACCACGGCGACCTCCGCCTGCTCCAGGATGAGGTCGGCCAGCTCGAGCGAGGTCGTGGGGGTCGTGCCGTTCCAGTCGCGGTTCAGCAGTCCGCGGACGTCGGGGTACACGTAGAACGCGCCGAGCGGGTTCGGGACCTCGACGCCGTCGATCTTGGACAGCTCCGACACGATGAGGCGCCGGCGGCGGTCGAACGCCTGCCGGAACTGCTCGACCTCGTCCTGCGGCCCGGTGAGGGCGGCCGCGGCGGCGCGCTGGGCGACGTTGTTCACGTTGCTCGACAGGTGCGACTGCAGGTTGGCCGCCAGCTTCATGGCATCCGCCGGTCCCACCATCCAGCCGACACGCCACCCGGTCATCGAGTAGCTCTTGGCGACGCCGTTGACGAGGATGGTCTGCCCCGCGAGCTCGGGAACCGCCTCGACGATCGACACGGCACGCAGACCCTCGTAGGTGAGGTTCTGGTAGATCTCGTCGGTGATGACCCAGATGCCGTGTGCGAGCGCCCAGCGGCCGATCTCGGCGGTCTCCTCCGGCGTGTAGACCGCGCCGGTGGGGTTCGACGGCGAGACGAAGACGAGCACCGTCGTCTTGTCGGTGCGGGCCGCCTCGAGCTGCTCGACGGTCACCTTGTAGTCCTGGTCGGCACCGGCGAAGACCTCGACGGGGATGCCGTCGGCCAGCGCGATCGCCTCGGGGTACGTGGTCCAGTACGGGGCGGGCAGCAGCACCTCGTCGCCGGGGTTCACCACGGTCTGGAAGGCCTGGTACACGGCCTGCTTGCCGCCGTTGGTCACGATGACCTGCGCGGGGGAGACCTCCAGGCCCGAGTCGCGGCGGGTCTTCTCGACGATCGCCTCGCGCAGCACGGGCAGGCCGGCGGCGGGCGTGTACCGGTAGTTGGCCGGGTTTTGCAGCGCCTCGGCGGCGGCATCCACGATGAACGACGGCGTGGCGAAGTCCGGCTCGCCGGCGGCGTACGAGATCACCGGGCGGCCGGCGGCCTGGAGGGCCTTCGCCTTCGCATCGACCTTGAGGGTCGCGGACTCGGCGATGGCGGAGAGCTTGCGGGAGAGCGGTGCGCGGTCTGTCACGCACGAAGCCTATCCGGCCTCCGGCTCAATCCAACGGCCAGTACGGGCGCACCTCGATCGCCCCATGCGTGGCCATGGGATGCCGCGACGCGAGGGCGACAGCGGCATCCATGTCGTCGCACTCCAGGACGTCGAACCCGGCGATCCATTCGCGGGTGTCGGCGAACGGTCCCGGCGTCGTCGTGACTTCGCCGCCGCGCCGACGAATGGTGACCGCCTCGGCGACCGGCCGCAGGCGGTCGCCCTCGCGCCACGCGTCGTGCCGGTCCACCTCTTCGCCCCATTGCTCGATCGAGAGCTCGGGGGCCTCGGTGCCGTCGTTGTCGGGGTCGACCACGACCAGCATGAGGAATTTCATCTGGGCTGCTCCCTCCGTGAGGCGAGCCGGGGCTCGCGTCGGCTTTCGGGAACCCTACGGCGCTCCTCCGACATCCGGAACCCCTGCGGCACGGTCACGATCCGCATCCGCCCGGGCGGCCGCCGCGGGGAGGGACAGCGGCCGCGCCATCGCGTCGGCGAGGGTCCGCTCGATGACGACGGGATCGACGGGGCGGTCGCCGTTGTCGATGAGCACCTGACGCGCGCCCCGCCACCGGCACTCGACCGCCTGCGCCGACGCCCAGAACCGGTCCCAGTGCGCCAGCTTCCACGCGTCGCGGTCGAGGCCGCGCGCGGTGATGCGCTCGCGGACCAGCCGCTCGGCGGCCGTGACGCGCACGACGACGACCGCGAGGTCATTCGGCCAGTCGTGCTCCCAGGCGGTCCGCTCCAGGAAGTCGGGCTGAGAGAGGTACCTCCCGAACGGTGCGTCCAGCACGACGTCCAGGCCGACGCCGAGGACGCCGGAGGCGACGCGCAGGAGGGTGGCGTACTCGACGTCCATGACGACCTGCTGGTAGTACGCGTTGTCCTCCCGGCCGTGCGGGTCGGTGCCGACCGCCCGCAGCAGGGCGGTCGTGAACTCGTCCGCGACGGCGTCCTTGTCGAGGTAGGCGGCCCGTCGGGTCCGGGCGATGGCTTCCGCGACCGTGGACTTGCCGCTTCCCGCGCAGCCCACGACGACGTACAGCCGCGGGCTCACGCGTCCGCTCCCGGCGACTCCGCAGCCGACCGGTCGCGCACGAAGACGCCGTAGGCGACGGCGCCGACCAGCAGCAGGACCCCGCCCACGACGAACACCCACGCGTAGCTCCCGCCGGTGGCGTTGAGGATCGCTCCCGTCACCACGGGCGCGAGCGCCGCGCCGAGAAAACCGCCGAAGTTCTGGATGGCGCCGAGGGAGGCGACCTGTGCGGGCGGGGCGATGTCCGCGGCGAGGGTCCAGAGGCACCCGACGGGCACCTGCGCGGCGAAGTAGCCAAGCGAGAGAAGACCGATCGCGACGGCGGTGTCGTCCACGAAGGCGACCGGCAGGACCGCCGCGGCCGCCAGCACGGCGCCGCCCACGATGGGGATGCGGCGGGCCGTCAGCGTGGGCGCACCGCGGAGGATCAGCAGGTTCGACACCGCGCCGCCGACGAGGACGCCCGCGACGCCGCACAGGAACGGGACGGCGGCCAGCCAGCCAACGTTCGTGAGGCTGAAGCCGCGCGCGGTCTGCAGGTAGCTGGGCAGCCACGTGAGGTACACCCATGAGGTGTAGAAGATGCCGAACGCGCCGAGCACCATGAACCAGGTGTTGGGCTGCCTCAGCAGACGTGTCCATCCTGCACGCGCTGACTCGGCGCTCGCACCGGACGCCGGATCGGACGCGCCGGCGGCGGCCGCGGCGACCGGCTCGGGGCCGGTAGTGGGCGCGGTCGACAGCCCCGCGAGGACGGCCCGCTGAGCGAGCGTGGGGTCGCGGTAGATCCGCAGCCAGACGAGGGCGACGACGATCCCGGTGGCCCCGACCACGACGAACATGCCCCGCCAGCTCAGCGTCAGCAGGAGGACCGTCAGCAGGGGTGGGGCGATGGCGTTCGCGATCTGGGAGCCGGTGTTGACGAGCGCGATCGGCAGGGCCCGTTCGGAGCTGCGGAACCACCGCTGGTTGACGGCGAGGGCAGATGTGAAGAACGGTGCCTCGGCGATGCCGAGAGCGACCCGGCAGGCGTAGAGGACGCCGAATGACTGCGCCGCCGCCGTCACCACGGCGACGAGCGACCACGCGGTCGCCGCGCCGGCGAACATCCGCCGGGGGCCGAGGCGGTCGACGAGGTACCCGGCCGGGAGGTTGGCCAGGGCGTACGGCCACGAGAACGCGGCGAGCAGCAGCCCCATCTCGAGGGGGTCGAGGCCGAACTCCTCGGCGATCGTGGTGTTCGCCACGCTCAGCGCGGACCGGTCCAGATAGTTCACGATCCCGCCGAGGAGCAGGAAGCCGACGAGCACCCAGCGGATGCGGACGCTTCTCCTCTCTTCGCGGGTCAGGTCCGGGAGGGCGGTCGTCGTCACGTCAGGCCTCCTCGCGGTGCGGAGCGGTCACCGGCGATCGGCGTGCGGCGGCGACGGCGGCGAGCATCTCGCGTGCGGCGCGCGTGACATCGCCCGCGCTCCCGGCTTTCGTGACGGCACTGCCCACCCCCACGGCGACGGCTCCCGCCGCGAACCACCGTCCGACGGTGTCGACCGTGACCCCGCCGGCGGGGAGGATCGGCGCCGAGGCCAGCGGCGCGCGGACGGCGCGCAGATAGTCGGGCCCGGCGATCTCGGTGGGGAAGAGCTTGACGAGGTCGGCTCCCGCCCGGAGCGTCTGCACGATCTCCGTGGGGGTCAGCGCGCCGCCGATGGTGACCACGCCGTGGCGTCGGCCCGTCGCGATCATGGCCGGGTCCAGCTGCGGGCTCACGAGCAGGCTCGCGCCGGCGTGGATCGCGCGGACGGCGCTGCCGGCGTCGACGACGGTGCCCGCCCCGACGGCAACGCCCGTCCCCGCGAACTCGTTCGCCAGGGTGGTCACGAGCTCCAGCGCCCGGGGGACGGAGAGCGTGATCTCGAGGGCCCGGATGCCGCCGGCGACGGCCGCGCGCGCCACCTCCAGGGCCTTGTCGGCATCGTCGAGACGGATGATCAGGACGACGCCGGTGTCGTGGATGAGGGAAAGGGTCTGTGCATGTGTCAACATCGGGGCCCAAGCTAGGACACCGAATGTTTACATGCACAGCGAATTCACCCGCCGACCCGGCGGACGAGACCCCCTCCCCGCGGTCGGGCGGGGAGGGGGGGGCGACGGAGAACCGGGGACTCAGCCGAACTGGTTCATGGTGTTGTCCGTGCCGCCCGCCTTGAGGGCGGCGTCGCCGGCGAAGTACTCCTTGTGGTTGTCGCCGATGTCGCTGCCGGCCATGTTCTGGTGCCTGACCGTCGCGATGCCTTCGCGGATCTCCCGACGCTGCACGCCCCGGACGTACGCGAGCATGCCCTCGTCGCCGAAGTAGCCCTTGGAGAGGTCATCGGTGGACAACGCGGCCGTGTGGTACGTCGGCAGCGTGATGAGGTGGTGGAAGATGCCGGCGCGCGCGGAGCCGTCCTTCTGGAACGTGCGGATCTTCTCGTCCGCGAGGCGGGCCAGCGCGGTGTCGTCGTACTCGGCGCTCATCAGGTTCGCGCGGTCGTACGCGGAGACGTCCGCGCCCTCGTGGACGAGCTGGTCGTAGGCCTGCTGGCGGAAGTTCAGCGTCCAGTTGAACGACGGGCTGTTGTTGTAGACGAGCTTGGCGTCCGGGACCACTGCGCGGATGCGATCGACCATCCCGGCGATCTGCTCGACGTGCGGCTTCTCCGTCTCGATCCACAGCAGATCCGCTCCGTGCTGCAGTGCGGTGATGCAGTCGAGGACGACACGGTCCTCGCCCGAGCCCGGACGGAACTGGTAGAGGTTGCTGGCCAGGCGCCGGGGACGGAGCAGTCGTCCCTCGCGGCGGATGACGACGTCGCCGTCGCCGAGCGACGACGGTGAGACCTCCTCGACATCGAGGAACGCGTTGTACTGGTCGCCCAGGTCGCCGGGGGCGGACGAGACGGCGAGCTTCTGCGTGAGTCCGGCGCCGAGGGAGTCCGTCCGGGCGACGATGATCCCGTTGTCGATCCCGAGCTCGAGGAACGCGTAGCGGACGGCGTTCAGCTTGGCGATGAAGTCCTCGTGCGGCACCGTGACCTTGCCGTCCTGATGGCCGCACTGCTTCTCGTCGGAGACCTGGTTCTCGATCTGGATGGCGCACGCGCCGGCCTCGATCATCTTCTTGGCCAGCAGGTAGGTCGCCTCGGGGTTGCCGAACCCGGCGTCGATGTCGGCGATGATCGGCACGACATGGGTCTCGAAGGTGTCGATCCGCGAGCGGATGAACTCCTCCGCCGTGTCGTCGCCCACCGCCCGGGCCTGGTCGAGCTGCGTGAAGAGCAGGTCCAGCTCTCGGGCGTCGGCCTGGCGGAGGAAGGTGTACAGCTCCTCGATGAGGGCCGGCACCGCGGTCTTCTCGTGCATGGACTGGTCGGGCAGCGGCCCGAACTCGGACCGCAGCGCCGCGACCATCCAGCCGGACAGGTACAGGTAGCGCTTGCTCGTGCTCTTGAGGTGCTTCTTGATGGAGATGAGCTTCTGCTGCCCGATGAATCCGTGCCAGACCCCGAGGGACTGGGTGAAGACCGAGGAGTCGGCGTCGTACTCGCTCATGTCGCGCCGCATGATGTCCGCGGTGTACTGGGCGATCTCCAGACCCGTGCGGAAGCGGTTCTGCGCCCGCATCCGCGCGACGTTCTCGGGATCGATGGCGCTCCAGCTCGATCCATGCTGCTGCGTGAGCGCCGTGACGGCGTCGATGGTGTCCGTGTACTGCGTCATGTTCGCGTCCTTGCGTGGGGTGGTGATGTCGGAAGAGGGAGGGGGCGGGTCCGACCCGCGGGTCAGTCGAGGTGCTTCGCGTAGGCCGGCAGCGTCAGGAAGGCCGGGAACTCGGGCCGCAGGGCCACCTCGCGGAAGATCTCGGCGGCGTCGTCGAAGCGGTCGCCGTCGGTGCGCGGCACCTCCGCCAGCACCTCCGCGACGATGCTCTCGACGTAGGCACGGGTGATGGCGTCGCCCTCCGCGGTCTCGCGATCCTGGTGGATCCACTGCCAGATCTGCGAGCGCGAGATCTCGGCGGTGGCGGCGTCCTCCATGAGGTCGTCGATGGCGACGGCGCCGAGGCCCCGGAGCCACGCCTCGAGGTAGCGGATCGCCACCGAGACGTTGCCGCGCACCCCGGCCGCGGTGACGGGCAGACCGATGCGCAGGTCGAGCAGGTCGGCGGCGTCGACGGCGACCTCGTCCCGCGTGCGTCCGAGCTGGTTCGGCTCGTCGCCGAGCACCGCGTCGAACTCCGCCCGGGCCACCGGGATGAGGTCGGGGTGGGCCACCCAGGTGCCGTCGAAGCCGTCGCCGGCCTCGCGCCGCTTGTCCGCGGCGACCTTCTGGAACGCCGCCTCCGTCACGTCGGGGCGACGGCGGTTCGGGATGAAGGCGCTCATCCCGCCGATGGCGTACGCGCCCCGCTTGTGGCAGGTCTGCACGAGCAGCTCGGTGTAGGCCCGCATGAACGGCACCGTCATCGTCACCTCGCTGCGGTCGGGCAGGACGAAGCGCGCCCCGCGGCCGCGGTAGGTCTTGATGATCGAGAAGATGTAGTCCCAGCGGCCGGCGTTCAGACCCGCGCAGTGGTCGCGCAGGGCGAAGAGGATCTCCTCCATCTCGAACGCGGCCGGCAGCGTCTCGATCAGCACCGTGGCGCGGATCGTGCCGTGCGACAGCCCGAGTCGCTCCTCGGTGAACGAGAACACGTCGTCCCACAGGCGCGCCTCCTCCGCCGACTCGATCTTCGCCAGGTAGAAGTAGGGCCCGCGGCCGGCCGCGATCAGCGCGTCGGCGTTGTGGAACACGTACAGCCCGTAGTCGACGAGGGAACCGGATGCCGCCAGCTCGCGGCCGGCCCGATCGATGAACGTCATGTGCTTCTCGGGCAGGTGCCAGCCGCGCGGGCGCATCACGATCGTCGGGGTCCGCTCCGCGGTGACGCGGTACTCCTTGCCGTCGGCGTTCGTGTAGGTGAGCTGACCGCGGATGGCGTCGAACAGCGACTGCTGACCGCCGATCACGTTGCGCCACGTCGGGGAGGTGGCATCCTCCTGGTCGGCCAGCCACACGCGGGCACCGGAGTTCAGCGCGTTGATGGTCATCTTGGGGTCGGTCGGTCCGGTGATCTCGACGCGGCGGTCCTCCAGGCCCGGGCCGGCTCCCGCCACCCGCCACGACGGGTCGTCGCGGATGTACGCCGTCTCGGCGCGGAAGTGCGGGTCGTCGCCCGTGCCGATCTCGAAGCGACGGCGCTCGCGGGCGGCGAGACGGTCGTGCCGGCGGCGGGCGAAACGGTCGTGCAGCTCGGTGAGGAAGGCGAGCGCGGCCGGGCTGAGGATCCTTCCGTCCTGTCCCTCGAGCGGCCGCTCGACGCGGAGGTGCGGAGCGGACGCCGGGGTCGTCGTGAGCGGGGGAGCGGTGATGAGGGTCATGAGGTCGTCCTCTCGGAAGGGTGTGCGGGGCTCATGACCACAACTGTGGGCGAACACTCCCGCCTGCTGACGAGGTTCGTGCGGAGAAGATGGACCGATCTTCTGCATCTGTGAGATCGTGCCGTATGGCGACGCGCGCACCTGCTCCCTCGACGTCCCTCCCGATCGACGATGAGGAGGTGGACACCCTCACCATCGGCCGCCGCATCCGACAGCTGCGCACCGCGCGCGGGATGACGCTCGACGACCTCGCGCAGGCCGTCGGCCGCGCCCCGAGTCAGCTGTCGATGATCGAGAACGGCCACCGCGAGGCGAAGCTCACGCTGCTGCAGACGATCGCGCGCGCCCTCGAGTGCAAGCTCGACGCGCTCCTGGATGCGGAGCCGCTGGACCCGCGCACCGCGCTCGAGGTGTCCGTCGAGCGCGCGATGCGCGGTCAAACATTTCAAGCCCTCGGCATCGCGCCGTTCCGCGTCGGCCGGTCGGTGCCCGACGAGGTGCTGGCGGCGATGCTCGCCCTCCAAGGGGAGATCGAGCGGCTGCGCGAGGAGCGCTCGGCGACGCCCGAGGAGGCGCGACGGGCGAACGTGGCGCTGCGGCGGCTCATGCGCACGCAGGACAATCACTTCCCGGAGCTGGAGGCCGAGGCATCCCGTGTCCTCTCCGCCGTCGACCACCCCGGGGGTCCGCTGACGCAGCGCGCGGCGAGCGACATCGCCGCCCATCTCGGGTTCTCGCTGCACTACGTGCCCGACCTGCCCTCGTCGACGCGCAGCATCGCGGACGTGAAGAACGGCCGGCTCTACCTGTCGACCGGGGTGGCCAAGGGCGACCCGCGGACGGCGGTGCTGCAGGCGCTGTCCAGCCGCCTCCTCGGCCACGGCGAGCCGACGAGCTACGACGAGTTCCTCCGGCAGCGCGTGGAGACGAACTACCTCACCGGGGCGCTGCTGATGCCGGAGGGCGACGTCGTGACGGCGCTGCGCGAGGCGAAGGAACGGCGGGCGATCAGCATCGAAGACCTCCGCGACGCGTACTCGGTGTCGTACGAGACCGCGGCCCACCGGTTCACCAACCTGGCCACCGTGCATCTCGGCATCCCGGTGCACTTCCTCAAGGTGCACGAGTCGGGCACCATCACGAAGGCCTACGAGAACGACGACGTGAACTTCCCGACCGACCGGCTCGGGTCCATCGAGGGGCAGATGTGCTGCCGGCGGTGGACGAGCCGCGTGGTGTTCGACGTCGACGACCGCTTCAACCCGTACTACCAGTACACCGACACCGGGAACGGGACGTATTGGTGCACGGCCCGCGTGGAGCAGTCCAGCGAGGGCGCGCACTCCGTGAGCGTGGGCGTGCGCTTCGACGACACGAAGTGGTTCCGCGGCCGCGACACGACGAACCGAGGGGTGTCGCGGCATGCCGTCGAGACCTGCTGCCGCCGGGCGCCCGTCGAGCTCGAGGCCGCGTGGCGGGGCGCGGCGTGGCCCAACGTGCGTACCCCGCGGACCCTTCTCGCGACCCTTCCGACCGGGGCGTTCCCCGGGGTGGACACGACCGAGATGTACGAGTTCCTCGAGGGCCACGCCCCGTCCTGACCGGCCGCGTGCCGGGGGTCTGCTGCCGTCGTTCGGAGGTGCCGTCCGACACGCCGTGGCTGCGGCCGTGTGGGCGTCGTGTCGTCGGGAATCTCCGCAGGACGGTGGCCGGGATGGATGCCACGGCCACATGCCCGCGGCGACCGTCCGGTTGCTGCCGGTCGGGGTCTGCTGCCGTCGTTCGGAGGTGCCGTCTGACACGCCGTGGCTGCGGCCGTGTGCGCGGCGTGTCGTCCGGGATCTCCGCAGGACGGTGGCCGGGATGGAAGCCACGGCCCCATGCCCGCGGCGGCCGTCCGGTTGCTGCCGGTCGGGGTCTGCTGTCGTCGTTCGGAGGTGCCGTCCGACACGCCAGGGCTGCGGCCGTGTGGGCGGCGTGTCATCCGGGATCTCCGCAGGACGGTGGCCGGGATGGATGCCACGGACGCACGGGCGCATGGCAGCCTCCGGCAGGAGCGCAGAAGCGGACCCACGACTCCGACGGCCGGGTCAGCGACGGTGGAGGCCCCGGGACACGTGGGCGAGGATCGCCGCCTCGACCACCGGCCAGTCGTGCACGACCATGGCGTAGTCGAAGCGAAGAGTGACGAAACCCCAGGTCGCGGCGGTGGCGTCCCGCATGAGGTCGCGGTGGCGGTGCGAGGGGCCGTCATGATTCTCGGCACCGTCGACCTCGACGATGAGGGACTCCCCGATGACGAGGTCGACCCGCCCCACCGAGAAGACCGGGACCTGCGTCCGAATCGGCAGGCCGTGCCGGCGGAGACGCCACCGCAGCAGCGACTCGAGGCCGCTCTCGGCGTCCGTGCGGGCCGATGCGATGGCCGCGCCGGCGGTGCGCGGAAGCCCCGCCGCCGGACGGGGGAGGTCGGAGCTGCGCAGGGCCCTCCGATGGAGGGCGGACTCCAGGGCGACGAAGAACTCCTCGACACCGCGACAGGCCAGGATCTGCCGCAGGATGACGAACACGGACGGCATGCCGAAACGGTCACCGGCGACGTGGTCCCAATGCGTCACGACGTCCGACCCCTCGACAGGGTGGCCGTGCCCGTCCGGAATCAGACTGATGTGAAGGGCGTCGTCCTCGGCGAGCACCCACATGCCCCGATGGCGCGCGGCGCTGACACAGGCGAGCGCTCCGCCGTGGAGCGCCGCCCGTCGCCGCGGCTCGCACGTCGTGGCATCCGCGTAGATGCCCCGACGCAGCCGGATCAGGGTGCCGCAGGCCACCGCCGCGTCGACGTCCGTGCGTCTCAGACCGGCCCGGAACAGATCACGGCGGCGACGGATTCGATCACGGGTCCTGCACACCGGCCCAGCGTGCCCGGTCGAGCCCTCCGCCCGGGGGCCGTTCCCGGCGAATTGGGGATGGATGCCACGAAGTGAGCTCTGTGGAGAAGAGGTCCCGGCCGCGGGCGCACACCGTCCTGCGGAGTTCCGGACCAACACGCCGTCCCGACGGCCCCGCGGACGGCGTGTCGTCACCGAACTCCGCAGGACGGCACCAGCAAGGGGGCACCGGCACACGGCAGCGGCACCGGTCCGCGAGACGGGCGGGCCGTCACTCCGCGAGGCGCAGCGCCGTCCAGAGCTCGGCGCGCGCGGCGAAGGACGACAGGTCCCGGTGCAGCACGCGCTCGGCCTGCGCCACGCGCGCCCGGACGGTGTGGCGATGGATGCCGAGGGCCTGGGCCGTCGCTTCGTGCGAGCAGTCGTGGGCCAGCCACGCGTCGAGGGTGACGACGAGTGCCGCGCCCTGGGCGTCGTCGTGCTGCCGCAGCGGGGCGAGCACGCCGGCCGCGACGGTGCGGGCGGCGTCGGAGCCGAGCGCGGAGAGCACCCCCGCCCGGGACGCGTCGGCGAAGTCCGCCACGCCGGGGGCGGAGGCGCGGTCGCGGGCCGTGCGGGCCTGCGCGAGCGCGATCGAGAAGGCGTCGTACGCCGTGGGGGCCGACACCCCGACCACGAGGTCGAACCGTTCCGCGGTCTCGTCCAGCAGCACGCGGGACGCCGCCGGGACGACCAGCACCACGCCGTCGTCGCCGCGGCCGAAGAACAGCTGCTCGTGCGCGCGCGCCTCCAACCACTCCACGAGAGCCCGCGACCGCACCGATGCGGCCGGCGTCAGCCCCACCACGACCGGCGCGGTCGGAAGCGCGCCCCACAGCTCGCGCGCCGCGCGCCGCGCGAGGGACGGGTCGTCGCTCAGCAGCGACTGCACGAGCCCGGCGCGCAGGGCGCCGACGGCCCGGCCGAGTCCGTCCTGCTGCTCCAGGGCGAGACCCGCCATGGCGACGACGGCCGTGACGACGCTGCGCGCCTCGTGATCCAGGTCGGTGCCGACGATCGCGACGACGCCCCGCAGCTGCCCGCCGCGTCCGAGGGTCTGCAGGGTCGCCTCGGCGCCGTTCACCCGCAGCGCCGATCCCGCCCGCGTGCCGCGGCGGAGCACCTCGGCCACGTCGCCGGCCAGGATGCCGAGGGTGTCGGCATCCATCGTCCCGGTCGGGTGGGCGGTGCGCAGGGCGCCGGAGGCGTCGTAGAGGCCCACCCAGCAGTCCAGCTGCCGCGACAGCTCGGCCAGGGTGGCGGACAGCCCGTCGGGGCGCAGGGCCGCGAGCGACACGGCGCGTTGCGCCGCGAGGGACCAGCTCCGACGGGCGTACGCCTCCGCGGCGATCGCCTCGGCGCCCGCCCGCGCCACCGCGATGAACGGGGTGCGGTACGGCACCTCGAACAGGGGCATGCCGGCCGTGAGGCACGCGGCGGCGAGATGCGCCGGGATGCCGTCGCGGACGACCTCCGTTCCGAAGCCGAGCCCCACGACCCCCCGCGCCGACAGCCGGTCGACGTACGCGTCGTAGTCGGCGGGCAGGGCGTCGGCGAACTGCGTGCCGGTGGTCAGCAGCACGAGCCCCTCGCTGAGGAACGGTGTGGGATCGGCGAGGTCGCTCGAGTGCACCCATCGCGCGGCGCGGTCCAGGCTCCCGCCGGGCAGCGCGGACTCGTCGAGGGCCAGGCGCAGACGCAGATCGCGGCGCCCGAGCAGGGCGCGCAGCGTCGGGGGCACGGCGGCGGGCTCTGCCACGGTCGCTCCTATACGGTTCGTACACGGGGATGCCTCGAACTGTACAGCCCGCACAGTGCGGGCCGCGGCGCGTGCTCCGTAGCATCGCCGCCATGAGCCTCGACACCCTCCCCGCCGTCGGCGGTCCGACCCTCGCCCAGGAGCGCCGCCTCGTCACCGCCATCCCCGGCCCGCGCTCGCAGGAGCTGCTGGCCCGCAAGGCCGCCGCCGTGGCATCCGGCGTCGGTCACACCGTGCCGATCGAGGCCGTCGCCGCGGGCGGAGGGGTCGTCGTCGACGCCGACGGGAACTCGCTCATCGACCTGGGCTCGGGCATCGCCGTCACGAGCGTCGGCAACGCCCACCCGGCCGTCGTCGCCGCCGTGCAGGAGCAGGTCGCCGCCTTCACCCACACGTGCTTCATGATCTCGCCGTACGAGTCGTACGTCGCCGTCGCCGAGGCCCTCAACCGCCTCACCCCCGGCGATCACGCGAAGAAGAGCGCGCTGTTCAACTCCGGCGCCGAGGCCGTCGAGAACGCGGTCAAGATCGCCCGCAAGCACACCGGCCGCCAGGCCGTCGTCGCCTTCGACCACGCGTACCACGGCCGCACCAACCTGACGATGGCGCTCACCGCGAAGAACATGCCGTACAAGAGCGGTTTCGGCCCCTTCGCCGCCGAGGTCTACCGCGCCCCGCTGTCGTACCCCTTCCGCGACGGCCTGTCGGGTCCCGACGCCGCCGCGAAGGCCATCTCGCTCATCGAGAAGCAGGTCGGCGCCGAGAACCTCGCCGCCGTCATCATCGAGCCCATCCAGGGCGAGGGCGGCTTCATCGTCCCCGCCGACGGCTTCCTGAACGCGATCGTCGACTGGTGCCGCGAGAACGGCGTCGTCTTCATCGCCGACGAGGTGCAGTCCGGCTTCGCCCGCACCGGCGCCATGTTCGCGTCCGAGCACTTCGGCATCGTCCCGGATCTCGTCACCACCGCGAAGGGCATCGCCGGCGGTCTCCCGCTCGCCGCCGTCACCGGCCGGGCGGAGATCATGGATGCCACCCACACCGGCGGCCTGGGAGGGACCTACGGCGGCAACCCCATCGCGTGCGCCGCGGCCCTGGCATCCATCGACGCCTTCGAGAACGAGGGGCTCGTCGAGCGGGCCCGGGAGATCGGCGAGCTGCTGACCGGACGCCTGCGCGCGCTGCAGGCCGGTGACCCGCGCATCGGCGACGTCCGCGGACACGGCGCGATGATCGCGGCCGAGTTCGTCGACCCCGCCACCGGGGCGCCCGACGCCGCGCTCACGTCGGCTGTTGCGAAGGCCGCCATCGCCGAGGGCGTCATCGTCCTCACGTGCGGCACCTACGGCAACGTCATCCGGTTCCTGCCGCCGCTGTCGATCGGCGACGACCTGCTGAACGAGGGCCTCGACGTCGTCGCGGCCGCCCTCGCCCGCACCTGAGGAACGCCCCGGCGGCGTGTGCGCCCGGACACCGCCGCCGCCGGGACCACCTCGACACCCCGCGCGAACGATGAGTAAGGAAGCTTTCATGGACGAGATCACCCGAGACGTGGTCGTCATCGGAGCCGGCGCCGCCGGACTCACCGCCGCCAACGACCTGCGCAAGGCCGGCCTGTCGGTCGTCGTGCTGGAGGCGCGCGACCGCGTCGGCGGTCGCCTGTGGACCGACGTGATCGACGGCGCGATGCTCGAGCTGGGCGGCCAGTGGGTCTCGCCGGACCAGACCGCGCTCATCGACACCGTCGCCGACCTGGGACTGTCGACCTACAGCCGCTACCGCGAGGGCGACAGCGTCTACGTGGGCCCCGACGGTCAGACGAAGCGCTTCACCGGCGAGATGTTCCCCGTCGCCCCCGAGACCGAGAAGGCCATCGACGAGGTCACCGCGCGTCTGGACGCCATGGTCGCCGAGATCGACCCCGACCGCCCGTGGGCCCACCCGAAGGCCGCCGAGTGGGACGCGATCTCGTGGGACGCCTGGCTCCGACAGCAGACCGACGACGACGAGGCCGTCCGCAACCTCGCCTTCGCCACGGGGTCGGCGATGCTCACCAAGCCCACGCACACCTTCTCGCTGCTGCAGTCGCTGCACATGGCGGCATCCGCGGGCTCCTACTCGAACCTCGTCGACGCGGACTTCATCCTCGACATGCGCGTGGCCGGCGGCCTCCAGCAGGTGCCCGAGCTGCTCGCCGAGCGTCTCGGCGACGACGTGCTGCTCAACCAGCCGGTGCGGCGCATCCTCTGGGGCGCCGAGGCGGTCGCGACGCCGGACCGCGCGGCCGACTCCGCGACGGGGCAGCGCGTCGACGACCTGCGCGCCCTGACCGCCCGCGTCGAGGCCGCGAAGACCTCCTCCGCGGGAGTCACCGTGATCGCCGACGGCGTCACCGTCCGCGCCCGCTTCGCGATCCTCGCGCTGGCGCCCGTCCTGTACCCGCGCATCTCGTTCGAGCCGCCGCTGCCGCGCCTGCAGCACCAGATGCACCAGCACTTCTCGATGGGCTTCGTCATCAAGGTGCACGCCGTCTACGAGACGCCGTTCTGGCGCGACAAGGGTCTGTCGGGCACCGCCTTCAGCCCCTACGAGCTCTGCCACGAGGCATACGACAACACCAACCACGGCGACGAGCGCGGAACCCTCGTGGGCTTCGTGTCCGACCAGAACGCCGACGACCTGTTCCGGCTGAGCGCCGAGGAGCGCAAGGAGCGCATCCTCGACTCGCTCTCCCGCTACTACGGACCCGAGGCGAAGGAGCCCGTCGTCTACTACGAGAGCGACTGGGGCACCGAGGAGTGGACGCGCGGCGCCTACGCCGGCAGCTTCGACCTGGGCGGCCTGCACCGCTACGGCGCGGACCTGCGCGAGCCCGTCGGCCCCCTCCACCTCGCGTGCAGCGACATGGCCGGCGCCGGGTTCCAGCACGTCGACGGAGCGATCCGCCAGGGCCGCCGCGCGGCCGAGGAGATCCTCGAGCGGACGCGCGGATGAGCGGCGACCGCGTCGTCGTCGGGTACACCGCCACCGACGCGGGCGCCGACGCGCTCGCGCTCGGGGCCCGACTGGGTGCGGCACTGGGCGCGCCCGTGCATGCGGTGGTCGTCCTGCCCTCCTCCGAGAACAACGTCTCGATCCCGACGGACGCCGGCTACGAGCGTCTCGTCCAGGACACCGCCCGCGGATGGCTTCGCGAGGCCGTGGCGCCGTATCCCGGCATCCGTGGTCATGTCCGCTCCGCCCACGCGGTGTCGGACGGGCTCGTCGCCGCCGCCGAGGAGTTCGGCGCCGGCGTGATCGTCGTCGGCACCGGCGGGGGAGCACCCCGCGGCCGGCACCGCCTCGGAACCACCGCCGAGGAGCTCGTCCACTCCGCGCCGGTCCCCGTCGCGCTGGCTCCCGAAGGGGCGCGCGAGGTGGACCCGTCCGTCGGGCTGCCGCGCGTCACCGCCGCGATCGGCACCCGCCCCGGAGCCGACGTCCTGCTCGACACCGCGGCATCCCTCTCCCGTCGTTCGCAGGCGCCCCTGCGGCTGCTCTCGCTCGCGGGCGTCGATCTGCCCGGCCGCGTGGACGCCTCGCTCACGCGTCTGACCGGCCAGGCGCACGCCCAGAGCGTGCTCGACGCCGTCCGCACGTCCCTTCCCGCCGAGATCGAGGCCGAGGCCGTCGTCGGCGCCGGCTCCGACATCGAGGACGCGGTCTCGCGCATCGACTGGCATCCCGGCGAGGTCGCCCTCGTCGGCTCGAGCCGTCTCGCGCAGCCGCGGCGCCTCTTCCTCGGCTCCACCGCGGGCCGGATCCTCCGCGCCCTCCCCGTCCCCATGATCGTGGTGCCGCGCACCTCGGAGGCCTCCTCATGACCAGCTCCCTGGGCGGCGCGAGCCCCGCGCCCGACAGCGCCGTCACCACCGGCATCTCCAACAAGGGCCTGCGGGTCGGTTCGATCGGCATGATCGGCGCCGTCGTCATCGGCATCTCGACCATCGCCCCGGCCTACACGCTCACCGGCGCGCTCGGCCCCACCGTCTCGGCCGTCGGCTTCCAGGTGCCGGCGATCATCCTCGTCGGCTTCATCCCCATGCTCCTGGTGGCGCTCGGCTATCGCGAGCTGAACTCGAGGATGCCGGATGCCGGCACCTCCTTCACCTGGGCAGCCCGCGCCTTCGGTCCGTGGGTGGGGTGGATGGCGGGCTGGGGGCTGATCGCCGCCACCGTCATCGTGCTGTCGAACCTCGCCGGCATCGCGGTGGACTTCCTGTTCCTGCTGATCGCGCAGATCACGGGCAACGCCGAGATCGCCGAGCTCACCCGCGTCGTGCCCATCAACGTCGCGGTGTGCCTGCTGTTCATGTTCCTGGCCACGGTCGTGTCGTACCGCGACCTGCAGACCACGCAGCGCCTGCAGTACGGTCTGGTCGGCTTCCAGATCCTCGTCCTGCTGGTCTTCGCGGGAGCAGCCGTCGTCGAGATGCTGAACGGCAACGCGTTCGACGCCAGCCCCGTGGAGCTGTCGTGGTTCAACCCGTTCGAGGTCCCGTCCTTCAGCGCCTTCGCCGCCGGGCTCTCGCTGTCGATCTTCATTTTCTGGGGATGGGACGTCATCCTCACCATGAACGAGGAGACGAAGGACCCCGACAAGACGCCGGGCCGTGCCGCGACCGTCACGGTGTTCCTCATCGTCGCGCTGTACTTGCTCATCGCCGTGGCGCTGCTGATGTTCGCCGGCAACGGCACCGGGGAGCTCGGCCTCGGCAACGAGGACATCCAGGAGAACGTCTTCTTCCACCTGTCGGGGCCGATCCTCGGACCGCTCGCGTTCCTCGTCTCGCTCGCGGTGCTCACCAGCTCGGCATCCTCGCTCCAGGCGACCTTCGTGGGGCCCGCCCGCACGCTGCTGGCGATGGCGCACTACGACGCGCTGCCGAGGAAGTTCGCGAAGGTGAGCCCCCGCTTCTTCACCCCCGGTTACGCCACCATTGTCTCGGCGATCGTCGCCTCGGCGTTCTACGCCGTCATGCGCGTGCTGAGCGAGAACGTCCTCACCGACACCATCACGGCCCTCGGCGCGATGATCTGCTTCTACTACGGCATCACCGCCTTCGCGTGCGTCTGGTACTTCCGCATGCAGTGGTTCGACTCGGTGCGCAACGTGTTCCTGACGCTGCTCGCGCCGCTGATCGGCGGGCTGATCCTCGCGGTGCTGTTCGTCACCACCCTCATCGACAGCGCGAGCCCCGACTACGGCTCGGGCTCGGAGATCGGCGGCGTCGGTCTCGTGTTCGTGATCACCGTCGTGATCATCGTGGTCGGACTCGTGCTGATGATCGCCCAGCGCATCGCGAGTCCCGGCTTCTTCCGGGGTGAGACGCTGGGACGCGACGCCCCCGCCAGCGCACGCCGCCGCCGCCTCACGTCCTGACAACGAAACGAAAAGGAGCACCATGAGCGACTACGCCGTCGTCAATCCCGCCACCGGTGAGACCCTCGCCGAGTACGACACGTTGAGCGACTCCGGTGTCGAGGACGCCATCGCCTCCGCCCACGACGGGTACCGGGCCTGGTCGCGCACCGCCCCGGCCGAGCGCGCCGAGGCCCTGCGCCGTGTCGCCCAGCTGCACCGCGATCGCCGCGACGACCTCGCGGCCATCATCGTGCGGGAGATGGGCAAGCCGCTCGAGGCGGCGCTGGGCGAGGTCGACTTCGCGGCCGACATCACCGAGTACTACGCCGACAACATCGACAAGATCACCGGTGACAGTCCGCTCGACATCCTCGGCGAGGGCACGGCCGTGATCCGGCGCTCGCCGCTGGGCGTGCTGCTGGGCATCATGCCGTGGAACTTCCCGTACTACCAGGTCGCCCGCTTCGCCGCCCCGAACCTCGCGGTCGGCAACACGATCCTGCTCAAGCACGCTCCGCAGTGCCCCGAGTCGGCGGAGGCGCTGCAGACGATCTACCGCGACGCGGACCTGCCCGAGGGCGCGTACGTCAACATCCGCGCCACCAACGACCAGGCCGCGACGATCATCGCCGACCGTCGCGTGCAGGGCGTGTCGGTGACGGGCTCCGAGCGGGCGGGGGCGGCGGTCGCCGAGATCGCCGGTCGCAACCTGAAGAAGGTCGCGCTCGAGCTCGGCGGATCGGACCCCTTCATCCTGCTCTCCACGGATGACCTGGATGCCGCCGTGCAGGCCGCCGTGGACGCGCGCCTGGACAACAACGGGCAGTCCTGCAACGGCGCGAAGCGCTTCATCGTGATCGACGAGCTCTACGACGCCTTCCTGTCCAAGTTCAGCGGCGCGCTCGGCGAGGCCAAGGTCGGCGACCCCTTCGCGGACGACACGGTACTCGGACCCCTGTCGTCGCTCACCGCGGCCGAGCGCCTCGACGAGCAGGTGCAGCGGGCGGTCGCCCAGGGCGCCACCGTCGAGGTGGGCGGCACCCGCGACGGCGCCTTCTATCCCGGCACCGTGCTCACGGGCGTCACGAGCGACATGGACGCGTACGGCGAGGAGTTCTTCGGCCCCGTCGGCACCGTCTACCGCGTCGCGAGCGAGGACGAGGCGGTCGAGCTCGCCAACGACACCGGCTACGGTCTCGGCTCCTACGTCTTCACGACGGATGCCGCCCAGGCCGAGCGCATCGCCGATCGGATCGAGGCCGGGATGGTCTACGTCAACGTCGTTCTCGCCGACTCGCCGGAACTGCCCTTCGGCGGGGTCAAGCGCAGCGGCACCTCGCGCGAGATGGGTCTGCTGGCGGCGGACGAGTTCGTCAACAAGAAGCTCATCCGCACCGCCTGAGTCGCGTGTCGTCCCCCGGTCCGGTTCGCCAGGCCGGGGGACATGACATAGACTGGGGAGTGCAGTCGAAATCTGCAATCTTTCGCCGTGCCCGGTGGGCATGCGGCTCTTTCCCCCGGAGAGGCCTTCGCGAGAGCGGGCGGATTTCGAACCCGGAGCCCGCGAGGGTTCTTAGGGCGGTAGCTCAATTGGCAGAGCAGCGGTCTCCAAAACCGCAGGTTGCAGGTTCGATTCCTGTCCGCCCTGCGCACAGCGCACGCTGGCAACGAGAAATGACCTAGGTGGTTCGATGACGCAGGACGAGGCGAAGGGCGAGATCGTCGCTGACCGCGGCGCGCCCCGTGAGAAGAAGCCGAACTTCTTCGCGCGGATCGCTCTTTTCATCCGCCAGGTCTTCGCGGAGCTCCGCAAGGTCGTCACCCCCACCCGCCAGGAGCTTCTCAAGTTCACGGCCGTGGTTCTCGGCTTCGTCGTCGTCATGATGGCGATCGTGTACGGCCTCGACGTGCTGTTCGTGTGGCTCACCAGCGCCGTCTTCGGCGTTCCCGGTACCGCCGGCGCCTGACCGGCGTCTCGGCGATCGCGCCCTGCCACGAGCGGGCGCCCTGCAACGGAAGAGATCACCAGTGTCTGAAAGATATGTCGACGACGCCGATTGGGCGACGGCCGCCGAGCAGTCCAGTGAGGACGACGAGGCGCAGGAGGGCAGCGTGCTCGCGTCGCAGGAGCACGCCTCCGACTCCGCCGAGCACAGCGCGATCCACGTGGTCGCCGACGATGACACCGACGACGAGGGCGACCTCGGCGACATCGACATCACCGACCCGGAGGCGGACGCGATCGTGAACGACGCTCTCGAGATCGACGAGACCAGCGAGGCCGAGGCCGCCGCCGAGGTCCTCACCGACTCCCTCGCGGAGGAGCAGGCCGAGGAGGCCGCCGAGGCCGCCGACGAGGTCACCCCCTACGACGGCCCCGACGTGAACGGCGAGCCCGACGAGCCGGTGCTCGACGAGGACTTCGTCGAGGAGGTCGGCGCCGCCGCCTCCGTCGTCGACGAGGTCGAGGCATCTGAGTCGCCCGCCGACGCCGCGGAGGCTCCCGTGGACCTGGACGACGACGCCGTGGCATCCATCGACTCCGAGGACGACGAGGACGCCGACCCCTACGAGACCTTCCGCACGGAACTGCGGTCGCTCCCGGGCAAGTGGTACGTCATCCACTCCTACGCGGGCTTCGAGCGCAAGGTGAAGGCCAACATCGAGCAGCGGAAGTCGACGCTCGAGGTCGAGGACGACATCTACCAGATCGAGGTCCCGATGGAGGACGTCGTCGAGATCAAGAACGGCCAGCGCAAGATGGTCACGCGCGTGCGCATCCCCGGCTACGTGCTGGTGCGCATGGACCTCAACGAGGACACCTGGTCGGTCGTGCGTCACACCCCCGGTGTCACCGGCTTCGTGGGCAACGCCCACAACCCGACGCCGCTCCGCTTCGAGGAGGCCTTCAACATGCTGAAGAGCCTCGTCGAGGTCAAGGAGTCCGCTCCCGCCAAGGCCGGCGCCGCCAAGGGCGCACCCGCGGCGCAGCGCGTCATCCCCGCCGAGGTCGACTTCGAGACCGGCGAGACCATCACCATCAAGGAGGGCTCGTTCGCGGGTCTTCCCGGCACGATCAGCGAGATCAAGCCCGAGAGCGGCAAGCTCACGGTCCTCGTGTCGCTGTTCGAGCGCGAGACCCCGGTCGAGCTGTCGTTCGACCAGGTCACCAAGATGGTCTGACACCCGTCGCTTCGAGAACGCCCCGCCCGGCTCGCGCCCGGCGGGGCGTTCTCGCGTCCGGCGGCGGGTCGTCTCCCTCGCCGATAAACGCCCGCTGCACCGAGGAACGCCGGGTGCGCGCGTTTATCGGTGCAGAGGGCGTTTATCGGCAGGGTGGGCTCGGCCTCATCGAGATCGGGGGTTTCGGCCGATGCTCGAGAGCCGTGCGGTGTCGGCACGGCGCTCAGGGCGGAGGCCGGCGGCGAGAAGCGCGGCGCGCAGCCCCTCGCCGCTGACCGCATCGGCGAAGTCCCACCGTGCGACGGTCCACCCGGCGCGCCGGAGGTCCTGTTCGCGACGCTTCTCCGCTCGCAGGGCACGAGTGACCTCCTGCGGGTCCGCCCCGTACTTGGCCCACCCGTCGGACTCCCCGATCACGCGGAGCGCGGGCCAGCAGAAGTCGCTGCGATAGCGACGGCCGTCGACGATATGCGTCCGCTGCAGGAGAGGAGAGGGAAAGCCGCACCAGCCGATCACCGCGCGGCTCACGGACTCGCCGACGGACTCGGAGGCTGCATCGGCGTGATCGATCACCCATTCGGCTCGGCGGCGACCGCGCGGGTTCCGCTGGGATGCGACCACTTCACGTAACACGGAGAGGGAGACGTCGCCGGGATGGGAGCGGATCGCCGCATCGGCGACCGCCAGCCCGAACGCCGGCGGGAGGCATCGGGCGAGATCCAGGACGGTGTCCGCCACGGTCGTGACCAGGAGCTCCCCACGGCGGGCGACGTCGCGCTTGTCGGCGCTGGTGTGCACTGTCACATCCCCGTATCGCAGCGAGCGCGAACGCCGGCCGTCGAAGAGATGGATCTGGCGGGGGTGCCCGAAGATGGGAAGATTCCACAGAGCGGCCGCCGACTCGTGCGAGAAGACGGCGCCAGGACGGGAGCCGCCGAAAGCGTGGACCCGCACGACATAACGGTCCCATTCCGCAAGCCCATCCCAGAGGTCCCGCGCGATGTAGACACCGTTCCGCACGCGGAGCGACCCGGCCTGAGTCTCCGGATGCAGTCCCGCCGATCGGGCGTCGCGGGCGCGAAGCAGGGGGAGGGCCGAGGGCAGCGGCGGTTCAGCGGGGTGCATGCCGCCATCGTGGCGACTCGCGCGTCTTCACGCGGTCGCAGCCGACGTTTTGGGGAGCGCCCCGCCGATCGTGCGCCTGTGGAGGAGCCGAAGCCATGGCATCCCTCGTCATTCGCGTCCTAGTCAGCCCCGAGAAACGCTTCCCGCACTGAGAAACGGTGGGTGCGCGCGTTTATCGGTGCAGAGAGCGTTTATCGGCGGGGGGAGGGAGGGATGCCGGGAGGGCCGACGTCGCGTATGATGAGGAGGTTGCGTGCTTCGGCGCGTGACGACCGCTGCCCGGATCCGCCGGGTCTGCGGGAGAGCGCGGGCACCCGCCCCCGCTCGAGGAAAGGAAGAGGAAATGGCACCCAAGAAGAAGGTGACCGGCCTGATCAAGCTCCAGATCAACGCCGGTGCTGCCAACCCGGCGCCGCCGATCGGTCCGGCGCTCGGTCAGCACGGCGTGAACATCATGGAGTTCTGCAAGGCGTACAACGCCGCGACCGAGTCGCAGCGCGGCAACGTCATCCCCGTGGAGATCACCGTCTACGAGGACCGCAGCTTCACGTTCATCCTGAAGACGCCCCCGGCCGCTGAGCTCATCAAGAAGGCCGCCGGCCTGCCCAAGGGCTCGGCCACCCCGCACACCGTCAAGGTGGGCAAGCTCACCAAGGAGCAGGTGCGCGAGATCGCGACGACCAAGCAGCCCGACCTGAACGCCAACGACATCGAGGCCGCGGCCAAGATCATCGCCGGCACCGCCCGCTCCATGGGCATCACGGTCGAGGACTAAGGGGAGAAGAACATGGCTACCAAGTCCAAGGCATTCCGGGCCGCCGCCGAGAAGATCGCGCCCGACACGTACTACACCCCCGCCGACGCCGTCGCCCTCGCGAAGGAGACCGGCTCGAAGAAGTTCGACTCGACCGTCGAGGTCGCGCTGAAGCTCGCGGTGGACCCCCGTAAGGCGGACCAGATGGTCCGCGGCACGGTCATCCTGCCCCACGGCACGGGTAAGACCGCGCGCGTCATCGTCTTCGCCAACGGCCCCGCGGCCGAGGCGGCCCTCGCCGCCGGTGCGGACGAGGTCGGCGGCGCCGAGCTCATCGAGAAGGTCGCCGGCGGCTACACCGCGTTCGACGCGGCCGTCGCCACGCCCGAGCTCATGGGCCAGGTCGGTCGCCTCGGTAAGGTCCTCGGGCCCCGCGGCCTCATGCCGAACCCCAAGACCGGCACCGTGACCCCCAACCCGGCCAAGGCCGTCGAGGAGATCAAGGGCGGAAAGATCGAGTTCCGCGTCGACAAGCACGCCAACGTGCACTTCGTCGTCGGCAAGGCCTCGTTCTCGGCCGAGCAGCTCGACGAGAACCTCGCCGCCGCGCTCGAGGAGATCGTCCGCCTCAAGCCGTCCAGCTCGAAGGGCCGCTACATCCAGAAGGGCGCCGTCTCGACCACCTTCGGTCCCGGCATCCCGCTGGACGTCAACGCCATCGCGTAACGCTCCGCGTCCGAGAACCCCGTCGTGCCCCGTGCCCGGCGGGGTTCTCGCGTGAACGGACCTGCAACACGGCGTCATCCGGGAAGACCTGGATGCCGGGACGTGTTGTGCTTGCATGTGCGCGTCGCGCACGCCTCACCCCTGCCCCGCAATCCCACAGGAACAGCCATGCCCCGTCGCCGTTTGTCCGTCCTCGCCGCAGGCCTCGCCGCCGCCGCCCTCACCCTCACCGCGTGCAGCGGGGGATCGTCCGAGTCCGGCTCCGCCGCCGCGGGCGAAGACCTGGGCCTGGTGAACTCCGGCACCCTTACCGTCGCCACCGAGGGCACCTACCGTCCCTTCTCGTACCACGACGAGACCGGCGAGCTGGTCGGCTTCGACGTCGAGATCGCCGAGGCGGTCGCCGAGAAGCTCGGTCTGGACATCCGCTTCCAGGAGACCCAGTGGGACGCGATCTTCGCGGGTCTCGACGCGGGTCGCTTCGACGTCATCGGCAACCAGGTCTCCATCAACGCCGAGCGCCAGGAGAAGTACCTCTTCAGCGAGCCGTACACCGTCTCGCGCGGTGTCATCGTGACCACCGAGGACGACGACTCCATCTCGAGCTTCGCCGACCTCGCGGGCAAGACCACCGCCCAGTCGCTCACCAGCAACTGGTACGAGCTCGCCACCGACAGCGGCGCGCAGGTCGAGGCCGTCGAGGGCTGGGCCCAGGCGGTCGCCCTGCTGCAGCAGGGACGCGTGGATGCCACGGTGAACGACCAGCTCACCTACCTCGACTACGAGAAGACGAACAGCCCGACCGGACTGAAGATCGCCGCCGAGACCGAGGAGACCTCGGACAGCGCCTTCGCGTTCACCAAGGACAAGCAGGCCCTCGCCGACGCGATCGACGGCGCCCTCGACGAGCTGCGCGCCGACGGCACGCTCGCCGAGATCAGCGAGAAGTACTTCGGGGCAGACGTCACCCAGTGACGCGAGTGACGTCCGAGGGGACGTCACGCAGTGACGCGAGTAACGTCCGTCACGGACACGTTGTAAACCCCCGCACCGCATCCGCCTCTCCCGCCTAGCGTGGAGGGGCGGATGCCGCGTGCGGCGACGAGGAAGGAGGGGCATGGACGACATCTGGAGACTTCTGATCGACTCGTTCTGGCCCATGCTGCTGGCGGGGCTGCGCGGGACGATCCCCCTGTCGCTCGCCTCGTTCGCGGTCGGTCTCGTCATCGCGTTGGCGATGGCCCTGCTGCGGCTTTCGCGCAACATCGTGCTGTCGGGCTTCGCGCGCTTCTACATCTCGATCATCCGCGGCACGCCGCTGCTGGTGCAGCTATTCGTGATCTTCTACGGCCTGCCCGCGATCAACGTCACGATCGACCCGTTCCCGGCGGCCGTCATCGCGTTCTCGCTGAACGTCGGAGGGTACGCGGCCGAGGTCATCCGCGCTGCGATCCTCTCGGTGCCCCGCGGGCAGTGGGAGGCGGCGCACACCGTGGGCCTGTCCCCGCGCAAGACGCTCACCCGCATCGTGCTGCCGCAGGCGGCCCGCGTGTCCGTGCCGCCGCTGTCGAACACCTTCATCTCCCTGGTGAAGGACAGCTCCCTGGCATCCCTCATCCTCGTCACCGAGCTGTTCCGGCAGGCGCAGAACATCGCCGCGTTCTCGTACGAGTTCATGGCCGTGTATCTCGAGGCCGCGTTGATCTACTGGCTGTTCTGCCTCGTGCTGTCGTCGGGGCAGAGCGTGATCGAGAGGAGGCTGGACCGCTATGTCGCACGCTGACGATCCGCTCACGCCCGCCGTCCCGGCCGACGAGACGCCGCTCCTGCGGGTCCGCGGCCTGGAGAAGAGCTTCGGCGCGAATCGCGTGCTGGACGGCGTCGACCTGCAGGTGAACCGCGGGGACGTGCTGGTGCTCATCGGCCCCTCGGGCTCGGGCAAGACCACGGTGCTGCGGTGCCTCAACGGGCTCGAGACCCCGGACCGCGGCGAGGTCGTCTTCGACGGCGGCCCCGCGGTGGACTTCGGCGCGAAGGTGTCGAAGGCGGACCGCAACGCGCTGCGCGACCGGTCCGCGATGGTCTTCCAGCACCACAACCTCTTCCCGCACCTCACGGTGCTGCAGAACGTGACGGAGGGGCCGATCCAGGCGCACGGCGTGCCCAAGGCCGAGGCGGTCGCCCGTGCGGAGCGGCTGCTCGACCGCGTCGGTCTCGCCGAGAAGCGCGACGCGTACCCGTTCGAGCTGTCCGGCGGCCAGCAGCAGCGGGTCGGCATCGTCCGCGCGCTCGCTCTGGAGCCGCAGCTGCTGCTCTTCGACGAGCCGACGAGCGCCCTGGACCCGGAGCTCGTCGGCGAGGTGCTGTCGGTGCTCCGCGAGCTCGCGGACGAGGGGTGGACGATGGTCATCGTGACCCACGAGCTGCAGTTCGCCCGTCAGGTCGCCGACGAGGTGCTGTTCTTCGACGACGGCGTCATCGTCGAGCGGGGAGCCCCGGAGAAGCTGTTCACCCACCCCGAGAAGGACCGGACCCGCCGGTTCCTCGACCGCATCCTGCGCCCCCTGGACTGAGCCATGTCACGACTGACCCGTCTTCTCGGGATCGACGTCCCCGTCGTCCTCGGCCCGTTCGGCGGGCTGTCGTCCGTCGCGCTGACCGCGGCGGTGAGCGAGGCCGGCGGCCTCGGCTCGTTCGGCCTCTACGGCTACACCCCGGACCGCATCGCCGAGACGGTCGCCGCTCTCCGCGCCGCGACCTCCCGCCCGATCGCGGTCAATCTGTGGCTGCCCCGCGGCGACGAGGTGGTTCCGGCCGAGGTCGACCTGCGTCCTCACCTCGACGCCCACGCGGGGCTGTTCGCCGACGCCGGCGCGGAGGTCCCTGTCCCGCCGTCCGCGTTCCTGCCGGACGTCGAGGCGCAGCTGGACGCCGTCCTCGAGGCGCGTCCGGACGTCCTCAGCGTCGTCTTCGGGATCCCGGATGCCGCCACCCTCTCGCGCGCCCGGGATCGCGGCATCCGCGTCGTCGGCACCGCCACCTCGGTGGCCGAGGCCGTCGCGCTCGACGAGGCGGGCGTGGACGCGATCGTGGCGACCGGCGCGGAGGCCGGGGGTCACCGGGTGTCGTTCCTCCGCGAGCCGGAGCGCTCGCTCGTGGGCACGTTCGCGCTCGTGCCGCAGGTCGTGGACGCCGTATCGGCGCCGGTGATCGCGGCGGGCGGAGTCGCGGACCGTCGCGGCGTCGCCGCGGCCCTGGCCCTCGGCGCCGACGGGGTGCAGGTGGGCACCGCGTTCCTCCGCACTCGCGAGTCCGCGGCGACCGACGCCCATCGTGCGGCGCTCACCGCGGCGGCCGACACCGACACCGTGCTGACGCGGGCGATGAGCGGTCGTCTGGCGCGCGGCATCCCGAATCGCGCCCTGCGGGAGATCGAGGCCTCCGGGATGATCGCGCCGTTCCCGGCGCAGAACTGGCTGACCGGCGTGTTCCGCGCGGCGGCGACGGCCGCGGGCGACGGGGATCTGCTGTCGCTGTGGGCCGGTCAGGCCGCGGGGCTCGCGCGCCGCGAGACCGCCGCCGAGGTCATGGCCGAGCTGCGGGCGGGCCTGCCCAGCTGACGCGGGCGTCCCGGCAGCGCGCGGATCAGGCCGTCGCGCGGATCTCGAAGCCCGTCGGTGAGGCGTCGGCCTCCGTCTCGGCGACCGTGACGTGGTCCACGCGGGCGGAGGCCGGACCCCGGTGCGCCCACGCGATGACGGCCTCCACGGCCTCGTCGGCGCCCGTGACCTGAGCCTCCACGCTCCCATCCCGTCGGTTCCGGACCCACCCGGTCGCGTCGGCGGCGGTGGCTGCGTCCTGCAGGGCGTAGCGGAACCCCACGCCCTGTACCCGTCCCTCGACCGTGATCGTCACCGTTCGCATGCCTCCATCCTCCCCGAACGACCGGCGGGGGTGGAGGCGCGGCTCGCGCGGGGGCGGACGGGCGGGCGAGTGCTCAGTGCGGAAGGACCAGCGACAGCGCGATCGCGAACATGACGAGGGCGATGGCGGCATCCAGGATCCGCCAGGCGCGCGGGGTGTCGAGCCAGCGTCCCAGGAAGCGGGCGCCGAAGCCGAGGCCCGTGAACCACAGCAGGCTCGCGGCGCACGCTCCGGCCGCGAACACCCACCGGCCGTCGCCGTGCGTCGTGGCGACGGACCCGAGCAGGAACACGGTGTCGAGGTAGACGTGCGGGTTGAGCCAGGTCAGGGCCAGGCACGTCAGCACGGTCGTGGCCAGGCGGGTCGGGCGGGTGCGGACCAGGGTGCCGCCGGCATCCGTCGTCCGGGAACCGGATGCCGCCGTCTCGGGGGTCGCGTGCAGCGTCTGCCCGTTCGGGCGCACCGCCCGCCGTGCCGCGAGCACGCCGTAGACGGTCAGGAACGCCGCGCCCGCCCACCGCACGACGTCGAGGAGCCAGGGGATCGCCTCCAGGACGAGGCCCACGCCCGAGACGCCGAGGAGGATGAGGACCGCATCCGACACCGCGCACACGGCGACGACGGCGAACAGGTGCTCGCGGCGGATCCCCTGGCGCAGGACGAAGAGGTTCTGGGCGCCGATGGCGACGATGAGCGAGAGACCGAGGCCGAAGCCGGCGAGCAGGACGGGGAGCACGTCTCGACGTTAGGACGTGCGATCGCCGCAGAACAGCTCAGGATTCTGCAGCACCGTTAGCATCGCTTCATGCACGTTCCGCTCGACCTCGCGCGCACCCTGGCCATCGTCGTCGACGAGGGGACCCTGGATGCCGCCGCCCGGCGGCTCCACATCACACCCTCGGCCGTGAGCCAGCGGATCCGCGCGCTCGAGGATCAGCTGGGGCGGGTGCTCCTCGTGCGGTCCAAGCCGGTCCGGACGACCGAGGCCGGCGACGCCGTGGTGCGTCTCGCCCGGCAGCTCGCGCTCCTGGAGCACGACGCCCTCGTCGGCATGGGCGCGGCGGGCGGGGGAGCGGCATCCCTCCCTCTCGCCGTCAACGCCGACTCCCTCGCGACGTGGTTCCTCCCACCGCTGGCCCGGGTGGCCGCCCGCCGCGACGTCGTCTTCGACCTGCACCGCGACGACCAGGACTTCACCGCGGGGCTCCTCGAGTCCGGGACGGTGATGGCCGCGGTCACCTCGCGGCAGACGCCCGTCGCCGGATGCCGCGTCCGCCCGGTGGGGGTGCTGCGGTACGAGGCGGTGGCGGCGGCCCCGTTCGCGCGGCGGTGGTTCACCGACGGCATCACGCCCGCGACGCTGGCGGCGGCTCCGCTGGTGGACTTCGACCGCCGGGACGACCTGCAGACCCAGTGGCTGCGCGCCCGCGGCGTGGCGGTCGAGGCCCCGCCCCGGCACCGGGTGCCGGCGTCGCAGGACTTCGCCGCCGCTGTCGTCCTCGGCCTCGGCTGGGGCCTCCTGCCCGTCTTCCAGTCGGAGCCGCATCTGGACGACGGCGCGCTCGTCCGTCTCGGCGGCGACCCCGTCGACGTGCCGCTGTACTGGCAGCAGTGGAACCTCACGTCCCCGCTGCTCGACGAGGTCGCCGACGAGCTCGTCGCCGAGGGGCGACGGGTCCTCGCGGCGGGGTGAGGCTCAGTCGTCGCTGACGCGCAGCACGATCTTGCCGCGCGTGTGCCCCCGCTCGAGCTCGATGTGGGCCGCGGAGGCGTCGGCGAGGTCGAACACCCGGTCGATGAACACGCGCACCGCCCCCGAGTCGATCAGGCGACCGATCGTGGCGAGCGCGCTCCCGTCCGGCACGACCTTGTAGGAGGTGGACCGGATGCCACGGGCCGACGCCGCGTCACGGAATCCGGGCCACGCGCCGGTCGGTACCTCGATGAGCAGGCCCCCGGGTCGGATGACCTCCAGCGAGCGCGTCCCCGTGTCGTCGTGGACGTTGCCGATGAGATCGATGACGACGTCGACGTCGGCCACGACGTCCTCGAAGCGCACGTCGGTGTAGTCGACGACCTCCGCGGCGCCCAGCTCCCGCAGCCAGTCGAGGTTCCGTCCCGAGCCGGTCGCGATGACGTGCGCCCCGAAGTAGGCCGCGAACTGCACCGCGAAATGACCGACGCCGCCGCTGCCGGCGTGGATGAGGATCCGCTGCCCCTCGTGGGCGAGGGCGGTCTCGACGACGATGCCCCAGGCCGTCAGTGCGGCCAGGGGGATGCCGGCCGCCTCGACGTGCGAGAGGGTCGACGGCTTGCGGGCGAGCGAGAGGGAGGGGACGACGGTGTACTCCGCGTACGTGCCGGGAGTCCGCGGGGTCGTGGCCATCCCGATCACCTCCGTGCCCGGAGGGAACGGGTGCGACTCGTACGGCGCGCGCACGACGACCCCGCTGACGTCGTAGCCGAGGGTGGCGGGCCAGGCGCCGATCGCCGCCGAGGGGCCGCCGCCGGCTCGCGTCTTGGCGTCGATCGGATTGACGCCCGCAGCGACGACGCGCACGAGCACCTCGCTGAGGACGGGGGAGGGCACCGGCACCTCGACCAGGTGCAGGGCCTCGGCGGACCCGGTCGAGTCGATCACCGCCGCCTGCATCGTGGCGGGCACGGGCGGGGCCGGAGGCGCCTCGGCGGCCTCGGGACGCGTCGATCGGAATCTCATTCGGCGCTCCTTCACAAGCGGTCGCGTCGCTGCGGCGTCGCCTCGACCCCCTCAGTCAATCGCGACTTTGTCTCGCCGGTGTTACACCGGGGTCACCGTGTCGCGACGGTCCCTTCCCCCGTGCGTCGGGTCAGTCCCGCGCGGGGGTCTCGCCCACGGCGAGGGCGTGCAGGAGCGTCGACAGGTGGCGGATGTCGTCGATCGACCAGTCCGCCATCGCGGCGAAGAGCCGGCTCTCGTGGGGTGCCCGCGCGTCGGCCAGCCGCGCGTGCCCCTCGTCGGTCACGGCGATGACGCGGGAGCGGCGGTCGGCCGGGTCGGGGGTGCGGGTCACGAGTCCGAGCTCCTCGAGCTCGCTGATGCTGCGGCTGAGGAAGCCCTTGTCGGCCGTCAGCCGCTCGGCGAGGGCCGACAGCGTGAGCGGACCGAACCGGCTCACGACCGACAGCGCCTTGAACGTCGCCGGGAGCATCCCGGGGCTCACCCGCTCGGCGGCCTCGGACACGTACCGGCGGAAGACGGTCATCAGCTCCGAGAACGAGCCCTCGAGGGCCTGCACCGCCTCCCGGCGCTCGTCGGACGCGACGGCGTCCCCGCCGCTCGCGATGCACGAGACGGGCGGGGACGACGGGGACGCGACCATGTCAGTCATCCTCTCCCACGGAGGCGCTTCGGCGTGCGGAGCCGGGGGCCGTGGCATCCACGGTCCGGACCGACCCGGTGGCGGACAGGCTCGCCATGCCCTCGGGGACCGACACCGTCGCGAGGTCGGCCTCGCTGGCGGCGACGCGCTCGCTCGTCGTCATCCGGGTCAGCGGGCGGTTGGGGAGGAAGAGGATCGCGAGGAGGCTGACCACCGCGACTGGCACGGCGATGAGGAACGAGTGCGCGATGGACTGGGCGTAGATGTCCTCGACGATCACGCGGACGCTCTCGGGCAGGGTCGACACCTGCGGGATGGCCCCCGACTGGAGGGCCTGCGCGACCGAGGCCCCCTCGGCGCCGAGCCCCATGATCGCGGCCTGCAGGTCCGCCGCGCGGTCGGTGAACAGGCTCGTCGCCATGCTCGCGAGGGCCGCGCCCATGACCGAGACGCCGATCGTGCCGCCGAGGCTGCGGAAGAACGTGACCCCGGAGCTGGCCGCGCCCATCTGGGACGGGTCGGCGGTGTTCTGGACGATGAGGACGAGGTTCTGCATCGTCATGCCGACGCCGGCGCCGAGCAGGGCCATGTAGATCGAGACGAGGGTGAAGTTCGTGTCGTAGTGGATCGTCGACAGCAGGAACGAGCCGGCGATGAGCAGGATGCCGCCGACGACGAGGAACGGCTTCCAGTGACCGAAGCGCGAGATGAGCGAGCCGACGACGACGGATGCCACCAGCAGGCCCGCGATCATCGGGATCGTCATGACGCCGGCCTCGGTCGGCGTCGCGCCGCGGGCCATCTGCATGTACTGGCTCAGGAAGACCGAGGTGCCGAACATGGCCAGACCCGTCGCGATGGAGGCGATGGTGGCCAGCGTGAAGGTGGCGTCGCGGAACAGCGTCAGCGGGACCAGCGGCTCGGACGAGCGGAGCTCGACGAGGACGAACAGCAGGGCCGCGACGACGGCGCCGCCGACCATGAGCAGCGTGGGGACGCTGGCCCACTCGAAGGAGTCGCCGGCGTTGGTGACCCAGATGAGCAGGAGCGAGACCGCGGTGGAGAGCAGGACGATGCCGAGGTAGTCGATCTTGACCTTGCGGGCCGCCCGCGCCGGGAGGTGCAGGGTGCGCTGCTGGATGAGCAGGGCGGCGACGGCGAACGGGATCGCGACGAAGAAGTTCCAGCGCCAGCCGAAAGCGTCGGTGATGACGCCGCCGAGCAGCGGTCCGCCGACGGTGGCGACGGCCATGACCGCGCCGAACAGGCCCATGTATCGACCGCGCTCGCGCGGGCTGATGATGTCGGCCATGATCACCTGGCTGAGCGCGGCCAGGCCGCCGGCGCCGAGGCCCTGCACGGCGCGGAACGCGATGAGCATCTCGGTGTTCTGCGAGAAGCCGGCGGCGGCCGTCGCCAGGACGAAGATCGCGATCGCGATCTGGATGAGGACCTTGCGGTTGAACAGGTCGGCGAGCTTGCCCCAGATGGGGGTGGAGATCGCCGTGGTCAGCAGGGTCGCCGTGATGACCCAGGTGTAGGCGTTCTGATCGCCCTGCAGGTCGTGGACGATGACCGGCAGCGACGTCGAGACGACGGTCGAGGCCAGCATCGACACGAACATGCCGAGCAGCAGCCCGATGAGGGCCGGGAGCACGCGCCGCGAAGCGGCGGTGTCGGGGGACGAAGTGGTCATGCGGAGCTCTCCACGGGAAAAGGGGACCGCGACGACATCGGCGCGTTAGTTGACGAAAATCAACTATACGCCGAATGGTTGACAAATATCAACGATCAGTCGTCGATCAGCGCGAGAGCGCGGTATCTCTCCGTGGGGGCCGGCCGCACCGGCGCCTGACGCGTCCGCATGGTGCGGTGGTAGAGCTCGTCGATGAGCGCCGTGGCCAGCGACACGAGCTTGGCGATCTCCCGCTCGTCGCGATCGATCCACTGGCAGCGCGGCTCGTCGTCCACGGGGACGAACCCGTCGTGCTGCTCCCACGCGACGAGCGTGCGCTCGGCGCCCAGGACGTGCTGCTGCCACCAGATCTGCCGCATGTAGGTGCGCGGGATCGACCGCCACGCCTTGTTCGTCGTCTTGATCTCGGCCAGCACGATGCGGCCCTCGCCGTCCACGACGACCCCGTCCGGCGTCGCCAGGTGCCGCTTCTCGACGACCGCGTGATACAGGGCGGAGGAGGGGCGGATACCATGCGTCGCCGCCACCCAGGCGGCGATCTCCGGCTCGCGTCGACGACCGTGCGCGGTGAACGCGTTGCCCGAGAAGTTCGAGCCCATCAGCTTCGCGTCCGCGGCGCGGGAGATCGCGTTCGCGCTGGTGAGAGCGGCGACGTCCGTGGCGGTGATGCCGCGCGACCGTGCGCGGATCCACGCCACGCGATCACGCGAGTCCGCGACGATCCGGGACTCGAGGTCGGCGCTGCGCGACGCGACGAGCTCGGGGGACATGTGTTCGACCCTAACCCGACGTCGCCGGGCCCGAGGGTGCGACGACGGCGATTCGCGGCCTCGTCGTCCTGGCATCCCGACCCCCTTGTCGACGAGGTAAGGGTCACCTAAGTTGGGGGCATGGAATCGGATGCCACGCCCCTTCGGCGACCGGACGGCGGGCGCTGGTGCGACCTGGGCGGGGCGGTGCTGCTCGCCGGCGACGCTCGCAACCTGCCCGAGATGCGGCGCATCGCCACGGCGCTGTCGCCCGCCGCGCACGTCACGGTGCTGGTCGAGGCCGCGGTCGCCTCGCAGGTCGAGCCGCTGCCGGCCGGGGGAGCGGCGCGGGTGACCTGGCTCGTCCGGTCCGACGGCGAGGGGATGCGCCCCCGCGGGGAGCGCCTCGCGACGGCGATCCACGCGTGGTGCGCGGAATGGGCCTGCGCCGCCGACGGCTCCGACCCGGTGTGCACGGTGTGGCTCGGGGCGCGGACGCCGTCGCGCATCGTCCGCATGACGCGCGCCCTCCTCCCCACCCCGCGCGTCCCCTAGCACCGCCCGCCCGCCCGAGTTTGGTCAGGGGGCGGGGGTCGGGTACAGTGGGGGACAAGCCAAAGACCGTCGGTCATCGGAGTGCCTGCACTTCGATCGAAGCGTCTGCTGAGAAGCAGGGGACCTACGCAGGTGGACGAACCTCCTCCCGACAGGGATTCCGAGCTCCGTGCGCCTGCGCCGGAGCTCTTCTTTTTTGCCCAGACCCCGATGTCCACGGCCGGCGCCCCGCCATCGCGGAGCGCCTCGTACACACAAGGAGTGGCCATGGCGCAGAAGGATGCATCGGTCGCCGAGCTCACGAAGAACTTCGAGAACTCGACCGCCGTTCTGCTGACCGAGTACCGCGGTCTGACGGTTGCCCAGCTCAAGCAGCTGCGCAACGACATCCGTCAGGACGCGGATTACGCCGTGGTGAAGAACACGCTGACCAAGATCGCCGCGAACAACGCGGGGGTCACGGGACTGGACGACGAGCTCAAGGGCCCGTCTGCCATCGCGTTCGTGCACGGCGACCCGGTCGCCGTCGCGAAGGGTCTGCGCGCCTTCGCCAAGGCTAACCCTCAGCTCGTGGTGAAGGGCGGCTACTTCGATGGCGCCGCTCTGACCGCGGATGAGGTCAACAAGCTCGCCGATCTCGAGAGCCGTGAAGTCCTGCTGGCGAAGCTCGCCGGTGCGATGAAGGCGACGATGACCAAGGCGGCATACGTCTTCCAGGCGCTTCCGTCGAAGGCCGTTCGCACGGTCGACGCGCTGCGCGAGAAGCAGGACACCGCGGCCTGACCCGGCCCGGCTGATTAACCCGATCAAGGAGATACAACATGGCTAAGCTCAGCACCGAAGAGCTGCTCGACGCGTTCAAGGAGCTCACGCTTATCGAGCTGTCCGAGTTCGTCAAGGCGTTCGAGGAGACCTTCGACGTCACCGCCGCCGCCCCCGTGGCCGTGGCCGGCCCCGCCGCCGGTGGCGCCGCCCCCGCCGAAGAGGTCGAGGAGAAGGACTCGTTCGACGTCGTCCTCGAGGCCGCCGGCGACAAGAAGATCCAGGTCATCAAGGTCGTCCGCGAGCTCACCTCGCTCGGCCTCGGCGAGGCCAAAGCCGTCGTCGACGGTGCCCCCAAGGCCGTGCTCGAGGGCGCGAACAAGGAGACCGCCGAGAAGGCCAAGGAGGCCCTCGAGGGCGCCGGCGCCACGGTGACCCTGAAGTAATCACGCTTCACGCGGTCGCGGCAACGCGATAAACGAAGGCCCGGATGCCATGGCATCCGGGCCTTCGTCGTCCCCGCCGCACCGCGGGTCGGAGTGGGACCGGGTGTCACCCTCGCGCAGACGGAAGTTCATCTGATCGCAACATTCGACCTGGGAAAACGCTATGCGAGTCGTTTACGGTCGATGGGTACCCCCGTCGAACACCCCCCGCCGACGTCGCCGTACGTCGGTCTCGCAGGAGACTCATGCCCACCGTGCACTCGCGGCTGCGCTCGCGTCGTCTCACGACGACGCTCAGCGCCGCCCTCGGAGCCGCTCTTCTCGGCTCCGTCCTCGTCCCCACCGCCGCCGTCGCGGCCGACCCGTCCGGGGTGGTGATCAACGAGGCCTACTTCAAGGGCGGCAGCGCCAACGCGCCGTTCAACCAGAAGTTCGTCGAGCTCTACAACTCGGGCGCGACGACGCAGGATCTCAGCGGATGGTCGCTGCAGTACCGCTCGGCCGGGAGCACGGACGCCCCGACCGCGTCCAACACGCTCGCCCTGACCGGATCGATCGCCGCGGGCGCGTACTACCTCATCGCCCTGCCCGGCAACGGCGCCGTCGGCGAGGCCCTTCCGACCCCGGACGTGTCCGGCAGCCTGAACCCCTCGGGCACGACGGGACAGCTCTGGCTCGCCAAGACCACCGAGCGCCTGGCCCTGCCGGCCGGCTCCGTGGTGAACAACCCGCAGGTCGCCGACCTCCTCGGTTACGGCGCGGGCGTCAGCTTCGAGACCGCCGCCGCGACCGTGACGGGCGGCAACAGCGTGCCGAACGCGCTCGTGCGCACCGGTTTCGCGGACAACGACGACAACGCGTCGGACTTCACCACCGCCACCACGGTCACGCCGCAGTCCTCGACGGGCGGCGCCCCGACGGAGCCCGAGCCGGAGCCGGAGCCCGAGCCCGAGCCCGAGCCGCAGCCCGGCACCGTGACGGCCATCCGCGACATCCAGGGCACCGGGACGGTCAGCCCCCTCGCCGGTCAGCGGGTCACCACTCGCGGCATCGTCACCGCCACCTACCCGACCGGCGGCTTCAACGGGTTCTCGCTGCAGACCGCCGGCACCGGCGGTGAGCTCGACCTCGCCACCCACACCGCGTCGGACGGCATCTTCGTGTTCGGCGGAGCCGCCGCCGCCGCGGTCTCGGTCGGTCAGCACGTCGAGGTGACCGGCACCGTCGGCGACTACTACGGACTCACGCAGATCAGCGCGAGCGCGGCGGACGTCGCCGTCCTCACCGAGACCGCCGACCCCGTCACCCCGGCCGCGGTCGAGTGGCCCGCCGGGGAGGCGCAGCGCCGCAGCCTCGAGAGCATGCTGCTCGCACCCGAGGGCGACTTCACCGTCACCAACACCTACGACACCAACCGGTTCGGCAGCGTCGGCCTGGCCGCGGGCACCACCCCGCTGATCCAGCCGACCGAGGTCGCCCGTCCCGGCACGGCGGAGTACGCCACCGTCGTCGCCGACAACGCCGCCCGCGCGGTGCTCCTCGACGACGGCGCGACGACGAACTTCTCCAGCGCCACCACGGTGCCGCTGCCGTACCTCTCGCGGACCGCGCCCGTGCGCGTCGGAGCGGCGGTCACGTTCACCCAGCCGGTCGTCCTCGACTACCGCTTCGAGAAGTGGGGCTTCCAGCCGACGCAGGTGCTGACCGGGGCCGACGCGGCCACCGCGCAGCCCGCGACCTTCGAGAACACCCGCACCGCGGCCCCGGCCGAGGTGGGCGGCGACGTCAAGATCGCCAGCTTCAACGTCCTCAACTACTTCACGACGCTCCCCGCCGAGGTCGGCTGCACCGGCTCGTACAAGGACCGTGCGGGAACGCCCATCACCGCGAACTGCTCGGGCACCGGTCCGCGCGGCGCGGCGACGGCCGAGAGCCTGAAGCGTCAGCAGGACAAGATCGTCTCCGCGATCAACGCCCTCGGCGCCGACGTCGTCTCCCTCGAGGAGATCGAGAACTCCGCGGCGTACGGCAAGAACCGCGACGCGGCCCTGCAGACGCTGGTGACCGCCCTGAACACCGGCGCCGGCTCCGAGGTGTGGGCGTTCGTGCCCTCGCCCGCGCAGGTCCCGGCATCCGAGGACGTCATCCGCACCGCGTTCATCTACAAGAAGGCGGTCGTCGAAACCGTCGGCGAGAGCACGATCCTGGATGCCGCGGCGTTCTCGAACGCCCGGCAGCCGCTCGCGCAGGCCTTCGTGCCCGTCGACGGCGGCGCGGAGGAGACCTTCGTCGCGATCGTGAACCACTTCAAGTCGAAGGGCTCCGGCTCGGGCGCCGACGCGGACCAGGGCGACGGCCAGGGCGCGTCGAACGCGTCCCGCGTCTCCCAGGCCACCGCGCTGGCGGCGTTCGCCGACGACATGGAGACGAAGTACGGCACCGAGCTGTCGTTCCTGCTCGGCGACTTCAACTCCTACACGCAGGAGGACCCGATGCAGGTGCTCTACGAGGCGGGCTACGCCAGCCTCGGCGAGCAGTCCGGCAAATTCTCCTACTCGTTCTCCGGTCTGTCCGGCTCGCTGGACCACGTGCTCGCCTCCGCGGACGCGCAGGCCATCGTGACCGGCGCCGACATCTGGAACATCAACGCGGGTGAGTCGACCGCCCTCGAGTACAGCCGGTACAACTACAACGTCACCGACCTGTACGACACGACGCCCTACCGCTCCAGCGATCACGACCCGGTGATCGTCGGCCTGAACCTGGCCAACACCACCGACGTCAACCTGCTCGGCATCAACGACTTCCACGGTCGTATCGACGCCAACACGGTCAAGTTCGCGGGGACGATCGAGCAGTTGCGGGCGGAGTACGGGGATGCCAACTCCCTCTTCCTCTCCAACGGCGACAACATCGGCGCGTCGCTCTTCGCCTCGGCGTACTTCGACGACGAGCCGACCATCGAGGTGCTGAACGCGCTGGACCTGGCCGCCTCGGCCGTGGGCAACCACGAGTTCGACAAGGGCGCGGAGGACCTCACCGGTCGCGTGTCGGCGTCCGCGGACTTCCCGTACCTCGCGGCGAACGTGTACAAGGACGGCGAGCCGCTCCTCGACGAGTTCGCGATCTTCGAGGTCGACGGCGTCCGCATCGGCGTCGTCGGCGCCGTGACCCGGGAGACCGCGCAGCTGGTCTCCCCGGGCGGCATCGAGGGCATCGAGTTCCGCGAGCCGGTCGCCGAGGTCAACCGCGTCGTCGCCGAGATCGAGGACGAGGTCGACATCATCGTCGCCCAGTACCACGAGGGTGCGGCCGAGGGCGATGCGACGGCGGCGACGCTCGAGCAGGCCCTGGCCCGCGGCGGCGCATTCGCGACGATCGTGAACGAGACCGACCCCGCCGTGGATGCCATCTTCACCGGGCACACGCACCAGAAGTACGCGTGGGACGCCCCCATCCCCGGTGGCGAGGGCACCCGTCCGATCGTCCAGACCGGCAGCTACGGCGAGAACATCGGCCAGGTCGTCCTGACCGTCGACCGGGACAACGGCGAGGTCGTGGACTACAGCGCGCGCAACGTCGCCCGACTCGCCTCGGCGGTCGTGGCGAACGACCCGGCCGCGACCGCGGCGAACAGTGCGGCGCTGGACGCCGAGCTGATCGCGACGTACCCCCGTGTCGCGGAGGTCGCGGAGATCGTGGCCCTCGCCCGGGCCGAGGCCGACCGGGTCGGCGCGGAGCCCGTGGGCTCGGTCACCGCCGACATCACCACCGCCTTCCGGGGCGGGGCGTACGTCGACGGCCGCTACGCCGGCGGTCAGCGCGACGACCGGTCGAAGCAGTCCGCCCTCGGCGGTCTCGTCGCCGACGCCCTGCGGGAGACCCTCGCCGACCCCGATCGCGGGGGCGCCGAGATCGCCATCGTGAACCCCGGTGGTCTGCGTGCGGAGCTCCTCTACGGGACGGACGGGGTGATCACGCGGGCCGAGGCCAACGCGGTGCTGCCCTTCGTCAACAACCTGTGGACGACGACGCTGACCGGCGACGAGCTGCGTCGGGTGTTCGAGCAGCAGTGGGGCGCCGCGGCCGGTCGCGACCGCGACCTCGCCCTCGGCGTGTCCGAGAACGTGCGCGTCACCTACGATGCCGCCCGTCCGGCGGGCGAGCGCATCACGGGGATCTGGATCGACGGCGAGTCCGTCGACCCGGCCGCCGAGTACCGCGTCGGCTCGTTCAGCTTCCTGCTGCAGGGCGGCGACGCGTTCACCGCGTTCCGCGACGGTTCCGACACCCGCGACTCGGGGCTCATCGACCGCGACGCCTGGATCGCCTACCTCGAGGCGAACCCCGGCCTGACCCCGGACTTCACCGCCCGCGCGGTGCAGGTCCAGGCTCCGACCGCCCCGGTCGAGCGCGGCACCGACCTGACGTTCACGGTGTCGAACCTCGACCTCACGTCGCTCGGCGCCCCGGCGAACACGTCGCTGACGGTCGAGACCGCCACGCCCGTGGCCCCGGCCTCGCTGTCCGCGACGGCGTCGCCGGCCGACCAGCTGGGGACCCTCGCCTCCGCCTCGCCCACCGCGGCCCCCGCGACGACGGCCGCGGCCGTCGCCCTCGAGGTGCCCGTCACGGGCGGTGCGGCGACGGTGACCGTGCCGATCGCCGCGGACGCACCGGAGGCGTTCGAGCTCGACCTGCTCGCGCAGCCGTCCGGCACGACGCTCACCGTCCCCGTCCTGACGGCGGCGCCGAGCGTCGTCGACCCGGGCACCGGCTCGGGCACCGGTTCGGGCTCCGGTTCGGGTGCGGGCGCCGGCACCGGCACCGGCACTGGCACCGGCTCCGGCTCCGGCTCGGGTCTGCTCCCGGTGACGGGTGCCGACGCCGGCTGGATCGGCGGCGCCGCCCTCGCGGCGATGCTGATGATCGGCCTGGGCGTGATCGCCCGTCGCAGCGCGGCTCGTCGTGCCGACTGACGACTGACGACGAGGAGGACCCCGGATGCCATGGCATCCGGGGTCCTTCCCTTTCCGGGCCCGTGGAGGTTCTCGACGGGGCCGGCCCGGTCAGACGGACCGCGGGGGAGCGGTCGAGGCGCGGACCACCAGCCGCGTGGCCGCGGGGGTGCGCAGCGGGGCGGCGACGCCCTCGATCATGGAGATGAGCAGGCCCGCGGCCGCCGTGCCCTGGTCGCGCGGGTACTGCTCGATGGTCGTCAGTGCGAACATCTCCGCGTAGTCGTGACCGTCGATGCCGACCACGCTGAGCTGGGTCGGGACGGAGATGCCGAGCCGCCGCGCCGCGATGATGACGCCGATGGCGACCTCGTCGCAGGCCGCGACGATGCCCGTCGGGCGGTTCGCGGCGTCGGCGAGGAAGGACGCCGCCGCGGCGTAGGCGTCGGTGATCGTCAGGGTCGAGGGGACGGCGCGGATCCGCACGGCGAGGCCGTTGTCGTTCATCGCGTTGCGATAGCCGATGGAGCGCTCGTCGACGTCGCGCGCCGGCGCGTCCGTCGGGGGGGTGCTGCCCACGAACGCGATGTCGGTGTGCCCGAGCGTGATGAGGTGCTCGGTGATGATGCGGGTGATGGCGACGTTGTCGAGGCCGAGCGTGGCGATGTCGCCGAGCGCGTTGCCGATGCTCACCGTCGGCTTGTCGATCGCGACGAGGCGTTCGAGGTCGCTGTCGTCGGGCTCGAGGGCCACCGCGATGATGCCGTCGAAGCGCTTGCGGGCCAGGTAGGTGGAGTAGAGGCTCTCGCGGTCGCGGGAGCCGGGCTCCGCGACGTAGAGCGTGAGGTCGTAGCCGTGGGGGATGAGGGAGCGCTCGACGCCCTCCACGATGGCGCCGAAGTACCACCGGTTGACCTTGGGGACGATCAGGGCGATCGTGCGCGTGCGACCGGTGGCCAGGCTCACGGCGCTCGTGGTCGGGACGTAGCCCAGGGATGCCGCGGCATCGGTGACGCGTCGGCGCGTGCCGTCGGAGACGTAGCCGCCGCCGGTGAGGGCACGGCTCGCCGTCGACTTGGACACGCCCGCCAGGCGTGCCACATCGGCTATTCCGCTCATGGTGTCTTCCTCGGTGCTGCTGCCGACTGCGATGTCGACACGGAAGAACGATAACCCACACGCCGCAAACCTGGAACCGGTTGTCGTCGCCAAAATGTGCGTCTTCCCGCAGAAATACGCGGCGTTATCGCTTCGTGATATATCGATGTTGCGGGATTGTGAGATGTCCCTTACGGTTACCTGGAATCGGTTCCCGAGAGGAACTGATGCACCGACAGTGACTCGATGAGGAGGACCACATGGGCATGACACAGCGTCGTCGCCTTCTGGCGCCGCTTGCCCTGGCCGGCGTTGCCGGCATCGCTTTGGCCGGATGCTCGGGGGGACCCGGCGCCAGCAGCGGAGGCGGAGACGGCGGGGGCGACTCCAACGTCGTCACCGTCTATGGAACGATCTCGGACACCGAGGCCGAACTGCTGGAGCAGTCCTGGGCCGACTGGGAAGAAGAGAACGACATCGACATCCAGTACGAGGCGTCGAAGGAGTTCGAGGCGCAGATCGCCGTCCGTGCGCAGGGTGGCAACGCCCCCGACATCGCGATCTTCCCGCAGCCGGGTCTGATGCGCGACATGGCCGCGCAGGGCTTCCTGAAGGAGGCGCCGGAGGCCGTCCAGAACAACGTCAGCGAGTACTGGTCCGAGGATTGGGCCGGCTACGGGCAGTACGAGGGCACCCAGTACGGCGCCCCGCTCATGGCGAGCGTCAAGGGCTGGGTCTGGTACTCCCCGAAGCAGTTCGAGGAGAACGGCTGGACGGTCCCGACCGACTGGCAGGGCCTGCTCGACCTCACCGCGCAGATCCAGCAGACCACCAACACGCCCCCGTGGTGCATCGGCTTCGGCTCCGACGCAGCGACCGGCTGGCCGGGCACCGACTGGATCGAGGACATCGTCCTGCGTCAATCGGGCGCCGACGTCTACGACCAGTGGGTCGAGAACGAGATCCCCTTCACCGACCCGCAGATCGCCTCGGCGTTCGACGAGTTCGGCAAGATCGCCCTCAACCCCGACTACGTCAACGCGGGCTTCGGCGGCGTCGACACGATCGTCACGACGCCCTTCGGCGACCCGGCGACCGCGCTCGTCGAGGGCCAGTGCGCCCTGCACCACCAGGCCTCCTTCTACGACGGCTTCATCACCGACGCGGGCGGCACCGTGGCCGAGGACGGCGACATCTGGGCCTTCCTCACCCCGCCGTTCGAGGCCGGCGCCTCGGGTGACGTCGTCACCGGCGGTGGCGAGATCGTCGGCGCGTTCAGCGACGACGAGGCGACCCAGAAGGTGCAGGAGTACCTCTCCAGCCCCGAATGGGCCAACTCGCGCGTCTCGCTGGGCGGCGTCATCTCCGCCAACACCGGACTCGACCCCGAGAACGCCGACAGCGCGATCCTGCAGCAGGCCATCACGATCCTGCAGGACCCGTCGACGACGTTCCGCTTCGACGCCTCCGACCTGATGCCCTCCGCCGTCGGCGCGGGAACCTTCTGGTCCGGCATGAACGCGTTCGTGAACGGCACGCCCACCGCGACCGTGCTCGAGCAGATCGAGGCCGGCTGGCCCTCCAGCTGACCTGGATGCCGCGGGGCCGCCCCTCTCCGGAGGGGCGGCCCCGTCGGCTCCCTCGCAGTCCGTCGGCGCAGTCGAAAGGTTCATCATGCGCGAATTCCTGCAATGGCTGAGCACCCTCTCGCCGTTCCTGGAGATCCCGATCATCATCGGCGTCTTCCTGGCGGTCGTGGGTCTCATCCTCTTCCTCGTGGAGATCGCCCCGCGTCGCGGGCGCGGCTACACGATCGCCCGGCTCGCGGCCTGCGTCGTGACCCCGGCCCTTGTCCTGTGGCTCCTCCAGTCCTACCAGTGGGCCATCATCGCCGCCGCTTTCGTCGGCCTCGGCTTCTTCCTCCTCGACATGCGGGCCCGCAAGGGCGCCGGCTCGCTGTTCCAGCTGGTGGCGTTCCTCGCCCCGGCGATCCTGCTCCTCGTGGTCGGGCTCATCGTTCCGGCGGTCCAGACCACGGGTCAGGCGTTCTTCGACCGCGGCGGCGACACCTTCGTGGGCCTGGACAACTTCGTCTGGATCTTCACGCAGCCGCAGGGCCTGCGCGTCGTGCTCAACACGATCGTCTGGGTGGTCGTCACGCCCATCGTCTCGACCGTCGCCGGTCTGGCCTACGCCTACTTCATCGACAAGGCGCGCGGGGAGAAGTACTACAAGATCCTCGTGTTCCTCCCGATGGCGATCTCGTTCGTCGGCGCGTCCATCATCTGGCGCTTCATGTACACCTCCCGCCCCGCGGGTCAGGAGCAGATCGGCTTCCTGAACCAGGTCATCGTGTGGCTCGGCGGGCAGCCCGTGAACTTCCTGGCCGTGGAGCCGTGGAACACGCTGTTCCTCATCGTGGTGCTCATCTGGGTGCAGACCGGTTTCGCCATGGTCGTCCTCTCGGCCGCCATCAAGGGCGTGCCGACCGAGCAGCTGGAGGCCGCGGAGCTCGACGGCACCAACGCGTGGCAGCGCTTCCTGAACGTCGTCGTCCCCGGCATCCGAGGTTCCCTCGTCGTGGTCCTCACCACGATCGCCATCGCGTCCCTCAAGGTGTTCGACATCGTGCGCACCATGACGGCCGGTACCAACAACACGTCCGTCATCGCGAACGAGATGTACACGCAGCTGCGCAGCTTCGAGCAGGGACGGGCGGCGGCGTTCGCCGTCGTGCTGTTCGTGCTCGTCCTGCCGCTGGTCATCTACAACGCGGTGCAGCTGCGCAAGCAACAGGAGGTCCGCTGATGTCCGCCGTCGCCCCCATCGACCTGCCCGTCGACGACGCCACCAAGACGCAGCTCACCCGCGGGGAGCGCAAGGCCGAGCAGAGCGTGGCCTCGGGCGCCAAGAAGCGTCTGAGCTCCCGCGGCGCGACCATCGCCGCGCTCGTCATCGCGGTGCTGTGGACGCTGCCGACGTTCGGCCTGTTCCTGTCGTCGTTCCGCCCGCAGCAGCTCATCCAGAGCACCGGCTGGTGGACCGTCTTCCAGAACTGGGGCTTCACGCTCGAGAACTACGGCACCGCCCTGCAGGCCGGCAACAGCCAGCTGAACATGGCGGGCGCGTTCGTGAACTCGATCGCGATCACGGTCCCGGCCACGATCATCCCGATCTCGATCGCGCTGCTCGCGTCCTACGCCTTCGCCTGGATGGAGTTCCGCGGACGGAACATCCTGTTCATCCTCGTGTTCGCCCTCCAGATCGTCCCGATCCAGATGGCTCTGATCCCGCTGCTCCAGCTGTTCTCGGGCGGCACGATCTTCGGGATCCCCGTCATCCAGGGCATCGGTCAGGCCGGTTACGCCCAGGTGTGGGTCGCGCACACGATCTTCGCCCTGCCGCTGGTGATCTTCCTGCTGCACAACTTCATGTCCGAGATCCCGCGGGACGTCATCGAGGCGGCGCGCGTGGACGGCGCCGGGCACGGGCAGATCTTCTTCCGCGTCATCCTGCCGCTGACGATGCCCGCCGTGGCATCCGTCGCCATCTTCCAGTTCCTGTGGGTCTGGAACGACCTGCTCGTGGCGCTGATCTTCGCCGACGGCAACGTCGCTCCGATCACCAAGCTCCTGGCGGAGATGACCGGCAGCCGCGGTCAGGACTGGTACCTGCTGACGGCGGGCGCGTTCATCGCGATCGTCATCCCGCTCACGGTGTTCATCGCGCTGCAGCGCTTCTTCGTCCGCGGCCTCCTGGCGGGGTCGACGAAGGGCTGACGCGCTCACGACGAAGGGGGCGGCATCCGTGGGGGGATGCCGCCCCCTCTCGTGCGTGGGGGAGAGGCGGGTCAGCCGCCGCAGGACAGACGCGTGCGGATGTCCTGCATCGCGTCGAGCTCGGCCGACTGACCGGTGACGATGGTCTGCGCGACCTCCGCGACCCGCGGCTCGTCGCCCAGCTCGATGACCGCCTGGGCCATCGGGATCGCGCCCTGGTGGTGGCGGATCATGAGGTCGAGGAAGAGGCAGTCGGCGGGGCGGCCCTCCGCCTCCTGGAGCTGCGCGATCTCGGCATCCGTCGCCATGCCCATCTCGGCCATGAGCTCGTCCTGCGACAGCGCGGCGGTGTCGCCGTGACTGTGCTCGCCGGACGCCTCCATCCACGTCATGAGCGGCTGCGGGGAGGTCTGGGGGAGGCCCCATTCGACGAGCCAGCCGAACATCTCGCCGCGCTGGCCGGACTGCGCCGTCGCGATGTCGTAGGAGAGGGCGCGGAGCTCGTCGTCCGAGGTCTTGCGGTAGATCTCCATCGCCATCAGCACGGCCTGCGTGTGGTGCACCTGCATGTCACGGGCGAAGCCCGCGTCCGCCGACGTCGTGCTCGGCCGGGCGGGCGCGGCCGTCGCGCCGAACGCGGTGAAGCGTCCGATCGCGAAGGCCACGGCCACCACGGCGAAGACGGCGACGGCCGCGACGATCCACCGGACCGCCGGCCGGGCGACCGGGGCGTCGGTCATCAGGCCTTGCCCGGACCGTCGATCGCGCCGGAGCACGCGGCCTGCGGCTCGGGGACGTTCTGGCTGCGCCAGAACTCGGTGAAGAAGTCCGCGATGCGCGGGTCGGCGGGGTCGTCGACCTTGAGCTGGTGGTTCCAGCCGCTCACGGCGATGGGGGTGTCCATGTCGGAGTACGGCGAGAGGATGACGTAGCTCGAGGGCAGGACGGCCTTAAGGGTGTCGAGGCCCGCCTCGTCGACGCGGGCGGGGTCGTAGGTCACCCAGATCGCGCCGTGCTCCATCGAGTGCACGGCGTACTCGTTCTGCTGGGGCTCGGTGTAGATGCCGCAGTTCAGCCAGTACGGGTTGTGCGGCCCGCCGGCGGGCGGGTTCTGCTCGTAGTCCACGGTGCCCTGCACGTGGTCGGAGCGGTTCTCGAACGTCTGCACGCCGTCGGGCACCTCGCCGGTGCTGTTCTGCGCCTCGTACGTCGGAGCGGGCTCGGGCGCGAAGACGAAGGACGCCACGACGAGCGCGATGACGGCGACGCCGGCGGTGGATCCCACGACCCACCACACGAGCTTGCTGCGCTTACGGCGGGCGATCTGCTTCTGGTATTCGGCCAGCTTCTCCTGGCGCTTCTGCTCGCGCTGCTGCTTCTGGGAGAGCTCGATCTTGGCCTGCGTCGCGGGGTTGCCGCTCGCACGCTTGTCGGAGGGAGTGGTCATGCGGTGTGTGCTGTCTTCTCTGAGGGGGCGGGACACATCGGCAGCCGCCGACATCCCCAGCCTAGGCGGGTGAATCGTGATGGGTCCTGGGAGGAAACCGCGAGCGAACTCCGTCCGTCGCCGCCGCATTCCGGCCCGTCCCTGCGGGAGACGGGCATGGAGCCGCGCAGGGCCACACGCTAGGATGAACGATGTCGAATCGATTCGAGGTTCGATGCTCCCCCCGAATCTCCAGCCCGGTCCTCCGGGCTGTCCGTGTTGCGAAACGAATTGACGCGCGTGCTCGATACTGCCTCCACTCCCGTGATCCCCTCCTCCGCCGCCCGCGGGGCCGACCGTCGCCCCGCCACGGACGCCATCCGGACCCTCGGCGCGAACCCCGCGACGGCGCCCGTCGTCCTCCACCCCGGGGATGCCATCCCGAACCGCCGCCGCATCCTCTACATCGTGCTGTTGGGCGCGCTCACGGCGCTGGGCCCGTTCACGATCGACCTCTACCTGCCGGCGTTCCCGGTGCTCGAGGCCGACTTCCAGACCTCCGCGGCCGCGATCCAGCTCACGCTGACCGGCACCATGATCGGCTTCGCGCTCGGCCAGCTCATCGTCGGACCGCTCAGCGACAAGGTGGGGCGACGCATCCCGCTGCTGTCCGTGACGGCGCTGCACGTCTTCGCCAGCGCCTTCGCCGCCCTGGCCCCCACGCTCGAGACGCTGTCGATCGCCCGCGTGCTCATGGGCGCCGGCGCCGCGGCCGGCGGTGTCGTCGCCGCGGCGATCGTCCGCGACCTGTTCGGCGGCCGCCGGCTCGTCGTGATGCTGTCGCGCCTGGCCCTCGTCTCAGGCGTCGCGCCGGTCCTCGCGCCGCTCGCCGGCTCGGGCCTGCTGCTGATCATGCCGTGGCGGGGCATCTTCTGGGTGCTCGCCGCGTACGGCGTGATCATGCTCGTCTCGGCGATCCTCTTCGTGCCCGAGACGCTGCCGCCGGCCCGCCGGCAGGCGCACGGGTCCACGACCATCTGGCAGCGCTACGCCAGTGTGTTCCGCGACCGCGTCTTCATCGGCGTGCTCATCATCGGCGGCATGACCTTCAGCGGGCTGTTCTCGTACCTGTCGGCATCCTCGTTCCTCTTCCAGGTCAGCTACGGCTTCGACGCCCAGCAGTACGGCATCCTCTTCGCCGCCAACTCGGTCGGCGTCGTCGTCGGCGTGCAGGTGGCCGCGCGTCTCGCGGCGCGCTTCGGCCCCCAGTGGGTGCTGGCGGTGTCCACCTCGGTGCTCGTGCTGGCGGGCGGCGCGATCGTGCTCACCGACCAGCTCGGCCTCGGGCTGTGGGGGACGATCGTCCCGCTGTTCGTCTTCATGACCGCCTGCGGCTTCACCTTCCCTTGCGCCCAGGTGCTGGCCCTCGACCGGCACGGCAAGGCCGCCGGCACCGCGCAGTCGATTATCGGCGCGGCCAACTTCGGCGTCGCGGGCATCATCTCGCCCGTCGTGGGCCTGCTCTCGGGCGGGTCCGGCATCACGGCCACGACGATGGCCTCCGTCATGGTCGGCTGCGCCGCGATCGGCGTCGTCTCGCTCTGGACGCTCGTCCGTCCGCGCACCGTCGAGCGCCTCGCCCCCTGACCTGCGGGCGCAGACCGACGGCCGCGAACAGTAGCAGACCGGCCGTCGGTGTTCCGCTGACGTCTCCCGCCCGCCAGGATGGGTCGATGGATGCCACCGTCGCCGACGATCCGGTCCTCGACACCCGCCCGCAGCGTGCGCGGGCCATCGCCGGACTCGTCCTCATCGCCCTGACCTGCGGCCTCGGCGCGTGGGTGTTCTTCCGCGGTCCGAGCCCCTTCGCCGTCGACGTGTGGTGGAACGGGTTGTTCGCCGGGGCGGCCTCGCGGCCGCTGCTGGACTTCGCCTACGTCATGAACCAGCTGGGCGGCTACTACACAGCGATCTACATCGTCCCGCTCGGCGGGGCGCTCGTCCTGTTCCTCGTCGGTCGCCGGTGGTCGGCGCTGTACTTCCTCGTCGCCTCGGCGGCCAGCGCCGGTCTCGTGCAGGTGCTCAAGCAGACCTTCGGCCGTGCCCGCCCGGAGGACATCCTGGTCCTCAGCGACTACGGCTCATTCCCGTCGGGGCATACGGCCAACGCCGCCACGGTCGCGGTCGTGGCCGCGGTGGTGTTCCCGCACTTGTGGGTGCGCATCGTCGGGGTGGCGTGGGTGGTGCTGATGGCGTTCAGCCGCACCTACCTGCACGCCCACTGGCTGTCCGACACCATCGGCGGCACGATGGCGGGCGCGGGCGCCGCCCTCCTGCTCGCCGCCCTCTTCTCCCACCTGCGATCCCGGGACGACGACCGGCGCACGCTGCGACGACGACGGCGGGATGCCTCGATCTCGCAGCCGTCGTAGGCTGACGCGCATGAGCGAGCCCGGCCGGTCCGAGATCGATCCCGCGGTGGCGCGGCTGCGCGTCGAGGCGGAGGCGGCCGAGGCGGAGCTGCGGCTGGCCCGCGCCCGCGCCGACCTCGCCGAGGCGGAGGCCGCCGCCGCGCGTGCCCGCATGGCCGCCGCCGGGGAGGCCGCGCCGGCCGCGCCCGCCACCCCGGACGTGGGCCCGGCACCGGTGGCATCCGTCCCGCTCGATCCCGCGCAGGTCGAGGAGATCGCCCGGGGCTACGCGGCGGAGGGGCCGGCGCTCGACCTCGGCGTCCTCGTCAACGGCGGACCGGTGCCCGCGGTGCCGGTGCGGATCCCGCTGTCGATGGTCGCCCGTCACGGTCTCGTCGCGGGAGCCACGGGGACGGGGAAGACCCGGACCCTGCAGCTGCTCGCGGAGCAGCTCTCGGCGAACGGCGTCCCGGTCTTCGCGGCCGACATCAAGGGCGACCTGTCCGGCGTGGCGGCGCCCGGTGTCGCGAGCGAGAAGCTGTCCGCCCGCACCGCCGCGCTGGGCCAGCAGTGGACGCCGCGCGCGCGGCCGACGGAGTTCTTCGCGCTCGGCGACGACGCGGGGGCGGGCATCCCGGTGCGCGCCACCGTGTCGGGGTTCGGTCCGCTGCTGCTGAGCCGCGTCCTGGGCCTGAACGCGACGCAGGAGTCGAGCCTCGCGCTGGTGTTCCACTACGCCGACCAGAAGGGGCTCGCGCTCGTCGACCTGGCGGACCTGCGGGCGGTGCTCACCCATCTCGTCAGCGACGAGGGGAAGGCGGAGCTGAAGGGGATCGGCGGGGTGTCGTCCGCCACCGCCGGCGTCATCCTGCGCGAGCTCGTCGCGTTCGCCGCGGACGGAGCGGAGGGCTTCTTCGGCGAGCCCGAGCTCGACGTCGCGGTGTTCCTGCGGACGGCCGCGTCGGGCGAGGGGATCGTCAGTCTGCTCGAGGTGCCGAATGTCGCGTCGCGCCCCGCGCTGTACTCGACGTTCCTCATGTACCTGCTCGCGGAGCTCTTCGAGATGCTCCCCGAGGTCGGCGACGTCGACAAGCCGAAGCTCGTGTTCTTCTTCGACGAGGCGCACCTGCTGTTCCGCGATGCGTCGAAGGACTTCCTGGCCGCGATCACGCAGACGGTCCGGCTCATCCGGTCCAAGGGCGTCGGGGTGTTCCTTGTGACGCAGACCCCGAAGGACGTCCCCGCCGACGTCCTCGCGCAGCTGGGCTCTCGCGTGCAGCACGCGCTGCGCGCCTTCACGCCCGACGACGCGAAGGCGCTGCGGGCCTCGGTCCGCACCTATCCGGAGTCGGGCTACGACCTCGAACGGGTGCTGCAGGAGCTCGGCACCGGCGAGGCGATCGTCACGGTGATGGACGAGCGCGGCCGGCCCACGCCCGTGGCGTGGACGCGGATGTTCGCCCCGGAGGCGTCGATGTCGCCGATCCCCGCCGACGAGCTGTCGTCGGCCGTGGCGGCATCCCCTCTCCTCGCCCGGTACGGGACCCCCATCGATCGCGAGTCGGCGCGGGAGATCCTCGGCGCGCGGCTGGAGGCGGCCACCGTCGCCCGGGAGGCGGAGGAGCGGGCCGAGAAGGACGCCGCGGACCAGGCCGAGTACGAGAAGCAGAAGGCGGCGATCGACAAGGCGCACGCCGCGGCGCAGAAGAAGGCGCAGCGGGAGTACGACCGGATCCTGCGCAGCACCGCCGCCCCCTCGCGACGCTCGTCCGCCCCGACCGCGCCGCTGGACGACCTGCTCGGCCGCGGGGCGACGAAGAGCATCCTCTCCGGCGTCATCCGGGGCCTGTTCGGCACGGGCCGCCGACGCTGACCCGCGCTCCCGTCAGGGGCGACGGACCGGGAGCGGCATGGTCGACGTGTCGATGAGGGGGTCGCGGTCCTGCCGGTCGACGACCGCGCGCGCCTCCTCGGCCGTCTCCACGGCGGGGACCGAGCCGAGCAGGGGACGCTTCGCCGTCTCGCGCATCGCGAGCAGGGCGACCAGCCCCAGCGCGGCGAAGAACATGATGTAGAACGCCGGCATGAGCGTGTTGCCGGTCCAGGCGATCAGGGCCTGGCTGAACAGCGGGGTCGTGCCCCCGAACAGCGACACCGCGACGTTGTAGGCGACCGCCATCGCACCGAACCGGGACGCCGTGGGGAAGAGGGCGGGGAGCGCCGACGCCGAGATCGCGACGTAGAACGCCACGGGCACGGCGGCCATCACGAGCGCGATCATGACGGCCCACAGCTCGCCGATCTGCATGATGAGGAACGCCGGCACCAGCAGGACGAGGGCGGAACCCGCCGCGATGGCGTAGACCGGTCGGCGGCCGATCCGATCGCTCAGCCGGCCGATGAGCGGGAGCGTCGCCGACATCACGAGGAGCACGGGGACGGTGGCGACGGCGGCGAAGAGGTTCGACACGCCGACCTCGCGTTCGAGGTAGGTCGGCATATAGCTGGTCAGCGCGTATCCGGCCGTGTTGGTCGCCGCGACCAGCGCGATCCCGATGAGCAGCGCCCGCCAGTGATGGCGCAGGATGCCGCGGAGACCCTGCCGTGCCATCGGGTCGTCGGCGTCCGGCACCCGGTCGGACTCCGCCGCGTGCGTCTGCTCGAAGGACGGCGTCTCCGGGATGCGCAGCCGGAAGTAGATCGCGACGATGCCCAGGGGGATCGCGAGGAGGAACGGGATGCGCCAGCCGTACTCGACCATCGCGTCGTCGCCGGAGATCGAGGTCGTGATCGCGGTGGTGACGGCGACCGCCGAGGCGCCGGCGGCGAAGCCGACGTACGACCCGACATCGAGCCAGGACGACCAGAAGCCGCGACTGCGGTCGGGGGAGAACTCCGACACGTACGTCGTCGCGCCGGCGTACTCGCCGCCGGTGGAGAAGCCCTGCACCATCTTGAGCAGGTAGAGCGGGACGATGGCCCACAGGCCGATCGCGGCGGAGGTGGGCAGGACGCCGATGAGCGCGGTGGCCGCCGCCATCATCGCCATCGTGAGGAAGAGCACCTTCTGGCGCCCGATGCGGTCGCCGAGGGGGCCGAGCACGAAACCGCCGAAGGGGCGCACGAGGAACGAGATCGCGAAGCCGAGCAGCGTCACGAGCAGGCCCCACGGGTCGGGCAGCTCGGGGGTGAACACGAGGGTCAGCGTGACCGCGAGGTAGCCGTAGATCCCGAAGTCGAACCACTCCATGAAGTTGCCGACCACGGTGCCGCCGATAGCGGTGCGCACGCGTCCCTTGTCCACGACGATGACGTCGTCGACCTCGAGCCGGGGGGTGCGGGATGCCTTGTGACCTGGGGGGATCATCCTTCTAGGAGTACTCGCATCCCTTCGCGGATGCCAGCCGGGCGGACGTCAAGCCCGCCATCTGCGACCGTGGCCGGGCGTAGCTTGACGGCCATGAGCGCGTTGACCACCCCGACCGGCCGCGAACCGGCCCTGGTCGCCCAGCCCCGTCCCGACGGCTCCGCGCCGCTCGCCCTCGTCCTCGGCGCGACCGGCTACCTCGGCGGCCGGCTCGTCCCGCGTCTCCTCTCCGCCGGCTACCGGGTGCGCGTCCTCGCGCGCGACGTCCGTCGCATCCAGGCCTTCCCGTGGGGCGGCGACGTCGAGTCGGTCCAGGGCGACGCCACCGACCCGGTGGCAGTGGGTGAGGCCGTCGAGGGCGTGGACGTGCTCTACTACCTGATCCACTCGATGGGCGGCGGGCGCGACTTCGAGAGCACCGACCGGCGGGCGGCCCGGACGGTCGCGGACGCGGCGGCCGCGGCATCCGTGTCCCGCATCGTCTATCTCGGCGGTCTGCACCCGACCGACACCGAGCTGTCCGCCCACCTGCGCTCCCGCGTCGAGGTGGGGGAGATCCTCCTCGGCAGCGGGGTGCCGACGCTCGTGCTGCAGGCGGGCGTGGTGATCGGCTCGGGCTCGGCCTCGTTTGAGATGGTGCGTCACCTGACCGACGTGCTGCCCTACATGCCCGCGCCGAAGTGGGTGCGCAACCACATCCAGCCGATCGCGGTCCGCGACGTGCTGCACTACCTGCTGGGGGCGGCCCGCGTCGCGCCGAACGTCAACCGCGCCGTCGACATCGGCGGACCGGACGTCCTGCGGTACGGCCAGATGATGAACGGCTATGCGCTCGAGGCGGGGCTGCACCAGCGGCCGATCGCGTCGCTCCCGGTGCTGACGCCGCGCCTGGCCTCGCACTGGGTCAACCTCGTCACGCCCATCCCGAAGGCCATCGCGCGTCCGCTCGTGGAGTCGCTGCAGAACGACTGCGTCGTCAAGGACCGCGCGGTGGACGACCTCATCCCGCGCCCCGCCGAGGGGCTCATGCCGTACCGGGACGCCGTCCGTCTGGCCCTGCGCCGCGTGAACGACGACGACATCGAGACGAGCTGGCTCGACGCCGAGGTCTCGGGCGTTCCCAGCGACCCGTTGCCGAGCGACCCCGACTGGGCCGGGCGGCTCGTCTACACCGACGAGCGCACCATGCGGACGACCGCGAACGCGGCGCAGCTGTGGTCGGTCATCGAGGGCATCGGCGGCGAGAACGGGTGGTACTCGTCGCCGCTGCTGTGGGCCATCCGCGGGTGGATGGACCGGCTCGTGGGCGGCGTCGGGCTCGCCCGCGGGCGCCGCAGCCGCTCCGTCGTGACGGTGGGCGACGCCCTGGACTTCTGGCGGGTCGAGGCCATCGAGCCGGGACACCTGCTGCGGCTGCGCGCGGAGATGAAGGTGCCGGGCGGGGCGTGGCTCGAGCTGCGTGCGTCCGCCGAGGGCGAGGGGGCGCGCTTCGACCAGCGCGCGCTGTTCTTCCCGACGGGCCTGGCGGGCCGGCTGTACTGGATGGCCGTCCTGCCGTTCCACGGTCTCATCTTCAGCGGCATGGCCCGGCGCATCACCGCCGCCGCCGAGCACGTGCAGCGCGAGAACCCGGAGCCGAAGGCCGAGGCCGGGCGCATCGCCCCGGCGGTGCCCGAGGTCGAGACCACCGCGTCGGCCTAGGCTGGAGCGGTGCCGCACAACGCTCGGGTCATCACCGTCTCGGACCGCTCCGCCGCGGGGCTCCGCGAGGACCGCGGGGGGCCGCTGGCCGTCGCGCTGCTGCGCGAGGCCGGTTTCTCGTGCGACGACCCGATCGTCGTGCCCGACGGCGCGGACAGCGTCGAGGGCGCCCTCCGACGGGTCGTCCCCGGCGCATCCCTCGTCGTGACGACCGGCGGCACCGGCATCGCCCCGACCGACCGCACGCCGGAGGGGACGGCCCGCGTCCTGGACCGGGAGCTGCCGGGCATCGCCGAGGAGCTCCGCCGGCGCGGCCTGGCCGACACCCCGATGGCGGTCATCTCGCGGGGGCTCGCCGGCATCGTCGACCCGGGCACGCTCGTGGTGAACCTGCCGGGGTCCACGCGGGCGGTCGCCTCGGGGATCGCGGTCGTGGCCGAGCTCGCCCCGCACATCGTCGACCAGCTCGCCGGAGGAGACCACTCATGAGCACCACCCCTGCGTCCGCGGTGCGGATCGCGCGCCTCTCGGAGACCCCGCTCGATCTGGACGCGCACCTCGACGCGGTCGAGGAGTCCTCGTCGGGCGCCGTGACCACGTTCGTCGGGCGCGTGCGCGACACCGATCCGGACGCCTCCGACGCGGTCGTGGCCCTCGAGTACAGCGCGCACCCGGATGCCGAGCAGGCGCTGCACCGCATTGCGGAGGACGCCGCCGCCGGCACCGACGCGATCGTCGCGGTCAGCCATCGCATCGGCCGGCTGGGCGTGGGGGAGGCCGCGGTCGTCATCGCCGTGGCATCCGGTCATCGCGCCGCCGCGTTCGAGGTCTGCCGCACCGTGATCGAGACGATCAAGACCGACCTGCCCGTGTGGAAGCGCCAGGTCGAGGCCGACGGCACGACCGCCTGGAAGGGCCTCGGCGGCTAGCGAGCGGCTAGCGAGCGGCGCAGCAGTCGGCTCAGCCGCCGGCGAACGGCGGCAGCACGTCCACGTGGGTCGCGCCGTCGAGGGGCGCGTCGTCGTCGCGGCGGGTGCCGTCGACGAGCACGGCGCACCGGTCCAGGATGCCGCCGAGCGCGGGGTGGTCGGCGACGACGGCGCGGCGCAGCCCGGCGAGCGAGGACTCGCCCCGCTCCTCGGCGTCGGTGCCTGCGGCGTCCGCGGCCGCGGCGAAATACCGGACCCGCACGCTCACGATCCCTCTCTCGGACGGCGCCAGTCGCCGGACTTGCCGCCGGTCTTGGACACGATGCGCACGTTCTCGATGGACGTGCCCTTGTCCATCCCCTTCACCATATCGACCACCGCGAGCGCGGCGACGGACACGCTCGTCAGCGCCTCCATCTCGACGCCCGTGCGGTCGGCGGTGCCGACGGTGGCCTCGATCTCCACGCCCTCGTCGGTGATGGCCAGGTCGACCGAGGCGCGGTGCACGCCGATGACGTGGGCGAGGGGGAGGAGGGCGGGCGTGGACTTGGCGGCCTGGATGCCGGAGATGCGGGCCACCGCCAGGACGTCCCCCTTCGGGGCGGTGCCGTCGCGGAGGGCGTCGACCACCGCGGGCGCGCACCGCACGAAACCGCGGGCGGTCGCGGTGCGGACGGTGGGCTGCTTGAGGGTGACGTCGACCATGCGGGCGTGGCCCGCGGCATCCAGGTGGGTGAAGGTCATGGGATCAGCATGACATCGAGCGGGTCGCCCACGGCGACGGTCGACACCTCGGCGGGCACCACGGCGAACGCCTCGGCCCGCGCGAGGGAGGCGGCGAGGTGCGATCCGGACCCGCCGGCCGTCGCCGGACGCACGGTGCCCGCGACGAGGTCGATCGCGGCGGGGAGGTACTGCCGGCGGCCGGGCGGGGTCGTCCAGGTCTCGGATGCCGTGAGCCGGGCGATCCGCCGGTCGATCGTCGTCCGGCCCTGCAGGGCCAGCAGTGCCGGGCGGACGAACACCTCGAAGGACACCGCGACGCTCACCGGGTTGCCGGGGAGGCCGAACACGAGCGGCCCGTCGTCGAGGACGCCGAAGGCCTGCGGCTTGCCCGGCTGCATCGCGACCTTCTCGAACGCGATGCGGTCGGACAGCGCCAGGCGCACCGGCTCGTAGGCTCCGGCGCTCACCCCTCCGGTGAACACCACGACGTCGAGGTCCGCCGCGCGCGCGAGGACCGCGTCGATCCCGGCCGGGTCGTCGCCGACGCGATCGACGAGGGCGACCTCCGCGTCGGCCCCGGCGACGAGCCCGGCGAGAAGCGTCGCGTTGGAGTCCGGCGTCTGCCCGCGGCCGGGGACCTCTCCGGGGGCGACGAGCTCGCTGCCCGTCGACACGACGGCCACGCGGGGGCGACGGCGCACGACGACCTCCGCGACCCCGGCGGCCGCGGCGGCGGCCAGGGCGAAGGGCCCGAGGCGCTCGCCGGGGGAGAGCACGGTGGCCCCGGCGCGCGTGTCGCCGCCCCGGCGGCGGATGAAGGCACCGGATGCCGCGGGGGCGCGGAGCACCGTCACCGTCCCGAGCGAGTCGGCGAGGCCGCCCGCGGTGTCCTCGAAGGGCACGATGGCGTCGGCGTCCGCCGGGACGGCGGCTCCCGTCATGATGCGCGCCGCCTCCCCGGGCGCGAGTGGCGGGTCGTCGGCGGTGCCGGCCGGCAGGTCCGCCGCGACCTCCAGGGTGACGGGGCTGTCGGCATCCGCCCCCGCCACGTCGGCGAAGCGCACCGCGAACCCGTCCATCGAGGAGTTGTCGACGCCGGGGAGGTCGTGCGCGGCATGCACGGGCTCGGCGAGCGTGCGGCCCGCGGCGTCCGCGAGCAGGACGGTCTCGACGGGGAGGGCCGAGACGGCCGCGAGCACGCGGGCACGATGCTCCTCGACGGTGCGGAGGTCGCTCATCACGGGGTCCTTCCGGGGGTCAGGGGGATCACGTCCTGCCGCGCGCGCAGCGCGTCGATCACGACGAGGCGGCCGAGCAGCGGGTCGCCGGCACCGGTCACGAGCTTGACGGCCTCGGTGGCGAGGAGCCCGCCCACCTGCACGCACAGCGAGCCGAGCACGCCGACCTGGGCGCACGTGGGCGGCTCTCCGGCGGATCCGGGCGGGAACAGGTCGCCCAGCACGACGGGCGCGTACCCCTCGGGCGGGTGCGACCAGAACACCGTCACCTGTGCGGCCCATTCCTGCACGGCTCCCCACACCAGGGGGATGCCGAGGGTCTCGGCCGCGGCGGCGACGGCCTCGCGCGTGTCGAAGGTGTCGCTGCCGTCGATGACGAGGTGGGCGCCGGCGAGCAGGTCGACGGCGTTGCCGGGGACGAGCCGGACCTGTCGTTCGTGGACGACGGTGAGGGGCGACAGGTCGCGGACGGCGCGGGCGGCGGACGTCGTCTTGGGCGTCCCGATGTCGTCGACGCGGTGCGCGAGCTGACGCTGCAGGTTGGTGCGTTCGACGATGTCGTCGTCGACGACGACGAGCTCGCCGACGCCCGCGGCCGCGAGGGCCAGCAGCACGGGGGAGCCGAGACCGCCGGCGCCGACGACCGCGATCCGGGCGTTCGCGAGACGGCGCTGGCCCTCTTCGCCGATCGCGGCGAGCACGGCGTGTCGTGCGGTGCGGATCAGCTCCTCGGGCGCGAGGGCGTCCACCGGCTCGACGAGCGGTCTCATCCGCCGATCGCGCTCATGGTGCGTTCCGGCTGGACGAAGTCCTCCCGCGCCAGACCCACGGTGTCGGAGCCGTGGGCGCGGGGCTTGGCCCACATGGCATCCCGCCAGATCTGCGCGAGGCCCGCGTCGGTCGTCCCGTCGCGGAGGGCGGCGAGGAGGTCGGTCTCCTCGTGCGAGAACAGGCACGAGCGCACCTTGCCGTCGGCGGTCACGCGGGTGCGCGTGCACGCCGCACAGAACGGCTCGGTGACCGAGGAGATGATCCCGACGTGGCCGGCGACGGCGGTCTCGCCGGTGCGGCGCACCTCCCAGCGCTCGGCGGGGGCGGCGCCGCGACCGCGGGGGTCGGCGGTGAGGACGAAGGCCTCCTCGATCGCGGCGCGGATGTCGCGGGCGGGGATGACGTTCATCGCGGACCAGGAGCGGTCGCCGTCCAGCGGCATGTCCTCGATGAAGCGCATCTCGAAGCCGTTCGTCACCGCCCAGTCCACCAGGGGGACGACCTCGGTGTCGTTGACGCCGCGCAGCAGCACGGCGTTGATCTTGATCGGGCCGAGGCCCGCCGCACGGGCCGCCTGCAGCCCCGCGAGCACCTTGTCGAGGTGCGGGCGGCGGGTGAGCTCGGCGAAGGTCTCGGGGTGCAGGGTGTCGAGCGACACGTTCACGCGCGTGAGTCCGGCGTCCGCGAGCGCCTGGGCGCGACGGTCGAGGCCGACGGCGTTCGTCGTCATCGAGATGGGCAGGTCCGGGTTGTCCTCGCGGATGCCGGCGATGATGAACTCGAGGTCCTTGCGCACGAGCGGCTCGCCGCCGGTGATGCGCAGCTCCTCGGCGCCGAGCGACTGCACCGCGACGCGGACGATGCGGCGGATCTCGTCGGTGCTCATCAGCTGCGACTGCGGGAGCCACGGCATCCCGTCGGCCGGCATGCAGTACGTGCAGCGGAGGTTGCACTTGTCGATGACCGACACGCGCAGGTCGGTCGCCACGCGGCCGAAGCGGTCGAGGAGGCCCCCCTCCTGCGGGGCGCCGGTCGTGCGGATGGCGCCGAGCGTCACGGGGACCGCTCTCGGGGTCCCGGTCACGTGCTCGGCATCCATGGGTCGAGCCTAAGACAGTCCCCGCACGTCGGGGCGGTACGGTCGTCGCATGCCGAACACCTTCCGCATCGCCGCGGCCGCCCGGCTGCTCGGCGTCAGCGACGACACCGTGCGCCGCTGGATCGATCAGGGCGTGCTCCCGACGACGGGGACCACGCCCGTGGAGATCCCCGGCGCGGCCCTCGCCGAGCGCGCCGTGGCCCTCGCCGCCGAGCCCGCCGATCCCACCGACGTCGCCTCCAGTGCCCGCAACCGCTTCGTCGGGATCGTCACGCGGGTCCGCGTCGACGGGGTCATGGCGCAGGTCGACCTGCAGTGCGGGCCCCACCGGGTGGTGTCGCTGATGTCGGCCGAGGCGGCGGAGGAGCTCGCCCTCGAGCCGGGGGCGCTCGCCGTGGCATCCATGAAGGCGACCGTCGTCACGATCGAGAAGCCGCGGGAGCGGTGATCTGCGGCTTCTGCATCCGCTGATGCGGAATACTGGATGCCTCGGCCTCCCGTCCTTCGGAGCGCCGGGGAGAGGATCATCGTGCGCCACACCCTGCGTCTACCCGTCCTGCTCGCGGTGACCGCCGCGGTGCTCACGGCCTGCGCCGCCCCCGCTCCCTCGGAGGGCACGTCCGCCGGGAGTGGCGTCTCGGGAACCGTCGAGGTCTACGCCGCGGCCTCGCTGCAGCGCAGCTTCGACGAGATCGCGGCGGCGTTCGAAGAGGACAACCCCGACGTGCAGGTGACGGCCGTCTACGACGGCTCCAGCACCCTGGCCACGCAGATCGGCGAGGGCGCGCCCGCGGACGTGTTCGCCTCCGCCGACGAGAAGAACATGGCGAAGGTCGCCGACCGCGCGCCGGACGCGCAGGTGTTCGCCGGCAACACGCTGGTCATCGTCGTCCCGGCCGGCAACCCGGGGGCCGTCGACGACCTCGCCGACCTGGCCGGCGTGACCACCGTGCTGTGCGCGCCGGAGGTGCCCTGCGGCGCCGCGTCCGCGACCCTGCTGTCGAATGCCGGGGTCGCAGTGACGCCCGCGAGCGCGGAGCAGAACGTGACGGCGGTGCTCACCAAGGTGGCGGCGGGGGAGGCGGACGCCGGTCTCGTCTACGCCACCGACGTGGTGGGCCGCGACGACGTCGAGGCCATCGTGCCCGACGGGGCGGCCGACGTCGTCAACCGGTACCCGATCGCCGCGCTGACGGACGCCCGCAACCCGGAGGCGGCCGCCGCGTTCGTGGACTTCGTGCTGTCGGCCCGTGGGCAGGAGATCCTCTCCGCCGCGGGCTTCCGAGCGCCGTGACGGACGGACGCGGCGGGTACATCCCGCGCTCGCTCATCGTCCCGGCCGCGGTCGGGCTCGTGTTCCTCCTCGTCCCGCTGACCGCCCTCGTGGCCCGGGTCGAGTGGGCCACGCTGTGGCAGGACGTCACCTCCGAGACATCCCGGGCCGCCCTCGCGCTCTCGCTCGGCACCGGCGCGGTCGCCACCGCCGTCTGCGCGCTCGTCGGGGTGCCGCTGGCGATCGTCATCGCGCGCAGCACGCCCCGGACCGCGGCGGTGCTGCGCGCCCTCGTGACCGTGCCGCTCGTCCTCCCTCCCATGGTGGGCGGGGTGGCGCTGCTCTACCTCTTCGGCCGCTCCGGATGGTTCGGGGCGCTGGGGCTGCCGTTCACGACCCCCGCCGTCGTCCTGGCGCAGGTGTTCGTCGCCCTGCCGTTCCTCGTGCTCGCCGTCGAAGGATCGCTGCGCAGCACCGGCGTCGGCTACGAGCGTACGGCCGCGGCCCTCGGGGCGAGCCGCCTGACGATCCTGCGCCGGATCACCCTGCCGCTGGCCGCCCCGGGCATCGTCGCCGGCATCGTGCTGTGCTTCGCGCGGGCGATCGGCGAGTTCGGGGCGACGGCCCTGTTCGCCGGCAACCGTCCGGGGGTGACGCAGACCATGCCCCTCGCCATCTACACCGCGTTCAACGGGGCGGGCGTCTCGCAGGGCACCGCGGTAGCGCTGTCGCTGCTCCTGCTCGTGACCGCCGTGGCCGTGCTGCTGCTCGTCCGCGGCTGGCGTCCGGGGGCGGCCCGGTGAGCGGGGAGCGCGCCGCGGGCAGGGGCGGGAGGGATGCCGCCGCGCTGCGCGCGCGCCTCCGCGTCCGCCGTCGCGACTTCGACGTCGACGTCGCGTTCGAGGTGGCCCCCGGGGAGACCCTCGCGGTGATGGGCCGCAGCGGTGCGGGCAAGTCGACGATCCTCCAGGTCCTGGCCGGGCTGGTGAGCCTGAAGGAGGGCGAGATCACCGTGGACGGGAAGGTCATCGACCGCTCCTCGGGACCGCGGGTGCGCACACCGCCGATGTCGCGGGGCATCGTCCTCCTGGGACAGGACGCCCGCCTCTTCCCGCACCTGTCGGCGCGGGAGAACGTCGCGTTCGGTCCGCGGGGCTCGGGGGTCGCGGCATCCCTCGCCCGGTCCGCCGCGGACGACTGGCTGGCCCGCGTCGGACTGCCCGACGCCGGCGACCGCCGTCCGTCGGAGCTCTCCGGGGGCGAGAGGCAGCGTGTCGCCGTCGCCCGCGCGCTCGCCGCCGAGCCGCGGGTCGTGCTGCTGGACGAGCCGCTCGTCGCCCTCGACCCGGTGACGGCCTCGGAGATCCGGACGATGCTCGGCGAGCGGCTCGCCGGGGTGACGACGGTGGCGGTCACGCACGACGCGGTCGATGCGGCCGCGCTCGCGGACCGGCTCATGATCATCGAGCAGGGACGGGTGACGCAGTCCGGTCCGGTGCGCGAGGTGCTCGCGGCCCCCGCGACCGATGTCGCCGCCCGCATCGCCGGGCTCGAGCGTCTCGTCGGGATCGCCTCGGACGGAGGCTGGCTCGGCGGCGAGGCGCGACTGCGGACGACGGATGCCGCCTCCCTGGCGCTCGCGCGGACCGACGGCGTGCCGCTGGCGGCGGTGTTCCGGGCGGCGGACGTCCGCCTGACGCTGCCGGGTGCCCGGCTCGCCGCCACGGCCGACAACGTGTGGCGCGCGACCGTGACCCACCTGGTGCCGACGCCGACGGGGGTGCGGGCCTTGACCGACACCGGCGCCGCCGAGATCGCGGCCGCGCAGGCTGCGACCCTTGCGCCCGGCACGGAGGTCGTCCTGCGTCTCGCGCCGGATCTCGTGCGGTTCGTCCCCGTCGCCTGAGACTCCGAGGGGGGTTCAGGCGAGGCGGCCGGCCTCCAGCCGCACCTCGCGGTCGATGAGGCCCGCGGGCACGTCGACGTGCGACACGAGCACCACCGCCTGCTCCCGCGAGACCGCGCCGAGCAGGTCGCGCAGCAGGGCGTCGGACGCGGCGGCATCCACTCCCGCCGTCGGCTCGTCGAGCACGAGCACGGGGAAGCCGCGCAGCACGGCCCGCGCAAGGGCGAGGCGCTGCGCCTGCCCGCCGGAGACGAGCGCGCCGCGGTCGCCCACCCGGGAGTCGAGCCCCCCGCGCTCGGCGACCCAGGCGTCCAGTCCGACCCGGGACAGCACCGCGGTCAGGTCGGCGTCGTCGACGTCCTCGCGGGCGAAGAGGAGGTTCTGACGGATCGTCTCGTCGAAGAGGAACGGCGTCTGCTCGACGAGGCCGACTGTGCGGCGCAGATCGTCGCCGGACAGGTCCCGCGCCTCCACGCCGCCGACCGTGTACGAGCCGCGGTAGTCCAGGAAGCGGACCAGCACGTGGGCGAGCGTCGTCTTGCCCGCGCCGCTCGGACCGGTCACCAGCACCCGCTCGCCCGGGCCGACCCGCAGGGACACGTCCACGATGCGCCCCGTGTCGTCGGCGTCGCCGGCGCCGCGCGCGGGCCAGTGCGCCCGGACGTCGCGCAGCTCCAGCCCCGCCCCCAGCGGGGCAGCCTCGCCGGTGGGGGCGGACTCGTCGCGGGGGAGCCCCTCCGGCACGTCCTCCGGGACGGCGGCGGCGATCCGCTCGGCCGACGCGCGGACCTGGCGCCAGGATGCCAGCGCGAGCGGTACCGGTCCGAACACCTCGAACACGGCCATCGGCAGCAGCACGACGACCGCCAGTCCGGGCCCCGTGAGCGTCCCGCCGGTCACGCCCGGCGCGGCGACGAGGAGCGCCAGGAGCGACGCCGCCCCCGCGAGGACCGACACCCCGCCGGCGGTGAGGCCCTGCGCGGTGCCGCGTCGGACGAGTGCCCGGCGGAGCGCGGCGTCGGCGTCGGCCACGCGGGCGCGGGCGGCGTCCAGCGCGTCGTAGGCGGTGAGCACGTCGAGGCCCGTCAGCAGGTCGTGCATGGCGTCCGCGACGGCGGCCCGCAGCGGCGCCACGGCACGTTCCGCCCGGGCTCCCGCCGCCCAGCCGAGCGCGACGGCCACGGCGAAGGCCGCGGCGAGGCAGCCGAGCAGCACCAGGGCCGCCGGGACGGACACGAACGCGGTGAACACGACGGCGCCCAGGGCGGTGACGGCCGCGGTCACGAGCGGCAGCACGACGCGCAGCGGCAGGTTCTGCAGCTCCTCGACGTCGTCGACGACGCTCGACAGCAGTCCGCCCCGCCGGGAGCGGGCGAGGCCGTCCGGGGCGACGGGCACGAGGGTGCGCACGAGGTCGGCGCGCACCCCCGCGAGCTGGTGCAGGGCCGCATCGTGCGAGGTCAGTCGTTCGAGGTAGCGGAAGACCCCGCGCGACAGGGCGAACGCCCGGACGCCCACGACCGCCATCGACAGGTAGATGACCAGCGGCTGCTCCGCCGCGCGCGCGATGAGCCACGCGCTCGCCGCGAGGAGTGCGACGGCGCTCGCGGCCGTGCCGAAGCCGGACAGGACGGCGGGGGCGAACCGGCGACGGGAGGGCAGGGCGGACCTCAGGATGCCGCGGACCCGCGCGTTCACGGGACCACCTCCACCACGCGGTCGGCGACGGCGCGGGCGCTGCGGCGGTGGGACACCAGCAGGACGGCGGCGCCGGCGTCGGCCTCGCGCCGCAGGGTCGCCCACAGGTGCGCTTCAGTGGCGGCATCCAGGGCGCTGGAGGGCTCGTCGAGGAGGAGGACTCGCGCCGGGGTGGTGCGGGCGCGGTAGAGGGCGCGGGCGACGGCGACCCGCTGCGCCTGTCCGCCGGACAGTCCCGCGCCGCCGGCACCGAGTGGTGTCGCCGGGGGCACGTCGGCCGCTCCGGCGTCGGCCAGCGCCGAGCGCACGGCGGCGTCGTCGGGGGCGGCGGCGCCCAGGGCGACGTTGTCCGCGACCGTCCCGGTCACCAGGCCCGGACGCTGCCCCGCCCAGGCCACGCTCGTCCGCGCGTGCGCGACCGGCGTCCCGTCCAGGCGGATCTCGCCGTCGTAGGCGGCGTAGCCGAGCACCGCGGCGAGCAGGCTGGACTTGCCCGCGCCGCTCGGCCCGCTCAACAGGACGACCTCTCCCGGCCCGACCGTCAGCGACACCGGCCGCAGAGGGTGCGCCCCGCGCTGCACGCGGACGTCGTGCAGCGAGAGCGTCCGGCCGGTCGTCGGGGCCGCGGCATCCGGGGCCGTCGTGGCGCGCGCCGCGTCGAGCGCGTCGAAGATCTCGTCGGTGGCCGCGACGCCCTCGCTCGCCGCGTGGAACTGCACCCCGACCTGACGCAGCGGGAGGTAGGCCTCGGGGGCGAGCAGCAGCACGAACAGCCCCACGAGGAGGTCGAGGTCGCCCGACAGCAGCCGGAAGCCGATCGTCACGGCGATGATGGCGACCGAGATGGATGCCAGGAACTCGAGGGCGAAGCCGGAGAGGAACGACACCCGCAGCACGGTCATCGTCTCGCGCTTGTAGTCCCGCGTGACGGTCTCGATCGCGTCGGCCGCGCGGTGCTGCCGGCCGAACGCCTTCAGCGTGCCGAGCCCCTCGACCGTGTCGGAGAACCGCGCGGCGAGCCGCCCGAGCGTCCGGTACTGCCGCTGCTGCACCGCGCGGGTGGCCAGGCCGATCAGCACCATGAAGATCGGGATGAGAGGGATGGTCAGCACCACCGTCAGGCCCGACAGGGGATCGGCGAGGGCGATCGCGCCGATGAGGATCGGCATCGTGATCGCCGTGGCCACGAGCTGCGGGAGGTAACGCCCGAAATAGGCGTCTAGGGCGTCCAGCCCGTGCCCGGCGGTCACGGAGAGCGACGCGGCGTTCCGGCCGCTCAGCCACCGCGGCCCCAGGACGGCGACCGCCTCGGTCAGGCGGGCGCGCAGCTGCAGCGACGCGGCGGCAGCCCCTCGGGCCGCGACGCGCTCGGACGCGACGATGAGCAGGCCGCGCACCAGGACCAGGGATGCCGCCATCCCGATGTATCCGCCCAGCTCCGCCGGCGGTCGTCCGTCAATCGCGCCGACCAGGGCGGCAGTCAGGGCCCAGGCCACGCCGACGACGACACCGGTCTGGGCCAGGACGATGGCGGCGGTCGTCGCGAGGAACCCGCGCGCCGCCGTGGCGTACCGCACGAGACGAGGATCGACGGGACGCATCCGCTCGCGGGGCGGTGCGTCGGCGGCATCCACCTCCGCACCCGCGCCCGTCACGCCGTCGATCCTCTCAGACGCCCCGCCCCTCAGTGGGCGACGAGCGCGGCCTTCTCGATGCGCGCGCGGGTGACGCGCTTGCGGAAGACCCAGTAGGTCCACGCCTGATAGCCGAGGATGAGCGGCAGGAAGACGAGCGCCGCCCAGCTCATGATCGTCAGGGTGTAGTCCGAGCTGGAGGCGTTGTCGATCGTGAGGCCCGACCCGGGGGCGAGGGTGGAGGGCATGACGTTCGGGAACAGCGCGAAGAACAGCGTCGCGACCGCGGCGACGATCGTGATCGCGCCGAGCGTGAAGGCCGTCCCCTCGCGGTCGCGCAGGTTGGCCAGGACCGACCCGATCAGGGCGAGGGCGGCGAGCCCGGCCGCGCCGGCGACGGCCGGCAGCAGGGGCGCCTCGGCGCCCGCGGCGCGCGCCACGGTCCAGAGCAGGAATCCCGCGGCGACGAGGACGGTGACGACGCCCGCCCGCTTGGCCAGGGCGCGGGCGGCGGTCCGCACCTCGCCGTCGGTCTTCAACGCGACGAAGTACACGCCGTGGACGAAGAACAGCAGGAGCGTCGTCAGGCCGCCCAGTAGCGCGTAGGGGTTCAGCAGGGTCAGCACCGTGCCGGCGTACTCGTGGTCGGCATCCAGGGGGACCCCCTGCACGATGTTCGCGAAGGCGACGCCCCAGAGGAAGGCGGGGAGTGCGGAGCCGGCGACGATCATGCGGTCGAACGTGCGCTTCCACCGGAGGGAGTCCCGCTGGTGCCGGTACTCGAACGAGACGCCGCGGGCGATGAGCGCGAGGAGGATCACCAGCAGCGGCAGGTAGAAGCCGCTGAACAGCGTCGCGTACCACTCGGGGAACGAGGCGAACAGGGCCGCGCCCGCGACGATAACCCACGTCTCGTTGAGGTCCCAGACGGGGCCGATGGTGTTGATGACCTGGCGGCGCGCGATGTCGTCCTTGCCGAGGAAGGGCAGCGACATGCCGACGCCGAAGTCGAAGCCGTCGAGCACGAAGTAGCCGACGAACAGGAACGCGACGATCCAGAACCAGAGCTGAGCGAGATCCATGGCGTCCTCCTAGTAGACCGTCGTCGGGGTGTTCTCGATGGAGTCCGGCTCGCGCGCGGCATCCGGGTCCGGGAGCGGGTCGGGGCCCTTCTGGGCCATCTTCTTGATGAGGCCGAACTCGACGATCGCGAGCGTGAGGTAGACGAGGGTGAAGGCGACAAGCGAGAGCAGGACGGTCCAGCCCGGGACGCTCGGCGAGACGCCGTCCTCGGTGAGCATGAGTCCGAAGACGATCCACGGCTGACGGCCCATCTCGGTGAACACCCACCCGACGAGGCTCGCCATCATCGGCAGCGGGGCGGCCCAGATCGCGACGCGCCACATCCACGGGGCGACCGGGCGGGTCGCCTTCTTGCGCGTCACCCACAGGCCGACGACGCAGACGAGGGCGGCGAGGCCGCCGAGGGCGATCATCCAGCGGAAGGCCCAGTAGGTGACCCACAGCACCGGGGCGAAGTTGCCGTCCACCTGATCGGCGAACTGCGGGAACATCTCCTGCGCGTACATCGTGTTGAGGTCGTTGATGCCCTCGACGCAGCCGTCGAGGGAGTGCGTCGACAGGATGCTGAGGAGGAAGGGCACGCGGATCGAGAACAGCTCGCTCGTGCCGTCGGGCGTGCCGAGGGTGAAGATCGAGAACGAGGCGTCCTGACCGCACACCGTGTTGAAGGTCGCCTCGGCGGCCGCCATCTTCATCGGCTGGGTCGCCACCATGACGAGGCTGAGCTGGTCGCCGGCGAGGGCGACGAGCACGAACGACACGACCGTCGACCACAGGCCGAAGCGCAGCGTCTTGCGCATGAGCTCGACGTTCTGGTTGCGGGCGAGGTGCCATGCCGAGACGGCGACGACCACCATGGCGGCGAACATCCAGCCCGCGAAGATCGTGTGGGGGAAGGCGGCGAGGGCGACGGGGTTGGTCAGCATGGCCCAGAAGTCGACGAGCTGGGCGCGCGATCCGTCCGCCGACATCTCGTAGCCGACCGGGTTCTGCATGAAGGCGTTCGCCGCGAGGATGAAGTACGCGGAGAACGTCGCGCCCAGGGCGGCGATCCAGATGCTCGCGAGGTGGGCGAGGCGGGGGAGCTTGTCCCAGCCGAAGATCCACAGCCCGATGAACGTCGCCTCGAGGAAGAACGCCATCAGGCCCTCGAAGGCCAGTGGGGCGCCGAACACGTCGCCGACGAAGCGGGAGTACGACGACCAGTTCATGCCGAACTGGAACTCCTGCACGATGCCGGTGACGACGCCCATCGCGAAGTTGATGAGGAAGATCTTCCCGAAGAATCGCGTCAGGTGGAGCCAGCGCACGTCGCCGGTGCGGTACCAGACCGTCTGGAACACGGCGACGATGAGCGACATCCCCAGCGTGAGGGGCACGAAGAGGAAGTGGTACAGGGTGGTCAGTCCGAACTGCCACCGTGCCAGGAGAAGAGGGTCCAGCCACTCCACGTGTCGTCTCCGTTCGCCCGTCCGTTGTGTGGTCAGACCACATGCTACGCCGGGCCCGGAGACGCTCGGCGAGGGCTTTCTCGGCGTCGAGACAACCCCCGGGGCGCGTCGCGGGGGACGCGGGGGAGAGGAACCATATACTCGGTGAGTCTTTTCCCGACCGGACCGGAGGCCGCATGACGGTGCGCCAGAGCCTGCTCGCGATCCTCGAGCTCGCGCCCTGCTACGGGTCGCAGCTGCGCGCCGAGTACACGCGGCGCACCGGAAGCGCGGTGAACGTGGGGCAGGTGTACACCACCCTCGAGCGACTCGAGCGCGACGGGCTGGCCGAGGGGCGCGGGATCGACGACGAGGGCCATGTGCTGTGGGGCCTCACCCCCGCCGGCTCCACCGTCGTGCGCGACTGGCTCGCGACGCCCTCGCTGCCCGAGGGGCGCGATGAGACGGCCCTGAAGATCGCGCTGGCCGTCACCCTCCCCGGTGCCGACGTGGGCGGCATTCTGTCCGCGCAACGGGCGGCGGTCGAGGCGGAGCTCGCCCGGGTCGCCGAGGAGGCGGAGGGGGATGCCGCGACGGTGGCGATCGTGCGGGCGGCGCGGCGTGCCCGGCTCGAGGCCGATCTGCGGTGGCTGGCGGAGGTCGGCGAGCTCGCGGCCGGCGCGGAGCCGTTCGGGGTCTCGGACGAGCGTCCCCGGCGGGGCCGTCCGGTGCGCGCTACCGCCTGACCCCCCGGCCGTCAAGCCCGGAGCGGTGCGCACGTTTCCCGCGCATCCTGAGGTCACCCCCTGACGCAAGGAGTCCTCACATGGTCATGGAAGCCCCGCTCAGTCGTCAGGGTTCGAAGGTCTCGCGCACGGCCGCCGCGTCGGCGCCGATCGGCCCGGCCATCACGGAGATCCCCTGGACGCGCGTCGATCTGGACCTCTACGAGGTGGCCAGCGGGGGCTACATCGTCGGGTACGTCGAGGTCGTCGGCTCGATCTTCGTCGCCCTCGGGGGTCCGCGCTACGACCGTGCGGTCGAGGTCGCGCAGCACCTCACGTTCCACGCGGCCGTGGACGCCGTCCTGCGCTGGCGCGTCTGATCCCGCGTCGGAGGTCTCAGGCGAGGGTGTAGCCGGCCTCGTCGATCGCGGCCGCCACGGCACGGTCGTCCACCGGTCCGGACGTCGTCACGCGCACGGCCGAGGTCGCACCGGCGCGGAGGTCGACAGAGACGGCGGTGACGTTCTCGACCGCGGACAGCTCGGCGGTGACCGCGCGGACGCAGTGGTCGCACGTCATCCCCTCGACGCGGAGCTCACGGGTTGTCTCGGTCATGGGGTTCTCCTCGGGGGTTCAGGAACGGACAAGACGGGCGATGGCCTGGTTGGCCTCGCGCAGCTTCTCCTCGGCGACCGGTCCGCCCTGGGCGGCCGCCTCGGCGACGCAGTGCGACAGGTGGTCGTCGAGCAGGGACAGGGCGACGGTCTCCAGCGCCTTGGTCGCCGCCGAGACCTGCGTCAGCACGTCGATGCAGTACTGGTCCTCCTCGATCATGCGCGCGATCCCGCGCACCTGACCTTCGGCGCGGCGCAGCCGCTTGAGCAGCTCGTCCTTGCGTCCCTCGTACCCGTGCATGGCATCCATGATACCCCCGGAGGGTATACGACGGCTCAGTGGGCGCCCCTTGTCAACCCCCTCCGCCGCAGCCGGTCCCCGGCGCATTCTCGAAGCACCAGGAGGACGACATGCTGCACAGTCGCACCGGTGGTGGTCGGAGATGACCGCCGACCCCACCCCCACCGGACCCAACCGTCCCGTGCGCATCGCGCACCTGCCGCCGCTGCGGCCCCGCCGCCGTCGGCCGCCCGTCGCGGACGCGCCCGCACCGGCAGTCGAGCGCCCGGCCTCCGACGCCGCGCCCCGACGCGAGGCCGGCGCCGCCTAATCCCCGGGAGGAGAGAATCGTCTTGTGACGCGTTCTCTCGCCGCTCTCCCGGGTGCCGCCCGCCGCCTGTGCCTCAGCCGGCGACGTGGTGAGATCTGCACCCGCGAGAAGGACCACCGCGGCCTGCACCACCGCCGCGGCGGATCGCTCATGTGGAGCGACGTCCAGGCGGACCCGCCGCTGTGCCCCGGCTCCGGTTCCCCGGCGGAGCCGGCTGCGCGACTGGAGGACGGGTTCCCGGACGGCCGCGCCCTCTGCCCGGTGTGCTGGGCGTTCGCCCCGCTGACCGACGACGGACGGCTGGCGGAGCACGACTCCTGGCGCGGCGACGCAACGCGCGCCGACGCGGACCGCCGACGCGCGTGGTTCAACGCCCACGGGTGGTGATTCACGCGCCCCGCAGGGCGACCACCGGTTCGATGCGCGCGGCTCGACGGCTCGGGATGCCGCCCGCCCCCAGCCCCACGAGGGCGCCCAGCAGTGCGCCGCCCACGGCGACCAGCGGGTCGAGCACCGGTGTCCAGCCCTGCGCGATCGACAGCGCCACCACGGCGAAGACGCCGACCGAGGACCCGATGAGACCGCCCAGCAGGCCGATCACCACCGACTCGACGACGAACTGGCCGCCGATCTGCCGACGGGTGGCGCCGAGGGCCCGGCGGAGGCCGATCTCGCCCACCCGTTCCATGACCGACAGCATCGTGACGTTGGCGATGCCGAGGCCGCCGGCGAGCAGGACGATCAGTCCCAGGACGAAGAAGACCACGCCGAGGTCGGACTGCACGCTGCTGCTGAGGTCGCTGCGACCCGCGGGGGCGCCCACCTCGATCGACCCCGGATCGTCGGGGGCGATGGCCAGGGGGACCTGCGCGCGCAGCTGCGGTCCGGCGCCGACCGCGATCCTGGCGCGCACGTCGCCCGGGGCGCTCAGGGCGAAGTCCGCGCGAGCGGTGCCGGTGGGGACGACGACGCCGTCCAGCAGCTCTCCCGACCGTTCGACCTCGTCGAAGACGCCCACCACGGCGTAGCTGATGCCGTCGATGAAGATCGACGGCTGCGTGTCGATCCGCGTGACGCCGAGCGACTCGGCGGCGTGGGCTCCGAGCAGCGCGACGCGGTCGTGCCGGGCGTCGTGGCCCTCGTCGAAGGAGCGCCCCGTGAGGAGGTGCCCGCCGACCGTCTGCAGCAGCTCCCCGGACGCGGCGTAGAGCGGCGGCGGCACGGTGACCGGGGCGGACGGGTCCATGACCGACACGGCGGTGATCGTGCCCTTGTCCCGGTCGACGCGCGTCAGCAGGCTCGCTGCCTCGACGCCCGCGAGGCGTTCGAGACGGTCGGCCGCGTCCCACGGCAGCTTCGTCGTGGCCACCGACCTGCCGCCGCCGGTCGCCGCGGTGGCGGGCTTGACGACGATCTGCGTGGCCGCGACCGCGTCGAACTGACGGGCGATCTGGCCCGACGCAGTCTGGGAGAACCCGGCCGTGGCCACGAGCGCGCCGATGCCGAGGACGGTGCCGGCGAGGGTCATGAGCAGACGCCCCGGCCGGGCGCCGATGTCGGCGGTGGCCTCGGCGAGGAGGTCGCCGACGCCGAACCGGTCGGCGCGGGGAACGGGCGCGATGCTCATGTCAGCTCCTGCATGCGGCCGTCGGCGATGCGGATGGTCCGGCGGGCCCGGTCGGCGACGTGCTGATCGTGCGTGATGACGACGAGTGTGAGGCCGTCGGCGTTCAGCTCCTCGAAGAGGGTCATGATCTCCCCGGTGGTGTGCTGGTCGAGGTTGCCGGTCGGCTCGTCCGCGAGGAGGACGCGGGGGCGGGTCACCACGGCGCGGGCCACGGCGACGCGCTGCCGCTCTCCTCCGGAGAGCACGCCGGGGCGGAAGTCCACACGGTGCGACAGCCCGACCCTGTGCAAGGCCTCCCTCGCCCGCGGCTCGCGTTCGGCGCGCGGAGCACCGCTGTAGAGCATCGGCAGCGAGACGTTCTCGAGGACGGTGCGACGGGGCATGAGGTGGAACGACTGGAACACGAAGCCGAGCTTGCGCGCCCGGACGGCGGCGCGCTCGTCCTCCGTCAGTGCACCGGTGTCCTCGCCGGCCAGGACGTATGCGCCCACGGTCGGGCGGTCGAGCAGGCCGAGGATGTTGAGCATGGTCGACTTGCCCGATCCGCTGGGGCCGACGATCGACACGTAGTCGCCTTCGTTCACCCGCAGGTTCACCCCTCGCAGGGCCTGCACCTCGGGCGGTCCCGGGAAGGAGCGCGTGACCTCGTGCAGCTCGATGACCGCGGCGGCGGCGGTCATCGTCCGACCACCACGAGGTCGCCGCGCGATAGGCCGCCGTCGACCGGCCGGACCTCCACCGCGCCCGCCGCGGCAAGTCCGGTCTCCACGACGACGAGGTGCGTCCTCGTCTCGGGGGAGCGCGGGTCGCCCTCCACGACCTCGACGCGGCTCTCGCCGCCGGGTCCCGCCGACAGGGCGGCGACCGGAACGTGCAGCACGTCGCCCTCGGTCGTGCCGACCGAGACGCTCACCCGCACGTTCTTCCCCTGCAGCTGCGCCAGCTGCTCCGGTCGCAGCGGCTCCGGCGTCAGGGTGACCGTCCAGCGGTCGCTCGCCGTCTTGCCCGGCGTCAGGGCCGCGACGGTGGCGGGGTGAGAGGTGCCGTCGGGAAGGTCGAACGCCGCGGCGGCGCCGACGCGCAGGAGCTTGGCGTCCGCATCGCCAGCGGCTCCGTTCAGCGCCACCGTCGCGCCCGAGACGGTCATCGCCGTGCCCTTGAGCTCCGCCCCGCGGCGAGCCTCCACGGCGTCGACGCGGCGGGGCAGCTGCGTCAGGTACAGCAGCTCCCCGGCGGGAAGGACGGGCAGCGCGCCCTGTTGAGCGCGGGTGAGCTCGTCCCGCGCGTCGCGGAGCTGGCTCTGGGCGGCATCGACGGCCGCGCGCGCCGCCGCCGTGTCGGGGTGGGCATCCAGCTGTTGGCGGCGCAGCTGCGCGAGGCCCAGGGCGTCCTCGAGGTCCGCGATGCGTCCCGCATCTTGCGGCGACTCCGCGCGCGCGGCGTCCACGGCGCGGCGCGCGCTGGCCACGGCGTTGTCGGCCTCGCGGATGTCCACGGCGCCCGTTCCGGCGCCGGCCTTGGCGAGATCGCCCTGCGCCGTCGCGACGGCCTGCTCCGCGGCGCGGACCCCCGCCTGGGCACTGCGCAGCGACGAGACCGAGTCCGCGTCGGTGGCGGGGGCGGGGTACCCGACCTGCGTGTAGAGCGCGGCGACCGACTGCGCGGCCTGCTCGTCGAAGCGGGGGTCGGCGGGGTCGCCGGCGTCGAGGCCGATGGTGCGCATCGCCTGCTTGAACTGCGCGACGTCGGGACCGGAGACCCCGTACCGCAGCGTCCGGTACGAGGGCAGGTCTCCCGGGAGCACGATCACCGGGCGCCCTGCGACCTCCAGGGCGACGGCCAGCGGGCCGAGCTCGGCGCCGACGGCCGGCACCTGGCCGGTGACGACCGCGGCGCCCTGCAGCCCCGAAGTGTCCACCTGCACCTGGACGGGGTCGGCGTACCCCACCTCGGCGCGGAGCGTGACGTCGTTGCTGAGGGGGCCGGACTCGACCGGCACCGTCACGAAGCCCGCGGGCGGGGCAGCGGCGCTCGCGGCGGCGTCGGCCGGCGAGACGACGAACCGCCCGACGACGAGACCGGCGACGAGGGATGCCACGGCGACGGCCGTGGTGATCCACAACGCCCGGTTGCGTCCGACGATCCCGCGCCACCCGGCCACCCGCTCCCGGACGGAGCGCCGGGGCGGCGGCTCCGCCGTCTCCCCGGGGCCGTCCGCCAGGCCGAGGTCCTGCAGGGCGGCATCCTCCTCCATCCGGTCGTTCACGAGCGTGCCTGCGACTGCTCGGCCGCCGCCTTCGCCGCGTCGAGCTCCGCCTTGTGATCGGCGACGAACTGCTCCTCGGCGGTCCAGCGCACCTTCTCAGCACGGGCGTCGTAATCGGTCTTCTGCCGGCAGTCCAGGTCCGCGAGGGCCATCTCGACCTCGGTCTTCTTCATGGCATCCATCTCGGGGGTGCGCGCGGTCGAGGAGCTCTTCTCGGAGCCCTTGTCCTTCTTGGCCAGGTCGCTGACCTGCGTGAAGATCCGGTCCTGCGCATCGCGGGGCGACGGGATGCCCGAGCGGCCCGCCTCCGCCATGCAGGCCGACCACTCCGCGTCGAGCTGGGCCTGGCCGGGCCAGCGCGCCTGCTGCTCCTCGAACTGGTTCATGGCGTCGAGCAGCGGGGCGAACTGGTCCGTCGAGAGCGGGTCGGAGGACGCCTCCTCGGTCGCCTGGCCCCAGCAGCCGCCGGCTTCGGCGAGGCGCTCGTCCGACATCGTGCCGTCCGCGCCCGACGCCGAGCCGTACAGCGCCGTCTCCCAGGCGGCGCGCTCCGACGACGACAGCGTCTCGAGGTATGCCGCGTTGGGATCCGTTTTCTCGGTGGCGGAGCCGGAGTCGCCGGGGTAGTCCACGGCGCCGTAGCCCCACTGGGCGACCCAGTCACGGTCGTTCGGCTTCCATTCGGCGTCGCCGCCCGCCAGGTCGCGGGAGGAACGGGTCTGCGGCCGGTAGGTGAAGCCCTGCCGGGCCATGCAGGACGCGATGCGTCCCTCGATCTCCGCCTGTTCGGCATCGTCGGTCGCCTTCCGTTCGTCGGGGCTGCCGTTGAGGCCGTACATGGCGTCGAGGTACGCGCCCAGCGGGGAGGTCGCGGGGGCGGACCCGTCCGACGGGGACGCGGGTGCGGCGGACGTGCAGCCGGCCAGGAGCAGGAGGGCGGCGGTGGACGCGGTGAGCGCGAGAGCGGTGCGGGTGATGTGCATGAGGTCTCCTTCAGGTGCCACGGGACCACATCACCGTCGCAACCGGGAGCGGCCCCGGTCGTCGGCCGGGTGGGTGAAGCACATCGGCCCGCCGATCGAGATGCCCGTGCGGGAGATCCGTCGAGCGACGTAACCTGGCACTTCACCCGTAGCGGTCGGAGGAGGTGGGCGGTGGTGCAGGTCCGCGTGGTCGGTGTCGCCCTCGACCCGTCCCAGCAGCACGTCATCCTGCTCAAGCCCGTGCACGACGAGCCCGGGGAGGGGCGTGTGCTGCCGGTGTGGATCGGTGCGCAGGAGGCCATGTCGATCCTCGTCGCCGTCGAGGGCACGGAGGTGCCGCGGCCGCTCGCCCACGACCTCATGACGGCCCTGCTGCGCGAGGTGGGGACGACGGTCGAACGGGTGGACGTGACGCGCATCGCCCAGGGCACGTTCTACGCCGAGATCACGATCGCCACACCGGGCGGCATCCGGGTCCTCGATTCCCGGCCCTCGGATGCCATCGCCCTCGCGTCGCGCGTGAAGGCGGACATCTTCGTGGCCGACGACGTCATGGCGGAGGCCGGCGTGCCCGACGAGGCCGTGCAGGTCGAGGAGGGCGACGACGAGGAGCGGGTGGAGGAGTTCCGGCGGTTCCTCGACGACGTGGATCCGGAGGACTTCGAGAGGTGACGCGCCACCCCCTCCGCGGGATCCGGCGGCGCTCCTAGACTCGCCTGCGGGACGGGAGACGCCCGCCCCGAGCGACGAACGGGGTACGGATGCAGATCGCCATGGTCGGACTCGGACGGATGGGCGCCAACATCGTCCGCAGACTCATGAAGGACGGGCACGACTGCGTCGTGTACGACGTCAACAGCGACGCGGTGGCGGGGCTCGTCGCGGAGGGGGCGACCGGTGCGGACAGCATCGCCGACCTCGCCGCGAAGCTGGAGAAGCCGCGTGCCGTGTGGCTCATGATCCCTGCGGGGCTGACCGGATCCGTGGTCGACCAGGTCGCGGAGGTGCTCGAGGCCGGCGACATCATCATCGACGGCGGCAACTCGAACTACCGCGACGACGTTCGGCGCGCGGCGGCGCTGAACGACAGCGGCATCCATTACGTCGACGTCGGGACGAGCGGCGGGGTGTTCGGCCTCGAGCGCGGGTACTGCCTGATGGTCGGCGGTCACGACGAGGCCGTCTCGCACCTGGAGCCGGTGCTGCGCACCATCGCCCCCGGTCCGGGCGGGGTCGAGCGCACGCCCGGCCGCACCGGCGAGATCACGCCCGAGGAGAGCGGATACCTGCACTGCGGCCCGTCCGGTGCCGGTCACTTCGTGAAGATGGTGCACAACGGCATCGAGTACGGGATCATGGCCGCGCTCGCCGAGGGGCTGAACATCCTGCACAACGCCGATGCCGGCCTGCGGCAGGGCGAGCACTCGGCCGAGGTCGCCCCGCTCGAGGAGCCGGAGTTCTACCAGTTCGACATCGACACGGCCAAGGTGTCGGAGCTGTGGCGCCGGGGCTCGGTCATCTCGTCCTGGCTGCTGGACCTGACCGCCGCGGCGCTGGCGCAGAACCCGACCCTCGACGGGCTGGCCGGACGCGTGTCCGACTCGGGCGAGGGCCGGTGGACGGTGAAGGCGGCGGTCGACACGGGCGTCCCGGCGCCGGTGCTGGCGGCATCCCTGTTCGAGCGGTTCGCCTCCCGCGGCGAGGACCACTTCGCCAACCAGGTGCTCTCGGCGATGCGCCTGCAGTTCGGCGGGCACCAGGAGCTCCCGGCCGGCGACGTGCTCGAGGCGGGGTCGAAGAAGGCCGAGAGCGGCGGCGAGCGCTGATCCCGGCCCGCTGACGCCGCCTGTCGGGGACGGGCGGCGTCAGCGGTCGAGGCTGATCAGGCAGACGTGGCGGCCCGCGTCGTCGGACCAGACGTCCGTCGCGGGCTCGGCGCAGAAGTCCTGCTCCGCCGTGAGGAGGTCGATGCGGTCCGGCTGATACAGGACCCACGGTCCGACGGTGCCGTTGACGATCTGCCCGATCCCGGTGGGCAGGTCGCCGACGGTGCCGAGCGCCTCGCGGAGGGGGGCGCTCGCCTCCTCGGTGTAGAACGACTCCCCCTGGTAGTCGCGGCAGTTCGCGGTGCCGCCGGTGCCGACGGGGTAGCCGGTGCCGAGGCAGTAGCCGCCGTCGGGCAGCTCGGGGAAGGCGCCGTTCTGCTCGCGGTAGGTCTCGAACGTCGTCTTCCACGCCAGGAGCTGCCCGGTCGCGGCGGCGTCGTCGTCCTCGATGGACGGGGGGCCGAGGAGCGTCGCGCCCAGGAAGACGAGGGCGCCGGCGGTGACGAGACCGCCGAGGACGAGGACGAGGCGGGCGCCGCGGGAAAGACCGGCGGGCGCGGGGGAGTCGGGCGAGTCGGGGGAGTCGGGAAGAGACATGGTTCGCTTTCGTCGACGGGCGTGGGCCACGTCAGCCTGACCTGCCGCCCGAGGACCGCCCGGCCGCGGGCACGCCATCGCGCTGTGCGGCGAGGAGGAATTCACCCGCCGTTTGGCCCGGTCGGCCGGCGTGGTTCGCTGACGGGGCGGCGCCGGGAGAGACTGGAGGGATGAGCGAGACCGCCGCCTCCCGTACCGACCGTTACGTCGTCGCGACCGACGGTGCCTGCAAGGGCAACCCGGGTCCGGCGGGGTGGGCGTGGGTGGGCGAGGACGGGCACTGGGCGGCCGGGTCGATCCCCGAGGGCACGAACAACATCGGCGAGCTGCTCGGGCTGCTCTACGCGATCACCGACCACTCCGACGTGCGGGAGCTCGTGGTGCAGGCCGACTCGAAGTACGCGATCGACACGTACTCCTCGTGGATGGACGGCCACCGCCGCCGCGGCTGGGTGACCAGTGCGAAGAAGCCTGTGGCCAATCGCGGGATCCTCGAGGCGCTGATCGCCGCGCGGGATGCGCGTCGCGCGGCGGGGCTCCCGGACGTCGTGCTCGAGCACGTGCGCGGGCACAGCGGGCACGTGCTGAACTCCTGGGCCGACGAGCGGGCCGTGCGCGCGTCGCAGCACGCCGCGAAGGGCGAGGAGCTCATCTGGACGTCGCTGCGCGGCCTCGACCCGCTCGACGTCGCGGTCGCGCCGCCGCGGTCCGCGGGGGACCGCGTCAGGCGGTAGATCGCCGGGGTCGGCCCGGTGGCATCCCTTCCGTTCCCGATCAGAACGGGGGCGGATCGGGGTCGGGGACGAAGGCGACGGTCGTCTCAGGCCGGTCGGTGACCGTCCGTCCCAGCGGGCTCGTCCAGAGGAGGCTGCCGTCGGGTCTCTGCTCCGCCGTCCAGGGTGTCTCGGTCTTCAGGGTGTGGTGGCGGAGGCAGAGGTGCGCGAGGTTGCCGAGCGAGGTGCGGCCGCCCTTCGCGTGATCGTGATTGTGGTCCACCTGGCAGCGGTGCGCGGGCTGGCGGCATCCCGGGAACCGGCACCGCACGTCGCGGGCCGCCAGCCGTCGACGGAGCGCGGGGGTGGGGCGGTAGCGGTCGACCTCAAGCACCGTGGCGGTGACGGGGTGGGTGAGCACGCGGTCCCAATCGGGAGCCCCGGCCATCAGGCAGCGGGCGGTGGCGGCGTCGATGGGGCTCTGCCCGTCCGCGAGGGCGCCGCGCTCGTCGAGTCCGGCCGCCGTCCGCACCGGGACGGTGACGGCGACGTGCGCGCGGATCGCGCCCAGTCCGCCGGGGAGCAGCTCGCCGGTGAGGTCGACGGCCGGCTGGCCCGCGAGGACGAGGTCGCAAAGCAGGTCGGCGCGCGTCTGGTCGAGGGTGCGGGTGTCGGTGACCGCTGTGTCGGGGGAGGCCGCGGCATCCCGCGCGACGTCGCGCACCGCCCGGGCCTGCCGGGTGAGCCGGTCGAACATCGCCCGGATCTTGACGGCGCCGTCGATGACGCCGAGGCGGGCCATGCCGTCGACCTCGTCCTCGTCCAGACGCGGCGGGCCTGCTCCGCCGTGGCGAACCGCTCCTCGATCGTGTCGGGACGCAGTTCCTCGACGAGCGCGCGGGCGTAGGCGCGCGTGCGCGCCACGGTGTCGACCGTCGCACGTTCGACGACACGCGTCTCGAAGACGGCGCGCACCTCGGGGTCGTCCAGGACGCCGCCGATCTCGCTGATCACATGGGCGTGACCTGCGCTGATGAGACCCTCGTCGAGAGCGCGCAGCGTGCGGGGGAAGCCGTCGACGAGGCTCAGCGCCTCCTGCAGCCGCCGTTGCACGGTGCGGTCGCCCCATCGCAGCGCGACGGCGATCTCGGCCGCGATCGAGCGCACCGCCATCTCGCGCTCCTGGACTGTCCGGGGCCGATGCCGCGACCTGTCGAGGGCGACCCGCATCGCGGCCGCGAAGTGCAGCGTCTTCTCCGCCTCGAGGGTGGCGATGGCCGCCTCCGCAGCGACGAGACCGGCGATGGCGTCGGTCAGGACGGCATCCTCACGGTCGTCGAGCAGCGGTCGATCTGGCATGTGCACATGCTGCCATGAACCCCCGACATCGCGGGGGCGCTGTCCACAGGTGGAGGAGAGGACGCTGCCCATAAGCCGTCGGGAGACGGGCGTCCCCCCGGCGGACGCGAGCGCATCACCCGACAAGGGTCCATCGCACGATCGGATCGGTGCCGTACCGGACGCGCAGAAGGAGCATCAGCGCGGCACCCGAGAGCACGCCGTCCGCGATGCCGGCGGGAAGCATGAACACCATGAGCACCAGCGTCACGCACCCGATGACGAGGGACAACGCGTAGCCCGACATCCTGTTCCGGAGCAGACCGATGGCCGCGACGACGCGCAACGTCGCGAACACCCCGCTGAGGGCCATCATCAACGGGAGGTTCTCGTCGAAGTCGGGCACGACGAACGAGAAGCCGCGACTCGTGACGGTCGGGTCGCCTCCTGTGACGAGGGTGACGAGCAGGCCGAGGAGGGGCGCGCCCTCCATCACCGCGGGTGAGGTCCACGGCACCCCCCGGACGTCGCTACGGGACGGGCGTCCCCTGGTGCCACACGCACCGCGGATCCGGGTCGCACCGCCACAGCGCGGACCGCCGGCTCGAGCGGTCCCCGGCCCGGAGCAGATAGGTCAGCAGGACCAGGTCCGGCGCGACGACCCGCCCCTCGCGTTCGTCGAGACGGGCATCGGACGGGCCCGGCTCCGCGGCGGCGAGGGAGGCGATGATCTCGTCGCGTGTCCAGCGGCGACCGGACTGTCCGACCTCCGCGAAATCCGCGGCCAGCAGCGCCCCGACGGCGGCCGGGTCCCGGCGGACCTCCGGACGCAGAAGCCGTTCCTCCGCCGCCCACGCGCGCGCCACGACGTCCCGCGGGACGGTCCGTTCGACCGTGTGCCGCCGCTCGATCCCCGCGGTCGCGCGGCCCCACGCGCTGTCCGCCGCGCGCTGCTGATGCGCGTCGAAGAACACCTCGTCGACGAACCGCTCCGCGACATGCCACGTCCGCCCGTCCGCGTCGGGCTCGACCTCGAACCGGTCGCAGCCCGGCTCGGCGCGGGTCGCGGCGACGTGCGCGGGCAGGTGCGCGCGCACGGTCTGCGCCTGCTCCTCGTCGGCGCAGACGAGGAGCCCGGTGAGGACGACGGCGGGCCCGCGCACGTCCCGACGCAGGATCGACGAGGCGATGGATGCCATCGGCTCCCCGCCCGCCACCGGCCAACCGTCGCGGTAGTGGGCCTCTTGGACCCACCCGCAGCGGGCGAACGCGCGGCGCATGGCGACGTTGTCCTCGCGCGTCTGCCCCTCGAAGCGCCGCACGTGGGGGAAGACCTCGAACAGGTGAGCGGTCGCGGCCCGCAGGATCGGCGCCGCCAGACCGCGGCCACGGTACTCCTCGCCGAGCCGCAGGTCGGGCATGACGGTCGGGTCCGCGAGATCGTCCAGCCGTAGCGTGCCGATGCGGCCCCACGTCTCGTGCACGACCCAGAACGCCGCGGTGTCCGGCCCGCTCCACACCCCGGAGGCGATCGCCGCGGCGGCGGACGCGGCGTCCGGCCGGGGCACGCCGTGGAAGGGGAAGGAGTTCGCCGACAGGAACCCGATCAGGTCATCGCGGTCGGAGCCCGCGGCATCCATCGGCACGAGCCGGACGCTCCGGTCGTGCGTCTGCGGGGAGCGGGGCGACGAGGGGTCCACGACCCCAGCGTACGGAGCGCGAACGCAGAAGGACCCCGGATGCCGTGGCATCCAGGGTCCTGTCCGGGGACGACTCAGGCGTGGGCCAGGGTCGACCGCCAGCCGAGTGCCGGGGCGACGTGCTGCGCGAACGCCTCGACCAGACGCAGGTTGAACGCGACACCGAGCTGCGACGGGATTGTGAGGAGCAGCGTGTCGGCGCTCATCACCGCGGCGTCGTTCAGCAGCTGCTCGACGAGCACGTCGGGCTCCGCGGCGTAGGTCTTGCCGAAGGTCGAGCGCATGCCGTCGATGACGCCGATCTGGTCTGAGCCGGCCGAGCCGCCGAAGTAGGCGCGGTCCTCGTCCGTCGTGATCGGGAAGATGCTGCGGCTCACCGAGGTGAGGGGCTCGCCGGCGTGACCGGCCTGACGCCACGCGTCGCGGAACGCGTCGAGCTGCTGCGCCTGCAGGATGTCGAACGGCGTGCCGTCGGCCTCGGTGAGCAGCGTGGACGACATGAGGTTCACGCCCGTGCGGCCGGCCCACTCGGCGGTGGCGACGGTGCCGGCGCCCCACCAGATCCGCGAGCGCAGACCGGGGGAGTGCGGCTCGATGCGCTGCATCCCGGTGCCGCCGCCGAAGGGGCTCATCGGGTCGCGCTCGGCCAGGCCCTCGCCGTCGATGGCGCGCAGGAAGAGGTCGAAGTGGTCGCGGGCGATGTCGGCGCCGCGCGGGTCCTGCGACCCGGTGTAGCCGAACGCCTCGTAGCCGCGCACGACCGTCTCTGGTGACCCGCGGCTGACGCCGAGGGCGAGTCTGCCGCCGCTGATGAGGTCGACGGATGCCGCCTCCTCGGCGAGCATGAGCGGGTTCTCGTACCGCATGTCGATGACGCCGGTGCCGACCTCGATGCGCTGCGTCCGGGCGGCGATGGCCGCGAGCAGGGGCATGGGCGCCGCCTGCTGCCGGGCGAAGTGGTGGACGCGGAAGGAGATCCCGTTGACGCCGAGATCGTCCATGCCCTGCGCCAGGTCGATGGCCTGCAGCATCGACTCGCCCGCGGACAGGTGATGCCCGCCGCCGAGCGGCCCGTAATGACCGAACGAGAGTGTGCCGAAAGAACGCATGCCCGGTGCAACAGCGCGCGCCCACATCTATTCCCGGGAATGGAGCGAGACGGCCCCGGCTCGGCGCACATATGCGACCATCGAGGCATGGACGACGAGGTGCGCGACGAGCTCGCCCGTCTGCGCGCGCGGGCGTTCGGCCCCGACGCCGATATCACCGCCGATCCCGCGGCGGTCGCCCGCCTGAGCGAGCTCGAGGAGCAGGAGCGGCTGCGGAGGGCGACGGCCCCGGATGCCACCCCCTCCGGGCCCGCGGACGGGCTCCTCCCCGATGACGGCACGCCAGACGGCGCGGCCGCCGCGGAGACGCCCGCCGCCGGGATCGGGACCCCGGCGGACACGACCGGCACGGACTCCGCCGGCGCGACCACCACGGGCGCCGACCCCGCCGATCCCACCGACCCCGCCCCGCACCCCGCCCACGACGCGGACGCCGACCCGGACGAGGACGCGGAGGGGGCGGCATCCACGTCCCCCGGACGACGACGGCGTCGACGTCCGGCGGTGCGCTCCCAACGGACCCTCTGGCTGTGGGCCGGGACGATCGCGGCCGTGGCGGCCGTGACCAGCGCCGCGACGGCGGTCGGGACCACGTTCGCCCCGGTCTCCCGCTCGGCCGGTGTCGCGCAGGTCGACACCCTGCAGGTGGACCCGTCGTTCGTGCCGCCGCCGCTGTTCTGGCCGACGCCCGACGGCGTCACCGGGTACGACGACTTCTTCGGTCTGACCGCGGTGGTCGGCGCGCTGCGGGTCTACTCCGACGACGCCGAGAACCTGTGCCTCTACCTTGTGCCCTCGGAGGACATCGCCGACACCGACAGCTCGTATCGCGGGGGACAGGTCTACGGCGGATGCGGGGCGGGCGTGTTCGCCCCGACCGCGCAGCTCGTCGTCTCGGACGACGCGCCGGCCGAGCTGCAGGAGCGGTTCCCCGTCGGCACGAGCCTGCAGTTCGTGCTCGACGGGGAACGCATCGGGGTGTTCAGCGACGCCGAGTGAGGATCAGTCCTCGTCGGGGTCCAGCCGGTTGCGGATCGCCTTCAGGCCCTCGACGGCGAAGAAGATCGCCACGGCGAGGCCGAACGTCACCAGCCAGGTGAGCGGCGCCAGGGGCCGCGCGTCGAAGAGGCCGCCGATGAACGGCACGTACGTGTACGCCAGCTGCAGCACGAGCAGGGCGCCGACGGTGATCCACACGGCCGTGTTGCCGCGGAAGACGTCCGGCGTGAGGCTCGACCGATGCAGGAAGCGGCAGTT
>NZ_JBMRJR010000005.1:369582-393712 GCF_049384025.1 Microbacterium sp. HMH0099 | reverse complement strand
TGCACGCCGCACCGCCACGGCGCGCGCGGCACCAGGACCACGTCGCCTGCGCGGGTTCACGAAAGTGGCCCCGGGGCCACACGCGGCGCCCCGGGGCCACTTCGGCGCGTCAGGAGACGGGCTCGAGGACGAACAGCTCGATGCGACGGTCGGTCTTGCGCTGGTACTCGGCGTAGTCGGGCCACGCCGCGACGGCGCGCTCCCACCACTCCTCGCGCTCGGCGCCCTCGGCCTGGTGGGCGTCGTACTCGCGCTTGTCGTCGCCGTCCTGCAGCGCGACGCGCGGGTTCTTCACGAGGTTGAAGTACCAGGCCGGGTGTTCGGGGGCTCCTCCCTTGGATGCCACCACGGCATAGCGACCGTCGTGCTCGACGCGCATGAGCGCCGTCTTGCGCAGGCCGCCGGTTTTGGCTCCGACGGTGGTGAGGACGATGATGGGCTTGCCTCGCAGTTCGGCGGCCTCCTGGCCACCCGAGGCCTCGAAGGCCTCGGCCTGCGAGCGGGCCCATTCGCTGGTGCTGGGCAAATACTCTCCTGAGAGCGGCATATCCCCACGATACGACCGCGCGCCTCGACTCGGCCCGTCCTTTCCCTTCCCCCCTTCTGGAGCCATCATGAGCACCCCTGCTCCCGAGCGCCCGGCCGCCCCCGCGGCCGAGCCGAAGAACGCCCTCGACCGGTTCTTCGAGATCACCGCACGCGGTTCCAGCGTCGGTGCCGAGGTGCGCGGCGGCGTCGTCACCTTCGTGACGATGGCCTACATCGTCATCCTGAACCCGATCATCCTGTCGGGCACCCCCGACGTCGAGGGCAACGTCCTCGGCTTCGGCCAGGTCGCCGCCACCACCGCGCTGACCGCCGGCGTGATGACCATGCTGTTCGGCCTCGTCACCCGCCTGCCCTTCGCCTTCGCGGCCGGGCTCGGCATCAACTCGTTCCTCGCGGTCGGCATCGTCGGAGGCGTCACGTGGCCCGAGGCCATGGGTCTCGTCGTCATCAACGGGCTCATCATCGTGCTGCTGGCCGTCACGGGTCTGCGCCGCATGATCTTCGAGGCGGTGCCGCTGGCGCTGAAGACCGCGATCACCGTCGGCATCGGCCTGTTCATCGCCTTCATCGGCTTCGTCGACAGCGGACTGGTGACCTCGACCGGCCTCGCCTCTCCCCCGGTCGGCCTCGGCGTCCAGGGCTCGATCGCGACGGTGCCGACGGCGTTGTTCGTCCTGACGCTCGTCATCACCGCGGTTCTGCTCGCCCGCAGGGTCAAGGCCGCCCTGCTCATCGGCCTGCTGAGCGGCACCATCATCGCCGTGATCGTCGAGGCGGTCGCGAACCTCGACGCCCGCGCCGACGGCAACCCCGGCGGCTGGAGTCTGAGCGTCCCCGAGCTGCCGTCGCAGTGGATCAGCCTCCCCGACCTCTCGCTCGTCGGCCAGGTCGACCTGGCCGGCTCGTTCGGACGCATCGGCGTGCTCGCAGCGCTCATGCTCGTCTTCACCCTGGTGTTCACGAACTTCTTCGACGCGATGGGCACCATGACGGGCCTCTCTCGCGAGGCCGGGCTCGCCGCCCCCGACGGCACGTTCCCGCGCCTGCGCTCGGCGCTGGTGATCGAGGGCATCGGCGCGGTCGCCGGCGGGGCGACCTCGTCGTCGTCCAACACGGTGTTCATCGAGTCGGGCTCGGGCATCGGGGAGGGCGCCCGCACCGGACTGGCGAACGTCGTCACGGGCGCCCTGTTCCTGCTGGCGATGTTCTTCACCCCGCTGACGAGCATCGTTCCGACCGAAATCGCCGCCGCCGCCCTGGTCATCGTCGGTGCGCTGATGATGGCGCAGATCCGCCACGTCGACCTCAGCGACGTGTCCGTGCTCATCCCGGTGTTCCTCACGGTCACGGTCATGCCGCTGACGTACTCGATCGCCAACGGCATCGGCGCCGGCTTCGTCAGCTGGGTGCTGATCCAGGCGCTGTCCGGTCGCGCCCGGCGGGTCAGCCCGCTGCTGTGGATCGTCGCCGCCGGATTCGTGGTGTTCTTCGTCCGCGGCCCGGTCGAGGCGCTCCTGTCCTGAGCCCGGTGCTCTTCCGGGGCCGGGATGCCATGGCATCCCGGCCCCGTCTTCGTCCCGCCCCCACCGGCGGCCCTCCGCGCCGACACTCACGATCCCGTCGAAAGCACACGCTCGCGACCGCGGCAACGTGTGCTCTCGGCGCGACGTGATCTCGCGCCCCCGCAGGTCCGCCCCCGGCCGCGCCGACCGCCCCGGCGTGCGCCGAGCGGTGCGGCCGGGACGACGAAGGGCCCGGATGCCATGGCATCCGGGCCCCAGGAGAGTGCTGCTTACAGGCTCTCGATGATCTCGCGCATCAGGGCGGCGGTCTCGGACGGCGTCTTGCCGACCTTCACGCCGGCGGCCTCGAGGGCCTCCTTCTTGGCCTGAGCGGTACCGGCCGAGCCGGAGACGATCGCGCCGGCGTGACCCATGGTCTTGCCCTCAGGGGCGGTGAAGCCCGCGACGTAGCCGACGACCGGCTTGGTGACGTTCGCCTTGATGAAGTCGGCCGCACGCTCCTCGGCGTCGCCGCCGATCTCGCCGATCATGACGATCGCCTTGGTGTCGGGGTCGGCCTCGAACGCGGCGAGCGCGTCGATGTGCGTGGTGCCGATGACCGGGTCGCCGCCGATGCCGATGGCGGTCGAGAAGCCGAGGTCGCGCAGCTCGAACATCATCTGGTAGGTCAGGGTGCCCGACTTCGACACGAGGCCGATGGGTCCCTTGCCGGTGATGTTCGCGGGGGTGATGCCCACGAGCGCCTCGCCGGGCGTGATGATGCCGGGGCAGTTCGGGCCGATGATGCGCGTCTTCTCGCCCTTCGACTTCGCGTACGCCCACGCCTCGGCGGTGTCGCCGACGGGCACGCCCTCGGTGATCACGACGAGCAGCGGGATCTCGGCGTCGATGGCCTCGACCATGGCGTCCTTCGTGAAGGCCGGGGGCACGAACGCGATCGACACGTCGGCGCCGGTCTCGCGGATGGCCTCCTCGACCGAGGCGAAGACGGGGAGCTCGACGTCGTTGCCCGACGCGTCCTTGTGCGCCACGGTGGTGCCGGCCTTGCGGGCGTTCACGCCGCCGACGACCTGGGTGCCGGCCTTCAGCATGAGGGCGGTGTGCTTGGTGCCCTCACCGCCGGTGATGCCCTGGACGATGACCTTGGAGTCCTTGTTGAGGTAGATGGACATGTCTGTGTATCCCTATCCCTTACGCGTTGGCCAGCTCGGCGGCCTTGTCGGCGCCCTCGTCCATACCGGCGGCGAGGGTCACCAGCGGGTGGTTGGCGCCGGCGAGGATCTCGCGGCCCTCCTCGACCTGGTTGCCGTCGAGACGCACGACGAGGGGCTTGGTGGCGGTGTCGCCGAGGATCTCGAGGGCCTTGACGATGCCCTCGGCCACGGCGACGCACGAGGTGATGCCGCCGAAGACGTTGACGAAGACGCTCTTGACCTGCTCGTCGCCGAGGATGACGTCGAGACCGGCGGCCATGACGGTCGCCGAGGCGCCGCCGCCGATGTCGAGGAAGTTGGCGGGCTTGACGCCGCCGTGCTTCTCGCCGGCGTAGGCGACGACGTCGAGGGTCGACATGACCAGGCCCGCGCCGTTGCCGATGATGCCGACCTGGCCGTCGAGCTTGACGTAGTTCAGGTCGTGCTGCTTGGCCTTGGCCTCGAGCGGGTCGGCCGCGTCCTTGTCCTCGAGCGCCTCGTGCTCGGGGTGGCGGAAGCCGGCGTTCTCGTCGAGCGAGACCTTGCCGTCGAGGGCGATGATGTCGCCGTCCTCGCTCTGGATGAGGGGGTTCACCTCGACGAGCGTGGCGTCCTCGCCCTTGTAGACGTTGAAGAGCTTGACGAAGACGTCGGCCACCTTGGGGGCCAGCTCGTCGTCGAACTTCGCGGCCTTGGCGATCTCCAGGGCCTTCTCGTGGCTGATGCCCTCGAGCGGGTCGACCTCGATGCGCGCGAGCGCCTCGGGACGCTCGACGGCGAGCTCCTCGATCTCCATGCCGCCCTCGACGCTGGACAGCGACAGGTAGGAGCGATTGGCGCGGTCGAGCAGCACCGAGAAGTAGAACTCCTTGGCGATGCGGGCACCGGCGGCGACCATGACGCGCTTGACGACGTGGCCCTTGATGTCGAGGCCGAGGATGGCCTGCGCCGCCTCGAACGCTTCGTCGGGGGTCTTGGCGACCTTCACACCGCCGGCCTTGCCGCGGCCTCCGGTCTTGACCTGAGCCTTGACGACGACGACACCGCCGAGCTTCTCCGCGGCCGCCTTCGCCTCCTCAGGGGTGTCGGCGATGATGCCGGCGAGCACCGGCACCTCGTACTTTTCGAACAGATCACGTGCCTGGTACTCGTAGAGATCCACGGACAATCCTTCGCTGGGCGATCGGTGGTGGGAGGAGGCGAAATCTCTCGATATCAAGAGATCTGCACCAATCGTCCACCCTACCGGACAGGGCTGAATGGCCCCGCCCCGCTCCCTCCGATGGGAGGCATTCGCTTCGCCGGCCCGGGCTCGGCGGCATCCCGTCCTCAGTCCTGCGGTCCGGGGCCGTCCTGCCGCGGCGGCACCGCTCCGCCCTCGCGCCAGCGCCGGACCGTCTCCGCGAGACCCGCCCAGCCGTGCCCCCAGGGCGACGCGCACGTCCTGTCGTGCGTCGTGCGATGCGCCCCCCAGATGCGCGCCTTCGCCTCGTCCAGGATCGCGAGGTCGCCGAGCGGCTGGGACTCGTCGTCGAACGCGCTCCACCGGCCGTCCGGCGCGAGCGCCGCGAAGCCCACGATGCGCCGCGCGCACGCCCCCAGGACGAAGTCGTCCTCGCTGGTCTTCCACGTCGGCCCCGCGGCCGACCGTCCCACGTCGATCACCGTCAGCCCCTTCGCTCGTCCGACACCCGGTGCGAGCGAAGATAACGGCGAGCCACCCCAGAATGCGTGGATGGACCGCGTCGCGCAGCCCCCGGCACGGATCGCGAAGCCCTCCCCGGACCATGGATGCCGCAGTGCCCCACCCCCGCCCTGCCCGCGCGCCCGCCCTGCCCGACCCCTCCTACGCTGACTTGCCGCATATGTACGCCGCGACGCCGTCAGCGCGTGCATCTGCGCCAACTCATCGCTAGGGAGGGGGCCGGGATGCCACCGGGGCCCGCCACGCCCTGCCGGACCCCTCCGACGTTGACTTGCCCCACATGTACGCCGCGACGCGGTCAGCGCGTGCACCTGCGCCACCTCATCGCTAGGGAGGGGGCCGGGATGCCACCGGGGCCCGCCACGCCCGGCCCGACCCGTCCGACGCTGACTTGCCGCATATGTACGCCGCGCGGCGGTCAGCGCGTGCATCTGCGCCAGGTCATCGCGACGCAGGTGGCGGATGCCGCGGGCGCACCGCCCCGGCGGGAGCGACGGGAGCGCGTCAGATCCACCCGCGCTCGCGCGCGTGGATCGTCGCCTGCTGCCGGCTCGCGAGGCCGAGCTTGCCGAGCACCGACGACACGTGGTTGCGCACCGTCCCGGCCGACAGATGCAGCGCTGCGGCGATCTCGGCGACCGTCTCGCCGCGCGCGCCGGCGCGCAGCACGTCGAGCTCCCTGTCCGTGAGCGGACTCCGCTCGTCGCTCAGGGCGTCGGCGGCGATCTCGGGGTCGACGTAGCGCCGACCGGCGGCGACCTCGCGGATCACCGCGGCGACGTCGTCGGCGGGGCGGGACTTCGGCAGGAACCCGTCGACGCCCGCTCCCAGGGCTCGGCGCAGCACTCCCGGCCGGGCGTGGCGCGTGACGATGACGCAGCGCGACGGCACCGTGCGAAGGATGCGGGCGGCGGTGTCCACGCCGTCGAGTCCGGGCATCTCCAGGTCGAGCAGGCACACGTCCGGCCGCAGCCGCGCGGCCTCGGAGATCGCGGTCTCGCCGTCGCGGCACTCCCCCACGACGTCGAGGTCGTCCTCGAGCCGCAGCAGCGCGGCGAGCGCCGTGCGGATCATGTCCTCGTCGTCGGCGATGAGCACCCGGATGACCCGGTCGCCGCTCACGACACGACCCCGGCCGGCACGGCGACCGTGACGACGAAGCGGTCGCCGGAGGCGGCGGCATCCATGGTCCCGCCGATGGCGCCGACGCGCGCCGCGATCCCGGCCAGGCCCGCGCCGTCGCCGACGGGCGAGGTCTCCCCGCGCACGTCGTTGCCGATCGAGAGGACCCAGGCGCCGTCGCGTCGGAGGAGGGACAGGGATGCCTCGGCGCCGCCTCCGTGCTTGAGGACATTGGTCGTGCATTCGCGGACGACGGGCCCGAGGACGTCCGCCGGGGCCTCCGCCGCATCCTCGGCGACGTCCAGACGCACCCGCAGTCCCGCCGCGCGCAGCAGGTCGACGGCGTTGGCGAGCTCGTCGGGCAGCGGCACCCCGCGGAACCGCGCGGCCAGATCCCGGGTCCCGCGGCGCGCCTCGTCGACGCTCCCGCGGGCCGCGCGGACCTGATCGGCAGCGGCATCCGGGTCCCGCGCGAGCATCTTCTCGGCGAGCTCCAGCTGCAGCGCGATGACCTGCAGGTGGTGGCCCTGCAGGTCGTGCAGGTCGCTCGCGAGGCGCAGGCGCTCCTGCGCCGCGGCGAGACGCCCCTCCGCGCGACGCGCCCGGTCGAGCTCGCGGACGACGTCCCACCACCACAGCGATGTCGCCGTGATCGGCACCAGCAGTGCGCCGAAGACCGCGGCGCTCGTGACCGGCCCGGCGTACGCGTCGGGGTTCAGGCGTGTGCCCTCGACGAACCAGACCGCGAGGATCACGACGGTGAGCAGGAGGACGAGACGGAACCGGATGCCACCCTGCCAGCGCACCAGGCAGAGGGCGTACGCGGCCGTGGTCACGGCCAGCAGCGGCGAGCCGAGACCGGCCCCGAGGGCGAGCGCGGCTGCGGCGGAGGCTCCGAGGAGCACCCACGGGACGCCCGCACGGTGGTCCTCCGCGTCGTCGACCGGCTCGACCCGGTAACGCACGAGCAGGAGGACGCCGGCGGCGACGGACACGGCCGCACCCGCGACGAAAAGCGTGAGAGCCGCGGGGTACGGGAGGGGCGGCTCGCGGTACAGGAGCGCGAGCAGCCACATGAACAGGGTGGTGAGCTGGAAGACGACGAGGGAGCCGGCCGTGTACCACCAGGTCACGCGCACGTCGCGGGCGTGGGTCGTCGCGGCGGGCATGCGAACGGACGCGGTCTCGTCGTTCCGCGGGACGGTCGAAGACGCGGCGATCGGCGAGGCGGCGGGACGGGGGCTCACACCCGCCACAGTACGGGCATGACATTCGTCACGGGTGGGCCGTCGCATCCTCCCGTGAGCGGGTGACACCGCGACACTGCCGCAGCGAGCCGCCCGCCGATGAGATGGGATCACCGCGGAACACCCCGCGATCCAGACCCCCGGAGGCATCCATGTCCAACCCCGTTTCCGACCTCGTCCTCGGCTTCCAGGACCTCGTCGCCGGCGTGCCCGATCTCGTCCAGCCGCTCGTCGTGGCCCTGGCCGGGGCGGTGCCGTTCATCGAGGGCGAGGGGGCGGCCGCGATCGGGATCATCGGTGGCATCCATCCCGTCCTCGCCGCCGCCGCCGGGGCCCTCGGGAATCTGCTGTGCGTGGCGGTGGTGGTGCTCGTGGCATCCCGGGTGCGCACCGCCGTGACGACTCGCCGCGGGGCGCCCGAGAAGCCGACGACGGCGCGGCGCGAGAAGTTCGAGCGGGCCTACCACCGCTACGGGACGCCGGGTGTGAGCCTGCTCGGCCCGCTGCTGCTGCCGACGCAGTTCACCGCCGCCGCCTTGACGTCGACCGGGGTCTCGCCGGTCCGTGTCATCGCGTGGCAGGCCGCGGCGATCGCGCTGTGGACGACCGCCGTGACGCTGATCATCACGGGCGTGATCCGTACCGTGGCGTGATCCGCCGCGCGGCGGGTTCCGGGGCGCGGGGTGTGGGGCGCGGGATGTGCGCTGGGGCGCGAGATATCCCGCCCCAGTGCACGAATGGCGCCCCGATCCCGCGCGCCGGCGACAGGCTCGATCGTGCCGACGTCGCCGTCCCACGTCACTCGGTGCGAGCGGGCCGATCAGGTCCTTGGCCGCGAGGAATCGACAGCCCCACAGCGAGACCGCCGATGACGAGCCCGATGGCGAGCACGCCGATCACCGCCGACATGATGAGTGTCGGTTGTGCGGCCTGGTCCGCGATGTCGAGGGACGGCCCGATCTCGTCGACCCAGATGCCGTACTGGATGCCGTCGATGGCGAGCAGCACGATGATGGCCAGTCCGACCGCGGCCGTGATCAATCCCCAGATCTGTCCTCGCATCTCATCAGCCTCTCAGGTCCGGTGCGCGCCGTGGGATTTGGGGCGCGGGATGTGCGTCGGGGCGCGACATATCCCGCCCCGATGCACGGATGGCGCCCCGAACGACGCCCACGCGCGAATCCGCCTCACATAGGACTCGCATAGGTCCTCTCAGCAGCGGGCAGGGTCCGGTGAGGCTCCGGTGAGGGCGCGCCACCTTTCCTAGGGGCATGCGAACGCCAGACCCCGCCCCCGAGTCCGACGCCCCGCGCCGCACCCCCGACACCGGGACTGCGCCCGACGCCGTGACCGCCCCCGTCGCCCCGCGCCGCCGCACCGACGCCGCGACGACTGCGCCCGGTGCCCCCACCCCGGCCGCCCCGCGCCGCACCCCCACGACCCGGCGCCGCACCACCCGCCGCGCCTTCCTCGCCGGCGGCCTCGCGGTCGTCCTCACGGTCGGCGGGTCCGCCTGGTGGGCGGCCGATCGCTTCCTCGTCCCGCACGTCGAGGTCGCCGATGTCGCGGCCTACGAGGCGGAGAACTCCACCGTCGCCGCTCCGTCCGAGGCGTCCACCACGACGACGACCTCGCTCACCGACACGAGCTGGAGCGACGGCTCCACCTCGGTGTCCCTTTCGACGGTGACGACCGACACCCTCACCTACTACGTCGCCGACGTCGTGCTCGGCGACGCGACAGATCTGCGCTCGGCCTTCGCCAACAACCAGTTCGGCGAGAACATCACGCAGACGACGAGCGAGATCGCCGCGGCCAATGACGCGATCTTCGCCATCAACGGCGACTACTACGGCTTCCGGTCGACCGGCATCGAGATCCGCAACGGCGTCGTCTATCGCGACGAGGGCGCCCGCGAGGGCCTGGCCTTCTACACCGACGGCCACGTCGAGGTGTACGACGAGACGCAGACGACGGCCGATGACCTCCTGGCATCCGGAGTCTGGAACACCCTCAGCTTCGGCCCGGCCATCGTCGAGGACGGGCAGGTCGTCGACGGCATCGACAGCGTCGAGGTGGACACCAACGTCGGCAACCACTCGATCCAGGGCGACCAGCCGCGCACCGCGGTCGGCGTGATCGACGAGAACCATCTCGTGTTCGTCGTCGTCGACGGCCGGCAGGAGGGGTACAGCGAGGGCGTCACGCTGCCCGAGCTGGCCGACATCATGCTCTCGCTCGGCGCCACGACCGCCTACAACCTCGACGGCGGCGGCTCGTCGACGATGTACTTCAACGGCGAGGTGGTCAACTCGCCGTCGAACGGCGGCGAGCGCGGCACCAGCGACATCCTCTATGTGGCGGGCTGAGCGGTGTTCGTCCTCATCCCCGCGTTCGAGCCGGGCCCGCGCCTGCCGATCCTCATCGGCGAGCTGCGCCGCGCGGATCCCGACCTGGAGGTGCTCGTCGTCGACGACGGCAGCGGCCCCGCCTTCGCGCCCGTCTTCGCCGCCGCCCGCGACGAGGGCGCCCGGGTCCTCGTCCACCCCGCCAACCGGGGCAAGGGCGCGGCGCTCAAGACCGGGTTCGCCCGCATCGCCGCCGAGCGACCGGATGCCGACGTCGTCACGGCCGACGCCGACGGACAGCACACGCCGACCGACGTGTGCCGCGTGGCGGAGGCGTTGCGCACCGACGCGGCGGACGGACGGAGCGCGCTGGTGCTCGGCGTCCGCGGGTTCCGGGGCGACGTGCCCCTGCGCAGCCGCGTCGGCAACGCGGCCGCACGGGGACTGTTCCGGCTCGCCACCGGACGGCAGGTCACCGACACGCAGACCGGACTCCGCGGCATCCCGTCCGACCGTCTCGCCTGGGCGCTCGGCGTCCCGGGCGACGGCTTCGAGTACGAGCAGCGGATGCTGCTGCGCCTGAGCCCCGACGGGATCGCCGCCCACGAGGTGCCCATCGACACGGTCTACCTCGACCGCAACGCGTCGAGCCATTTCCGTCCGGTGCGCGACTCCTTGCGGGTGCTGCTGCCGGTGCTGCTGTTCGCGTCGTCGTCGCTCGCGGCGTTCGTCGTGGACACCGTGGCGCTGCTCCTCCTGCAGGCGCTGACGGGCTGGCTGGTCCCGTCCATCGTCGCGGCGCGTCTGCTGTCGGCGAGCGCGAACTTCCTCGTCAACCGGCGCGTGGTCTTCCGCGCCCAGGGCGGCCCGCTCGTCGGGCAGGCGGTGCGGTACGGGGTGCTGGCCCTGGCCCTGTTGGCATCCAACATCGCCTGGATGTCCTTCCTCACCGAGCACGGGCTGGCCCTGCTGCCCGCGAAGGTCGTGACCGAGGGGGTGCTGTCCGTCCTCAGCTACGGCGTCCAGCGATCGCTGGTCTTCCCGCGGATGGATGCCGCCGGCCCGCCGCCCCGCCCGATCTCGCGGCCCGGCCCGCCCGCTGCCGCCCCGCTCGCCTCGGCCCCCGCCCCCGACCCGCACGCCTCGGCCCCTGCCCCCGCCCCGCACGCCTCCTCCACAGCCGGCGTCACGGGCCCGTCGTCCACAGCGGACCCCGCGGACGCCTCCGCCCCGACCCCCACCACGTCCCATCCCCTCACCGCAAGGAGCACCCCATGACCACCACCGCCCTCCTCCTGGCCGCGGCCGACCTCGTCGCCGCCGTCCTGCTCAGCGCCGTCTACTTCCAGCGGCATCGCCGCCGCGACCTCGTCGTCGCCTTCCTGGGGGTGAACGTCGGCGTCCTCGCCGTGGCCACCGTGCTCGGCACCGCGGAGGTCGCGCTGGGCCTCGGACTCGGCCTGTTCGGCGTGCTGTCGATCATCCGGCTGCGGTCGAGCGAGATCACCCAGCGGGAGGTCGCCTACTACTTCGCCGCTCTCGCGATCGGTCTCATCTGCGGCCTGCCCCACACCGACCTGGTCACTCCCCTGCTGCTCGTCGGACTGATCGTCGCGGTCCTCGTCGTCGCCGACCACCCGCGGGTGCTCTCGCGGTCCCGGCACCAGGTCGTGCACCTCGACCGCGCCATCCCGGACGAGACCGCGCTCCGCACGGAGCTCGAGCGTCTGCTCGGCGGCGAGGTGACCGGACTCACGGTCCAGCAGCTCGATCTCGTCGACGACACCACGCTCGTCGACGTGCGGTACCGCGTGCGGACCGCCGCGGCCCCCACCGCCCGACCCGCCGACGATGCCCGGGCGGACACCCCCGCCACCCGCCGCTCCGACGAGGACGGCACCGGCATCGCCTTCGCCGACCTGATCGGCGGCGCCCGATGAGCCCCCGCGACCGTGCGACCGACGCTCTCGCCGCCCTCCCGTCGATCGGGCTCGACGCCCTGACCGCCGATGCGGCGCTCCTCACCCGGGTGGACCGCAAGTACGTGGTGCCGATGGATGCCGCCGCCTCCCTCCTCCACGCCCTCCACCGTTCCGCCGACGCCCCGTCCGCGCTGGAGATCGCGGGCGAGCGGGAGCTGGCCTACCGGTCGGTCTACTTCGACACCCCCGACCTGCTGAGCTTCCGCCTCGCCGCTCACGGCCGCCGCCGCCGGTTCAAGCTCCGGACGCGCACGTACCTCGACACGGGCGCCGCCTACCTCGAGATGAAGACGCGCGGAGCGCGCGGCCTCACCCGTAAGGAGCGCGACGAGTACGACATCGGCGCCGCCGAACGGCTCACCTCCGCGGCCCGCGACGACGTCGCCGAGGCGTTCGGGGCGATCGGGGTCGCCCCGGCTCGCGCCGACGACCTCGACGCGCGGCTGCAGACCCGGTACCGGCGGGCGACGCTGCTGCTGCCCGGGGTGATACCGTCCCGCGCCACCGTCGACCTCGACCTGGAATGGGTCGACGCGGACGGCGCCGGCTTCACCCTTCCCCGCTTCGCCATCGTCGAGACGAAGTCCCCCGGCCAGGCGGGAGCCCTCGACCGCGCCCTGTGGCGCGCCGGGCACCGCCCGCAGCGCGTCAGCAAGTACGCCACCGGGATGGCGGCGCTGCGCCCCGACCTGCCCCGGAACCGCTGGACCCGGGTCCTCTCCGGACCGTTCGCCTCCCCGGCATCCCTCTCCCCCTCCCGCCCCGCTCGAAAGGACACGCCATGCGCCGCCGCCTGATCCCCCTGACCCTCCCCCTCGCCCTGGCGGGCCTCGTGCTCGCCGGATGCGCCGTCACCGCGCAGCCCGCCGCGACGCCGTCGGCCACGTCGCCGCTCAGCAGCGAGTCGAGCGTGCAGACCACCATGGACGTCGACGCGGCCATCCCCGCCGCCGCCGCGGAGCTGCTCGCGGCGAACGCCGACGGCACCGTCGTGAACGACGACGAGTGGAGCACCGCGGATGCCGCGACCATCACCCTCTCCGGCTCCACCGCGTCCAGCGACGCGGACGGCGTCACCGTCGACGGCTCGACCGTCACGATCACGGCGGCCGGCGTCTACCGCCTCACCGGGACCCTCGACGGTCAGGTCGTCGTGGACGCCCCCGACGACGCGCAGGTGGTCCTCGTGCTCGACGGCGCGACGATCACGAGCACCTCAGGCTCGGCGATCCACGTGGTGACCGCCGACGACGTCGCCCTCTCGCTCGCCGACGGCTCGACGAACGCCGTCACCGCGGCGAGCTCGGCCGACGCCGACGCGAGCGCGGCGATCTACGCCGACAGCGACCTCACCGTCTCGGGCTCCGGCGCGCTCACGGTGACCGACACCGGCAACGACGGCATCTCCGCCACCGACGACCTGGCCATCCTCGGCGGGACGATCACCGTGGATGCCGCCGACGACGCCCTCCGCGGCAAGGACTCCCTCGTGGTGTCCGGCGGCACGCTCACCCTCACCGCCGGCGGGGATGCGCTGAAGAGCGACCAGACGGACGACGCCACCCAGGGCTACGTGTGGGTGTCCGGCGGCACGATCGATGGGACCGCGACCGACGACGGCATCGACGCGCAGACCGACGCCGTCGTCACGGGCGGCACCGTGGCGATCGCGGCCGAGGGCGACGGCATCCATTCCGAGACCGCCCTCGCGATCACCGGGGGCGACATCACCGTCAGCCGGTCGAACGAGGGCATCGAGTCGGCCGACATCCGCATCGCCGGCGGCACGACCCGCGTCACCTCGTCCGACGACGGCGTGAACGCGTCGGGCACCACCACGTCCGGCGGCGGCGGGGGCGGCGGGATGCAGGACACCGGCGAGACCGTCACCATCTCGGACGGCACCCTCGTGATCGACGCGGAGGGCGACGGCCTCGACTCCAACGGCAGCATCACCATGACCGGCGGGGACGTCACCGTCTACGGACCCACCGGTCAGGGGAACGGGGCGCTCGACTCCAACGGCGGGCTCACCGTCACCGGCGGCACGCTCGTCGCGATCGGCAGCACGGGCATGGCGGAGTCGCCGGACGCCTCGTCGGAGCAGGGCTGGATCGCCGCGACGGCGTCGGGCTCCGCCGGGTCGACGGTGGAGATCCAGGATGCCACCGGCTCCGTCATCGCCTCGTACACGGCCGAGAAGTCGTTCGGGTCGGTGGTGTTCTCGTCGTCGGCGGTGACCGACGGCCAGACCTACACGGTGAGCGTCGACGGCTCCGCGACGTCGGTGACCGCCGGCGTCGCCGCGGCGGGCGGCATGGGGATGGGCGGCGGCGGCCAGCGGCCCTGACGCCCGCCGCGGGTCGGGAGGGTCGGGGCGTGCGCCGCGATTCGGGGCGCTCGCCGTGGGTCGGGGCGTGAGATGTGCAGTGGGGCGGACGTAGGTCGCCCCGGTGCACGAATCGCGCCCCGATCCGTCACGTCCGGGTGAGGGCGGCACCGCCGACATGCAGAAGGACGACGGATGCCACCACCACGACGACCGCACCGATCACCGGCCCGATTAGGGCCGACCGGCCTTTGTCCTTCGCGACGATCACTCCCGCGGCCCCGAGGCCGACCGCGAGGATGACGGTGACAATGAGCCCGTAGCCGGCGACCGCGTACATCCTGTGGTCGCAGTAAGAGGAGCACCCCAGACTTCTGAACCCCTGCAGCTGCATCAGGATGATGGCGCCCGCTCCGAGCACGACGGTGCCCATCAAGACCAAGATCGCCCGCGAGACGTGATCCGGTCCGCTCGCCCGAGCCATCATGCCTCCGCCCTGTCACTCCGCGGGGGCACGGCCGAGCGGGCGTCGGTCGGATGGCCGTCCGCGAGACTCGCGACCTCATCGGCCAGGCGCGCGAGCGGGAGCCGACCGTCGAGTTCGACCGTGGCACTTCGACGCAGCAGCGGTTCGACCTCTGCGAAGTGCCGACGGATCCGGTCCTGCTGCTCGATCGTCCGCCCGTAGGAGTTGTTCGACCGCGTCCGGACGCGCTCGATGGCCACCTCGACCGGGACGGACAGGAGCACCACGTGGTCGAAGCGGTCCAGGAAGTCGCCCTGGTTCTCGGCCGCTCCCGACACCACCACGGTCCGCTCGGTCCTCAGCAGATCGCCCATCCGGGTGGCATCCCACGGTCCGCCCTCCCCGTCGGTCCACCCGTCCAGGTCGGTGTCCACGGTGCGGTACCCGCGCGACGCCAGAACATCGAGCACCGTCGACTTGCCGGTGCCCGACATCCCGGTGACGAGGACGCGAGCCATGCGAGCACGCTAGCGCGTGGGCCGGCTCGGGGCGTGGTTCGGCTCCACGGGGCGGTTTGGGGCGTGAGATGTGCAGTGGGGCGGACGTAGGTCGCCCCGGTGCACGAATCGCGCCCCGAACCGCGGGCCGGCGCCGCCGCGCCGCGTGGGAGGCTGACGGCGTGAAACTGTATTCGGACTTCGCGCCGCGGCGGATGCGGCAGATCGTGGCGGACGTCGTCGCGGTCGCGCTGATCGCCGTGAGCATCGCGATGGGGATCCTGGTGTTCTCCGTGGTGAACGAGCTCGCCCGGTTCGGCCGGCAGATGCAGGATGCCGGCGCGGGGCTGCAGTCGTCGATGACCGACGTCGGGGGTCGGCTGGGCGGCATCCCTCTCATCGGCGAGAGCATCCGCGACCCGTTCGACGCGGCGAGCAGCGCCGGCGAGACGCTGCGGTCCGCCGGTCAGACCGAGCAGGACCTCATCCTGCGGGCGGCGACCGCCCTCGGGATCGGCGTCGCGGCCGTTCCGATCCTCATCCTGCTGCTCGTGTGGCTCCTCCCCCGCATCCGGTTCGCCACCCGCGCCACGCGCACGCGGCAGATGATCCGCGTCGGCCTCGACGTCGACCTGCTCGCGCTCCGCGCCCTCACGAACCAGAAGGTCGGAGCGATCGCCCGGATCGACCCCGACCCGCTCGGCGCCTGGCGTCGGAGGGACCCCGAGGTCATGAGGCAGCTCGCCAATCTGGAGCTGAGGTCCATCGGCATCCGCGTTCCCTGACCGCACCGCGTCGGTTCATCGAGGCGGGTGCGCCGCGACGAACGCCCGGATGCGGTCGGCCGTCTCGAGCGGCGCGGTGAAGTGCGCGAGGTGCCGGTGGCCCGGGATGGTCGCGATGTCGGCGTCACGGGCGCGGGCCCGCAGAAGCGTCAGCCAGTCCTGAGAGGCGATGGGGTCGTCGCCGCCCCGCATGAGGAGGACGGGCGCGGTCACATGCGCCACCCTGTCCTCGATCGGGTACCGCAGCATGTGCCTCGCCTGCCGGGCGTACCAGACCAGGCCGCAGCGGACGTAGTCACTGACGACGATGCCGAGCAGCCGGGGCGGCTCGAGCGCGGAGTCCCGCGCGAGGAGCAGCGCCTGGGTGATGACCCCGCGGCGCCGGCTGTCGGCGACCGGACCGAGCGCCACGACCGCGCGGGCCAGATCCGGGCGGCGGACGGCGAGTTCCACCACCCACTGCGACCCCATCGACTGCCCCACGAGGACCGCGTCGCGGACGCCGAGGTCGTCGAGCACACCACCCAGGGCGTCGGCCGTCTCGCGGATGCCCGGCGAGCGCCCGGGCTTGGGGACGCCGGCGAAGCCTGGCAGGTCCACCGAATGCACCTCGGCATCCGTCGCCAACTCGCCGTGCAGGCGCCGCAGATAGCGGTGCGACATCCCGATGCCGTGGACGAGCACGTAAGCGGTCGCGCCCGGCCGCCGGGTCGAGAAGGACTGGAAAGGGAGGCCGTTCACGCGGTGGGAACGGGGAGGGGGCGTGGGCGTCACGCGCGCCACCGTAGGCGGCTCGGGCGGGTGGGCGGATGAGGGTTGCGGTGGTCGCGGCTCGCCGTCCGACCCTCTTGCCCAGAACCAAAACCGACAGAGCGCTGACGGCTCGTCCAAGGTCCGGAAAGAGCCGCGAACGTCGACCGGCACGTACCTCGGTCGCGAATCTCCCCGTCGCCGCAAACTCCCGATTCGCGTTATAGCGAAGTCGTTCCCATTCCGGCATACTTTCGAGAGCGAACGCGGGGGGCGCGTTACGTGGAGCCGCTGGGGGCGGTATCCACCACCTCATTTCCCGGTAGAAACGCGCGCGCTCTAAAGTTCGCCCTTCAGGTGGCGGCGAGATGGAGCGCGTGGTCGTTCGCGCTTTCATTCATACCGAAGGAAACCCGATGACAGAGAACACTCCGACTTACGCCGCTGGTTGGTACCCCGACGTGAACGCTCCCGGCACCGAGCGCTATTACGACGGCACCGGCTGGACGGCTCATTCCCGTCCGATTTCGGTGACACCCTCCGCCCCGGTCGCCCCCGTCGACGCGGAGACACGTACGACGAAGGCGCCGTGGTTCAAGCGCAAGGCGGTCATCATTCCGGTCGGCATCCTGGCGGGCCTGATCGTGATCAGCGGCGTGGGCAGCGCCATGGGAAGCGGTCGGAGCGACGTGACGGAAGCGTCCGACAAGCAGGTCGAGGTGGTGGAGCCCGTCGTCGAGGAGACGGAGGCGGTCGCGGAGGAGACCGAGGCGGTCGTTGAAGTGTCCGTCCCCGAGACCACGGGGCTCACGGCCAAGGAGGCGCAGGCTCTGCTCGAGAACGCGGGCCTCGAGACCGAGTTCTCCGCGGCGGAGGGCATCGTCATCGACCGTGACAATTGGACCGTCCTGAGCACGACACCCGCGGCGGGCTCGACGGCGAAGTCCGGCGACACGATCGTCGTCAATGTCGAGAAGAAAGCCGACGCCGCCGCGCCGGCTCCGGCACCCGCCCAGCCCGCACCCGCCGAGCCGGCGGAGCCCTCGATGACGACCGCGCAGTCGAGCGCCGTGCGATCAGCGGAGTCGTACCTCGATTTCGGTGGCTTCTCTCGCGCTGGTCTTACGCAGCAGCTGACCAGCGAATATGGCGAGGGATATGCGGCGGAAGACGCCGAGTTCGCCATCGCCTATCTCGAATCAGCGGGCAAGGTCGACTGGAACCAGGAAGCTGTGCAGTCGGCCGAGTCGTACCTCGACTTCATGGGCTTCTCCCGCGATGGCCTCTTCGAGCAGTTGACGAGCGCTTACGGCGAACAGTTCACCGCAGATCAGGCCAATTTCGCCTTGACCGCCGTCGGACTCTGATTCGGATCCGGGAGGAGCGGACGTCGCCGTCCTCTCCTCCCGATCACGTGCGGGCCCGCCGGCTCGTCGGAGAGCCCATGAAAGTAACGCGGCTTGTCACCGCCGCGTGAGGTCGTATTCCGCCTGGAGTCAGACCGTCAGCCGCGCTCCGGCCTTTCGACGCGTTGAGCGAGCCACAGCGAGACGCCCAGGAGCGCGGCGAACGGTCGATAGACGCGGGCGTCGAGTTGCCGGAACGTCCTTCCGGCCGGAGGCAGCCCCATAGCGGCGAGGGCAGGGCCACCGCCTGACACTGCGCGCAGCACCATGACGGTCCCCATTCCGCGAAGCGCGAGCCGTTGCGCGGGGCCCTTCCCCAGTGCGCCTGACGCGAGAAGCGCCGCTGCGGCGGTTCCGCCAGCGACGACCAGCGTCGGCGTCACGCCCGGCATCGGCCCATCGGAGCCGACGACAGCCTCCCCCAGCTGCTTCTTACTCTTCGCTGGCCACGGCGAGCCGGACGCCCACACCGCGTGCAGCACGGACAGGGCCGTCAGAGCGGCCGTGCTCACCACTCGCGCCACGATCCGGACTACCTGGTTCACTACTCGACCGTAGCCGACCGCCCGCAGAGCGCACGTCGCCTGACGAAACGCGTTGGCGAGCAACCTCATGCGCCAGCCCGCCATTGAGGCAGGCCACGAGCAAGCACCGCCGCCAATCCCTCCCGCAGGTCGCGCACGAACTCCCCCGGCATCTGCAGCGCGGGAAAGTGGCCGCCCACCTCGGTTCGTTCGTTCGCATACCCTCCAGGCGCGACGCGCCTGTGATTCGCTCGACATGCGGGCGGAGGGTCAGTCGTCGGTCGACCGCCACGGATGCCGGTCGAGCCGCGTAGGGTTCAGCCGCCACCCCGTGTAACGGCCACGTAAACTCCCCCTCTCCCCCGCCCCCACCGCGGGTGAGACAACCGTTACCTCCCCGCCCCCGACGACGCGGTCCCGGGTAATCCCTCCTCCCTACGCTGGCGGCACGCCCAGCCCATGCGGGGCGCTGCACCTCCCCACATCGCCCTACGGAGGACCCCGTGACCGTCACCGACCCGCGCCCCGACGCCGCCCCGGCGCACCCCGCAACCCGAGCCGAAGCCGCGAGCACCCCAGCAGCGACCGCGACCACCGCAGCAGCGCCCACTGAAGCCGCGAGCACCGAAGCCGCGAGCGCAGAGCTGAAACACCGCCCCGGCCGCTGGATCGACAATTGGAACCCCGAGAACGCCGCGCAGTGGGCCCGTGAGGGCAAGGCCATCGCCTCCCGCAACCTGCGGTGGTCGATCTTCGCCGAGTTCCTCGGCTTCGTCGTCTGGCAGCTGTGGTCCGTCGTCGTCGTCTCGCTGCCGGCCGCGGGCTTCACGCTCTCGACGGGCGAGATCTTCTGGCTCATCTCCATGCCGAGCCTCGTCGGCGCGACGCTGCGCATCCCCTACACGTTCATGGTCCCGCGCTTCGGCGGCCGCAACTGGACGATCGTCTCGGCGGCGCTGCTGCTGATCCCGAGCATCGGCCTGGCGGTCGCGGTCTCCAACCCGGCCACCCCGTTCGGCGTGCTCCTCGTCATCGCCGCTCTCGCCGGCTTCGGCGGCGGCAACTTCGCCAGCTCCATGGCGAACATCACCTACTTCTACCCGGCCGCGCAGAAGGGCTACGCCCTCGGACTCAACGCCGCCGGCGGCAACCTCGGCGCCTCGGTCGCGCAGTTCGTCGTCCCCATCGTCATCACGGTCGGCGCCGCCGCCACCCTCAACCTGCCGCTCGCGGGTCTCATCTGGGTGCCGCTGATCATCGTCGCGATGGTGGGCGCGTACTTCCGCATGGACAACCTCTCCAACGCGAAGTCGGACATCACGGCATCCCTCGCCGCCCTCAAGGAGCCGCACCTGTGGGTCATGGCCGTCCTCTACATCGGCACGTTCGGGTCGTTCATCGGCTTCGCGGGCGTCTTCCCGAAGCTGCTCGCCGACACGTTCCCCGACTTCACGGGCATCGCGATCGGCTCGGCCACCGTCACTCTCGCGTTCATGGGCGCGCTCGTCGGCTCCCTCGCCCGCCCGTACGGCGGCAAGCTCGCCGACCGCTTCGGCGGCACCGTCATCACGATGGGCGCCTTCACGGTGATGGGTCTCGGCATCCTGAGCGTCATCCTGACCCTGCCGATGCAGAACTTCGCCGTCTTCCTGGCGTGCTTCCTGGTGCTGTTCGCCGCAGCGGGCATCGGCAACGGCTCGACCTACCGGATGATCCCGACGATCTTCACCCTCCGCGCCAACGGCGGCATCGGTGCGCAGCGCAAGGCCGCCGCGGCCCTGGGTCTGATCTCGGCGATCGGGGCCTACGGCGGCTTCTTCATCCCGCAGCTGCTCGGCTTCTCGAAGACGACCTTCGGCTCGTACACCCCCGCCCTCGGCTGGTTCGCCCTCGCCTACGTGGCCTTCCTCGCGATCACCGCGAGCGTGTACCTGACGCTGTCCAAGAAGTCCGGCACCCGCATCTGACCATGAGCTCCGCCGACACCCACTGCCCCTACTGCGCGCTGCAGTGCGCGATGACCGTCACACACACCCATGACACGACGGTCGCCGGGCGCGACTTCCCCACCAACCGGGGCGGTCTGTGCGCCAAGGGCTGGACGTCGGCGGAGCTCCTGGCATCCCCCCAGAGACTCCGGATGCCGCTGCGCAAGGCCCCGGACGGCTCCTTCACCGAGATCACCTGGGACGAGGCGCTGGATGCCGTCGCCGCGGCGTTCCGCGACACCAAGGACACCCACGGCGCCGACGCCAACGCGATCTTCGGCGGCGGCGGGCTCACCAACGAGAAGGCCTACCAGCTCGGGAAGTTCGCGCGGGTGGCGCTGGGGACCTCGCGCATCGACTACAACGGCCGGTTCTGCATGTCGTCGGCGGCAGCGGCATCCAATCGCGCCTTCGGAATGGACCGGGGCCTGCCGTTCCCCGTCGTCGATCTCGACGACGCCGAGACGATCCTCCTGCTCGGCTCGAACGTCGCCGCGACCATGCCCCCGTTCCTCGCCCACCTCGCCGGCGCGCGGGCCCAGGGCGGGCTCATCGTCGTCGACCCGCGCCGCTCGGCGACCGCGCGACTGACCGAGGACGGCGCCGGTACCCACCTGCAACCCGCCCCGGGCACCGACCTCCCCCTGCTGCTCGGTCTCACCCATCTCGCTTTCGCGGAGGGCCTGGCCGACCGGGCGTACCTCGACGAGCGGACCACCGGCGCCGACGCGGTGCGCCGCAGCGTCGCGCAGTGGTGGCCGGAGCGCACGTCCGCCACGACCGGCGTCCCGGTGTCGCTCCTGCGCGCGACGGTCCGGCGTCTCGCCGCGGGACGGTCCTACATCCTCACGGGCCGCGGCGTCGAGCAGCACGTCGACGGCACCGCCACCGCGACCGCCGCCATCAACCTCGCCCTCGTCCTGGGTCTCGTCGGCCGCACCGGTTCCGGATACGGCACCCTCACCGGGCAGGGCAACGGGCAGGGCGGGCGCGAGCACGGGCAGAAGGCCGACCAGCTCCCCGGCTACCGTTCCATCCGCGACCCCGAGGCCCGGCGGCAAGTCGCGGGCGTGTGGGGCGTCGACCCGGACGGACTCCCGGATGCCGGCATCCCCGCGACCGCCCTCCTCGCGGAGCTGGGCGGGCCGATCCGGACGCTGCTGGTCGCCGGATCCAACGTCGTGGTCTCCGCCCCGGACGTCGAGGCCGTGCGCGCGCGGCTCGGCGCCCTCGACATGCTCGTCGTCTGCGACTTCGTCCTGTCCGAGACCGCCGCGCTGGCGGACATCGTCCTGCCGGTGCTGCAGTGGGCCGAGGAGGAGGGGACGATGACGTCCCTCGAGGGCCGTGTGCTCCGCCGCCGTCGGGCGCTGACCCCGCCCGAGGGGGCGCGCAGCGAGCTGTGGGTGCTGTCCGAGCTCGCGCGTCGTCTGGGGGCGGCATCCACGTGGTCCACCGATCCCGCGACGGTCTTCGACGAGCTCGCCCGCGCCTCCGCCGGCGGCATCGCCGACTACTCGGGGCTCTCCCACGCGCTGCTCGACACGGGCGTCGAGGCGTACTGGCCGTTCGCGACCGAGAGCACCCCGCGGCCGTTCGCCGAGCGGTTCGCCCACGCGGACGGGCGCGCGCGTCTCGTGCCGGTGGATGCCACTCCTCCCACACCCGTGGACGCCGGCGGAGACCTGACGCTGGTTACGGGCCGCTACCTGCAGCAGTACCAGTCGGGGGCGCAGACCCGCCGCATCGCGGAGCTGCACGACGCCCGGCCCGAGGCGCGACTGGAGATCCATCCGGCGACGGCGGGAGGTCTCGGCATCCGGGACGGGGTGTTCGTGACGGTCGCCAACGAGCGCGGGACGGTGCGGGCGCGCGCGACCGTGACCGAGGACATCCGGCCCGACACGGTCTTCCTGCCGTTCCATTACGCGGGCGACGGCTGCGCCAACCGCCTCACGGAGGACGCCGTCGACCCGACCTCGGCGATGCCGGAGTTCAAGCGCACGCGCGTCCGCGTGTCGCTCGCCGAGCCGGCGGCCGGGGCTGCCGCTGGTTCCCCGAAGGAGGACGTCCATGTCTGAGCGTGTGGTGCTGGTGGGCTACGGCCCCGTCGGAGCGCGGCTCGTCGACGGGCTCCTCCCCGCGGTCCGCGACGGACGCATCGACCTCACCGTCGTCGGGGCCGAGACCCACGACGTGTACAACCGCGTCCTGCTGGCCGAGTATGCCGTCGGCCGCATGGACCGCGCCGGCCTCGACATGGACGACCGCCGTGTCGCCGAAGCGGCCGGGGTGCGCTTCGCGCTCGGCACCGTGGTCGTCGGCGTCGATCGTCATCGCCGGGCGGTGCGTCTGCACGACGGCATCCATCTGCCCTACGACCGGCTGGTGCTCGCGACAGGTGCCCGCGCCAACGTGCCGACGCTCGCCGGGATGGAACGCGCACGGCGCGACCGGACGGCCCGGCCGACGACACCGGACGAGCTCGACCTCGGCGGCGCGCCCCTGCCGCACGGCGTGGTCGCGCTGCGGGACCTCGCCGACGCCGAGCGGGTGCGGGCGGCCGTGACGTCCGGGCAGCGGATCGTCGTGCTGGGGGCGGGGGTGCTCGGGATGGAGCTCGCCCTCGCCGCGGCCGAGGCCGGGGCCGAGGTCGTCGTCGCCTACCACTCGGCCGCGCCGATGAACCGGACGCTCGACGAGAACGGCGGGCGCGTGCTCGCCGCCGCGGCGAGCGCTGCCGGCGTCGAGATGGCGCCCCACGCCCGCGCGGAGAGCATCGACCTGCGGTACGACGATCATGGACGCGCCTGGTTCGGCGGACTCGTCTGCGCGGACGGCAAGGTGCTGACGGGCGACCTGCTCGTGCTGTCGTGCGGCGTCGGGGCGCGGACGGAGCTCGCCGCGGCGGCGGGCGTGGCCACCTCGACGGGCATCCTCGTCGACGGAGCGTCGCGCACCTGGACGGACCCGGCGATCTTCGCGATCGGCGACTGCGCCCACGTCGCCGAGCCCTCCGACGTCGAGGCCGCAGAACGTGTGACGGGCGGGCCCAGCGGACTCGTCGGCCCCGGCTGGCGGCAGGCCGATCGTCTTGCGGCCCTGCTGTCCACGGGGGCCGCGGTGCCGGCGGCCGCCGAACGGCCCGGTGTCGTCATGCTCAAGGCCGAGGGGATCGACGTGGTGGCCGGCGGTGACGTCGACGTCGACCCGTTCGCCGCGATCCATGCACCTGGATGCCACGTCCCCCAGGCCACGGTCTGGGCCGACCCCGCCCGCGGGTCCTACGTCAAGATCGTGACGGTCGACGGCGTGCTCACCGGGTTCGTGGCGGTCGGGATGCCGCGCACCGGCGCCGAGCTCACCCTGCTGTTCGAGCGGGGATCCGAGCTGCCGGCCGACCGCTCCTCGCTGCTGCGACTGGACGCCCCCGACCTCGGGGCGCCGATCGCCGGTGACCCGTTCGCCGCGGACGCCACCGTCTGCTGGTGCAACGGCGTGACGGCCGGCGCCATCCGGGACGCGGCCGCGGCCGGCCAGCCGACGCTCGCGTGCGTCAAGGCCGCCACCCGCGCGGCGACCGGGTGCGGGACCTGCGCCGGCCGCATCACCGAGCTGCTCGCGCGCGACGCGGTCCCGGCCTGACGCCCCGGCGGGGCTTCCCGCCGAACTCCGGGGAGTCGCGTGCGGCGGGCGGCGGGCGGGGGTTCCCGCCG
>NZ_JBMRJR010000005.1:321181-369482 GCF_049384025.1 Microbacterium sp. HMH0099 | reverse complement strand
AACTCCGGAGAACCGCGGCAGGACGCCGTCGAGAACGGCCGCGTGAGCCGGTGGCATCCACTTTCTCCGGAGTTCGGAGGGCCGACGGCGGACGGGGCTTCCTGCCGCACTCCGGGGAGTCGCGTGCGACGGGCGGCGGGCGGGGGTTCCCGCCGAACTCCGGAGAACCGCGGCAGGACGCCGTCGAGAACGGCCGCGTGAGCCGGTGGCATCCACTTTCTCCGGAGTTCGGCGGGCCGACGGCTGGCGACACCCGCACGAAACGCAGCGGCAGTACGCTGCGCGAGTGCTCCCCCTCGAGAACGTCGTGGCCTTCATCGCCGCCTCGGTCGTCATCATCGTGATCCCCGGTCCGAGCGTGCTGTTCGTCATCGGGCGGTCGATCGCGCTCGGCCGCCGCGCGGGCGTGCTGAGCGTCGTCGGGAACGCACTGGGAACCGTCCCGGCGGTGCTGGCCGTGGCCTTCGGGGTGGGGGCCATCGTCGCCTCGTCGGTCGTCGCATTCACCGTGCTGAAGATCGCGGGGGCCGTGTACCTGGTGTGGCTCGGCATCCAGGCGATCCGCCACCGCCACGCGAACGTCGTCGGTCCGTCGCGGGTTGCCGCGTCCTCCTGGACGCTGCTGCGGCAGGGCTTCGTCGTCGGCCTCACCAACCCCAAGACGATCGCCTTCTTCGTCGCCGTGCTGCCGCAGTTCGTCGCCCCGCACGCGGGCGCGGTGTGGCTGCAGCTGCTCCTGCTCGGGCTCACCTTCCAGGTGCTCGCGCTCGCCTGCGACAGCGTGTGGGCCCTCGCGGCCGGGACCGCGCGGAACTGGTTCGCCCGCTCCCCCCGCCGCATCTCCACCCTGTCCGGCACGGGCGGCGTCATGATGATCGGCCTGGGCGGCGCCCTCGCCGTCACCGGCGCCAAGAGCTGACGCGCCGGCCGGGCACGCGCGCGTCCGGAGAGCCGGCGGCCCACCCGCCCCGCTCACCCCGCTCACGGCCCGCGCCACCCGCCAGACACTCGCGCAACTCCTGAGAACCGGCGCGCCCACCCGCCCCGCTCACGCCGCTCACGGCCCGCGCCGCCCGCCGGACACTCGCGCAACTCCTGAGAACCGGCGCGCCCACCGGCCCATCGCGTGCACCGACCCACGCCGGCGGCAGCCGCGCAGATCCGGTGCCGCGCGCTGGAGAACGACGCGGTGGAGCCGTCCAGAATGGATGCCGCTGGCCCGCGGCATCCATTCCTCCGGAGCCCGGCACGCCGACACCGGCGCCCACCCGCCCGCCGAAACTCAGGAGTTACACGAGCCGCACCGCCCCCACACCGCGCCCCGCACCCACCGCAAGAACTCAGGAGTTACACGAGCCGCACCGCCCCACACCGCGCCCCGCACCCACCGCCAGGACTCAGGAGTTACGCGAGCCGCACCGGCCACCCCGCACCACCGCCGCGCCGCGAGCCGGCCCACCCGCCGGAGCTCAGGAGGCGCGCCCCACCTCCGGCAGGTCGTGCGACGCGGCGCCCTCGAGCCGGCGACCGTCGGGCGCGAAGCGCGAGCCGTCGACGGGGCTGTCCCAGGACCGCTCCGCGTCGTTCCAGGTGAGCGGAACCGGAGCGACCACCGTGCGAGTCGTCCCCGCGGTCGTCGACACCGCCGCCGTCCGCAGGCCGCGACGCACGACGACTCCGGCGCCCTCGGCCGGCCGCGGGGCCGGGGCCGGAACCGCACCCGACAGAGCCGCGCCCACGGTTCGGGCGCGGCGGGCGGCCTCGGCCAGCCCCCTCCCGAGGTCGGCCGGGACGGTCATGCGCGTCCCGATGGTCCGCAGCCACTGCGGACGGTTCCGGCGCGACACCCCGCGGATCTCGTCGGCCAGCCGCATCGCAGCCGCGGGTCCGTTGGTGAGCCCCCACCCCGCATACCCCGTCGCGAAGCGGATGCGGCCGAGACCGCGCGGCATCCCTCCGACGAAGGGCACGAGGTTGTGCGACTGGTAGTCCTGCCCGGACCAGCGCGCGAGCTCGTCCCCCACGGGCAGCGTGCGCCGCGCCCAGGCCGCGAGCTCCTCGGCCAGAGCGACCTCGGACCGCCCCGACCCGACCGGATGCCGCGCGCCCGTCACCAGCAGGGCGGGACGCCCGAACGAGGTGGGCACCGCCATCACCCCACGTCCATCGGCGCCCACCTCGGACCACATGCCGCCCGGGGCATGCGTCGCGTCCGCGAGCTCGTAGGCGATCGCCCAGGACCGGAGCGCCCGGGTCTTGAGGTCGTAGAGTCCGCGCCGCGTGAGCGGCGTCCCGGTCGCGAGGACGACGGTGTCGCCGAACAGCGCGCCCTGATCCGTGTCGATCCGGCCCTGCGGCAGCGCGTGCACGTCGCGCACGGTCACGCCCGTATGCAGCGCCGCCCCCGCGGCGACCGCCTGCTGCGCCAGGGTGGTCGCGAGACGCACCGGGTCGAGGGCGAGCTGGTCGTCGAGGGCCACGGCGCGCGCCCGCGACCGTCCGCCGAAGTCGTCGGGGGTGTCTTCGCGGACGGGCAGCCCCGCTTCCTTCGCGGCGGCGAGCACGGCGTCCAGCGCGGGGTCGGTGTCCGGGCCGCGACCGAAGGTGAACGACGTCCGGCGGTCGGCGTCGGCCCCCGCGCGCTCGACGAGCCAGTCGAACCCGGCCCGGTTGGCGTCGACGTAGGCGCGCACGAGACCGGCGGGATGGTGCGACCGCAGGGTGGCCAGCGTCGTCCCCTGGAGGAGGGATGCCTCCGCCGCCGAGGCCCCGGTCGCTCCCTGCCCCACGGGTCCGGCGTCGACCACGGCCACGTCGACGCCCGCCTCGGCCAGCAGCACGGCGGTCGAGAGTCCCGTGATGCCGGCCCCGACGATGACGACGTCGTGCCGACGGTCGGGTACGAGGGGGGTGCCCTCGACGGGGGCGGACGCGGACTGCCAGAGCGAAGTCATGGTCCTATCCCACTGCGGGACCCTGGCCGCCGGCATCCACTTGCCCCGGCCCGCCGAGTCGGTTACGGGCCGCCGCGCCTCCCTGCCGGGTCCGGCCCGCGTCGTCTTCCCGGGTCCGGCCCGCGCCGCATTTTCGGGTCCGGCACTCGTCGCCGCCGGGTCCGGCCCACGTCGCCTTCCCGGGTCCGGCCCGCGTCGCCTTCCCGGGGTCCGGCCCACGTCGCCTTCCCGGGTCCGGCCCGCGTCTGCAGGACGGGTGGGACGGATGCCACCCCCTGCGGCTCCCACGCCTCCCCCAGCCCCACCGCCCCTGCATCCTCGCCGCGCCCCACCAGCCCCACCGCTCCTACATCCTCGCCGCCGCGTCGCCCACGCCCGACCCGCGCCGCGCCGCGCCCGCCTCCCTCGCCCGCGCCCTCCCTTCTGCAGGACCGGTGGGACGGATGCCACCCCCTGCGACTCCCACGCCTCCACCAGCCCCACCGCCCCTGCATCCTCGCCGCCGCGCCCCACCAGCCCCACCGCTCCTGCATCCTCGCCGCACCGCCCCACCCCGCGCCCCGCGCCCCGCGCCCCACGCCCCACCCGCGCCGCGCCCGCCCTCCCCGCGCCGGGCCAATAGGCTTCGCGGTGTGAGCGACACGTCCCCCGCCCCCAGCCGCACGGCCGTCGTCGCCGCGGCCATCGACCTCTTCGCCTCGCAGGGGTACGACCACACGTCGGTCGAACAGATCGCCCAGGCCGCCGGAGTGTCGCGCTCGACGTTCTTCCGGCAGTTCGGCGGCAAGGAGGACGTCGTCTTCGCTGACCACGAGGTGCTGCTCGACGAGTCCCGCGCCTACCTCGCGCAGCCCCACGACGACCCGTGGGCCGCGGTCTGCGACGCCTCGATGCGCGTGTTCCGTCACTTCGCCGCCGACCCCGAGCTCGCCCGCCGCCGCTACGCCATCGTGCGCCAGGTCCCCGGGCTGCGCGATCGCGAGATCGTCACGGTCTTCCGCTACGAGCGCCTGTTCGACGAGTATCTGCGCGAGTCCCTGCCCGGACTGGACCCCCTGGATGCCGTCGGCTTCGCAGCCCTCGTCACCTCGGTGCACAACCACGTGCTGCGCCGCCTGCTGCGGGGCGGCCGCGTGCCGGCGGCAGTGCTGCGCCGGGCCCTCGACGACGCCATGCGACGGTACGGCGTGCACCCGGACGGGGACGCCTCCGCGGACGACGACCTCGTCGTGGCGACGTTCCCGCGGCGGATGCCGGCCGCCGAGGTGACCCGCCGCCTGCGCGCCGCCCTGCCCCGCTGACCCGCGCGCTCCCGCGGACCCCGCGTGTGAGCGTCGCACGCAGGGCGGGCGCTCCTGCCCGGACCCGGCACCGGGGCGTCGTACGCACGCCTCGCGCTCCGCCCCCGCCGCCCTGCCCCGCTGACCCGCGCGCTCCCGCCCGAACCCGCCGCGCGTGCGTCGCACGCAGGGCGGGCGCTCCCGCCCGAACCCGGCGCCGGGGCGTCGCACGCAGGCCTCGCGCTCCGCCCCGCCGCCCTGCCCCGCTGACCCGCGCGCTCCCGCCCGGGGCCCGGCGCGTTCCCCGGCTCCACCACGGGTCCCAGCCGACTCACGGCGACGAGGGTGACACTGAGTACCGCCATGCGCGATACTGGGAACCATGAGCATCGACGCTGACGCCCGCACCCTCCCCGGTGAGCGCACCGCCCGCTACGACGTGCTGGGCCGCCGCGACACCGACTACTACGCGCTGTTCGCCGACATCCCACAGGACGACCGCGCGGCGTGGGACCGGGCCAAGGCCTTCGTCGACGAGGTCGGCACGACCATGCACGGGCACTGGGACGCCGCGACCTACCCCGTCGAGATGCTCCGCCGCATGGGCGAGCTCGAGCTGTTCACCGACGGCATCGAGCACCCCGCGCTGCCGGCCTCGTCGCCGCTGGCCGCCGGCCTGGTGAACATGGAGATCTCGCGCGGCGACGGCTCGCTCGCCACCGCTCTCGCCGTGCAGGGCGGCCTCGCGCTGCGCACCCTCGCGCTCTTCGGCTCGCCGGAGCAGCAGGACCGGTGGCTGCAGCCGCTCGCCGCGGGCACGGTGCTCGGCGCGTTCGCCCTGACCGAGCCCGACCACGGCTCCGACTCCGTCTCTCTCGAGACGACGGCGACGCGCACCGCGGACGGCTGGTCCCTCAGCGGGACGAAGAAGTGGATCGGCAACGGCGCCTCCGGCGGGATCACGTTCGTCTGGGCGCGCGTCGCGGACGAGGGCGGCGAGGGCCACGGCGCCGTCCGCTGCTTCCTCGTCGAGCAGGACACCCCGGGCTACACGGGCACCGTCATCACCGGCAAGGTGTCGCTCCGCGGCATCCATCAGGCCCACATCGCCCTCGACGACGTGCGCCTTCCCGCCGACGCCGTGCTGCCGGGGTCGCACACCTTCAAGGACGCGTCGCGGGTGCTGTACGCGACGCGCTCCGGCGTGGCGTGGTCGGCGCTCGGACACGCGACCGCCTGCTACGAGGCCGCGCGGACGTACGCGACGGAGCGGACGCAGTTCGGCAAGCCCCTCGCGTCGTTCCAGATGGTGCAGGAACGCCTGGCGCAGATGCTCGACGAGCTCACCGCGATGCAGCTCTACTGCCGTCGGCTGGCCGACCTCGAGGCATCCGGTGGTCTCCGTCCCACACAGGCGTCCCTGGCGAAGTACCACAACACCCGCGCCGCCCGACGGATCGCGGCGACCGCGCGCGACCTCCTCGGCGGCAACGGCATCCTCCTCGAGAACGGCGTGATGCAGCACATGGCCGACATCGAGGCGATCCACACCTACGAGGGCACCGAGAGCGTCCAGGCCCTGCTGCTGGGCCGCGACATCACCGGGGTCGGCGCCTTCGTCTGACACGGGAGGGATGCCACCACCCCCACGACCGCCCGGTCCGGAGCCGGGCGGGACGGGCGGAGGGATGCCACCACCCCCACCACCGCCCGGTGTATGCCGCCGCGGGGTCGCAGCGCAACCGCCCGCGGGATGTCGGCCCTCCCGGCTACCTTCGGACCATGAGCCTGTTCTCTCGTCGCCCCGAGCCCCGCACCGTCGTGGCCCCCGCGGCCCTGCCGCCGGGCGCGGACACGCCCCGGAGCCTCTGGTCCGACGGGTTCGGACGCCTCGCCGTGCGCGCCGTGCAGATCATCGTGGTCGTCGTGCTCGTCGCCGGGTTGATCTGGGGCATCCAGCAGGTGACGCTGGTCATCATCCCGCTGATCCTCGCCCTCATCTTCGCCTCGGCCTTCGGCCCCGTCACCATGTGGCTGCGACGCAAAGGCGTCCCGGCGGTCGTCGCGACCCTGCTGACGCTGCTCGCCGTCGTCGCCGTGCTCGGCGCGCTGGGCTGGCTCGTGGTGAACGCCGTCGTCGACCAGTGGGACTACCTCAGCGCGCAGGCCGTCGAGGGCTTCGAGACGGCACAGGACTGGTACCACACGCTGCCGTTCGCCCTCTCGCCCGATCAGGTCAACCAGGCGATCAGCGGCATCCAGGACTTCGTCACGAGCGCGCAGTTCGGCACCGGCGCCCTCGCCGGCGTGAGCGCGGTGGCCTCGTTCGTCACGGGCTTCGTGCTGATGGTCGTCATCCTGTTCTTCTTCCTCAAGGACGGGCCCCGCATGTGGGAGTTCGTCCTGCGCCCCTTCCGCGGCGCCGACTACGACCGCGCCCGTCGCATCGGCGACAAGACGGTGACCGTCCTCGGTTCGTACGTCCGCGGCACGGCCTCGGTCGCGGCCGTCGACGCCATCGGCATCGGCATCGGCCTCGCGATCCTGCAGGTCCCGCTCGCCCTGCCCCTGGCCGTGCTGGTGTTCATGCTCGCGTTCATCCCGATCGTGGGTGCGGTGACCGCCGGCATCCTGGCGGCCCTCGTCGCGCTCGTCACGAACGGCTGGGTCGTCGCCTTGATCGTCGTCGGGATCGTGGTGCTCGTGAACCAGCTCGAGGGGAACTTCCTGCAGCCCGTGCTCATGGGCCGCTCGATGAAGCTGCACTCGTTCGTCGTGCTGGTGGTGCTCGCCGGCGGCACCGCGATCGGCGGCATCCTGGGCACCCTGCTGGCCGTGCCGCTCACCGCCGTCGTGTGGGGCATCGTCACCGTGTGGAACGGGCCCGACAAGCCGGCCGAATGGGCGCGCAAGAAGAAGCGGTCGAACCCCGTGCCTCTGTCCGGGGACGAGAGCAAGGCCTGAGTCCATGGGCTACGACATCCCCGCACCGATGCTGGCGAAGTCGGTACCCGCGGTGCCGGAGCACGGCAAGGTCGCGGGCGGCTTCAGCTACGAGCCGAAGTGGGACGGGTTCCGCGCCCTCGTGTCGTGGGACGGCACGGACGTCGAGATCGGCAGCCGAGGCGCGAAGCCGCTGACCCGCTACTTCCCCGAGCTGGTGGCGGCGTTCGCGGAGATCCTGCCCGAGCCGTGCCTCATCGACGGCGAGGTCGTCGTCGCCCGCGGCGAGCCGGGGGCGCAGCGCCTGGACTGGGAGGCGCTGTCGCAGCGCATCCACCCCGCCGCGTCGCGCGTCACCATGCTGTCCGAGCAGACGCCGGCGATGTTCATCGCGTTCGACCTGCTCGCCCGCGGCGACCGCGACCTGCAGGACGAGCCGTTCTCCGAGCGCCGGGCCCAGCTCGTCGATCTGCTCGGCGACGTCCCGCACCCGGTGCACGTCACCCGGACGACCGACGACCCCGATCTCGCGCGTCGCTGGCTCGCCGAGTTCGAGGGGGCCGGTCTGGACGGCGTCATCGCCAAGCCGCTCGCCCAGGCCTACGCGCCGAACAAGCGGACGATGTTCAAGATCAAGCACGCGCGCACCGCCGACGTGATCGTTCTCGGGTATCGCATCCACAAGTCCGGTCGCGGCGTCGGCTCGCTGCTGGTCGGCCTCTACGACGGCGAGGGGCGGCTCCACGGAGTGGGCGGCATCTCGGCCTTCACCGACAAGCGCCGGCTCGAGCTCATCGACGAGCTGGAGCCGCTGGTCGAGCGCGACGACGCCGGCGACGCGGTCGTCGGCGAGACGGACCGTTCCCGCTTCTCGGCATCCAAGGACGTGTCGTTCGTCCGCCTGCGCCCCGAGCGCGTGGTCGAGGTCCGCTACGACCAGCTCGAGGGCATGCGCTTCCGCCACACCGTCCAGTTCGAGCGGTGGCGCCCCGACCGCGAAGCCCGATCGTGCACGTTCGACCAGCTGGAGTCCGTCGGCGCCTACGATCTGGGCGACGTCCTGGACTGACCTGCGCGTCGTCCTGGATTGACCTGCGCGTCGTCCTGGACTGACCGGCGCGTCATCCTGGACTGACCTGCGCGTCTGCAGGACTGGTGGGGCGGATGCCACTCCCTGCACCCCCGCAGTACGCACCAGCCCCACCGGCCCTGCATCCTGACGGCCGACGCAGCGGCTGTCCGCACATCTGCAGGACTGGTGGGGCGGATGCCACCTCCTGCACCCCCGCAGTACGCACCAGCCCCACCGGCCCTGCATCCTCGCGGCGCAGCACCCCACCCGCCCCACGGGTCCGGCACGCTCGCGGCGCAGCACCCCACCAGCCCCACCGGCCCTGCAGGGCAGGAGCCTACGTCCGCGGGCGCCTCCGCAGCGCGGCGCCGATCACCGCCAGGGCGACGGCCGCAGCCCCGCCGAGCAGCCACGGCGACCCGCCGGTCGCGGCGAGTCCGTCCGGCGTCGAGGAGGACGCACCGGGGGCCCGGGTATCGAGGGGGTCGGGGCTGGCGGCATCCGGAACCCCCGCCCGCGCGGGCACGTCGACCTGCAGGCGGATGACCGCGCTCTCGTCGGAAGGGTCGAGAGGGGATGCCGCCGCCGTCACGGCCCCGCTCATTCCGGCGGTCAGCAGACCGAGGCCCACCGCCATCGTGAGCACCGGCACGCCGACGCGGTTGCGCGGGAGCGTCACCGGGTCCCTGCCGCGGCGGTCTCGCGCGTCGCGTCGACGGTCTCGGGCTCGGTGGCATCCGGAGTCGCCTGGCGGCGCCGACGACGACGTAGGACGAGGGCGGTGACGGCCCCCGCGAGGAGCACGAGGAGGGCGAGGCCGGTCCATGACGGCGCCGCGGCGACGAAGTCGGCGTCGACGGGGGCCGGAGAGGTGATTGCATCGTCGCCGAGTGCGACGGGACGCACCTGAGTGGACCCGAACAGGGCGAGGATCGGCCAGGCGCTCGTCTCGGTGATGACGGTCGCGGAGTCGCCGGGCAGCAACTCGGTGGCGTCGCCGGTGAGGGACGCGGAGGTGATCCCCGGACCGGAGATCGCGGCGAGGGCGCCGAGGCGGACGTTGCCGGTGTTGGTGACGACGGTCTCGACGCGGAGGGTCCCGGGCGCGAAGGGGATCCACGACGGTGAGAACGTGGTGGACACCTCGCCGACCCCGAGCGCGGGGACGATGTCGCCCGCGACCTGGAGGTGCACGCGGACGCCGATGCGGTTCGTGACGGTGACGCCGTCGTCTGCGGTGCTGACGCCGACGACGACGCCGGCCGGGTGGTCGCCCGGGGTCACGTCCGCCGGCACGTCGATGCGCAGCGGGAGGACGCGGGTCTCGCCGGGCGCGACGGCGACGGTGCCGTCGGGTGCGCCCTCGAGGGTGATCCAGGCGCCGGAGTCCTCGGGCGCTCCGGCGGCGATGTCGAACGCACCGTCGTCACCGACGACGCCGTCGCCCGCCGCCACCGTGTAGGTCGCGGGCTCGGTGCCCAGGTTCGTGACGGCGATGGCGTCGGTCGCCGAGCCGCCGGGGTCGATCGTGTGACGCAGCGAGATGCGCCCGTCGGGGCCGTCGGCGTTCGCGGGGGCGACACTCCACTGCGCGGCCGCGGCAGAGGCGGGGGCGACGGCAGAAACGGAGGCAGCGGCCGAGGCCGAAGCGACGGCAGAGGCAGAGCCGAAAGCAGGAGCCAGGGTCGCGGCGGAGCCGGGAGCCGCGACAGCGGCGGAGCCGGGAGCCGCAACAGCGGCGGAGCCGGGAGCCGCAACAGCGGCGGAGCCGGGAGCCGCAACAGCGGCGGAGCCGGGAGCCGTGACAGCGGCGGCGGCCGGGCCGGCGGAGAGCAGCAGACCGCCGGCCAGGACGGCGGCGGTGAGAACGGGGATGCGGGGGGACACGGGGGTTCCTTCGAGTCGGGAGGAGGACGACGGCCGGTGCGCCCCGTCGGGACGCACCGGCCCGGAGCGATCAGTCCTTCGCGAAGAGCGTGAGGGTGATCTCGCTGCCGTAGCGGCCGCTCTCGGCGGTCGCGGGGATGGTGAGGTTCAGGTCGGCGGCGACGACCGTCTCGCCCACACGTCCGACGCGGTCGGCGTCGGCGAGGGTGGCGGGCTTGTCGAGGGTGGCGGTGCCACCGGCGACGGCCCCGGCGGCCGAGCTGACGACGCGCGGAGTCCACGCGAGGTTCTCGGCGCCGAAGGAGCGGTTGCCCGCGACGAACGCGGACGCGGAGCCCGAGAGCGTCCAGCCGCGGCCCTGGGCCTGCGCCTCGTTGCGGCTGTCGGTGACGACGACCTGCGGCAGGGCCGCCTTCTGCGCGGAGGTGTCACCGGCGAAGGCCACCGGGCCCTCGACGGCGGGCACGGCAAGGCTCAGCTGACCGGCCTGCGCGGGAAGCGGGACGGATGCCTCGACGCCGACGGCGTCGCCCTCGGCCGGCGCGTGTCCGAGCAGGTCGAAGATCGTCTTGCCGAGGTCGGTGTTGTCGAGGTAGGCCCCGCGGACGAAGTCCCACTTGGCCGCGCGGGCCTGGAGGACGTCCGCACCGGCGCCCTGCGCGTAGAGCGGCACGAGCGCGTTGGTGTGGTTGCCGGAGTGCCACGACACGTTCGGCAGCTGACCGGCGGTACCGGTGAGCGCGGTCCACCCCTTCTCGACACCGGCGCCGGGGCCGGCGAGGTAGCCGGTCTCGTGGTCGGCGGTGACGATGACCAGCGTCTCGTCCCAGTTCGAGTTCGTCTCGACCCAGTCGGTCACGGCCTCGACGGACTCGTTGAACGACAGCTGCTCCTCGACGATGCGGGTCGTCTGGTTGGCGTGGCCGGCCCAGTCGACGGCGCCGCCCTCGACCATGAGGAAGAACCCGTCCTCGTCCTTCTCGAGCACGTTCAGCGCGGCGGTGGCCGACGTCGCGAGGGAGGGCACGTCCGCGTTGATCTTGTCGGTCCAGGGCAGCACGGTCTTGTTCGACAGGCCGGGACGGTTGTACTGGAACGTCTCGGCGACGCGGGCGAGGCCGAAGAGCTTGTCGGGGACGTTCTCACCGGCGGCGATCTTCTCGAAGTCCGCCTTGCTCTCCACGTACGAGAACGGGGTCTTGCCCTGCGTGACGCGGTCGAAGTCCGTCTGCGAGATCCACGAGCCGGTCCCGAAGTGCGACGAGCGCGAGGTGTTGGCATCCGTGTAGTTGGGGTGACCGCCGCCGATGATCACGTCGACACCCGAGTCGATCATCTCGGTCGCGAGACCGTGGTAGTCGTTGCGGCTCTTGTTGTGCGCGATGAAGCCGGCGGGGGTGGCGTGGTTGAACGGCACCGACGTGACGAGGCCGACCTTCTTGCCGACCTCGAGGGCCTGCTCGCCGACGGTCAGCAGGCGCGTGCCGTCGGGGGCGAAGCCCAGGGTGCCGTTGGTGGTCTTCACACCCGTGCCGAGCGCGGTGCCCGCTGCGGCGGAGTCCGTCGCGCCGGAGGCGACCCACGTGAAGTCGCCCCACGCGAGGTCGGGGTCGTACGCCGCGCGGCCGCCGGCGGAGTAATGCGACTGCGCGATCTGCACGGCGAAGTCGTCGTACACCTCGCTCTTGGTCCCGGGGACCTTCGTCGCGGTGCCCGAGTTCGGGGCGACCTCGACCTGCTGGTAGCTCGCGCCGGTCTCGTAGAGGCGGGCGGCGTCGAACTGGTTGTAGCCGCCGCCGTCCGAGATCAGCACGATCACGTTCTTCGGGACGGGCGTCTCGGCGGTCTCCGCGGAGGCGGCCACGGCCGGGGTGGCACCGAGGGCGACGCCCGCGACGGTGCTCATGACGATCAGACGACGCGCGCGTCCGGTCGTGCGAGGGTTCATGATGTCTCTTCCGTTTCGTATGGGGGATGCCGACCGGTGGCCGGCTTCCCCGAGCATGACGAACGAAGGAGACCTGAGAACGTCTCTCAGGAAGCGTCGAGGTGAACGTTCCCCCGGCTTCGTCACGGTTCCGTGAACGCTGCGCCGGGAAGTGGCATCCCGAGTCCCGGGATGAGAAGGTGTGCGCTCAGGCGGAGGGCGTGCGTGCGCGGGACGGCTGGACGCGCGGCGGCTCCCCGGGCATCTTCGGGAACTCGGGCGGGAACGGCAGCTCCCCCAGACCGGCGTCGACGTCGCGCTGCCACCACTCCAGGAGGGTGTCGACGCGACCGGGACTCTCCGAGAAGCCCGCCCAGGGGTCGCCGATGGATGTCAGCCGTTGCGGCACCGACCGGACGGTGAACGCGAGCGGGTCGAGGCCGTCCAGCTCGTCCCACGAGAGCGGAGTGGACACGGTCGCCGCGGGGAGGGCCCGCGGGGAGTAGGCGCCGGCCATCGTCCGATCGCGGTTGGCCTGGTTGAAGTCGACGAAGATGCGCCGGCCGCGCTCCTCCTTCCACCAGTTGGTCGTCACGGCATCCGGCATCCGTCGCTCCAGCTCGCGTGCCGCCGCGATGACGGCGTGTCGGACGTCGAGGAACTCGTGCGTCGGCTCGATGGGGCAGAACACGTGCAGACCGCGGTTGCCGCTGGTCTTGATGAACGCCTCAAGGCCGGCTTCGCGCAGGACCGTGCGCAGCTCCCGGGCGGCGGGGACGGCCTCGGCGATGCCCGTGCCCGGCTGCGGATCGAGGTCGATGCGCAGCTCGATCGGGTGGTCGGGGTCGCTCGCGAGCGAGGCCCACGGGTGGAACACGATCGTGTTCATCTGGGCCGCCCACACCGCCGACCCGATCTCGCCGAGGAAGAGCTGTGGATGCCGCCGCCCGCTGTTGTACGTGACGGTGACGGCCTCGACGAAGTCGGGCGCACCCTTGGGCGGGTTCTTCGAGAAGAAGCTCTCGCCGCCCACGCCCTCGGGGAACCGCTCGAGCGAGACGGGGCGGTGACCGGTGGCGGCGAGGAAGGGCTCGGCGACGGCGATGAGGTACTCGGCGAGCTCGCGCTTGGTGATGCCGCTGTCGGGCCAGAGCACCCGGTCGGGGTTGGAGATGCCGATCTCGCGGTCGCCGTCGGGTCCCGGCACGGTGAGCATGATGCGGGGGGTTGCCATGGTGCCGACGCTAGCCGCCGGGGCGGGGCCGTGTCTGCCCGTTGCGTGATCGCCGCGTCGTCACCCGGCCCCGCGCGCGCGTGTCCACCCCTGGACCGCGGTTCCCGGCATCCGCCTACGCTCGGATCATGACCACCCGCGCCGCCCGCACCGCCCTCGACATCGCCGACTGGCGCCGTCGCGTCTTCGCCCTGTACAGCGCCGTCCGCGAGATGGACGACGTCGAGGACGCGCACGAGCTGTGGCGGATCGAGCGCGATGCGCTGTTCGCCGACCACCCGGCCACTCCCCTGCTGCCCGAGCAGCGCGACGGGTTCGTCGGGCTCCCGCTCGCACCGTACGACGCGGCGTGGCGCTTCGAGCTGCCGCTGCTCGACGCCGACGAGGCCTCCTTCGTCGCCACCACCGGCACGGACGGCGAGGTCGCCTTCGAGCGCATCGGACGGGTCGAGGTGCCCGACACCGGTTCGCTCGACGTGTGGCGTCTGACCTCGTACGGCGGCGGGATCTTCATTCCGGTCCGGGATGCCGCGGCGGGACGGCCCGGCGGAACCTACGGCGGCGGCCGCTACCTGCTCGACACCATCAAGGGCGCCGACCTCGGCCCCGGGGCCGCGCCGGACACGATCGTGATCGACTTCAACTTCGCGTACAACCCCTCGTGCGCCTACGACCCGGCGTGGGCCTGCCCGCTCGCTCCCGCGGGGAACGTCCTGCCGGTCGCCGTCCCCGTCGGGGAGCTGTCGGGGCACTGACCGCGTCCGGCGTCGGGCCGAGCTGACTCGCGCTCGGTCGAGCCGCACTGACCCGCGCCCGGCGTCGAGCCGCACTGACTCGCGCTCGGTCCAACCGCACTGACGCGCGTCGCGGAGTGGCCCCGGGGCCACCCCCGACGCCCCGGGGCCACACGCGGCCACAACCACGGCCGGCGCAGAGCACTCCCCTCACAGGCGCACACGCAACCGCGGCCACGGCCGACACAGGCCGCTCCCCCACACGGTCGCGGAGTGGCCCCGGGGCCATCCCCGGCGCCCCGGGGCCACGTGCGCACGCGCAAGCACAGCGCCGGAGCCGGCCAGGGTCCCGCCCAGACGTCCGAGCCGGCGAACGCGAGGACTACGCGCGGGCGATGACGGGCGCGAGGTCGTCGCGGGTGAGACGGATCCAGGGACCCGCGGGGTCGATGAGCAGACCGGTGAGGCCCTCGTCGCCCGCAAGGGCCTTGGCGAGCTGCTCGACCTTGAGCGGCAGGGGCTGGTCCCCGCGTCCGAGGGCGAGCAGTTCGAGCGGGTGCGAGAACACCTCGAGATAGCGCTCTCCCGTAGCCGACCGCGATTCGGCGACGCCGACGGGACCGCCCTCTTCGGTGCGGTTGACGGCGATCCACAGCGGCACCTCGGCGAGGATGGCCGCGACGACGGCGGCCGCGGTCTCGTCGGTGCGCGTCTCGCTCAGCGCGGTCTTGATCCGCAGCTCCGGATCGGCCTGCTCGACCATGCGCTCGAGCAGCGGACGCGGGAGCACCGCGCGCGCCGGCGACGAGGCGGGGTCCAGGACGATGCCGCCGTAGGGGCCGGCGAGCACATGACGCAGCAGGGCCATGATGGGCTGCCCCATCGCGGAGGTGTCGTGGTCGCCGTCCGCGCTCACGCTGGCCCGCAGGGCATTGCCGCCGGTGAACGCGAGGACGAGCTGCTCGTCGCCGCGGGAGGCGACGGCCAGGGGCAGCTCCTTGCCCTCGGCGAGGAGCGCGCGAGCGTCGCCCTTGACGCGGAGGAAGACGTGCCCCTGCAGCAGCTGACGGGCGACGTTGAGCAGATCGGCGTTCTGCGGCGGGTCGGTGAGCTCCGAGAGGGCGATGCCGAGCAGCGCGTTATCGCGAAGACCCGGGATGCTCTCGGATCCGACGGGGGCCTCCGCGGGTCCCGGCTGGCGTGCCGACGGGCGGGCGGCCACCGGGGGCTCGGTCGGCGACGCCGCTCCGACACCCCGGAACGACGACATCGAGATGTTCACCGTGGGCGCGGCGTCGGCCGGGGCGGCGTCGCCCGGGGCGGTCGTGTCCGCGTCGCTCGGACCGGCCGGGTCGACGGGCTGTTCGCCCGGCTCGATCGTCGAGTCGGGGCGGTCGGCCGACGCGTCTTCGGAGTCGGACTTGTTTCGGCGCGAGAAGAGGGCCATTGAGCAAGCCTATCCGCGCGCTCCCCCGCACCGGCCCCGCCGCTCGCGCACTCCCGCCCCACCGCTCGCGCACTCCCGCCCCGCAGCTCCACCCCGGCCCCCGCCGCCTGTGCGTTCCCGCCACGCAGCGCGCGCCCGACCACTCGGCCGACACACGCCGGGCCTCGCCCCCACCGCACCGGCAGGCGGCGGACCGGAGGGATGCCTCAGAGCTTGGCGATCGGCGCGATCTTGACGAGCAGCTTCTTGGGTCCCACGCTGTCGAACCGCACGTGCGCGACGCGCTTGGCGCCTTCGCCGGTGATGGCGTCGACCCGGCCCTCGCCGAAGTCGTCGTGGCGGATGCGGTCGCCGGCCGCGAGCTCCAGGTCGCCGTTGTCGCGGACCTTGGCGGGGATGCGGTTCGGGAACTTCGACGGGTCCGCCGGCTCGCGCTTGGGCAGGGGGACGAGGTCGTCGCCGTACCGGTTGCCGCCGGACGGGGAGCCGGGGCGACGACCGCGGGCGTTGAGCGCCCGGGATTGCGTCCCGCCGCGGCCGTTGACGTCGCCTGGCGACTGACGCCAGTCGATGAGGTCCGCGGGGATCTCCTGCAGGAAGCGGCTCGGCATCGCGACGGTGACCTCGCCGAACTGGGCGCGGGTCATCGCGAGCGAGACGTGCAGTCGTTTGCGGGCGCGGGTGATGCCGACGTAGAAGAGCCGGCGCTCCTCCTGCGGTCCGCCCGGCTCGTTGGCCGAGATGCGGTGCGGGAGGAGGTCCTCCTCGACGCCGGTGAGGAACACCGCGTCGTACTCCAGTCCCTTCGCCGTGTGGAGGGTCATGAGCGACACCGAGCCCGACGCGTCGTCGAGGTCATCGGCATCCGCCACCAGGGTGACCTCCGTGAGGAAGTCGATGATGGTGCCCTCGGGGTTGTTCCGCGCGAACTCGCGGGTGACCGCGATGAGCTCGTCGAGGTTCTCGAGGCGCGCCTCGTCCTGCGGGTCCTTGCTGGCGCGCAGGGCGTCGAAGTAGCCGCTCTTGTTCAGCAGAAGCGTGAGGCCCTCGGTCACCGAGGTGGACGGGGCGAGCTCACCGGATGCCGGGAGCATGACGGCCGTGGCCTCGGTGAGCACCGCGTCGAGCTGGTCGATGGCCTTCTGCAGCTTGGGGCCGACCCCGATCTGCGCCGAGTTGGCCAGGGCGTCGCGGAAGGTGATGCCGTGTTCGGCGGCGTAGCGGGCGATGGCCGTCTCGGTGACGTCGCCGATGCCGCGGCGCGGCCGGTTGAGGATGCGGCGCAGCGCCATCGAGTCGGCGGGGTTCGCGACGGCGACGAGGTACGCGAGGGCGTCCTTGATCTCGGCGCGCTCGTAGAACTTGGTGCCGCCCATGATCTTGTAGGGCACCGCCGAGCGGATGAAGATCTCCTCCAGCGCACGGGACTGCGAGTTGGTCCGGTAGAACACCGCGACGCCCGAGTAGTCGACGCCCTTCTTGTGCAGCGCCTCGATCTCGTCGGCGACGAACTGGGCCTCGTCGTGCTGCGAGTAGCCCGTGAAGCCGATGATTGGGTCGCCCGCGCCGACGTCGGTCCAGAGCTTCTTGTCTTTGCGGTCGAAGTTGTTGGCGATGACGGCGTTGGCCGCGGACAGGATGTTCTGCGTCGAGCGGTAGTTCTGCTCGAGCAGGACCACCTTGGCGCCCGGGTAGTCGCGCTCGAACTCGCTGATGTTGCGGATGTCGGCGCCGCGGAAGGCGTAGATCGACTGATCGGAGTCGCCGACGACGGTGAGGGATGCCGCCTCCTCGGCGGCCGGTTCGGCGTCGAAGATCATTATCCCGCCGGACGAGAACGGCTCGGCGTCCGAGCCGGGGGCCCGGGTGAGCTCGTGGATGAGGGCGTACTGCGCGTGGTTGGTGTCCTGGTACTCGTCGACCAGGATGTGGCGGAACCGCTTGCGGTAGACGTCCGCGACCTGCGGGAACGCGCGGAACAGGTACACCGTCTGCGCGATGAGGTCGTCGAAGTCGAACGCGTTCGCGCGCTGCAGCTCCCGCTGGTACGACGAGAAGATCTCGACGAAGACGCGTTCGGCCGGGTCGCTCATGTTGGCGGAGCGTGCGTAGGACTCGGCGTCGGCCAGCTCGTTCTTCAGCTTCGAGATGCGGCTCTGCGTGCCCGCCGGGGTGAGCCCGAACGAGTCGCCCTCGTGGTCCTTCACGAGGCGCTTGATGAGTGCGCGCGAATCGCCGGAGTCGTAGATCGTGAACGACTTCGTGAAGCCGAACTGCTCGGCCTCGCGACGGAGGATCCGGACGCAGGCGGAGTGGAACGTCGAGATCCACATCCCGTCGGCCTTCTGCCCGATCAGTTGGTGCACGCGCTCGCGCATCTCGCCGGCGGCCTTGTTGGTGAAGGTGATCGCCAGGATCTGGCTCGGATACGCCTCGCGCGTGCGGAGCAGCGAGGCGATGCGGCGGGTGAGCACGCTCGTCTTGCCGGACCCGGCACCGGCGACGATCAGCAGCGCCTGACCGCGGTAGATGACGGCCTCGCGCTGCGGCCCGTTCAGGCCGACGAGCAGGTCGGCGTCGGGACGGGCATCGGACGGTGCGGGACCGTCGACGATCAGGGGCGTGCGAGAGGCGTCGGTCATGGCGGGATCAAGTCTAGGCGGGGCCTCCGACATCGGCCCCGCCCCGAGACGCACGGAGGCGCCCACGGTCGGGAGACCGCGGGCGCCTCGACGATCAGACCGCGGGAGCCGGCGGTGCCGGCGGACGCGGGGGCACGACATCGGCCGGAGCGTCGCCGACCGAGCCGGAGAGGATGGACTGCGCGCGGCTCAGGTGCTCGGCATCCACCATGACGTCCCAGCGCTCGGCCTCGAAGCCCTGCACGGACGAGAAGTCGCGGCGACCGCGGGTGAAGGCGTGCCCGGCGAAGCCGAAGACGGCACCCCACACGGCACCGAGGACGGCGCCCCACAGGAGGAGGCCGATCCACGCGGCACCGGGTGCCAGGATGCCGAAGACGAGTCCGATCAGCAGACCGAACCAGGCGCCGGACGCCGCGCCGAGACCGGCCGCGCGTCCTCGGGTCATCCGTCCGGTGACCTGCTCGACGATGCGCACGTCGTGGCCGACGATGGCGGTGTTCTCGACGGGGAAGCCTTCGTCCGACAGGCGGTCGACGGCGGCCTGGGCGCCCGCGTACTCGCCGAAGCTCGACAGGACGCGGCGCTCGGGGGTGGCTCGAGTGAAGTCGCTCATGATGTGTCCCTCCCTGGTGACGCCGCCACGGTAACCGCGCCGCCTGTGGGCGACAGGGCACTTGCGCGCGGCCTCCCGCAGGGATAGCCCCTCCCGGTGACGTGATGTCAAACCCCCGGACGCCTCACAGACCCTGCGGCCAGGATTCCTCTATGCGGCTCATCCTCAACGTCCTCTGGCTGGTGCTCTCCGGCTTCTGGCTCTTCATCGGGTACATGGTGGCCGGGGTCATCCTGTGCCTGCTCATCGTCACGATCCCGTGGGGCATCGCGTCCTTCCGGATCGGCGCCTACGCCCTGTGGCCGTTCGGCCGCGACATCCGCGATCGGTCGACGTCCGGTGTCTTCTCGTTCATCGGCAACGTGATCTGGGTCGTGGTCGCCGGATGGTGGCTGGCGCTCAGCCACATCCTCAGCGGGGTGGCTCTGTGCCTGACGATCATCGGCATCCCGCTCGGCATCGCCAACTTCAAGCTCGTGCCGGTGTCGCTGATGCCGCTCGGCAAGGAGGTCGTCGAGACCCGGCGCGGCGCCTTCGATCGCAGCATCACGCGCTGACGCCGCTTTCTACAGGGATTCGCGCGTCTTCTGCCGCCCGGGCAGCGCGAGCGCGATCCCGATGATCGCGACCACGGCGCCGACGGCGGCAGAGACCGCGACGAGTTCGACGGCGAGCCCGCCGCCGCGTCCCCCGGTCATCTCCCCGAGGTTCCAGGGCAGGACGCCGATCTGGTCGTTCCACGAGTCGAGGGCGACGGCCGCGCCGACGGCGGCGACGGTCGCTGCGGGCAGGGCGTATCCGGCGCCCACGCCGGCGAGGGCGATGCCGGTGGCCCGGCGCGCACCGATCTGCGCCGTGAGCGACCAGCCCGCGGCGACGAAGAGCCACGCCAGCAGGGCGAAGGCGATGCTGATGTAGAGGACGCGGACCGTCGGCCGGGTCCACAGCGCCTGCCAGACGCCCTCCGGGCCGGACAGCGACACCGCGCCGAGCGCGACCGTGCAGCGCAGCACGAGCGCTCCGCCCACCGCGGCGATGACGGGCCACGGCGACCGACGGCCCAGCAGCAGACGGACGGCGAGAGCGAAGACGAGCCAGCCGGCGAGCGCGACGAGCACGCTGAGCGCCCCGTCGTGCGGGGCCTGGACGAACCGCGTCGCGACGAGCAGCCCGCCGGGGACGACGATCATGAGCCACCGGTCGAGCGGCAGCACGCCGAGCGCGGACTCCCTCGCGCGCCAGGGGCGGGTCGAGGCGACCCACGTGGCGCGTGCCGCCGCAGCGCCCGGCCGGCGGACGAGCCGCGTTCGTGCGGCGACCATTCCGATCACGAGCCAGGCCGCGGAGAGCACGAGCAGGCCCCGGGCGTACCACTCCGTCTCCGCGCTGACCGTGACGGGCAGACGGGTGAACGGGTCGACCAGGGCGGCCAGCAGCACGCCGATCCCGAGGAGCATCACGGCGGTGGCGGCGGCGAGGGTCCCCCGTCCTGCCCGCATCGCCATGCGCCTACGTTACCCGCCGTCGAGAGGCGTCCCCGCCATCGCCTCGGCGGATTGTGTAACAATCTTGCCATGCTCCCCGCCCTCGCGATCCTCGCCGCGGCACTGTGCTTCTCCACCACGGGGACGGCGCAGGCGCTCGCCCTCGTCGACGCCTCCCCTCTGGCGGTGGGGGCCGCGCGGATCGTCGTGGGGGGCGGCATCCTGGGCCTCATCGCCCTGGCGCGCGCCGGCCGCACCCGCGCGCCGGGCCGTCCCGTCCTCCCGTCCCGCGCGACGGTGCTCCTCGTCGCCCTCGGCGTGGTCGGCGTCCTCGCGTACCAGCCGCTGTTCTTCCTCGGCACGCGCGAGAACGGCGTCGCGATCGGCACCGTCGTCGCCCTCGGTTCCGCGCCGATCGCCACGGGGATCATGGATGCCGTCCGCCTCCGCCGTCCGCCGACCTCGCGCTGGATGCTGGCCACGGCCGTCGCCCTCGCGGGTGTCGTCCTCGTGTCGGGGGTCACCGGCGGCGCCGTCGCCCTCGCGCCCGGCGGTCTGCTCGCCTCGGCGGGAGCGGGGATGTCGTACGCCCTCTATACGGTCGGCGGCAAGTCGCTGATCGAGAGGGGGTGGGACTCGACCCGCGTGATGGGCACGGTGTTCGGCCTGGCGGCCGTGGCCAGCCTGCCGGTGCTCCTGCTGGCCGGGACGTCATGGCTGTTCGCACCCGCCGGGCTCGCGCTCGCCCTGTGGCTGGGCGTCGTGACGACCGCGGTGGCGTACCTGCTGTTCGGCTGGGGGCTGGCGCGCCTGAGCGCCGTGACCGTCGCGACGCTGACCCTCGCGGAGCCGCTCGCCGCCACCGTCCTCGGCCTGCTCGTGCTGCGCGAGGAGCTCACGGCGATCAGCGCCCTCGGCCTCGCCCTCATCGCGGTGGGCCTCGCGATCGTGTCGGTCCCCGCGCGTCGTCGGAAGGGGGCCCTGGATGCCATCCCCTCGGCGTGACGCGCCCGACCACTCCCCCGCGGCGAACGCCCGCGCCGCTGCGGTTCGCCCGGTCGATGCCGGCGGCCGCGCCGGCGCCCCGAACGCCCGCACCGGCGGCGATGCCCCGGGCCCGCGGGCGGCCGACCTCGTCGCGGAGGCGGTGCGGAGCGGCATCCTGTCCGGCGAGCTCGCCCCGGGCACGCCGCTGCGCGAGGAGGAGCTGAGCGCGACCCACGGGGTGTCCCGGCACACCGCCCGGACCGCCCTCGCCCGGCTCACGGCCGAGCGGCTCGTCACCGCCGAGCCGTACCGCGGCGTGCGGGTGTCCCTCCTCGACGACGCGGCGCTCGTGGCGCTGCAGCAGTTGCGCTGCGCCCTCGAGACAGAGGCCGTGCGGATCGTGAAGGAGGGCGGCATCCATCCCCCCGACGTCGACGACGCCCTCGACGCCCTCGCCGCCGCGGAGGAGTCCGGCGATTGGCCCGCGACGCTCGACGCGCATGCGCGCGTGCACCTGGCCCTCGTCGACGCGGCCGGCAGCCCGCGGATCGCCGAGGAGTACCGCCGGCTCGACTCGGAGATGCACCTGCTGCTCACGCATGTCCGGCCGGCCTATCCCGCGGGCGCGCTGGCCGCCGAGCATCGCGCGTACGTCGCCGCCGCGCTGTCCGACCCCGAACGCGCCGTGCGGGCGCACCTGGACCACTCGACGCGGGCGATCCTCGACAGCCGTCGTCGCGACGCCTGAGGACACATCCCGTCACCCGGCGCAACGAAACCCTGCGGCGCGACGGCCTGGGTTAGCGTCGGAGGACATCGCGGCGATCCGGGCGGTCCCGGGCCTCGGCTCATAACCGGAGGCGTTGCGGGTTCGACTCCCGCCGTCGCGTCCACGCCCCCGGGTGCACACCCGGCCCCGTACGATCACGGGATGCCATCACCTGATCCCGTCGCCGTCGAGCCCGGCATCTATCAGCACTTCAAGGGCGCCCGCTACGAAGTCATCGGCACCGGCCGGCACAGCGAGACCGAGGAGCCGATGGTGTTCTACCGGAAGCTGTACGACGACTACTCCTTCTGGGTGCGCCCCCTCGCCATGTTCACCGAGCACGTCAGCCGCGACGGCTACGACGGTCCGCGCTTCACCCGCCTGTTCTGAGCGTCCCGGCGCCGAGCGCGAGCTGGACCGTCGCGGATACCTCGACGCCGTAGCGCTTCCCGCCGTCGCCGTTGCCCCGCTCGGCCGCGCCGAGGAGGATCGGGCCATGGCGACCATCATCCCGACAATGGCTGCGACCATCGAGCGCCGCCTGCTCGTCAACTACCGCGTCGACCCCGCCGTCGCGCGCGAGCTCCTCCCGCAGGGGCTGCGCCCGCAGCTCATCGACGGGAGCGCCGTCGCCGGGGTCTGCCTCATCCGGCTCGGCGCTTTCCGGCCCGCGTGGGTGGGCCCCGAGATCGGGCACCGCAGCGAGAACGCCGCCCACCGCATCGCCGTCGAGTGGGACGCGCCGAGCGGCACCCGGACGGGCGTCTACATCCCCCGGCGTCACAGCGCCTCCCGCCTCGCCCGGCTTGTGGGCGGTCGCGTCTTCCCCGGCGTCCACCGTCGTGCGCGCATCGTGTCGAAGGAGACCGATGCCGAGATCTCCGTGCACATCGACGCCGACGACCTGCGGGTCCGGGTCGATGCGCGGCTCGCTCCCGACGAGGCGTTCCGCAGCGGGCTGTTCCCATCCTTGGCATCCGCGTCGGACTTCTTCCGCAAGGACGCCGTCGGATGGTCTCCCGCCCGTAACGGGAGCCTGGAAGGCCTGCGACTCGACACGGACGCGTGGCGCGTCGAGGCGGCGACGATCGACACCCTCGAGTCGAGCTTCTTCGACGGGCTCCCGGCGGGCTCCGCGCAGTTCGACGACGTCCTCGTCATGCGCCGGGTGCCGGCCCGGTGGAGCAGCCCGTCCGACCCCGCGCGCGCGTCGCGGACGGAGCGCGCCACCTCGGGCCGCGACCGCTGACCGTCATGTCCTCGCCGACGCCGTCTTCGATGCGCCGCGTCGCGTTCATCCGCAATCTCAACCAGGGCCAGCGCGGCCACGTCTCGACGGCCGACCTCGTCGGGTCGTTCGAGGATGCCGGATGCCGCGACGTCGCGCCCTTCCAGAGCAACGGCACCGTGGTGTTCTCCGGCCCTGCCGCCCTCGCGACGGACGCGATGTCCGCCCTCGCGGTGCGGACGGGGGTCGAACGCGAGGTCTTCGTGCACGGCTTCGACGACCTCGCGGACATCGTCGCCGCTCACCGGGGCGCCGATGACGCCGCACGGCGAGAGCTCACCCTGCATGCCCCCGTCCTCATCGCCCTCGACGAGCGGGCCGCGAGCGAAGCGGCGCGACGTCGCTGTTCGCTCCTTCAGACCGCCGTCGGCTGGACAGTCACCCGGAACGAGCGCGACCGCGAGTCGAACGCGACGCCCGTCATCGAACGCCTCACGGGCGCTCCGGCGACGTCGCGCGGCCTGCCGACCCTCATCCGCCTGGTCGATCGCGAAGCGTGACCGAGCGCGTCCGGTGCGACGGACGCGCACGGAGTGCTGGCATCCTGGATCCATGACCTCCCCCGCGCCCCAGGACGTCCCGATCGGCAGCGAGGGCATCCGCCTCGGTTCGTTCCTGAAGCTCGCCGGCGCCGTCGACTCCGGCGGCGAGGCGAAGGAGGCGATCATCGACGGGTACGTCCAGGTCAACGGCGAGATCGACCGCCGCCGCGGGCGGCAGCTGCAGGTCGGCGACGTCGTGACGTTCGAGGGACGCGCGTTCCGCCTGACGGCCTGACGCCGCATGCGAACGGCCCGCCTCCCCGGAGGGAAGACGGGCCGTTTCCGTCCCGAGTGCGTCGGGGACGGGCGCCTCAGTGCTCGTCGTAGTGCGTCTCGTGGAGGGCGTGGCGGTGACCGTCGTGGACGTAATCGGCGTGACCGTCGTGGTCGATCTTCTCGTGCCCGCAGTCGTCGCCGTGACGGTGCTCGTCGACCGTGTGTTCGGCCGGCGACTCGTGCTCGTCGTAGTGGTCGCCATGGAGGGCGTGGTGGTGGGTGCCGTGCACGTAGTCGATGTGGTCGCCGTGCTCGATCTTCTGGTGGCCGCAGTCGTCGCCGTGGGCGTGCTCGTCGACGGTGTGCTCGGCGTGGGTCTCGGTCGTGCTCATGAATCGTTCCCCTGTTCGGTGGGCTCTTGAACGTGGGCGATCGCGTCGAGCACGACGTGCGAGACGTGCTGGTCGACGAGGGCGTAGCGGATCTCCTTGCCCTCGCGTTCCGACGTCACCAGCTCGGCCTGCCGCAGGGTCCGCAGGTGTTGCGACACCAGCGGCTGCGACAGACCGGTCTGTTCGGCGAGCGCACCGACCGTCAGCGGTTCGCGGCTCAGCAGCCAGACGAGCGCGAGGCGCGACTCGCTGCCGAGGACCTTGAACAGCTCGGCGGCATCGTGCAGGCCCGCGATCTTGTCCACGCCCTCCACTTCACCGCACACATAAACGAATTGCAATATGTGCAGTCAATCGGTAACGGTTCTCGTTACCCCTGGCGCCCCTTCATCCGCGGGTTGAGCTTGTTGATGACGTAGACGCGCCCGCGCCGGCGGACGACCTGCGCCCCCGGCTGGTTCTTGAGGGACTTGATTGATGCGCGCACCTTCATGGCGACCTCCTTATTGATAACTCTTCTCGATAAGAGGGTAGGGTGTCGAGAGTCCGACGACAAAACGAAGGGTGGATGCCATGGATGCCACGATCGCGATCATGGGCGTGTGCGCGCCGGAGCGGCTGGCGTACGCCGAGCGCATCGCGACCGCGACGGGACGCGCGCTGCACCTCGCTCGTCGTACCGACCACGGGACGGCGCACACGCTCCCCCGCCCCCGACCGCGGACGGATGACGGCCGGATCGTCGTCGACCTCGGCACGGACGTGGACCTCGTCCACACCCTCCTCTCGCACGGCGGCGTCGCGGCCGAGGCCGTCTGTGTCGTCGACGCCCGCCACATGATTGGGGACCTGGTCGAGGACGCCGCCCTCGTGGCATCCGCCCGGCCCGGAGACCCCCGCGGGGACGTGGGCGCCCGTGCCCGCCAGGCCGCGACCGCCCTGGAGCTGGCGACGCGCATCGTGTGGGTGAACTGGGAGCAGGTGCCGACCGCGGCCCTCGCCGTGCAGATGGCGCTCGCCTCGCACCTCAACCCGGCCGCGATCGTCCGCCTCTCCCTCGATCCCGTGCGCGACCTCGCCTCGCCGGCCGTCCGCGACGGCGAGTCCGAGGTGCTCGAGCGCGCGGGATGGGTGCGGGCGCTCAACGACGAGCACGACCCGTACATGTCCGATCGTCGCGTCCGGACCCTCCGCTACGACCAGGTGCGGCCGTTCCACCCCGGTCGCCTGATGGCGGCACTGGACCGCCTCGACGAGGGCGCCGCCGGGCGTCTCGTCCGCTCCGCCGGCTTCTGCCGCCTGGCGACGCGTCCGGGGATCCTCGCCCGCTGGGAGCAGGTCGGGTCGGCGATGTGGATCGAGCCGATTGGCGCGGACGACGGCCGCATGGGGCTCGGACAGGAGATCGCGCTCACCGGCCTCGACCTCTCCCCCGCGGTGCTCGGACGCCTCCTCGACGACGCCGCCCTCACCGACGACGAGATCGCGGCGGGTCCCGCGGCGTGGGCGCACTACGAGGATCCCCTCCCGGCCTGGTCCGTGGTGGGGTCCTCGCTCCCGGATGCCACCGACTGAGGCTCCGTCCCGGCCCGCGGGCCGGCACCCGGCGCGTGTCAAGCCGGTGCCGCGTCGTCGCGCCAACAGGCACCGTGGACGCATGAGCAACCCTGACATCCCCTCCCGCCACGCCGACGACGCCCGCGCGGACTCGGCCGCCCCCACCGACGCCGTCACCGACGAGGTCCGTGAGGATGCCGCCCAGCACGAGGAGCACGTCGACCTCGACAGCGACACCGGCGACGCGATCGACGGCGAGCCGAAGGCCGACGACCCGGGCTTCCCCGCCGCGGAGGGCCACGCCTGATCGCTGACGCGTTCGTCGGCATCTCGGGCTGGCGCTACCCCCGGTGGCGCGGCGACTTCTATCCGCGCGGCCTCGTGCAGCGCCGCGAGCTCGAGTACGTCGGCGAGCGCCTGCGCTCGGTCGAGCTGAACGGGTCGTTCTACTCGCTGCAGCGCCCGTCGAGCTACCACCGGTGGCGCGCCGAGGTGCCGGAGGGCTTCGTCTTCGCCGTCAAGGGATCGCGGTACGTCACGCACATGCTGCGCCTCGTCGGGGTGCGCACGGCGCTGGCGAACTTCTACGCCTCGGGGGTGCTCGCCCTCGGCCCCACGCTCGGCCCTTTTCTGTGGCAGTTGCCCGAGCGGGTGGAGTTCGACCCCGACGTCCTCGCCGCCTTCCTCGCCGAGCTGCCCCGCACGACCGGCGACGCCCTCGCGCTCGCCCGCCAGCACGACGACCGTCTCGACGGGCGCACGTGGCTGGAGATCGAGGCGGACGTTCCGCTCCGGCACGCTCTCGAGCCGCGGTCGCCGTCGTTCTCGGACCCCCGGGCCGCCGACATCCTCCGCGAACACGGCGTCTCCCTGGTGCTCGCTGACACCGCCGGCCGATGGCCCGTCTTCGACGCGGTCACCGCCGACCACGTCTACGTCCGGCTGCACGGCTCACAGGAGTTGTACGCCAGCGGGTACGGCGACGACGAGCTGGACGCGTGGGCCGCCCGCATCCGCGGCTGGCGGAGCGGCGACGGATCGGAGGACGGGATGCCGCGCGACGTCTACGTCTACTTCGACAACGACGCCCGCGGTCGTGCGCCGTGGGACGCCGTACACCTGGCGGAGCGTCTGCGCTGACGGCATCCATCCGCCGCCTGCCGCTCGCTGCCGCCGCACGCCGGAGCGCAGTCGGCGGGTCGCTCAGGCGGTCGGGCGGGTCGCTCAGGCGGTCGGGCGGCCAGGACGGGCGCAGTAAACGCGCTCCCGTGCCGGAAACGCCGTGCCACGGCGTTTCCCCCGGCCCGGAGCGTTTACTGACGGACGGGCCCCCGGATGCCGTCGGCGATGCGCCCCGCCGGGGACGCTCAGGCGATCCGCGTACCGGGCGGCAGCCGCTTCGCGGGTGTCCGGGTGCGCGCGATGCCCCACAGCATCAGACCCGCCGCGATCACGAGCTGGACGAGCAGTCCGACGAACCAGCTCGGCGACGTGCCCTCTGCCTGCTGCTCGGGCGATGCCCCGCCGGGCTGATTGCTCGGCAGCGTGCAGCCGTCGTACGAGAAGCGGTCATCGGGCGGGGTCTGGGCCGCGCGCACTCCCGAGGCGATCTGACCGAAGAGGTCGCGCGGGTAGCCCTGAGCGTCGTACGTCGGCGGGACGGCGTCCGCGAGCACCACGAAGGGGTTGGCGGCCAGCAGCCACCAGACCCGGTCGAAGCGCGGCACCTCGGACACGTACGTCGACTCGATGCACTCGAGCTCCTCGAAGGTGGGGCACGTGCCGGAGCCCGTCGCCGAGTACGGGTCGCACCCCGGCGGGAGCGCGGCCCAGTCGATGTCGCGCGTGACCGTGGTCTGCTCCGTCCGCAGAGCCGTCCCTCCGAGGCCGAAGGCGATGAGCGTGCCGATGGTCAGGGCGGCGACGACGAGGTACGTGCTGGCCACCGAGAACAGCGGCCGCGCGACGACGGCCGAGAGCCCGACGCCGATCGCCGCGACGATGCCGACCTCGACCACGAGCACGACGAGGGCGGCCACGATGGTGCCCGGGTCGAGCTCCCCGGCGAGCGTCGCGACGACGAGGAACGGCAACGCGACGACGAGGAACGCCAGCCCGGAGACCCACGCGGCGAGGAACTTGCCGACGACGATCTCGGCCGTCGTGACGAGCGTCACCTGAACGGGAGCCAGCGTCGCGGTGTCGCGGTCGCCGTTCACGGCGCTGCCGCTGAGCGTCGGCGAGATGAGCAGTGTCAGCAGCAGCACGAGCATGATGACGAGGGAGAAGAACCACTGCGAGCCGTCGCTGGACGCGGCGAACGTCGTGAGCGACAACGCCATCACGGCGATGAGCACGACGGCGAAGACGCCGAGCAGCACGTACCAGGCGACGGACCGCACCCGCTGGCGCAGCTCAATCCCCATGATCGTCCCGAGACGGTGGAGGTTCATCGGCCGCTCCCCTCGGTCGGGCGATCGTGGAACGGCGGCTCCCCGCGGTCCGGTGGCCCGGCCTCGTCCCGGAGGTCGAGGAAGGTGTGCTCCAGGTCGCCCACGGCCGGGGCGTACTCGACCACGGGGAGACCCGCCCCGACGAGGGCGCGGAGCCCCGCTGCCGCCGCCGCGTCGTCCGTGAAGGGCACGAGCACGTCGCGTCGGTCCACGCGGACGTCCTCGCCGGCCCGGCCCAGCGCCCCGGCGATTGCGTCCCGGGATGCCGCGGACGAGCGCGAGGCGTCCGCCGTCAGCCGCACGCGCCATGTCCGCACGCGGGTCGCGGCCGCCGCGATGCGGTCGCCCGCGACCGTGCGGCCCTCGACGAGGAAGACCGCGTCGTCGACGACCTCCTCGAGCTCGGCGAGCACGTGACTGGAGATGAGGATCGTCTGGCCCTCGGCGGCCAGACGCCGCAGCAGGATCCGCAGATCGACGCGAGCCTGCGGGTCCAGACCCGACGCGGGCTCGTCGAGTAGCAGGACGCGCGGGTCGTGCATGAGGGCGCGGGCGAGCGCGAGACGCTGCTTCTGCCCGCGCGAGAGCACCCGCGCCGCGGAACCGGCGAGCGCGCTCAGTCCGACCTCCGCCAGCAGCTGGTCGGCGCGCGCCCGGGCGTCGGTGCGGGACAGGTCGTACAGCTGGCCGGTCGCCACGAGCACCTCGCGCGACGTCAGGCTGGGCCACGCGCCCAGGGCGTCCGGCATCCATCCGAGGAGCCGACGGGCACCGGACGGATCGGCGACGGGGTCGACACCGCCGATGCGCATCTCCCCCGCGTCCGGCCGCAGCAGCGACGCGAGCATGAGCATCAGCGTCGTCTTGCCCGAGCCGTTCGGCCCCACGAGTCCGGTGACCCGCCCGGGCGCGGCCTGGAAGGTCACCTCTTGCACGGCGTGCACGGAACCGAAGGCCCGTCGCACTCGCGTCGCGTCGATTCCGGCATCCATCCGGTCAGCCTAGGCGGACCGTCAGACACGCCCAAGGACGCCGCGCCCCGGCCGCCGGTGAACGCTCCCTCGCGGCGGATACGCCCCGCCACGGCGTTTCCCCCACCGCAGAGCGTTTACCCGAAGCAGGACCATTCGAGGCCGCGACGTCGATCCCCGGTAAACGCTCCCTCGCGGCGGAAACGCCCCGCCACGGCGTTTCCCCCACCGCAGAGCGTTTACCGGAGGCAGGACCCACGCCGCAGAGCGTTCACCCGACGCGGGACCCACGCCGCAGAGCGTTCACCCGACCCAGGATGCCGCGGGCGAACCGCCTCAGCCCGCGGCGAGCGCCCGCCCGAGGGCGTCCCCCGACGCCCACGCCGTGCGCACGGAGGAGCTCTGCCCCCAGGCGTCGCCGCACGCGGACAGTCCGGGGGACCGGAAGAACGGCTCGCCGGTGGTCTCGGCCGGACGCGCGAACGTCCAGCGGTGCGCGTACGTCGCCACGGGGTCGGCGTCGATGCCGAGCAGGCGCCGGGTCGCGGCGAGGACCGGGGCGATGGCGGCATCCGGATCCTCGAGGTGCCGCCGGGCCCGGTCGCCGGTCGTGTGGGCGACGAGCACCGGTACGCCGTCTCCGCGGCGGTCGCCGTCGTCCGCGAGGAACGCGACATCGGGATCGCCGTTCACGAAGGCCCCGTGCAGGTCGGCCGGCCAGCGCCGCGCCTCCCAGCGCAGCACCACGGCGATCACCGGCTCCCAGTCCTGCACTGCACCGGGCACCGGGTCGTGCAGGCGTGCGGCCTGCGGGGCGGGCAGCGCCAGGACGACCTCCCCCGCGGGGGCGTCGTCGACGCGATAAGGGGCGACGGATGCCACCGTGTGCTCCGACGTGACGTCAAGGCCGTCGGCGAGGTCGAGCGCGAGGGACCGCAGCCCCTTCGGGGCGGCCCACCGCAGCGGACCGGTCTTGGGGGTCGGCCGGCCACCGTCCTGGATCACCTGGAAGGTGTCGGTCCAGGGGCGGGCGAGACCGCGTCGCTCCCAGTCGGCCACGACGGCCCCGAACCGGTCGTCGTCGCCGACGACGAAGTAGGAGGCGCCGAGGTCGACGGGCCGACCGTCGAGGGTGCGACTGGACAGGCGCCCGCCGGGCCGACGACCGCGGTCGAGCACCCGCACGGTCCTCCCGGCGTCGTGCAGCGCCCGCGCGCACGCCAGTCCCGAGATGCCCGCACCCACGATCGTCACGTCGCTCGTCATCCGGCCATCCTCCCGTCCGGCCCGCTCCGGCCGGTCGGGGTTGCGGCTCGACCGCCCGCCGTGCCGCGCTCCGGAACGCCGCGCGCCCCTCGCCCCCGAACTCCTGAACTCCGCCCGCCCCTCGCGGCCGCTCCCCCACCGAACTCCTGAACATCGACCGGATTCCGTCCTCACGGGAGCGTGAGCGGCGCGCAGCCGAAAAACACAGGAGTTCGGCGACGGCGCAGACACACCAGCCGCCACAAAACACAGGAGTTCGGCGACGGCGCAGACACACCAGCCGCCGCAGAAGCCTCAGCCGAAGAACCCCACGCCCAGGTCGGGATGGTCGACGAACACCCCGTCCAGCCCCGCCGCGCGCAGCACGGCCCACTCCCCCTGCCAGTCGCCGAACGCCGCGGGACCGCCGGGCCGCCGGAACGCCCGCGTCAGGAACGCGTTCTCGGGACGGCAGGTCCACGTGAACACCCGCAGGCCGCTCTCCTGCGCGGCGGCGACGAATGCCGCCGGGCCCCGCACGCGGCCGAGCCGGTCCGGATCGAGGATCATCCGTTTGTCCGGGCTGATCCCGTCGACCTCCTCGCGCAGCCGCCGCAGGCCGTCCGGCGCGAGCATCGACGCCCACGTCGCGGCATCCGCCCCGTCCCGCTCGCGCAGGTCCCAGGGCGCCCCCGTCGCCTCGAGCAGCTGAACGAGGGGGATCCGGATGCCGCCGGCCCGCAGCCGCGCCAGGACGAGCGGCTCGAACGACTCGATGACGAGGGCCGGGTCGTCCGCCCACCCGGCGTCCCGCAGCTCGTCGCGCACGAGCGCGGCCATGTCGAACCCCAGCCGGTCGAACGACGCCGCGTGCTTGATCTCCAGGACGACGCCCACGCCGCCGGAGCGCGCGAGGGCGAGCACGTCGCGCAGGCGCAGCATCGGCTCGCGGTCGTCGTGACCGGCGCTCGACGGTCGCAGCGCGGGGATCCGCTCCCGGCAACGGAGGGTCGACAGCTCGCCCCAGGTGAAATCGAGGGTGAAGAATCCGGTGACGCTCTCGCCGTCGATGAGCCGCGTCGTCCGACGGTCGGCGAACTCGGGACGGTCGGCGACGTCGGTCGTGGCCCCGATCTCGCTCTCGTGGCGGACGACCAGCACGCCGTCCTGCGTGAGCACGACGTCGGGCTCGACGGCATCCACCCCGTCCGAGATCGCGCGCAAATAGGACGATCGCGTGTGCTCGGGCAGGTACCCGGGGGCGCCGCGGTGGCCGATGATCAGAGGGCGCGTGGATGCCACCGGCACAGGCTAGCCGCGGAGGGTGAACGGCCTGCACGCTCATAGCGGAATCCCAGTCTGCACCGGCATTCTCCGAGGCCCCTCGGCTAGTGTTGTCTGACAGCACGGTGCTGTGATCACAACTTTGGAGTGTGAGTTCCCGTGGCCCTCAACAACCCGGCATTCAATACCCCGGCGTTCCAGGACCCCCGAGCCGGTGGCGCGCAGACGCGCTACAGCCCGCCCCCGGCCGCCGATCCCGCAGCAGACGCGCGTCTCGAGGGGGCTTACGCCGCCCCCGCCGCCGGCTCGGTCGACACCGGCCGCATGACGGTCGAAGACACCGTCTTCAAGACGCTCGCGCTGTTCGGCGTGCTCGTCGTCACCGCCGTCGTCGGCTGGATCTGGACGATGAGCAGCGTCTCCGTGACGACCGGCCCCAACGTCGCCCCGATGATCATCGGTGGCCTCGGTGGATTCGTTCTCGCGATGGTCGCCATCTTCAAGAAGAAGCCGTCCGTCCCCGTCTTCGTCGCCTACGCGGCGTTCGAGGGTCTGTTCGTCGGTGGTATCTCGGCGTTCTTCGAGTTCCAGTTCCCCGGCATCGTCGTCCAGGCGACGCTCGCGACCCTCTCCGTCGTCGGTGTGACCCTCGCGCTCTTCGCCAGCGGAAAGATCCGCGCCTCCGCTCGCGCCACCAAGATCTTCATGATCGCCATGGTCGGCTACCTGGTGTTCAGCCTGGTCAACCTCGGCCTCATGCTGTTCAACGTGCCGCTCGCCGGCGGCGCCTTCGGTCTGCGCAGCAGCATCGAGATCTTCGGCATCCCGCTCGGTGTCATCATCGGCGTCTTCGTGGTCATCATGGCGGCGTACTCGCTGGTGCTCGACTTCGACCAGATCCAGCGCGGCGTGCGCAACGGCGCTCCCCGCGTCTACGGCTGGGTCGGCGCCTTCGGCATCATGGTCACCGTCGTGTGGCTGTACGTCGAGATCCTGCGCATCCTCGCGATCCTGCGAGGCAACAACTGACGCATCCCGTCGCACGGAGGGCCGTCCCGTTCGGGGCGGCCCTTCGCCGTTCCCGCGGCACGGCCTTCGCCGTTCCCGCGGCGGCAGGTGATGCCCGCAGCGGCAGCTGACGACCCGCGGCGGTGAGGTCGTGGCATCCGGTATCCCCCGCAAGGGGTCTCGACACGGGATGCCGCGGCGCTAGCCTCGCGCCATGAGTCCCACGAAGACGCCCGCGGAGACCCTCGACGTCGACGGGCACGAGGTGCGCGTCACGAGCCCGGACCGGGTGGTCTTCCCCGAGCCGGGTCTGACCAAGCTCGACCTCGTCCGCTACTACCTCTCCGTCGCGGACGGCGCGCTGCGCGGCGCGGGCGGACGGCCGATGGTGCTCAAGCGGTTCGCGAAGGGCCTGGGACAGGAGCCGTTCTTCCAGAAGCGGGTCCCCGACAACCACCCCGCCTTCATCGACACCGCGACGCTGCACTACGCCTCCGGCACCTCCGCCGAGGAGACCGTCCTCCGCGACGCCGCCGGCCTCGCCTGGGTGGTGAACCTGGGATGCCTCGACCTCAACCCCCACCCGGTGCGCGCCGAGGACCTCGACCACCCCGACGAGCTGCGGGTCGACCTCGACCCGATGCCGGGGGTCGACTGGGCGCAGATCGTCGACGTCGCGTTCATCGCGCGCGAGGTGCTCGAGGATCACGGCCTCGTCGGCTGGCCGAAGACGTCGGGCTCCCGCGGCCTCCACATCCTCGTGCGCATCCGTCCGGAGTGGGGGTTCGCCGACGTGCGCCTGGCGGCCGAGACGCTCGCGCGCGAGGTGGAGAACCGGGCCCCCGGTCTCGCCACGGCCCGCTGGTGGAAGGAGGAGCGGGGCGAGAGCGTCTTCGTCGACTTCAACCAGAACGCCAAGGACCGGACCGTCGCCTCGGCCTACTCGATCCGACCGCTCCCCGACGCACGCGTGTCGACGCCCCTCACGTGGGACGAGGTGCGCGACCGGCGCCCCGAGGCGTTCACGGTGCTCACCGTGCCCGAACGCTTCGCGTCCTTGGGCGACCCGCACGCCGGCATCGACGACGCGGCCGGGTCGTTGGAGGGCCTGCTGGCGCTGGCCGCCGAGATGGGCCCTGCCGAGAAGCCTCCCCGCGGTTCCGACGGCTCGGGACGCCGCGCCTCGACGATGCCGCTCATCGAGGTGGCCCGGACCAAGACCAAGCCGGAGGCGCTGGAGGCTCTCGAGACCTGGAGGCAGCGGCATCCGGAGTCCGCTGCGCAACTGCACCCCGCCGACGTGCTCGTCGACGGCATGCGGGGGTCGAGCTCGCTCTGGTACCGGGTGCGGGTCAACCTGCAGCACGTCCCCGAGGAGGAGCGGCCTGCGCAGGAGGAGCTCATCGCCGACTACGACCCGTGGGCGGGCCGGTCGTGAGCGACGACGAGGGCCGCCGGCGCGAGGTCGGCGAGTCGGACGAGGTGGTCGAGGACGAGCTGGCCGAGTCCTTCGACACCACCGTCACCGAGGGCGCCGAGCGGCTGCAGCGCCCGTGGCGCGTGGTCCTCATCACAGGCTTCTTCGGGGGGCTCGAGGTGGGGCTGGGTGTCGCCGCTTATCTCGGAGTGCTCTATCAGACCGGGGATCAGCTCCTCGCCGGCCTCGCGTTCAGCGTCGGGCTCATCGCGCTCTTCCTCGCCCACAGCGAGCTCTTCACCGAGAACTTCCTCATGCCCATCGCCGCACTCGTCGCCAAGGAGGGTACAGCTGGGCAGCTCGCCCGCCTCTGGGGCGGGACCCTCCTGGCCAACCTCGCCGGCGGATGGGTGTTCATGTGGCTGCTCACCACCGCCTTCCCCGACTGGCACGACGTGCTCGCCGAGTCCGCCTCGCACTACGTCGACGCGCCGTTCGGCCTGCAGAGCATCGTCCTCGCCGTGCTGGGCGGCAGCACCATCACGCTGATGACCCGGATGCAGCAGGGCACGACCTCCGACCCGGCCAAGATCGTCGCCACCGTCATCGGCGGGTTCCTGCTGGCCGGCCTGCAGCTCTTCCACTCGATCCTGGACTCGCTCCTCGTCTTCGGCGCGATCCAGTCCGGCGCCGACATCACCTACCTGCAGTGGCTCGGCTGGTTCGCGTACACGCTCCTGTTCAACGTGCTCGGAGGGCTCGTGCTCGTGACGGCGCTGCGGCTGCTGCGGACGAAGGAGCTGTTCGCCGACGCGCGTCGCGAGAAGGACCGGTAGAAACCCGCAGGGCGCCACCGTGAGGGCCGGCGCCGCGGACCGCGTCAGCGCCGGGCGGGTCGCGACAGGACGTCGACGCAGACCGCGGCCAGCGTCCGCATCGCCGCGTCGGGGGTGAGGGTGGATGCCGCGGCGAGCGCCTCGGCGGAGAGCCTCGACCGCAGGTCGGCGTCGGTCAGCAGCCGGGTGATCGCATCGGCGAGGGCCTGCTCGTCGCCGTCGGGCACCAGGATGCCGCCCCCGTGCGCGAGCATGTCGCGGGGGCCGTAGCGGATGTCGTACGCGACCACCGGGGCGCCGTGCGCGAGCGCTTCGACGAGCGCGAGTCCCTGTCCCTCGAAGGCCGACGTGGTGAGGTACATCGCGGCGGTGTCGAGCACCGCACCCGGGTCGGCCGTGAGCCCCGGGAGGGTCACCGCGTGCCCCACACCCGTCTCGGCGACCAGGGCCTCCAGCCGTGCGCGCTCAGCCCCGTCGCCCCAGAGCTCGAGGCGCGCGTGCGGCACCGCCGCGAGTACCCGCGCGAAGGCGCGGACGGCGTGGTCGAGACGCTTGCCGGGAGCCAGACGACCGAGCACGGCCACGGGGCCGCCCGCGCGGTCCGCGGTCGACGGTGACGCGGGACCGGCCACCCCGTGGGGGGCGACGACGTCGACACGGTCGTCGCCGAAGCGGGCGCGGACCTCGTCGCGCTGCCACGGCGTCGGCCAGAGCACCGCGTCGAAGCGGGGCGCGAGCGCGAGCCAGCGCGTCCACAGCGGGTTGACGGGCGCGTCCGCCGTGAACGGCGGGTCGAGGTGGATGGTGTGGACCGTGTGAACGATCCGCACGTCCGGGTCGTCCCACGCGACGAGCAGCTCCCCCAGCTGCCGGGACTCGCAGACGAGGACGACCGGACGGTCGCGTTCGGCACGCAGCCGCCTGACGACGTCGGTGAGCCATGCCCGGTAGAGCCCGCCGAAGCCCTCGACCGTGCCGGCGGTGCGGCCCGTGGCATCCCGGATCACGACCGGCGCCGTCGTCAGGTGCCAGTCCGGGTCGCCCACGATGACCGGGAGCTCGATGGCCCCGTCGGCCACCGTGCGGTAGTCGAGGGCCGGATCGGGGCCTCCGGGTCGAGCGGCGGCGAGCGCCCAGTCCGCCGCGCCCCCCGCGGGACCGGTCGCCTCGTCGAAGAGGTTGCGGAAGACTCCGGATGCCGCCGCCGCACCGCGGCGCACGAACTCCTCGCGGTGCGCGGCGTGCGCCTCCGCCGTCCCGGGGTCCACGGTCAGCAGGAGCGCCCCGCGTCCGCCGTCCGCGCCGGCCTCGGCCATCTGCCGCGCGCGGGCGAGGGTGGAGATCGTGTAGCCGCCGTCGAGGTCGGGGATGAGGCGGCTCGAGAGGACGAGGTACCAGGCGTCGGGGAACGCGGTCACCGGGTGGCCGCCTCGACGAGCCGGAAGACCGGGAAACCCGGGGCGATCTCCGCGAGACGCGTGTCCGGGGAGTTCTTGTCGACGCCGTCGAAGAAGCGGCCCACCTCCCAGGCCCACGCGGCGAGGTAGGCGCGGAGGATCGGCGGCTTGGCGGCATCCGGGAGCTCCTCCGCCCGGAACACCTCCACCGACCGGCCGTGACGCAGCTCGCCCTCCCCGGCGGCACGGAGGTTCCGCACCCACTGCGTGGTTCCGCGGGGTGCGACGAGGTAGCGCTCTCCGGCGACACGCAGCGGGTTCACCGGCGTGGTCCGCCACTCCCCCGTCGAGCGACCGCGCACGGCCAGGACTCTGCTGCCGGCCAACGGCAGCCCGAGACGGGTGCTGGCGGCCACGAGCGTGTTGAAGACGGCATCCACCCGGGTCGGGCGTACGAACCTGTCGCGCATCCCTTCATCCTCGCTCACTCCGCCCGCACCGACCGCCCACGGCCCGGTTCTTCACCCTCCCGCGCCGGCCGAGCAGCCGCGGGGTGGCGTGCCGCGGATGGAGCGGGGCGCCGCGAGTGGCCCCGTTGTACGCCAGGTGGCCCCGGGGCCACTCCGGTACCCCGGCAGAGCCGCCGGTCGCACGATCGCCGCACTGAGACCGACCTCCAACGGCACCGCACGTGGCCCCGGGGCGCGTTAGGTGGCCCCGGGGCCACTCCGGCATACGCAGAGCCGCCGGGAAACGGGCGACGCCCCGGCATCCGCGAGGGATACCGGGGCGTCAGCGCGCAGGGAGCGTCACTCCCACTCGATGGTCCCCGGGGGCTTCGACGTCACGTCGAGCACCACGCGGTTCACGTCGCGCACCTCGTTGGTGATCCGGTTCGAGATCTTCGACAGCACGTCGTAGGGCAGGCGCGTCCAGTCGGCGGTCATCGCGTCCTCGGACGAGACGGGCCGCAGCACGATCGGGTGGCCGTAGGTGCGGCCGTCGCCCTGCACGCCGACCGAGCGCACGTCGGCGAGGAGCACGACGGGGCACTGCCAGATCTCGGTGTCGAGTCCGGCCTTGGTCAGCTCGGCGCGGGCGATGGCGTCGGCCTCACGCAGGATCTCGAGACGGTCAGCGGTGACCTCGCCCACGATGCGGATGCCAAGACCGGGCCCCGGAAAGGGCTGGCGGCCGACGATCGCCTCGGGCAGACCCAGCTCGCGGCCGATGGCGCGGACCTCGTCCTTGAAGAGGGTACGCAGCGGCTCGACGAGCTCGAACTGCAGGTCCTCGGGGAGGCCGCCGACGTTGTGGTGGGACTTGATGTTCGCGGTGCCGGCGCCGCCGCCGGACTCGACGACGTCGGGGTACAGCGTGCCCTGCACGAGGAAGCGCACCTGCTCGCCCTCGGCCTTCGCCTCCGCGACCAGGTCGGCCTGCACCTGCTCGAACGCGCGGATGAACTCGCGGCCGATGATCTTGCGCTTCTGCTCCGGGTCGCTGACGCCGGCGAGGGCGTTCAGGAACGTCTCGCGGGCGTCCACCGTGATCAGGCGCACGCCCGTCGAGGCGACGTAGTCGTTCTCGACCTGCTCGCGCTCGCCCTTTCGGAGGAGGCCGTGGTCGACGAACACGGCGATCAGCTGGTCGCCGACGGCCTCGTGGACGAGAGCGGTGGAGACGGCGGAGTCCACGCCGCCCGACAGCGCCGAGATGACGCGGCCGGTGCCGACCTGCTGGCGGATGCGCTCGACCTGCTCGGCGATGACGTTGCCGCTGTTCCAGTCGGCGGGGAGGCCGGCCGCCTTGTGGAGGAAGTTCTCGAGGACGTTCTGCCCGTGATCCGAGTGCTTGACCTCGGGATGCCACTGGACGCCGTACATGCGGCGCGCGTCGTTCGCGAACGCGGCGACGGGGGTGTGCGCGGTACGCGCGAGCACGTCGAACCCGTCGGGCGCCCGGGAGACCTGGTCGCCGTGGCTCATCCACACGTTCTGCTCGACCGGCTGCCCCTGCAGCAGCGTGCCCTCGGTGACGATCGTCGCGTCGGTGGCGCCGTACTCGCGGAGACCCGTGTTCGCGACCTCGCCGCCGAGCGCCTGCGCCATCACCTGGAAGCCGTAGCAGATGCCGAGGGTCGGGACCTCGAGGTCGAACACCTCGGTGTCCAGGCGGGGAGCGCCGTCCTCGTACACCGACGAGGGACCGCCGGAGAGGATGATGCCGACGGGGTTCTTCGCGGCGATCTCGGACGCGGTCGCGGTGTGCGGCACGATCTCGCTGTAGACGCCCGCTTCGCGGACGCGACGGGCGATCAGCTGCGCGTACTGCGCGCCGAAGTCGACGACCAGGACGGGGCGCTGGGACGTTTCGGTCTGTTCGGTCACCGGATGCCTTCGTTATCGGTGCGGGCAGGGGAAGCGGGAGGGGATGCCTCGGCGGCCTCGCGCTCGGCCAAGTAGGCGCGCACGCCGCGGGCGGTGCGGACCTCGAGGACGAACGACAGGAACGGCACGACGCCGCCCAGCGCGAGGAAGATGAAGCGGCGGAACGGCCACCGCATGAGGCTCCAGATGCGGAAGCACGAGAAGAGGTACACGACGTAGAACCAGCCGTGCGCGACGAGGATCGCGAGCGAGATGTTCAGCCCGTCGCCGGTGGAGACGATGTCGCAGCCGTTGCCGCCCGGGAGGAAGAGCGAGAACCACTGGCATCCGGGGCCGGGGATGGCGTCCGCGAACCACAGAAAGCCGCCCGATCCGCCCAGGAACAGCTCCTTGTGGATGGGCGTGTACTTCAGGATCATCTCGGCGACCAGCAGCAGCAGGCCGACACCCGTGATCACGGAGCAGATCTGGTAGAACTTCAGGGCTCCGCGGATCGCCGGGAACGAGGCGAGCTTGGGGGCGCGGGGCATGGCTGCCAGTCTAGTCGCGGGATGCTGCGACCCCTGCCGCTCCGCTCGCCGCCTCCGCGGCCTCGGCCTGCGCGTCCTCGAGGTCCTCGACCTCCTTCTCCCAGGCGTCCCGCGCGAGGCGGTACCAGAGGTAGAGCGCGAAACCGGCGAAGACGGCCCACTCGGCCGCGTAGAAGATGTTGAGCCAGTTGACCCGCGACCGCTCCTCGGGCGCGGGAGAGGCGATGGCATCCAGGGGCCCGAAGGCCGTCTGCGAGGCGACGTACGAGCGGTAGACCGCCACGCCCTCGGTGTCGTTCCAGCGACCGAGCAGCGCGGGCGGCGACATGCGGGTGAGCGTCTGCGGGTCGGCGCCGGCCGGAGGTGCGACCGGGCCTTCGTCGGAGATGAGACGACCGACGACGTCCACGACCGCATCCGGGTCGGCAGCGGCGTCGGCCTGCAGCGCCGTGACGGCGGCGTCCGCGGCCTCGCGCGTGGGGGCCCAGCCCAGGGCGACGGCGATCGAGGTGGGGCGGTCGACATCGTCGAGGCGCAGCTGTCCGGCGACCCAGAAGCCCTCCGTGTCGTCGCCGTTGTAGCGCGACGACACGACGACGAAGTCGGAGGGCACCCAGCTGCCGCGGGCCTCGACCCGTTGGCCGACCTGCGGCTCGGGCAGGTATGCACCGGGCTCGCTGACGTCGGCGAGCGGTTGGACGACCTCCGTCAGTCCGGGCTCCGGCGGTGCGGTGTCCACGGCGCGGCTGAGCTGCCACTGCCCGAGCCACGCGAGCACGCCCGCGACGAGCAGCGAGAACGCCAGCAGGGCGATCCACCGCGGCCGCAGCATGACCTCGCGGAGGGTCGGCGGGAACAGGTCGGCGGGCGGGGCCGTCGACACCGCGTCGTCGCCGCGGAGGGTCATGTCAGTGACCGTAGGGCGCCACGACGACCTCGACGCGCTGGAACTCCTTGAGGTCGGAGTAGCCCGTGGTGGCCATGGACTTGCGCAGGGCGCCGATGAGGTTGGCGGTGCCGTCGGCGACGGGAGCCGGCCCGAAGAGCACCTGCTCGAGCGGACCGACGCGGTCGACCTCGACGCGGCGACCGCGGGGCAGCTTGGCGTGGTGGGCCTCCGGGCCCCAGTGGAAGCCGCGGCCGGGCGCGTCGGTCGCGCGGGCCAGGGCGACGCCCAGCATGACCGCGTCCGCGCCCATGGCGAGCGCCTTCACGATGTCGCCGGAGGTGCCGACGCCGCCGTCGGCGATGACGTGCACGTAGCGGCCGCCGGACTCGTCGAGGTAGTCGCGGCGGGCACCGGCGACGTCCGCGACGGCCGTCGCCATCGGCGCGTGCAGGCCCAGCGTCGCGCGGGTCGTGGACGCCGCGCCGCCGCCGAAGCCGACGAGCACGCCCGCGGCTCCGGTGCGCATGAGGTGCAGGGCGGCCGTGTAGGTGGCCGCGCCGCCGACGATGACCGGGACGTCGAGGTCGTAGATGAACTTTTTCAGATTCAGCGGCTCGGCGACGCTCGAGACGTGCTCGGCCGAGACGGTGGTCCCGCGGATGACGAACAGGTCGACGCCGGCGGCCACGACCGTCTCGTACAGGTCCTGCGTGCGCTGCGGGGTCAGGGCGCCGGCGACGGTGACACCGGCCGCGCGCACCTCCGCGAGCCGGTCGCGCACGAGCTCCGGCTTGATGGGCTCCGCGTAGAGCTCCTGCATGCGGCGGGTGGCGTCGGCCTCCGGCAGGTGGGCGATCTCGGCCAGCAGCGGCTCGGGGTCGTCGTACCGCGTCCACAGACCCTCGAGGTCGAGGACGCCGAGACCGCCGAGACGGCCCAGCTCGATCGCGGTGCGGGGGCTGACGACCGAGTCCATCGGGGCGCCGAGCACGGGGATGCCGAACTGGAACGCGTCGATGGTCCACGCCGTCGAGACGTCCTCGGGGTTGCGCGTGCGCCGCGACGGCACGACGGCGATGTCGTCGAAGGTGTAGGCGCGGCGGGCGCGCTTGGCGCGGCCGAGGTCGATCTCCATGGTCACCGTCCCAGCCTACCCGCGACCCTCCCCCTCGCCGTCGGCCGGGCGCGAACGTTCCCCGTCGGCCGGGCGCGAACGTTCCCCGTCGGCCGGGCGGGAACGGTCGCCGTGCAGCAGGCGCGTCAGCGGCCCGTCCAGGACGAACAGGAGGAACGCCGCCGATCCGATCCACGGCGACGCGAGCACGACGACGGCGCTGAGCAGCACCGCGCTGAGCGCGGCCCGCGACGCGCGGCGGGCGTCGTCGTCCGACAGCCCCGCGACCGCCCCGGAGCGGCGGGCCCACAGCCACTGCACCCACCCGAGCAGGATCGCGACGAAGAAGTTGACCGGCAGCAGCACCCGTCCGAGCACCTCGTCGGCGTAGGCGGTGTTCAGCGACGACGTGAACGGCACGAGCACGATGAACAGCAGCCGGACGGTGTTGATCCACATCCCGACCGCGTCGATGCGGACCAGGTGCTCGAACTGCTGCACGTGGGTCATCCACATGAGACAGAGGATGAGGAACCCGACGGCGAAGGTGAAGAGTGGATGCCACAGGCCGATCAGGGCGTCGGCGAGGGCGGCATCCGAGTCGATGTCCCCCAGCGAACGGTCCGTCAGCCCCAGGACGAGCAGAGTCGCGGCGATCGCGAAGACGCCGTCGGTGAACGCCTCGGTCCGACGGGTCGAGACCGACGCGTCGGGATGGCTGCGACGCCGGATCATGCGCACAGCGTAGCGGCGGCGCGGAGACGACGAGGGGCCGGGCAGTCGCCTGCCCGGCCCCTCGGAACCGTTTACTTCTTGTAGTTCGGCGCCTCGACGACGATCTGCACGTCGTGCGGGTGCGACTCCTTGAGCCCCGCGGAGGTGATGCGGACGAAGCGGCCCTTGGCCTTGAGCTCCTCGACGGTGCGCGCGCCGACGTAGAACATCGACTGCCGCAGGCCGCCGATCAGCTGGTACGCCACGGCGGCGACGGGCCCGCGGTAGGGCACCTGGCCCTCGATGCCCTCGGGGATGAGCTTGTCGTCGCTGGGGACGTCGGCCTGGAAGTAGCGGTCCTTCGAGTAGGACGTCTTCTTGCCGCGCGTCTGCAGGGCGCCGAGCGAGCCCATGCCGCGGTACTGCTTGAACTGCTTGCCGCCCTGGAAGACGATCTCGCCCGGCGACTCGTCGGTTCCCGCGAGCAGCGAGCCGAGCATGACCGTGTCGGCCCCGGCGACGAGCGCCTTGGCGATGTCTCCCGAGTACTGCAGACCGCCGTCCGCGATGACCGGGACGCCGGCGGGGATCGCCGCCTGCGCGGCCTCGTAGATCGCAGTGACCTGCGGGACGCCGACGCCGGCGACGACGCGGGTGGTGCAGATGGAGCCCGGGCCGACGCCCACCTTGACGGCATCCACCCCCGCGTCGATGAGCGCCTGGGCGCCCTCGCGGGTTGCGACGTTGCCGCCGATGACGTCGATGTGGGCGAAGGACTCGTCGGCCTTGAGGCGACGGACGATGTCGATGACGCCGGCGGACTGGCCGTTGGCGGTGTCGACGACCAGGACGTCCACTCCGGCGTCGCGCAGGGCCTCCGCGCGCTGCCAGGCGTCGCCGAAGAAGCCGATCGCCGCGCCGACGCGCAGACGACCCGAGTCGTCCTTGGTCGCGAGGGGGTACTTCTCGCTCTTGTCGAAGTCCTTGATGGTGATGAGGCCGGCGAGCTTGCCGTCCTCGTCCACGAGCGGCAGCTTCTCGACGCGGTGCTTCGCGAAGGTCGCGATCACGTCGTTGGCGTGGATGCCGACGGGCCCGGTGATGAGACCGTCCTTCGTCATGACGTCCTTGACCAGGGTGGTCTGACGCTCGAAACCGGAGACGAAGCGCATGTCGCGGTTCGTGATGATGCCGACGAGCACGCCGTCGGGGTCGACGACGGGGAGACCGGAGATGCGGTACTGCGCGCACATGGCGTCGACCTCGGCCACCGTGGCGTCCGGGTTCGTCGTGATCGGGTCGGAGACCATGCCCGACTCGCTGCGCTTGACCTGGTCGACGATGCCCGCCTGATCCTCGATCGAGAGGTTGCGGTGCACGATGCCGATCCCGCCCTGGCGCGCGATGGCGATCGCCATGCGGGCCTCGGTGACGGTGTCCATCGCGCTGGAGAGGAGCGGCGTGGCCACCGTGATGCGGCGCGTCAGGCGCGAGGACGTGTCGGCCTCGGACGGGATGACGTCCGTGTGCCCCGGCAGGAGCAGGACGTCGTCGTAGGTGAGTCCGACGAAACCGAAGGGGTCGTGCTGCTCCATTAATCCTCCTGCGCGCGCGGCGCCTGCTCGAAAGGGACGACGACGGCCGGAGCGGATGAGCGCTCCAGCTGCGATTCTAAGCGTCCGCGAGGCGGGAAACATTCCCGTCCGCCGCCGACCGAGTACAAGAACGCAACGACACGGTTCGCTAACGAGGTGGTCGGCGAAACATGGGCGACACATTACGCTCGTACGGTCGAACGTCGAAGCTGACGGGCGACATCGTCAGCGCTGCCGAACTGGAGACTCCGTGGGTCATTCCTCCCCCACCGCGATACGATCGCGCACCCTTCCCCGCATGGCCCTCGTCGTCTCGCTCCTCGCGAGCGCGATCGCGGTCCTGAGCCTGCTCTTCGCGACACCCGCGAGCGCGCAGACGACGCCCGCTCCCACGCCATCCGCGGGAACCGGCGACGTCTCGAGCACCTACGCCGTCGGCGGCATCATCCGCGCCGAGGACGAGCCCCTCGTAGGCGTCGAGGTGAGCGTCGAGGGCTCCGGGTTCTCCGAGATCGGCACCACGGGCGCCGACGGGCGCTGGTCGGTGGCCGTGCCCGGGCCGGGCGCCTACACGGCGACGCTGCAGGTCGACACCCTGCCCGAGGGCGTGGCCCCCCGCGACCCCGACAACGTGACGCGCGACGTCACCATCGGCACCACCAACACGGTGAACGTGCTGTTCCCGACGGGTGAGGGCACGGCGGCATCCGGGTCCATCTGGGACACCATCTTCACGCGCTTCTTCTACGGCCTGAACTTCGGCCTGCTGCTCGCGCTGGCCGCCATCGGCATCTCGCTGATCTTCGGCACCACCGGCGTCAACAACTTCGCGCACGGCGAGATGCTGACCTTCGGCGCCATCATCTTCTACATCTTCACCGCGATGGGGTGGAACCTCATCCTGGCGCTGCTGATCACCGTCGCGCTCTCCGTCGCGCTCGGGTACACGCAGGATGCCGTCCTGTTCAAACCACTCCGCAGACGCGGGGTCGGGTTGGTGCAGGTGCTGATCGTGACCATCGGTCTGTCGATCGTCCTGCGCTACGGCTACCTGTTCTTCTTCGGCGGCGGCACGCAGAACATCGCCACCGGCATCGCGGACACCGTCACGATCGGCCCGGTCACCGTCACGCTGACCTCGATCATCAGCATGGGCGTCAGCGTCGTGATGCTCGCCGCGGTGGCCTACTTCCTGACCCGCACCCGCATCGGCAAGGCCACCCGCGCCGTCAGCGACAACGCGTCGCTCGCCTCCGCTTCGGGCATCAACGTCGACCGCGTCATCCGGATCGTCTGGATGATGGCCGGCGGTCTCACGGGCCTCTCGGGCGTGCTCTACGGCCTGTACCGCGGCGTCACCTGGGACATGGGCTTCGCGATCCTGCTGCTGCTGTTCGCCGCGGTGACCCTCGGCGGCCTGGGCAGTGCGTTCGGCGCCCTCGTCGGCTCGCTCATCATCGGCATCATCACGGAACTGTCCACCATCGTCATCCCGCCGGACCTCCGCTACGCGGTGGCCCTCATCGTGCTCATCGGCGTGCTGCTCTTCCGGCCGCAGGGTGTACTGGGACGTAAAGAGCGGATCGGCTGAGGAAAAGACTCATGGACTGGCTTTCGATCTTCAACAACGCCGCGGGCGAGCTCATCAGCCCGACCACCGCGGCCTACGCCCTCGCGGCGATCGGCCTCAGCGTGCACTTCGGGTACGCGGGTCTGCTCAACTTCGGTCAGGCGGGCTTCATGGCCGTCGGCGCCTACGCGTTCGCCATCTCGACGCTGTCGCTCTCGGCCCCGGTGTGGCTGGCGATCCTCATCGCCATCGTCGCCTCGGTGGTGTTCGCCTTCATCCTCGGCATCCCGACCCTTCGTCTGCGTGCCGACTACCTCGCCATCGTCACCATCGCGGCGGCCGAGATCATCCGCTACGTGGTGTCGACCGTCGGGCTCACCGACGTCACCGGCGGCTCGCAGGGCCTGAACGGCTACAACCGCGAGTTCCAGGCGCTCAACCCGCTCCCCGAGGGCACCTACGGCATCGGCCCGTGGACCTACTCGGCGAACGACTGGTGGGTCCGTCTCTTCGGCTGGCTCCTCGTGATCGTCGCGACGATCCTCGTGTACGTGCTGATGCGCAGCCCCTGGGGCCGCGTCGTCAAGGGCATCCGCGAGGACGAGGACGCCGTGCGCAGCCTCGGCAAGAACGTCTACTCCTACAAGATGCAGGCGCTCGTGCTCGGTGGCGTCATGGGCGGTCTGGCGGGCGTGGTGTTCATCCTCCCCCGCGCGGTCCAGCCGGGTAACTATGGCACCGCACTGACCTTCTTCGTGTGGACGGCGCTGCTGCTCGGCGGTGCGGCCACCCTGCTCGGCCCGATCGTGGGCGCCATGCTCTTCTGGGTCCTGCTCTCGCTGTCGAACGGCATCATCGTCGGACTGCGCGATGTCGGCATCCTGGGCTTCATGAGCAGCACGCAGGCCGGCCAGGTGCGCTTCATCCTCGTCGGAATCGGTTTGATGCTCCTGGTCATCTTCCGGCCACAGGGGATCTTCGGAAACAAGAAGGAGCTGTCGTTCAATGTCTGACACGACCGTCACCCACCCGCTGGTGAAGGGCGCGGTCGGCCCCGGCTGTGAGAAGGTCGACCCGATCGTCGTCGCCGACGGCGTCACGCGGCAGTTCGGCGGCCTCAAGGCCGTGGACGTCGACCACCTCGAGATCCCCCGTGGGCACATCACCGCGCTGATCGGCCCCAACGGCGCCGGCAAGACCACGCTGTTCAACCTGCTCACCGGCTTCGACAAGCCGAACACCGGGCGCTGGAGCTTCGAGGGCTCGAACCTCGCGAGCGTCCCCGCGTTCAAGGTGTCCCGCAAGGGCATGGTCCGCACGTTCCAGCTGACGAAGTCGCTCGGTCGCCTCTCGGTGCTGCAGAACATGCTCCTCGGCGCCCGCGGGCAGAAGGGCGAGAACATCTTCCGCGCCCTCATCCCGGCGTTCTGGCGCGCGCAGGAGAAGGCGAACACGGAGCGCGCGGACGACCTGCTGCGCCGCTTCAAGCTCGACGCCAAGCGCGAGGACTTCGCCGCATCGCTCTCGGGCGGACAGCGCAAGCTCCTCGAGATGGCCCGCGCGCTCATGAGCGACCCGAAGCTCGTCATGCTCGACGAGCCGATGGCCGGGGTGAACCCGGCGCTCACGCAGAGCCTGCTCGGCCACATCCTCGACCTCAAGCGCGAGGGCATGACGGTGCTGTTCGTCGAGCACGACATGCACATGGTCCGCCACATCTCCGACTGGGTCGTCGTGATGGCGGAGGGTCGCGTGGTCGCCGAGGGTCCGCCCGAGACGGTCATGAACGACCAGGCCGTGATCGACGCCTACCTCGGTGCGCACCACGACACCGACCTGGGTGACATGACGACGTCGCAGCTGGAGGTCATCGAGGCCGAGGCTGCGGCCGAGGCGAAGGCCGAGCTGGCCGCCGACGAGAAGGACGGGAAGCTCCGATGACCGACACCGCCACCCGCACCGCGGTGCTGCGTACCGACAACCTCGTCGCCGGGTACCTGCCGGGCGTGAACATCCTCAACGGCTGCACCGTGGACGCCTACCAGGGCGACCTCATCGGCATCATCGGCCCGAACGGCGCCGGCAAGTCGACGCTGCTCAAGGCCATCTTCGGACAGGTCAAGATCCGCGGCGGCGCCGTGCTCCTGCACGGCGAGGACATCACCGCGCTCAAGGCCGACAAGCTCGTCGGCAAGGGCGTCGGCATGGTGCCGCAGAACAACAACGTGTTCCCGAGCCTGTCCATCGAGGAGAACCTGCAGATGGGGCTCTTCCAGCGCCCCAAGGTCTTCTCGGAGCGGTTCGAGTTCGTGACCGGCCTCTTCCCGGAGCTCGGGAAGCGGCGCCGTCAGCGCGCCGGCTCGCTGTCCGGCGGTGAGCGTCAGATGGTCGCCATGGGCCGCGCGCTCATGATGGACCCGTCGGTGCTCCTGCTCGACGAGCCGTCGGCCGGCCTGTCGCCGGTCCGTCAGGACGAGACGTTCCTGCGCGTCGCCGAGATCAACCGCGCCGGCGTGACGATCATCATGGTCGAGCAGAACGCCCGCCGCTGCCTGCAGATCTGCCACCGGGCCTACGTGCTCGACCAGGGCAAGGACGCGTACACCGGCACCGGCCGCGAGCTGCTCACCGACCCCCGCGTCATCGAGCTGTACCTCGGAACCCTGGCGGCCGACGAGGACGCCAAGCGCGACAGCGCGAAGAAGCCCCTCGAGGACTGACCCCCTCTCCCAGCGCCCCGCGGCCTCGGCCGCGGGGCGCTGTCGTTCGGCGGGTGCCGTGGTTCTTCCGGTGGGCGCCGCGTCGGCGGAGGGAGGGGATGCGGCGGAGGGAGGTGGCAATCCCCCCTCCACGTCCTCCCCTCGCCACAACCCCTCCCCCCGGCCACGAGCGACCCCGTCGGCGAAAGGAGGGGATG
>NZ_JBMRJR010000005.1:293034-321081 GCF_049384025.1 Microbacterium sp. HMH0099 | reverse complement strand
CGGCCGAGGGAGGTGGCATCCACCCCTCCACCTCCTCCCCTCGCCACAACCCCTCCCCCCGGCCACGAGCGACCCCGTCGGCGAAAGGAGGGGATGCGGCCGAGGGAGGTGGCATCCACCCCTCCACCTCCTCCCCTCGCCACAACCCCTCCCCCCGGCCACGAGCGACCCCGCAGGGGTGGGAAGGAGTCGCGGCCGCGCGGACGGCTGTTGGCCGTCCTGCGGGGCCCAGCCACCCCCAGAACCGTCCTGCGGAGACCGGAAGCGACACGCCGCCCCGAAGCCCGCTGCACCGGCGTGTCGCCCCACCACTCCGCACGACGGCAGAGACCCTCGCGACAAGCCCTCCCCGCATGCCGGGGACGGAATATGGATGCCACGGGCACGACGAAGGGGCCCGGATCCTGGCGGATCCGGGCCCCTCGATGCGGGTCAGGTCACTCGTTGAGCGAACCGAACTCCGTGTTCAGCAGCGTGTACTTGTTGTCCGCGCCGTACTGGTAGATGCCGACGTACGCCTCGGTCGGGTCGCCGTTCTCGTCGAACGTGATCGGACCGGAGACACCGTCGTAGTCGATGTCGGTGCCCTCGTTGATGAGCGCGAGGCAGTCCGCGAACGTCGTGCACTTCTCGCCGCCCTCGGAGACCGACTGCATGTTGTCGCGGATCGCCGTGCCCGAGTCCTCGCCCGCCTGAGCGGCGGCCAGGGCGGCCACGATGACGGCGTCGTACGACTCCGGCGCGTAGCTGAAGTCGGTCAGCGCGGGGTCGACCTCGAGCAGACGAGCCTGGAAGTCGCTGTCGGCCGGGTTGCCGGGCAGGGTGCCCTTGCCGCCCTCGAGCGTGCCCTCGGGGAACTCGTACGAGTTCGACAGGTTGCCGTCGACGAAGTAGACCTGCGATCCCGGGTAGCCCTGCGTGTTGACGAGCTCGGGAATGATCGAGGAGGTCTCCTCGAACGCGATCACCGCGATGGCGTCGGGCTGAGCCGCGAGCAGCTCGTCGACCTGCGACGTGAAGACCGTGTCACCCGGGTTGTAGGGGACCGCGACCGAGACCTCGCCACCGGCGGCCTCGATGGCCGTCGTCGCGTTGTCCTTGAGGCCGATGCCGTAGGGGTCGTTGATGTAGATGATGCCGACGTTCGCCGCACCGTCACCGGTCATGAGATTACCGAGCACGCGACCCTGGAGGACGTCCGAGGGGGCGGTGCGCCAGTAGTAGCCGTCGTCGGCGTAGTCGGTGAAGTCGGGCGAGGTGTTCGCCGGCGAGATCTGGACCACGCCCGCGTCGACCAGCTGGTCGACGAACGTGAACGAGACGCCCGAGGACGCCGCACCGATGACGACGTCCGCGCCGGCGTCGACGAGCTCGCTCGCCGACTGGGTCGCGATGTCGGTGGTGGTGTCACCGGAGTCGCGCTCGGTGAGCTCGACGGTGAAGGGGAACGCGTCGCCAGCGGCCTCGATGTCCTGCACCGCGAGCTTGACACCTGCGACCTCGGGCGGGCCGAGGAAGGCGAGGTTACCCGTGGCGGGCAGGATCGTGCCGACGTGGAAGGTCCCGTCGGACTCGGACACGGCTCCCCCGCCGGACGAGGCGGAGGGGGCTGCGTCGCTGCCGCCGCCACCGCTGCACGCGGCGAGGAAGAGCGCGCTGGCACCGATCACGGCGATACCGCCGTAGACCTTGCCCGCGCGCGTGCGCGTGAAGACGCTCATAGTGCTCCTTGCTGTGGATGAACGTTCGGCAGCGTCGGGACGCCGCCTGGTGACCTAAACCTAACGGCCCCCAGGTTTTCGCCGTGTTGCCGTTCGTTAACGATGTGAGTCATCCCGGTCACGGGCGCATAACGGCCGCCGCCTCACCCCACGGATCGCCCGGTGGGACCGGATGCCTCCCCCTCAGACGGGCTCGGACACCTCGGTCGGAACCCGCCGGTTCCTGCGCGCTGCGGCCACGGAGTCCGCACTGAGGAGCACCAGTGCGACCCAGACCAGACCGAACCCGATCCATCGCTCGGCGGTCATCGGCTCGTGCAGCACCCACACGCCGATGATGAACTGCAGGATCGGTGCGACGAACTGCAGCAGGCCGATCACCGTCAGAGGGGCGCGGCGCGCACCCGAGGCGAAGAGCAGCAGGGGGACGGCGGTGACCGCTCCGGCCGCGAGCAGCAGGAGGGTGTGGACGGGACCCGCGGTGCCGAGGGTGAGGCCGGTCGTCGCGCTGACGGCGATGAGCTGCACCACCGCGACGGGGAGGAGCCAGAACGACTCGAGGGTGAGTCCGCTGACGGCATCCACCGCCGGTCCGATCTGCTTCTTGACCAGCCCGTAGATCCCGAACGACAGCGCCAGGGTCACGGCGATCCACGGGAAGGCGCCGTAGCCGACCACGATGACGACGACGGCGAGCACGGCGATGCCGATCGCGATCCAGGGCAGCAGCCGCAGCCGTTCACGCAAAACCAGGACGCCCAGCAGGACCGTCACGATCGGGTTGATGAAGTACCCGAGGCTCGTCTCGATCACGTGCCCGGTCAGCGTGCCGATGAGATACGTCTGCCAGTTGACATAGATGAGGACCCCGGCGAGGGCGGTCAGCGCCATGAGGCGCGACTGCCGCACGATGGCCAGGAACGGTCGCCAGATGCGCAGGACCGTGAGCAGCAGGAGGCAGAAGGCGAACGCCAGCACGATCCGCCACGCCACGACCTCCCACGGGCCCGTCGGCCGCAGCTGCAGGAAGTAGAGCGGCAGGACGCCCCAGAGGAGGTAGGCGCCGAGAGCGTACAGTCCCCCGCGGAACGCCCCGCCGGCAGGAGCGGGAGCAGGGGAGGTCATTCGACCAGCCTAGGACCGCCCCTGTCGGCGCGGGCGCCGTCGGACGGCCAGGGGACGTCGCATTCCGGCCGAAACGAAGAGGACCCTGGATGCCATGGCATCCAGGGTCCTCTCGAGAACGCGAAGGTCAGCGCACGACCACCGCGAGGACGTCGCGGGCCGAGAGCACCAGGTACTCGTCGGCGCCGAACTTGACCTCGGTGCCGCCGTACTTGCTGTAGAGCACGCGGTCGCCGACGGCGACGTCGAGGGGGACGCGGTTGCCGTTGTCGTCGATGCGGCCGGGGCCGACGGCGACGACCTCGCCCTCCTGCGGCTTCTCCTTGGCGGTGTCGGGGATGACGAGACCACTCGCGGTGGTCTGCTCAGCCTCGACCTGCTTGATGACGATGCGGTCCTCGAGCGGCTTGATGGAAACCGACACGGTCTACCTCTTCTTTCTCGTTACAGAAGACTTGTCAGCACTCACGCGGGGAGAGTGCTAATCCGAGTGTAGAGAAGCGCTGGCACTCATGCAACGCGAGTGCCAGTCCGGGCTCGCGAGCGCCGAGGGGTGCTTATACACCATCTGGATGCCGCTCGAACCCCCGGTTCACGGGAACCCGCATGATTCCGGGTATTTTCCGAACACCCGGTCATTGTCTTCCACCTGCCCTTTCATCCCCGGCCCCCCTGTGACACACTGCTCGCAAGGGCGTCGCTGCGTAAGGGGCATGAAGCGACGAAAGCGAACCGCTGTCTACGACGACGGCGGAAACTTGGGGATGAGTGGGGCTGCTTCGGCGTCCCTGCGCACCCTGCTGGGGGTCATATCAATGGGAACGCCGTACTACTTGGCGATCGATGTGGGGACGAGCAGGACGGCCGCGGCTACCGCGCGCTCTGCACCGGACGGAACGCTGGTGGCGACACCGCTTCCGCTGGGGCGGAACGCCGACAGCACGCCGACGACCGTCTTCGTCTCGGACAGCGGACTTCTCTTCGGAGACGCCGCGGAACGCCGGGGAACGGCCCAGCCCGAGCGGCTGGTGCGCGAGTTCAAACGCCGCATCGGTGACGACGTCCCGATCGTCGCCGCCGACCGCCGCTTCTCGCCGCAGGATCTCTACGCCCTCGTCGTGGGCTGGGTCATCGGCACCGCGGTCGAGCGCGAGGGACAGCACCCCGCCGGGATCGCCGTCTCCGTCCCCGTGACGTGGGGCGAATACCGCACACGTCTCGTACAGGACTCGATCGGCCGCCTCGGCTGGAACGACGTGCACGTCATCACCGAGCCCGAGGCCGCCGCGCGGCACTACGAGTCCACTCACCCGCTCGAGAGCGGCCGCGCCCTGGCCGTCTACGACTTCGGCGGCGGCACCTTCGACACCGTCATCCTCCAGAAGTCGCGCGACGGTCACGTGGACTTCGTCGGCGCACCCGTCGGCATCTCCGACCTCGGCGGAGCCGACTTCGATGACATCGTGCTGCGGCACACCGTCCGCACGGCCGGTCTCCCCGCGGCGACGATGGCCGCCGCCGCCACCGACCCCGGGCTGCGGATGGCGCTGGCCTCCCTGCGCCGCGAGTGCGTCGAGGCCAAGGAGTCGCTGTCTTTCGACGGCGAGGCCGTGGTCCCCGTGCTCGTCGGCGACGGCCACGGCGCGGTGCGCCTTACGCGCGCCGAGTTCGAGGACATGATTGAGCCCGAGATCGAGCGCACGATCGAGGTTCTGGAGACGGCGCTCGAGCAGTCCGGGCTGACCGCCGAGGACCTGGATGCCATCCTCCTCACCGGCGGCACGTCGCGGATCCCGCGCGTGGCCCAGCTGCTGTCGGAGCGGTTCGACCGCCCGATCGCGGTGGACGCCGACCCCAAGGCGATCATCGCCCTCGGCGCGGCCCGGGTGGCTGCCGACGACGCCCGCGGTCCCCTTGCCGCGGTGACGGACGACGAGGTCGACGAGGACGCAGAGGACGACGACGACCCGATCGCCGCGGCCGGCTTCCGCCCGACGCGTGCGGAGAAGCGCGCTCCCTGGTTCCGTCGCGTCCCGGCGACGGCCTACGTCGCGGCCGGGGTCACCGCCCTGGCCGTCGGGGTCGGGTTCGTGAGCGTCCCCGCACTCGGCGCCGGCATCCTGGCCCGCTCCGACGCGGAGATGACGTCGCAGCCCCTGGCCGAGGACCGCGAGGACAGCAAGTTCCTGCCCTTCGGTGAGCCCTCCGAGACGCCCGAGAACATCGCCGCCCCGGAAACTCAGCCCGTCGCGGCGCAGGAGCCGGCCGCCCCGCAGCAGGAGGCCGCCCCCGAGCGGTCGTCCGGCGCCAGCAACCCGCGCGCCCGCGCGCAGCAGCGTCAGGCCCCCAAGACGAACGAGAAGCGCAGCAGCGCCTCGCCGGTCGCACCGGTCAACCAGGCGGCGCCCGCCCCCGCGTCCGGCGGAGGCAACGGTGGTGGCGGCGGTGGCGGCGGCCAGCAGGGCGGCGGCAGCACGGGTGGTCAGGGCGGCAGCTCCACGGCCCCGACCACCGGCAACAGCTCCTCGCCGACGACGCCGACGGACACCGAGACGGGCACCACCGCCCCCGGGACGACCTCCCCCTCCCCCAGCGACCCCGGCACCACGTCGCCGTCGCCGTCGGATCCGGGGACCACGTCGCCCTCGCCGTCGGACCCGGGCACGACGTCCCCCTCGCCGTCGGACCCGCCCCCGACGACCCCGGCCGAGACGCAGCCGCCGGTCACCGAGGAGCCGCAGCCGGAGCCCCCGGCCGAGACGACGCAGCCGCCGGCCGAGACCTCGACGCCGGACCCGGGCTCCACCGAGCCCGTCGGCTGAGTCGCGCCGCCCGGAACGAGGAAGCACCTCGATGTCGATCTCGACCACGTCGTCCGACCCTGCCATTCCGGACCTCGGCGGCGTCCTGCTGCCGCGCGTCGCCCGCACCCTGATCACCGCGTACGTCGACGCCGCCGACCCCGCGCCCCTCGCGGTGGTCGGGACGGCCGGCGCGGGCAAGTCCCGGGTTCTTCGTCACCTGTTCGCCGCGCTCCGCGCGTCCGGCGCCGCTCCGACCGCGCTCGTCGCCGGGGCGGAGATGGATGCCGCCCCCGGCGGCGTGATCGTCGTGGACGACGCCCATCTCCTCGACGACGCGCTGCTCACCGCTCTCTCCGCGCGTCTGCGCGAGGGGACGGCCACCGTCCTCCTCAGCACCCGCCCCGACCCGGAGTCCCCGGTGCTGCGCGCCCTCCTCGAGGACGTCGAACGTCACCAGCCGCCGGTGCTGCTGGGTCACGTGTCCGCGTCCGACGTGGCGACGTTCGTCGGCGGCACGCCGACGCCCGCCTCCCGCGCGTGCATCGGCGCGATGCTCGAGATGACGGGCGGCCTGGCCTGGCTGACCGCCGAGGCGCTGGTGCTGCACGGCGACGTCGCCTGCGACGGGCGCTGCGACCACGAGGAGATCTCGCGCTCGCTCTTCGACCTCGTCTCGCACCGCATCGACTCCCTCGACGCGTCCGTGCGCCGACAGGTCGAGGCCCTCTGCCTGGACGAGCGCGGGGCCCTCGAGAACGCCTCCGGCCCCGCCTGCGCGGCCGGATACGACGCCGGTCTGCTGCAGCGCGGCGGCCGCACGGTCCCCGTCGTGCGCGACGCCGTGCGCGCCCACCTCACGGCCGAGCGCCTGCTCGAGCTCTATTTCGCACGACTCGTCCAGGATGCCGCCTCCGTGCAGGCGCTTCTCGGCGGCGCGACGGATGCCCGGGTGGCATCCGCCCTGCTCGTCGACGGCGACCGCGAGCTGTCGCGGGACCCCGCCAAGGCGGCGGAGCTGTACCGCGCCGCGGAGACCGCGGGTGCGGACGCCGACGTGCTGGCGCTGCGACGCGCCCGCGCCGCCTGGGCGCTCGGTGACATCGACGCGGCCGGCGCCTTCGTCGACGTGCTGCTCCGGCGCGCCGACGAGGCCCCGGACGAGGAGGCCCTCGACATGGCGGCCGCCGTCTGGGCTATGCGCGGCGATCTCGACCTCGGCTCACAGGTCTATCGCGGCGGTCAGCCGCGTACGCCCGAGAGCCGCGCGAAGTGGCTCGTCGCTGCCACGGCCGCCGGCCACCCCGACCCCGCCGCGGAGCCGACCTCGGCCCCGGCCCGCTCCATCCCGACCGCCCACGGCGTCTCGCTCGAGCTGCTGTCCCGCGGCCTGCGGGCCTCTCTCGGGGCCGACGCCCACGCCGGCGTCTCGGACCTGGTGCGCGCGAGCGAGATGTACACCGCGTCCGGGAGCGACGCCCCGCTGCCGGAGCTGCCCGCCGTCCTGGCGGCGCTGGTCGCCCTGCACCGGGGAGAGCCGGTCGTCGCGCAGACGGCGCTCGACGCCGCGATCGCCGGCGAGCAGGGCGGCGCGTGGGCACGACCCCGGCTTCTGCTGTGGCGCGCCTGGGTCGCCGTGCAGCTGGAGCACCCGGCGGAGGCGGAGGCGGCGCTGCACACCGTCGCGACGAGCGGACGGCCGCTGTCCCCCCGCGATCGCTTCCTCGCCGACGCGGTCGAGCTCGGCTTCACCCGCCGGCACGGACAGCCGTCCGAGCTGGCCCCGGTCTGGCAGCGGGCCCAGGGCTCGCTCCTACGGGCGCAGATCGACCTGTTCACTCTCATCCCGCTCGGCGAGTTCGCCGTCTCGGCCGCCCGCCTCGGCGAGTTCGCGTCGGTGCGCCCGCAGGTCGCGCAGGCCGAACGCCTGCTGGAGGGTCTCGGTCAGCCGGCGCTCTGGGCGGCTCCGCTGCAGTGGTCTTTGCTGCAGGCGAGCATCCTGCTGGGCAGCCCGGAGGAGCTGACCGTGCACGCCCGCGCGCTGCGCGCCGCCGCCGAGCACTCCGCGCTGGCCGCCCGGCTCGCGCACGCCGGCCGGGTCTGGACGGAGGTCCTGACGGGAGAGGTCGACGTCGACGCGATCGAGGATGCGGCCGCGGGTCTCGCCGCGGCGGGCTTCGCCTGGGACGGCGCGCGTCTGGCCAGCCACGGAGCGAGCAAGTCCTCCGACCGTCGCGTCATCGCGCGTCTCCTCGCGTGCGCCCGTCAGCTCCACCCGCGCGAGCGGGCGGAGACGACCGCGCCGGCCGAGGCGCCGGAGGCCGGGCCCGTGATGCTGACGCCCCGCACGACGGAGTACAAGAGCGTCCTCAGCGAGCGCGAGCGCGAGGTGGCCGCCCTCGTGCTGCAGGGCAAGACGTACGCCGAGATCGGGATGACGATCTTCATCTCCCCGCGCACCGCGGAGCACCACATCGCGCGCATCCGCCGTCGCCTGGGCGCCACCTCGCGCTCGGACCTCATGGCGCGGCTGCGCCGCGAGCTGGACGGCGACCCCCGCGGCGGCGCGGCCGACCCCGACCGCCCCCGGAAGCTCGGATGAACGCCACCGCCGGCGGCATCCCGGCAACCCCCTATGACCCGTCGCGCGCTATGGGGGTTCCCCCCGACGCGGACGCCCACCCCCTCGACCTACGGTCGAACAAGAGAACAACCGTAAGGAGACACCAATGAGCGTCACGCTGGCGACCATGGCAGATGCGTTGATCGAGTTCATTCTGAGCCTGCTGCGCGACCCCGATGCGGCCGCGGAGTTCGATGAGGACCCCGAAGGCACGCTCGCCGCCCGAGGCCTGGACAACGTCTCCTACGCCGACGTGTGCTCGGTGGCCCCGGTCATCGCCGAGAAGCCCTCGGTCATGCCGAACCCGCAGCCCGCGGCCCCCGTCCACGTCTCACCGAAGCCGTCGGACAACCCGGTGATCCGCGAGATCAAGACGATCACCAACCAGCTCTCGTACACCCACATCGACGACCGCGACACGATCGTCGACCAGTCGGTGAACCAGAACATCTGGGCAGACGGCGACGTCACCCAGAACTTCGACAACGACGCGGTCGTGGCCTCGGGCGACGACGCCATCGCCGCCGGCAACGACGTCACCCAGGAGACCACCCTGGACCAGTCGACCGACATCAACGCGGGCGAGGACGTCAACATCGGCAACGACACGGACAACACCGCGATCGACGGCTCGTACAACGAGGACACCGACACCACCGAGAACACCGACAACTCGACGGACGTCGACATCGTCGACTCGGGCAACGACTCCTCCACGGACGTCGCGGTCGGCGACTCGTTCAACGACACCACGGAGACGACGGAGACCACCGTCGACACCGACACCTCGGTCGCGTTCGAGTCGACGGACGTGTACATCGAAGACAACACGTCGGATGACACCCTCTGACACGCCTTCGGAACGGCGGGCGGGCTCGGACGAGCTCGCCCGCCGTTCCGGCGCTCCCGCCGCACGTTCCGAAGCCGCCCGCCGTCCCGGCGCGGCGGTTCCGTCGTCTCGGGATGCCGTGAAGAAGCCGGTTCCGCGCGACCGTCCGGCCCCACCGGCCCGGCCCGCGCTGCACGACAAGGCCGCGGCGCCGGTGATGGTGAAGCTGCCGCCGCCCGCCTCGGTGCGACTCGCGCAGATCAGCTGGATCCTGAGCCTCGTCGTCGGCGGCATCGCCATCGGCTACATGTTCGTCATCCGCGAGCCGATCCTTCCCGAGATCGAGAACCTCGTGCGCGGCGTGGACGCCGAGCGCCTCGACGAGACGATCCAGACCGCGGCGGACATCGTGTTCTGGACGGTTTTCGGGTCGCTCGTCGCCGTGATGCTCGTGCACATCACCTCGCTGGTGTCCTTCAGCAACCGCCGGGAGCGCGCGCGCTGGTGGATGCTCGGCATCCTCCTGTTCCAGGGCGCGGCGTTCCTCGCCGCCCGTCAGCTGGTGGCCCTCGGCGACCGCGGCATCCCCCTGGAGCGCCTGCTGCTCATCCAGCTGGGGCTCTCGCTCCTGGGGCTGCTCTTCTCGCTCCTGCCGGGCGCCCTACGCTGGACCGCGCGTAAGCACGACATCCGTCGGGGCGACCCCGACGCCGTCGCGCCCGAGCTCTGAGGAGGCGGTATCCGGGCCGACCAGCTCGGATGCCGCACCCTCGACGCTGCGGATGACGCCACGGCACAGGTCGGCCGTGTGGCGGTCCGTCAGCGGGGACTCCGCGATCGAGCGCCAGTGCGTCAGCAGGTCGCCGACGCGGCCGCGCTGCTCCTCCGCCGAGGAGTCGTCCCGCAGCCCGAGCCGAGTGGTCGCGCTGAGGCCGGAGCTGCCGACGATGCGCTCCGCTTCGGCCAGCGCCGACGCGTCCAGGGACGGCGGCGCGGTGCGCAGCTCGGCGAGCAGCGACAGCTCGCGCAGGTCGTGGCTCTGAGCCGTGAGGCGCTCGATCGAACCGAGCAGCGCCGCGGTGTTCGTGCGCGGCCGCTCCCGGACCAGGCGCTCGACGCTGTGCAGGATGCCGCGGGCTTTGAGCGCGAAGGCGCGTCCGCGGAACTGGTCCTCGACGAAGCGCTGCACCTCGAGGAGCCCGCTCTGCTGCACGAGGCGGTCCGACAGCTCGGACGAACTGGAGACGCCGCCGCGGATGAGGGCCGCGGCCAGGCGCACGCCGAACAGCCCGAAGCGGTGCAGGAGCCCGCGGCGCACGTCGACGGACAGGGCCGTGTCGTCGTTGGCGCGGATGAAGCGGTCCACCGACAGCAGGAGCTTGTCGCGCGCGGCGCGCTCCATCCCGGCGATGTGGCGGAGGGCGATGAACTCGCTCTCGCGGAGCGTCCGGCCGCCCTCGGCCAGGAGGCCGGCGACGGGAACGACGTCCAGAGCCAGGGCGCGCAGCTCGCCGTCCCGGCGGTAGCGGTCCGCGATCTTCGCGGCGGACAGGAGCGAGTCGATCCGGCCCGAGCCGATCTCGTCGGCGCGGGACAGCGCGGCGACGGCGTTCACCGTCTGCGAGGCGCCCGCGGCCGTGTCGCGGAAGGCCTCGAGGAACTTGAGGTCCTCGGCGTGCACGTGACGGAGGAGGTAGATGATGGCATCCGCCGCGGTCGGGGTGTCCTTCGGGATGAAGAAGTCCGTCGACCGCGCCGAGTTCTCGACCGTCAGGGAGGCGATGCCGGGGGTGTCGATGAGGACGGTCGAGCGGAGGCTCTCCGACGGCCACGCGACGTCGATCCAGGCGACGTCCTCGGCCGCGTACCCGCCCATGTCGAGCACGAGACGGCCGTCCGCGCGGCGGACCGGACGGGAGATCTTGCGGCCGTCGTGCAGCCGCAGGTCGACGCGTGCGGTCGAGCCGTAGCGGTACCAGGTGATGGTCTTGGTGCACTCCCCCGCGTCGGTGGGGGCGATGCGCTCCCCGATGAGGGCGTTCAGCAGCGTCGACTTGCCCGCCTTGACGATGCCGGCTACCGCGAGGCGCAGCGGCTCGCGCAGCCGCCCGCGGAACGACTCCAGCACCTCGACGGCAGCGAGATCGTCGGCGTACGCATCGAGTGCGTCGTCGACGATCCGGGCGACCTCGGGCAGTCCGGTCGCACCGCTCACCGCGCGACCGCCTTGGCCGGCGCCGCGCCGCCCTGGGCGCGCGCACCGCTCTCGACGGCGAGCACGGGGATGCGCCCGCGCAGGGCCTCGATGTCGCGCAGCTGCGCCTGCAGCCGCGTGATCCGCTGGTCGCGGTCGGCGGTGTAGTTGGCCGCGGCCTGCTTGGCCACCAGGACCGAGTCGGCGAGCGAGCGGTGCAGCTCGTCGGCGATCGAGCCGAAGTGGTCGCGCGCGGTCCGCTGGACCAGGCGCAGACGGTCCTTCAGCTGCTTGCCGACCTGGAACACCGTGTCCTCGATGTGTCGGCGGAGCAGGTTCTTCGCCTCGTTCTGACGGCGCGTGAGGCGCGACGACATGTCCTCGCGGTAGGCACGGCGTCCCACCAGCACACCGGCCAGCAGCGACAGCGGGTTGATGAGGGACAGGCCCACGATGCTCGTGGCCAGACCGACCATCAGCACACCGCCGTAGGAGCCGCGGACGCCGATGTAGATCTTCTCGGCGGCGCCGAGGCGCCCCTCCTCGAGGTGCTGCAGCTCCTCGACCGGATCGAGCAGGCCGTCCGTTCCGGCCACGTCGATGAGCGGAATCATCTCCTCGCCCATGCGGAACTCGTCGGCCACCTGCTCGGCGAGCCACTGCGAGCGCTCGTTCGTCCACACGAACGTCTCCGACACGGCCGCGTTGACGCGCTGGTCGACCCACTCGGCGATCTGCTCCCAGATCGGACCGGGGTCGCCCTCGTCGATCGCCGCCTCGCCCTCGCGCTGCACCTTGCGCAGGCGATCGCGGAGGTCGTGCTCGGTGTCGCTGATGAGGTCGGCGATGCCGTCGCTCAGCGTGACCTGCCACCGTGAGGTGCGGCTGCGGAAGTCGTCGGCCTTGGCCTTGGCGTCCTCGAGGCGGGCGATCATGCCCGGGGTGTCCTCGGGATGCTGCAGGGCGTTCAGCTCCGTCCGCACCGACAGCGACAGCTGGTCGGCGACGGTCTGCAGGTCGTGCACGGCGGCCTTGCGGTTGAGGTCCTCGGCCTTGCCGAGCACGTCGCGGCGCAGGTGGGCCACGAGCTGGGGGAAGCCGGACTCGTCGTTGAGCTCGCGGTCCTGGTGCTCGGCGGCGAGCATGCGCAGATCGCTGGAGACCGCGAAGACGGGCACGTCGGCGACGTCCACGCCGAGCTCGGTCAGGTGGTCCTGGTCGACGGCGCGGATGTCGCGCCACTGCGGGTAGAGGTCGGTCTTCGACAGGACCGCCGCGACGTTCGGCGAGATGCGCATGGCATGACGCAGGAACTGGATCTCCGGCTCGGTGTACTCCTGCGAGGCGTCCGACACCAGCAGCACCGCGTGGGCCGTCGTGAGGGCCGCGAGGGTGGCGAGCGAGCGCGTGGACTCCAGCCCGCCGACGCCCGGGGAGTCGACGATGCGCAGTCCGCCCTTGAGGATCTCGCGCGGCAGCAGCACCTCGGCGCCGACGACGTCGCCGTTGTGGTCCTCCTCGGCGCGGGCCGTGACGTAGTCGTTGAGCCGCTCGAACGGGATGTCGACGCGCTGGATCTCGAAGTCGTCGCCGCTCTCGCGCTTGACCAGCACCGTGGCGGAGGGGTCCTCCGCATAGCCGACGGACGTGGGGACGCTCGTGGCGATGTCGTCGTCGACCGCGCACGCGGGGGCGTTGATGAGCGCGTTGACCAGCTTGCTCTTGCCCTGTTTGAACTGCCCGACGATGACGACGCGCACGTGCGGGTCCTGCAGACGGGTGCGGGTGTTCGCGAGCTTCTCAGCGAGGTCCTCGCGTCCGAGCGACCCGGAGAACTGCCGGGCGCGATCGACCAGCTGGGTCAGCTCCGCGGCGGCGGGCGGCCGGGGCGCGTCCGTCTCGGCGGGCCGGCCGCCCTTGGACGCACCCCCGTCGGATGCCGTGGAACGGGCGCCGGCGCGGGTGCTGGCGGGGGTCGGGGTCTGGGCCGGTGCGGACACGCAGGCACCTCTCGATCAAAAGGTGGTGGCGCCGCTTCGGCGCCGAAGTCTCTGTGGGGACGACGATAGCCCCGGGCAGGAGAACCTGCCCAGGGCTACCGTCAAACGGTCATGCGTGAGTGGATGTCAGACCGCCGGGTCGATGTCGACGACCGGGACCTCGACGACCGTGTCGTTGCCCGAACCCCACACCTCGGTGGTGTTGATGGTCCAGTTCTCGGTCTCGACGGTGCTGAAGTCCTCGTTGAACGAGTCCGTCAGGTCGACGTTGAGCGAGTTGTCGTTGCCGACGTTGTCGAACGACCAGTCCTGCGACGCGTCGGTGATGTCGATCGTCGTGTAGGACTCGTTGTACGAGCCGTCGATGTCGACGATCTCGGTCGAGTTGCCGATGTTGATGTCGCCGCCCGCGTCGATGTTCGTCGAACGGTCGAGCGACTGCGAGATCGTGACGTCGCCGCCGGCGGCGACCGAGCCCTCGCCCGAGGCGGTGACCGACGAGTTCGCGAAGAACTGGTCGACGTCACCGGTGGCCGCGACGTTCTGGTTGACCGACTGGTCGGTGATGGTCGCCGAGCTGTGGATCGCGGCAGCGCCGCCACCGAAGCCGCCGAAGCCCTCGAAGCCGGTGTTGTACTCGCGCACGCCGGCGTTCGTGGACGCGTCGGTCCAGGACTCGTCGGTGTTGAACGAGTCGGTCACGTCGATGTCCGTGGCCTCGTTGAACGAGCCGTTCACCGAGTTGTCGGAGTTGTCGTTGCCCGAGCCGTCGATGTCCCAGTCCGTGTTGCCCGAGTCCACGTTGCCCGAGTCGACGATGGTCGTGTCCTCGGTGGTGGTCTCCTCGTACGACGTGTCGGTGTTGCCGACGTTGTCGAGGTCCACGACCAGGTTGCTCGAGTTGTTCGTGTTGGTGGTGTTGCCGACGTTCAGGTAGCCCTCGTTGCCCGAGTCGTCGATGTCGCCGATGTTCCAGACCATGATGTGTGTCTCTCTACTCTTCTATGCGTCTCAGAGGATGGGGAAGGTCGCGTCGACCGAGTTGAAGCTGTCGACGACCTCGGTGTAGTCCACGTTGATCTCGGTCGAACTCTCGAAGATGTCCGAGGTGTTGAACGAGCCGTCGACGGCGTAGTTCTCCGAGAAGTCGTTGAACGAGTCGGTCACGTCGATGACGGTGGACTCGTCGGTGTACGAGAAGTCCACGTCGACCGTGTTGAACGAATCGGTGACGGTGGTGACCGAGGTCTCGTTTCCGATGTTGATGTCGCCCTCGGCGGTGAAGTTGGTCGACTCGTCGATCGTCGTGACCGAGGTGAAGTCGCCACCGGCGGCGATCGAGTCGGCGCCCGACGCGGTCACCGAGAAGTTGGCGAAGTCCTGCGTGACGGCGCCCTCGGAAGCGATGTTCTGGTTGACCGACTGGTCCACGATCGTGGACTGGCTCCAGATCTCGGTGTGACCGGCGCCACCGGCCGCCGCAGCCGACGAGCCCGTGCCGCCCCAGATGCCCGTGTTGTACTCGCGCACACCCGCGTTGATGGAGTTGTCGGTCGTGGAGTTGTCGGTGTTGAACGAGCCGTCGATGTCGATGAGCTCGACCGAGTTGCCCGAGTCGTTGACCGAGTTGTCCGAGTTGTCGTTGCCCGAGTCGGTGATGACGGTGGACTCGTTGTTCGAACCCTCGTTGAACGAGCCGTCGACGTTGGTGGTGGTCTCGTCGGTGACGACGATGTCCGTGGTCTCGTTGAAGGAGTCGCCGACGGTGTAGTCCTCGTTGACCGAGTTGTCCTCGGTGGTCTCGTTGAGCGAGTCCGCGATGACCGTGTTGAGCGAGTTGTTGATGTCGCCAGTGGTAGGCATTTCTTCCATCCAATCCTCGGGCCGCGGCCCGCAAGAGCTGTTCGTACTGTCGAGATTAGGAATCGGCCTCCGATCCGGCATCGGGGGGCTCCCCGGTATCCCGTACGGGGGTGCCCGGGGTTTCGGGGTGGGGGTGGGGGGTGTTGCCGGGGGATACGGGTCCCGGCACCCCCGCACTCCGGGGTGGGGGGTGGCGCCCGGGGATACGGGTCCCGGCATCCCCGCGCCACCCCGGGGGCACCGGGGGCGGAAGGGATGCCACGGCCCCGACCCGTGTCATCCCGCCGCCTAGGCTGGATCGGTGGACACCGCCGAGCTCACCGCCCTGCTCACCCCCGAAGGGCTGCGCCTGCTGGACGAGCTGGACCCCGTCCGCTCGACGGACGACGCCGCCCGCGCGGTCTCGCGCCTCCGGGCGGCCGGCCACTCCCCCTCCCTCGTCTCGGCCGTCGTGGGGCAGGCCTCCCTCCGCGTCCGCGCGGCGGCGAAGTTCGGTCCCTTCGCGGACCGCATGCTCTTCACCCGCGCGGGCCTCGAGCAGGCCACGCGCCTGCCCATCGCCGCTCGTCACGCGGGACGGTTCCGCGCAGCGGGGATGGCATCCGTCGCCGACCTGGGATGCGGGATCGGGGGCGACGCGCTCGGCCTGGCCGGGCTGGGCCTGCGCGTGCACGCCGTCGACGCCGACGAGGTCACCGCCGCGATCGCCGCGTACAACCTCGCCCCCTTCGGAGACGCCGTGACCGTCGCGCAGGCGCGCGCCGAGGAGGTCGACCTGGCGGGGACGGATGCCGTGTGGCTCGACCCCGCGCGGCGGACGGCGGGGCACTCCGAGACGCGCCGGGTGTCGGCGGACGAGTGGTCGCCCTCCCTCGACTGGGTCTTCGGCCTGCTCGGGAGCATGCCCGGGGGTGTCAAGCTCGGACCGGGTTTCGACCGCGACCGGATCCCCGCCGACGTCGAGGCGCAGTGGGTGAGCGCGGACGGGTCCACGATCGAGCTGGTGCTGTGGTCGAAGGAGCTCGCGCGCCCGGGCGTGCGCCGGGCGGCGCTCGTCGTCCGCGGTGACAAGGCGTGGGAGCTCACCGCGCCGGACGACTCCCCCGACGTCGAGCAGCGCGAGCGGGGCGCCTACGTCCACGAGCCCGACGGCGCGGTCATCCGGGCCCGGCTGATCGGCGAGGTGGCCCGGTCCCTGGATGCCGGGATGCTGGCGCCCGGGATCGCCTACCTGACCTCGGATGCCGCTGTCACGAGCCCCTTCGTCTCGTCGTTCCGGGTGCGCGAGGAGCTGCCCGCCGACCCGAAGAAGCTCGCCCAGGCCCTCCGGGCGCGCGGCATCGGGACGCTGGAGATCAAGAAGCGCGGTGTCGACGTCGACCCCGCGGTGCTGCGCAAGAAGCTGTCACTCAAGGGCGACGAGTCGGCGACCCTCCTTCTGACCCGCGTCGGCTCGCGCCGTCTGGCGCTTCTGGCCGACCGCGTCGCCGCAGCCTCCGCCTGAGCGTCAGAGCGCGGCGGGCGCCTACGCGCGCAGCGCGTCGAGCTGCGGCAGGGTCCACAGCAGCCAGCCGGCGCTGTAGACGATCGCGAGCAGCCCCAGGGCGAGCGCCCACCCCGCGACCAGCCGGCTGTCGTGCCGGCGTCGCAGCGAGACCAGCGCGAGCACGACCGCGACGACGCCCAGCGGCAGCAGCCACCCCACGAACACCGCGGCGACGAGCGCGACGATCGCGGTGCCCAGCGCCCACGGCGCGACGGATCGGCGCTTCGGCGGCGCGGCCGGGAGCCACTCCCCCGCGACGAGGTGCGGCCCGAAGGCGGCCATCTCGAGCTGCGCGGTCGGCAGGCGACCGTCGTCCTCGTCCTCGACGAGGGGGTTCCGGTTCTCCCCGACGCTGCCCCCGGCCGGGCTCGCCGCGGGTCCGGCCCACGCCGGCATCGGCGGGAGGGGCGGGACGGCACCGTCGGCGGCGCGGCGCTCCCGCCGCGACGGCGGTTCCTGCGTGCTCACGGAGCACCGCCGGACGGGTCCGGGATGCCGGAGGGGGTGGCATCCATCGCCCTCGACGGAAGCGGGGCGTCGGAGTCCTCCGCGACCTGGATCTCCGTGACGGGGAGGGTCGAGTCCGCCCCGAAGGCCAGCGTCGAGGGACGGCGGCCCGAGGTGATGAGCTCGGCGGCGAGCGCGGCGATCATCGCACCGTTGTCGGTGCACAGGCGCAGCGGCGGGATGCGCACCGCGACCCCGGCCGCCGCGGCGCGCTCCAGGGCGACGTCGCGCAGGCGCTTGTTCGCGATGACGCCGCCGCCGAGGAGCAGACGCGGCACGCCGTGGCGCGCGCAGGCGTCGAGGGCCTTCGTGACGAGGACGTCGACGACGGCCTCCCGGAACGACGCGGCGACGTCGGCCACGGGCACGGGCTGCCCGGCCGCCTCGTGCTGCTCGACCCAGCGGGCGACCGCGGTCTTCAGCCCCGAGAACGAGAAGTCGTAGCGGTGCGACGCCATGTCCGACGCCCGCGACAGGCCCCGCGGGAAGCGGATCGCCGTCGGGTCGCCCGCGGCCGCGGCCCGGTCGATCTCGGGACCGCCGGGGTACGGGAGCTTCAGCAGGCGGGCGACCTTGTCGAACGCCTCGCCGGCGGCGTCGTCCATCGTCTCGCCGAGGAGCTCGACGTCGCTGGTGAGATCGCGCACGAGGAGCAGCGAGGTGTGCCCGCCGCTGACGAGGAGCGCGACCGTGGGGTAGTCCAGCTCCCCCGCGTCGGCGTCGAGGATGTCGGCCGCGATGTGCCCCACGAGGTGGTTCACGGCGTAGAGCGGCTTGTCGAGTGCCACGGCGAGGCCCTTCGCGGCGCCCACTCCCACCATGAGCGCCCCGGCGAGGCCGGGACCGCTGGTCACGGCGACGGCGTCGATGTCCGCGAGTCTCACCCCCGCCTCGGCGAGCGCGGCGTCGACGGACGGCTGCAGCGCCTCGAGGTGGGCGCGCGCCGCGACCTCGGGGACGACGCCGCCGTAGCGGGCGTGCTCGTCCATGCTGGAGGCGATCGTGTTGCTGAGCAGCTGCCGGCCGCGGACGATGCCGATGCCGGTCTCGTCGCAGCTGGTCTCGATGCCGAGCACGAGGGGCGCGTCCATCAGCACCATCCCTTTCCGGTGGTGATCGGTGTCGCGGAATCGGACGGGTGCGCGGTGGTCGGTGTCGCGGAGCCCGCCGGGTGCGCGGTGGTCGGTGTCGCGGAATCGGACGAACGCGCCGGAATCGGACCGGCCGGCCCTTCTGCTCCGATTCCGCGGCCTCCGTCCGATTCCGCGAGCGAGCTCCCCGCGAGCGATCCCGCGGCCTCCGCCCGCTTCGCGGCCCACCCCCGCAGGTCGAGCTGCATGACGAGGGCGTCGACGTCGTCCGGCTGGTAGTAGCGCGGACGCCGGCCGACCTCGGCGAAGCCCTCCGACAGGTACAGCCCCTGCGCGACCGGGTTGTCCGCCCGCACCTCGAGGAAGACGTCGTGGACGCCCCGGCGCACGGCCTCGTCGAGCAGGACGGTGAGGAGCGCGCGCCCGCGCCCCCGTCCCCGCGCGGCCGCGGAGATCGTGATGGTCTGGACGTCGGCATCCCGAGCCCCGCGCACCGCGCGGAGTCCCGCATAGCCGACGAGGCGTCCGGCCTCCTCGACCACGACGTACCACCCGTGCGGCGAGGCGAGCTCCTCGCGCATCATCGCGGGGCTCCAGGCGTCGGTCGGGAACGACGCGTGCTCCAGCGCCATGATGCCGTCGAGGTCGGCGAGGGTCGCGGGGCGGGTCGTCATCAGCTCACCCGCTTCGGCGCGTGCGCGGCGACGACGTCGGGGCTGCGCAGGTAGAGCGGCTCCGGTCCCGCGAGCGTGCGGCCGGCTTCGAGGGCGCGGGCCGCGGCGAGGGCGATCATCGCGGCGGACACCGCGGCGGCGTCCCGGCGGACGGCCCGGAGCTCGGCGAGGCGGTCGTCGAGGGCGTCGCGCGGGGCGAGGGCGGCATCCGTCACCCGCACGGGCAGGCCGTCGTCGTCGATGCCGTCGTACACCGTGAAGGCGAACTCCTTGCGGCGCGCGTCGGTGACCACGGCGAAGCGGCCGGGGTCGGTGTCGGTGAGCGCCCCGTGCAGCAGGAGCTCGAGTGCGACGCCGTCATGGCTCGGGACGGGGACGGCCGGGATGCCGCGCCCGAGGGCGAAGGCGCGCGCGGTGGCGATGCCGACGCGCAGTCCGGTGAACGGGCCGGGGCCCATGCCGACGGCCACGTGCGTCGGCGCCGGCCCGGCGCTGCCGGCACGGCGGAGCAGGTCGCCGATCACCTCGGCGTGGCCGAGGGGGTTCAGGCTCTGCTCGTCGGCGAGCACCTCGCCGTCGGGCGTGATGGCCGCGACCGCAGTGCCGAGCGAGGTGTCGATGCCGAGGATCACTCGTCCAGGGTATCCGGCCGCCCTCCGCTCCTCCCCGGCGTCCGCCCTCCGCGGACCGCCGGCCGCCGTCCGCCCTCCGCTCCTCCCCGGCGTCCGCCCTCCGCGGACCCCCGCCGGCCGCCGTCCGCCCCGCCGGTCGATCACCGGCGACGGGTCCGCGGGCCGTGGCATCCATCCGGCACCTCCGCTCCGAAGAGAGGACATGGACACGGATGCCGCCCGGCTCGGGCTGCGGCAGATGCTCGTTCCCACGGCGGTGGGGGCCGTCGCCGTGCGCGCGGGCCGCGGATCGGGGAGCCCCGTCGCGACGGTCCTGCTGCACGGTGCGGCCGGCTCGTGGCGGACGTGGACGCCGCTGATCGACGCCTCCGACCGGCTCGGACTGCCCCTGTCGGACATCGTCGCGATCGACCTGCCCGGCTGGGGCGACACCCCCGGACCGGTCCCCGATCCCGCCGACCTCGCCGTCGCCGTCGCCGCGGTCGCGCGCGCGCTCGGCTATCCGCGCTGGCGCGTCGTCGGCCACTCCCTCGGCGGCGTCATCGCCCTCGACGTCGCGGCGCGCTTCCCGCGCGAGACGGTCGCCGTGGGCGTGGTCTCGCCGAGCGGCGCCGGTGTCCGGGCGGTCTCGCGGCACCCGGTCCTCGCGGCCGCACGTCTGCCCGGCTTCGCCGGGATGGTGTGGGCGATGCGCATCCTGCGCCTGCTCGGGCCCGCGGCCCGCCCGCTGCTCCGCCTCCTCCGCCGGACCCGCGTCATCCGCGCCCTCGCCCGGCCGCTGTTCCGCCACCCCTCCGCCGTGGATCCGGCGGTGAGCGACGCGCTGGCCGACGAGATCCGTCCGACGGCGTTCCTCGCCGCGATGAGGTCGTCCCGCGCTCACGACGACGGCCTGTGGCGCCGCGTCGTCTGTCCCGTCCGGTCGGTCCGCGGCGCGCACGACGTCTTCGTCGGTCCTCGCGACACCCGCGCGTGGGATCGCCTGCTCCTCGACCACGACGAGACCGTGCTCGCCGACAGCGGGCACTTCGCCCACGTCGAGCAGCCGGTCGAGACCCTGCGGGCGCTCCGTGACGTCTGGGCGGCGCACCGGGCACCGCGCCCGCGTCAGGGACGGCGCGAGATCGTCACGGTGCGCGGCGCGTCGGCGTCCAGGTCGAGCGTGTGGCCGGCGATGTCCCCGCAGGCGTTGTCCACACCCCGCCCGCCGGTCTGACGCGCGATCTCGACCTCCCACCACGTGTCCGCGAGATGATCGGCGACGCCCCGCCCCCACTCGACGATCACCACGGAACGCTCCACGTCGATGTCGAGGTCGTCGAGCTCGACGGCGGCGCCGAGGCGGTAGGCGTCCACGTGCACGAGCGGCGCCCCTCCGACGAGGGAGGGATGCGTGCGGGCGATGACGAACGTCGGGCTCTGGATGGGACCCCGGATGCCGAGACCCTCGCCGATTCCGCGGGTCAGGGTCGTCTTGCCGGCGCCGAGCGGACCGGTGAGCACCACGACGTCGCCCGGCTCCAGGTGCGCGGCGAGCGTGCGCCCGAGCTGCTCCATGTCGTCCGGGCCGTCGATCTCGCGCTCGCCCAGCAGGTCGTTCGGAACGCTCATGAGTCCGCCTCCGTCCGCATCACCCGCGGGCCGATCCGCGTGACGATCTCGTAGTCGATGGTGCCGGCGGCATCCGCCCAGTCCCGTGCCGACGGCACGCCGAGGGTGGGGTCGCCGAAGAGCACGACCTCGTCGCCGACCGCCACCGGGTGGTCGCCGACGTCCACGACGAACTGGTCCATCGCGATGCGCCCGGCGACGGTGAAGCGCCGCCCGCCGATGACGACCGGCCCGCGGCCGGACGCGTGCCGCGGCACCCCGTCCGCGTACCCGAGCGGGACGAGGGCGAGCGTCGTCTCCCGCTCCGTGCGGTAGTCGTAGCCGTACGACACCCCGGTTCCGGCGGGGACGCGGCGGACGGCCGCGACCGCGCCGCGAAGCGTCATCGCCGGCCGGAGGCCGAGGTCGGCGGGCGTGCGGTCGTCGAAGGGCGAGACGCCGTAGATGCCGATGCCGGTGCGGACGCAGCCGCGCCGCATCTCGGGATGGGCGATGGCGGCCTGCGTCGCGGCGATGTGCTGCAGCGGCGGGCGGACGCCGAGCTCCGCGGCGACGGCGAGACCCTCGTCGAACGTCGCGAGGGCGGCGAAGTCGTCCGCGGGGCTCGTGTTCGACAGGTGCGAGAAGATGCCGACGACCCGCAGACGTCCGATCCGCTCCAGCCGCGCGGCCTCCGCGAAGACCGTCCGCCAGTCCGCCGGGGCGATGCCGTTGCGCGACAGCCCGGTCTCGATCTTGATGTGCACCGCGGCGGGGCGGTCGCCGGTCGAGGCGGCGCCGGCGCGCGTGAGCTGGTCGATGTCCGAGACGCCGATCTCGACGTCGTGCCGCACCGCCTCGTCGAAGGACGCCCCGGGCGCGTGCAGCCACGCGAAGAGCGGGGCGGCGATGCCGGCGCGCCGGAGCGCGATCGCCTCCGCGATGTCGGCCACGCCGATGCGGGCCGCTCCCCCACGCAGCGCCGCGACGGCCGCACGGTGGGCGCCGTGGCCGTACCCGTCCGCCTTGACGACGGCGATGAGCTCGCAGCCGGTGAGGCGGCGGAGGTGGCGGACGTTGTCGGCGATCGCGTCCGTGTCGATGACGGCCTCGCGCATCACGCCGGGGGCCAGGGTCATGCGTCGTCCTCCTCTCGCGGGCGCGTCGCCGCGTCGGGCATCGCGGCGTCGGGCGTCGCGGCGTCGGGCCCTGCGGCGGCAGACGTCGCGGCGTCGGTCGCTTCCGCGTCGGGGAGCGTCGCGGCGTCGGGCGTCGCGGCGTCCGTCGCTTCCGCGATCACGTACGCCGTCGCGAGCCCGGCATCGTGCGACATCGACAGGTGCAGCGCGCGGATCCCGCGGCCGGTCACGGTCGCGGCGGTCTCGCCGCTCAGCGCGAACGTCGGACGTCCGGACGGCTCGGAGGTGACCTCGATGTCGGTCCAGTGCACGCCGTCGGATCCGCCGAGGGCCTTGATGAGCGCTTCCTTCGCCGCGTACCGGGCGGCCAGCGACCGGGGCTTCAGCAGCCGTTCCGACGGGGAGAACAGCCGCGGCAGCAGGCGGGGCGTCCGCGCGAGGTGCTGCTCGAAGCGCGGGACGTCGACGACGTCGACGCCGATTCCGACGATCATGGGCGCTCCCTCCGCGGCATCCCTCCATTCTGCCGGTCCGGGGTGCCCGCCCGGTCACGCCCGCCCCCTCGCCGAACTCCTGAGTTCCGGCGCCTCCCGGCGGGCGCTGCGGCCGCCTCCCCGCGGCCGGCCTCCCGCCACCCCCTCGCCGAACTCCTGAGTTCCGGCGCCTCCCCGCGCGTCCACCCCGGCCGGCCGGGCGTCCGGCCCCCCGAGCCCGCAGAAGTCAGGAGTTGCGCGACCCACCCCGGCGCACCCCCCGCCCCGCCCCCGCCGACGCGCCCCCCGGTTCTCCGGAGTCAAGGGAGAGCAACCCGGGCACGAAAAAGGGGCCGGATGCCATGGCATCCGGCCCCGAGAGAAGGCGGCGTTACTCCACCGTCACCGACTTGGCCAGGTTGCGCGGCTGGTCGACGTCGAGGCCCTTGGCCTCGGCCAGGCCCATGGCGAAGATGTGCAGCGGGACGACGGCGAGCAGCGGCTCGAAGAGCGGTGCGGCGAGCGGGATGCGCAGCACCTCGTCCGCGGCGGGGAGCACGGCGGCGTCGCCCTCTTCGGCGATGGCGATGACGCGGGCGCCGCGCGCGCGGATCTCCTCGATGTTCGAGACGACCTTCTTGTGCATCTCGCCGGAGCCGCGGGGGCTGGGGACGACGACGAACACCGGCTGGCCGGGCTCGATGAGCGCGATCGGTCCGTGCTTGAGCTCACCGGCGGCGAAGCCCTCGGCGTGGATGTACGCCAGCTCCTTGAGCTTCAGCGCGCCCTCGAGCGCGACGGGGTAGCCCACGTGACGACCGAGGAACAGCACCGAACGGGTGTCGGCCATCCAGTAGGCGAGCTGCGAGATGCGCTCCTGCTCGTTGTCGAGCACCTGCGCGATCTTGCCGGGCACGGCCTCGAGCTCGTCCACCGCGTCCGCGGCGGTGGAGACGTCGATGGCTCCGCGCACGCGGCCCACGTGCAGGGCCAGCAGGTACAGCGCCGTGATCTGCGCGACGAAGGCCTTCGTCGACGCGACCGCGACCTCGGGTCCGGCGTGCGTGTAGACGATCGCGTCCGACTCGCGCGGGATCGTCGCGCCCTGCGTGTTGCAGATCGACAGCGTCTTCGCGCCGCGCAAACGGGCGTACTTGACGGCCATCAGGGTGTCCATGGTCTCGCCGGACTGGCTGATCGAGACGACGAGCGTGCGCTCGGACAGCACCGGGTCGCGGTACCGGAACTCGTGGGCCAGCTCGACGTCGACGGGGACGCGGGTCCACGTCTCGAGCGCGTACTTGCCGACCATGCCGGCATAGGCGGCGGTGCCGCAGGCGATGACGAGGATGCGGTCGATGTCGGCGAGGAACTCGTCCATGCCGTCGAGCTCGGGGATCTCGACCCGGCCCTCGTGGATGCGGCCGCGCAGGGTGTTGGCGACGGCCTCGGGCTCCTCCGAGACCTCCTTGGCCATGAACGACGACCAGCCGCCCTTCTCTGCGGCCGATGCGTCCCAGGTGACCTCGAACGGCTCGACCTCGACGGGCGCGCCGTCGAAGTCGGTGACCTCGACGCCCGACGGGGTGATGGCGACGATCTCGTCCTGGCCGATCGCGAGGGCGTTGCGGGTGTGCTCGACGAACGCGGCGACGTCGGAGCCGAGGAAGTTCTCGCCCTCGCCCAGGCCGATCACGAGCGGGGAGTTGCGGCGGGCGCCGACGACGAGGCCGGGGTGGTCCTTGTGCATCGCGAGGAGCGTGTACGCCCCTTCCAGACGCGACACCACCGCGCGGAACGCCGCGACGAGGTCGCCCCGACGGGCGTACTCCCGGCCGATCATGAGCGCCGCCACCTCGGTGTCGGTCTCGCTGCGGAAGGCGACGCCCTCGCCCACGAGCTCGCTCTTCAGCTCGGCGAAGTTCTCGATGATGCCGTTGTGGATGACGGCGAGCTTGTCGTCGTCGGCGAGGTGCGGGTGGGCGTTCGCGTCGGTCGGACCGCCGTGTGTGGCCCAGCGGGTGTGACCGATGCCGGTCGTCCCGTCGCCGAGCGGCGTCGACTCCAGGTCGTCGCGCAGCACTTTGAGCTTGCCCGCGCGCTTGCGCATCCCCAGGTCGCCCTCGCCGTCGATCACGGCGATGCCCGCCGAGTCGTAGCCGCGGTACTCCAGGCGCGCCAGACCCGACAGAAGGATGTCCTGGCTCTGCCGGGGGCCCACGTAACCGATGATTCCGCACATGAGCAGTGAGTCTACGTGGCGGGGCTGAGCAACCCCCGACGCACCCGGTCGACACGGCCGGCCAGCCGCCGCCAGGATCCGTCGCGCACGAGCAGCAGGTCGAGCGCGATCATCGCCAGCGAGAACGGCCACAGTCCGAGCAGGATCGCGATGCCGAGGTGCATGCCCGTGATGAGCAGCACGGCGACGTACCGCGTCGGCTTCCACAGGATCAGGACGGGGAACAGCATCTGCACCCACAGCGCCGCCCAGGTCGCCAGCGCGACGACGGGCGCCGACTGCCAGGCGAGCTCGCTGAGCGCGGGGATCACGTGGAACTGGTCGATGCTGAGGGCGTAGTAGATCGCCGTCCCGTTCAGCCACTCCTCGCCCTGGAACTTCAGCACGCTCGACACGAAGTACACGAGCAGGATCTGGAACACGCAGAGGATCAGCACCGTGTTGTGCAGCCACGCCCCGAACCACGGCGGCACGCGTCGCGGCATCCGGAACCGCCCTTTGCGCGCGGAGGCCAGGGACGGGATGCCGCCCCCTCGGCGCCGCAGCCAGGCGTCGATCGAGAAGTGGCGGCTCAGGTCCGCGAAGACGACGAACAGCAGGACGATGCGCATGAGCGTGTCGCCGCCGTTGCCGAGCAGCGTGGTGTTGGTCGAGAGCCCGACCCAGAACACCAGCAGGACCGGCGTGACGAACCGCGTCTGGAATCCCACGAGGAGCAGCACCGCGAGCGCGAGCAGCACGTGGAACGACACGTCGAAGACGATCGCGTTGTCTTTCGGGAACAGCAGGCGCAACGGTTCCCACCAGCCGCGACGGCTCGCCTCGGGCTCGACCCACCACGCCCCGGCGCCCCACAGGTAGTGGCGGTCGGCGTAGCTGGGCACGAGCACGATGAGCATCGCGATCGCGAAGAGGATCCGCAGGATCGAGAACCCGATGGTCGAGTGCTTCCGCTCCGTCAGCCACCCCTGCAGCCCCTGCCACAGCGCCCCGGGACGCAGGCGGTCGCGTAGGCGCGGGCGCACGGGCGTGCGGGCCTCGTCGATGGATGCCGTTGCGCTCATCGTCCCGTGTACCTCTCGATGACCTCGTCGTAGATGGCCCGGACTTCGTCGCTCGGCCCGACCGCCGGCTGCCGCCATCCGAACGTCGTGTACGACAGATCGGTCTGCCGCTCCTCGTCGAAGCGGTGCAGGAAGTCGTTGGGCCGGTCGTGCTGGATGCGCCACCGGACGCGTTCGATGTCCCGGTCGAAGTACGCGGTGCCGAACGCCGAGGCGAAGCGCACGAGCATGTAGTCGTAGCGCAGGTACTTCACGAGCGCGTCCCGGCTGCCGCCGAGCCCGTCGAGCTCGGTCAGGAGCGCCTCGGGGTCCATCGGTGCGAACGCGCCGTCACCGACGCCGCGGATGAACGTGTCGCGCACGCGGTCGCGCTGCTCCTCGCCGAGCGCCTGATAGCGCGTCAAGAACGCCTGGGCGGCGTTAAAACTGTTCTTCGAGATGCGGGAGGGGGTCGGGATGCCACGGGCCGAGGTGAACTCGGTGTCGGTGACGTCGATCCATTCGCTGCGCTGCAGCTCGCCGTCCTCCCGCCACTGCACCTGGATCTGGAGGTTGCGGTTGACCTTCATGATGTTCGGAGCGAACACGTTCCACCGCTGCGAGAAGTACGGGGAGAAGGCCGCCGACACGGCGGGTCGCGTCGGGCTGGTGGGGATGGTGAAGGAGACGGCCACGAAGGCGTAGCCGAGAACGATGGCAAGGGTCACGGCGGCGGCGACCGCCGCCGTGACCCCGCCCGACCGCCCGGCGGAGGGACGCCCCTCCGACACCCCCGCTTCGGGGGCGCCCTCCGCCGTGGTGGTCATCCTCAGCGCTGCTCTCCGGCGGGAGTGCTCCGTCGACGCATGGTCCACAGAGCCGCTCCTGCCAGGATCAGGGCTGCCGCGATGCCGCCGGTGAGGGGACCGTTCAGGTCTGCACCGGTGGCCGGGAGTCGGCCGCCGCCGCCCGTCGCCGCCGGGACCTGCTTGGCGATGACGGTGAAGGCGGTGTTCTCCCGATCGGTCGGGATCTCTCCCGAGACCGAACCGCGGACTTCGACACGGTGAGCACCGAGCTCGAAGTCGGCGCCGACCGCGAAGGTCATGCGCGCCGAGCCCGAGGCGTCAGCGGTCACCGGAGTGAGCTCGAACGGGGTGGAGAGGACCGTCGCCGAGATGGTCTCGCCGGGCTGGAAGCCCGTGAGGATCACGGTCTGGGTCACTCCGGTCCCCCGGACGATCTGCGTGAACTGGACATCGGCCCGCGGCTGCGAGGACACGTCCCCGTCGGTCGCGTCGGCGTCCGTCGCGTCGGCGTCGACCGCGTCAGCGGCGTCGGCGTCGGCTGCATCGGCGTCGGCCACATCGGCGGCGTCCGTCGCGTCGGCGTCGATCGCGTCGGCGTCGGCCACGTCAGCGGCGTCGACCGCGTCAGCGGCGTCGGCGTCAGCGGCGTCGGCGTCGGCGTCCGCGACGTCAGCGTCGATCGCGTCGGCGTCCGTCGCATCGGCGTCGGTCACGTCAGCATCGAGGGCGTCGATGTCGAGCTGGTCGAGCGCGTCGGCGATGTCGAGCTGGTCGAGCGCGTCAGCGATGTCCAGCTGGTCCAGGGCGTCAGCGATGTCCAGCTGGTCCAGGGCGTCGGCGATGTCGAGCTGGTCCAGGGCGTCCGCGATGTCCAGCTGGTCCAGCGCGTCCGCGATGTCGAGCTGGTCCAGCGCGTCAGCGATGTCCAGCTGGTCCAGCGCGTCAGCGATGTCCAGCTGGTCCAGCGCGTCCGCGATGTCCAGCTGGTCCAGGGCGTCCGCGATGTCCAGCGCGTCGGCGTCGGCGTCAGCGGCATCCGCGTCAGCGGCATCCGCGTCGGCCACATCGGCGTCCACCGCGTCCGCGTCGATGTCGAGCACGTCGGCGTCGGCATCCAGGATGTCGATGTCCAGCGCGTCGGCGTC
>NZ_JBMRJR010000005.1:0-292934 GCF_049384025.1 Microbacterium sp. HMH0099 | reverse complement strand
TCGGCGTCGGCGTCGATGTCCAGCACGTCAGCATCGGCGTCGAGCACGTCCGCGTCGGCGTCGATGTCCAGAGCGTCCAGGACGTCCGTCACATCGATGTCGAGCACGTCCAGCGCGTCGGCGTCAGCAGCATCCGCGTCGGCCCCATCCGCGTCCACCGCGTCCGCGTCGATGTCGAGCACGTCGGCGTCGGCATCCAGGATGTCGATGTCCAGCGCGTCGGCGTCGATCACGTCGAGGTCGAGACCGTCGGCGTCGGCGTCGATGTCCAGCACGTCAGCATCGGCGTCGAGCACGTCCGCGTCGGCGTCGATGTCCAGAGCGTCGAGGACGTCCGTCACATCGATGTCGAGCACGTCCAGCGCGTCGGCGTCAGCGGCATCCGCATCCGCATCCACGACGTCGAGCGCGTCGGCGTCGATGTCGAGGGCGTCGGCGGCCTCAGCCGAGACCGAGAACGAGACCTCGTCGGTCGTACCGTCGATGTCCTGCGTCGCCGTCGCCGTGAACTCGCCGACGGGGACCTCGGCGAAGGTCACCGACCACGCGCCGAGTTCGTCGACGGTCGTGGTCTGCGTACCGAGACCCGGCACGTCGACCTCGATCTCGGCACCGGCCTGGCCGGTTCCCGAGACGGTCACCGACTGGGTGGCATCCGGCTCCCCGACGACGAAGTCGGCGCCGTCCGCCGGAGCGACGATCGCGACCGGGTCGGCCAGCACGACCGAGAAGTCGACGCTCGCCTCGGAGCCGTCCACGTCCTGCGTCGCGGTGGCGGTGTAGTCGCCGATCGGCAGGTCGACGAAGTCGACGCTCCACGTGCCGTCCTCGGCCACGACGTCCGTCTCGGTGTCGCCGTTGTCGAGCACCACCGTGACGGTCGCGCCCGGCGAGCCCTCGCCGGAGACGGTCACCGTGGTGACGTCGTCGGCCTGGCCGACTGCGATCTCCGTGCCGTCGGCCGGCACCTCGATGACGACGTCCGGCGTCTCGGCGACCGAGAAGTCGACCTCCGCCGTCGAGCCGTCGAACTCCTGCGTCGCGGTGGCGGTGTAGTCGCCGATGGGCAGGTCGGTGAACGTCGCCGTCCACGTGCCGCCCTCACCGACGGTCACCGTCTGCGTCTGACCGTCGACGACGACCTCGACGTCGGAGCCCGGGAAGCCCGAGCCCTCGACCGTCACGTCGGTCGTGTCGTCGACCCCCGGGACCACGAAGATCTGGTCCGGGGTCGGCGCGGTGATGGTCACGTCGGGGGCCTCGACGACCGCGAAGTCGACCGTGGCCGTCGTCCCGTCGACGTTCTGCGTCGCGGTGGCGGTGTACTCGCCGACCGGGAGATCGGGGAACGTGACCGTCCACTCTCCGTCGACGACCGTCGCCGCCTGGGGCTCCTCGCCCTCGATGGTGACGGTGATCTGCGCGCCCTCCTCACCGGAACCGGTGATGGTCACGTCGCTCACGTCCCCGGCATCCGGAACGAAGAACTCCGCGCCGTCCTCCGGCGTCACGATCGTCACGTCGGCGTTGTCGTCGAGGACGTTCGGACCCACGGTGGCGTTGGCCAGCTCGATGGTCGTCGCGATCGAGCCGGGCAGGATCGTGACGATCGCTCCGGTGATCGAGAAGACCCCGTCGTCCGTGGTCGTCTGGTTGTTGACCGTGACCGTGACGAGCGCGGGCACCACCTGACCGAGCGCGGGCGAAAGGATCGTGGTCACCGGGGTGACGACCGTGTCGACGGCACCCGCGACGTCCGCCACGACCGCCTCGATCGGCGCCACGATGGCCGCCGCCACGGGGCCGATGCCGCCGGGGATCGTCAGGCCGCCGAGCACGACGATGCCCGAGGTGTCCCCGTCGAGGAGCGCACCGACCGTGGTGTTCACGCTCAGGACCGGGATCTGCGGCGTGACGAGGATCGGCGGGATCACGACGCCGCCGGTGATGGTGATGCCGCGGACAGCCGCCAGCACCGCCTCGTTGATGTCGTCGACGAGACCGTCGACGAGCCCGACCACGGACGCCTGGATCTCGGCGACGGTGTCGGGACCGAGGATGTTCGTACCCGGAGCGAGACCGTTCAGCGGCTGGATCTCGTCGAGGTCGACGATGATCTCGCCCGAGCTCAGGTCGATGATCACGCCGGGGTACGCGTCCGAGGTGAGCTGACCGGTGAGCAGCCCGCTGATCGCGCCGGTGAGGCTCGTCGTTCCGACCGTCAGGTTGGACTGCACGCCCAGGCTCGACAGGGCGCCGAGGACTCCGGAGTTGACCAGCGCGTCGACGTTGTCGAGAGAGCCCTGCAGTCCGCCGACGGCGGCGTTGAGGTCCGCGGTCAGGTCGCTGAGCGTCGCGCTGTCGATGACGAGCTGTCCGCCGGCGATCGTGTACTCGCCCACGGCGGCGTTCGGGGCCTCTTGCGATGCCCGAGCCGACACGGCCTCGAGCGTCAGGTCGACGTCGAGGATCTCGTCGGTCACCGCGGGGCCGAGGCCGAGCGCGCCGACCGCATCGCCGAGGCTGATGCTCAGCGGGCCGATGGCCGGGGCGCCGGTGCCGATGACACCGCCCGAGCCGACAGCGCCCGACGCGCCGACCGACGATCCGTCGGGGTCGGCCTGGGCGTACTGGCCGACGACACCGAGGCTGCCGAGGTCGACGGGAATCTGGATGCCACCGGTCGCCGTGACGTTGACCGTGCCGAGCGCCGTCAGGTCGAGCGTGTTGTAGTCGGTGACCGTGGGCTGCGTGCCGTCGTTGGTCGCGGCCGCGCCGTCGATCTCGGCGACGGCGCCGAGGTCCACGAGGCTGAGGATGGAACCGCCGAGGAACGTCCCCGTGGCGGCGGACTGGTCACCGGGAGCGGCGTGGGCGGCGCTGATGCCGCCGAGCAGACCGAGAGAGGCGGCCCCCACCGCCGCGGCGGCCTTGACCGCCGTCCTGCCGACGCGGGTGGAGGACCAGATCCCACCCCGCCTTTCCTTGACGGCCCGACCGGGCGAATCCCCGGTCGTCCCCCACCTAGCGCGATTCATATGTCGAACTCCCCATTTGTGGTGCGTGGGACGCCGCGATCGAGCGCCCTCCACGGCTTCCGACAGCCGTACCGGCCACGCTAAAGCGGCTGTGAGGAGCCTGAGAGTGCGCGGGCTGCGGGTAGTAGTACCGGTTCGACACGGCCGGTATACCGGGGCGTCACCTGGGGTGAGCGCTATCAACGCGGGGGTTTCATGCGCCTGAATAAGCGCGTCGCCGCAGCCCGCCGCGCACAGCCCGCACACTAGTAGTACCTAGACAACGCGCAGTAATGCCTCGTCGGCATCCGCTCCCGCCCGCGTCCGCCGCGGGTCCCTCCGGCCAGTAAACGCTTCGCGCCGGTGGAAACGCCGTTGCACGGCGTTTCCACCGCGCGAGGGCGTTTACTGTCCCTCCGACCCGCGGCAACGCCGACCCGCGGCAACGCCGCCCGGCGGGCGTCAGAGCTTGCGGAGCAGGACCGTCTCGACCGTGTGGTCGGCGCCCTTCTGCAGCACGAGCTTCGCGCGGTGCCGCGTGGGCAGCACGTTCTCGCGCAGGTTGGGCAGGTTGATGTCGCGCCAGAATCCGAGCGCGCGCTCCACGGCCTCGTCGTCGCTGATGTCGGCGAAGACGCGGAAGAACGACGACGGGTTCGTGAAGGCGTTGTCCCGCAGCGCGAGGAACCGATCGACGTACCAGCGCTCGATGTGCGCGGCGTCCGCGTCGACGTAGATGGAGAAGTCAAACAGATCGCTCACCGCGACCTCGTTCGGCGACGGCGGCGGCTGCAGCACGTTCAGGCCCTCGACGATGACGACGTCGGGGCGGTGCACGGTGACGTGCGCGTCCGGCATGATGTCGTACCGCACGTGCGAGTAGAACGGCGCCCGCGCCTCCTCGGCCCCGGACTTGACGTGGCTGAGGAACTCCACGAGCGCCCGGCGGTCGTACGACTCCGGGAAGCCCTTGCGGTCCATCAGCCCGCGGCGCTCGAGCTCGGCGTTGGGGTAGAGGAAGCCGTCCGTCGTGACCAGCTCGACCCGCGGGGTGTCCGGCCACCGGCTCATGAGCTCGCGCAGCAGGCGTGCGATGGTGGACTTGCCCACCGCGACGGATCCGGCGACGCCGATGACGAACGGCGTCGTGGCATCCGGCTCGCCCAGGAACTCGCTGGTGTCCGCGCCCAGCCGTCGCGTCGCGCGGGCGTACAGGCTGAGCAGGCGGCTCAGCGGCAGGTACACCTCCGACACCTCGCGCAGGTCGAGGCGGTCGCCGATGCCCCGCAGCTGCACGACCTCGGTCTCGGTGAGCGGCTGCTCGATGCCCCCGGCCATCCGCGCCCACTCGGCGCGGTCGATCTGCCGGTAGGGACTGAGCGACGGCGCGACGGTCTCGGACACCCGCCAATCGTACCGGCGCGCTCCGCCCCGCTCGCGGAGCGCCCCGTGTCGGTTTCCGGACCATGGGTGCCACCCCGTGGCATCCATCTCGCCGTCACCTCCGCGGAGTCGGACGAAGAACCCGGAACCGGATGCCACGGGCTTCCTCGTCCGCGTCCGCGACGCTCGTCCGATTCCGCGCAGTCCCGCCCACTACGCTCGGAGCGTGCGTCTCGGGGTTCTCGACATCGGCTCGAACACGGTCCATCTGCTCGTCGCCAACGCCCGGGCGGGCGGTCGACCGACGGCGACGACGTCGCACCGGTCGGTGCTGCGCCTCATGCGCTACCTCGAGCCCGACGGCTCGATCTCGGCCGAGGGGGTCCGCGGCCTCATCGACGCGGTCACGGCGGCGTGCGAGCGCGCGAAGGCGGAGGGCGTCGACGAGCTGCTGGCGACGGCGACGTCCGCGGTGCGCGAGGCGACCAACGGCGAGGCCGTCATCGCGCAGATCGAAGACGTGCTGGGGCAGCCGCTGCAGGTGCTCGGCGGCGAGACGGAGGCGCGGTTCACGTTCCTGGCGGTGCGCCGGTGGTTCGGCTGGTCCGCCGGGCAGATCCTGCTGTTCGACATCGGCGGCGGCTCGCTCGAGATCGCCGGCGGTGCGGACGAGCTGCCCGACCTGGCCGAGTCGGTGCCGCTCGGCGCGGGGCGCTCGACCGTCCGGTTCCTCCCCCACGACCCGCCGACCGTGGGCGAGATCGACGCACTGCGGCAGCATGCGGCCGCGGTCCTGGCGCCGGTGGCGCAGCGCTTCGCCGCGCTCCCCCGCCCCGATCACGTCGTCGGCTCGTCGAAGGCGATCCGCTCGTTGGCGAAGCTCGCCGGGTATCCCGTGCCCGGCTGGTCCGGCATCGACCGGATGGTGCTCCCCCGAAAGCAGCTGAAGGACTGGATCCCGCGCCTGGCGCAGATCCCCGCCGACGCCCGCGAGGCTCTGCCGGGCATCACGGCGGACCGCACCTTCCAGATCGTCGCCGCGGCCGTCGTGGTCGAGCGCGCGATGAAGGCGATGGATGTCGACGAGCTCGAGGTGTCGCCGTGGGCGCTCCGCGAGGGCGTGCTGCTGCGGTACATCGAGGAGCTCGACGGCGCCTGACCCGCACCCTGCGAGGCGCTCCCCCGCAGCCGTGACTTGCCGCAAATGTACGCGCCACGGCCCCCGCGGCGTACATTTGCGCCAACTCAGCGGCATCCATCCCGCCCGCGCGGCAGCACCCCGGGGCCGTGACTTGCCGCACATGCACACGCCACACCCCGCGCGGCGTACATCTGCGCCAACTCAGCGGCATCCATCCCGCCCGCGCCGAAGCACCCCGGGGCCGTGACTTGCCGCAAATGTACGCGCCACGGCCCCCGCGGCGTACATTTGCGCCAACTCAGCGCCGACAGCCGACAGCCGACGCCCCACCCCGGCGGAGCCAGGGGACCTACAGCGCCAGGCGCTCCCGGACCACGTCGGCCAGACGGTCGGCGTGCGCGCGAGCGGTCTGCTCGTCGGCGGCCTCGACCATGACGCGCACGAGCGGCTCGGTGCCCGAGGCACGCAGCAGCACGCGTCCCGAGTCGCCGAGCTCCGCGGTCGACTCCGCGACGGCGGCCTGCACGACCTCGTCCTTCACGCCGTCGCGATCGACGCCGCGGACGTTCACGAGCACCTGCGGGTACACCGTCATGAGCGAGGCGAGCTCGGCGAGCGTCTTGTCCTGACGGGCCATCTCGGCCACGAGGTGCAGCCCCGTGAGCAGACCGTCGCCGGTCGTGGCGAAGTCGCTCATGATGACGTGCCCCGACTGCTCGCCGCCGAGCGAGTACGAGCCCGTGTTCATCGCCTCGAGCACGTACCGGTCGCCGACCGCGGTCTGCAGGACCCGGATGCCGTGGGCCTCCATCGCCCGGTGCAGGCCGAGGTTGCTCATGACGGTCGCGACGAGGGTGTCGTCGGCGAGGGCGCCGCGCTCCTTCATGGCCACCGCGAGGATCGCCATGATCTGGTCGCCGTCCACCACGTTGCCGTCGGCGTCGACGGCGAGGCAGCGGTCGGCGTCGCCGTCGTGCGCGATGCCGACGTCGGCACCGAGCCGGACCACGGCCTCGGCGAGCACGTCGAGGTGCGTCGAGCCGACGCCGTCGTTGATGTTGAGGCCGTCGGGGTCGGCACCGATGACGGTCACCTGCGCACCCGCGTCGCGGAACGTCTCGGGCGACACACCGGCAGCGGCGCCGTGCGCGCAGTCGAGGACGACATGGATGCCGTCGAGCCGGTGCGGCAGCGATCCGAGGAGGTGCACGACGTAGCGGTCCTCGGCGTCGGCGAAGCGGCGGATGCGGCCGACACCGGCACCGGTGGGCTGCAGGCGCTCGCCCTCCAGGGCGCGCTCGATGCGCTCCTCGACGATGTCGGGGAGCTTGGTGCCGCCGCGGGCGAAGATCTTGATCCCGTTGTCGGGAGCGGGATTGTGGGATGCCGACACCATCACGCCGAAGTCGGCGTCACGGTCGGCGATGAGGAAGGCGGTCGCCGGCGTGGGGATCACGCCCGCGTCGAGGACGTCGACGCCCGACGACGCCAGGCCCGCGCTGACCGCGGCCGCGAGGAACTCCCCCGAGACCCGCGGGTCGCGCGCGACGACGGCGGTGAGACGCCGGCCCCGAGCCTTGCGTTCCTCCGCCGAACGGCCCTGGCCCAGGACGACAGCAGTCGCCTGGGCCAGGTGCAGCGCGAGTTCGGCGGTGAGGAGGCCGTTGGCCAGCCCCCGCACCCCGTCCGTGCCGAAAAGAGGCATCCGGAGTTTCGAACTCAGCGCTTGGAGTACTGAGGCGCCTTGCGGGCCTTCTTGAGACCGGCCTTCTTGCGCTCCTTGACGCGAGCGTCGCGCGAGAGGAAGCCGGCCTTCTTCAGGGTCGGGCGGTTGTTCTCGGCGTCGATCTCGTTCAGGGCACGAGCGATGCCGAGGCGCAGCGCGCCGGCCTGGCCCGAGGGGCCACCGCCCGAGATGCGGGCGATCACGTCGTACGAGCCCGCGAGCTCGAGGACCGTGAAGGGGTCGTTGATCAGCTGCTGGTGCAGCTTGTTCGGGAAGTAGTCCTCGACCGTGCGGCCGTTGACCGTGATCGTGCCCGAACCGGGGACGAGGCGCACGCGGGCGATGGCCTGCTTGCGACGGCCCACGGCTGCGCCGGGGACCGAGAGAACGGGGCGCTCGGCGGCGACGGTCGACTGCTCGGCCGGCGTCTCGGTGCTGTAGTTGCTGGAGTCGATGTTCGACACTGTTTCGTCCTTATCCGGCGGCGCTTACTGGGCGACCTGGTCGAAGGTGTACGCGGTGGGCTGCTGGGCACCGTGGGGGTGCTCCGCGCCGCGGTAGACCTTGAGCTTCTTGAGCTGCGCCGCGCCGAGGCTGTTCTTGGGCAGCATGCCGCGGATGGCCTTCTCGACCGCGCGGACGGGGTTCTTCTCGAGGAGTTCCTCGTAGCTGACCGCCTTGAGGCCGCCCGGGTAGCCCGAGTGGCGGTAGGCCATCTTCTTCTGGAGCTTCTGACCCGTCAGCGCGACCTTCTCGGCGTTGATGACGATGACGAAGTCACCGGAGTCGATGTGGTTGGCGAAGGTCGCCTTGTGCTTGCCGCGGAGGATGGCCGCCGCGTGCGAGGCCAGACGGCCGAGGACGACGTCGGTGGCGTCGATAACGACCCACTCGCGCGTGACCTCAGCGGCCTTGGGGGTGAAAGTGCGCGTCACAGTAGTGCTGCTTTCTTGATCGAACGGAGGAGTTCGTGAATCCCGCTCCGGTGGTCCGTTCTCCGCCGATGACGGGGAACAGGGCCGGTGGAGGGCTCACGTTCGTGCTACCCGCTCGCAGAGAGGCGGGCACCAAAGGGATAGCCTACGGCATCCGGATGCCACGACCAAACCGCCGTCGTCCCGCACCGCGGGCACAGGTCGCTCAGGACAGCATGGTCCCGACCGCGACGAGCAGGAACCCCGTCGCGTTGAACACGATGTGCGTGACGACCGCCGCCCAGATGCGGCCGGTGCCGAGGACGAGCGCCGAGGCGACGACACCGAGCAGGACCAGGGCGAGCACGCCGGTGGCATCCATCCCCTCCACGAGGAGGTGGGCGATCACGAAGAGCCCGGTGGAGACGGCGGCCGCCGCGACGCCGCCCGCGATCCGGCCGCTCATCCGGCGGAACACGCTGTAGGCGGCGACGAGGACGACGCCACGGAAGAAGAACTCCTCCAGCGTCGGCGCCACGATCGAGCCCCGGGCCGCCTCGAGCGCGAACCCGTCGGGGAGGCTGCCGTCGATCGAGAAGGTGGTGGGCCAGGGGGCGGGCGTTCCTCCCATCCCCTGCAGGGCGCCGTCAGCCAGGCGGAGGGCGACGCCGAACACGAGGCCGTACATGAGGTCCAGGGCGCGGAAGCGCAGCAGTCCGCGGGGGCGCGAGCGGCGGAACGCGAGGACGATCGGGACCGCGAAGCCCAGCCAGATCGCCGCCTGCGCGACGGGGGCCGCGATCGCGGCCGGCAGGAGCAGGGCGGCGGCGTTGGCCAGGAGCACCCCGGCGCCGAGGGAGAGGAGCGCCCAGCCGAGGAGTTCGAGCGTCCAGCGCGCCGTGCTCGACCCGCCTTCGCGCCACGTCCGGCGGGGCGGACGGCGCCGCGGCCGCTTCTCGGCGGGCGGCGACTCGAGGGTCTGCTCCATGCGCGCCAGGCTACCGGGCGCGGGCCGATAGACTCGCCGCGCCCGAGCGACGCGGGGCATCGCGGAAGGGGGAACCGTGCTGGACCTGGACCTGTCCTCGTTGTTCGCGGGAGACGCCGCGCCCGCCGCCGATCGCACCGTGCGGATCCTCACCGTGTGCACCGGCAACATCTGCCGCTCTCCCCTGGCCGCCCAGATACTCGCGGCCCGCCTCGCCGACCTCGACGTCGTCGTCGCGAGCGCCGGGACGCGTGGTCTCGTCGACAAGCCGATGACCCCGGAGGCGCTCCGCCTGGCCGCCGAGCTGGGGGTGGATCCCGCGACCAGCGCCGGCCACCTCGCACGCTGGCTGAACGAGACGCACCTGGACGACGTCGACCTCGTCCTCGGGATGACGCGGGAGCACCGGTCCGCCGCCGTCGCCCTCGCACCGGCCCGGACGCGTGCCGCGTTCACCTCCCGGGAGTTCGCCCGCCTCGCCGACGGCGTCGACGATGCGGCGATCGCCCGCGCCGCGGACGAGGCCGGCGACGACCCCCACGCACGGGTACGGGCCGCGCTCGCCCTCCTGTCGCAGCGTCGGGGCGAGGCGGAGCTGCCCGCGGACCCCTCCGACGACGACGTCGTCGACCCCTACCGCCGCTCGTGGGACACGTATCAGCTCTCCGCCCGGCAGCTGATGCCCGGAATGGATGCCGTGACCCGTGTCATCCGTGCCGCCCTCTCCCCCTGCCCGCGCTGACTCTTCCTTCTGCGCTGACGCCCCCTTCTGCGCGCTGGCCCCTTCCCCGCACTGACGTTCTGTGCACGGCGTTGTTCAGCGCTGACTTGTCGCAAATGCACGCGCCCATACCCCCACGGCGTACATCTGCGCCAAGTCACGGCACCCCACCATCACCACGGCCACCACCACGGCCGCGGCCACCACCACAGCGCTGACTTGCCCCAAATGCACGCGCCCATACCCCCACGGCGTACATCTGCGCCAAGTCACGGCCACCCCACCCACCACCACCACGGCCGCGGCCACCACCACAGCGCTGACTTGTCGCAAATGCACACCCCTGCACCCCCACGGCGTACATCTGCGCCAAGTCACGGCCACCCCACCCACCACCACATCGCCCGGGCGCGAAACAGCGCGGGCCGGGGTGCGAAAAGGCGCCGCGAGGCCCGATTTCAGGACACGGCCGCGAAACACGTCTGTGGCATGATGACCCGGGGGCTGACAGAAGAGGTGCCATGGAGCTCAGCGACTACATCCGCATTCTGCGAAAGAACTGGCTGGTGATCCTGGCGACGACCCTTCTGGGTATCGCGATCGCCGCGGGCTATTCGCTGACCCGCACGCCGCAGTACGAGGCCTCGGCCGAGGTGTTCGTCTCGACGCAGACTTCCGGGTCGGTGCAGGAGCTGCAGCAGGGCTCGAGCTTCACCCAGGCGCGCGTCGCCACTTACGTGAACCTCGTGGGCACGCAGGTCGTCCTCGCGCCCGTCGTCTCGCAGATGGAGCTGCCCTTCACGGCGGCGCAGCTGGCCGAGAAGGTCACCGCGTCCAACACGCTCAACACGACGCTCATCCAGATCTCGGTGTCGGACCCCGACCCGACCCTCGCCGCGGACATCGCCAACAACGTCGCCGCGAGCCTGACCGCCGCCGTCCCGCGCCTGGAGACGACGAACGAGGGCGACCCGAGCCCGGTCAAGCTGACCCTCACCGAGGACGCCGTCCCGTCCTCCGCGCCGGTCTCGCCCAACGTCCCGCTGAACCTCGCGCTCGGCGCGCTCGTCGGCCTCGCGCTCGGCATCGGCTTCGCGGTCCTGCGCGCGGTCCTCGACAACCGCGTGCGCACGCCCCGCGACGTCGAGGGTCTCACCGACCGCCCGATCATCGGTGCGATCCCCTTCGATCCGAAGGCGAAGGAGCGGCCGCTCATCCTCGAGGCCGACCCGCACAACACCCGCTCCGAGGCGTTCCGCTCGCTGCGCACCAACCTGCAGTTCCTCGAGATGGACGGCGGGCACAGCTTCGTCGTCACCTCGAGCCTGCCGAGCGAGGGAAAGTCGACGACGACGATCAACCTCGCCGTGGCCCTGTCCGACGCGGGCAAGCGCGTCGCGCTCCTCGACTGCGACCTCCGCAAGCCGAAGGTCGCCGAGTACCTCGGACTCGAAGGCAACGCCGGTCTGACCGACGTGCTCATCGGACGCGCCCGCGTCGCCGACGTCATGCTCCCGTGGGGCCGTCGCCCGCTGTACGTCCTGCCCGCCGGCAAGATCCCGCCGAACCCGAGCGAGCTGCTCGGCTCGAAGCAGATGAACCAGCTGCTCGAGGCGCTCACGGCCGAGTTCGACGTCGTCCTCTGCGACGCTCCCCCGCTGCTGCCGGTGACCGACGCCGCGGTGCTGTCGAAGTCCACGGCGGGCGCGATCGTCATCGTCGCCGCCGGCAAGACCACCACCCACCAGCTCACCGGCGCGTTCGACGCGCTCGAGACGGTCGGTGCGAAGGTCGCCGGCGTGGCCCTCACGATGGTCCCGACCCGCGGTCCGGACGCGTACGGCTACGGCGGGTACGGCTACGGATACGGCGGCTACGGCACCTACACCGCGACCCCGGCCGCGACTCCGCGGGGCGACCGCCCCGCCCGCACCGGCCGCTCGGACCGTCAGGCCTCCCGCGACGCGGTCCAGACCGGCGGCACCGAGGCGCTCCCGCAGGACCTGCTCACGCCCCGCGACTGAGCCCGCACACGCGAACGCCCCCGCCACCGATCATGGTGGCGGGGGCGTCGTGGCATCCCGGGTCCTCCTCCGCGCGAACGCGGGCGAGAGAGAAGGCGGACCCTGGATGCCGCGGGCTCAGCGCTGCAGGAAGTCGAGGAGCACGCGGTTGAACTCGTCGGCGTGGCTGACGTTCACACCGTGCGGGGCGCCGCTGACGACGTGGAGCTCGCTGCCGACGATGGCCTCGTGCGTACGCTTGCCCGAGCCCTCGAAGGGGACCGTCGCGTCGCCGTCGCCGTGGATGACGAGGGTGGGGACGGTGACCTTGGGCAGGTCCTCGCGGAAGTCGGTCGTGGCGAACGCCTCCATCGACTTCAGCGCGGCGTGGTGGTCGGCCTGGTTGGCGAGGCGCTCGGCCTCGGCGCGGTCGGCCTCCGACACCTTCAGCTCGCCGTCGACCGAGAAGAAGTCGGTCGTGAACTGGTGGTAGAACGCCTTCTCGTCGTCCTTCAGGCCGCTCTTCATGCCGTCCGCGGTCGCGTCGTCGAGGGGGCCCTCCGGGTTGTCGTCGGTCTTGGCCAGGTACGGCGGGACGGCCGCGGCGAAGACGACGCTGTGGATGCGCGCGGCGCCGTTGCGGGAGATGTAGCGCGCCACCTCGCCGCCGCCCATCGAGAAGCCGACGAGCGTGACGTCGCGCAGGTCGAGGGAGGTCAGGACGGCCTCGAGGTCGTCCGCGAAGGTGTCGTAGTCGTAGCCCGAACGCGGCTTGTCGCTCCGGCCGAAGCCGCGGCGGTCGTAGGTGACGACGCGGTAGCCGGCCTCTTCGAGGACGGGGACCTGGTGGGCCCAGGACTCGCCCGAGAGGGGCCAGCCGTGGATGAGGACGACGGGACGGCCCGAGCCGCCGGTGTCGTCCACGTGGAGGTTGATGTCGGTCAGCAGTCCGTGGTGTGCGGTGATCTCGCTCATGGCCGACATATTCGACACCGAACCTGACCGAACCCCACGTCTTGACGGTCGCGCGGGCCTCCGCTAAGACCGGTCGCCGCGTCATCCCGGGCACAGGGGATGCCGCGGGCGCAAGCGGGCCGTGACGGACGAGGTCGGTCGTTACCCTCGGGGCATGAACCGCACCCCCGCCTTCGCCCTGCTCGCCGTCGCCTCCGCGCTCGTGCTGACCTCGTGCTCGAACGGGAGCGACGCCGCCGCACCGACCGTGACCGTCACCGCCGACCAGGGATCCGGCGCCCAGAGCAGCGCCGCCCCGGCCCCCACTGGTGGCGGCAGCGACACCGCCTCGACGTGGGAGACGGCCGTCGCCGCGGCCACCACCGCCGAGTCCTCCGCCGGCGGTCGCGCGATCGAGCTCGACCAGGAGGACGACGGAACGTGGGAGGTCCACGTCGCCGCAGGCGACCGCGAGGTCGAGGTGCGCGTCAGCGCCGACGGCTCGACCGTGGACTCCTCGCGCGACGACGACGAGGACCGCGCCGCGCTCGACAGCGCCGTGACGACCCTCGCCGACGCGATCCGCATCGCCGCGGCCCAGAACCCGTCGGGTGCCGGCATCGACGACGTCACGCTGGACGACGAGGACGGCACGTGGGCGTGGGAGGTCGGCTTCCGCGACGACGTCGACGTGTACGTCTCCGCCGCCGACGGCGCGATCCTGCGCACCGATCGCTGAGCGCCGGCCCGCGATCACAGCGACTCTCCCGTGCGCAAGCCCCCGGCCGGGCGGCATCCGTTCAGCCTGCCCTCACTACACTCGGGACATGAGCCTTTCTGCCGATTCCGACGGTCATAGTACGAGCGCCCGGGTGACCCCGGGCGCGTCTCTCGGAACGGGGGAGGTGAATCGATGAACGACCTCGCTCTCAATATCGTCCTGGTCGTCGTGTTCGTCCTGATCGGCGGCGTCTTCGCTGCGACCGAGATGGCCCTCGTCACGCTGCGCGAGAGCCAGGTGAACGGCCTCGCGGCGCGCGGCAAGCGCGGGCAGAAGGTCGCCGACCTCGCACGGAACCCCAACACGTTCCTGTCCGCCGTGCAGATCGGCGTCACGGTCGCCGGCTTCGCGTCGGCCGCGTACGGCGCCTCCTCGATCGCGCCGTCGGTGACGCCGCTGTTCGTCTCGCTCGGACTGAGCGAAGCGGCAGCGGGCACCGTCGCCACCATCGCCCTCACGCTCGTCATCGCGTACCTGTCGCTGGTGCTCGGCGAGCTCGTGCCCAAGCGTCTGGCGATCCAGCGCAACGCGTCGTTCGCGTACGCGGTCGCCCCCGTGCTGAACGGCTTCGCCACGCTCATGCGGCCCGTGATCTGGCTGCTGTCCCTCTCGACGAACCTCCTCGTCCGCCTGCTGGGCGGCGACCCGAACAAGACGGGTGAGGAGCTCACCGAGGAGGAGCTGCGCGACATCGTCTCCAGCCACGAGGGTCTCCCCGCGGACGAGCGGCGCATCCTCGACGACGTGCTCTCCCTGCGCGACCGGCACGTGAGCGAGGTCATGCGCCCGCGTCCGGAGGTGGTGACCCTGGATGCCGCCGGCACCATCGGCGAGGCCATCGAGCAGGTCCGCGACCTTCCGTACTCCCGCTATCCCGTGGCCGAGCAGACGATCGACGACGTCATCGGGTTCGTGCACGTCCGCGACCTGTACGACGACCCGCAGAGCCCCATCACGTCCGTGATGCGCACCATCCGGTACATCCCCTCGACGGCCCGCGTGCTGCCCACGCTGACGTCCATGCGGGCGGACGGCAGTCACATCGCCGTCGTCGTCGACGAGTACGGCGGCACGGACGGCATCGTCACGCTCGAGGACCTGGTGGAGGAGGTCGTCGGCGAGATCTTCGACGAATACGACACCGACGCCGAACAGCCCCTCGCCGAGGGAGAGCACGGCGTGGTCGAGGGCCGTCTCAACCTGCAGGACTTCGAGGAGGCGACCGGCGTCGCGCTCCCCCGCGGTGCCTCCGACACCGTCGCCGGCTTCGTCATCGAGCGGCTGGGCCGTCTCGCGCGCGTGGGCGACATCGTCGAGGTCGAGGGCGCGACTCTGCAGGTCAGCGCCGTGGACCGCCGCCGCGTCTCGGAGCTGCTGGTGACCCGCCACGTGATCGGCGACGACGACGCGGCCGAGGCCCCGGTGGAGCGCGCCGCGGAGTAGGCGACGCTCTCGACGCCATTCGACCGCAGCTCCGCCCGGTCTCCGCAAGTGGCCCCGGGGCGCGCAAAGTGGCCCCGGGGCCACTCACCATGCACGGCCCCGCATCACCCGCTCAGCCCCCGCGCTGACGCCCGCCCTGGCCCAGACACCCGCGCACGCAAGTGGCCCCGGGGCGCGCAGAGTGACCCCGGGGCCACTCGCCAACCACGGCCCCGCATCACCCGCTCAGCCCCCGCGCCGACGCCCGCCCTGGCCCAGACACCCGCGCACGCAAGTGGCCCCGGGGCGCGCAAAGTGACCCCGGGGCCACTCGCCAACCACTGCCCCGCATCACCCGCTCAGCCCCCGCGCCGACGCCCGCGCTCTGGCCCCGACACCCACGCACGCAAGTGGCCCCGGGGCGCGCAAAGTGGCCCCGGGGCCACTCGCGTGAGCGCGCCGGACGGACGGCGGACGCCCTAAGCGAGGCGGCGAGAGGCCACCCCGGACGCACGGCACGAGGCGGGTGTGCGCCCCCGCGGGAGCACGCGCCGGATGCCGGTCAGCCGACCGACGACTCCGGAATGCCGAGATCGAAGTGGTGCCCGTTGATGGCGAGGAGGTCGCGGTCTCCGTCGGCGGGAAGACCGGACGACGAGGTCATGCTCGCGTCGCTTCGGGGGGTCATGCGGACCATGTTCAGGGCGCGACCGGGCTCTGCGGCAGGGCTTGACATCGCGCGGGACCAACGGATCGCCGGGCGTGTCGGCCCTCGCCGTAACGCCGCCCACTTCGCCTGAAGCGCGGCCGGAGAACCATCGAAGGAGAGTTGTGCACAATTCAGTTGTGTGCAATGCTTGGCGCATGCCCGCCGTCGACGCCCTCGTCTGCTTCGCGCTCTACGCCGCGAACCGCACCACCACCCAGGCCTACCGCGTGCTCCTCGAACCCTGGAACCTCACCTACCCGCAGTACATCGCCCTCGTCACGCTGTGGTCCGATGGCGACCAGACCGTCGGCAGCCTCGGCGAGGCGCTGCAGCTGGACTCCGGCACCCTGTCCCCGATGCTCGCCCGCATGGAGGACGCCGGCTACGTCGTCCGCCGCCGCAGCGTAGAGGACGAGCGCGTGGTCGCGGTCACCCTCACCGACCGCGGCCGCGAGATGCGCGAGGAGCTCGCGCACGTACCGCAGTGCATCGCCTACGGCGCGGGCCTCACCGACGCCGACAGCGCCCGCGAGCTCGTCGACGCCCTCCACCAGCTGACCGACGCGATGAAGAGCCTGCGCGACCAGCCCGACGCGGTGCTCTCCGCGGTCGGTGCCCCGCCCCGCCGCCCCAAGACGACCGCGCGTCGGCGCTCCGCCTGAGCCCCGCGCCTGCGGCATCCCTCCCCCCGTCCAGAGAAAGGAACACCCCATGGACGTTCTCTACACCGCTGAAGCCATCTCGACCGGTCACGGTCGCACCGGTCACGTGACCGCCGGCAGCTACATCGACCTCGAGGTCGCCCCGCCCAAGGACATGGGCGGCTCCGGCCAGGGCACCAACCCCGAGCAGCTCTTCGCCGCCGGGTACGCCGCGTGCTTCCACGGTGCGCTGCACGCCGTCGCCCGCGGTCACAAGATCACGCTCGAGGACTCCTCGGTCGGCGGCCGCGTCCAGATCGGCCCGAACGGGCAGGGCGGCTACCAGCTCGCCGTGCTCCTCGAGGTCGTCCTCCCGGGCGTCGAGCACGACCTGGCCCAGCAGCTCGCCGACGAGGCGCACCAGGTCTGCCCCTACTCGAACGCCACCCGCGGCAATATCGAGGTCACGGTCACCGTCTCCGACGACTGACCCCCACAGACGGCCGGGGCGGGGTGCCGCACCCCCACGCAGCATCCCGTTCCGGTCCATCGCGGCACGCCACCCCCACGGCGCCGCACCCGCCGGCACCGCCCCCACGGTGCCGCACCCGCGAGTGCCCGAGGCACCGGTGCCCCCGTGGCATCCCCGCCTCGGGCACTCTGGCGTTCCCGCCCCTGTCGTCGTCGCCCCGGATGGATGCCACAGGCCCTGCCCGAGCCGACAGTCCGACCCCGGCCGCCCGCCGCACCCCGGGCCCGACGCCCCCACCTCACCCACCCCGGCCTCGCCCGCCCCCCCCCCCCCCCTGGCCCGAGGGCCCCACCTCACCCGCCCCCGGCCCGGGGCTTCACCCCCTCCAGCACGCGGAGAGCCGCACATCGTATGGTGTCTGTCGTGATCAGTGTCGTGGTGGTGGACGATGAAGCGCTCGTCCGTTCGGGCTTCCAGCTGATCCTCGGAGCCGCGGACGACATCGAGGTCGTCGCCGCGGTCGACGGCGACGACGCGGTCGACACGATCCGCCGTCTGCACCCCGACGTCGTGCTGCTCGACATCCGCATGCCCGGTCGCAGCGGCCTCGATGTGCTCGCGGAGCTGCGCGACGAGCCGATGCGTCCGATCATCGGCATCCTGACGACCTTCGACACCGACGAGTACATCGCCCGCGCGCTGCAGGACGGCGCCTCGGGGTTCCTCGTCAAGGACACGGCCCCGGAACACCTCGCGGCCATGGTCCGCACGCTGGCCGCGGGAGGCGTCGTCCTCTCCCCGCAGGTGTCGCGGACCCTCGTCGAGGGGTACGCCGGCGGCGCCGACCGCGACGCGCTGCAGCGCGTGAGCCTCCTCACCGAGCGCGAGCGAGACGTGCTGTCCCGGCTGCCCACGGGCGAGTCGAACGCCGAGATCGGCCGCCGCCTCCACTTGAGCGGCGCGACGGTCAAGGACCACGTCAGCGCCATCCTCGCCAAGCTCGCCGTGTCGTCTCGTCTCGAGGCGGCGCTCATCGCGGAGCGCGCCCGCGTGGGCAGCGACCGCAGATGAGGGATGCCGCGGAGTCCCGCCCCCGCGAGACCCCCTCCCCCGCGGCGCCCTCCGCCGTGGCATCCCTCCGCCGCCGTTTCGCGGAGATCCGCCACCGGTGGTGGTTCGCCCTGCTCGTGGACGTCGTGCTCGCCGGTGCCGCGTTCGTCGACGTCGCGGTCGCGGTCGGCTGGTGGTCGCCGTTCGAGACGACCCTCGCCGTCGTCGCGGTCGCGGGCGTGCTGCTGCGCCGCCGGCTGCCGTGGGTGGCGTTCGCGATGGTCCTGCCGGGACTCGTCGTGGATGCCATGACGATCGCCACCCCGATCGTCCTCTACGCGCTGTCGGTCCGGACCCGCCGCGTCTGGCCGATGGTCGTGGCCGGCGCGGTGACGTTCCTCTGCTTCCTGCTCCCGGACTGGCAGATGCCGCCGCTGGACTACCTCGCGCCGTCGCTCCTGTACGCGCTGATGTACGCGGCGACGCCGATCGCCCTCGGCGCGCTCGTCCGCACACGGCACGAGCTGTCCGACCGCCTCGCCGACCTCTCGGCCGCGCGGGAGGCCGAGCGCCGTCGCGACGAGCAGGACGTCCTCCGCGGCGAGCGCGCCCGCATCTCGCGCGAGATGCACGACGTCGTCTCGCACCAGGTCAGCCTGATCGCGGTGCAGGCCGGGGCGCTCCAGGTCGCGTCGGCCGATCCGACGGCGCAGCAGGGCGCCCGCGTCATCCGGTCCCTCGCCGTCCGCACGCTCGACGAGCTCCGCCAGATGGTCGGGGTCCTGCGCGCCGAGGGCGTGGTCACCCCGTCCGAGGCGCCGCAGCCGACGATCGAGGACCTCCCCCGCCTCGTCGAGGAGAGCGGGATGGATGCCACCCTCCGCACGCACCTGCCCGACGATCTGGCTCCGGCGGTGCAGCGTGCCGTCTACCGCACGGTCCAGGAGGGTCTCACCAACGCCCGCAAGCACGCTCCGGGGGCGCGGGTCGACGTGAGCGCCGTCGCGACCACGACGACGATCGACGTGGTGGTCTGCAACTCGTCCGGGACCATGGACGCGTTGACCCTCCCCTCCAGCGGCACGGGCCTCCGCGGTCTGCGCGAGCGCGCCGAGCTGCTGGGCGGCCACCTCGAGGCCTCGCCCGCCGACGGCGGGTTCCGGCTGTCGGTCTCGGTCCCGCGGCGCTCCGCCGACGCCTGACCCGACGCTCCCCTCCTGTTCCCGTCCGGGGCGCCATTCGTGCACCGGGGCGAGCATCGACCGCCCCCGTGCACAAACAGCGCCCCGCAGCGCCGGCCGACGCCCCACGACACCGACCGACGCCCCACGACACCGACCCCCGCCCGCGCGGCGGGCAGGCTCAGCGCGGCTACAGCTCGGCGTCGCTCTTGCTGTACGACCGCTGCAGCCACTGCCCGAAGCCGAGCTGCGCGAGACAGGCGTGGGCGTCGGCGCAGCGGATCACCGGGTCGTCCTGCGCGTAGGTGCGGTAGGTCTCGACCTTGTCGTCCAGCCGCTCGCCGGCGACGTTGGCCGGCTGCGACTGCGACGGATAGCCGAGGAAGTACGACACCGCCGCCGCCGACACCCCGGCCGAAGGCATCGCGCCGCGGGCGAGTTCCCCGACGCACGAGTGGTCGGGATGGTCGCCGGCCGCGAAAGCACTCCCCCGCGGGATGTGCGTCGACACCCGTGTCGGCCGGGCCGCCCCCACCAGCTCCGCGAGACTCGCCCGCAGCCGGGTGACGTCGAGGGCGGGACTTCCGTCGAGCGGGCTGAGCGTGGGCGCCCGACCGTCGAGCAGCTGCGTCAGACCCGTGCGTCCGGTGGCGGCGAAGCCGGTGGCATCCAGGTTCCCGTCCGGAAGGCGCAGCATGGTCAGCGAGAACCGCGGGTCGTCGTCCGGGACGAACCTCGTCACGCGCGCGCCCGTCAGCAGGGTGATCTGCCGCGGGGTCCAGTCGGCGGTGCTGCCGCGCATGCGGTTGTACGCCTTCATGATGCCGAGCTCGCGCGACCGCATGTAGTCGAGCCCGCGTCCGGCGTCGCCGCCGGTGACGAACACCGTCCGGACGGTCGCTCCCTCCGCGATCGCCTCCGTCAGCCCGGGGTTCGAGAAGATGATGTCGTCGTCGGGGTGCGCCCAGATGGATAGGAGCGTCTGCGTGCCGGCGGGCTCCGCGGCGGGCGAGACGGGCCCCTCAGTCGGTACGGGCGGGGGGATGGATGCCACCCCCTGCGGCGCCGCATCCAGCGAGCCCCCGTCGGGCAGGGTCGCCGCGACCAACGCGGTGACCGCGCCTCCGGCGGCGACGAGACCTCCGACGAGCAGCCCGCGGCGGGTCAGCGTCGCACGGCGGGCGAGACGGCGAGCGCGGACACGGTCGCTCGGGGTCTCGAGGTCGTCGGGCTGCACGGTGTCCTTCCCGGGTCACGGCCGGGCGGACCGCTGCAGGGACCGCGCACCGGCACACGTGGCTTCCATCCCACGCGCCGCGGAGCCGCCGCACGAGCGCCGCGAGGTGGAACCATCCCCGCCGCCCAGGTACCGCCCACCCACCCGCCCGGCGGGTCTTCGCGTCTCTTCACCGGGTGCATCGACCCCGCACAGCCCACACCTAGAGAGGCCGGGAACACTCCCAGGCATGCAGACGTCCTCGCCGCCGCGGTCACTGTCGCCCAACGCCCTGCGTGTTCGTGCCGTCCTCTACGCCTGGGACCCGATCGGTGTCCACGACATCGGCGCGGGCTGGCCCGAGGACGAGTACGACGACCTGATCGTCCCCGTCCTCGCCGCTCTCGCCGACGGCACCTCGGTCGAACAGCTCGCCGCGGACCTCCACGCCGTGGTCGAGTCCGACTACGGCATCCCCTCGCCTCATGGATGCCACGCGGCCGCACGCGAGCTCCTCTCGCTGCCCCTCACCGACGCCTGACCCCGCCGCCGGCCCTCTCCCCTTCTATCGAAGTGGCCCCGGGGCCACTTCCGGCGCCCCGGGGCCACTCCCACCGCCCCACCGCCCGAGCGCGAGGCCTCACACCCCGGCCGGGCAGACGTCAGGGGGGCTCGTCAAGCCCGGGGTCGGCGGCGACGGCGGTCGTAGCGTGAGGCATCCAAGCCGAAGATGGCCGGTCACCGCCTCGGCTTCGGAGCCCCGGACAGCCCGGGCGGCATCGGCACTCCCAGCGGAGCCGTCCGGGCGCGGACCCGGAAACCACGCTGACTTGCCGCAAATGCACGCCGCCGCACCCCCGCGGCGTACATCTGCGCCAACTCACGGCCAACCCCCGCAGCACGCGACCCCCGCCCACCCCGCAATCCACGCTGACTTGCCGCAAATGCACGTCCACGCACCCCCGCGGAGTACATCTGCGCCAACTCACGGCCAACCCCCGCAGCACGCGCCCCCGCCCACCCCGCAATCCACGCTGACTTGCCGCAAATGCACGCCGCCGCACCCCCGCGGCGTACATCTGCGCCACCTCACGGCCAACCCCCGCAGCACGCGCCCCCGCCCACCCCGGAAACCACGCTGACTTGCCGCAAATGCACGCCGCCGCACCCCCGCGGCGTACATCTGCGCCAACTCACGGCCAACCCCCGCAGCACGCGCGCAACCACGGCGACGGAAGCCGCCGTCAAGACCCCCGGTCCCGTCAGGTCGACGTCCTATCGTGCCGCTCATGGCTGACCTCACCAGACCGCAGAGCCCCGATCCGTATCCGCTGCTTCCCGCCGCGGCGTCGTTCGATGTCGTCAGCGACGACGTCACCGACGGCCAGCCCTTGAAGGACGACCAGGTCGCCGACAAGGGCAACACCTCGCCGCACCTGCGGTGGTCGAATGCGCCCGAGGGCACGAAGTCGTTCACCGTGACGTGCTTCGACCCCGACGCGCCGACCCCGAGCGGGTTCTGGCACTGGGTGCTCGTGGACCTTCCCGCCGACACGACGGAGCTGCCGACCGGGTTCGCCGCGGGGGATCTGCCCGAGGGTGCCTTCCACGTCCGCAACGACGGCGGCAAGTCCGGCTTCATGGGCGCCGCCCCGCCGCAGGGCGACCAGCCGCACCGCTACTTCTTCGTCGTCCACGCGGTCGCGGAGGAGAAGCTGGGCGCCGAGCCCGACGCCTCCCCCGCGGTCGTGTCCTTCAACCTGGCGTTCAAGACCCTGGGCCGTGCGATCCTGCACGGCACCTACGCGCACTGAGGTCGGGACATGACTCAGCGCACGGAGGGGTTCGACAAGGACGGGACCATCGCCGGCGTCGAGGAGCGCGTGAAGGCGCGATTCCCGGATGCCGAGCCGGCGGTCGTGCATGACGAGGCCGTGGCCGCGGTGGAGAAGTTCGCCGACGCGCCGGTCAAGGACTTCGTCGACATCATCGCCGAGCGCGAGGCCCGTGCCCGCGTCGAGGACGCCACGACGGAGGCCTGACCCCGTCCGCGACAGCGCCCGCGCGGCATCCCACCCCTGACCCGGACGGACCCGGACGAACACCGGACGAACACCGGACCGACCCGGACGGACTCCGAACGGCCCCGGACGGACCCGGACGGACCCCGGACGAACACCGAGCCCGCCGACCCGACAGCACCTGTCACGTCGGCGGGCTCGTGTCGTCAGGGGCGCCGCGCCTGGCGGCTCTTGAGCACCTTCGACGCGACCTTGCGGCGCACCTTCTGCACCTTCGGGTCCTTCCACACGCGGTAGGCGATGGTGCCCGCGGTCACGGCGCGTCCGACCGCCGTCTTGGCGAACACCGCGCCCGCGACTCCGACGGCTCCCGTGCCGATCCAACGTCCTACACCCATGTCGCCTCCTTGGTTCCGAGTTCTCCACGAAACCCGATCCGGCGAGGGATGCCACACCGCTTGCGCCTCATCGAGGCTTGTGCTGCATGCGCACGCACGCACGCGTCACTGCATCTGCAGCTCGGCCTCGGTTTTGGGGTAGGAGCGTTGCAGCCATTGCCCGAACTTGCGGGTGGCCAGGCACGCGGCACGGTCGGCGCAGCGGATGACGCTGTCTTCCTTCGCGTAGATCCGGTACGTCTCGACCTTCTCGTCCAGCTGCGATCCGCCGAGGTTGGCGGGCAGGTCCATCGACGGATAGCCGACGAGATACCGGATGCCGGGAGCCGCTGCCGCGACCGCGCCCACCGATCCGCGGACGATGGTGCCCACCACGGAATGGTCCGGGTGGTCGCCGGGCGCGAAGGCGCTCCCTCTCGGGATGTGGGTGAGGGTCTGCGTCGGCTGGAGCGCCTCGGCGATCTCGGTGACGCTGCCGGTCAGCTGTGCGGCGGTCACCGCCGGGCCGCCGTCCACAGGGGCGATCGCGGGGATCGCGCCGTCGATGAGCTTGCTGATGGTGACGGAGCCCGTCGACGGGAAACCGGCGCCGGTGATGTTGCCGTCGGGCAGCCGCAGGAACAGCACCGAGATGCGGGCGCTGTCCTTCGGCGAGAAGCGGGTGACGTGCACGCCGGTGTTGAGCGTGACGTCCTCGCTGGTCCAGAACTCGCCGCTGCCGCGCATGTGGTTGTACGCGCGGAGGATGCCGAGCTCGCGGGAGGTGACGTACGGCATCCCTCGTCCGGCGTCGCCCGCTGTGAGGAAGACGGAACGCACGCACTGCCCGGCCGCGATCGCGTCCGAGATGGTCGGGTTGCCGAAGATGATGTCGTCGTCGGGGTGCGCCCAGACGGTCAGCGTGGTCGCGCCGCCGTCGCAGGCCTGGGCGGCGGGCGACGCCGGCACCGGCGGCGGCGGAGGCGGGGGCGGCGGGGTGGGGGTCGGCGTCGGCGTGGGAGTCGGCGTCGGGGTCGCCGTCGGGGTCGGGGTCGGCGTCCGGGTCGGACGCGCGCTCGACGGCTCCGGGGTCGGCGTCGCGAAGAGCACGGTGTCCTGCCGCATGCTCGTGATGACGGCGGGGATCGTCACCGACCCCAGGGCGACCGCCGTGATCGCGACGACGGCGATCATCACGACGGCGATGACCCCGCCGGTTCCGAAGCGTCGGCGCCGCGGGCGCGTCGGCGGCGGGGCGTGGGTCATGGGGTGGATCCTCTCGGCGGCTCGTTCCCCCGCCGATTCCGCGATTCCCGTGGCGAGGACGTCATGTCGCGAGGGACCGAAGGGCCGAATCGCAGGGCAAGTCTACGAGTCGCGCACGGGTACACCAAGAAAGGATTCCGCCTGATGGGGTTGACACGAGAAAGGCGTTTCCTTACATTCACCCCGATTTTCATCCGTCGAGCGAAGAAGAATGCGCGGAGGCTCGACGCGCGAGCCCGCATACACCCATCTTGGTCGAGGACAAGTGGGGTTGTCGCCGTTAGCACCGTTCCGCACACTCGCGGTAACGACTCCAGATGAAGGCCCCCAGATGAACGCCTCGCCCGCCCCGCATCTCCGCGATCGGCCGCGCGCGGGGATCGGCGGCCGGGGATGGATCGCCGTCGGCATCGCGGTCGTCGCGACCGCGGCCGTCGTCGCCGCACTCTGGTTCGCCCTCGACGGCCCGCGGATGAAGCGGACGGAGATCGCGCGCCTAGCGGCCGCGCCGTCCCTCGCCTGGCCCGAGGCCCTGGTCCCGCGCCCCGAGCACTCGGTCCGGCACGACGACTTCCTCGGCCTGGTCATCGTCAGCACGGGGTGGGACCTGGATGACTCGGCGGTGTCGTGCCTGTACGTCTCGCGCGACGGCAGCGAGAGTGTGGAGTCGTTCGAGCGCTCGTGCGGGTCGGGATCCCTCCGCCCGACGGTCCAGGTCGTGGTGGGACCGCAGTCCCCGCCCGAGCTGTCGGCCCGCTACGACGCCGGCCAGACGCTCCGCTTCGTGCTCGACGACCGCGAGGTCAAGGTCGTGACCGCGCCGTAGGCCCCGCGGCCCCGACCCGTGGCATCCCGGGCCCGAAACCGCCCGCAGGCCCCGTAGGCACGGCCTCGAAGCTCAGCCGGCGGACAGCCGTTCGACCGCGCCGGTGAGCGTGGTGTCGTCGCCGACGTTGCCCGCGAAGACGACGTACGGGATGCCGGAGGCCAGACCGTCCGCCGCCTCCCAGACCGACACGATGCCGGGGAACAGCGATCCCCGCACCCGCGCGCGGCGGATCTCGAGGCCGCGCGTGGCGACGTCGCTCGAGGTGATGCCGCCCTTGGCGATGACGAAGCGCGGAGTGGTCTGCTCGGCGACGGCGTGGACGGTGTCCACGACGGCCTGCGAGACGCGGCGTGAGATGTCGAGGCTCTCGTCGGGGTCGTCGGTGCGGACGAGCGTGCGGCTGGTGTGCAGCACCACGTCGCCGCGGACGAGCGCCGACGTCACCGCGGCGACGGCGCGCGCGACCTCGTCGCTCCCCGTGGCCGGGTCGAGCAGACGCGGCACGTCGATCTCGACGACGGCGGCGAGGTCGCGGTGGTCGACGAGGTGGGCCAGCTGGCGGCTGGTGAGCCCGACGTGCGAGCCGACGACGACGAGGCCGCCGCGGGTGGCCCGGTCGGCGATGACGCCGTCGGGGTCGAGCGGCGGGCGGCGTCGCTGGCCGATCCGAGCCCGCACGAACGGCGGTCCGACGCGGTAGACGAACGCGCGCCCCTCGGACTCGACGATCTCGAGGCCGAGGGCGAGCTGCAGCAGGTCCTCCTCAACGACGGCGTCGACCACGATGGGCGCCCCGTCCGGCGCGGAGCGCAGGATCTCGGCGACCGCGGCGGGGCTGTCACGCAGCGCGTCGATGGTCACCTCGACGACGCGGGAGGCCTCGACCGCACCGCCCGTCTTCTCCTCGACCCAGTCGGCCAGTCGCGACGACGCGAACCCGAAGGTGGAGTCTCGGGCGAACTCGGTCTCGCCGATGGGGGTGAAGCGGTCGCCGTCGAGGACGCCGTGCACCCCGCGGACGGTGATGCGGCCCGCGTCGGGGAAGGCCGGCACGATGACCGTGTTCGTGATGCGGGCGCCACCCGCGCGGGCGACCTCGTCCGCGATGGTGAGCGGCTCCAGCGGGTAGTGCCCACGCAGGGTGGAGTCGCTGCGGCTGACGAAGTCGACGCGGATGTCGGCGGTCGCCGCGGCACTAAGCGCCGCGCGCACGACCTCGCGGTTGATCCGCTCCGCGTCGGCGGGCGCGAGGCTGCGCGAGTTCGTCAGCACGTAGACGGCCGGGGCGCCAGAGGCGAAGGCCCAGGCGAAGTCCTCGACGCCCCACCCGCCGAGCACCGGCAGGTCGGCGACGGACTGCGTCCCCGTCGGGTCGTCGTCCAGCACGACGAACACGCGTCCGCTGTCGGCCACGCGCGCGGCGAGCGCGTCGATATCGGGGGCGGCGACCGGCGGAAGGGCGGCCAGATCGGGGATGGATGCCATGAGGTCTCTCTCGTCGTCGAGCGGGGCGTACCGCGGGTGCAACCTGTCAGCTGTATGACAGCATGCAGGTTCTCCGCGGCACCGTCAAGCCGGATGCTCGCAGGCAATACCACAGGCTCGATATGCGGCTCAAGCTTTTCCGCTGAGAAATTCCCCTTGACAGACTTACGGCGTAAACGGCGGCCCCACCCGCCTTTCCGGACGCGATGCGTCAGAGAAGTAAGGACTGTCCCATGAATGTTCCCGCTGTACTCCAGAACGGTCTGGCCGCGGTCATCGCGTTCGTCCCGCTCGCCCTGCTGTTCCTCCTGATCCTCATCGTGGGTCTGATCGTCGCGAAGCTCATCTCGAAGGGTCTCGAGAAACTGCTCGAGAAGGTCGGCTTCGACCGCCTCGTCGAGCGCGGCGGCATCAAGAAGGCGCTGGCGAAGTCCAAGCTCGACGCGTCCGACATCGTCGCGAAGATCGTCTATTACGCCCTGGTGCTGTTCGTCCTGCAGTTCGCCTTCGGCGTCTTCGGACCGAACCCGGTCAGCGACCTGCTCGAAGGCATCATCGCCTTCCTGCCGAAGATCATCGTCGCGATCATCATCATCGTCATCGCCTCGGCCATCGCCGCCGGCGCCAAGGGCCTCATCCAGAACACCCTGGGCGGCCTGTCGTACGGCAAGGTCCTCGGCAACATCGTCGCGATCTTCATCCTGTTCCTCGGCGTCACCGCGGCGCTGAACCAGATCGAGGTCGCCACGACGGTCACCACCCCGATCCTCATCACCGTGCTGGCGATCATCGCGGGCGTCATCATCGTCGGCGCCGGCGGTGGCCTCATCAAGCCGATGCAGGAGCGCTGGGAGAAGTTCCTGACCAAGGCCGAGGAGGAGGCCCCGAAGATCCAGCAGGAGGTCAACGGCGCTCCCTCGGTCACCGAGCAGGCGAAGCAGGCCGGCCGTGCCGTCCAGGACGCCACGCGTTCGCAGGACACCACCCGCACCGCCGAGCCCACGACCCGCACCCAGGCGCAGCGTCCCCCGCTGCCCCCGCAGGTCTGACCCCCTCACGACGCGGGCTGGTTCCGGCATCACCGCCGGGGCCGGCCCGCGTCGTCATTTCCAGGGAGGGATGCCACTCCCCCGAGCCCAGCGAACGCCGGAGCGTCACATACGGGACAGGGATGCCGTGGCATCCATCCCCCGAACGCCCTTACTGCGAGAGCTCGCGGTCGAGGCGGTCGAGGAGCGACTCCAGCGACACCTCGAACTCCTCGTCGGCGCGGTCCTCGCTGAGCATCGCCCGGAGCTTGCGGACGGTGGGGGCGTCGTCGAGGGTGGCCTCGCCGTCCTTGCCGGGGATGTCCGCCCCGCCCTCGTCGAGGGGCTCCTCCGCCGGCCCCGTCTCGGCGCCGCGGACGGCGGACTCCAGCAGCAGTTGTCCGAGCAGGAAGCTGCTGAACGCGCGGTAGGCGTTGACGGCCTGCCCGTCGGAGAAGCCGTGCGCGATCAGCGCGGACAGGAAGACCTCGACGACGTCGACGCTGCGCAGCGGCGGCCGCAGCCAGGGAGCCGCCGGGTGGCGGGTGGCGACGAGGGGGAACGCGCGCGGGTGGGCGACGGCGATGCCGCGGATCTCGTGCGCGGTGATCTGCAGGAAGGCCTGCCACTGCTCGTTCACGGCGCCTTGGATGCTCGTGAGCACATCGTTCATCAGCAGCGCGACGACGCCTTCGAGCAGGTCCTCCCGGCCGTTGACGTAGCGGTAGAGCGACATCGCCTCGACGCCGAGCTCTTGCGCCAGGTTCCGCATCGACAGGCCTGAGGCCCCGACCCGGTCGATCTGCCCGAGGGCAGCGTCGATGATCAGCTCCCGGCTGAGCTTGCGGGCACCCCCGCGCGGCGTCGTCTTGCCGTCCTGCACCATTCGGTTCCCCTCCCGAAGGGCCCAGTCTGGCACCTCCGGGAGGCGCAACAGGGGGCTCGCGTCGTGGGCGGAGGGAGTGTACGCGTGACTTACGCCGTAAGCAACGTTGTAGGTCGGCGATTCTGCGCGCATCTACCGTCGCGCCCATGAATTCCCCCAGAAACGACGACAACACGCCCCGCGGCGAGCGGCACGATCCCGCCGCACGTTTCGACAGCTCCTCCTCCAGTGCTGCCGTCCCCGTCGACTCCGACTCCTCCCTCCGCCACGACGTGGTCGCCCGAGAGAAGGAGGAGTTCGGCGGCTTCAAGTTCGGCTCGGCGTTCTTCGGCTGGCTGACCGCCACCGGCCTCACCGTCCTGCTCACCGCCCTCGCCGCCGCCATCGGGGCCGGCATCGGCCTCAGCCAGACCGGCTCCGCCGACGAGGCAGCCGACGCCGCGACGCAGAACGCGGACACCGTCGGGATCATCGGCGTCATCGTCATCGCCGTCGTGCTGTTCGTCGCCTATTACGCCGGCGGATACGTCGCGGGACGCATGGCACGGTTCAGCGGCCTCAAGCAGGGCATCGCGGTGTGGATCTGGGCGGTCGTCATCGCGATCGTCGTCGCCATCGTCACCGCGATCGCCGGCAGCCAGTGGGACATCCTCGGCAACCTGAACAGCTTCCCGCGGATCCCCGTCACCCCCGAGAGCGCGACGACCACCGGCATCCTGACCGCCCTCGGCGCCGCCGTGGTGACCCTCGTCGGCGCGATCCTGGGCGGTCTCGCCGGCATGCGCTACCACCGCCGCGTCGACCGTGTCGGCCTCGGCCGCTGACCCTTCGCCATCTCCGGTCGCTCCTGCGATCGGGGACGGCCCCTTTCTCGACGGAATGGATGCCGCTCCTCGCGGCCGCGTCAGCGCCGGGGCACGGTCTTCCAGCTGAGGGCTCCGAAGAACGCCGCCACGCACACGAGCGTCGCGAAGCCGGCGGCCAGCATGAGATCCACGTCTCCGGCGAGCATCGCGCAGCCGAAGGCGGTGTCCTCGTACTCGCACGACCGCCACGGCTGCAGCAGGAAGACGACGGTCACCGCACCGAACACCACGGCAGCGGTCCCCGCGACGACGGCCATCCATCTCCGCGCGGTCATGACAGGGCCTCGGCGAGGAGCGCGCTCATCTCAACGGCGGCGGGCTTTGAGGACGCAGGCGCCGTAGGCGAGGCCCGTCACCACGAGCAGCACACCGAGACCGATGTAGAACACCGCGACCGCCGAATGGTCGAAGACGACCGAGACCACGACGGCGATCAGCGCCACCACCAGACCGATGGCGAAGGCGGTGATCCACCGGCGCGTTTCCGGCGACAGCTGCGAGGCGGTGTTGTTCACGGTGATCCTTGTTCGGCGAGATTCGACGGCGCGCGGAAGGCGTTTCCTCGCGTCATCGGCGTCGGAGAGGGATGCCACCTTGTCGCGGCCACATGTCGGGCCGCGGTGTCGAGGCTAACCCGGGTGGTGGGGGCGGTGGCTACCCCCCGAACGCACATATCGATTGTCGTGCGGGTCAGGGAAAAACGGTGTCCCCTCTTTGGGGGACGCGGAGCGGTGGACGCGATCGGGATGCCGAGGCGCAGAGGGGTGGCATCCAGAATCTCGACCCCCAAGGACGATGTCGTCACCACTCCCCCTCTCGCATTCGGCACCCCGATCGTCTCCACTGTCGGGGTCGGAAGTAGTTAGCCTGCGAGATCCCCGAATGTGCACATTAGCGGTTCCTCATGTTCGGGATGTGTCTTTTTGCACGCTGCGCAGAATCGTTGCCTGTCCGGGACTTTCGTCTTGTCCACCTTTCGGGGGACACCGCTTGCGGCCCGACCGCATAGCACCGTCGACCAAACAAGGGGTTGCGCTACGCGGCGAAATATCTTCGTAACCTCGCCCGTGCATGACTGTTCGCTGCATCGTGTTACTGTCCGTCCGGGGAGAACCGAAAACTGGGGCATTTTTGGGGTGAAAGGGGCCACCGCGCTGTGACGTCTGACCTAACGGTCGGCGCGACATCGACGTCGCAGGGTGCCGATGACGCAGTGCTGCCGCGCGCAGATACCAACCGCTTGCCGGCTGGCCGCGGGGCGACCAGTGGCTCCGGTGCGCCCGTGCGGAGCCGGTGGCGCCAGAAGTACCGCCGCAACCTCATCATCACCGACCTCGCCGCACTGGTGTGGGTCGTGTACGGCACGCAGATCGCCTGGTTCGGGCTCGGCAACGCGCAGCTCGCCGCCGTGAACGACAGCCGCATAACCGACATCTCCTATTGGGTCTTCTCGATCGTGCTGATCGTCGCGTGGATGTGGTCGCTGTCGTTCATCGACTCCCGCAGCGACCGCGTGATCGGCACCGGCTCCCAGGAGTACATCCGCATCGTCGACGCGAGCTTCCGCCTGTTCGGGACGATCGCGATCATCGCGTTCCTCACGCAGGTCGACGTCGCCCGCGGGTACCTGCTCATCAGCCTCCCCGTCGGCATCGTCGTCCTCGTCTTCACGCGATGGCTGTGGCGGCAGTGGCTCGTCATGAAGAGGTCGCGCGGCAAGTACTCCGCGAACGTGCTCCTCGTCGGCTCCCTCTCATCGGTGACGCAGCTCGCCCGCGAGCTCGCCCGCAACCCCAGCGCGGGCTACCGCGTGGTCGGGGCATGCGTCCCCAGCGGCAAGGTGGCCGACACCATCCCCGGCACCGACGTCCCGGTTATGGGGAGCGTGGATGCCATCCTCCCCGCCCTCGACGCCACCGGCGCCGACACCGTGGCGGTGACCTCGGCCGACGACCTCCCGGCCGACAAGGTCAAGGAGATCTCATGGAGCCTGGAGGCCGGCCGTCAGCACCTCGTCCTCGCGCCGAGCATCACCGACATCGCCGGCCCGCGCCTCCACACGCGTCCCGTTGCGGGCCTCCCCCTCATCCACGTCGAGACGCCGCGGTTCTCGAAGGGCCAGTCGTTCCTCAAACGCACGGTCGACATCGTCGCGAGCCTGCTCGGCATCATCGTGCTCAGCCCGCTGCTCGCATTCCTCGCGCTGTCGGTGCGCCTGTCGAGCCAGGGCCCGGTGCTCTTCCGACAAAAGCGCGTCGGCTACCGCGGCCGCGAGTTCACGATGCTCAAATTCCGCTCGATGGTCGTCAACGCCGAAGACCTGCTCGAGGCACTCGCGAAGCAGCAGCGCGACTCCGGGAATGAGGTCCTCTTCAAGATGAAGAACGACCCCCGCGTCACCCCTATCGGCCGCATCATGCGCAAGTTCAGCCTCGACGAGCTGCCGCAGCTGTTCAACGTCCTCGGCGGCTCCATGTCGCTCGTGGGCCCGCGCCCGCCGCTGCCCTCCGAGGTGGCCCAGTACGCCGACCACGTCCACCGTCGCTTCCTCGCCAAGCCCGGCATCACCGGCCTATGGCAGGTCAGCGGTCGCTCCTCCCTGTCGTGGGAGGAGTCCGTGCGGCTCGATTTGTCGTATGTCGAGAACTGGACGCTGCTCGGCGACGCAGTCATCCTCGGCAAGACCGCCAAGGCCGCTCTGGCGCCAGGGGAGACTGCCTCATGACCTCACTAAACAAGCTGCTCGGAGCTCTACGAGGCGTCATTCTGTCTATATCCCGCTGCGTGCGTATAGACGGCCTCGTCAGGGTCGACGGATTGCCGTCAATCCGCTCCAAAAGAGGAGGTTTGCTGACCATTGCAAACCGCGCGCGCATCTTCCCAGATTGCAGGTTTCACCTGGACACCCCTGCAGCTCAGATACATATCGGAGCTCGCACCTACCTCAATCGCCGTGTAGAGATATTCAGCGAGGCCAAAGTTTCCATCGGCGCCGACTGCGCAATCTCCTGGGACGTGTGTATTGTGGACACCGATTACCATGACGGACTTTCGCGCCAGAGATCAGCACCAGTGCACATCGGAGATCACGTGTTGATTGGGGCGCGGTCAACAATCTTGAAAGGCGTAACCATCGGCAACGGCGCCGTGGTCGCGGCCGGAAGCATTGTCACGCGAAACGTTCCAGCGTTCTCTATGGTGGCTGGCGCTCCCGCAAAGATTATACGAGATCGTGTCGAATGGGAGTGATTGAAACGTTTTCGACAGTCTCACGAACTGAACGATCAAGACTCAGGGTGAGGCCGCTTACCAATGCCCGACGTCGCTCCGCAGTAATCCTGCTATTGACCGGCGGATTGTTAATGCCGTTTGATGATCTGGCCCCTCTAGCCGAACTAGGCGGGGGCCTCGCAAAATCACCGGCGTGGATTGCTCTCGTCACCGCGGGCCTACTTCTTCCACCCCCCTCTTCAACCAGCGGGCGGCGGGTGGAGAAAATCCTCCTGTATTTGTGGGCGGGCGGCTTGTTTGTGACCCTCCTCACTCTGCCGATTCTTGCGAGCGCAAATTCTGGAGATGTACCCATAGATAGCGGCATACGAGTCGCGCTAAATCTTCTGATATTCGTACTAGTCTTGCGTACAGGAGTGCGTGCGGCACATCACACACCAACCGTACTTTGCGCAGCGTTCTGCCTGAGCTTCGTGTTTTTGCTCTTCTCCGCGCTTGTTTCCGCCAGCGTACCGCAACTAATCGAACAGAACGGCGTTCTTCATTTCACCCCTAACTTTGCCCAGCGAATTCGCGGATTCAGATTTGAAGCTGCAGCGCTCGGGGCCGGCCTACTCATTGCCCTCGGGGGATCGCTGCTCCGCGTTAAGCGACGAGCTGGAATTCTGCTATTCATCACCGCGGCCTGGACGATACTGCTTGTTACCCAAAGCCGGGGGTCATTCGTAGCCGTAGCTGTGCTCACGGCGGTCGGAATCTGGCTACTTCTCGAGAGGAGAAGACCCTCCCGCACGTCACGCGCCACATTGTCAGTCATTGTCCTTCTGTTCTCTGCCGCAGCCGCCTTCGCTCTTCCAACGTTGGTGACCAGCCAGGCCTGGAGCAGCATGAGCGCTGCTCTGTCCGATGCAACCCGCTCCGTATGGTCATCGGTGGGCGCTTGGACCCTGGGACAATTTCCTGTCGGTCAAGGATATGCGGGCCCTGGCATTTGGTTGAGACCGATGGTGGGGGAAGCTGCGCAGCGACTGAGTACGTCTTTTCCCCTGAGCGATATGCAGGAAGCCTTCAACGTGAGCATCAATCCATCCGGGAACGCGTTGGCTCCAAAAACTTTGCCAGCGCTCGCAGCCGTCTATTGGGGAGTCCCCGGGGTGGCTGTTCTGGCAATCGGTGCTTGGCATACGCTCATGGGCCGGGCCGGGAGAGTCGTGGTGTCTCGCGGCGCATACCTCGCAGGTGCGACAGTCCTCGTGGTTGCAAGCTCATACTTTTCAACACCGTTCGCATGGGACCAGGCCCTCCTTCTGGGAGGCGCCTTGGGCGTAAGCACGGCGATCGCCACAGGAGCAAAAAATGGACATACTGCTGATTTCTGACGATCTGCCGACGCCTACTAACAGCGGGAATAGATTGGTACTGGCGTCAGAGATAGATGCACTAGCACAAAAACACCAGTTACGTGTGGTCGCATTCCATCACCACGGAGAAAGCACTGCTGCCTCACGGGAATGGATGGCCAACCGCAATATTCCCGCCATGTTCATAGCCCGCCGCAGTTTGAAGACGACCCTGCTCAAATCACCGTTAACGCCCTATCAATCCTCCAGCCGCCACATTCCGGAAGCCGCCCTGACCGAGCTCGCGGGAACGGCGGCGCCGCAGGCAATCATCGCGAACCACGAGTGGTCGATTTCTGCAGCCCGCCAAGTCCAGGCGAAATTTGCAGACGTCTCGATCATCCTTCGAAGCCACAACGATGAACGTGCATTCATGCGTGATGTGGCAAGGTCGGCAAAAGGGGTTCGCGGATTGTACTCCGCACTGGAATCCGCACGAACTTCGTATAGTTTTATTCGCAGAGCTTCCGCCTCGGCGGCAGAAGTTTGGGCGTTGACCGAGGAAGATAGCGCAATGTACGCACGACTCGGCTCTAAGTCCGCCGTAATCCCGCCCATCGCTGCGATATCTGGTACGCACACCGCCGCGGCGACTGTCGAAAAACGAACACCAAATGCTTCGAGTTTCGGGTTTTTTGGAGCTTTGGATATTCCGCATACCGTGAGCGGGTTGCTTTGGTTCATTGAACATGTCTGGCCGACAATCCGCGCATCGGCAGATGGCGCCAAATTCACGATTGCCGGGCGTCGGGCAAGTCTCTCGGTCGCCCAGCGGCTCGGCAGCACCCCAGGCATTAACTACCTCGGTGAGATCGAGTCTGACGTCGAATTTTTCTCGAAATGCCGAATTTTCGTGAACCCGATTTTTGGCGGGAGTGGCATCAACATGAAAATGCTGCAGCCGGCATCACTAGGGATACCAATCGTGACAACGAGCGTTGGACGCCGTGGCCTCGCCCCCCTTCGCTTGGACGCGTTCGATACTGCAGCAAGTTTCGCCGACGCCTGCGTGCGCCTGAGTACCGACGCTTCGCTTTGGAACGAGCAGAGCGCTGCGGTCCTGTCGGGTTCGGAAAGTTTCAGCGAGGACGCCTTCATGAAGTTGACTTCGGCGCGCCTACAAAATATCACCAAGGAAACCGATGCGACTGATATTCGCTAGTTCGGCCAGAGACCCCTGGGGTGCTGAACAGAGCCTACTTCGCATAATCAAGGGGCTAATCGAGCTTGGTCATGAAGTTCACTGCGTATTTCCACGCGGCGCAGCGGCTGAATACGTCGGACAGTCCACGGCCCACATGGTTCATTACAAACCAGGCAACCGTCTGCAATCCAATTTTCGAGTCAGGCAGCTTGTCTCGAACCTTCCTACCCCAGACGCTTTGATTGTATTCAGCCTGGATCTCATGCCCTTAGCCGGCCTGTATCGTCGTGCACCAGTCTTCTTCGATATACATGACACCCCCGACAAGCTAATCACTCGCATGACAATGCGTACGCTCGCCAAATTCTATCGAGGCGCCATATCGATTAGCGAGTTCGCGTCCGCCTGGGGTATCGGTTTTCGGAAGGTCTCGGTAGTTCCACGGCCAATCGATGCTGTCGCTGCCGTACCCATGAGGCAAGCCGCTGGCCCCCTTCGTGTGGGCATTGTTGGCCGCATCTCCCCCGAGAAGGACATCGAAATTGCCATTCGTGCAACGCAGGCAGCGGAAGCTGAGCTCCACGTTTACGGCGCGCAGTTCGGAACTTCCGACGCATACGAAACGGCTATGAAGTCATTGGCGCATCAACTAGGAGCTTCAGTACTTTGGCACGGACGACGGGACCAGCGCGAAGTTTATAGTGCCATCGACGCGCTATTCGTTGGCAACGCCCTCGAGCCTAGCGGTCGAACGGTGGGCGAGGCGATGTCCTACGGGGTGGTCCCGATAACCCCGACCACCGGAGGAGCCCCGGAATATTTCACCGACCTTGTCGAAGGTCTCACTTATTCCCCCGGCGACGTACAATCGGCCGCCGCGGCAATTATTGCGCTTCGTGATGACAAATACCGTCAGGATTTAGCGACTGCTGCGCGAAACCGTGTGGGCACTGAAAGATCCCTCGAACGAGTATTGAACGGCTACTTGAGGAGCGTCAAGCCATGACCCACTTGACGCTGGGTCACGACTTCTTCTTCCAATTTGGCGGCGCGGAAAGAGTGACCTCGACGCTCGCAAATGAGACTTTCGCAGGTAGCGCAGTGATAGCCCTAGGGGGCGATCAGCGCATTATGCGCGAGCTGCAGTTGGAGCGGACCAAGATTATCGGGTCCGCAGGCCTAAACGCGAACAATTACCGAACCCGTTCCCTAGCCGCTCCCGTCAAACTGCACCGCGAGCTGATCGAGGGGAATCTGATATCTTCCTCATACGCTTTCATTCATCACCTCAGAGCGACGGGACTTCACCTGGTCTACTGTCATTCTCCATTACGACAGATTTGGTCCGGACGCGGTGATTACGCGAGAGGCCGCCTGGCGAACCGTTTAGCGTTGCGTGGCGTTTCTGGCCCACTTCGCAAGATTGACCGTGCGGCGGCGCGACGCGCCGATGCATACGTCGCGACTAACAAGGTGGTTGCCAGTCGCGTAACGGAATTCTACGGAGTGATCCCTTACGCCATAGTCCCGCCGCCCATCGACGACAGATTCTTCTCTGAACCCATTGAGCGGGGAGAGACCTATGTATGGGCGGGCCGCATTGTCGAGCCGTATAAGCGGCTGGGTCTCGTGATTGAAGCGTTTCGAAATACTAAACGTCAGCTTGTTGTGGTCGGCGATGGGCGTGACCGGGCGCGTTTGGAATCCGCGGCACCTCCGAATGTCACCTTCGTCGGCCGCAAGAAGACTAGCGAGCTGGCGTCTATATTTGCCGGAAGTAAAGCGTTGATTTTTCCGTCAGAGGATGACTTCGGAATGGTCCCCATCGAGGCGATGGCGTCGGGGACGCCGGTTATCGCCTGGGATGGCGGTGGACCCGCCGAGACGGTTAGGGAGGGAGTTGGTATTCGCTTCCGAGAGCCGACGACAACCGCGCTTCATGCGGCGCTGACCGCATTCGAATCCCAGGACTGGGATCCCCGTGAGATCCACGCGTATGCAAAGAAGTTCTCTACGTCGGAATTCTCAGGACGCATGCGCGACGTCTGGGCGTCGCTCGATCGATGACCGCGCTCGCACTGCTTTCCGCTCGACTCGTCGGCGGACTGGCGCAGACGGTGTCGTTTCTGCTGCTTGCTCGGTTCGTCAGTCCGTCTGAATTCGGCGCCATAGCTTCTCTTGTAGGGGTTGCCACCTTCGGCGTGGCTATTGCCGATTTGGGAGTCGGAACTCTTCTCATCCGCGAGCGCGCGTCCAATAAGGAAAGCCCATTAATCCGGCCAATCCTGCGAGTCAATGCTCTCGGCATGACCGCCCTCGCGATAGTCCTCTGCGTCTTGTTCGCGGTCTTCTTCTCGGGTCAACTGACGGCAACGGTCGGGCTTCTTCTCATCGGTTGGACGCTACTTGAGCGGAATTCTGAGACCTGGTTGGCGCTCGCGATCGCAGACGCGCGCAACCGACTAACTATTGCGCTCATCATTCTACGACGCGTCCTTCCCCTTGGCGTGATGGGCATCTTTCTTCTTCTCACAGAGGGGGAGGGCGCAGATATCTGGTTCGCTGCTGGGCAGGCGGTTGGAGGCCTAGTGGGCGTTGTGCTCGCCAGAACCGCCTTGGGCCGCACCCTCCCCGCTGTCAGCTCCCGGGTTGTCGGATCTGGCGTTCTCTCTCGTGCCCTGCCCTACTGGATTGCGGTCGGTTCGGCGCAGGTTCGTGAGCTCGAGGTTGGAACGGTTCAGCTTGTGAGTTCGGTGCAGTCGGCGGCGGACTTCGCAATCGCCTCGCGGATACTGAAGCCAGCACAGCTGATCGCTTCGTCGGTGGCCCAGGCGACGCTCGCCAAGCTGTCGCGACCGGGCGTCGACAACAGGACGGTGAGACGCTCGGCCTTGGCCCTTCTCATACTTGCGGGGTCCGGAAGTGCTGTCGGAGTTGCAATTGGCGCCCTTGCGCCGGCGATAGTTCAGCTGACTGTCGGCGAGGGCTACGACGACGCTGTTTCAGTTCTGCAGGTCGGTCTCGTCGGGGTCTCTGCTGCAGCTCTCAGCTCCCCCATGGCGAGCTTGTTGCAAGCGCGCGGTGCCGCGCGTACCGTCGCGACTACGTCAGTCATTTTTGCGGTCCTGGGTCTCGTGTCCGCCGTGACCGGCACCCTGCTAGCTGGTCCAACAGGAGCTATGACCGGTGTCTCGGTCGCATATGCGCTGAAGTTCCTGGTGCTCGCAACGTGCGCGTTCCGACTACGCGTCTAGGCCCGAATGCACGGGGTACTTCTCGACACTCAGCACATCGTTGGGGAGCCCAGGATTATTTTTCCGCCGCCATCATGAACCCGTTGTGAGCCCGGGACTGGCGAGATGGCGCTTTTGTCGGCCCGATCATCCTGAGACGCGATTCCGCGGGGTCTGTCAACCGGCAGACGCGCACCCCGGTGACGAGAAGAGTGGGCCCACACGGACCACCGCTCGAAGGGAGCACTCATGTCTGCGGACACCGACGCACACGAGACCGTCATCAAGCTGATCGACCGGGCCCACACGGCCATGCTGACCACCATGACCGAGGACGGCCGGCACGTGAGCCGGCCGATGGCCGTCCAGGAGGTCGAGTTCGACGGCGACCTCTGGTTCTTCTCTTACGAGGATTCCGACAAGGTCCGCCAGATCCAGTCCTCGCCTCAGGTCAACGTGGCCCTCGCCAACGAGAAGAAGAGCGAGTGGACGTCTATCAGCGGGACCGCCGAGGTCGTCCGCGACCGGGCCAAGGCGGAGGAGCTGTGGTCCAAGCCGCTCGAGGCGTGGTTCCCGGACGGGCTCGACACCCCCGGGCTCATCCTGCTCAAGGTGAACGGCGAGACGGCGGAGTACTGGGACGCCTCCAGCAGCAAGGTCAAGCAGCTGCTCGGAATGGTCCGGGCCGTCAACAAGAACGACCCCGACGAGTTCCCCTCCGAGAACAAGACCGTCCAGCTCTGAGGTCTCACGCCCCCGGCGAGCGCTTGCGTTGCCGGGGGCGTTTCCGTGTCCAGGCGAGGCCGCGGCCGACGACCGCCCCGCCGAGACGGAACCGGAGGGGCCGCCCGCTCCCCCGGCCGCCGGAGCTGCGGTTGGTAGCGTGGGGCGATGCGGCGCCCCGACGGCGCGGCATCAGGAGGAGAGAGCCCGGATGAAGGCGTCAGAGCGGCGAGAAGAGATCGTGCGGATGGCGATGAGCAACGGGCTCGCCAGCGTCGAGGAGCTCTCTCGGGCGTTCGACGTCACGGCATCCACGATCCGACGCGACCTCTCGGCGCTCGAGCAGTCCAACCGCCTGGCGCGCACCTACGGCGGTGTCATCGCGGTCGGGTCGCACCATCGCGAGATGAGCCTGCGTGAACGCTCGGTCGACGCGTACCGGGCGAAGGATGCCATCGGGCGGACGGCGGCCGCGCAGGTCACGCCGGGCGAGACGATCCTCCTCGACGCCGGCACCACGACCGCCCGCGTCGCCGCCCACCTGGGGGCGACGCGCCCCCTGACGGTCGTCACCAACGGGATGACGCCCTTCCGCGAGTTCCAGGACGCGGACGGCGTCGAGCTGTCCCTGCTCGGCGGGTGGTACCGGCAGACGTCGCAGAGCTTCGTCGGCCCGATGGCGGAGGCCTCCCTGGAGCGCTGGTACTTCGACGCCGTGTTCCTCGGCGCCGACGCGGTGAGCGCCGACCGAGGCCTCTGCGAGGCGACGGCCACGCAGACCCGCTTGAAAGAGCTCATGTCGCGCACCGGTGCGCGCGTGTACGTCGTCGCGCACGCCGCCAAGCTCGGCGCCGCACCGTTCAACGCGTGGGTCCGGCTGGAGGCGCCGTGGACCCTCGTGACGGATGCCGAGGCCTCCGACGAGCAGCTCGAGCCCTTCCGTCGACGCGGCGTCGACGTCCTGCTCGCGGACTGACCGCACCTCTGCGCGACTCCTGCGCGTTCCGCGCGCCGGGGCGCTCGTCGTGCGTTCTCAGCGCGCACACACGGGCCGTACGCAGCGTTCACGTCCGGCGCGGTGCTCGTAGTACGCAGGATTGTTGCGCACTTCGTGCATATCTGTCAGGATGACGACACCTCATACACGCGCGACGACGCCTGCCGAGCGGCATCCCGAGTCGACCGAGGCCGTGAAGAACGTTCACCGAAGAACTGCGCCGCCCCCCATTGGCGCCCACCGTCATCGACGACTGGAGGACCCCCGCATGAGTGCATTCGACGGGCTGTTGCGAAGCCGCCCCGACGGAGGTGCCGAGGCCTTGCTGCCCACCCCGACGGTGCAGTGCCACGCGGCCAACCTCGCCTTCCTGCCGGGCGGGGACCTCGCGTGCGTATGGTTCGGTGGCACGCAGGAGGGCGTGTCGGACATCTCCATCTACCTGTCCCGCCTGCCGGCCGGGACGGACCGCTGGGTCGACCCCGTGCAGCTGAGCTTCGACGCGCAGCGCTCCGAGCAGAACCCGATCCTGTTCACGGCTCCCGACGGCGCCCTCTGGTTGCTCTACACCGCGCAGATCGCCGGCAACCAGGACACCTCCGAGGTCCGCCGACGGATCTCGCGGGACGGTGGCGACACCTGGGACGAGCCGACCGCGCTGCTCGGCGCCGACGCACCGGTCGGCGTGTTCGTCCGGCAGTCGCCGGTCGTGCTCGACAGCGGACGGATCCTGCTGCCCGTCTTCAACTGCCGCACCGTGCCCGGCGAGAAGTGGGTCGGCAACGACGACACCGCCTCGATCTGGTACTCGGACGACCAGGGCGAGACCTGGTCGGAGGTCGCCGTGCCCGCGTCCGGCGGATGCGTCCACATGAACATCGTCGCCCGCCAGGACGGCACGCTGTGGGCGTGCTTCCGCTCCCGCTGGGCGGACCACGTCTACGAGTCGCTGTCGACGGACGGCGGGATGACGTGGGAGCCCTGTCATCCGATCGACCTGCCCAACAACAACTCGTCCATCCAGGCGCGGGCCTACGGCGACGGCCGGGTCGCGATGGTGATGAACTACGCGAGCAAGGACGACGCGACCAGCCGCCGGGTCTCGCTGTACGACGAGATCGATGACGACGGCCTCGCCGACGACGACGGTCCGCGGATCGCCGAGCCCGCCCTCGACCAGGACGGACCCAGCGCATTCTGGGGCGCGCCGCGCGCACCCATGACCCTCGCGCTCTCGACCGACGACGGGCGCAGCTGGCCGCTCGCCTACGACATCGAGAACGGCGACGGGTACTGCCTCTCCAACAACAGCCGCGAGAGCCTCAACCGCGAGCTGTCCTACCCCTCCGTGATCACCGACGGCCACGGAGGCCTCCACATCGCCTACACCTGGCACCGCAAGACCATCAAGCACGTGCACTTGGGTGCTGATGCTCTGGCGGAGATCGTGGCGTCGCAGCCGACGTCCGCCGGGCCCGACCTCTCTGCGAAGGAGCAGCGGTCATGACCGTTCCCATGATGGTCGCGCTCGCGATCACCGTCTTCATGATCATCCTGATCATGATCGACCGACTCCCGTTCGGCGTCCCGCCGCTGATCGCCTGCCTGCTGATGGTGGTGTTCAACGTCGTGCCGATCAACGTCGCGTTCAGCGGGTTCGCGAACGCGACGATCGTGATGCTCGCCTCCTTCATGGCGGTCATCGCGGCCCTGCAGAAGACCGATCTCGTCTCCGGCTTCAAACGGACGATCTCCGGCCTCGCGACGAAGGGCGGCTTCCGGGCGTACGTTCTGATCATCGTCTTCGTCATGGTCGGGTGCAGCATCTTCGGCACCGGCTCGACGGCGTACTACGTGCTGGTCATCGGCCTGCTGTCGACGCTCGCCTACAACAAGAAGCTGCCGCCGTCGAAGGTCCTCATGCCGGCCGGCTTCGCCGCGAACCACCCGATGCTGCCCTTCAACGTCGCGCTGCAGTACGGCATCGTCGTCGCCGTCCTCGAGGCGGCCGGGGTCAACGAGCGCGTCGACCTCGTGCGGTTCTCGCTCGTCAACCTCGTCCTCAGCCTCGGCTTCCTCATCTGGTGCCTCGTCGCGTACCGCATGCTGCCCGACCACCCCATCACGGACGAGGAACGCGCCGCGGACGAGACCACGGGCGGGGGCCGACCGGCACCGCGCAGCGGGGGGATCGCGGATGCCGCGGCCACCGCGACCGCCACGGCCACGGTGATCGCGCCGGCACTGACCCGCCAGCAGCAGCTGGCCACCTACGTCAGCTTCGTCGTCGCGATCGCGGGCATGATCTCGTACAGCTACATCGGCGACGGCGGGTACGCCATCACGGGTCTCTCCGTCGTCATCCTGCTGCTCACGCGGGTGCTGAACTTCGCCGAGATCCGGGATGCCATCAGCCAGCCCATCATCCTCATGTCCGCCGGCGTCATCGGCATCGCCGAGGCGCTCGGTGCGACGGGACTGACGCAGCTCGTCGGCGAGACCGTCGCCGGGATGCTCGGCGGGAACGTCAGCCCCTTCCTCCTGGTCTTCGTCTTCTGCGTCCTCACCAGCGTCCTCGCCACGCTCACCGGGTCGACCATCGGAACGGTGTACGTCTTCGCCCCGCTGGCGATCGCGACCTGCGTCGGCCTCGGACTCGACCCGACGGCCGCGGCCATCGCCATCGTCATCTCGGGCTGGAACGGACACTTCCTGCCGATCGACGGTCTGCCTGCGATGGTCATGGGCGTCGGCAAGTACTCGCTCGTGCAGTTCTGGAAGTTCACGATCCCGATGTATTTCATCCGCCTGCTCGCCCTGACCGCCGGCGCCCTCGTCCTCTTCCCGATGTGACGCCCCTGGCATCCGAACGGAGACCGTCATGACGAACACCTTCGAGCTCGCCCATGTGGGCATCAACAACGCCGACGCCACGGACGCCCAGGAGCTGGCCGACCTGCTGTGCCTGATGTTCAACCTCGATCCGCGGCACGGGAAGAAGTCGGAATTCGCGGGCACCTTCTTCGAGTGCGTGCGCTCGCAGTACCTCGGGACGCACGGCCACATCGGCATGGCGACCGCGGACCTGCCCTCCGCCGTCGAGGAGCTGACCGGCAAAGGCTTCGGCTTCAACGCCGCGACGGCCGCGTACTTCGACGACGGACGCCTGCAGAACATCTACCTCGCCGGGGAGTTCGGTGGCTTCGCCATCCATGTCATGCAGAAATAGCGGATCCCCCTCGACAGACACCACCCCCGGCCCTCCCCGCCACGAAGGAGCACTCTCGTGACCACCACCATCAGCGGCAGCATCCACGCGCTCGTCACCCCGTTCCACGACGACGAGTCCCTCAACCTCGACCAGATGCGCGTGCACGCCGACCGCGCCGTGCAGGCGGGCGCGGACGGCGTCTTCTGCCTCGGCACGAACGGCGAGTTCTTCCAGCAGACGGCGGACGAGCGGATCGCCGTCCTCGAGGCCGTCGTGGATGCCGCCGGGGGCCGTGTCCCCGTGTACGGCGGCGCCGGCGCGGTCGGCACCGCGGAGACGGTGCGCATCGCCGAGCGCATGCAGGCCGCGGGGGCGGACGTCCTGTCCGTCATCGCGCCGTACTTCGCCGCCGCATCGCAGGAGGAGCTGTACCAGCACTTCGCCTCCGTCGCCGCGTCGGTCGACGTGCCGGTGCTGCTCTACAACATCCCCGCGCGCACGGGGAACAACATCTCCCCCGCCACGGTCGCCCGCCTGGCCGAGATCGACAACATCGCGGGCGTGAAGGACTCCTCCGGCAACTTCGACGCCATCCTGCAGTACATCGAGCTGACGGATGCCGAGACCTTCGCGGTCCTCGCCGGGACCGACTCGCTCATTTTGCCGACACTGCAGGCCGGCGGCGCGGGCGGCATCACCGCCGTCGCGAACGTCTACCCGCGGACCATGGTCGAGATCTCCCGGCGCTGGGCGGCGGGCGACCTGGAGGGCGCCCGCGCGGCGCAGGCCTCCATCCGTGCGCTGCGCAACCTCTTCGTGTTCGGCAACCCGAACACGATCGTCAAGGCGGCCACGAACGCCGCCGGCGAGAACGTCGGCCCCTGCCGCGCGCCGTTCAACCTCCTGAGCGAGGACGCTCTCGCCAAGATCTCGGCGACCGTGCGCGCCGACCAGGCGGCCGGAATGGGCTGAGCCCACCCCTCGCAGAAGCGGGCCCCGCACTCTACGTGCGGGGCCCGCATTCTTTGCGCTCCGCGTCAGCGGTTGTACGCCGGCATGCTGCCCTTCAGCGGCGACGAGATCGCGTCGCACGCCTCGGCGAGGTCGGCGGGCAGCGGACCCTTCGCGAGCGCGTCGATGTTCGCGCGCAGCTGAGAGGTGCGGTTCGCGCCGATGAGCACCGCGGAGACACCCGGACGGCCGACGAGCCAGCGCAGAGCCAGCTCGTACATGGGCATGCCGGCCTCCTCGGCGACCTGCGCGAGCGCCGCCGTCGCGGCGACGAGCTCGTCGGTCCAGTACCGCTTCTTGTACATCTCGGCGAGGGCGGACCCCTCGAAACGCGTCGGCGCCGCGCCGTCACGGGGAGGGCGCGCGATCATGCCGCCGGCGAGGGGGTTGTAGCACATGGTCGCCAGGTCGTACGCGGAGGCGAACTCGATCCACTCGTCCTCGATCCGCCGCGCGACGAGGTTGTACACGTTCTGCCCGACCGTGGGACGCGGGATGCCGAGCTCGTCCGCGAGGCGGACCACCTCGAGCGCCTGCCATGCCGCGAAGTTCGACACCCCGTAGGCGCCGATCTTGCCCTCGGCGTGCAGCTGCGCGACCGCCTCCATGGTGTCGCGGATCGGAGTGAGCCGGTCCGGCTGGTGCAGATAGAAGAGGTCGATGCGGTCGACGTCGAGACGACGCAGCGAGCCGTGGACGCTCGCCCGCAGCCCGGTGGGAGACAGGGGCGCGTCCGCACCGGCGTCGGCGTGCGGCATCCCCGCCTTCGTCGCCACGACGATGCGGTCGCGGTGCCGCTTCACCCACGGCGCGATGAGGGACTCGGTCGTTCCCCGCGCGTACCCGTTGGCGCAGTCGATGCCGGTGATCCCGGCGTCCACGGCGGCCTCGAAGAGCTCCTCCGATGCCGCGGCGTCGCTGGTGTCGCCCATGTTCATCGTGCCGAGCACGGCGGTAGTGAGGGGAACGGGCGTCCCGGGGATCGTGATCGCGCCCGCGGACGTGTCATCGCTCATGCGTAAACCTCCTTGTTGACCTGCTCGATTGTCTCCTGATTGCGCGTTGCGCGCAATTTCTCGCGCGAAACGCGCGCCATCGTGTTAAGCTCAAGAGGCACCGCACCCCTCGCTCACCGGAGAGACCGATATGACCTGCGACACCGGCCTTGGCGTCCCGGCGACGGTCGGCCTGGTCGCCGACGACTTCACCGGTGCCGCCGATTCCGCCGGCGTCTTCACGCAGCACGGCTGGGCGGTGCGGCTCCTCGTGGGCCCCGCAAACACGGACCATGAGGCCCCCCTGACACCGAGCACCGTGCTCGCGGTCGCCACCGGCGCCAGGTCCCTGAACGACGCGGATGCCGCGCAGGTCACCGCGGCCGCGGTCCGCCGACTGTCCGAGGCCGGGGTCGAGCGCCTCTTCCTCAAGATCGACTCCACGATGCGCGGGTCGGTGCCCGCGCAGGTGCGGGGAGCCCTCGACGCCTGGAGCCGTCGGCATCCTGATGCCCGCGCCGTCGTCACCCCGGCCTTCCCGGCGCTCGGACGCACCGTCGTGGACGGTGTCGTCCTCGTGGACGGCATCCCGGTCAGCGAGACGGACTCCGGCCGCGACCCGTTCGCGCCCGTCACGTCCAGCCGTCTCGACGAACTGCTGCCCGGGTTCCAGCCGCTGTCTCCGGCGAGCGCGATCTCGTCGATGCCCGCCCGGGCCTACGCGGATGCCACGACGGACGACGATCTGGACGCGCTGGCCCGCCTCGTCCATCACGACCCCGCCGTCGTCGCCGTCGGTTCCGCCGGTCTCGCCTCCGCCCTCGCCCGCCGGTGGCAGCATCCCGCTCGGGCCTCCGTCGCATCCGCGAGCCGCGGGGGCGTGGTCGTCGCGGTCACCTCGCTGCACCCGGTCTCCGCCCGTCAGGTGAGCGAGCTGGCGGCATCCCTCCCCTCCGACGTCGACGTGCTGACACCGCCCGTGGAACGCGGCCCCCGTCCGTCGGACGTCGCCGCGGAGCTCGCCCAGCGGGTGAACGCACTCGTGAAAACACAGGACGTCGGCGCGCTGATCGTCGTCGGCGGCGACGGCGTGGCCGCCGTGCTCGCCGCGTTGGGCGCGACCGCCGTCCGCCTTGACGGCGTCCTCGACGCGGGCTGCCCGACCGGGATCATCGTCGGCGGTCTGGCCGACGGCGTGCGCCTCGTCTCCAAGTCCGGCGGGTTCGGCCCGCCGACCGCCCTCGTCGACCTCGTGTCCCACCTGCGGTCGGAATCGCCGACCGACCCGGTCCTCCACCCCGTCCACCCGAAGGAAGATCACAATGTCTGAGCATCCCGCCCTCCCGGTCCTCGCCCTCACCCTGGGTGACGTCGCGGGCATCGGTCCCGAGATCACCGTCAAGACGCTGCTGCAGCACCCCGAGCTGCGCGAGATCTGCGTTCCCGTCGTCATCGGCGACGCGGACGCCCTCCGTCGCGGTGCGGAGTTCGTCGGACTCGACCCCGCGGCGGTCCGTGTGATCGCCGACCCGCGCGACGCGGTGAACGACCCCGCCCTGGTGGAGGTCGTGCAGACCGGCGGCTCGCTGGGACACGTGCCGGTGGGCGAGCTGAGCCCCGAGGCGGGCGACGGCGCGTACCGCTTCGTCGTCGAGGCGTGCCGGCTCGCGCGGGAGGGCATCGTGCAGGGCATCGTCACGGCGCCGCTCAACAAGGCCGCGATGCAGGCCGGCGGGCACAAGTGGCCCGGCCACACCGAGCTGCTGGCGCACGAGTTCGGTGTGAAGAACTTCAGCCTGGTGCTCTCCGCCGGTGACCTCTACTTCTTCCACCTCACCGCGCACGTCTCGCTGCAGCAGGCGATCGAGCGCACGAGCCCGGAGCGGACCGACGACGTGCTGACCCTCGCCGGGGCGTTCGTCCGCGCGCTCGGCAAGCCCGACGAGGCGATCGGCCTGTGCGGCCTCAACCCGCACGCCGGCGAGAACCGCATCTTCGGGGATCAGGATGCCGACATCCTTGCGCCCGCCGTGGAGCGCGCACGCGAGCGCGGCATCAACGCCCACGGACCGATCCCGGCGGATGCGCTGATCCCCGCTGCCGTGCGCGGCAAGTGGAACATGGTCGTCGCCTGCTACCACGACCAGGGACACGCCCCCTTCAAGGCGGTCTACGGCGACGACGGCGTCAACATCACCGTCGGCCTCCCCGTCGTCCGCGTCTCGGTCGATCACGGCACGGCGTTCGACATCGCCGGACAGGGCATCGCCCGCGAGGCGAGCCTCGTCCTGTCGGTCCAGCGCGCCGCGGAGCTCTCGCGGGGCTGGGACACCGTGTGGGAGACCGCGCGGGCCAGCGACCTCGTCGCCTGACCTCGCTGGAGCCTCCGCTCGAGGCCGCCTCCGCCCGAGGCTCCCGTTCCCGGGCGGGGGCGGCGGCTTCGAGACCCCCGGCTCGACGCCCCTCCGTCACCTCGACGTCATCTTCCCGGCGTACCGTCGCCTCCGACCGGAGGGGGAACGGGTGGACGAACAGGTCGAGACCGTGGCGATCCTGGTGTGTCTCGTGCTCCTCTTCGGGACCACGCTGACGATGGGCGTCGTCGCCGCTCTGCGCAACCGCGAGTGACGCGGGATGGATGCCACCCGGTGGCATCCATCGGCCCTTCCGGCGACGCGGGGGTCAGCCGCCGGCTTGCATCATCGCGCGGCGGGCGGCATCGCCGAGAGCGGTCACGTCGGTGCCGTCGACGATGACGGTCTTCTTCATCATCGGGATGAAGTCGCCGTCCCGCACGCGGACCTGCGGGGTGAGGCCGACGGGACCGATCTCGTCCTCGAAGTCGGCGACCACGTCGACCGCGCGCACCCCGCGGGAGTAGCTCGACCAGTTGAACGCGCCGTTCCAGGCGAGGAAGCGCTCGAAGTCCGGGTCCTCGCGGACGCACATTCCCTGCAGCGACCGCCTCAGGCCGCGCACGACGGCCTCGCCCAGCTGCCTCGGCGTCGCGGTCGGCGAGACGACCTCGGGCAGCCCGTCGAGCGCCCAGGTGCGATGCGTCGGGCGCGAGTAGACGAGCACCTCGATGCGGCCGTCGCGCTGCCGGTGCAGCGAGAGGGAGTGCCAGGCCATCACGCGACCCCCTCTCGGCACGTTCGGCGTCGGGCGCCGCCGGCCCCCGTCGCTCCCCCGGCTCGGCGGGAACGGTGACTCGGCTCACGGGCGAGTTCGCGCGACGTCATGGATGACCTCCTCGGTGCGAGAGTGGGATGCCGAGCGATGAGCCCGATGTTCGACGTTAGGTCGCGCTGCGCGGGAAATCCCCGCTCAGCCGTGAATCTCGACCGCCGGTTCACCTGGCGGCATCCCGTCCGCCTGCAGGACCGCCGGATCGGCCGCGGCGACGTCGAACGTCATGTCGGGTCCTGGTCCCGCCGGCGCCGCGCGGACGCCAGCCCCGTGACCGCCAGAAGGACGGCGACGGCGGCGAACACCGCCGGCAGGAACCAGCCGATGGTCAGCTGCGCCGCCCACGCGAGCAGCGCGGCGACCACCGCGAGCGCGAGCAGGAGGACACCGGTCGATTCACGGTTCTGGGACATGGGTCGAGGAACCTTTCGTGGGGCGGACCTTTCGACGCTGGCAGCGCGGAACGCAGAGCGCGCCCGACAGGTGGGGGGAACTCCCCCGCCGGGTGGGACCGCCGCGCGGTCAGACCCGGCGGCGGCGTCACCGCGAAGCTTGTCCGGGCATGCATACATGCCCTATGGTCGGAGTGTCCTCTCGCCGTCCTGCCTCGTCATGACCCCGGGCCCGGTCGGCCGACGCGACGAAGGAGAGAACGATGGATGCGCACCGCACGCGGCTCATCTCCGTCCTTCGCGAGATCTGAGACGTCGACCGCGACGACCGCGGCGACGTCTTCCGCCTGCGCTCCCTCACCGCGTACAGCGGACGGACCGTCGCCCTGACGGCGAGCGCCCGCACCGTCGCGGCGTACGTCGAGCGGACGCGGGCGCGGGCACTGCGAGCGCTCGGCGCGGTCGGCGGCGACCCGACGGGGACCATCGCGGCCATCGGCCTGCTCGGCGTGGACATCGAGGACATCATCGAGTCCGACGACGCCGTCCAGCACGTCCGGGTCACCCCGCACGGGGCGCGGCGCGTCTCTGCCACCGGCGACCGCGCCGGCTTCTCGTTCTAGCCCACGTCGGACGGGTGGATGCCGCCCGTCGGGGCCGTGGCATCCAGGATCCTCGTTCGCGGGAGACGCACTCGACCGCAGAGGAGAGGGGCTCCTCCCCGCCGGGGGTGCCGTCCGAGCGGGGAGGAGTCACCTGCATTCCATTGTCCACCTTTAGGGGGACAGCGTCACTAGGGGGAACCGAGTTAGATGAAAATGAGGCCGTCGTCGGCCGGGTGCCCATGAGGCCGGCGACGGTCCACAGCCCCGGAATTCCGCGGTTCTTGCGGCGTGCCGAACGGAGTCGGCCGCGCGCTGCGCCGGCAGAATCTGCGCGGCGATCACGCGGCGCGGACGAATTCCGCACACGCGATACGGCGCGCGCAGTCCGCCGCGTGGGGCGGGCGCGCTGCCGTGTTGTTCCGTCGGGGTTTGCGTACTGTTCCGGCGCTCTTCCAGCGATGACTTGTCGCAGATGTACGCGACACCCCGGCGCCGGCGTACATATGGGGCAAGTCAGCGCCATCCGAGAAGGGGCTGGCGGGGTGCGCGATCTTCCGCCCTGCCTTGCTGTCGCGCCCTTTTCCGGCGGTGACTTGTCGCAGATGTACGCGACGCCAGGGCCCGGCGTACAAATGGGGCAAGTCAGCGCCACACGCAGAGGGGGCTGGCGTGCAGCCGTGATGTTCCGGGGCTTCCGTGCTGTCCCGGGGCTTCCGTGCTGTCCCGTACTCTTCCAGCGATGACGTGGCGCAAATGCACGCGACACCCCGGCGCCGGCGTACATATGGGGCAAGTCAACGCCACACGCAGAGGGGGCTGGCGCGATGTCGGGGGTCGGTCGTAGCCTGCTGCTCTCTCGGCCGGAGAAAGGATCCGGCGTAGCGATGGGCGAATGGCATCCGGTGTTGGCGGCGGTCGAAGGACCGACCGGGGTGTGGCGGATGGTCGACCCGCAAGGACACGAGTACGGGCGCATCGAGATCCGCCGCGTGATGAACGGCCAGCAGGTCATGTACAAGGCCATTCACCGCGGCGAGGTCATCGGGTGGGCGCACACGCTGCGGCTCGCCTGCTACAAGGTGCACATGGCGTTCCTCGGGTCGATGCGTCCCGGCGGGGCCCCGGCCGCGGACTGGGGCGAGCTCACCGGCAACGGCCGGCGCCGGTGACGGCCGCGCGCGTGGTGCTCCGATCGATAAACGCTGTCTGCACTCAGAAACGCGTGCACACGGCGTTTATGAGGGCAGAGAGCGTTTATGAGTGCCGGGTCGGGCCCGGCGAGCGCAGCTCGGGAACGGGGCCGGCCGCGGCATCCCGAGTCCGGTGCGGCGAAGGTCAGGCCGGGAACGCGGCGGCGAGCCGGCGGCCCGCCTCCCGCAGGTACGGCTCCGGGTCGGCGATGGCCGCGGCGACCGAGCCGGACAGCTCGCTCAGCGCGACAGCGGCGGCGAAGCGCTCGGTCGGAGCCGCGATGCCCCCGGCGGCGAGCAGGAGCGGTGAGGTGGCGGCATCCATGAGGAATCCGACGACCTTGCCGTGGGCGCTGTGCTCGTCGAAGCGCCCCTCGCCCGTGACGACCACGTCGGCTCGGTGCATCGCGTCGAGGAGTCCGCTGCGTTCGGCGACGAAGGCCGCGCCGGAGGTCATCCGGCCGCCCCACGCGAGCAGCGCGTAGGCGGCACCACCGGCGGCACCCGCGCCCGGCGTCGCCGGATCGACCCCGACCATGCCGGCGAACCCGGCGAGCGCCCGGTCCATCGCGACGACATCGGCGGGGCTGGCACCCTTCTGCGGACCGAAGACCGCCGCCGCGCCCCGCTCGCCGAGCAGCGGGTTGGTGACGTCAGCCAGGATGCGCACTCCTCCGGGCGGCGGTGACATCAACCCGGCCAGGTCGAGGGATGCCGCCGCCGCCAGGCCGCGGGCGCCCGGCGCGATCGGACGACCGTCCTGGTCGCGGATCGACGCCCCCAGCGCGGTCAGCAGTCCCGCTCCCCCGTCGGTCGAGGCGCTGCCTCCCACCGCGACGGCGATCTCGTCGACGCCGGCCTCGAGCGCCGCCCGGATGGCGTGCCCCACGCCCGCGGTCCCGGCGTCCAGCGGAGCCGGGGCGGCGAGGGTCAGGCCGCTCGTCGCGGCGAGCTCCACCAGGCCGGTGACCGACCCGTCCGGCGCCGGGATGCCGACCCACCAGGTAGACACGGGCTGCCCCGTGGGTCCGGGGACGACGACGGGATGCCGCTCCACTCCCGGCATCGCGGATTCGAGAGCGGCCATGGTGCCCTCGCCGCCGTCCGCCATCGGGTGGCGGCGGATGTCGTCGCCGGGACGCCGTTCCGCCCACCCCTCGCCGATCCACTGCGCGACGGCAGCCGCGGAGGCGCTGCCCTTGAAGGAATCGGGGGCGATGACGACGGTCCTGGTGCGCATGGGACTCCTTCGCTCGGGCTCCCAGTCTCACCCGGTCCCTCCTCCCCCGCCGAACTCCCGACTCCCCCGCACCCCCGCTCCGCTCGGCCCGGCCCCGCCCTGCCCGGCCCTGCCTCGCCGAACTCCTGAGAACCGCGAGCCCCGCCCCGCCCGGCTCTGCCCGGCTCTGCCCGGCCCCGCCTCGCCGAACTCCTGAGAACCGCGAGCCGCGCCCCGCCCCGCCCCGCCCGGCTCTGCCCGGCCCTGCCTCACCGAACTCCTGAGAACCGCGAGCCGCGCCCCGGAGAAACCGGGCGGATCCGCCTCTCCCGGGGCCTGTCGCCGCACATTCAGCCCGAAACTCAGGAGTTCGGCGCGCCGCGGCCCCGCGGCCGGCCCCCACACCTCAGGAGTTCGACGAGCGGCGGCCCCGCGGCCGGCCCCCGCACCTCAGGAGTTCGGCGCGCCGCGGCGCGCGGCCGGCCCCCACACCTCAGGAGTTCGACGAGCAGCGACCCGCCGCCGACCCCCACACCTCCGGAGTTCGACGAGCAGCGGCCCCGCGGCCGGCCCCCCACACCTCAGGAGTTCGACGAGCAGCGGCCCCGCCGCCGGCCCCCACACCTCCGGAGTTCGGCGAGCGGCCGCGCCGGCTTCTGCGCGAGCGACGACACAAAGCCGCAACACGGCGTGACCAACGCGACACGACGCGCTGCCAAGGTCATGGCATACCCCCGGATCGCGGCCGAGAGGCCCGTGCGGCCGCGATCCACCACCCCCACCAAGGAGCCCTACTTGCGCATGCCTGCATTCCGCGCAGCCGCCCCCGCGGCGACCGCGGCATCAGCGACGTCGAGGCGCATCGTCGCCGCCCTCGTCGCCGCCCTCACCGTCGCGGCCCCCCTCGCCGCGGCCCCCGCCGCCGTCGCCGCCGCCCCGACGGCGGTCTTCACCCTGACCGTCACGCCGACGGCCACGGCCGGCGACACGGTCGAGGCCACCCTGACCGCCACCGGCGTCTCGAACCTCTACGCGTACGACCTCGAGCTGACCTTCCCCGACGAGCTGCTCGCGGTCGAGGCGGAGGACATCACCGGCACCCCCGAGGGCGGATTCGACTCCGCCGTGACCGACGCCGGCAGCCTCATCCTCACCCACACCCGCCTCGGCACCTCGCCCGGCCTGTCTACGGGCCCGGGCGAGACCCTCACCCTCGGCGTCATCCCGTTCTCGACCCTGGCAGCGGGAACGGCGACGATCGACCTGTCGTCCGTCCGCCTGGTGTCGTCGACCGGTGAGGTCACGACGCTCGCGAACGCCGCGACCGCGCCCGTCGTGATCGCCGCCGCGCCGACGCCCGACCCCGACCCCGACCCCGACCCCGAGCCGGAGCCGCAGCCCGAGCCGGAGCCGTCCACGACGGCCTCGCCCGCGCCCACCGCCTCCCCCTCAGCGACCGCCACCCCGGCCCCGGCCGCGAACGGCTCGTCCGACGGCGACCTCGCCGTCACCGGGTCCGAGGCCGCGCCGTGGCTCTTCACCGGTGCCGTGGGCGTCGCGCTCATCGCCGCGGGCGCCGTGTTCGTCATCCGCCGTCGCCGCCAGGGGGTGAGCGAGTGATGCGTGGCATCCCCTCCCCCTCCTCCCCCCTGCACCGCGAAAGAGCGCCCATGACCCCTCTGACCCGCCGCCTGTTCGCCGGCTCGGCCGCGATCTCGGTCGCCGTCGCCGGCGCCGTCATCGCCCCGACCGCGGCGACCGCCGCGCCCGCTCCCTCCTCCACCGCCCCGATCGCGGCGCCGTACTACACGGAGCTGGACCTCACGGGCGACGACCAGGTCACCCCCGACGACCTCGCCCTCCTGGCGAGCGCGATCGGGCTGGCATCCACGTCCCCGGACTGGGCGGAGGTGTCCGACCTCGACCTCGACGGCGACGCGAAGATCACCGCGTCCGACCTCGCCGCCCTGTCGGAGCGCGTCATCTACGACGACGGCCCGTTCGAGATCGTCGAGGCCGACGTCGTGTCGATGCAGTCGGCGATGAACGCCGGCGTCATCACGTCTGTGTCGCTGACGCAGGAGTACCTCGACCGCATCGCCGCCTACGACCGCGCCGTGAAGCAGGAGGGCGGACGTCCGCTCAACTCGATCATCACGACGAGCACGGTCGCGCTGAAGGCCGCCGCCGAGGCGGACGCGATCCGCGCGGAGCAGGGCATGACGAGCATGCTGCTCGGCGTCCCGGTCGCACTGAAGGACAACTACAACACCGTCGACATGCCGACCACGGCCGGCTGCGGCTGCTGGAACGAGAACCAGACCATGTCGGACGCCTCCATGGTCGAGGGTCTGCGCGCGGACGGCGCCGTCATCGTCGCCAAGGCGAGCATGGACGAGTTCGCGATCAACCTGACCTCGGAGTGGTCGGCCTTCCAGCCGGCCGGCGCGAAGTCGATCGTCTCGAGCCCGTACGACACCACCCGCAACGCAGGCGGCTCGAGCGGCGGCACGGGCGCGGCGATCGCGGCGAACCTCGCCGGCATCGGTTTCGGCACCGACACGGGCGGGTCGATCCGCATCCCGTCGACGTACAACCAGCTCGTCGGCGTGCGCCCCACGGTCGGCCTCGCCAGCCGTGACGGCATCGTGCCCCTCGCCCTGTCGCAGGACACGGGCGGCCCGATGGCCCGCAGCGTGCTCGACGCCGCCGTGGCCCTCGACACCGTCGTGGGCGTGGACGCGAACGACCCCGTGACCCAGCGCCAGGCCGGTCTCGTCCCCGACACCTACACGTCGTACCTCGACACCGACGCCCTGAAGGGCAAGCGCATCGGCGTCCTCACGACGCTCGTCGGCAGCAACGCCGCCACCGGGAGCCTGTTTGCACAGGCCAAGGCGGACCTGACCGCGCAGGGCGCGACGGTCGTCGACGTGGTGCTGCCCGAGGGCTGGGCCGCGATCGTGGGCGAGGGCAGCGGCAGCGGTCCGGAGTTCAACCACGACCTGCGCAACTACATCGCCAGCTACCTGAACCCGGCCGTGTCGGCGCGCAGCCTGCTCGACATCTCGCTGTCGCCGAACATCGTCCCCGGCCGCGCGACCAACCCGTACGGGCAGCGCGCCGCCGTGACCGAGGAGGCGTACCAGGCCTGGGCCGGACCGCAGGGGTCGCACACGCTGCAGCTCGCCAAGGGCAAGCAGATCGTCACGCAGATGATGAACGACCAGAACCTGGATGCCGTCATCTACCCGACCGCGAACGCCTACGGCACCATCAGCACCGCCAACACCCGCCTCAGCCCGAACACGGGTCTGCCGGCCGTGACGGTCCCGATGGGGCAGACGACGGAAGGCACGATCGGCGGCGTGAACATGGAGTTCCTCGGCCGGGACTTCAGCGAGGGCACGCTGCTCGGCTTCGCCTATGCGTACGAGCAGGCGACGCACAAGCGCACGACCCCGGCGGCCTACGGCCCGCTGGGCTGACGCCGCGCCGACGCCACGACGGCCCCGGGACCCACGGGTTCCGGGGCCGTCCGGCATCCCGCCCCCGAGGGACGCACGGCCTCACCACTCGTCGAAGTCGGCGCTCCACGGCGCACCGGAGTCGGCCGGCAGCGCCTCTCCGTTCCCGCCCGTCGCGGGGTAGCTCGTGCGCATCTGCAGCATGAGGTTCTCGGTCGTGAAGTCCGGCTCGTCGCCGCGCCAGTCGACGGGGAGGTTGAGCAGCGGCAGGCCCGGGCCGATCACGAGTTGCGCGGTGTCCGTCCGGTCGGCGTCCACGCAGACCGGCACCTCGACCAGCTCCGTCCCGCCCAGCACCGCGACGCCGACGGCGAGCCGCATGAGCGTCCCGGCGATCTCGGCGGTGGTGAGGAAGGACCCACCCGCGTAAACGATCCGACGCATGCGTCCAGTGTGCGCTCGGGACGTTCGAGGTCCGGCGGTTTTGCGCGGATTGTCCGACGGGATGCCACCGGGCACACGGTCCGCGCCGCCGGTCAGCGCTCGTCGGGGCGGCGCACACGGACCGCGTTCCGCCACACCACGGGCTCCCAGTGCCCGCCCTCGCACGGCACCCGCAGGAACACCACGCGATCGTTCGCCGCGTGCGCCCAGCAGGCGACGCGCTCGGCGGAGCGATGCGGCCACTGCACCCACGCCCACACCGGCCGCGGACGCTCGAACCATTCGACGGGCCCGGGTCCGAACGCCTGCATCGGCAGCGTCGTCGGGGCGATGGATGCCAGGACGCGTTCGAGCTTCGCATCCGAAACCTTGTTCGATCCCACCGACCGGACACCCCTCCCTCCGGCCGAATAACAGAGTAATGCACCCGCGGAGCGACGACGAACCGGTTGCGCCGGGCGTCTCACCTTCGTAGATGTGTTCTCCGGCGGCATCCATTTCACACCGGACGACCCCGCGTCAACGGTCGTGGCAACCCGACGGGGGCCGCCGTAGACCGGAGGTCCCCCCGGAACGGAAGGCCACCATCGTGTCGACGAAAACCGCGAAGCCCGAGTCGCCGACGGACCTGCACAAGCGGTCCTGGAAGTACGTGCTGCAGAAGACGCTGCGCGAGTTCTCCTCGGACCAATGCACCGACATCGCCGCGAGCCTCGTCTACTTCGGCGTGCTCGCGCTCTTCCCCGGCCTCATCGCCGTCTTCTCGATCCTCGGCGTCGTCGGTCAGAGCGACGCCGCCGTGTCGACGGTCCTGGGCATCGTCGAGGACGTCGCCCCCGGCGACACCGCGGAGACGCTGCGCGGACCCATCGAGCAGATCGCCTCGTCCCCCGGCGCCGGGTTCGCCCTCGTCTCCGGAATCGTGCTGGCCATCTGGTCGGCGTCCGGCTACGTCGGCGCCTTCAGCCGAGCGATGAACCGCATCTACGAGATCGACGAGGGCCGGCCGTTCTGGAAGCTCAAGCCCGTCCAGCTGCTGCTCACCGTCATCACCGTCGTGCTGGTGAGCGTCTGCGCGCTGCTGCTCGTCGTCTCCGGCCCCGTGGCCGAGGCCGTCGGCAACGCCCTGGGCCTCGGCGACGTCGCCGTCACCGTGTGGAACATCGTCAAGTGGCCCGTGCTGCTCGCCATCGTGGTGGTGATCCTCGCGATCCTCTACTACGGCGCCCCCAACGCGAAGCAGCCGAAGTTCCGCTGGATCAGCGTCGGCGCCATCGCCGCGATCGTCATCCTCGCGATCGCCACGGCCGGGTTCGTCCTCTACGTCGCCAACTTCTCCAACTACGACCGCACCTACGGCTCGCTCGCCGGCGTGATCGTGTTCCTGCTGTGGCTCTGGATCGCGAATCTCGCGATCCTCTTCGGGGCGGAATTGGATGCCGAACTCGAGCGCGGCCGCCAGCTGCAGTCGGGCATCCCGGCCGAACGGGAGCTGCAGCTCCCCCCGCGCGACACGAAGAAGCTCGAGAAGACCCGCGAGAAGGAGGAGAAGGACGTCGCCGAGGGACGGCGGATCCGCGAGTCGCATGGCGAGGACTCCGGCTCCTGAGGGACTCGCCGCGGGACGCCCCACCCGCAGAACCGCGCGCATACCACGCCCTCGGGTCATGTTCATGCGCCGGACACATGACGAAGCTACGCTGATGCGCGACGCGGCCACCGGTGACGCGACGCCGGGTCCACCGCCCCGGGGTCACGCCGTCCGGGCACCGCGCACAGTCGTTGCTCATTCTGGGGGGAAGGCCGACTCGCCATGGCTCAGTTCCATCGCATCACACACGCATACAGCTATCCGACGGGGTGGGTCCGGGTACCGCACAAGCCGCTCACGCCCGAGCTGCGCGACGATCTGCAGCTGCAGGGATACACGATGGCGCGCGTGCGTCGGGGACTGTTCGGGCAGCGGGAGGTCTCGCTGCGCCAGCCCGCGCCGCGACGCTGAGACGGCTCCGACCCCGAGTGCGGTGACCGGCCGGAATCCGACCGGTCACCGACGCTGCTGAGCCCCCACCGTTCCCCCTCCGACGCCCCCGCGCCGGTTCTCTTAGCCTCGGCGAGAACCCGACCGCGCGCACACCATTGACGCCCGGAGCCGGGCGCGATAGGGAGCGTCGTCGGCGTGGCATCCCTTCTCCGTCCGCGGAAAAAGATCGACGTCGCGCGTGACGAATCGGCGACTCGACCCGTCTCCCCGGTAAGCGAACCTCGCTCGGCCCGCGGACATGATCCCGGGTCACGACGTACACGGGAAGGACACTCCGATGGCTGAGGAAAACCAGACCACCACGACGGCCGGTCGCGTCGACCGCGCATTCTCGAACGCGCCCGGCGGATCGGGCACCGCGGGCAAGACCACGATCGCCGACGGCGTCGTGTCGAAGGTCGCGGGCATCGCCGCGCGCGAGATCCCGGGCGTGTACGCCCTCGGCGGTGGCGGAGCCCGTGCCCTCGGCGCGATCCGCGACGCCGTGAACGCGACGGACCTGTCCCAGGGCATCAAGGTCGAGGTCGGCGAGACCCAGGCCGCCGCCGACGTCACGATCGTCGTCGAGTACCCGGCGCCCATCCAGGACGTCGCCACCCAGGTCCGCGACCACGTCGCCGACGCCATCCACCGTCTCGTCGGCCTCGAGGTCGTCGAGGTCAACGTCGACGTGAACGACATCCACATCGCCGGAGACGACGACAACAACGAAGAGAGCTCGCGAGTCCGATGAACCCCACCTACACCGGAGCCCTCGTCGGGCTCGTCCTCGCCGTCTCCGCCCTCCTCTTCGGCTTCTGGGGCTTCATCCTCGTGGCTCTGTTCATGGCCATCGGCGCCGTCGTCGGCCGCGTCGTGTCGGGTCAGATCGACATCCGCAACGTCGTCAACGCCTTCACCGGGCGGAGCACGTCATGACCACCGCACTCACCGGGGTCGCAGCCGCGGCCCCGGCGGGCGCACCGGCCGCCACGCGGGGTCGGATCGATGTGGCAGATCGGGTCTACCGCAAAGCCGCCGAACAAGCCGCGGCCGAGGCCATCGGCATCGACCGCAGCGACGTCTCCATCGACATCACCGGCTCCCGCGACACCGTCGTGGTCCGCGTCAACGCCCCCTTCCCCATCCCACGCCTGGACGACACCCCCGCCATCACCACCACCGTCCCGGTGCTCGAGGCCGCCCGCGGCATCCAAGCCGACCTCCACACACGCCTCACCCGCCTGTTCGGACGCGACGTCTCCCGCGTGGACCTCACCCTGACCGGTGCCACCACCCCGAAGAGAAAGCGAGTGCGCTGATGACCGACACCACCCTCCGCACCGTCGTACGCCGCGAGACCCACTCGCCCCGCACCGGCGCCATGCTCACCGTCGTCATCCTCCTCCTCCTCGCCCTCGCCTACGCCGGCACCGAGATCGTCCTGGCGGCGACGGGGTCGGCTCCGCTGCTGATCGCCCCCGGTGCGGCGTTCGACGCGCTGGCGGACCCGCTCGGCACCTTCGCCCCGGGGGCGGTGATCGCCGCGGGGATCGTGCTCGCCCTCGTCGGGCTGATCCTCGTCGTGCTCGCGCTCAAGCCCGGACGCCTGTCACGCCACGAGATGGAGGCCGGCGAGCGGGCCGTCGTCGTCGACAACGGCGTCGTCGCGTCCGCGCTGGCCCAGCGCCTGAGCGCCGACACGGGCATCGCCCGCGACGACATCGTCGTCGGCGTCGCCCACCGCTCGGTCGACGTGACGGTGCGCCCGCCGCTCGGCATCCCCGTGGACGCGGAGGCGGTCCGCCGCAGCGTCGAGACGGAGATCGAGTCGTACCGCCTGACCCCGAGCGTGCGCACCCGCGTGCGCATCGATCGCCCGAAGGACGGCGACGACGACGGCGCCGCGCGCCCCGCCGCGGCCGCCCGTCCCACGGGGGCGCTGCCGACCACCGCCACCACCCCGGCAACGAAGGAGGCCCTGCGATGAGAAACACCCACCGCGGCGTGAACCGCACCCTGCTGTTCATCGTCGGACTGATCCTGCTGGCCAAGGGCGCCCTGCTCGTCCTGCTCGTCGCACTCCCCGGCACCGCCGGTGCGTACACGTCGGTGACGGACGGGGTCCGCGGCTGGGCGGAGAGCGTCGGCCAGCCGGCCTTCAGCTGGATCGTCGTCGCGATCCTGGCGGTCCTCGCCGTCCTACTGGTGATCATCGCCGCCGCCGCCGTCCGCGGTCGCCATGGCGTTCCGCTGCAGGCCACCGGCAGCGACGAGGGCTCCGGCCGGATCACCGTCACCAACGGCTTCGCCTCCGAGGCGCTGCAGAACGCCCTGTCGGACCGCGACGAGATCCTCTCGGCCCGCATCACCTCCGGCGAGGTCCGCGACGAGCCCGTCCTGCACGTGGCCGTCACGCCGCGCCAGAACACCTCGCCCCGCGAGGTGGCCACGCACGTCGACACGCTCGTCTCGAACCTCGGGACGCTGACGGGCCAGTCCTTCCGCACCTACATCTCGATCCACAGCGGCCTGCGCGCGAAGCTCGCCCACGACAACACCCGCGTGCGCTGACCGCCCGGACGACAACGGAGACCACCATGCGCAACAAGATCATCCTCGTCGGCGGGGTCGCCCTGCTCGCGTTCATCGTCGGCACCCGGACGCCCCGCGTGCGCGTGAAGGAGCGCGAGTCGGTCGGGCACCAGCTCGTCCGGCTCTGGAACGACCCGAAGGCGAAGAAGGAGCGTCGCAAGAACGCGGAGCGGCGGGCGAAGCGGGTCGCCGAGCTCGCGTCGGAGCAGCGCAAATCGGCCGAAAAGCGCGCCAAGGCCCTCGCGCGCAGAAGTAAAAGCACTTTTCGGCGCCTGCGCAAGTAGTTCCCACAAATAGGTCACAGGGGCCACAGTTTTACCAGTACCCCTTCCTGGGGGTCACCTGGACGTGGGGGACTCGCCCACGCAACACCACTGAAAGGACACAGCAATGGGATTCTTCGGATGGATCATCCTCGGTCTTGCTGCCGGCGCCATCGCCAAGCTCATCCTCCCCGGTAAGCAGGGCGGCGGCTGGATCATCACCCTCGTGCTCGGCGTCGTGGGCGCGCTGCTCGGCGGCTTCCTCGGCAGCGTTCTGTTCAACGCTCCGCTGCAGGACTTCTTCTCGATCCAGACGTGGCTGCTGGCCATCGGCGGATCGATCATCGTCCTTCTGATCTACGGCCTCATCGTCGGCCGCCGGGGTGCGACCCGCTAAGGGACACACCACCACCGCGGAACGGGGGAGACGGCGCTCAGCGCCCTCCCCCGTTCTTCTTTCACCCGGCGGACACGGGTCACGCCCCAGCGGACACGGGACGCCGCTCTCCCAGCGGCCGTGTCGGTGGGGCATGTGAACATGTTGCTATGACGCGACGGACGATCGACCCGCCTCCCTTCCCGCTCTCCTCCGAGGACGTGGACGACACCACGCAGGGCTTCGCCCCCACCTGTCCCGGCTGCCTCCTCACCCTCGAGCCGCACGTCGTCGGAGACCGCGCCGTCTGGCGCTGCCCCGGCTGCGGACTCCTCGTCGTCGCGTGAGGCGCGGGTTACGCTGACCCCGTGCTCGCCCAAGCCCTGATCGCCCTCGCCGCCGTCGTCTCGGCGGTCCTCGTGGGCTTCGTGGCCCGACGCGTCCTCGGGACCCCGGTCGGCTGGCCGCGCAGCATCGTGATCGGTCTGCTCGTCTTCGCCCTCGGCATCCCCTTCGCGGAATGGGTCCTGCGGCAGACCGCGCTGAGCGGGCCCGACGGCACCACCGTCGACACCATCACCCCCGATCAGGTCTGGATCGCCCTCGGGATCATCGCCCTGGCGATCGCCTGGATGTTCGCCCTCGGGGTCGCCGCGCTGGTGGCCAGCGAGGCCATCTTCCCCACCCGACCGCTGCCGAACCCCGTCGACCTCGTCCGCGCGGCGCTGCGGCAGCGCAAGCGCACCCGGCGCTACCTGCAGATCCTCACCATCGCCTCCCGCCACGGCGTCGGCTGGATCTTCCACGGCGGGCACAGCCGGGTCGAACGCGACCTCAGCACGTCCGACGAGCGCGCCCGGGCGATCGTCGCGACCATCAACGACGCCGGCGTCAGCTTCGTCAAGCTCGGCCAGGTGCTCGCCACCCGACGCGACCTCATCCCCGAGCCGTACCTGAGCGCCCTGGCATCCCTGCAGACGAACGCCACCACGCTGTCGTGGGACGTCGTCCGCGAGGTCGTCGAACGCGACCTCGGGCGACCGCTCGACGAGGTGTTCGCGCACGTCGACCCGACGCCGCTGGCCGCCGCCTCCGTCGCGCAAGTCCACCGTGCGACGCTGCGCGACGGCACGCCCGTCGTCGTCAAGGTGCAGCGGCCCGCCGCCCGCGCGCAGGTCGAGGCGGACGCCGACATCATCGGCCGCCTCGCCCACCGCGCCGAGGCGCGCACCCGCGTCGGCCGCGACCTCCGCATCGAGTCCGTCGCGCGAGGCTTCACGACGACGCTCCTCGAGGAGCTCGACTACCGCATCGAGGCGCGCAACATGGAGATGATCCGCGCCACGCTCACCCGGATCGAGCGGACGCCGGGCCACCGCCCCGGGCTCATCTCCATCCCTTGCTCGTTCCCCGAGGCCTCCGCGCCCCGGGTCCTCACGATGGAGCTCGTCGACGGGCGCCCGCTCACCGAGTCCGCCGACCGTCTCGCCGCCCTGCGTCCCGAGGAGCGCGAGACCCTCGCCCGGACGCTCATGGCGACGGTGATCGAGCAGATCCTCGTCTACGGCGTCTTCCACGCCGACCTCCACCCGGGCAACGTCCTGCTGCGCGAGGACGGCACCCTCGGCATGATCGACTTCGGCGCGGTCGGCGTCATCGAGCGCAGCCGTCGCCAGCACCTGACCGCCCTGCTGCTGGCGTCGCTCAGCGAGAACGACGTCGCCGCGACCGACGCGCTGCTGCTAATCGTCGACGCTCCCGCCGACGTCGACCTCGAGGCGTTCCGGCGCGACATCGGTCTCGTGCTCACCACCGAGCACCTGGCGTCCGCGGCGACCGGGTCGATCTTCACCCGCATGGTCGACGTCATCCGTCAGCACCGCATCGCCCTGCCCGGCGAGCTCGCGTCGGCGTTCCGCAGCTTCGCGACCCTCGAGGGATGCCTCCGCGTCATCGTCGCGGACTACGACATGGTCGGCGAGGCGCTCCCCCTCATGCCCGCCCTCATGCGGCGCACCGTCTCGCTGCGCCGCGTCGCGACCGACATGCAGGCCGACTCCGCCATCGCCCTCGCGCGACTGCAGCGGCTCCCCCGCCGCCTGGACGCCCTGCTGACGGGGATCGAGCGAGGCTCGATCGGCATCACCCTGCGCTCCGAGGACGGCACCGACGCGGGCGGCGTCCTCACCCGGATCAGCGGCGAGGTGGCATCCACCCTCGTCTCCATCGCCGCGGTGGTGCTCGCGGTCGTGCTCATCATCTCCGGCGGCGGGCCGGTGCTCGGGGGCTCGGTCACCCTCTTCGCCGTGCTCGGCGCGGTGATCGGGCTGTTCGGATTCCTCGGTCTGCTGCGCGTCGTCCGCCGCTCCTTCGCGCGGCGCGACTGACGCACACGTCGTCCCGTCCGGACGCACAGCCGGAGACCCGTACTCTGAGACCATGGCGCGGGGAACGGCGGGGCGGGACTGGCAGAACGACGCCGGCGCGCGTCTGGTCGCGATCATCGCCGTGGCGGTGCTCGGCGTCGTCGCTGTCGGCACGGCCGCTCTCGCGCTCGGCCGCGACACCGGGGTCAACGAGGGCGCTACAGCCGCGCCCGTCCCCACCTACGGCGCCGGTCCGACGCCCACGCCGACCGCCGCGACCCCGTCCGTCGTCGTCATCGGCGACGACTTCACCAGCGGCACCGCGCAGAACACCGGACCGGAATGGCCGGCCCTGCTCGGACTCGACGCGGACGTCACCGCCCAGGGCGTCGCCGAGTCCGGCTACCTCGTCGGCGGCGCCGGCGCGACCTTCGCGGACCGCGCGGCGGCCCTGCCCGCCACCACGAACGTCATCGTCTTCCTCGGCGGCGGCGACGACCCCGTCGCCGGTCTGCAGGCGGGCGTGGAGTCGGCGATCGCCGCGGCCCGGACCGCCGCCCCCGAGAGCCGCCTCATCGTCGTCGGTCCCCCGTGGACCGGCTCGCCCGACGCCGTCGCCGCCAGCATGATCGCCCGGCGGGACGCCGTCGCCGCGGCCGCGAGCGCGGCGGGCGTCGTCTTCATCGACCCCATCGCCGACGGGTGGTTCGCCGACCGTGACGGACTCGTCGGGGCGGACGGCATCCATCCGACCGACGCCGGGCACGCGCGCATCGCCGAGCGCCTGCGGCCCGTCCTGCAGGAAGCCACGGCCCCGGCCGCCTGATCCGGGATGCCATGAGCCTGACGCCGCGGACACGTCGACGCCTCATCTGGGCGGTGCTGGCCGTCTACGGGGTCGGGCTCGCGTTCGCGGTGCTCTGGCCCGAGCACATCGACAAGGACGCCGGCGCCGCCTACTCCTGGCTGCAGCGCCTCGTGCCGGTCGCGACCTACCCGCGCGTCGAGTTCGCCCTCAACATCGTCCTCTTCGTTCCGCTCGGCGCCCTGCTGGCCGCGCTGCTGCGGCGCCGCCGGCTCGCCGTCGTCGGACTCGGCTGGGCCGTGTCGCTCACGATCGAGATCATCCAGGGCACCCTGCTGCCGGGCCGGACGTCGAGCGCGCTCGATGTCGCCGCGAACACCCTCGGTGCGGCTCTCGGCGTTCTGGGTGTGGTCGCGGCGGAGCGCCTCGCCCGGCGCCGGGACGGCGCCCCGCGCGTCGCGGTGCCGGCCCACGGCGCCCCGACCTCTCGCGGCTGACGGCGGGCCCGCGCGCGTCAGCCCTGCGGGCCGTCCAGCAGGGAACGCACGTCATCGTCCTCGTTCAGCAGACGGCGCAGCTCGCGCGCTCCCTCGGCGGACAGGGCGATCGACACGTCTCCGCCGTCGTCGAGGACGAGCCAGGCCCCGTCGTCATCCGGGCGGCGCAGCACCCCCACCTCGACCGTCGTGCCGCGACCCGGGCCGCGGCCGTCCGCGCGCCGCACCCGCGCCTCGAACGCGACGCCCGCGCTGCGGTGCGTCTCGTCGTCAGGGTGCAGGGTGCGACCGTGCGCCGTGACGCACCACGGGTGCGCGCAGGGAGCGACGGCGGGAGAGGAGGAGGGGGGATTCTGACGAGACATGCCGCGACCTTTCATGCAGCTTCGCCCGGGGGAGGGCGGACTGATCGTTGGTGGGCACGGGAGAATCTAAACGCGAACCTCCGACACTCGCCGTCAGCGGCCGGCCGTCACCCCCGACGGGGGCTCGGGAATGAGCTCGGTGAGCGGGACGCCCAGCACGCCCGACAGGGCGACGAGGGTCCGCAGACGCGGGTTGGCCGGCGTACCGGGGTTCGACTCGCCCTTCTCGAGCTTGCGGTAGGTGAACGTCGAGATGCCCGCGTCGTGCGCGACCTGCTCCTGCGAGAGTCGCTTCTCGCCGCGAGCACGCAGCAGGGCCAGGCCCAGCTCTCTCGCGAAGTCGTCCCAAGGGTCGGGGGCAGTCGTCATGGGTCCAGCCTGACCCGGCCCAGATGCGCACATGAACATGTATACCTGCGTATTCAGGTGCGACCCGGGTCGCGGCCGGGCATCTCACCCGTTCTTTCGCCCGCGATTCCGCAGCCGCCGACGCCGGCCCACGACGAGCCGCACGACCACGAGCACCGCGATGACGGCGGCCACCACCGGCAGCGTCACCGGCACCCCCGCCCCGCGCAGCACCGACACCAGCACGACCACGGCGACCACGGGGGCCACCCAGACGGCGATCTGCCAGAGGCGTCGAGGAGTCACGGAGCCCACGCTAGTCCCGCCGACCGTCCCTCGCCCTGCTTCACCCGGTCCACCGGGAGGATGACGCGGGGCCAGCGATGTCGTCCGCGGAGCCGACGCGGGCCGGGCACCCCCGTTCCTACCGTGGGAGCCATGACCACTCCGATGACCGACGGCGACTACGCCGCCCGCGCAGAACAGCTGACCAAGACCTACGGCGACGGCGAGAACGCCGTCCACGCCCTCGACGGGGTGAGCCTCGCGGTGCGCCGCGGCGAGTTCGTCGCCATCATGGGCCCGTCCGGGTCGGGCAAGTCCACCCTGATGCACATGATGGCGGGTCTCGACGCCCCCACGAGCGGGCGCGTCTGGCTCGGCTCGCAGCAGATCACCGGCCTCTCCGACCACGAGCTCACCGTCCTCCGGCGACGTCGCGTCGGCTTCGTCTTCCAGTCGTTCAACCTCGTGCCGACTCTGACCGCCCGCGAGAACATCCTGCTCCCGTTCGATCTCGACGGGCGCCGCCCGTCCTCCAGCGAGCAGGCCCGCATCGACCACCTCGTGCACGCCCTGGGCCTGGTCGAGCGCGTGCACCACCGCCCCGACCAGCTCAGCGGCGGCCAGCAGCAGCGCGTGGCCATCGCCCGCGCCCTCGCGACGGCGCCCGACCTCGTCTTCGCGGACGAGCCGACGGGCAACCTCGACTCCCGCTCGAGCCGCGAGGTGCTGACCCTGCTGCGCACCGCGTCGCGGGAGTTCGGCCAGTCGATCGCCATGGTCACGCACGACCCGGTGGCCGCCTCCCGCGCCGACCGCGTCGTGTTCGTGGGCGACGGGCGCATCGTCGCCGACAAGCCCGCACAGACGGCCGAGCAGATCTCGGCGTTCATGCTCCGCGCCGAGGGGGTGACGGCATGACCGTCGCGGTCCGCACGCTCGGCTCCGTCGCACCGAGCCGGCCCACCGTCGCGCGGCCGCAGAGCTGGATCCGGGAGCGCGGGATGGGGGCCACCATCCTCGTCGCGGCGATCTCGGCCGCGTTCGGCGTCATGCTGCTCTCGGCGATCGAGTACGTCTCCGCGGTGATCCGGGCGATTCCGGAAGCGGAGGACAGCAACACCGTCCGCACCACCCTGACGATCGTGGGCGTCGTGTTCATCGCCATCGCGATGTACGTCGGCGGGATGGTGACCGCGAACACGTTCAGCACGGTGGTGGCCGGGCGCGTGCGGCGCATCGCTCTCCTGCGCCTGCTCGGGTCCTCCGCGCGCCGGGAGCGCACGACCATCGCGCGCCAAGGGCTGATCCTCGGGGCCATCGGCGCCGTCCTCGGCCTGCTCGGGGGACTCCTGGTGTCCGTCCTCGCCTTCCGTCTCGCGTCGGCCGCATGGAACGTCGACCCCGCCTGGAACGTGCTGCGCCCCGACCTGGTCGCCCCCGTGCTCGCCGTCATCGCCGTCACCTGGCTGGCCGCGTGGACCGGCTCCCGCCGTGTCATCGCCGTCACCCCGCTGCAGGCGCTTTCGCAGGCGGCCGAGCCCTCGCGCGACGCCGTGCGCTCCCGTCGGGGACGCCACGTCGCCGCCCTCTCGCTGTTCCTCGTGGGTCTCGGCATCCTGGGCCTCGGTCTGCTGCTCGGTCTGGTCTCCCCGTTCGGCCTGCTCATCGCCGTTCCGGGCGGCGCGCTCTCGTTCGGCGGCGTCGCGCTCGGATCGACGCTGTTCGTCCCGCCCGCCCTGCGGGCGGTGGGCCGCCTGTTCGGGCGGAGCGCCGTCGCGCGCATGGCCGCGGCGAACGCGGTGCGCTACTCGGAGCGGTCCTCGCGCATGGTCGTCGGGGTCGTGATGGGCGTCGGTCTGGTGACCCTGTTCGCCGTCGGCGGCCAGAGCTCGGTGCAGTTCCTGCAGCGCGTGAGCCCGGACGACCTGCCGGACGTGGTGGTGCAGGCCATCGACATCTTCACCGCCGTGACCATGGGACTGGTGGCCGTCTCGGCCGTCATCGCCGCCGTCGGCGTCGTCAACCTGCTCACCCTCGGTGTGCTGCAGCGCCGCCGCGAGTTCGGCCTGCTGCGGGCGCTCGGACTGTCGCAGGGTCAGGTGCGCGGCATGGTGCTGCTGGAGTCCGTGCACGTCGTCGTCACCGCCGTGGGCCTCGGTTTGCTCCTCGGGACCTTCTACGGCTGGGCCGGCGCGCAGGCGCTGTGGGGATGGGTACCGCTGCAGGCGCAGCTCGGGGGTCCCGCGTTCATCGTCCCCGCCATCCCGCCGGTCACCGTGGCCATCGTGATCGCGGCCACCGCGGTGCTCACCGTCGTGGCATCCGTCGTCCCGACCCGGCTGGCGACCCGGATCTCGCCCGTCCGCGCCCTCGCCTGACCGTCCGCCGAGCGCCGCCTCCCTGGGGGAGGGCGGCGTTCCGCGCGTCAGGCGGGGAGGGATGCCTCGTCGGCGGCGACCTGCAGACCGAAGACGCCGAACCAGGCGATGGCGAGCGTCGCGGCCGTGAACTCGAGGTTGCCGCCCAGGACCGTGTCACCGCCGAACAATGCGAGCATCGCGCCGGTGAACGAGGTGACCCCCACGAGGACCAGCGTGACGATGCTCCCCCACCGCATCCACGGACGGCCCCGCAGCGCTGCGACCTGCGCCATCGCGACGATCGCCAGCACGAAGCCCAGGACCGCGGCGGCGATGTGGACGGTGTCCTGCCAGAGCGCGCCCTCGGTGAACGGCACGGGGCATCCGGGCGAGCAGGTGACGACAGATGCCAGGCCGAAGCTCAGTCCGCACACGAGCAGCGTCAGCGCGATGGGCCAGCCGACCACGTAGCGGCCGCGGCCGACGGCGAGCGCCCGGTCCACGAGCACGGCGGCGGCGGCGAGGAGGAGCAGGGCCGGGTTGAAGATCGGCGCGGTCGCCATGCTGGGCGCGCCCAGCTGACTGACGTAGTGGACACTCGGCTCGAGCAGACGGCTCACCCAGATGAGCACCGCGCTGGTGAAGGCGGCGAGCGCCCCGATGCGGGCGAGCCGCACGGCACGGCCCGGGCGGGCGGGCCGCGGGCGGTCGGACGGCGACACCGACGAGCGTCGATCGAGCGTCTCGGTCATGCCTCTCCCCGTGGTCGGCGCCACGGCGCACGTCGAGCCAGACTACCGGCGCGCCCGCCCATCGCCCCGTGTCCCGCACGCGGCGGGGCCCTCCCCTTTCTGCGCTGACTCGCCCCTTTGCGCTGACTTGGCGCAGATGTACGCCCGCGGGGCCCCCGCGCGTACATCTGCGCCAAGTCACGGCCCCTGCGACAGCGAGCAGCGGGAGGCGGTCCGGGGCGGCGTCGGAAGGGGCGGGCGAAGACGCGGGTGATATTTCGAGCATTCTCGGGGAAACTCGCGCCGAGCATGTCATCGTCTCCGTGCACGGTCGTTGAGTGGTTCTCCCCCAGGTTCCCCACTCGATCCGAATCGACCGGCGCCCCCACAGATGCGCGGTCCCGCGGGCTAACGGCACCCTGCCCCGGGACCGCGCATCGCCTCGCGGCCGCTGCGGCCGCGCCCGACGGGATCGGCCGTCAGCCGCCCCGCCGCCGCTAGCGTTGAGGCATGCGAACCGTCCCCCTCGGCCCCTCGGGCCCCGCCGTCCCCAACGTCGTCGCCGGCATGATGCGCATCGACGGAAAGACCGACGACGACGTCCGATCCCTGTACTCCGCCGCGCGCACCGCGGGCATCGACTTCTTCGACCACGCCGACATCTACGCCGCCGAGCTCCACTCCGCCGAGCGGCGCTTCGCCGAGGCGCTGCAGCTGTCGCCGAGCGAGCGCGGCGAGATCCGGCTCCAGACGAAGGCCGGCATCGTCCGCGAGGGGCCGTACTTCGACTTCTCGTACGAGCACCTCGTCTCGTCCGTGGAGGAGTCGCTGCGCGCGCTGCAGACCGACTACGTCGACGTGCTGCTGCTGCACCGTCCGGACGCCCTCGTCGAGCCCGAGGAGGTCGCGCGCGCGTTCGACGAGCTCGAGCAGTCCGGCAAGGTGCGGGCGTTCGGCGTCTCCAACCACACCGCCCGTCAGATCCAGCTGCTGAAGACCGCCGTCCGCCAGCCGATCGTCGCCAACCAGCTGCAGCTCTCCATCGCCCACGCACCGCTCGTCGCGCAGGGCCTGGCCGCGAACATGGAGAGCGCCCCGCAGTCGGCCGTCCTCGACGGCGGCGGACTGCTGGACTTCTGCCGCATCGAGGGCATCACCGTCCAGGCGTGGTCGCCCCTGCAGGGCACGCGCGGCGGCGGTGGCGTGTTCCTCGGCCACGCCGCGTACGCCGAGCTCAACGGCGTGATCGACGAGCTCGCGGCGCGGTACGACGTCGCGCCCATCGCCATCGCGGTGGCCTGGATCACGCGGCATCCCGCCGGCATCCAGGTCGTGCTCGGCACGACCACGCCCGAGAGGGTCACCGAGGCCGCGGCGGGGTCCGACATCCCCCTGACGCGCGCCGAGTGGTACGCCCTCACGCGCGCCGCCGGATACGTCGTCCCCTGAGACGCGGACCCCCGCGGGCGCCGGAGCCGTCCCGCGCCGGGCCCGAGGGCGCCGGACGCAACAGGCGCCGGACGCGAGAGCACCAGTCCCGCGGACGCCGGACCGCGCGAGGGCGTCAGTCGCCGCGCGGCTTGCGGCGGCCGCGCCGCAGCACGAAGATCCCGCCGATGACGACGACGGCCGCCGCCAGCACGGCGAAGAGCACGAGGAAGCCGCGGCCGCCGTCGACCTCCGCGGCCGGCTCGGCCACCTGCGAGTCGTTGGCCGCAGTGTCCGTCTGCGACGCGGAAGGCGAGGGCGACGTGTCCGTCGTCCCGGGCGCGGGCTCCGCGGTGGGGCCGGCGACGCTCACGGTCGAGCTGGCCAGGACCGTCTCGCCCGTGCCGACGGTGACGGTGACGATGCCCGCCTGCGTCGCGGTGAACTCGATCATGGCGGCGCCGTCGGCTGCGGCGACCTCCGCCACCGTGGCATCCGCTCCCACCGTCTCGCCCACGAAGGACGCGCCCCCGGAGGCGTCCATCCCGAACGTGGCGGTCTCCAGATCGCCCAGGCCCGTGGCCGACACGAGAGCGGTCTCACCGATCGCGATGGACTGCGGCTCGATCGTCACCTCCGGCGTGGCCGTGGCCTGAGCCGGTCCGGCCCCGCCGAACAGCAGGGCGGTGAGGGCGATGGAGGCGGTGACGGCGGCAGCGAGTCTGGTGCGCACGGGGTTCCCTTCGTCGTTTCGGGCCACGCTAATCAGGCGACGCAGACCCGGGATGCCACTGGACGCGGCCGACGTCGCAAGCTATGAGGCGCCGCACGGTCCCCCGTAGGGTGGAGCCGAGACCCGCCCCTTCCCGGAGACGCCCATGACCGAGCGGAACGCACCACGGCCCCTGGCCGTCCTGCTGTGCGCCCTCGCCGCCGCGATCTTCGCCTTCCCGATCCTGGCGCTCCCCGCCGACACCGCGACGGCGGTGCGCGGCGGCTTCATCCTCGCGGGCTCGATGGTCTTCGCCCTCGGCGTGGTGCGCATGCGCGTCGAGACGCGACGTCCTCCCGAGGAGTAGAAGCCGCCCCGCGGGCGGCCGGCCGGCCTCAGCCCTCCGCGCGACGGTGCCAGACCGCCGCCGCCCACGGCGCCAGCGGTGCCGCGACGGCCTCGCTCACCCGCGCGGGCAAGTCGACGTTCGACAGCACCGCGACCGCGGCATCCCAGTCCTCCGCCCCGGCCAGCACCACCGGTCGCGGATCGCTCGACAGGTTCGCGAGGACGAGGAGCTCCTCCCCCTCGAACGCACGGATGAATGCGAACACGGCGGGGTCGCCGACGTCCAGCCGCGCGAACGTCCCCTCGGCGACGACGTCGAGGTCGTGACGGAGCGCGATCAGCGCGCGGTAGTGCTCGAGCACCGATCCCGGGACGCCGCGCTGCGCGGCCACCGAGATGCGCGCCGCATTCGGGTTGACGGCGAGCCACGGCTCCCCCGTCGTGAACCCGGCGGTGGGGGTCGACTCCCACTGCACGGGCGTCCGCGCATTGTCGCGGCTCATGGATGCCAGGCCGAGGAGCACATCGGCGGGCGCGGACCCGCGGGCCATCGCCTCCGCGTAGTGGTTGAGGGACTCGACGTCGCGGAACGCGTCGATGTCGGCGAACGGGGCGTTCGTCATCCCAATCTCCTCGCCCTGGTAGACGTAGGGCGTTCCGCGCTGCAGGTGCAGGATCGTGGCCAGCGCCGTCGCGGACTCGCGCCAGTAGCGCTCGTCGTCGCCGAACCGGGAGACCGGGCGAGCCTGGTCGTGGTTCGCCAAGTAGAGGCTGTTCCACCCCACGTCGGCGAGCGCGTCCTGCCACTGGGTGAACGACGCCGCCAGCGCGCCGGGCTCCGGACGCTGCGGCGCGAACTTGCCCTCGGGACCGTGGTCGAGCCCGACGTGGTCGAACTGGAACACCATGTCGACCTCGGCGCGGGCAGGGTCGGTCAGCAGCCGTGCCTCCTGGACGGTGACCCCGGGCGTCTCACCGACGGTCAGGAGTCCCGACCGACCGGCGAAGACCTCACGGTGCATCTCCTGCAGGAACTCGTGCAGCCGCGGGCCGTTCATGTAGAGCGGCGAGCCGTCGGCCCACCCGCCCTCGGGCCGCTCCGGCGCGTCGGAGAGCGGGAGCCGCTTGGAGATGAGGTTGATGACGTCCATGCGGAAGCCGTCGATGCCGCGGTCCAGCCACCACCGCATCATGTCGTAGACGGCGTGCCGCACCTCCGGGTTCTCCCAGTTGAGGTCGGGCTGCTTGCGGTCGAAGAGATGCAGATAGTACTCGCCGCTGGCCTCGTCCCACTGCCAGACCGGCCCCGAGAAGAACGACTCCCAGTTGGTCGGCTCGGCCCCGGGCGTCCCAGGCTCGTGACCGGAACGGGCCGGCGACCACCAGTACCAGTCGCGGCGCGGGCTGTCGCGTCCCGACCGGGACTCGGCGAACCAGGCGTGCTCGTCCGAGGTGTGATTGACGACGAGGTCCATGACGATCCGGATGCCGCGCGCGTGCGCCGCGTCCACGAGGGCGTCGAGGTCGTCGAGTGTCCCGAACAACGGGTCGATGTCGCGGTAGTCGCTGATGTCGTACCCGTTGTCGGCGTGCGGTGACCGGTAGATCGGCGACAGCCACACCACGTCGACCCCGAGGTACGCGAGGTGGTCGAGGCGGGACAACACGCCCCGCAGGTCGCCGACCCCGTCGCCGTCCGAGTCCTGGAAGCTGCGCGGGTATACCTGGTACACGACGGCGCGCTTCCACCAGTCGGGGCGCTGCGCCCAGGCGGACTCGCGGTCGGAGACGGCATCCATCGACATGCCCGCGACACTACCGAAACGTCGCGGGGGCCGGGCGACTCGGTCCGGCTCAGGCGGCGGGAAGCGCCGCCTCGATCTGCTCGGCCGTGATGATCGTGAGGGGCTCGGTGGGGAGGTCCCAGGACGCGGTGGGGTTCATTGCTCTCTCGACTCGAAGATGGGGGCCGGCCGGCATCGGTGGGCGAGGCGCGACGCCGGCGGAGGAGGTCAGATGAGGGGTGACAGCACGCCGGCGGTCATCAGCGTGACGCCGAGGGCGGCGGTGACGGATGCCGTGGCGAAGAAGGGGAGGCGACGACGGAGGATCCGCCGCCGCTGCGGACGGCGGACAGGGCCGAGAGCGTTCTTGGCGTCGTCGAGTCGGGGATATCCGCCGACGAAGCGGGAGTGCTGGTCGAACACCGAGAAGGTGTCGGCGGAACGTCGATCGACGAACCCGTGGAACTCGCCCCCGCGGGTGGCGACGTAGAAGTCGTCGTCGACGCGCGACCAGACCACGGTCGCATCCGACAGGGGCGCAGTCATGGTCGTCAGGCGGCGCGAGCGAGCGAACGTGCCGGCGCGGCGGAACGGGGCGCGGCGGGGGCGCGCTCGGCGGGGACCTCGTCCAGGGCGATGTCGAGGCTCAGGCCGCGCGAGGAGTTCGCGTCGTTGGCCATGCGCTTGAGCAGGTTCTGGTCGAGCGTCTCGGGCTGCTCCGAGTCGAACACGAAGCGGAGGGGGATGGACGGCTGCAGCCAGATGGTCGTGCGACCGGTGGGCTCGCCCGCCCCGTGCGTCCAGGAGACGGTGAAGCTCTCGCCGCGACGGAGCTTGGTCGCGACGACGACCTTGACGTGGGCCAGCATGCGGTCGTCCACCGTGATCGGTTCGACCGAGGTCCCGTAGAAGAGCTTCGCCATGATGCGACCTTTCGGCTCGTGTTGTTGGTTGCTTGCTAGAGAACTTACTAGGTAGACTAGCGAATAGGCAAGCGAGATATAAGCGAGTTTTCAATGAGCGGTGACCAGACACCTCCCTCCTACTGGTACGGCGACAGCGCCGACGACGCACGGGGGACGCGGGTCATGGAGGCGATGCGGCTGTACCGCGCCGCCGAGATGGCGATGCGCCGTCGCACCCAGGACTCGATGTCGATGGGCGAGAACGAGCTGCTCGTCCTCCGTTACCTCACGCGCGCGTCGCGGCGCGGCGACGACGTGACGCCCGTCGACCTCGCCCGCTACCTCGGCGTCTCGACGGCGTCGACGACCGCCCTCCTCGACCGGCTGGAACGCTCGGGCCACGTCGTGCGCGACCGGCATCCCACCGACCGGCGCAAGGTCCTCGTCACGGCGACGGCCCACACCGAGGAGGAGATGCACGACACCCTCGGCACGATGCACGGCCGCATGATGGGCGCGACCCGCGGGATGAGCGAGGCCGAGGCGGATGCCGTGACGGCGTTCCTCCAGCGGATGCGCTGCGCCGTCGACGCAGTGTGCGACGACGAGACCCCGCGGTGCTGCGGCGTGCTCAAGACCGAACCGGCGGCCTGACCCCGCAGACGACGGGCCGCCCCGACCGACCTTGGACGCCTACTCCGCGACGCGGATCACCTCGGCGATGACCCGCGGGTCGGCGAGCACGCGGAAGTGGCCGCCCGCCGCGAGCCGGACGTTCCGCGCCCCCGCCAGCTCGCTGCCCTCGGGGATGTGCGGGTCGAACGGCCCGAAGACCGAGACGATGCGCTCGTTGACCGCCGCCGCGTCGGCGAGCGCACGCATCGTCGCATCCCCCGACCGGAACGCCCGGAGCGAGGGCGTCGGCATGAGCCGGCTGTACCGCGACCCGCCGAAGGGCGTCGCCACGGCGACCATCGCGCGCACGCGCTCCCCCGCCGGGTCGAACGCCATGACGTGCTTGCCGATCAGCCCGCCCTTGCTGTGCGCGACGAGCACGACGTCGTCGAGCCCGCGCTCCCGCAGGAGGTCGGCGACCTGCCCGGCGGCCTCGGCGACGGGGCGGCGGTTGCCGCCGAGCGCCGTCACGACGTGGACGGGATGACTGCGGTCGTGCAGGGCGCGCGCCAGCGGCTCGAGGAACCGCCACGTCTCGTAGATGCCGGGCAGCAGCACGATCGGCGTCCCGTCGCCCGTCGCCATGCGGTCCGGGTCGTCCCGGCCGACGACGGCGCGCACCTGACCGGCGACGGCGTAGGCGTAGTCGCGCACCCACCACACGAGGTCCTCGGCGAGCGCGCGGAGCCCCGCCCTCGGCGCGGACCCGGGGGCCGTGGCATCCATCGACATCACCCCAGTCCGGCACACGCCCCCGCGACGCGCAACCCCGGAATCCGCGTCGGACGCGACCTCTAGAGTCTGGGCATGGAAACCTCGGACATCCGCTGGAACGAGCCCGCACGCCAGAAGATCCTCGACGACGCCGACCGCGTCCTCCGCGAGGCCGTCATCGACATCGCCCGCGAGAACCCCGGCATCTCGTCGGACGACGCCTTCGCCGAGATCAACTCGCGCATGAAGGGTCGCTTCATCGACTACGAGCCCGGCCCGGACATCCGAACGTACGCCGACGCCATCGCCGCCGGAGAGATCCCCACCGACGCCTCCGCATGATCCGCGCTGCGCGTCTGCCCACCGGACGCCAGCTCGTCCTGACGTGGAGCATCCCCGCCGACTACGGCGGACTGACGGCGGCCCTGCTGCAGCGATCGCGCCTGTTCGATCGCCGCGGCGGCGCCGCCGTCGACGTGCTCACGTGCGACGACCGAGAGGACCACGCGCGCGTCGCGGCGGAGCTCGCGCGGCGCGACGCCCTCTCCGAGCGGGTGCGCGTGGTCAACCTGTGGGACTGGCTGCGCACCGACACCCTGCGGGGTCGTGCCGTGTCCCCGGCCGACGGCTTCGCCCCCCTGGCGTCGGGTGACGAGGGCGTCGTCGAGGACCGGTCCGGCGGACACGTCGTCCGTCGGGTGCGGAGGGATGCCGCCGGCGCGGTGCAGCAGATCGACCACCTGCGCCCCGACGGGTCCCTCGCCGCCTCCGACCGCCGCGACGTCCCGCGTGCGGACGGGCGCGTCCGTCGCCGGGTCGTCACGTGCGACACCGACGGTGCGCCGCTCGCGGCCTTCTCCGGCGTCCGCGCCGTCTACACGGCGTGGCTGGACCGGGTCACGGGCGGGGAGCCCTCGTTCCTCCTCGTGGACAGCAAGACCATGGCGCGCTTCGCCACGACTTACCGCCGCCGCCACGTGGTGGTGCTCCACATCGTCCACGGCTCGCACCTCACCGACGAGGGGGATGCCGTTCGGCCCTCGCGCGCCGAGGTGTTCGGCAAGCTCGCCGCGTTCGACGCGGTCGTGTTCTGCACCGACCGTCAGGCGCAGGACGCGCGCCGGATGGCGGGCCGGCTCCCGCTGTTGCTGACGGTCCCGCACCCGGTGCGGGTGCGAGAGGTGGACACGACCGCTCCGCGGGAGGGCGTCGCCGTCGTCGCCCGGCTCGAGCCGATCAAGCGGGTCGAGGACGGCCTCGCCGCGGTGCGCCGCGCACGCACGGAGGAGCCCGGTCTCACCCTCGACGTGTACGGCGACGGACCGGCCGGCGACACCCTGCGGGCCATCGCGGGAGAGGACGGCGGCATCCGGTTCCACGGTTTCGATCCGAACGCCGGCGCGGCGTTGCGCGAGCGGTCGGTGCTGCTGCTGACGAGCAAGAGCGAGGCGTTCTCGCTGGTGATCGCCGAGGCCATGGCGGCGGGGTGCCTGCCGATCGCCTACGACGTGCCGTACGGGCCGCGGGAGCTGATCCTCGACGGTCGCACCGGGTGGCTCGTGCCGTCCGGCGACGTCGCGGCGCTCACCGACGCCGTCGTCCGCGCCGTCCGACTCACGCCCGAGGAGACCGCACGGATGCGCCGCGCCGCCGTGGAACGCGCCCGCCTCTACGACGAGGACGCCGTCCTCGCGCGCTGGGCGGGTGCTCTGGAGCGCGCCTCCCGGCGGCAACGGCTGCGGCGCACCGCATGGCGAGTCCGAGAGATTCTTCGGCGCCGACTCGGAGTTCGCTGAGTTCCGCCCGACGTGCGGCGACCGCGCGTAACGTCTGTGACACCCGGCCCCGGCATTGCCGGTGCGGAACGCGGCGGTCCCCCCTGGCCGACGCGACCCCGACGCCCCTCGTCCGTCGAGCACGTTCCCCCAGACAGCTCCGGACGAGGGTCGTCGCGGGGTCACCGTCGCGGCAGTCTCTGCCCTCTGCGCGAACTCCCCGCGGGCGCGGGTCCTTCGTCGAGGCGCTGACTTGCCGCAAATGCACGCGTGACGGGCCTCCGCGCGTACATCTGCGACAACTCAACGCGCAGAACCGCGTGATTCGTCACAGCGCTGACTTGCCGCAAATGCACGCCGGAAGGGCCCTCGCGCGTACATCTGCGACAACTCAACGCGCAGAACCGCGTGATTCGTCACAGCGCTGACTTGCCGCGAATGCACGCCGGAAGGGCCCTCGCGCTTACATCTGCGACAACTCAACGCGGGGACCCACCGCGCAGGGTCAGCCCGCGAGGCGCGGGTCAGCGGTCCTCGCCGTACGCCTTGATGCTGCGCAGGTCGTCCTGGATGTCCTCGGAGGCGAGATCGTCGTCGTCGGCGACCGCGGCATCGGCCTGGCGCTGCTGAGCGGCGCCTTCCTTCTTCTCCTCGGCACCGGCGTCGGTGGCGCCGTCCATGACGGGGGCGTCCTGGGTCTCTTCGCGATCGGTCATGTCGTCCTCCTCGGGATCGGGCTTTCCGGCATCCTGCCCGCCCGCCCCGACCGGGCGCCGGGGCTTGCGCGCGGCGCATCGGAGTGTTCGCCGACTGTCAAGCCGCTGCCGCAGCCGACGCCGACGCCTAGCGTCGAAACCTCACTGATCGAGGAGGACTGATGAGCGACCCCACCCCCGCGGACGAGCCCACCGAGGCCGAGGACATCGAGGCCACCGAGAAGCCGGGAGGCCTCGGCGACGACGGGACCATTCCCGACGACCCGAACGGCGTGGCCGCCGGTCACACCGGCGACGACTCCCACTTCGAGCCCGAAGAGGACTGAGCCCTCCGCGACTCGACGACAGAGGCATCCCTCCCCCGCCTCACCGACCGGGGAGGGATGCCTCTCGTCTTGGGCTCAGGCCGCGGGGCTCAGGCCGCGGGGCTCAGGCCCGCCGGGGGGCTCAGGCCGCGTGGCCCGGGTGACGCCGCTCGAGGGCCGCCCCCTCGACATCGACGTTCGGCACGATCCGGTCGAGCCACTTCGGCAACCACCAGGCGGAGCCGCCCAGGACATGCATGACCGCGGGGATCAGCAGCATACGCACGACGAAGGCATCGAACAGGACGCCGAGGGCCAGGCCGAGGCCCATGGACTTGATGATCACGGAGTCGGAGGCGATGAAGCCCGAGAACACCGCGATCATGATGATCGCCGCGGCGGTCACGACGGTGCGCCCCGCCCGGAAGCCCTGCGCGACCGCCAGGCGCGGAGCGGACCCGTGCGCCCACGCCTCGCGCATGCCGGTGGTGAGGAATAGCTGGTAGTCCATGGCGAGCCCGAACAGGATGCCGACGAGGATGACCGGCAGGAAGCTCAGGATCGGTCCGGGGTTGTGCACGCCGAGCAGGCCCCCGAGCCAACCCCACTGGAACACCGCGGTCACGGCGCCGTAGGTGGCGAACAACGAGAGGACGAACCCGGCGGTGGCGATGACCGGCACCAGGATCGAGCGGAACACCATCACCATGATCAGGAACGACAGTCCGACCACCACCGCGAGGTAGAGCGGCAGCACGTCCGCCAGCCCCTCGGAGATGTCGATGTTGATCGCCGCGGCCCCGGCCACGCCCAGCTCGATGTTCCCGTCGACCGGCGGCAACGTCCGCAGGTCGCGGACGAGCTGCTCCGTCGACTCGGCGTTCGGTCCCTCCGCGGGGACGACCTGGAACGCCCCGAGCGTGCGATCGTCCGAGACGGCGACCGGAGCCACGGCGACGACGTCGTCCAGGCCGAAGATCTCGCGAGCGACGTCGCGCTGCGCACTCACGACATCCTCGTCGGCCAGACCGTCGGGGAAGGCGGCGGTGACCAGCAGCGGCGAGTTGGCTCCCTCGCCGAACGCGTCCTGCGTCCAGGTGAACGCCTGGTAGGCGGTCGAGTCCTCGGCCTCGGAGCCGCCGTCCGGCAGGCCGAGGCGCATCGAGAGGGCGGGGATGGCGACCACGAGCAGCGCGGCCACGGCGACGACCATCGTCACGACCGCTCGCACGGACGACATCGGTCGGACCGCGGAGTCGCCCCGGCGGGGGTGGTCCGCCGTTCCCGCTTCGCGGCGAGGGTGCTCGCTCGCATCGACTGCGGCGGAGGCGACGGTGGTGCGTTCCGTGAGGCGCGCGCGGGCGCGGCGCCCGAGGATGCGCATCTTGACCAGCCCGAGCAGCGCCGGAACGAGCGAGACCGCGATGAGGACCGCGACCGCCACGCTGACGGCGCCGGCGGTGCCCATCAGGCCGAGGAAGGGAATGCCGGTGATGTTGAGGGCGAGCAGGGCGACGATGACCGTCGTCCCGGCGAAGACCACGGCGTTGCCCGCGGTGCCGTTGGCCAGACCGATCGAATCGACGACATCGGAGCCCTGCAGGAGCTGCCGGCGGTGTCGGTAGATGATGAACAGCGCGTAGTCGATGCCGACGGCCAGGCCCAACATCACGCCGAGGAACGGGGTGACGGATGCCATCTGCACGACACCGGAGAACGACAGTGTCGCCATCGCTCCGATCGCCACGCCGATGATGGCGGTGACGATGGGGAACGACGCCGCGAGCAGCGAGCCGAGGACGACGATCAGCACGATCGCGGCGATCGCGACACCGATGGCCTCGCCGATGCCGAAGATCTCGGGGATGCCCTGCGCGATCTCGGTGTTGAAGGCGACGTTCACACCATCCACCGGGTCGGCGGTGAAGTGCTCGACCACGGCTTCTTTCGAGGTGTCGGGGAGCTCGAGCCGCGGCACGGTGAAGGAGATGTTGACGACCGCGGTCGAGCCGTCGGCCGAGACCAGTCGGATCCCGTCGGCGTACGACAGCAGCTCGGCGCCCTGCTCGAGCTGCTCCTCGTTCGCGGCGATCTGGGCGAGGCCGTCGGTCAGCTGCGTCTGCTGCTGCTCGAGCGCGGCCCTCTGCTGATCGAGCTGCTGCTGCTGGGCGTCGAGCGCCGCGAGCTGCGCCGCCTTCTGCTCCTCGGGCAGCGGCGCCGCCTCCAGCTGCGCGCGACCGGCGTCGAGCTGCTGCTGCCCGGCCTCCAGCTGCGCGCGACCGTCGTCGAGCTGCGCCTGTCCCGACTCGGCCTGCGCGCGGCCGGCCTCGAGCTGGGAGCGACCGTCGTCGACCTGCGCCCGCTGATCCTCCAGCTGCTGCTGCGCGTCAAAGGGGTCGGTGACGCTGGCGACGTCGGGCAGGTCGCCGGCGGAGGCGACCAAGGCGGAGATCTCCGCCTTCTGCTCGTCCGTGAGCGCCGAGCCGTCGTCGGTGCGGAACACCGCCGTGCCGGCGGCGCCGCTGAAGTCGGGCAGCTCGTCCTGGAGCTCGGCGATGACGTCGCCCGATGCCGTGCCGGGGATGTCGAAGCTGGTGCTCAGACCCTTGAACCCGATGAGGAAGCCGCCGACCGCGACGCCGAGGATCACCACCCACGCGACGATGACCGTCCACGCGCGGCGCGCGGCGAACGTTCCGAGGCGATGCAGCAGTTCGGCCACAGGGGCTCCTCTCGTGCGGTGCACGCGAAGGAGCACCGTCGGCTCCGACCAGTCTTGCTAAGATAACACGCACCGTCTCGTCTTGACTCGGTGACGATGCTCTGAAAGAGGTGCGCATGGCCCTCCCCCGCAGCGGCCCCGTGCGCAGCGAAGCCGCCCGCATCGCGATCCTCGACGCGGCCGTCACCCTCTTCGCCGAGCGTGGCTACGACCACCTCACGATGGAGGGCATCGCTCGACGCGCGGGCGTGGGCAAGCAGACCATCTACCGCTGGTGGCCGAGCAAGGGCGACGTCATCGCCGAGGCCATCCTCGAGGGCAAGCTGCTCGGCGGCCGCCGCGACCTTCCGCGCACGGGCGACCCGCGGTCGGACCTCACGGCGTGGCTGACCGACCTGTTCACCCTGCGCGGGAGCGCCGACGGCGAGGGCCTGCTGCACTCGATCATCGCCGCCGCCGCCGGCAACGCCGAGACGGGTCGCCGCCTCCGCGCCGAGATCCTCGCCGCGCCGCTGATCGACCGGCTGTCCGAGGCGTTGGGCGGGGCCACCGGCTCGCGGCTCGACGCCGCCGCCGACGCGCTCCTGGGCGGAGTGATCCTGCGCGCGCTCAGCCGCGAGCACTTCGACGGCGCCGACATGCGGGCCCTCGTCGATGCCGTGATCGGCACACCCTGAGGCATCCCTCCCCGAGTCGCCCTCCGGCGGCGTTTACGCGGCCGACACGAGACCTTGGTATGAATGGGGCTGTCCGGCTCGTCCAGTGGGGGTGAGAGGCCCCGGACGCGCGCGAGGAGTGCCATGCGTCTTTCGGTGATCGGTTGCGGGTATCTGGGAGCGGTGCACGCGGCGGCGATGGCCTCCATCGGCCACGAGGTCGTCGGCATCGATGTCGACGAGCGGAAGGTCGCGGCCCTGTCCAAGGGCGAGGCGCCGTTCTTCGAGCCCGGCCTGCAGGAGATCCTCACCGAGGGGATCGCCTCGGGACGGCTGTCGTTCACCACCGACATGTCCGCCGCGGCCGGCGCCAAGGTCCACTTCGTCGGGGTGGGCACGCCGCAGCAGGCCGGCGGGTACGCCGCCGACCTCACCTACGTCGACGCCGCCATCGACGGGCTCGTGCCCCACCTCGCCCCCGGCGACATCGTCGCGGGCAAGTCGACGGTGCCGGTGGGCACCGCCGAGCGTCTGGCCCCGCGCGTCTCAGCCGCGGGCGCGACGCTGGTGTGGAACCCCGAGTTCCTCCGCGAGGGCTGGGCCGTGCAGGACACCGTCGACCCCGACCGTCTCGTGGCCGGTGTCCCCTCCGAGGACGGCGCCCCCACCGCCGACGGCGCCACCGCCGCCGACGTCCTTCGCGAGGTCTACCACCCCTCCATCGGCAAGGGCACCCCGTTCATCGTGACCGACTACGCCACCGCCGAGCTCGTGAAGGTCTCCGCAAACGCGTTCCTGGCCACGAAGATCAGCTTCATCAACGCCATGGCCGAGATCGCCGAGGTCACCGGCGCCGACGTCACCACCCTCGCCGACGCCATCGGACACGACGCGCGCATCGGCCGCCGCTTCCTCGGGGCCGGCATCGGCTTCGGCGGCGGCTGCCTGCCCAAGGACATCCGCGCCTTCTCCGCCCGCGCCGAGGAGCTCGGCCGCGGCGAGTCCGTCGCGTTCCTGCGCGAGATCGACGCGATCAACCTCCGCCGCCGCGACCGCGCCGTCGACCTCGTCTCCACCGCCCTCGGCGGGGCGCTGTTCAAGAAGAACATCACCGTCCTCGGTGCCGCGTTCAAGCCCCACAGCGACGACATCCGCGACTCCCCCGCCCTCGACGTCGCCGTCCGCCTCCACGGCCTGGGCGCCTGGGTCACCATCACCGACCCCGCCGCGATCGAGAACGCCCGCCGCATCCACCCCCAGCTCAACTACGTCGAGGACCGCGACGAGGCCCTCCGCGAGGCCGACGCCGTCATTGTCGTGACCGAATGGGACGAATACCGCCGCCAGCTCACCCCCGAGCACGCCGCGAGCCTCACCCGCGGACGGATCGTCATCGACGGCCGCAACTGCCTCGACGCCGCCGCCTGGCGTGCCGCCGGGTGGACCTACCACGGAATGGGCCGCCCCTGAACGCACGGGAGAATGGATGCCGCGCGCTCGCGGCCCGAGAGGGCGGCGCGGTCGCGTAGAATTCACGCAGCAAGGGGAGTACTCCCACGCGACGATCCCGTCAATACGGTCCACGCCATCGAGGACCCGGGGCGTCGGTCCGCAGCAGCGGGTGGAGGAGACCTTGGTGTCCCGGCACACACCTATTTCCCTTGGAGGCCGCGTTGGGCGTCACACCCCTCGTCTGGATCATCACGATCGCGATCACCATCGCGTTCTTCGTGTTCGAGTTCTTCGCTCATGTGCGCAAGCCGCACGAGCCCACCATCGGCGAGTCCGCTCGCTGGTCGGCGTTCTACATCGGCCTCGCGCTGCTGTTCGGCGTCGGCGTCGGCGTCTTCTCCGGCTGGACCTACGGCGGTGAGTACTTCGCCGGGTACCTGACCGAGAAGGCCCTGTCGATCGACAACCTGTTCGTGTTCCTGATCATCATGACCGGGTTCGCGGTGCCGAAGAAGTACCAGCAGAAGGTGCTGATGATCGGCATCGTCATCGCGCTCATCATGCGCGGTGCGTTCATCGCCGTCGGCGCCGCCCTCATCGCGAACTTCTCGTGGATCTTCTACATCTTCGGCGCGCTGCTGCTCTTCCTCGCCTATCGTCAGGCGTTCTCGCACGGCGACAGCGACCCGGCCAACGGCAAGTTCATGCAGTTCGTGCGCCGCATCCTCCCCGTCAGCGAGGAGTACAACGAGGACAAGCTGACGGTGCGCAAGAACGGCAAGCGCTTCGTCACCCCGATGCTGCTCGTCATCGTGGCGATCGGCTTCATCGACCTCGTCTTCGCCGTCGACTCGATCCCCGCCATCTACGGCCTGACGAACGAGGCGTACATCGTCTTCACGGCGAACGCGTTCGCGCTCATGGGTCTGCGTCAGCTGTACTTCCTCATCGGCGGTCTGCTGGAGCGCCTGGTCTACCTCGCGCAGGGCCTGGCCGTCATCCTGGCGTTCATCGGTGTGAAGCTCATCTTCCACGCCCTCCACGTCAACGAGCTCCCCTTCATCAACGGCGGTGAGCCGCTGCTGTGGGTGCCGGAGATCCCGATCTGGTTCTCGTTGCTGTTCATCGCGGCGACCGTCGCCGTCGCGACCTTCCTCAGCCTGCGGAAGACCCGCAACGACCGCGAGAAGAAGGACCGCGAGACCTTCGACGGCGAGAAGGTCATCCACGCTCCCGAGGACTGACCCTCCGCAACGACGGGCCCGCGGTGTACGCACCGCGGGCCCGTCGTCGTCTGCGGGCGGGTCCCTCACGACCGGCGCCGCGGGGCGGCCTCCCGCGCCGGTCGTGCTGCCGTATCCCCCGGCCGCGCGCAACCCCGCAAGACGCATGGAGCACGCCCTCTACCGTGGCGGTCATGACGCGATTCGGATACACCCTCATGACCGAGCAGAGCGGCCCGCGCGCGCTCGTCGACTACGCCGTGGGCGCCGAGAAGGCGGGCTACGACTTCCTCGTCTCGAGCGACCACTACAGCCCCTGGCTGACCAGCCAGGGCCACGCCCCCTACGCCTGGACCGTGCTGGGCGCGGTCGCGAACGCGACGACCGACGTCGAGCTGATGACCTACGTCACCTGCCCCACCGTCCGCTATCACCCCGCCGTCGTCGCGCAGAAGGCGGCGACGCTGCAGCTGCTCTCCGACGGACGCTTCACCCTCGGTCTCGGATCGGGCGAGAACCTCAACGAGCACGTCGTCGGCGAGGGCTGGCCGGCCGTGCACGCCCGCCAGGACATGCTCGTCGAGGCCATCGAGATCATCCGTGCACTCCACACGGGAGACCTCGTCACCTACGACGGCGAGTACTTCCGCGTCGACTCCGCCCGCGTGTGGGACACCCCCGACGGCGGCGTGCCGATCGGGGTGGCCGTCTCGGGCGAGCACTCGATCGCTCGCTTCGCGCCGCTCGGCGACCACCTCATCACCACCGAGCCCGATGCCGAGCTCATCCAGGGCTGGGACGAGCACCACGAGGGCGAGTCGCGCAAGATCGGCCAGATCCCCATCAGCTGGGACCCCGACAAGGAGACGGCCATCGCCCGCGCCCACGACCAGTTCCGCTGGTTCGCGGGCGGATGGTCGGTGAACGCGGACCTGCCGACGCCCGCCGGCTTCGCCGGTGCGTCGCAGTTCGTGCGCCCCGAGGACGTCGCCGAGTCCATCGCCTGCGGACCGGACCTGGACGAGCTCGCCGAGAGCGTCCGCCCGTTCATCGACGCCGGCTTCACCGACATCGCAATCGTCCAGGTCGGCGACGCCGAGCAGCAGCGCTTCGTCGACGAGATCGCCGCCCCGCTCCTGGAGAAGCTCCGCGCGCTCTGACAGCGCCCCCGCGAGGGGTCACGGCCGGTCGGCGCGTGGCCCCTCCGCGGCGGAGCGGGCGTCGGCCACCCACTGTTCCAGACGCCACACCGGCACGCGGAACATGCGGGCGATGGGCGGGACCGGATGACCCGCCTCCACGACCGCGGCGACCGCGAACTCCTGCAGAGACGGGAACGTGCGACCGGCGAGCTTGCCTTTGCGCAGGTCGGCGAAGGTCCGCGGCGCGGGTTCGACCACGGCGGCCTCCGCAGCGTCCGGAGAGACGAAGACGTACGCGGACGTCTCCTGCATCCCGCGCGCCGCCGACAGATGGTGGACGCGCGGCACGACGGTCTGCGCCGACGCCGCGGCCGTCACCACGTAGCGGTTGAAGGACGTATCAGGCGCCGGGCCCGCCGCATCCGTCGCGGCGCGGACCGGGTAGTCCTGCGGCAGCGGGTCCTCGGCCCGGGCGTGCTCGGCCGCCGACGGCGCCGGCGGGATGCCACTGCCCCACGTCTGCTCCGTGGGAGCCGCCGGGGCCGCGGGTCGGGCCTCCGCAGCGGCCGGCGCGGGCACGACTGCGTCCGGGAGCGCCGCTGCCGCCGCGGCGGGCGCGACGGGTTCCGGGGTCGCCGCCGGCGCGGGCGCGACCGGCCTGGGCGGCACGGGCGGGACGGATGCTGCCGGCGCCGACGCGACGACCGGGGCCGACGCCTCCGCGGCGGCGAGCCAGGGGGCCGGCGGCAGCTCCCCGCCCCACACCACCTCGCTCGGGACGACGTGAACGCTCCGCATGGCGGGATCGTCGACCCCCTCCTCCGGAGCGACGCCCGCGTCGCCGAAGAGGGCGCCCACGCCCACGCCCAGCGCGTCGGCGAGCGCGACGAGCGAGGCCAGCGACGCGCTGACACGGCCGGACTCCACCGCCCTCACGGTCGACTCCGACAGGCCCGCCTCCGCCGCCAGGCCGGCAGTGGTCATCCCCCGCTGCAGACGGTGGGCGTGCACGCCGACCGCGAGGTCGCGGATGACCTCGTCGAGACGTGCATCGGATTGCGCGACCCCCGTCGCGCCCGTTCTCATGTGCACTCGGACTCCCCGCGGTCCACGCTTCTCTCCCCCGACGACGGCCCTCGGGTCGGCCGCGTCGATGCTCATGCTAGAGCTTCCGTCCCCCGTTCGGGGGACAGAATCGTCGGGGATTCCCGTGCCTCAGCGCCGGAACGCGGGCGAGCCGAGCACGCGCTCCACCCGCATCTCCAGCACCACGCGCTCCGGGTTCACCCGGGGCTGTCGGTACCGGGCCGCGTACAGCTCCACCGCGTGCGCGACCGCGTCGGGGTCGTCGGTCACGGTCGCCGTCCCCTCGAAGCTGATCCACCGCCCGCCGTCCACCGAGCAGATCGACGCGCGGCCGCTCCGCTCGGCGTTGAGGAACTTCTGCGTGCCGCGGGACCCGATGACCCGGACGACGCCGTCCTCGTAGGTGAACCCGACCGGCACCGCGTGCACGCGGCCCGAGCGTCCGAGGGTGGAGAGGGTCGCCAGGTGGTATTCGCTCAGAAACGCGAGCGCGTCGTCGGTCAGCACGGGTCCAGCGTCCCACGTCCGACGACCGTGGAGATCTCGCGCGCCCGCGCGTCCCAGCGCCGGATGCCGACCGCATGACCCGCAATATCGCCGGCGCCGTGCTCGGCCAGGGCGGTCAGCGCCTCGCCGACCCGCTCGACGGGCACACGGCGGGCGAGTGTCACGTGCGGCGTCCAGGCCCCCGGCAGCGTATGGTCCAGGTCCTCGCCCTTCCCGGCGGCACGGTGGACCGCGGCGTGCAGCGCGAGCAGCTCCGCCGAGGGCACCACCAGTCGCGCCACCACGCGGTGACGCGCCCCGCCGAACAGCACCGGAGCGCCCAACGTCACCGCCACGGGCAGCAGGGCCTCGAGCGGAGCGGCATCCATACCCTCGATCGACGGGCGGACCGCGAGCGTCGTGTGCGGGCGGTTGCTCGCGCCCGTGTGGCGGGCCTGGCTGGGCAGGTCCGCGGCGGCGAGGGCGTCCCACTCGGCACGGACGGCGGCGTCGGTGTCGTCGTCGAAGACCAGCTCCAGACTGACGATCGGCGAGGTCATCGGTCGGCCGGGCTCAGCGAGTCGACCACCAGGCCGCCGCGACGAGGGCCGGCTGGAAGAAGAGGCGCACGAGCCGCTTGCGGTCGGTGTCGAGCCCGAACGCCGACCGGCGCTTGCGCCACTGGTCGATGTTGCCCGGGAAGATCGCGATGAAGAAGGCCGCCAGGGCCGCCCCGATCCGTCGGCGCTCACGCGGGAGCGTCAGCAGCGCGATGCCGAACCCCGCCTCGACGACACCGGATGCCACGACGACGAGGTCCCGGTCCAGCGGGCCGCGCTCGACGAGGGCGTCGGGCACCTGGGCCTGGAAGTCCCGGCGGGCGAAGGTGAGATGCGACACCCCCGCGAACACCATGGCGAGGGCGAGGGACCAGCGCACGAACGTCTTCATACGAGGACGCTATCCGCGCCTCCTGCGCCCCGGCGGGGCTTGACGTCCCGGCCGGGGCAGCCCCTAAAGCACAAGGACGGATCGCGCAAGCCCGAGAACCGTCCGCGCAACACCGATTCACTGGAATAAGCATTCGGAGGTGCTCCTGTGACGATGACCGACGCTCGCCCCGTCCCTGCGGACGAGGCGGACCTCGACGCCCTGCTGGTGCGCGCCGCCACCGGCGACTGCGACGCGTTCGTCGCCTTCTACGACGCCACGTCCCCGCGGATCTACGCGATCCTGCTGCGGGCCACCGGTCAGCCGACCGTGGCCGAAGAGCTGCTCGAGGGCATCTACGTCGAAGCGTGGGAGCGCATGCGCGGGCGGAACGCGCCGCCGTGCCCCGGGCTCGAGTGGATGTCGGTCATCGCCCACCGGCACGCGTCGGCTCGGCGTCGCTGATCCTCAGCGCGCGGACGCGTTCTCGTGGACGGGCGTCACGGTCAGATCGACGACGAGCCCGCTGGAGGAGTTCGCCGCGGCCGCGTACCGCTGGAGCACCGTCGGATCGAGCACCTCGGGATCGACTGACGAGAAGACGAAGCGCAGCGGGATCGAGGGGTGGATCCACAGCGTGCTGCGGCCTGCCTCCTCACCCTGAGGATGCTGCCACGAGAGCGTGAAGCTCTCACCGCGGCGCAGCTTGGTCGCGATCACGACCTTGATGTGCGCTAGGACCACGTCCGGAATCGCGACGGGGCGCTCGGACGAGCCGTAGAAGAGGTGGCCCATGAGCGTCTCCTTCCGGAGTGTGGCGGTAGAAAAATTTTACTAGATTGCCTAACCATTTCCTAGTGAATGACGGATGAATGACGGCCGTCTCCCTTGCTTTCCGGGATCGCGCCGCATATATCGGCCGGTTTTCATCTCGGACCTCTAACTAGACTGTCGCTCGGGCAGCCTGGAGGGGCGAGAGGGAAGCATGACGACCGGGACATCCGAGGACGATCACGCCGTCATCGCCGTGCGCGCCGTCGAACGCCTGCGGCTGGCCGAGGCGCGCCTGGCGCGCCGCCGGCAGGCCGACAGCGGTCCGAGCGAGAATGCGCGTGCGGCCATGAGACTCATCCTCGAACGTGCGGACGACGGGCTGAACGTCACACCGACCGAGATCGCCCATGCCCTCGGGGTCTCGACCGCGTCGGTGACCGGGATGCTGGAACGCCTGCACCTCGGCGGCCTGATCGGCTTCGTCGCCAACCCGAGCGACCGACGCAGCAAATACGTGGTCCCCTTCGACCGCAGTGCCGACATCGACGCGATCGACCCCGTCACGGCGCGCATCCGGGAGTTCGCGGGCGATCTGCCCGCGGTCACCATCGACCAGGTCGCGGCCTTCCTCGACCGTGTGCGCGAGGTCGTCGACGCGGAAGGCGCCTGAGTCCCGCCCTCTCGGAACCGGATGCCACCCGTGCCCGGGCTCCGCACCGGCCCGTCAGAGCGCGAGCGGCTCCGCGGAGTCGGGGTCGGGCTCGGGCGTGATGGACAGCCCGTTCGGCGAGCTGGCCTCCAGCATGAGGTCGTCGACCCACCGCCGATTCACCTGCGGCGACCGGCTGCCGTAGAAGTGGAACACGAGCGGGATCGACGGATGGATCCACAGGGACCTGCTGCCGCTGCCGTCACCGACGGCGAAGTGGAACATGAAGGGCTCCGAGCGGCGGAGCTTGTTCATGAAGACGAGGCGGAGATGGGCGAGGGTGCGATCCTCGATATCGAACGAGTGACCGACGGCGTTGTAAACCAGTTTGCCCACGTGGCTAGCCTATCCCGCCCGGTCGGTTAACTATCGACAGGGCCGGTCTGCGCGTCGACGAGGGGAGGGGATGTGGCGGATGGAGGATGTTCCGCCGCGCGGGGGGCCTCCCTCGGCGGCGTCCCCTCCCTCCCCCGCTCGGATAGAGTCCTCACCGTGGCGATCACACGACGGCCCCGCCGATGGCGGCGACGCCTCCCCCGCGCGGTCGTCATCGCGCTCGTCGCCGGCGCGCTCGTCATCGTGATCGCGGCCATCGCCGTCGTCGGCTCCCTTGTGACGACGCTGTTCCAGACCCTCGCCGCGCGGCCTCCAGCCGTGGACACCCGCATCGTGGCGCCGGACGAGTCGAAGGCCGCGAAGGCGGCCGCCGCAGCCGACGGCAGCGCCGACGAGACCGCGGCCGCGGCCTGGCTCGCGTCGCAGCCCACCGCCTACTGGCTCACGCCCGAGCTGGACCCCATCGACCAGGTGTGGGACCGCGTCGCGCACCTCGCGGCGGAAGCCCGCGACCAGGACGCCAGTCTCGCCGTCGTGGTCTACGGGCTGCCGGACCGCGACTGCGGCAACCACTCGGCCGGCGGTCTCGACCCCGAGTCGTACCGCGCGTGGACCGAGCGCATCGGGGACGCCCTGTCCCGGGCCTCCGACCTGCAGCGCATCGTCATCCTGGAGCCCGACAGCATCGCCCTGTCGTCCCAGTGCGGATCGCCGGAGGAGCGCGCGGGACACCTGCGGGCGGCTGTCGACAACCTGCGCGGCGCCAACACCTGGATCTACCTCGACGGCGGCCACTCGTCGTGGCATCCGGCCGCCGAGATGGCCGGCCTCATCAACGCGACCGGCCTCATCTCCGACGTGCGCGGGGTGGCCCTCAACGTGTCGAACTACCAGGACACCTCCGACGAGTTCGCCTACGCGCACGAGCTGTCGCAGCTGCTGGGCGGGACCCACGCGATTGTGGACACGTCCCGCAACGGCGCCGGACCGGCCGGCCCCGAATGGTGCAACCCGGCAGGCCGCCTCGTCGGCGATCCGGGCGGCACCTACGGCGACGGCGTCGTCGACACCAACCTGTGGATCAAGCCGCCCGGCGAGAGCGACGGCGAGTGCAACGGCGGCCCGACCGCCGGCACCTGGTGGCCGGAGGCCGCCGCCGAGCTGACCCGCGGACGACGCTGACGCGAAGATCCCCCGCGACGCCGTGCGACGGCGGCGACACACGCGTATGCGAAGATGTGCACGGTCGGTGTAACGACCGTCATCTCGGGGGAGAGCCGGGGCGCGCCGCGCCCTAGAAGAGGGAATGATGAGCGACAGCACCGAGCTGCTGAAGACCGCGGTGATCGTCGAGGACGATCCGGACATCCGCCACCTGCTGGTCGAGGTGCTCGAGTCCGCGGGGTTCTCGACCGTGTCGGTCGGCAACGGCATCGACGGCGTGCGCGCCGTCATCGCCTACCAGCCGCTGATCACGACGCTGGACGTGAACATGCCCGGCATCGACGGCTTCGAGGCCGCGCGGCGCATCCGCCAGCAGAGCGACACGTACATCATCATGCTGACGGGCCTCGAGGAGGAGGCGGACGTCGTCCTCGGCCTCGGTGCCGGAGCGGACGAGTACGTCGTGAAGCCCTTCCGCCCGCGCGAGCTGCGCGCGCGCATCGAGGCGCTCCTGCGCCGGCCCCGTGCCGGCGGCGCGGCCGCCTCGGGCGCTCCGCGCCAGGACAGCGTCGGTCCGTCCTTCCCGGGTGCCCGGCCGGCCGCCGCGCCGGAGCCCGCACCCACGGCTCCGCCCGTCGTGCCCGTCGCGCCCGCTGCGGCGGCCGTGGTGGTCCCCTCCTCGCAGGGCCCCGAGCCGTGGGCGACGGCCCCCGGCACCGATGTCGCCCACCGGACGGGCTCCGAGGTCGTCCCTCGCCTCGGCGGCGAGATCGCGCCGAACGGCGCACCGTGGGTCGTTCACCGCGACCTTCAGCTGGATCCGGACAGCCGCATCGTCCTCGTCGGCGGCGAGGAGCTCGATCTGACGCGGACCGAGTTCGACCTGCTGGCCACGCTCATGGAGTCCAAGCGCCGCGTACGCAGCAAGGCCGACCTCACCCTGGTCCTGCGCGGCGAGTCGTACGTCACCAGCTACTTCGTCGGCGAGGCCGACAAGCGGGCCATCGAGGCGCATATGACCAACCTGCGGCGCAAGCTCGGTGACAACCCCGCCAACCCTCGGTACATCGAGACCGTGCGCGGCGTCGGCTACCGCCTGACCTCGGAGCTGCTGGCCGCACCCTGAGCGTCCGCTCCCGGACATCACGGATGCCTCGACCCTCCCCAGGGCCGAGGCATCCGTCTTCTGTCGCGTTCGGGTCGCGATCAGACCGTGGGTCCGTCAGACCTTGAAGCCGTGGTGACGACGGACGAGCTTGGAGAACATGAGGAGCGTCTGCAGGACGGTGACGACGCCGACGATGGGCCAGCCGATCCAGAGGATCGAGGACTGCACCATCGGGCCCACCATGACCCAGATGACGGCGAGCGCGATCGCGACGGCGATGAGGACGATCATCGGCGTCCAGTGACCGAGTCCGCCACCCCGCTCCGCCTTGGCCTGCATGGCCCAGTTGTCGACCTTCTTGCGGGACAGGAAGCGGGTCCACGAGCGCACGAAGTGGCTGATGCGGATCCACATGAAGATCTCGGCCGGGAAGAACAGGATCGCGAACAGGACGTCGGTGCGGTTGACGTTCAGCATCGTGCGCGCGATGCGCAGGTTGAGCAGCATGGCGATGACCGGCGGGATGAGCCACAGCGGCGAGAACACGAAGGCGCCGATCGACAGCGAGCCGGCCAGCAGCGTCAGGAAGGCCACGCGGACGAAGAGGTTGGTGAGCATGCCGAAGTTCTCGAACCAGCGCAGACGCAGGTTGGGGTGGAACGGCTGGCCCTTCGTGTCGCCGCGCTGGCCCGGCCACATCAGCTCGATGGCGCCGTACGTCCACTTGACCTGCTGGGCGTCGTAGCCCGACAGGGTGGTCATGCCGCCGACGTCGGCGCGGGCGAAGGGGCTGATCTTGGTGAGGTAGCCGGCGCTCTTGATCTGCAGCGAGAGCAGGGAGTCCTCGACCTCGGAGTCCTTCACCCACGGGGTGTTCTGGTGGTTCTGCTTCATCGCGTCGCGCAGGGCGTTGGTCGAGAAGATCGAGAACTGCCCGCCCAGCACCGCCATGTTGCGGCCGCGGAGCATGTTCTGCAGGTTGAACGCGGCGAACTGGGTACGCTGGCCCGCGGTGAGGAAGCGGGCGATCATGCCCTTGATGGGCCTGTCGTCGATCGTGTAGATGGCCGAGATGCCACCGATGCGCGAGTCGGAGACCGCCTCGGTCTCGAGGTACTCGACGGCCTTGCTGTCGGCGATGGTGTCGCCGTCCACGCCGAGGAGGTAGTCGTAGCCCTCGACGAGCGAGTAGCCGTAGTTCAGCGCGCCGACCTTCTTGTCGGGGTTCTTGCCGATGTCGTGGACGAAGACCTCGGTGAACTGCTCCCCGAGCTCGGTGTGGATCTCGTGCGGACCGCTGTACTCGGAGGCGATCTTCACGGTCGCGTCGGAGGTGTTGTTGACGACGACGTGGATGACGTCGGGCACGCGGGTCTGGCTGAGCAGGCCCTCGATGACGTCGGCGATCGACTCCTCCTCGTTGTACGCGGGGATGATGCAGCCGATGGTCGAACGGTGGACCGAGGTGTTCTCGAGCACCGCCGAGAAGTCGTCGGCGAAGCCGTGCTCCTCGGTGAGGGCGACGGGCTGGTGTGCGAGAGTCCGGGTGGAGCTCGCGAAGCTGCGCGCGTCGGTCATGGCGGTGTCTTCCTGTCGGTGGTCGGCGGTTCTGCCGGGAATCACTCTGGTAGCGTCGCCGCAAGGCATCCGCCGGACAGCACAGTCGTCGCCGCAAGGTTTCCTGAAGATTGCATCGCGACGCGAGAAGGATGGGGATGGGCACGGAATGGGCGTCCTCGACCTCGTCGCAGCCATCGCGGCCGCTGTGATCGCGTCGTCGGTTCTCTTTCTCGCCCACGGGCGCCACGGCGACGACCGGGGCGGTCCGCGGGCGGAGCTCGTCCGCTACATCGGCGTCTCGGCGCTCTCGGCGCTGGTCTGCGCCGTGATGAACGCCCTCGAGATCCTCGGCGGCGGCACCGTCGCCGCCGCGGTCGGGAACGCCACCAACGTCTTCGCCCCTGCGATGGTGTGGGCGCTCGCGCGGCGGCTCAACGCCCGTGCCGCGATCGGCGTGCTGAGCGCGGGCGCGGCCGCCATCCTCATGCTCGGCGTCACCTTCCTCATCCCGCTCGACGAGGCGACCCTGGTCAAGACCGCGGCCATCGCGGCCGCGTGCCTTCTGGCGGCCTGGGAGCTGCGCCGCCGCCCGCTGCGCGACCTCGCCGGCTCCGGCGTCCTCACGACGACGCTGACGCTGTTCGCGGTGTTCAACCTCGGCCGCCTCGTCGTCGCCGCCGCGGCGGGCATGTACTCGGATGCCTGGGACGCCGTCGCGTCCGCGCAGCTGACCTCCATCGTCAGTGCCGTCGTCATCGTGCTCATGGGCGTCGGTACGGTCCTCATGGGACGCCAGCTCGACGACGACCCGGCGCCGGGCACCCGCGCCTTCGACCGCGGCGCGCTCCGTCGGGAGGCCGCCGAGCTGCTGCGCACCCACGGCCGGATCACGGCCGTGACGGTCCGCCTGCCGGAGATCGACCTGATCCGGCGCGCGCACAACGCCGACCGCGCCGAGACGATGATGTCCGCGATCGTGGACGCGGCCCGGGAAGCGGAGCCGCGCGGCGCCGCGGGCGTCCCCGCGCGCGACACGGTGATCCTGCTCGTCCCGGGCGGACGCGTCGGCGACGTCGACGACGACGTGCGCCGGGCCTTCGCGGCGCGGATGCCCGGCATCGGGTACGACGACACCCCCGACCTCGAGTTCGCGCACCGTCGCATCACGGACGTCGCCGCGCTCTCCACGCTCATGGAGGCGCGGCGCCTGCGTCCGTCGCTGCGGGAGTTCGACGACGCCTGAGCCCCGGCTCAGCCCTGGCCGTCGCCCGCGCGACCGGAGGCTCAGCCCTGGCCGTCGCCCCAGCTCTGACCGGTGCCGGTCCCCGAGCCCTGCTGGCCCGACGAGCTCTGGTCCCACCCGGACTGCTGACCGTTCTGTCCCCACCCCGACTGCTGGCCGCCGGACTGGCCGTTCTGCGTCGTGGTCGATCCGGTGCTGCCGGCCTGGTCCGCGTAGATGGCGATGGGCAGGTACTGGTACACGGTCTGCTGCGAGAACGAGCCCTCGCTGTTGGGCGCACCCTCGACCCAGACGTTCAGGGCGAACTCGAGCGTGAGGCCGTACGAGTCGTTGGGCAGCTGACGGATGGACGTCGTCGGCATGAGCAGGCCACCCTGGTAGCTGTTCAGCAGGAGGCCGCGGTCGGAGCGCTGGGTGTCGGAGGGGACGAGCGTGCGCGGGTCGGCGCTGAACTGGAACGGGTTGGACACCTGTCCCCCGGTCTGCGCCGTCTGCGACGTGACCGAGATCGACGACAGGTAGACCCGGCGCTTCTGGGTGAGCACGGCCTTCTCGTCGACGCGGTGGTCGTAGACGTTGACGGCGAACCCGAGCTGCTTCTCATTCGAGGCGGTCCACTCCATCGTCCGCTTCGGGTCGACGGCCCACACGTCGAGGCGCACCTCGAGGCCGTCGGCCACCTCGGACGACAGCGACACGGACCCGTCGTAGGTGAACTGCGAGTCGAACGGCATCGCGCCCGTCGAGGACTGCGGCGCGGGGGTGGCGACGACGACGGACTGCGTGCCGGAGGTCTGCCCCTGCAGGGCGTTGAAGGCGTCCGCCACCTGCGAGCACCCGCTGAGAGTGGCGGGCCCGACGAGGGCGAGGGCGGCGGCGAAGGCGACCGTGCGCGCGACGCGACGGCGAGAGGGCGTGCTCATGGGTTCTCCTGAGGTGAGGCGCGGGACGGCGCCGAGGTCGACGAACGACCATCACGCTGCGGGATGCAGGCCTCAGGGGGAGTCTGACCGGACGACGACCCTCGGGAGGGCTGTCGGCGGAGCAGAGACAGGATGGCGAGCAGCAGAGTACACCATCCTCTATACACTCGGAGGCATGGCAGTCGCAGGCGGCGTATCGACGACGTCCCCCCGCGACCGCAGCGGCACGGACGACACCGGCCCCGGCAGCAGGACCCGGTCCGTCTGGCTCCAGCAGCTGGTCCTCAGCGCGAGCGTCGTGATCACCGTGCTGGTCGTGCAGGCGTTGCAGCCCGAGCTGTTCAAGGTGTGGACCTTCTCGACCGGCGTGGCCCTCATCATCGCCCTGACCGCGGCGGCCCTCGTCGTCCCCTGGCATCGCGTTCCGCGGACCGCGGTGGCCGCCATCCCCCTCGGCGACGTCCTCGGCATCGGACTGCTCGCCTTCGGCACCGACCTGCGGTTCGGCTTCTTCTGGGCGTTCCCCATCATCTGGCTCGCGACGTACTTCAGCCTCGTGCTGCTCATCACCGCGCTGGCCGGGGTCGGGACGATGATCCTCGTGGATGCCACGGCGAACGGCTTCGGACCGGTGCAGGCCCTGCGGCTCATCATCGTGCTGCTCACCCTCACCTTCATCGGCATCACCGCGTACATGACCTCGCGGCAGACCCGGGCGTTCAAGCAGCTGCTGCGTCGCCAGGCCACCCGCCTGCAGGGGACGCTGCAACGCGTGACGGGCCAGGAGCGCCGGGTGTCGCAGATGCTCAACGGCCTCGACACCGGCATCGCCCGACTGTCGGCCGAGGGCGAGGTCCTGGCGCTCAACGACACCTACGTCGCCCTCTACGGGGTGGACCGCGACGACCCGAAGCGCCCCGGCGGCGCCGTGGAGTACGCCGCGCTGCGCGGGGACCCGCTGCCCGACGGGGAGCGGCCGTTCATCCGGGCGTCGCGCGGGGAGCAGTTCGAGGACGAGCGGGTCTGGCTGTACGACGCGGACGGGAACTGGCACGCGCTGTCGGTGTCGACCCGACGCCTGATGTCGTCGGACGAGCCGCCCAGCACCCTGCTGATCGTGCACGACATCACGGCGCTCATCGAAGCCGAGCGCGCCCGCGAGCGCCTGGCGGCGACAGTGTCGCATGAGCTGCGCAATCCTCTGACGGCGATCGTCGGCCACGCCGACCTGGCGCTCGACGACCCGACGCTGCCGCCCAAGGTGCGGGAGCAGATCGAGGTCATCGCCGGCGCCGGCGAGCGCATGCAGTCGCTCATCTCGGAGATCCTCGCCAGCTCGCGCGGCGTGTTCCGCGAGGACGCGGCACCCGCGGTGTCCGACGCCGCCCGCATCATCTCCTCGTCGCTCGAGTCGTTCCGTCCCGCGGCCGCGGCGCGCCGGGTGACCATCGAGGAGGACCTGGGCGAGGGGCTGGAGGTCGTGGGCGACGCGTTCCGCCTCCGGCAGGCCTTCGACAACGTCCTGAGCAACGCCATCAAGTACACGCCGGGCGGGGGCACGGTCCGCATCATCGGCGACGCCGACCGCCTCGGCCGCACGGTGGTCCTGCACTTCGCCGACACGGGCATCGGCATCCACGAGGACGACCTGCCGCGCATCTTCGAGCCCTACTACCGGGCTCGCGCGGTGCGCGAGAGCACCACCCCCGGGACCGGGCTGGGGATGGGCATCGTCCGCAGCATCGTCGAGCAGCAGGGCGGCTCCCTGACCCTGGAGAGCGAGGTGGGCGCGGGGACGACGGTGAGCATCACGCTCCCCGCCCGCGCCGACGGGCCCGGCGCGGAGGAGCGCACGGCATGACCTTCGACGTCGCGATGGCCAACCTCGGCCTGGCGCAGGCGACCGTCGCGACGCTGGGCGCCGTCATGGTCATCGGGCTCGGCTTCCTCCACCGCCCGTCGAAGGCGTCCCTGCTGTGGTCACTGGCCTTCGTCCTGGCGATGACGAGCACCTGGGTGTCGGTGACCGGCTCCGCCCTGGGCGACGAGCAGATCCGCCGTGCCGGTCTCGGGCTCATGCTCGGCGCCCCGGCCCTCATCTGGTCGGGCTTCCGGGCCCGCCGGGGCGTCCCCGCCCTCCCCTGGATCGCGGTCGCCCAGGCGCTGATCACCGCCGGCGGCTTCCTCGTCGCGTCGGCCTCGGAGGTCTACGGGCTCGCGTTCCGGGTCGGCTTCTTCGGGGCGTCGGTCTTCGCCGGGCTGACGCTGCTCGAGCTGCGCCGGGCGGCCGACCGCCAGGAGCGGCTCGTGCTCCCGCTCACGATCGTGTCCGGAGGCTTCGTGGCGCTCGGGTGCTGGGTGCTGCTGTCGGGTCTCCTCCTGCCCGTCCGCGCCGACGATCTCGAGCTCACCCGCGTGCTCAACGGCCTCGCGATGCTCGTGTTCCTCGTCTGCGCGATCGTCAGCCTGCTGTACTTCACGTCGGTGTCGCCGGTCGGAACCCTCCGAGCGACGTCGTGGCCGCAGTTCTCGGTCACCGCCCGCGACCGCCTCCGGCGTGCACGGCGCGCACACGAGCCGGGGTGGGCCGTCCTGGCGATCCGGATCGACGACGCGGACCACGTGCGCGGCGCGGCCGGCGAGGCGAGCTGGGGGCGCATCGTGGAGGCGTTCGAGGACGTCGTCGCGACGACCCTGCCCGCCGAGGCGGATCTCGGCAGTCCGGCCCCCGGGCGGGTGGTGGCCGTCGTGTGCAGGCCCGGACCGGTCCTGCGCGAGCACGTCCGCGAAATGCTCCGGCGCGTGACCGAGTTGGATGCCACGAGCCACATCGCCGTCCAGCTGTCGGCCAGCGTCGGCTGGGTTCCCGCCGAGAGCGGGAGCTACGACCTCGACGTCCTCGCGGCCGCGGCGGACGGGGCCGCCGCCCAGGCGTCCCGCCTCGGAGGCGACCGGTGGGAGCGGATCGACGCCTGAGCGGTCAGCTGGACGCGGAGGGCTCGGGCTCCCCGCCGCCCGAGATGGCCACGGTGATGCTGTCGCTGGCGGTCTGCTTCGCGAACTCGCTCGACGTGGGCGTCGTCTGGACGAGGAAGTCGTACGTGAACTGCAGCGTCACGAACGTCGCCCCCGGCGGGACCTCGCCGATCGTGAAGGTCTGCGAGTAGCTGTACGGGTCGAGGACGAGGTACCCCGGAGCGACGGAGGACTCGTCGATCTGCGGATCGAGCGGCGCGAACGACTGATCGGCGTTGCCGGGCACCGCCGTCATCGTCGCGCGCTGCAGGTAGACCTTCTGGCCGTCGTTGGGCGTCACCGTCGTCACCATCGACATGCTGACCGGCTTGAGCGCCGTGGCCGTCCACCGGTCCATGGAGAGCTTGGACCAGTAGTCGACGGTCGCGTTGACGGCACCGGCCTGCAGCGGGCGCTGGGTCGAGCCGCTGGAGAGGTCGTTCGGGACGGGCTTCGGCGCCGGTGCCGTGGTCGGGGCCGCGGTCGCGGTCTCCACGGGGGCGGCTCCGCCTCCGGTGGCCCACGGCGGTGCGCCGCACGCGCTGAGGGCGAGCGCCGCCGTCATGATGCCGATCGCGCTCAGCGCGGTCCGACGTCGTCGTGCACCGTCCCCCATGCGTCCTCCCCGGGTCAGCGGCCAGTCTAGGCGGACGCGGGGTCGCCGGCGGTCGACGCACGGCCCGAACGTCTAGGGTGGTCCGCGTGACCGACCCCGCCCCCCGCCGTCGGCCGTCGCGCGCCGCCGGAACGGCGTTCGCCTGGACGGTCGGCGCCGTCCTCGCCGTCGCCGTCCTCGCCGTCGCGTGGGTGGGCGTCCGGGGGTGGCTCGCCTACGGGCACCTGCGCGACGCACAGGACTCCGTCGCCGCGGCCTCGGCCTCGATCGACGACCCGGCCGCGGCCGCGGCGCTGCTCGGCGGGGTGGGCGACGACACCTCCGCGGCGCGATCCCTCACCAGCGACCCGGTCTGGCGCGCCGCCGAGACGGTGCCCTGGGTCGGACCGCAGCTGGCCGCCGTGGCGCACCTCGCGGCGGCCATCGACGATGTCGCCGCCGACGCCCTGGGGCCGCTCTCCGAGGCCGCGTCCGGGCTCTCGGCCGATGCCCTGCGCCCCGTCGACGGCGCGTTCGACGTCGCGCGCATCGCCGCCCTCGAACCCGCCGCCGGCGCCGCGGCGACCGCTCTCGCCGGCGCGTCCGACGACCTCGCCGGCATCGACGAACGCCCCCTCCTCGGCGTCGTCCGGGAGGCGGTCGGCCAGGCGCGCGACCTCGTCTCCGAGGCATCCGTGTCCGCCGACGCGCTGCACCGGGCCACGCGGATCGTCCCCGCCATCCTCGGGGCGAACGGTCCGCGGACCTACCTCGTCGCCTTCCAGAACAACGCCGAGTGGCGGTCCATGGGCGGGATCGTCGGCGCCGTGGCCCAGATCGACACCGAGAACGGCCGCATCTCCCTCGGTGCGCAGGGCTCGTCCGGCGACTTCCGCGCCCCCGCGCCGGACGACCCGGTCGTCGCCCTGCCCGAGGACACCCTCCGGATCTTCGGCACCCGGCCCGCCCGGTTCATCCAGAACGTCACGCAGCTCCCCGACTTCACCATGGGCGCCCCGATCGCGCGGGAGATGTGGCTGCGCGAGACCGGCACCGCCGTCGACGGGGTCATCGCCCTCGATCCGGTCAGCCTGTCGTACATCCTCCGGGCCACCGGTCCGATCACCCTGCCCACCGGCGACGTGATCACGTCCGACAACGCCGTGCCCCTCCTCCTCGACGAGGTGTACCGCCGCTACGCGGTGCCCGCCCAGCAGGACGCGTTCTTCCAGTCGGCCGCGGCCTCGGTCTTCCAGGCGCTCGCCGATGGCCGCGCCGACCCCGCCGCCCTCATCGACGCGCTCACCGAGGCGGGCGAGCAGCGCCGCCTCCTGATGTGGAGCGCGGATGCCGCCGAGCAGGCCGTCCTCGACGGCACGACCCTCCAGGGAGCGCTCCCCGTCAGCGACGCCGACCGCACCGCCTTCGGCGTCTACCTCAACGACGGCACCGGCTCGAAGATGGACTACTACCTGCACGTCGACGTCGAGACGGCATGGTGCGGCGCGGACGCGGCGTCTCTGCGCGTGACGCTGCGCAACGACGCCCCCGACCCCGCGACGCTCCCCGCGTACGTCACGGGCGGCGGCGCGTTCGGTGTGCCGGAGGGCCAGGCGCTCACCGGGGTGTACGTCTACCTCCCCGAGGGAGCGGTGCTCCAGGATCAGAGGCTGTCCAGCGCCGGGAGTGCCGCGAGCGCCACGACGGACACGGACCGCGGGCACGGCGTGGTGAAATGGTCGGTGCAGCTCGCTCCGGGGCAGCAGGCCGAACTCCTCCTGAGGGCGGGAACCCCGGCGACCGCGGAGCTGGACGCTCTTCTCACGCCCACTGTTTACGCAAATGAAACGTCCCGAGTTGGCGCGGGCTGTGGTTTTCCTGAATAATCTCCACTAAGAGAGTCGAGACCCGGTGTGGGGCCTTGGGGGGTCGCCTCGGCTCTCGATTTCATGTGCCGTGATCTTCTCGGCGCATGCCTTCGATCTAGATGGGTGCCACCATGAACAACAAGCTTGTCCGCGCCTCCGCGGTGCTCGCTCTCGCCGCGGGCATGGCGCTCGCGGTTCCGACCGCCGCCAACGCCGAGTACCCCGACCCCGCCGTCGCTGAGACGTCCGGCGGCACCGGCCCCGGCGAGACCCTCGGCCTGGCCCTCCCCGCCGGCACGATGGCTCCGGGCGAGACCGTGGGCCTCACCATCACCGGTGAGAGCGCCCTCGGCATCACCACGGCCATCGTCAAGACGGCCGTCGAGACCAACAGCAGCCTGCGCACGCAGGCTGACGCGTCGGGTTCCGTCGCGGTCAACCTCAAGTTCCCGGACACCGCTGCCGGCGCCTACTCGATCACCCTCGTGGGCCTCGAGAGCGGCCGCTCGGTCTCGGTCGTCGCGGGTGACAGCGCCAGCGCCGGCGGCAGCACCGGTGGCAGCACCGGCACCGGCGGTTCGAACGCCGGCGGCCTGCCCGCCACGGGTCTGGACTCCGGCTCGCTCCTCGGCCTCTGGGTCGGTGGCGGCGCGCTCGTCCTCGCCGGTGGTGCGATCGCGGTCGGCACCACGGTGCGCCGCTCGCGTCAGAACGCCGCCTGACCTCAGCTCCGCTCGAAGGGCCGTCCGCATCGCGGGCGGCCCTTCGTCGTTCCCCGAGTCCGAATCCGTCCCCGGCGCACAACACCGGTCAAGGCAGGGGCATGGCGGATGCCGCCGCCTGCGGCATCCCTCCGGCTGAGGGGGAGTTCACGCCTCATGGATGCCACGGTGAGCGGCATCCATCCCGCTCAGACGACGGCGGGCGGGCGTCGGGACGACACGTCCGCGGTGATCAGGATCGGCAGATGGTCGCTCAGACCCTGCGGAAGCGTCCTGATGTGGGCGATGTCGAACCCGTTGGACGTCGCGAAGTCGTAGTGACCGCGGAAGAACCGATAGCGCGTGTAGGTGCGCGCGTCGCTGAGCGTCAGCTCGTAGCCCTGGTCCCGCACCTTCTGACCGAGGTTCTCCTTGAAGACGGGGTAGTTGTAGTCCCCCACCATGAGCGCCGGGAGGCCCGGACCGAGATCCTGCAGGGCCGAGAGCGCCGTGCGGATCTGATGACGCCGCAGAGAGTTCAGCGCCGTCAGCGGCGCCGCGTGGAACGACGCGACGATGATCTCGCGACCGTGGTCGATGTCCCGCAGGCGCACGCCCAGCATCCGCTCCTCGGCGGGCTTCAGCACGTAGTCGTGAAGCGACTTCTTGAGGCCGATCGCGCGGACCTCCTGCGCCTGGAACGTGTTGGCGCGGTAGTAGACGGCGAGGCCGAGCCTGTTGCGCTGCGTCGCGTCGGCAAGGTGGAGACCGGCGATCTCCGCGGGAAGATCGCGGGTGTCCGCCTCCTGGAGGCAGAGGACGTCGACGGCGTGCGCCTCGACGAGCGCGGCGAGCTCACCGGCGGCGCGGTGCTTGCGGAGGTTGTACGAGATGACCTTCATGGCGATGACAGCCTAGGCCCGCCGAAGATGCGGACGCGGGGGGCTTGCGGCGGATTCCCGGCACCCGCGCGGCACGCTCATGACCCGATGTCGTCGGCGTCGCGGCGATTGCGCGTCTGCTCCGCCCGCGCGGCGAGCAGGTGGTCGGCGGGATAGCCCACTTCGGCGAGCACGAGACCGCGCGCCGCCAGGACCTTGGTGTCCGCCGTCCGCAGACCGGCATCGCGGATGGCCACGACGTCCTCGACGGCGAGACGCCCCTCCCCCACCGCGACACAGGCTCCGACGAGGGCCCGCACCATGCTGTGGCAGAAAGCGTCTGCGCGGACGTGAGCCACGAGGACGCCGTCCGCACCGCGGTGCCAGTCGTACTCGAGGAGGGTGCGGATGGTGGTCGCCTCCTCGCGCGCCTTGCAGTAGGCGGCGAAGTCGTGCAGGCCGATGAGGCTGCGGGCGGCGGCATCCATCCGGTCCACGTCCAGATCGGCCTTGACCGTGGTCGTCGCGGCGCGAAGGAGCGGGTCGTACCCCGTCCGCGCGTCCGCGAGACGGTAGACGTACCGCCGCCACACCGCCGAGAAGCGCGCGTCGAAGCCGTCGGGGGCCAAGCTCGTCCGGCGAACGGTCACGTCGGGATAGGCACCCAGGACGCCCCGCACGCGGCCCGCCAGGGACGCGACGGGATCGGCGCCCGGGTCGTTGCGGCGGCGCGGCAGACGGGCCGCCTGCGCCTCGTCGAGGTCGACGTGCGCGACCTGGCCGCTCGCGTGCACGCCCGCATCCGTCCGGCCCGCGACGACCAGCCGCGGGTCGCCGCCGACGATCCGGGCGAGGGCGTCCTCGAGGGTCCCCTGGACCGTGCGCAGGCGCGGCTGCCGCGCCCAACCGCGGAAGTGCGTGCCGTCATAGGCGATGTCGAGACGGATGCGCACCCGACAAGCCTAGAGGCACGACGAAGCCCCCACCCGCGGACGGATGGGGGCTTCGATCGAGCGAAGGCGCTCAGGCCTTGGTGTCGCCCTCGACGGCGTCCTCGGCCGCAGCCTCGGCAGCAGCGCCCTCCTCCGGCGACTCGGCGCCGGCGTCGGCGGCCTCGTCGGTGGTGGCGGTCTCGTCGGCGGCGGTCTCCTCGGCGGGAGCCTCGTCGGCGGGCGCCTCGTCGGCGGCGGGGGCTGCGGCGGCGGGCGCGGCGGCCTTCGACGACGACGGCTTCTTCGTGACGGGCTCGAGGACGAGCTCGATCACGGCCATGGGCGCGTTGTCGCCCTTGCGGTTGCCGACCTTGGTGATGCGGGTGTAGCCGCCGTCACGGTCGGCCACCAGCGGCGCGATCTCGGTGAACAGGGTGTGCACGACGTCCTTGTCGCCGATCACGCTCAGCACGCGGCGACGCGCGTGCAGGTCGCCACGCTTGGCGAAGGTGATCAGACGCTCGGCGAGCGGACGCAGGCGCTTGGCCTTGGTCTCGGTCGTCTTGATGGACTTGTGCGTGTAGAGCGCTGCCGCGAGGTTGGCGAGAAGCAGACGCTCGTGGGCCGGGCCGCCTCCGAGGCGGGGACCCTTCGTGGGCTTGGGCATGTCGTGTTACTCCAGTGGGAAGGTTCGGTCGGGTCCGACGGGTCAGACGGTCTCGTCGTCGTAGCCGCCGAAGTACTGGGCGCCGTCGAAGCCGGGCACCGAGTCCTTCAGCGACAGGCCGAGCGACGTGAGCTTGTCGCGCACCTCGTCGACCGACTTCTGACCGAAGTTGCGGATGTTCATCAGCTGGGTCTCCGACAGGGCGACCAGCTCGGAGACGGTGTTGATGCCCTCGCGCTTGAGGCAGTTGTACGAGCGCACCGACAGGTCGAGGTCCTCGATCGGCATGGAGAGCTCGTTCGAGAGCACGGTCTCGACCGGGGCGGGCCCGATCTCGATGCCCTCGGCCTCGACGTTCAGCTCGCGGGCGAGACCGAACAGCTCGGTGAGGGTACGGCCGGCGGAGGCGACGGCGTCGCGCGGCGCGATCGAGGGCTTCGACTCGACGTCCAGGACGAGCTTGTCGAAGTCGGTGCGCTCCCCGGCACGGGTGGCGTCGACGCGGTAGCTGACCTTGAGCACCGGCGAGTAGATCGAGTCGATCGGGATCTGACCGGCCTCGGCGTACTCGTTGCGGTTCTGCGTCGCGGACACGTAGCCGCGGCCGCGCTCGATGGTGAGCTCGAGCTCGAACTTGGCGGTGTCGTTGAGCGTGGCGATGACCAGCTCGGGGTTGTGCACCTCGACACCGGCCGGAGCCGAGATGTCGGCCGCCGTGACCTCGCCGGCACCCGTCTTGCGCAGGTACGCGGTGATGGGCTCATCGCGCTCGCTCGAGACGACGAGCTGCTTGATGTTCAGGATGATCTCGGTGACGTCTTCCTTCACGCCCGGGATGGTGCTGAACTCGTGCAGCACACCGTCGATGCGGATGCTCGTGACGGCCGCGCCGGGGATGGAGGACAGAAGGCTGCGACGCAGCGCGTTGCCGATCGTGTAACCGAAGCCGGGCTCGAGCGGCTCGATGACGAAACGGCTGCGGAACTCCCCGATCTTCTCCTCGGTCAGAGTGGGACGCTGTGCGATGAGCACTATGTGTTCCTTTCGATCACGTGCCCGCTATATGACACGTGTAATGGGGTGAGGTGTTGAGTTGTCCCCGAGGACGCCTCGCCCCGGAGGAACAGGGGCGGGAGGCATCCCGGAAAGTGCTGGGACGCGCGACGCGCGTCGATCCCGAGGAGCACAGGGCCCCTCGGGATCTCACACGTCAGACGCGGCGGCGCTTCGGCGGACGGCAGCCGTTGTGGGCCTGCGGCGTCACGTCCTGGATCGAGCCGACCTCGAGGCCCGCCGCGGTGAGCGAGCGGATCGCGGTCTCACGGCCCGAGCCGGGACCCTTCACGAAGACGTCGACCTTCTTGACGCCGTGCTCCTGCGCCTGGCGAGCGGCCGACTCCGCGGCCATGCCGGCGGCGTACGGCGTCGACTTGCGCGAGCCCTTGAAACCGACACCGCCGGACGAGGCCCAGCTGATGACGGCACCGGAGGGGTCGGTGATCGAGACGATGGTGTTGTTGAACGTCGACTTGATGTGGGCCTGACCCACGGCGATGTTCTTCTTCTCCTTGCGGCGCGGCTTGCGCGCAGCGGACTTGGCCTGTGCCATGTGCGGTTCTCCTGAATCCTGCGCCGGCGGAGGCCTAGCGCGCCTTCTTCTTGCCGGCGACGGTGCGCTTCGGACCCTTGCGGGTACGCGCGTTCGTCTTCGTGCGCTGACCGCGCACGGGGAGGCCGCGGCGGTGGCGCAGGCCCTCGTAGGAACCGATCTCGACCTTGCGGCGGATGTCGGCGGCGACCTCGCGGCGAAGGTCACCCTCCACCTTGTAGGTGCCCTCGATGTGGTCGCGGAGCGCGACCAGCTGGTCGTCGGTGAGGTCCTTGACGCGGACGTCCGGGCTGATGCCGGTCGCGGTGAGGATCTCGGTGGAGCGGGTGCGGCCCACGCCGTAGATGTAGGTAAGTGCGATCACCACGCGCTTGTCGCGCGGGATGTCGACGCCGGCGAGACGTGCCATGCGGCTCTCCTCAGAGTGTCGTGGAGGTGTGAAACAGGATCGGTGCTCGGGCCTCCGCCCCGAGGTGTCCCCCGCATCGCGGGTTCTGATCCTGCCGGTGTGTATTCAGTTGGAAAGTCGGGGTGTCAGCCCTGGCGCTGCTTGTGACGCGGGTTGCTCTTGCAGATCACCATGACGCGCCCGTGGCGACGGATCACCTTGCAGTGGTCGCAGATGGGCTTGACGGAGGGGTTGACCTTCATGATTTCCTGATTTCGCTGTCTTCGACCCGCCGGAGCGGCTCGTTACTTCTCGGCCGGACTCAGCGGTAGCGGTAGACGATACGACCACGGGTGAGGTCGTACGGGCTCAGCTCGACGACGACGCGGTCCTCGGGGATGATGCGGATGTAGTTCTGCCGCATCTTTCCCGAGATGGTGGCGAGCACCTTGTGACCGTTGGTCAGCTCGACACGGAACATCGCATTGGGCAGTGCCTCGGACACCGTGCCCTCGATCTCGATGACACCGTCTTTCTTCGCCATAAACTCGCTCACGCTCGTTGCAGACCGGCCGGTCTGCGGTGGATGGGGTTTCGGTGCTTGCGACACGCCAATGAAGGCGCAACGCACCAAAGATCAAGCATACGTGGTAGTGCCCGATGCGGCAAGTCGCCGCCGGCGCTCAGCCGTTCAGACGCCCCGTGATGTCGGTCTCGGGGTTGCCGGTGAGGTCGGTCTGGTTGTTCAACACCTCGCCGTTGATGGCGATCGTCGGCGTCGCGATGCCCGAGGCGCCCGGCTGGACCGGGGTGTCGCGGGTGCGCGCCGTCACGAAGCGCTCGTAGGTGCCGTCCTGGATGCAGGAGGCCACGGCATCCGATGCCCCGGCGGACTCGGCGATCTGGACCAGCGTCGCGTCGTCGAGACCCGAGGTCTGCTCGGCCGGCTGCTGCGCGTACATCGCCTGCACGAACGGCAGCACGTTCTGCGCGTCGTCCTCGGCCACACAGTAGGCGGCGTTCGCGGACCGGGTGGAGAATTCGGTGCCCTGCGACGCCCGGTCCAGGATCGAGATCGGGTGGATGTTCAGCGTGATGGTGCCGTCGTCGACGAGGCTCTCGAGGGTCGGCCCGTAGCTCTGCTCGAACTGGTTGCAGATGGGGCACATGAAGTCGACGTAGGTGTCCACGGTCTGGTCGCCGGTTCCGACGGCGATGGCGCCCGTGTCGGGGTCGACGGCCTGTGCCTGAGGCGTCGGGCCGGGTGAGGTCGCCCGGCTGTTGGCGAACCACACCACACCGCCCACGATGAGGACGACGACCAGCGCGGCGGCGGTGACGCCGATCGCGAACCAGTTCGTGGACTTGCGGGCGGCGGCCATCATCATCCCTCGATCTCCGTGGGCACCACTCCGAAGGGCGCCAGCTTCTCTGCACCGCCGTCGGGCGCGGTGAGGACCCAGATCCCTCCATCGTGCACCGCGACGCTATGTTCCCAATGGGAGCCGTCCGTGCCGTCCAGCGTCGACACCGTCCATCCGTCGTCCTCGGTGAACGTCTGCTGGTCCCCGATGACGACCATGGGCTCGATCGCGACGGCGAGACCGGGCCGCACGTCGGCGCCGCGCTCCTCGGTCGCGTAGTTGAAGATGCTCGGCGACTCGTGCATCTTGCGGCCGATGCCGTGACCCACGTAGTCGCGCAGGATGCCGTAGCCCGGCGCCGGTGCGTGCTCGACGATGTACTGCTCGATCGCGGCACCCACCTCGCCCAGGTGCTCGGCACGGGACAGCGCCGCGATGCCGGCCCACAGGGAGCCCTCCGTCACCTCGGAGAGGCGGCGACGCGGGGCGACGAGCTCCTCCGGGGCGTCGCCCGGAACGATCACGGTGAAGGCCGAGTCGCCGTTCCACCCGCGGTACTCCGCACCCGCGTCGATCGACAGGATGTCCCCCGCCTGCAGCGGGCGGTCGTTCGGGATGCCGTGCACCACCTGCTCGTTGACCGAGGCGCAGACGGTGTGCCGGTACCCGCGGACCATCTGGAAGTTCGACTTCGCGCCGCGCCCGACGATGACGCGGGAGGCCGCGGCATCCAGGTCCAACGTCGTGACGCCGGGGGCGATCATCGCCCGGACGGCGTCGAGCGCCGCCGCCGTGATCAGTCCCGGCTCCACCATCGCGCGCAGGTGCGCGGGCTTCTTGTAGACGGACGAGCGCAGCACGGCATCAGTGTGCGGACGACGGGGTGATGCCCCGCGCCTCGAGGGCCGCGGTGATCCGCGCGGCGACCTCGTCGAGGGATCCGACGCCGTCGATCTCGTCGACGATGTCCCGCGTGCCGTAGACGCCGAGGATGGGCGCGGTCTCGCGCTCGTAGATCGCGAGACGGGTGGCGATCCCCTCCTCGGTGTCATCCGCACGGCCCTGCTCCGTCGCGCGCGTCTTGAGGCGCGAGATGGACTCCTCACGGGGGACGACCAGCGCGATGACGGCGTCGAGCGACTCGTCGCGGCCCTCGAGGAACTCGTCGAGGTGCATGACCTGGGCGAGGTTGCGGGGATACCCGTCGAGGAGGAAGCCGTCGGCGGCGTCCGCCTGGGAGAGGCGGTCGCGGACCACGGCGCTGGTGAGCTCGTCGGGGACGAGGTCGCCGGCGTCGATGATCGACTTCACCTCGAGGCCCAGGTCGGTGCCCTCGGAGACGTTCTGACGGAACACGTCGCCGGTGGAGACGACCGGGATCCCGAGCGCCTCCGCGATGCGGACGCCCTGCGTGCCCTTGCCGGAGCCCTGCGGGCCGACGATCAGAAGGCGGGCGGTCATCGGAGGAGCCCCTCGTAGTGACGCTGCTGGAGCTGCGCGTCGATCTGCTTCACCGTCTCGAGACCCACACCGACGATGATGAGGATCGAGGCGCCGCCGAACGGGAAGTTCTGGTTCGCGCCGACCGTGGCCAGGGCGATGAGCGGCAGCAGGGCGATGAGACCCAGGTAGATGGACCCGGGCAGCGTGATGCGCGTCAGCACGTAGTCGAGGTACTCGGCCGTCGGACGGCCCGCGCGGATGCCGGGGATGAAGCCGCCGTACTTCTTCATGTTGTCGGCGACGTCGACCGGGTTGAAGGTGATCGCGACGTAGAAGTACGTGAACCCGACGATGAGCAGGAAGTAGATCGCCATGTACAGCGGGTGGTCGCCGCGCGTGAGGTACTGCGAGATCCACGTCACCCAGCCCGCGGGCTCCTGACCCGCCTGCGGCTGGTTGAACTGCGCGATGAGGGCGGGAATGTACAGCAGCGACGACGCGAAGATGACGGGCACGACGCCGGCCATGTTGACCTTGATCGGGATGTACGTGTTCGAGCCGCCGAAGGTGCGGCGGCCGACCATCCGCTTGGCGTACTGCACGGGGATGCGGCGCTGCGACTGCTCGACGAACACCACCAGGGCCACGACGACGATGCCGACGGCCAGGACGAGGAGGAAGACCTCCGGGCCGCGCGAGGTGAGGATCGACAGCATCGCGCCCGGGAAGGTCGCGGCGATCGAGGTGAAGATGAGGATCGACATGCCGTTGCCGACGCCGCGCTCGGTGACGAGCTCGGCGAACCACATGACCAGACCGGTACCGGCGGTCAGCGTGATGATCATGAGCAGCTGGGCCCACCAGATGTCGTTGGTGAGCAGCTGCGTGCACTCGGGCACGCCCGTCGAGCCGAACAGCTGGCCGGAGCGGGCCACGGTGACGAGGGTGGTCGACTGCAGCAGCGCCAGCGCGATGGTGAGGTAGCGCGTGTACTGCGTCAGCTTCGCCTGGCCCGCCTGACCCTCCTTGTAGAGGGTCTCGAAGTGCGGGATGACCACGCGCAGCAGCTGCACGATGATCGTGGCGGTGATGTAGGGCATCACGCCGAGCGCGAAGATCGAGAGCTGGAGCAGCGCGCCGCCGGAGAAGAGGTTCACCAGCGAAAGCAGACCCTCGGTGCTGCCCGACTGCTGCAGACACGACTGCACGTTCGGGTAGTCGACGAACGGGGTCGGAACGTGGGCACCCAGCCGGTAGATGGCGATGATCCCCAGCGTGAAGGCGATCTTCCGCCGCAGGTCTGGCGTGCGGAAGACACGCGCGATGGCGCTGAACAAGAGGATTCCTCCAGAACGATCTCGGCGCGCGTCAGAGCGCACACCTCATCACACTAACCCAGAAGGGGCCGGCGGCCCTAAGGCCGCCGGCCCCCTGCAGGGTCGGACGTCAGTTGTTGACGGTGCCGCCCGCGGCGACGATCTTCTGCTCAGCCGAGCCGGAGACCTTGTCGACGGAGACGTTGAGCGCCACGGCGATGTCGCCGGTGCCCAGCACCTTGACCTTCTCGTTCTTGCGAACGGCGCCCTTGGCCACGAGGTCGACGATGGTCACATCGCCGCCCTGCGGGTAGAGCTCGGCCAGCTTGTCCAGGTTGACGACCTGGTACTCGACGCGGAACGGGTTCTTGAAGCCGCGCAGCTTGGGGGTGCGCATGTGCAGCGGCATCTGCCCACCCTCGAAGCCGACCTTGACCTGGTAACGCGCCTTCGTGCCCTTGGTACCACGACCGGCGGTCTTACCCTTCGAGCCCTCACCACGACCGACGCGGGTCTTGGCGGTACGGGCGCCGGGGACCGGACGCAGGTGGTGGACCTTCAGCACACCGGGACGCGACGCCGGGGCGTCGGTGGTCGCGGCGGCCTTGCGGGCGGATGCCTTCTTCGGGGCGTCGGCCGCGACGGCCTCGTCCTTCTTGTCAGCCATTAGTCGATCTCCTCAACCTTCACGAGGTGAGCGACGGTCTTGACGTAGCCGCGCGTCTGCGCGTCGTCGGGACGGACGACCGAGTCGCCGATCCGCTTGAGACCGAGCGAACGCAGCGTGTCGCGCTGGTTCTGCTTCTCACTCACCTTGGACTTGATCTGCGTGACCTTCAGACGCTCGGCCATCAGGCACCTACCTTCTGAGCGGCGGCCTCCGCACGCACGAGGCGAGCGGGGGCGACCTGGTCGAACTCCAGGCCACGGCGGGCGGCCACGGCGCGGGGCTCCTCGAGCGACTTCAGCGCCTCGACGGTCGCGTGCACGATGTTGATCGTGTTCGACGAGCCGAGCGACTTCGAGAGGACGTCGTGGATGCCGGCGCACTCGAGCACCGCGCGGACGGGACCACCGGCGATGACACCGGTACCGGCGGCGGCGGGGCGCAGGAGCACCACACCGGCAGCGGCCTCACCCTGAACGGGGTGGGGGATGGTCGAGCCGGAGCGCGGCACGCGGAAGAAGTTGCGCTTGGCCTCCTCGACACCCTTCGAGATGGCGAGGGGGACCTCGCGGGCCTTGCCGTAGCCGACGCCCACGACGCCGTTGCCATCGCCCACGACGACGAGCGCCGTGAAGCTGAAGCGACGACCGCCCTTGACGACCTTCGACACGCGGTTGATGGTCACGACGCGCTCGAGGAACTGGCTCTCGTTGCGGTCGCGCGAACCACGGTCGCGCTGGTTGGCGTTGCGCTCGCGGCCACCGCGGCGCGGCTCGCGCTCACGCTCGGCCGGGGCCTGAGCGGCAGCTGCACCCTCTGCGGGGGCGGTCTGCTCGGTCACTTCGGTCTCCTTGTTGTCACTCACAGGTTCAACCCTCCTTCGCGGGCGCCCTCGGCGATCGCGGCGACGCGACCGGCGTAACGGTTGCCACCACGGTCGAACACGACGTCGGAGACACCGGCGACCTTGGCACGCTCGGCGACGAGTTCGCCGACCTTGCGGGCCTTGGCCGTCTTGTCACCGTCGAACGACCGCAGGTCGACCTCGAGCGTGGAGGCCGAGGCCAGCGTGTGGCCCTTGCTGTCGTCGACGAGCTGGACGAAGACGTGGCGCGCCGAGCGCGTCACGACCAGACGGGGACGGACGTCGGTGCCCACGACCTTCTTGCGAAGACGTGCGTGGCGACGCGCGCGGGCTGCGGACTTTGTCTTGAGAGCCATGGCTTACTTACCACTCTTTCCGGCCTTGCGACGCACGACCTCGCCCGCGTACCGGACACCCTTGCCCTTGTAGGGCTCGGGCTTGCGGATCTTGCGGATGTTGGCGGCGGCCTCACCGACGGCCTGCTTGTCGATGCCACTCACGGTGACCTTGTTGTTGCCCTCCACCGTGAGCGTGATGCCGGCGGGGGGCTCGACCAGCACGGGGTGCGAGAAGCCGAGGGCGAACTCGATCGAGCTGCCCTTCTGCGCGACGCGGTAACCCGTGCCGACGACCTCGAGACCCTTGGTGTAGCCCTGGGTGACACCGATGATGTTGTTGTTGATGAGCGTGCGGGTCAGGCCGTGGAGCGACCGCGACTCGCGCTCGTCGTCGGGGCGGGTGACGAGAACCTGGTTCTCCTCGACCGACACCTCGAGGGGCTGCGCAATGGTGAGCGCGAGCTCGCCCTTGGGGCCCTTGACGGCGACCTCCCGGCCGTTCACCGAGACGGTGACTCCGGCGGGGATGTCGATGGGAAGACGTCCGATACGCGACATGTCAGATCACCACACGTAGGCGAGGACTTCCCCGCCGACGCCCTTCTGCTCTGCCTGACGGTCGGTGAGGAGACCGGAGGAGGTGGACAGGATGGCCACGCCCAGGCCGCCGAGGACCGTGGGGACCTCGGTCGACTTCGCGTACACGCGGAGGCCGGGCTTGGAGACGCGCTTGATGCCGGCGATCGACCGCTCACGGTTCGGGCCGTACTTCAGCGTCATCGTGAGGGTCTGGCCGACACGGGCGTCAGCGACGCTCCAGTCGGCGATGTAACCCTCCTGCTTGAGGATCTCGGCGATGGTGGTCTTGAGCTTCGAGCTCGGCAGCGACACGGAGTCGTGGTGCGCAGAGTTCGCGTTGCGCAGACGGGTCAGCATGTCTGCGACCGGGTCTGTCATCGTCATCTGATGCTTCTTTCGTTCATGAGGTTTCGCCTGCCGTTACGCGACAGACGACCTTCGATGAGGGGCCCCCGGGGTTCCGGGGGCCCGGGGGGTCAGGCCTGCGAGTCCGCCGACTGGAACGGGAAGCCCAGCTGACGCAGCAGCGAGCGACCCTCGTCGTCGGTCTTGGCGGTCGTGACGATCGTGATGTCGAAGCCACGCACGCGGTCGATGCGGTCCTGGTCGATCTCGTGGAACACGGACTGCTCCTGGAGACCGAAGGTGTAGTTGCCGTTGCCGTCGAACTGCTTGGCCGACAGACCGCGGAAGTCGCGGATGCGGGGCAGGGCGAGGTTGACGAGGCGGTCCACGAACTCCCACGCACGGTCGCCACGGAGGGTGACGTGCGCACCGATGGCCTGGCCCTCGCGCAGCTTGAACTGCGCGATGGACTTGCGGGCCTTGGTGACGATGGGCTTCTGACCGGTGATCTTGGTGAGGTCCTCGACCGCGCCATCGATCACCTTGCTGTCGCGAGCAGCCTCGCCGACACCGGTGTTCACGACGACCTTGACCAGGCCGGGGATCTGCATGACGTTCGCGTAGCCGAACTCGTCCTGCAGGGCCTTCTTGATCTCGGTGTTGTACTTCTGCTTGAGGCGGGGCTGGATCTTGCCAGCCACCGCGGCAGTGTCGGTGCTCATGTTCAGAGGTCCTTGCCGCTCTTCTTCGCGAAACGCACGCGGACGGTGCGCTTGACGCCGTCCTTCACCTGCTCCTCGACGCGGTGACCGACACGGGTCGGCTTCTTGGTCGAGGGGTCGACGAGCGCGACGTTCGAGATGTGGATCGGGGCTTCGAACGTCTCGATGCCGCCGGTCTTGGTACCGCGCTGGGACTGGCCCACGCGGTTGTGCTTGGTGACGTAGTTCACGCCCTCGACGATGACGCGCTGGCCGCCGTCGAGGATCTCGAGAACCTTGCCCTGCTTGCCGCGATCGCCGGCCTTGCGGCCTTCCTTCTTCGGCTTTTCGGGCGCACCCGAGATGACCTGAACCAGGTCGCCCTTCTTGATCTTCGCCATGATCAAATGACCTCCGGGGCGAGCGAGACGATCTTCATGAACTTCTTGTCGCGAAGCTCACGGCCGACCGGCCCGAAGATACGGGTGCCGCGGGGCTCCCCGTCGTTCTTCAGGATCACGGCGGCGTTCTCGTCGAACTTGATGTACGAGCCGTCGGGACGGCGGGTCTGCTTCACGACACGGACGACGACGGCCTTGACCACGTCGCCCTTCTTGACGTTTCCACCCGGGATCGCGTCCTTGACCGTGGCGACGATGACGTCGCCCAGGCCGGCGTAGCGGCGGTTCGACCCACCGAGCACGCGGATGGTGAGCAGCTCCTTGGCGCCGGTGTTGTCGGCGACCTTCAGCCGGGATTCGTTCTGAATCACTTTTTACTCCTTGGGTTCCAAGCGAGCCGCGAGGCTTACTTGGCCTTCTCGAGGATCTCGACCAGACGCCAGCGCTTGGTGGCGCTCAGCGGACGGGTCTCGTTGATGACGACGAGGTCGCCGATGCCCGCCGAGTTGGTCTCGTCGTGCGCCTTGACCTTCGAGGTGCGACGGATGACCTTGCCGTAGAGCGGGTGCTTCACGCGGTCCTCGACCTCGACGACGATCGTCTTGTCCATCTTGTCGCTGACGACGTAGCCGCGACGCGCCTTGCGGTAACCGCGGGCGTTCTCGTCGCGCACGTCGTTCGCGGCGTGCTCGTGACCGGCGACCTGCGCCTCGGCCTCTGCCTTCTTCGCGGTGGCCATTACTCCGCCTCTTCCTTCGCGGCGTCGTCAGCGGCATCCGCCTTCTTCGCCTTGCTCTTCTTCGCCTTGACCTCGACCGGGGCCGGGGTGGCACGGATGCCGAGCTCGCGCTCACGGATCACGGTGTACAGGCGCGCGATGTCGCGCTTGACCGCACGGATGCGACCGTGGCTCTCGAGCTGGCCGGTGGCCGACTGGAAGCGCAGGTTGAACAGCTCTTCCTTGGCCTTGCGCAGCTCCTCGACGAGGCGCTGGTCTTCGAACGTGTCGAGCTCGCTCGGGGCGAGCTGCTTGGTGCCGATCGCCATTACGCGTCGCCCTCCTCGCGCTTGATGATGCGTGCCTTGAGCGGCAGCTTGTGGATGGCTCGGGTGAGGGCCTCGCGAGCGAGCTCCTCGTTCACACCCGCGACCTCGAAGAGGACGCGGCCCGGCTTGACGTTTGCGACCCACCACTCGGGGGAACCCTTACCGGAACCCATGCGGGTCTCGGCGGGCTTCTTGGTGAGGGGACGGTCGGGGTAGATGTTGATCCACACCTTTCCGCCACGCTTGATGTGACGCGTCATGGCGATACGAGCGGACTCGATCTGACGGTTGGTCACGTAGGCGGGGGTCAGGGCCTGGATGCCGAACTCACCGAACGACACCTGGGTGCCACCGGTGGCCTGGCCCGAGCGGCCCGGGTGGTGCTGCTTGCGGTACTTGACCTTGCGGGGGATGAGCATTACGCCGACGCTCCTTCTGCCACGGGGGCCTCGTTGCGGGGGCCACGACGACGGTCGCCGCCGCGGTCGTCACGACCGCGGGACTTCGGGGCGTTGGCCTGCTCGCGGGCGAGCTCCTTGTTGGTGAGGTCGCCCTTGTAGATCCAGACCTTCACGCCGATGCGGCCGAAGGTGGTCTTGGCCTCGTAGAAGCCGTAGTCGATGTTCGCGCGCAGCGTGTGCAGCGGAACGCGACCCTCGCGGTAGAACTCCGAGCGGCTCATCTCGGCGCCGCCGAGACGGCCCGACACCTGGATGCGGACACCCTTGGCGCCGGCGCGCTGGGCGCCCTGCAGACCCTTGCGCATCGCGCGACGGAAGGCGACACGAGCAGAGAGCTGCTCGGCCACACCCTGCGCGACGAGCTGAGCGTCGGCCTCGGGGTTCTTGACCTCGAGGATGTTCAGCTGGATCTGCTTGCCGGTGAGCTTCTCGAGGTCGGCGCGGATGCGCTCGGCCTCGGCGCCGCGACGACCGATCACGATGCCCGGGCGGGCGGTGTGGATGTCGACGCGGACACGGTCACGGGTGCGCTCGATCTCGATGTTGCTGACGCCCGCGCGGTCGAGCGAGGTCGTCAGCAGACGACGGATCTTGATGTCCTCGGCGAGGTAGTCGGCGTAGCGCTGACCGCGCTTCGTCGAGTCCGAGAACCAGCGCGACACGTGGTCGGTGGTGATGCCGAGACGGAAGCCGTACGGGTTGACCTTCTGTCCCATTACTTGCTCGCCTTCTTGTTGGTGCGCGCCGGGGCCGCAGCGGCCTCTTCGGGCGTCGCGAGCACGACCGTGATGTGGCTCGTGCGCTTCTTGATCTGGAAGGCGCGACCCTGTGCACGGGGCTGGAAACGCTTGAGCGTCGTGCCCTCGTCGACGTACGCGTTCTTCACGTACAGGTCGGCGTCATCCAGGTACTCGTTCGTCTTGTCGGCGGTGACGCGAGCGTTCGCGATCGCCGAGGCGACGAGCTTGTAGATCGGCTCGCTCGCGCCCTGGGGCGCGAACTTCAGGATGGCGAGGGCCTCTTCGGCCTGCTTGCCCTTGATGAGCGCAACGACACGACGAGCCTTCTGAGGGGTCACGCGGATGTGTCGCACGCGTGCGATGGACTCCACCATTTCTCTCTCCTCTAGCGCCCCCGCGTCAGCGGCGGCGGCCCTTCTTGTCGTCCTTCACGTGGCCGCGGAAGGTGCGGGTGGGCGAGAACTCGCCCAGCTTGTGGCCGACCATGGTTTCGGTCACAAACACGGGGATGTGCTTGCGACCGTCGTGCACGGCGATGGTGTGTCCCAGCATGGCGGGGATGATCATCGACCGGCGCGACCAGGTCTTAATGACGTTCTTGGAACCGGCTTCGTTCTGCGAGACGACCTTGCGAAGCAGGTGCTCGTCGACGAAGGGGCCCTTCTTAAGGCTGCGAGGCATCTTCCTCTACTCCTACTTGCGCTTCTTGCCGGCGGTGCGACGGCGGACGATCAGCTTGTCGCTTTCCTTGTTCGCGTGGCGGGTGCGGCCCTCGGCCTTACCCCACGGCGAAACCGGGTGACGACCACCGGAGGTCTTACCCTCACCACCACCGTGCGGGTGGTCGACCGGGTTCATGGCGACACCGCGGACGGTCGGGCGGACGCCCTTCCAGCGCATACGGCCGGCCTTGCCCCAGTTGATGTTCGACTGCTCGGCGTTGCCGACCTCGCCGATCGTGGCGCGGCAGCGCACGTCGACGTTGCGGATCTCGCCCGAGGGCAGACGCAGCTGCGCGTAGGGGCCGTCCTTCGCGACCAGACGCACCGAGGCGCCGGCCGAACGGGCCATCTTCGCGCCGCCACCGGGACGGAGCTCGATCGCGTGGATGACGGTACCGGTGGGGATGTTGCGCAGCGGCAGGTTGTTGCCGGGCTTGATGTCCGCGCCGGCACCCGACTCGACGACGTCGCCCTGCGACAGCTTCGCGGGAGCGAGGATGTAGCGCTTCTCGCCGTCCGCGTAGTGCAGCAGCGCGATGCGCGCGGTGCGGTTGGGGTCGTACTCGATGTGAGCGACCTTGGCGTCGATGCCGTCCTTGTCGTTACGACGGAAGTCGATCAGACGGTACTGACGCTTGTGGCCACCACCGATGTGACGCGTGGTGATGCGGCCCTGGTTGTTGCGGCCACCGGTCTTCGACAGCGGGCGCAGCAGCGACTTCTCGGGCGTCGATCGGGTGATCTCGGCGAAGTCGGCCACCGACGAGCCGCGGCGACCGGGGGTCGTGGGCTTGTACTTGCGAATAGCCATTGTTCTGTCCTTGGTATCCCGGTCAGCCGACCGACGTGAAGATGTCGATGGTGCCCGACTTCAGCGAGACGATCGCGCGCTTGGTGTCCTTGCGCTTGCCGATGCCGAAGCGGGTGCGGCGGGCCTTGCCGACACGGTTGATCGTGTTGACCGAGGCGACCTTCACGCCGAAGATCTTCTCGATGGCGAGCTTGATCTCGGTCTTCGAGGCGCGGGGGTCCACGAGGAACGTGTACTTGCCCTCGTCGATGAGCGAGTAGCTCTTCTCCGAGACGACCGGCTTCAGGATGATGTCGCGCGGGTCCTTGTTGACGGCGGTCATGCCGAGACCTCCTCGGTGGCGCCGGACTTCGACGCGACGAACGCGTCGTAGGCGGCCTTGGTGAAGACGATGTCGTCGGAGACGAGCACGTCGTAGGCGTTCAGCTGGCCGAAGGTCAGCACGTGCACGTACGCGAGGTTGCGCACGCTCTTGACCGTCAGCTCGTCGTCGCGGTCGATGACCACGAGGACGTTCTTGACGGCGCCGAAGGCGGTCAGCACGGCGGCCGCGGCCTTGGTCGAGGGCGCGCCCTCGATGCCGAAGCTGTCGACGACGTGCAGACGCGAGCCGCGGGCACGGTCGCTCAGCGCGCCCAGGAGGGCGGCGGCGATCATCTTCTTGGGGGTGCGCTGGCCGTAGTCACGGGGCTTGGGGCCGTGGACGATGCCACCACCGGTCATGTGCGGCGCGCGGATCGAACCCTGACGGGCGTTACCCGTGCCCTTCTGCTTGAAGGGCTTGCGGCCGGCACCCGAGACCTCGCCACGACGCTTGGTCGAGTGCGTGCCCTGGCGGGCGGCGGCGCGCTGGGCGACGACGACCTGGTGGATGAGCGGGATGTTCGTCTTGACGTCGAAGATGGCGGCGGGCAGCTCCACGGAGCCGGCCTTCTTGCCGTCGGCCTTCAGGACGTCGAGCGCGAGAGTCGAGTCAGCCATGAGATCAGGCACCCTTCACTGCGTTGCGGACGTAGACGATGCGGCCGCGCGCGCCGGGGACGGCGCCCTTGACGAGCAGCAGACCCTTCTCGACGTCGACGGCGTGCACCGTGAGGTTGAGGACGGTCACGCGCTCGCCACCCATACGGCCGGCCATGCGCATGCCCTTGAAGACGCGGCTCGGAGTCGACGAGGCGCCGATCGAACCGGGCTTGCGGTGGTTGCGGTGCGCACCGTGCGAAGCGGAGACACCCTTGAAGTTGTGGCGCTTCATGACACCGGCGGTGCCCTTGCCCTTGCTGGTGCCGACGACGTCGACCAGCTGGCCGGCCTCGAACAGGCCGTCCACGGTGAGCTCCTGGCCCAGCGAGTAGTCGGCGGCGTCCGCGGTGCGCACCTCGGTGAGGTGGCGGCGCGGGGTGACGCCGGCGGCCTCGAAGTGAGCCGTGAGGGGCTTGTTCACCTTGCGGGGGTCGATCTGGCCGTAGCCGATCTGCACGGCATTGTAGCCGTCCTTCTCGACCGAGCGGAGCTGGGTCACGACGTTCGGGGCGACCTCGATGACGGTGACGGGAACGAGCTTGCCGTTCTCGTCCCACACCTGGGTCATGCCGAGCTTGGTGCCGAGGAGGCCCTTGGAGATCTTGGAGTTGATGTCAGCCATGTCGAACCTCAGAGCTTGATCTCGATGTTGACATCGGCCGGGAGGTCGAGGCGCATCAGCGAGTCGACGGCCTTGGGCGTCGGGTCGATGATGTCGATGAGGCGCTTGTGGGTGCGCATCTCGAAGTGCTCGCGGCTGTCCTTGTACTTGTGGGGCGACCGGATGACGCACACGACGTTCTTCTCGGTCGGCAGGGGAACCGGGCCCACGACAGTGGCGCCGGCACGGGTCACGGTGTCGACGATCTTGCGCGCGGACGAGTCCAGTCCGGCGTGGTCGTACGACTTCAGGCGAATGCGGATCTTCTGTCCCGCCATTGTCTGCTCACTCTCTTTCTCGCGTCTTACCCGACCCCGGGCATCGGACGCACGGTGGCGCTCTCGCGCCCTGGCACTTCCCCTCGCTTGCGCGAGAGATGCTGCACCGCTGTTCAGCTGTCAAACCGGGCGCACGGCACCCGGCCCGTCCCTCTCCGCGCGCACGCGCACGGATTCCCTGGGGGATGAGGGGGTTCGGTGTGTGTTCTGCTGCCCGCGGCCCAGGTCCCTGCGCTTTCGCGCCGCCTGTGCACTGCCCTGGCAGTGATCCTGGCGCGCGCCGAGCGCACGCCGGAATGTGGAACTGGTCTAGTCTACGTGGGCCCCGGGCCAGCCGCAAACCCGGGCGTGTCGCGCGCAGCGATCACTCAGAAAAGCCGACGGCGCCGCCCCGTTCGGAGCGGCGCCGCGGACGGCATCCCGGTCAGGAGTTGCCGATGTTCTTGTCGATGTTCGCGCGCGTGCTGTCGATCTTGGCGTGGTGCTCGGCGGGCACGACCTTCTTGATCGCGTCCGCCGCCCCGTCGAGGATCTTGTCGCTGACCTCCTCGGCCTTCTCGCTCTTGAGGGCTTCCTCGATCTTGTCGCGGTTCTCGTCGAGGAGCTTCTTGCTCTTCGCGATGATGTCGTCGACTCCCATGAATCCTCCTCGTGGTCACGCCCGTGGCATCCCGGACGCCTTCATTCTGGACCGGACGGCGGCGCGAAGGGAACGGGTTGCGCGACTCCCCCGGACACGACGAAGGGGCCGGGCCCGAAGGCCCGACCCCTGTCGGTTCAGTCCGAGGACTTACTTGATGATCTTGGTCACCGTGCCGGCGCCGACGGTGCGGCCACCCTCACGGATCGCGTAGCCGAGGCCCTCTTCCATGGCGATCGGCTGGATGAGCTCGACCGACATCTCGGTGGTGTCACCGGGCATGACCATCTCGGTGCCCTCGGGCAGCGTGATGACGCCGGTCACGTCCGTGGTGCGGAAGTAGAACTGCGGGCGGTAGTTCGTGAAGAACGGGTTGTGACGGCCGCCCTCCTCCTTGGACAGGATGTACGCCGTGCCCTCGAAGTTGGTGTGAGGGGTGACCGAACCGGGCTTCACGACGACCTGGCCGCGCTCGACGTCGTCACGCTTGGTGCCGCGGAGGAGCAGACCGCAGTTCTCGCCGGCCCACGCCTCGTCGAGCTGCTTGTGGAACATCTCGATACCCGTGACCGTGGTCTTCTGCGTCGGGCGGATGCCGACGATCTCGACCTCGGAGTTGATCGCGAGGGTACCGCGCTCGGCGCGGCCGGTGACGACCGTGCCACGACCCGTGATGGTGAAGACGTCCTCGATGGGCATGAGGAACGGCTTGTCCTTGTCACGCACCGGGTCGGGGATCGACGAGTCGACGGCCTCCATGAGCTCGACGATCGAGTTGACCCACTGCTCGTCACCCTCGAGAGCCTTGAGGCCCGAGACGCGGACGACGGGGGCGTTGTCGCCGTCGAAGTCCTGCGAGGACAGGAGCTCGCGGACCTCGAGCTCGACGAGCTCCAGGATCTCCTCGTCGTCGACCATGTCCGACTTGTTCAGCGCGACGAGCAGGTAGGGAACGCCGACCTGCTTGGCGAGCAGAACGTGCTCACGGGTCTGAGCCATCGGGCCGTCGGTGGCGGCGACCACGAGGATCGCGCCGTCCATCTGAGCGGCACCGGTGATCATGTTCTTGATGTAGTCGGCGTGACCCGGGGCGTCGACGTGAGCGTAGTGACGCTTCGGGGTCTCGTACTCGACGTGCGAGATGTTGATGGTGATACCGCGCTGGCGCTCTTCCGGCGCCGAGTCGATCGACGCGAAGTCACGCTGGACGTTGGTGGCCGACGGGAACTTGTCGGCGAGCACCTTCGAGATGGCAGCGGTGAGCGTGGTCTTGCCGTGGTCGACGTGACCGATCGTTCCGATGTTCACGTGCGGCTTGGTCCGCTCGAACTTGGCCTTAGCCACTGGGTCCTCCTCAGGACGTTGATTGCGAGGTCGCGGGCGCTGGATTGCGACCGGTTCTTCGCGGGGATGGTTCTCAGATTACTAGAGAGTCGGTATTCAGTTTGAGCGGATGCCGGGAACCCGAGCAGAACCCGGGGTCCCCGGCATCCGTGAGAGCGGTGTTACTCGCCCTTGTTCTTCTGGATGATCTCGTCGGCCACGGCCTTCGGGACATCGGCGTAGCTGTCGAACTCCATCGAGTAGACGGCACGGCCCGAGGTCTTCGAGCGCAGGTCGCCGATGTAGCCGAACATCTCGGACAGCGGCACGTTGGCCCGGACGACCTTGACGCCGGCGGCGTCCTCCATCGACTGGATCTGGCCACGACGCGAGTTCAGGTCGCCGATGACGTCGCCCATGTACTCCTCGGGAGTACGGACCTCGACGGCCATGATCGGCTCGAGGATCGTGGGGTTCGCCTTGCGGACGGCCTCCTTGAAGCCCATCGAGCCGGCGATCTTGAACGCCATCTCGGACGAGTCGACGTCGTGCGAGGCGCCGTCGAGGAGGATCGCCTTCACGCCCACCATGGGGTAGCCGGCGAGCACGCCGACATTCATGGCGTCCTGGAAGCCCTGGTCGGTCGGCGAGATGTACTCGCGCGGGATACGACCACCGGTGACCTTGTTCTCGAACTCATAGGTCTTGTCGGCCGTGACCTCGAGCGGCTCGATCGCGAACTGGATCTTCGCGAACTGACCCGAACCACCGGTCTGCTTCTTGTGCGTGTAGTCGTGACGGTCGACGGTCTTGCGGATCGTCTCGCGGTACGCGACCTGCGGCTTGCCGACGTTAGCCTCGACCTTGAACTCGCGCTTCATGCGGTCCACGAGGATGTCGAGGTGCAGCTCGCCCATGCCCTTGATGACGGTCTGACCGGTCTCGGCGTTCTGCTCGACGCGGAACGTCGGGTCCTCTTCGGCGAGCTTCTGGATGGCGACACCCAGCTTCTCCTGGTCGGCCTTGGTCTTGGGCTCGATGGCGACCTCGATGACCGGCTCCGGGAACGTCATCGACTCGAGGACGACCTGGTTCGCCGGGTCGCACAGGGTGTCACCGGTGGTGGTGTCCTTGAGGCCGATGACCGCGTAGATGTGGCCCGCGGTGACGGACTCGACCGGCATCTCCTTGTTGGCGTGCATCTGGAAGATCTTCCCGATGCGCTCCTTCTTGCCCTTGGTCGCGTTGACGACCTGGGCGCCGGAGTCGAGGTGACCCGAGTAGACGCGGATGTAGGTGAGGCGACCGAAGAACGGGTGCGTCACGATCTTGAACGCCAGGGCCGCGAAGGGCTCCTCGCGGTCGGCGTGACGCTCGATGACGACCTCTTCGTCCTTGGGGTCGTGAGCCTCGATGGCCGGCACGTCCAGGGGCGAGGGGAGGTAGTCGACGACCGCGTCGAGCATCGGCTGCACACCGCGGTTCTTGAACGCCGAGCCGCACAGCACGGGGTAGACCTCGCTGGCGATCGTCATCTTGCGGATGGCGCCCTTGATCTCCTCGTGGGTGAGCTCCTCGCCGCCGAAGTACTTTTCGAGCAGCGCGTCGTCGGACTCCGCGACGGTCTCGAGGAGCTTCTCGCGGTACTCGTTCGCCTTCTCGACGAGGTCGGCCGGGATCTCCTGGATCTCGTACTTGGCGCCCATGGTCACGTCACCCTTGGCGTCACCGGGCCAGACCAGCGCGCGCATGTAGACGAGGTCGATGACGCCGACGAAGTCGTTCTCGGCACCGATCGGGAGCTGGATGACCAGCGGCTTCGCCTTGAGGCGGTTGACGATGGTGTCGACCGTGAAGTAGAAGTCGGCGCCCAGCTTGTCCATCTTGTTGACGAAGCAGATGCGGGGGACGTCGTACTTGTCGGCCTGACGCCACACGGTCTCGGACTGGGGCTCGACGCCCTCCTTGCCGTCGAAGACGGCGACGGCACCGTCGAGGACGCGGAGCGAGCGCTCCACCTCGACCGTGAAGTCCACGTGACCGGGGGTGTCGATGATGTTGATCTGGTTCTTTTCCCAGAAACAGGTGACGGCGGCGGAGGTGATCGTGATGCCACGCTCCTGCTCCTGCTCCATCCAGTCGGTGGTGGCCGCACCGTCGTGCGTCTCGCCGATCTTGTGGTTGACGCCCGTGTAGAACAGGATGCGCTCGGTCGTCGTCGTCTTGCCGGCATCGATGTGCGCCATGATGCCGATGTTGCGGACCTTGTGGAGGTCGGTGAGCACGTCTTGTGCCACGGGTGTCTTCCTTACCTGTTGGGAGGTTGATGCCGGGCCCATCGGAGGGTCCGCGACCGGGGTGCGGTCACGGACCCTCCGCGGGTTTTACCAGCGGTAGTGCGCGAAGGCGCGGTTCGACTCGGCCATCTTGTGGGTGTCCTCGCGGCGCTTGACCGCGGCACCGAGGCCGTTCGAGGCGTCGAGGATCTCGTTCTGCAGACGCTCGGTCATCGTCTTCTCACGACGACCCTTCGCGTAGCTCACGAGCCAGCGCAGCGCGAGGGTGTTCGCGCGGTGCGGCTTGACCTCGACCGGAACCTGGTAGGTCGAGCCACCGACGCGGCGGCTCTTGACCTCGAGGGTGGGGCGCACGTTGTCGAGCGCCTTCTTGAGGGTGGCGACGGCGTCCTGGCTGTTCTTCGCCTCGACACCGCGGAGGGCGTCGTAGACGATCGACTCGGCCAGCGACTTCTTGCCGTCGACGAGGATCTTGTTGACGAGCTGGGTGACGACGGGAGCGCCGTACACCGGGTCGTTGACGACGGGACGCTTCGGGGCGGGACCCTTACGAGGCATGGTTCTCAGCCCTTCTTCGCGCCGTAGCGGCTGCGAGCCTGCTTACGGTTCTTGACAGCCTGGGTGTCGAGCGCACCGCGGACGATCTTGTAACGGACGCCGGGGAGGTCCTTCACACGACCACCACGGACGAGCACGAGCGAGTGCTCCTGCAGGTTGTGGCCCTCGCCGGGGATGTAGGCGGTGACCTCGGTGCCGTTGCGGAGCTTCACACGAGCGACCTTGCGCATCGCCGAGTTCGGCTTCTTCGGGGTGGTCGTGTACACGCGGGTGCACACGCCGGCCTGCTGGGGGTTCGACTTCAGCGCGGGAGCCTTGGTCTTCGAGACCTTCGGCGAGCGGCCCTTGCGAACCAACTGCTGAATGGTTGGCACGTTCTCTCCTTGATTGTGCTGCACGGTGACAGCGTCGTGTCTCCCCCGACTCGTCGCGCATCTTGCGATTCGTGACGTGTCGGGCTCACGTGTGATCCACCGCGCGCCAGAATGATCGGACGCGGGAGTGGTGGATATGCCGTGGGGGTGGCCTGTTCGCAGACCCGTCCCTGAGATGTGGGAGCCTTCGTCGCCTGGTGTCGTACCGAGGCACGACGCAGCGCGCGCGAGTGCGCACACCCGCTCAATGATACGCGCGTTTCCGCGGGGCGGCAAACGTCCGCGACTGTGCGGACGGTGTGGATCACGGATGCCAGCGAGAAGGGCTCTCAGCGCCCGGACCATGGTCATGACAGCACCGGTCCGAACGTGCACGCACGCACGAGGGGCCGCAGACGTGCGTCTGCGGCCCCGGGGCGGCTTCCGAGCGATCGTCCGCCGTCCCTCGCGCGGTGGCGCCCGTCGGTCTAGGTCAGGAGCACTCGCTCGTCCGGATGTCGACGTAGTTTCCGTAGTCCTTGGCGTAGTAGCCGGTGCTGGTGGCCGCCACGTTCTCGGCGACCTTCGTTCCGTCCACGAAGTACAGGACGTTGTCCTTGAGGAAGTAACCCGCGTTGAGCGGTGTCGCGCCATCCGGAACCTTCGACTGCGCCGTCGCCTTCGTCGCGTCCACCTGATACGCCTTGCCGCTCTTGTCGCGGTAGTTGATGAAGTTGCTGTTCGTACCTTGCCCCGACGCGTAATAGCCCGTGCTCGTGGCCGCCACGTCCTTCGCCACCTCCGTACCATCGATGAAGTAGAGGACGCCGTCGTTCAGGAAGTATCCGGCATCGAGCGGCGTCGCCCCGTCGGGGATCTTGCTGGCGGCCGTCGACGTATTTCCGGTCGCTTGATAGAGCTTTCCGTCACTGTCACGGTAATTGATGAAATTGCCGCCGTTGCCCTGATCGACAGCGTAATAGCCGTCACTGGTAGCCGCGACGTTCGTCGCGATCTTCGTGCCGTCGATGAAATACAGCGTGCTGCTCTTCAGGAAATACCCTGCATTGAGCGGGGTCGCCCCGTCAGGAATCTTGCTCGCCGCCGTCGACTTCGTTCCTTCCGCTTGGTAGAGCTTCCCGTCCGAGGTTCGGTAGTTGATGTAGTTTCCGTTCCCCTGTCCGTCCGCGTAATAGCCGGTGCTCGTGGCGGCGACATCCGACGCGACGACCGTTCCGTCGAGGAAGTACAGTGTGGTGCCCTGGAGGAAGTACCCCGCGTTGAGGGGGGTCGCGCCATTCGGCACCTTCGTCGAGTTGGTCGCCTTGTCCTTGACCTGGATGGCCTGCCCACCCTCCGCTCCGGTCACCGGTGCGGACGTGGACGCGGAGCCACTGGTCGCCGAGAACGTGCTGTCACCGCCCTTCTGCGGGACGTTGATCGCCGGGAGGTTCAAACGCCCGTCCGTGCCCGTCGTGCCGGTATAGGTCGTGGAACCCCCGTCGAAGGTGTACCCGTCCGCGAGGGTGACGGTGACGGACTCCCCGCTTGCGGCGCTGCCCCCGCGCGTCGCGGTCACGTACGCGCCCTTGATGGTCTCGCACCCAGTTCCGCTGTACGAGCTCTTGTCGAAGGCCAGCTTGAGATCGTTCGTGGCGGCGGTCGCAGGAGACGCCGTCGCAACAGCGATCACCGGGATCGTCCAGGCCGCTCCGGCGATGAGGGTGCGCCGCCTGACCCCGTCCGCATCCGTGAACACGCCGCCGGATTCAGCCCTTGCTTCTTCAGACATGGATACTCATTTCTTCGAGAGTGGTTACAGCAAGGAAATAGTCGGGCGTTCGTCGAAAGACCGAGAATTGCGGTTTCCATGAAGTCGCGTCGGGTTACACGCCGGCGACACCGGATGATGCGTTGCCCCTGTCGCGGGTGACGACCCGCAGCCTTTCAAACCGCGATAGAAAGGGGGGTTTATCTTTCTGGGAAGAATGAGCAGTTCTGAACGAATCGGTCGGTCCCGCTACCGCCTCGACCAAGGACGGGTCAACGAATGGCTGGCCGCGAGAGGGTGGTGGGGCGCGAAGCCCTCCTCTGTCGAGCAACGCGCACTGGTCGCTGACGAGATCGCCGCGCCCCGCTACACCTTGAGACGTCTATGGCACACCGCCGCCACCCTGGAGTACCGAAATGAGCCAGGCCCTGACGCTGCCGACAGGCTCCGTGTGATCTTCCTCGTCGACGGCGAGGCGAAGCTCAGCGTCGACGGATTGGATCACAGGCTTCGATCTGATGACGTCGCCGTCATCCCCGATGGGCACCAGCTGGGACTCGTCACCGAGTCGCCCACTGCTCGTATCGAGGCGGACTTCCCCTGCCCGCCGGTTCTTTCCCTACGGCCGTTCACTCTCTTCTCCTCCGGGACACGTGCCGCCTCGGTTGCGTCGGAGGTCTTCCTCTCGACCGTCAACGCGACGCTGAACTCGGACGGCACCCTGTCTCCGCCGTTCCTGCAGACGCTGCAGAAGGTCTTGGAGGATGCGGTCGAACTGCTGTTCGTGGAAGCGGACCGGCCGCCGCTCCAGCGCGACGCCCGCCGCCTCTACATGGACGCCCTCGCTTATATCGAGACATGGGGACATGGCACCGACATGACGGTCGAGTCTCTTGTCGAAGCCATGGGTGTGTCACGCCAGTACTTGTCACGGGTATTCGCCAGGCGCGGCACATCTCCTGGTCTCGAGATACGTCGTCACCGCCTTCGGCTATCCGACCGGTTGCGGGCGACAGGGCTCGTCACCGCTGAGGAGGCCGCGCTGACCTCCGGTTTCGGATCGGTTCGGGCGATGCAAAGGGCACAGAAGGATCGCGGTGTGGCCGGCTGAAATTCTTCCCGATGAACGGGCTCGAGGAGCGCGTCGCTGACGAATCGGCTCAGAACGCGAGGACGGCGACGGCGATCGCGGCCGCCGTCACGGCGAGCAGCACCCCGGCGGCGACGAGGAGGAGCACCACCGCGCCCCGGCGTCCGGAGCGCGGCCGGACGGCGCCGGCGTCGCCCGCGCCCGCGGCACGGACGGGGACCGCGCGACGCTCGACGCGGATGGCCCCGTCCTCCCGAGGCCCGTACGTGTCGCGGTCCAGCGTGTCGGGCGTCCGCGCCGACCGCCGCGCGAGGTCGCCGAGGACGGGATCGGGCTCAGCCCGCCGGAGAGCGGCCCGCGTCCCCGGCGCGGGGTCGGGCGCGGCCGCGGGACCGGCGGTGCGCACGTCGCCGCGGCGGGTCCGCCGTTCCGTCTCATCCCGACCCTCCGCGCGACGCGTACCCACCGCGGTGTCCGCGACGTCGTCGAGGGCCGAGGCCCGGGGCCGCCGGGTGCGGGCACCCGTCGTCGTGTCGTCGAGAACGGCAGCACCGGATGCCCGGGGGCCCGTCGTCGTGTCGTCGTCGACAGCGGGACGCGAGGACCGACTGACGACAGCCGTCGCGTCGAGCGGGTCCTCGTCCTCCCCCGCGGGGCTCGACTCCCCCGAGTCGCCGGTCGGGACGGTCGGGCGCGGGCGCGACCGCACCGTCTCCTCTTCCGGCCCGTCGACCGACGGGCGGGGCTGCGAGCGCACGGTCACCTCGTCGGGCAGGTCCGGCGGCGCGAGCGGGCGCGACTCCCCCGCATCGTCGGCCGGCACCTCCGCGCGCGGGCGCGAGCGCACCGTCTCCTCGTCCGGCACGTCCGTGCGCGGGCGCGAGCGCACCGTCTCCTCGTCGGGGACGCCCACCGGCGGGCGCGAGCGCACCGTCTCCTCGTCCACGGCGTCGTCGTCCGGGGCGGCGTCGATTGGAGCCGGGGCCGCCGGCCACGGACGTAGACGGCCGGCCCAGAGGGTGACGTCGTCGACGTCGTCGGGCCCGTCCGCGCTGGTCACGCCTCGCTCCGCGACAGGCGGACCTCCGCGTCGCCGAGGAAGAAGCGCTCGCCCGCCTCGATCTCCTCGCCGGGAGGCGCCTCGACCTCGGTCCCCATGAGGGTGGCGAACAGGACGCCGTTCGTGGACCCGAGGTCGGTGACGTACCAGGTGTCTGATCGCAGCTCGAGACGCGCGTGCGTCTTCGAGACCGTGCGCGTCTCGTCCGAGATCGCGACGAGCTGCGCGTCGGGGTAGGCGGGATCCGGGGACGGGCGACGGCCGAGGATCACGACGGTCGAGGTGATGTCGACCGCGGTGCCGTTCGGCGGCACGAGCCGCCACGGGATGCGACGACGACGCGCGACCACGGTGCGGTCCATGGCCTCGAAGTCGTCCTCGCCGGGCACCTCCGGCTGCGTGTAGAGCGCCGAGACCGATGTCCGGGCGGAGCGCGGCGCCCCCGCGTCCGGCGCGCCGACCACCGCCGACACCGCCTCGGACGGCTCGGGGAAGTCGTCGTGCAGGTCGTCGTCGACGGTCGGGGTCGGGTCCGAGGGCGGCGCCGGACGGGTCAGCGGGACGCTGCCGATGGGCGCGACGGGAGTGCCCTCCCCTCGACGCGGCACGTCCGCCCACGGGGCGTCGGACGCGTCGTCGCGCGGCTGCGGCTCTTCCGGGGCGGATTCGGGTGCGACGGCGGAGGGGGCGGCGGCGGCGGGGGTCTCACCTGACGAGGGGTTCCCGCGCCGGACGGGCGCGTCGACGACCGGAGCGGCCGAGATCAGCTCGGGCCGGTCGTGGTCCACATCCTTCGCGTCGAGGTCGGCGGGCGCGGACATCACCGGGGCGTCGTCGGCCGGGGCCGCGACGGGGGCAGCGGACGCGTTCTCGTCGCTCGTCGCCGAACGGGACGAGTCCGCACGGCGACCGACGCCCTCGTCTGCGGGCGCGCTGTCGCGCATCGCGTCGAGCGCCGCGAAGACGGAAGTGGGCGGAGCGGCGTCGTCCTCGACGGTGCGCGCGGGCGGCGCCCAGTCCACCGGGCCGGGGACCGCGTCGGACAGCGAGCCGGACGGCGCGGCGAAGGGGAGCGCGACCGGCTCGGAGAGCGGGGACGGCTCATGGCGGGGACCCGGCGCAGAGCCGATCGGCGTCGCAGGGCCCTCGGGGGCGGCATCCGGGATCCATCCGCCGATGAGCGGGACGTAGGGACCGTCGAGGTCCTGCCGCCGGCGGGCGGGGTCGAGGTCCCCAGCCGTCCCGGACGGCCCCTCCCAGCGGGCGGAGCCGAAGCCGAGGATGCTCGCCCACACCGGGAACAGCACCACGCCCAGGACGGTCATGCCGCCGCCCGCGCCGAAGGCGGTCGAGACACGGTGCAGCACGATCACCCAGATGACGGCGAAGGCGATGAGGCCGAAGAACGGCACGAGGTTGATGAGGACCAACCACGGCGAGAAGCCGCCGACGCGCAGCAGCGTCGCGGTGTTCAGGACGGGCACCCAGGCCTTCCAGGCGTCCTCGCCGGTCTTGCGGAACAGGGCCGCGAGCGCGAGCCCCACCCAGACGTACAGGATGACGATGAGCACGAGGGTCAGCAGTCCGAGGACCACCGAGGTCGAATCGTTCATGTGCTGCGGCGCGACCGATCGTCGGTCCGGCGCCTCCCCCTCTCGTCCCGGTGCGGAGCTGCGCGCCGAGACGGGCGCGGAGCCAGGAGCCGCACGAACGATCTCAACGATACGGCCGCGCGGAGCCGTCGCCAGAAGCCGCGCTGACGGAGCAGCTCACGCCGATCCGCCTCGACGATGCGCCAGAAGCGCTCCACCTCGTCGGCGGTCACCGTCGCGGGCGAGAAGACGGCACGGTCGGCGTCCTCCGCGAGCCGCTCCCCCGACGACGTCGCGAACGCCGTCGCCACCTCGCGGCGGGTCGGTGCGCGCGGCACGACCCGTCCGGCGTCCACTCCGGCGTCGACGTACTCGTCCCACCCTCCGGCGATCGCGGCGCGGGGGTTCGGGTCGCGGCGCCGGCCGCGACGCCGCAGGACCTTGGCGAGGACGATCGCGAGGAACGGGCCGAACAGGACGAGCAGGACGAGCAGCGAGAGTCCCGCGGCACGCAGGACGGGCCACAGCCAGGCGAGGTCGACGCCGTCGTCGGCGCGCGGGTCGTCGTCGAGACCGTTGTCCTCCTGGACGGGGTCGGGCGGGACGACCTCCTCAACCGTGTCGGGCCGCACCTCGGTGACGATCTCGGGATCCCGCTGCTCGGTGACCTCGAGGCTCGGCGACTGCTCCCACTGCGGCGTGACGTCGAGCGGCATCCATCGTCCGTCGACGCCGCGGACCTCGGTCCATGCCGTCAGGTCCTGCGCACGGCAGACGCCGTCGGTGCACGTGCTGACACCGGGATCGGGGGACGTCAGCCGCGCACCCACCACGACGCGGGACGGGAAGCCGAGCTCGCGCGCGATGAGCGCCGCCGCGACGGAGAACTGCTCGTCGTCGCCGACCGCGGCCACGTAGTTGCCGGTGGTCTCGGCGCGGGCGTCGCCCTCGCGCTCCAGGAGCCGCGAGAACATCAGGTCGATGCGTGCGAGGGAGTGTCCCGACGCGCTGGGCTGCAGCTGGTATCCGGGGAGCTCGGCGGTCCACGCGGGGGCCGGCGCGCCCTCGGCGGGCAGCAGGCCGTGGCTGAGGTATCCGCGATCGCGCAGCAGTCGCACGAGCGCGTCGAGTGCCGCGCCGCCCTCGCCGGTCGCGTGCTCCTCCACCCATCGACGCAGGTTGTCGCCCCCGCGCGTCGCGTCGCCGGCCCCGGGCGCCTCGAGCGCGGCCAGGTCCGTCGTCGCGGGCTCGACCGCCGAGAGGACGTAGCCGTCGCCCGGCTCCAGGCCGCCGTCGGCCGTCTGGACGCCGGCCTGCGCCCCGGCGCTGTAGTAGAAGCTGTCCGCGAGCAGCGTCTGCCGCTCGCCGTCGAACCGCACCCGGGCGAGACTGCCCGCCGTCGGCATCCAGATCCCGTCCCATGCGTCGATGAGCACCCGCACGTCGACCTCGCGCCCCTCCCCCGGATCGATCCGGGAGGGCACGCGCACGAAACGCCCGCTCTCGGCGCCCGACGCGCGGAAGACCTCGCCGTCGTAGGCGTCGAGCGTCGCGACGCGGATCCGCTCCGGCAGGACGCCGTCGTCCCCGGTCACGGTGAAGAGCACTTCGTCGGCTCGCTCGTCGGAGAACATCGCGCGGTACTCCGCCAGCGGACTCACCGCGGCGGCGATCTGACGCTCCGGGCCGGTGGCCGCGCGCAGGACCTGGCGGTCGGCGTCCCGCGCGGCGGCGGGCACGACCGCGACCGCGGCGACGACGGCGACGGCGAGCATCGCCGCGCCGAGGGCCGTGCGACGGCGGTCCGCGGGCGACGAGCGGCGCGTCGTCGGCACGGGGCCGCTCTCGGCCGCACGGTCGAGGGCGCGCACGCGTTCGTCGTGCGCGCGCCAGGCGAGCCACAGCATCGCGGTGACCAGCGCCAGCAGACCCGTCGCGGCCTCGACGGGAGCGGGGACGGTGACCGGACCGATCGTCAGCGGGGCGCTCGTCGAGGTCCGACCGAAGAACAGGCCGAAGCCCGACATGGCCAGACCCGGCACCACCGCCGCGACGGCGAGCCGGTCGGTGCGCCACGACAGGCGCAGGGTGAGGGCCGTCCCGACGAGGAACACCACGAGCGCCGGGATCAGGAGGTTGCGGTACGTGCCGACCGGGAGGTCGACGGTGACGAGGTCCTTCCAGGCCAGCACGAGGCCCGCGAGCGCCTCCCCGAGCCCGCGGAGGATCTCCGCCGGACCGCCGAGCCGCGAGGGCACGGCGAGCGGCACCGCCAGCAGGACGAACGCGCCGCCGAGGGTCGCGGCCACGGTCCACCCGCTCCACCGCCGCCAGCCGGCGACCGCCGTCACGGCCCCGGCGACGACGGCGGAGACGGCCGCCAGGACGAGGAACGCGCCGCCCGCGTAGACCGGCCAGGCCGCCACCGCGGCGAGGGCCACGGCGGCCGCGGTGTAGAGCGCGCCGGAGACGACCCGCCGACGCGCCGCGGCGTCGCGGCGTCCCGCGCTCACGACGTCGCTCCGCGCACGAGCAGTCCCGCGAGGTCGTCGAGAGTTCCGATGGTCAGAACCGTCAGGCCCGACACCGCCTGCATGCGCGGGTGGGCCCGCTCGTCGCACACCACCGCGGCCACGGCCGTGTCGGCGGGGAAGGCGAGCGCGGCCTGCCGCAGCCGCGCGACGGGGACGAGGGATCCGGTGACGACGAACGCGATGGACAGGCGCTCGTTCGCCTCGGAGGTCAGCCGGCAGACGTCCTCGACCGCCATCGTGTTCTCGAAACGCTCCAGGGCGCTGAACCCGTCGAGCATGGCGCGGGGGGTCACCGTCGCGACGTTCCGGACGGCCCGCAGACGGCCCTTCACCACGCGCGGGATCTCGGAGCCGGTCACGACCGCGACATCGCGGGCGTCCCGGACCGCGCGGAGGCCCAGCGACGCGGCGGCGCTCACGGCGAGCTCGTACTCGTCGCCGTCGAGGAACTCGGCGTCGGCGACGCCCAGGACGACCGCCATGCGCGACCGGCGGGACTCCTCGTACTGACGCACCATCAGGCGCCCCGTCTTGGCGGTGGACTTCCAGTGGATCTGCCGGCGGGAGTCCCCCGGCACGTACTCGCGGATGGCGTGGAAGGACATGTCCGCGTCGACGAGCCGCCGCGTGGCGTTGCCCTCCAGGTCGCGGATCAGCCCGGCGCTGGTGGACGGCAGCCCCACCGTGCGGGGGTGCACGTACAGGTCGTGCACGTCGTCGAACGCGTGCTCGCGCCGCAGGAGCCCCAGGGGGTCGCTGCGGACGGTGGTGACGGGTCCCACGCGGACGATCCCGCGCGGAAGCGCGGGCACCTCGAGCGGCTCGGAGACGCTCTGCCCCGGACGCAGCAGCGGGACGCCGAACTCGACGAGACCGCGGCCGACGGGGATGTCCAGCCGCCCCGGAAGGGCGAGGCGGGAGCCCTCGTTGCGGACGACGAGCGCACCGGTGACCCCCTGACCGGCGACCACGCGCTCGTGCGTGAGTGCCAGGTCGACGTCGTAGGCCCGGGCGCCGAACAGGAACGGCACGCTCATGACGAGCAGCGCGAGCGACACGGCGCCCGCGACCATCCACTCGATCCAGCCGAAGGCCACGCCCAGCAGCAGCCCCGCGGTCGCGGCGACGGCGACGAGCGCCCCCGCCGGCCGGACCGTCCGTCCCGCCCACCGCACCGCGCCGACCACGGCGGCGACGACGACGCGCCAGATATCGGCCGCCCGGACAATCGCGCGCACGAGACGGCGCTGCCGACGCGACGACGTGGAGGTGATCGATGTGCGCGACCCCGTGGCCATGGTGCCCGCCGAGGTGCGGGTGAGGCGGGACTCGGTGCGGAGGTCGGTCATCGCGGCATCCGCACGCCTGAGGCGGTCACGGCCGCCGGGCCGGGACCGGGATGGATGCCGCCGGCGAGGCGTCTCATGCGCTTTCGCGCTGCGTGGGGGGCAGCGTGTCGAGCAGGACCTGGCCCACGACCGCCTCCTGCGTCACGCCGTCGAACTCCGCCTCCGGGTGCAGGATCAGGCGGTGCGAGAGGACGGGCACGGCCAGGGCCTTCACGTCGTCCGGGGTCGCGTAGGTGCGTCCCTGGGAGGCGGCGCGGGCGCGCGTCGCGCGCGTGAGGGCGAGCGCCCCGCGGATGCTGACGCCCAGGCGCACCTCGTCCGCCGACCGCGTGGCGTCCACGAGTCGGGCGATGTAGTCGAGCACGAGGGCGTCCACGTAGACGTTGGCCGCGAGGTCGGCCATGCCGACGAGGGCCTGCGGCGTGATGATCGGGCGCAGGTCGCCGGTCGCCACGGCGACGCCGTCGAGGATACGGACCGTCGCCGCGTGGTCGGGGTAGCCGAGGGAGGTGCGCAGGAGGAAGCGGTCCAGCTGCGCCTCGGGCAGCCGATACGTGCCGGCCTGCTCGACGGGGTTCTGCGTCGCGAGCACGAGGAAGGGCACGCCGACCTCACGGGAGACGCCGTCGATGGTGACGCGTCCCTCCTCCATGACCTCCAGGAGCGCGGCCTGGGTCTTCGGGCTCGCGCGGTTGATCTCGTCGGCGAGCACGATGTTCGCGAAGATGGGGCCCGCGTGGAACTCGAACTTCCCGGTCTGCTGGTCGTAGACCGTGATGCCGGTGATGTCGCCCGGGAGCAGGTCGGGCGTGAACTGGATGCGGGTGTTCGTCCCCTGCACCGACTGCGCGACGGCGCGCGCGAGCGAGGTCTTGCCCGTCCCCGGGACGTCCTCGAGGAGGACGTGGCCGTCGCTGAGCATCGCGGTGAGCACGAGCTCGACCACGTGGCGCTTGCCGAGCACGGCGCGCTCGACGTTGTCGGCGATCTGCGAGAAGGTCTGGGCGAACCAGGTGGCCTGCTCCTGGGTGATCGTCATGCGGTGCGTGTCCTTCGGTGTGGGGGAGAGGAGGGGACGGGATCAGCCGGCACGGCAGGAGCCGGAGACCGGGAGAACGGCGTTCGAGAGGCCCCATCCCTGGGCGGACCAGTCGATCGTCACGCGGATGCCCGAGACCGTCGCGGTCCCGGCGGGGACGGTGCGGGGGGTCTCGCCGGGGTCCACCCGTGCGCCGGATGCGTCGCGGTAGACGACGCCGGAGTAGTCGGCGGTGCCGGCCGCGGCGCCATTGCTGGACGACCAGGTGGCCTCGACCTGCTGCCCGACCGTGCAGGAGGAGAGCTCGGCCGACGCCTGCACCTGGTAAGGCGCGCTGCCGGAGGCCGGCTTCACGGCCCCGCGCTGCGACTGCTTGCCGGTGCGCTCGTGCTCGAAGTACACGCGGATGCCGGGGTCGCTGCCGAAGACGGTCGAGCGCCCGCCGTCGAAGTTCTCGTACTTGACGTCGTTGCGACGGGGCGGCTCGCTGCCCGTCTTGATCTCGGTGATCCGCCAGCGGGCCGTGCTGCCCTCCACGACCGGGGCGCGGTCCACGGAGAACGTGTACCCGGTCGGGGCCGACGTGTCCTGCGCCACGTCGATCTGGGCGGTCGCCTCCACCGAGCCGAAGGAGCGGCCCTGGTAGAAGGACTCGGCGCACATCCGGTACTCGTAAACCTCGCCGTCGGCGACGTTCGGGAACTCGCGGTGCTGCCCGTCGGCGCTCGTCGTGCAGCGGAAGCCGTCGGTGATGCCGAAGCGCACCTCCGAGTCGGCGCCGTTCTGTCCGGCCGCGGCGTCCGCGATGACGGTGGAGCGGTCGTTGCCGGTGGACCGTGACGTGAGGGTCAGGACCGGGTTGACGGGCGCCCCGACGCCGTGGGCCGAGAAGCTGTACCCCTGCCCGGGGGCGGCTCCGCCGAGGCCCGGCGGGGCGGTGAAGCGCGAGGCGGGGATGACCGTGACGGTGGTGGGGGCGTTGCTGCCGACCCGGAAGCCGTTGACGCGGACCGTGTCCTGCCCGCGCCGGACGTCGACGGTCTGGCGGTCGCCCGCGGCGCTGACGATCTCGAGGGACCCGACCTGAGTGGCATCCACTCCCCGGATCTCGATGTCGATCAGGTTGCCCTGGCCGTCCCGCGTCTGGACCGGGGTCCACGACACATTGGTCGGCGTCGGCGGCGGGTTGTACGCCCACGCCGTGGTCCGGGCGGCGGCGCGCGACTCGCCCACCCCGTTGACCGCGGTGACGACGTACTCGCGCTGCTCGCCGTTGGGGGCGGAGATGAGGGGGCAGGACCCGTCCGCGCTGCACTGCGCGACCGTCTGCCCGCCCGTGCGCACCACGAAGCCGGACAGCCCCGGGTAGGCGGCACGGGCCTCGCCCGGGTCGACGCGGAGGGTCACGGAGCCGTCGCCGTAGGCGGTCTGACGGACGCTGGCCGGCCCGCGGGGGTAGCCGAGGAGGTCGAGGACGACCCGGGCGTCGCGCGTCGCCGCCGTCGTGCGCCCCTGCGCGTCGCGCAGGGTGACGCTCGCGCTGCACGTGGCGCCCGGGGCGTCGGAGGACCACGACGCGAGGATGCTCGAGCTGTCGGCGACGGAGAAGCCCACGCCCGTGCACGCGCCGGTCGGACGGACGGCGACGACCTCGAGGGGCGTGCCGGGCAGCGGGTTGACCTCGCCGCCGGCGCCGACCACGTCGATCGTGCAGCTCGAGCCTCCCGCCTGCGAGCACTGCTGCGCCGTCGACCCGCCCTGGGGCAGGGTCGAGGGCGCGGCCCCCACGCGCAGGAGGAGGCGGGCCGGGGCCACCGCGGCGTGGCTGGTCACCCCGATGACGGCCGCGTTCTCGGAGCCGGGCACCGCGCGGTCGGAGCCCGTGATCCGGACGGTGGACCCCTCGAGGGCGACCTGGAACGCCGATCCGCTGTAGTCCAGCGCGTACGCGATGCCGGCCCAGTCCTCGCGCCCCAGCTGCCACGAGGTCATGTTGCGCAGGTCGAAGGTCGTGGTCTCCCCCGGGCCGACCGTAACCGAGCCCGGCCGCAGCTCGGGCTGCGGGTTGCGCGCGACGATGCCGACCGGCACCGACAGCAGCGTCCACTCCTCGGTCCCGGCCAGGCGGACCGGCACCTGGCAGGCGTCCGTGTAGGGCGACCCGGCCCCGGCGTCGTACCGCACCGTCGAGCCGCTCACGGAGCAGCGCCCCTCGGCCCGGGCCCCGGTGGACGCAACCTCGGGACCGACCTCGAGCGTCGCGCGCCGCGGGATGGCGACGAGGGATGCCATGTCGAACTCGACCGACGCCAGCTCGTCGACCTGCCGCGCCGCACCGGGCCGCAGGGCGAGCGTGAGGTCGTCGTCCCCCGGGACGCGGAGGAACGCGTATGTCGTGATCGTCTCGCCGCCGGCGGTTCCGCTGACCTCGAACGGGATGATGCGACGGGTCGCGGGCAGCTCGCCGCTCAGACGTCGCCCGTCCACGGCGACGCCCGTGGGCTGGCCCCAGAGCGACACCTGCAGGTCGCTCACCTCGCCGCCGGACCAGGTGGCCTTGCCCTCCAGCACGTCCACCCCGGTGGTGAAGTCCTCGCGGTCCTCGGCCGTGAGCACCGTGTCCGCGACGACGGGGTAGTCCGGGACGGGCTCGCGCACGACCTTGACCACCACCAGGCCCCGGCCGGTGTTGCCCGACGAGGACTCCACGTCGTAGAGGAACGACATCGTGCCGGGCAGTTCTCCGGCCCGCAGGACCACGCCCGTCGTGCCGACGTCGGCGATCAGCGCGTTCTGGCGGTCGTACTCGGGGTTGTCGCTGCCGTCGACGAGCGTCTCGGGCAGGTCCGGGCGCACGGACGTGAGCTGGAGGCGACCCTGCGTCGGGTCGACGTCGTTCGCGAGCGGGCTCACGCGGATCGTGCTCTCCGCGCCGGCCTGCACCTGCACGTAGTCGGTGAAGGTGACCGGGCTCGGGTTGGCCTCGGCGTCCAGGACGCCGATCCGCACGGTGCCCTCCCCCGTCGCGCCGGAGCTGTCGGCGACGCGGTAGCGGAAGGAGACCTGCCCTCGGTCACCCGCGATCGAGGTGTACACGATGGCGGAGCCGTCGGCGGAGATCGCCGCGGTGCCGCGGTCCGGCTGGCTGACGATGCGGTCCAGGACGACCGCGTCGCCGTCCGGGTCCGTCGCGAAGCCGTCGAAGTCGATGCTCGTGGTGCCGCCGCTGAGCACGCGGCCCTCGAGCGTGTCCGGCAGGGGCGCGCGGTTGGACTCGGCGCCCAGGACGGTGATGCGGACGGTCGCCTCGTCCCACAGCGACGGGGTGCCGGTCGTCGAGACGCGGTAGGTCACCTCGTACGCGCCGGCGGTCGTGGGGGCCAGGTAGCGCAGGACCCCGCCGGAGGCGAAGGCGAGACCGTCCGAGGCCGGGCTGGCCTGCACGGTCGCCGGGTCGAGGGTCGGGCGCCCGCCCGCCGGGGAGATGTCGTTGTCGAGCACCGGGATGTCGACCTGGGCGCCTGCGCGCACGACGACCGTGTCGTCGACGGCGATGGGCGCGATCTCCGGGGCCGGCGGGAGCAGATACACGGTGGCCTCCCCCGCCACGCGCGCGCCCTCGTCGTCCGTGCCGTCGCTGACGGTGTAGCCGACGGTGCCCAGCAGCCCCGCCTCGCCGGTCGCGGTCGTCCCCGACACGCGGAGGTCGTTCTGCCCGACCGTGTCGACCGTGAGGGACGCGCCCTCCTCGGCGGTCGCCTCGACGTCGCTCAGGAGCAGCACGCGCCCGGTGGGGTTCGACACGGCGGTGAAGACGTCCAGCGTGGCGTCCTCCTGCGGGCGGACGAACGCGACGACGGGCGAGGTCGACAGCTGCGGCGGGGCGTCGGCGGCGAGGAGCGTGATGCGGGCCGTGCCCGTGGCATCCCGTCCTCCTCCGCTCACCGTGAAGTCGACGCGATAGACGCCCGGGTCGTTCGCCGCGAAGTCGAACGTGGTGCTGCCGCCGACCACGGTCGCCAGCGCACGGGCGTCGTCGACGACCCGCACCGACGACAGCGTGACGCTGCCCGCCGTGCCCGTCACGTGCGGGCCGACGTCGACGGTCAGACCCGAGCCGGCGGTGTCGACCACGGCGAAGGACTGGACGGCCAGCGCCGGGTCGGGCGCGACGCGGATGAGCAGCGGCTTGACGGTCGTCGCGCCGGCGGTGTCGGCCACGGTGACGTCGAGCTGCACGGTCTGATCGCCGCCGGATCCGTCGTCGGCGTGCTGGTAGACGACCTCGCCGGCGGGCGTGGAGGCGACGCTGCCGATGCCGGACGGGTTCTGGACCGACAGCAGCAGCAGGGGGTCGCCGTCGGGGTCGACCCAGCCGGGGAGCACCGGCACGGTGACGGTGCCGCCGCGGGCCACCTCGGGGACGGGCCAGGGCTGCAGGCACTGGTCGACGCCGCACCACACGGGGGCGCTGTTGGCCTCGGACGGAGAGACCGTGAGGGAGACGGTGGTCGGGGCGGACAGCAGACCGTCCGCCGCCGTGCCGTCGGTGACGGCGTACTGGAAGGTCGCGGTCCCCGTGGCGTCGGGGGCGACGCGGACGGCGAGACGCTGCCCGTCGTCGGTGATGGACAGGGAGCCGAAGCCGGGGTCCAGTCCCGTGACGCTCTCGCCGACGATGCTGAGGACGTCCTCGTTCGGGTCGTGGTCGTTCAGCAGGACCGGCAGGGTCGCGAGGCGCCCGGGGCGCACGCCGAGCGCGTCCGGCTCGGCGATCGGCGGCTTCGGGTCGAGGACGACGTTGAGCTGTTCCTCGCTCTGCACGGCGGCATCCTGGGTCTGGTCGTCGAGCGACCAGCTCTGGCTCGAGGAGACGAGCCGGCCGTCCGGGACGGTCCAGACCCATCCCGTGCGCGTCTCGTTCAAGATGACGGCGTTCTCGGTCGCGACGAAGACGGGGCGCCGCTGGTCGGGCAGGGTCGCCCCGGCGTAGTCGAGACCGGTCTCCCCCGCGACGGAGCTCCAGAGCGTGCCGCTCGCCTCGCCCGGGAGCAGCCAGGCCGCGTAGACGACGCCGTCGTGCACGATCGGACGCGCGGGCTGCCCGCGGACGCTCGCCGCGCCGCCGACCTCCGGCCGCGCCTCCCCGTCGACCGAGATGCTCCACAGCGACAGCTCGTCGGCCACGTAGACCGCGCTCCCCGTCGGGTCGGGCTCGCCGACCATTAGCTGCTCGGTCGTCTCGATCGTGGTCTGCGCCCCGCCGCGCGTCCACACCCGGCCGTCCTCGGCGTCGAGGAGGACCCAGTCGTCACCGGCCGCGGACAGCGCCGGCGCGGCCGCGTCCACGTCGAGCGCGTCGCGTCCGCGCAGCTCGTCGGCGTCGAGGTCGTACCTCACGACCGAGCCGTCCGCCGCCGAGTAGGAGAAGAGCATCCCTCGGGAGTCCAGCGCGACGGCGTCCGCCGTGTAGGAGGGGGCGTCCTCGTCGCCCGCGGTGCCGAACGGGTCGAACTCCGGCGGCGTCCGACCGGCCTCGCTCAACCGCCCGAGGTGCAGCACGCCGGTGTCGGTGCGGTAGACGACGAAGTCCCCCGCGGTGACCACCGAGGTCGTCCCGGACGGGCTGTCCGGCGCGTCGTCGAGCTGCTCCTGCTCCAGGTCGATCGGCTGCGCCTCGTCGATGCGGGCGAGCTTGCTGAAGCTGTCGGTGAAGAGGTACGCGCCGTCGCCGGCCTGCGCGACCTGCGTCGGATTGCCGACCGTGCGTACCGTGTCCAACTCGCCGACGGTCGTGTTGACGCGCGCGTAGCGCTGGCCGTCGCCGGTCTGCAGCGCCCACACCGACGTGTCGACCTCGGGCGTCTCCTGGGCGTCGAGCCCCGGCCAGACGACGGAGGCGGTGACCACGAGCGCGGCCGCGGCGATGCTCGCCGCCAGACCGGCGATGGTGCGACGGCGCATCACAGCACCCCCGTCGCGAACAACGCGGCCACGAGGACGGCGCCCGCGGCCACCGCGGCGAGGGCCCCGAGGACCCACGGCACCGACCGGTGCAGCGACGGCCCGGGGGCCGAGATGTCGGTGTCCTCGTCCCGCGCGAGGCCCCGCACGCCGGAGGAGTCGCGGAACTTGCGCGACTTGTCGCGCTCGATCCGCGACCGGGCGGGGCCGCGCAGGGTCCCGTCCGAGAAGTCGACCGTGCCGACCTGCGGGGTCCACTGGGCGGCGGGCACTTCGAGCGGCGTCGATGCGAGCTGCAACTCGGCCTGCACCTGCTGCAGCGCCTCCCCGAGCTCGCGGGCGCTGGCGTAGCGGTCCTGCGGGGCGCGGGCCATCGCGCGCGCCAGCACGGCCTGCAGGGACGGGGGCACGTCGGTGCGGGCGATGTCGGTGTAGCTGGCGCGGGCGATGCGGCGACGCAGCTGCTCGCGCGAGTTCTGCCCGCGCTCCCGCCGCTCGAACGGGCTCTGGCCCGCGAGCAGCGAGTAGACGGTCGCCCCCAGGCTCCAGACCTCGCTGGCGATGGTCCCCGCGGTCTGCTCCGAGATCACCTCCGGCGCGCTCCACGGCACCGACATGGCCAGCATCTCGTCGGCGCCCTGCCGCACGAGCGAGGACGAGATCCCGAAGTCGGCGAGTACCGGCGCCCCGAAGGTGGTCACGAGGATGTTGCTCGGCTTGACGTCGCGGTGCACGAGGCCGGCGTGGTGGGCGGACTCGAGGGCCCCCGCCATGCGCACGCCGATGGACAGCACCTCGGGCACGGGGATCCGCTCGACCCGGTACCGCTGGGCGAGCGAGCCGGGGCAGAACTCCATGACGATGTAGGGCCTGCCGTCAGCCGAGATGCCCGCCTGGTACACGGTCACGATGGACGGGTGCGCGGACAGGTGCGCCAGCACGTCCGCCTCGGCGTTGAACATGCGCAGCAGGTCCGGGTCGCGCACGTCGCTCGGCAGCACCTTGACCGCGACGTCGCGGCGCGGCATGTCCTGCCCGTAGAGGAAGACGTCGGCGAAGCCGCCCGACCCGAGCGGTCGGATGTACGCCAGCCCGGGGAGGATGGGGGGCGCGGAGGGCAGGCGCTGCGGCATCGTGCCCCTTTCCCCGGTCACACTCCCCGCACACCTCGTCGGGCCGCGGACAACCCGGCAATGCTAACAAAATCGCGTGCGGCCGCCTCGTCGTCATCCACAGGCTCAGGATGCCTCGGAGCCGGTGTCCCGGGGATCGAACGGCGCGTCCAGCGACCGGGCGAGGTCGTCGAGCATCGCGGCCACCTGCGGCTCCACGTACTCGGCCACCGCCGCCTGGATCCGCAGGCGGTGGTGCAGCAGGATCGTGCAGACCTCGCGCCCGATCATGTTGGCGTAGTCGTCGGCGAGGCCGACCTCCTGGCGGAGCGCCGCCTTCGCCTCGTCGCTCAGCGGGGGGAGGGCGGGGATCGACGCGTCCTCCTCGGCGGCCAGTCCCGTCAGGGTGAAGAGGAACGGCGCCCCGGGCTCGGGCTCCGGGTCGAGCGGCATCCCCTCGAACTCCGGTTCCAGACCCTCGGCCGGACGGTACGCGCGCCGGCGGTTGCGCTCCGCCTGCTGGTCGAGCTCGGACTGCAGCATCGGGAGGTTGCGGGCCGTGTAGTCCGCGACGGCGAGGTCGACGATGCCCTTGAGGCGCGTCGACAGCCCGTGCTGCACGCCGTGGGGGACGTCAGCACCCAGACCCGCTGCGGACAGCACCGGAGAACCGAAGCACCGGCGGCAGGGCGCGATGCGGCCACGGTGATGCGCCGGCTCCCACCGGGGCAACCACCTCAGCCAGGCGTCGACCGCATGGCCGACCTGGGTCTCGAGCGACCGCTCCACGTCTCTACGCTAGCCCGACACGCCCGGAAAGCTCCGGATGCCACGGCCCGCGCGTCCGCCGGAGTCAGTCGTCCTCCGACTCCCACGACCAGTGCGCGCGATCGGTGGGCGTGCGCACGAGGAGGACGCCGAACGCGCCGGCCAGGAGCGCCGCCGCCGCGATGACCGCCCCGGGCCATCCGAGCGCGACGGACCCCGCGGCGGCGGCGCCGAGCGCCGGGTCCGCCCCCGTCACCAGGGCGCCGACGAGGATGCCGAACACCTCGCCGAGATACGCGCCGAGCGCGCACGGCACCGCGGTGAGATATCCCGGCGGGACGGCTCGAAGACCCCACGCGAGCGCGCCGGCGAAGGCGCCGATCGCGCACAGCATCCCGATGACGCCCGGGAACGCGCCCAGTCCGCGGACCGGGATGACGTCGGCGTCCAGCACGAGGGCCGTGACGCCCAGCGCCGCGATGGCCAGCGCCGCGAACGACACCGTGGCCAGAACGACGGCGACCGGCGGGGTGACCCCCGCCGGTCGCGATGGCGAACTCATGTCGGCTCAGCGCTGGGAGAGCTGAGGCCCGGCCTCGAGGGTGCGCTCGTACTCGCGCTGCGCCTCGGCGTTGATCTCCGTCACGCGGCGGCCGCGGGCGGCCACCCAGGCGCCGAACCAGATGGTCAGCTCGCGTCCGAGGACGAACGCCACGATCGCGAGGGGGGCGAGGGCGTTCTCCTGCAGCAGGTCGAGACCCTGGCGTGCGGTGATCATCCAGAAGGGCGCGGCGAAGAGGACGCCGAGCAGGTGGCCGAGCCAGGCGATGACGCCGACGACGAGGCCCCAGATGACCCAGTGTCCCCACCGACCGCGGTTGATGAGCGCACCCAGGAACCAGAAGCCGACGAAGAAGGCCACCGTCGGGACCCACAGGCCCCACGTGGTGAGCGCCTCGAGGGCCGCCTGAGGCACGCCGGCGAGGTCGTACGCCCCGCTCAGCAGGCCGAAGCCGAGGATCGCCGCGAGGTAGAGCACGGCGAAGGCCAGCGCGGCCAGCAGGCCGATCGCCCCGGCCGCGCCGCGGTTGCCCTTGGGGCGGGGAGCCTCCGGGGCCTGCACGAAGATGGGCTGCGGACCGCTCGACGCACGCTGCGGCTCGGTGGCGTACGCGTCGTCGTTCCGCGGAGTCGCGTAGACGGCGGTGCGGTCGTCGGAGGACGCGGAACCGGCCGCGGCCGCCGCGGCGACGCCGGCACCCGCACCGGTGCCGTAGACGCCGTCGCGGGCCGCCGGCACGTCGCGGTCGGCGCCGTCGTGTGCGGACGCGGCGTGGTCGCCCCGCGCGTCGCGGTCGTCGTGGGCCTCGGGCTCGGCGGACGCGGCGTAGGCCGCCCAGCGGGCGTCCTCGTCGTCCAGATCGACCGAGGAGCGGGCCGGCGTCTCGGTGCGCGGTTCCTGCGGCGACGCGTCGTGCACGACGGGGGTCGCGCTCTCGCGCTTCTCCTCGTTCGCGCGTTCGTCCCACGCGGCCGCGGCGGCCTCGGGGTGGACCGCGTCCCGGCGGGCGGCCTCGGCGTCGGCGAGGCCCTCGTGGGCGCGGCCGACGACGTCGCCTCGCTCGTCCTTCGGCTCGTCGACGGGGTTGCCGTACGACTGGGGGTCGCTCATCGGAATACTCCTCACGCGGGCGGTTCTAGCGCCTCAGGCTAACCCGCGCCTGCCATCGCGCCGGGGAGGCGTGCCGTCGTGTGTCCGTGTCCGTGCGCGCCGGGATGCCGTGTCGGGCCACGCGTGTCGGCGCTCGCGTCTATGGTGTGCACATGTCCGCGCGTCGCTCCGCCCGCCTCGCCGTCCTCGCGTGCGCGGCCGTGCTCGCGCTCACCGGGTGCGCCCCCGACCCGGCGGACGAGACGGCACCGCCCACCGCGGCCCCCGTCGAGTCCCGCACGCCCACGCCGACGGCATCCCCGACCCCCACCGCTGCCGCCGCGCGGATCCCGGGCGACTGTCGCGCGATGCTGCCGCAGGATGTGCTGGCGCAGCTGCGCACCGTGCCGCTGAACGACCCCGCCCTCGGGCCGTCGGGTCCGCAGGCGGACGGCTCGCTCGTGTGCATCTGGCGCGACCCGGCGGCCGACACGACCGGGCTGGTCACGACGATCAGCCGCGAGGACCGCGGTCCCGCCCTCGACATGCTCAATCAGCTCGTCGCCGACGAGGGCTTCAGCTGCTACACCCCCGACGAGGGCACGCGCTGCGAGAAGACGTGGATCAACCCGCAGTACCCGGTCAACGACGGACGCACCCTCTACTGGCGCGACGGCATCCTCATCGACACCCGGTACTCCAACCTCGCCCCGACGGGCTACACGGCCGGGGTCATCGCCGGCATCTTCGGCTGAGGCGCGACAGGTCTCAGTCGCCGAAGGCGCGGGATGCCACCACCCCGGTGTAGCCGTCCGGCTCCCACCCCGTGAGGGTGCTCGAGACCCACCGGTCGCCGCGCAGGTCGTGGACCTCGTGCACGACGCCCGACGTCCGCTCGCAGTGGATCGTCGCGGCATCCACGCGACAGGCGAAGCCCTGACCGGAGAGCGTCGCCTGGATCGCGGGGGCTGCCTCCGGCGGGACGGTCGAGACGGTCGTCGAGATGGACGAGTCGCCCGCGCCCCGCCAGTGGCAGGTCGTCACGACGGCCGGCTGCGCGACCGCGACGGCCTCGGGAGTCGAGACGGGCGGGGTGCGCACCTGCGACAGCAGCGCCCCGGGCGACCAGACCAGGGTCGACCACATCGGCTGGGTGTAGAGGCTGCGGCAGTCCTGGGCGGGCGCGTGCTCGTCGCGGAGGGAGGACTCCCCCGCCGCGACCGGTGCCGAGGTGCCGGCCCGCAGCGCGTCCCCGATGAACGAGACGGTGCGAGGGATGCCGGGGGCGGCGAGGTACAGCAGGCCGGCGACGACGGCCAGGCAGAACAACCCCGCCGGCCACGCGATCCAGGCGCTGCGTCCACCCACTCGTGCCATCCGTGCCTCCCCGTCCACGGTAGGACGACCACCCCTCCGGCACCGCACTTCGACACGCCGGACGCACGAAGGCCCCCGGCGGGAGCCGGGGGCCTTCGTGTCGATCATGGATGCCTCAGGCAGAGGCATCCATGCTCACTCAGTTGTACGTGCCGGGCGTGAAGTCGTCCGTCGAGAAGCTGTCGAAGTCGACGTAGCTCAGGTCGGCGTCGGAGTACGCACCGTCGGACGCGAAGATGCGGTTGGGGTACCGCTCGCTCTTCGCCTCCTCCGTCGCCTCGACGGCGACGTTGCGGTACTTCGCAAGTCCCGTTCCGGCGGGGATGAGCTTTCCGATGATGACGTTCTCCTTGAGGCCGACGAGCGGGTCGCTCTTGCCCTCCATGGCCGCCTGCGTCAGGACGCGGGTGGTCTCCTGGAACGATGCCGCCGACAGCCACGACTCGGTCGCGAGCGACGCCTTCGTGATACCCATCAGCTCGGGACGGCCCGACGCGGGGCGCTTGCCCTCGCCGACCGCCTCGCGGTTGATGGTCTGGTAGCGCTTGAAGTCCACCAGCTCACCGGGCAGCAGGTCGGTGTCGCCGTGGTCGACGACGGTGACCTTGCGGAGCATCTGTCGGACGATGACCTCGATGTGCTTGTCGTGGATCGGCACACCCTGCGAGCGGTACACGCCCTGGACGCCGTTCACGAGGTACTTCTGCACCTCGCGGGCACCCTGCACGCGCATGACCTCCTTGGGGTCGAGCGTTCCGACCTGGAGGGGCTCGCCGACGGAGACGTGCTGGCCGTCCTCGACCAGGAGCGTCGCACGCTTCAGGACGGGGTAGACCACCGGCTCGTCGCCGTTGTCGGGCGTGAGGATGACCTTCTTGGCCTTCTCGGTCTCGTCGATCGTGATGCGACCGTCGGCCTCGGCGATCGGGGACGCACCCTTGGGGGTACGGGCCTCGAACAGCTCCTGCACGCGGGGCAGACCCTGCGTGATGTCGTCGGCCGACGCGGAACCACCGGTGTGGAAGGTACGCATCGTCAGCTGGGTACCGGGCTCACCGATCGACTGGGCCGCGATGATGCCGACGGCCTCGCCGATGTCGACGATCTTGCCGGTGGCCAGCGAACGGCCGTAGCACTTCGCGCAGACACCCACGGCCGAGTCGCACGTCAGGACCGAACGGACCTTGATGGACTCGATGCCGCCGGCGACCAGCTTGTCGATGAGCACGTCGCCCACGTCCTCGCCGGCCTCCGCCAGGACGGTGCCCTGCGGGTCGACGGCGGCCGTGGCCAGCGTACGGGCGAACACGGAGTTCTCGACGTTGGCGTCCTTGACGAGCGAACCGGACGAGTCGGCCGCGGCGATCGGGAGCTCGAGGCCCTTCGACGTGCCGCAGTCCTCCTCGCGGATGATGACGTCCTGCGAGACGTCCACCAGACGACGGGTCAGGTACCCCGAGTCGGCCGTACGGAGGGCCGTGTCGGCCAGACCCTTACGGGCACCGTGCGTCGCGATGAAGTACTCGGCGACCGACAGACCCTCGCGGTAGGAGGAGATGATCGGACGCGGGATGATCTCACCCTTGGGGTTGTTCACCAGACCACGCATACCCGCGATGTTGCGGATCTGCAGCCAGTTACCACGGGCGCCCGACGAGACCATGCGGTTGATGGTGTTGTCGGCGGGGAAGTTGTCCCGCATCGCCTTCTGGACCTCGTCGGTGGCCTCGGTCCAGATCTTGATGAGCTCCTGACGACGCTCGGCGTCGGTGGTGAGACCCTTCTCGTACTGACCCTGGACCTTCGCGGCCTGCTTCTCGTAGCCCGCGACGATCTCGGCCTTGTTCGGCGGCGTGAGGATGTCGCTCAGCGCGACCGTCACACCCGAGCGCGTGGCCCAGTAGAAGCCGGCGTCCTTGATCCGGTCGAGCGATGCCGCGACCTCGACCTTGGGGTACTCCTCGGCCAGCTTGTTGACGATCTGCGACAGCTTGCCCTTGTCCGCCTGCTCGCGCACGAACGGGTAGCCCTTGGGGAGCGTGTCGTTGAAGATCGCCTGGCCGAGCGAGGCGTCGACGAGACCGTGCTTCTCGTAGCCCTCCGGAGCCTGACCCTCGAGGAAGGTCAGACCGGGGATGCGGATGCGCGCCTTGGCCTGCAGGTCGAGGGTGCCCTCGTCCTTGGCCAGGATCGCCTCGCCCACCGAACCGAACGCACGGCCCTCGCCCACGGCACCCTCCTTGAGGGTGGTGAGGTGGTGCAGACCGATGATCATGTCCTGCGAGGGCAGGGTCACCGGGCGGCCGTCCGACGGCTTGAGGATGTTGTTCGACGCGAGCATGAGCACGCGGGCCTCGGCCTGGGCCTCGACCGACAGCGGCAGGTGGACGGCCATCTGGTCGCCGTCGAAGTCGGCGTTGAACGCCGCGCAGACGAGCGGGTGCAGCTGGATCGCCTTGCCCTCGACGAGCTGGGGCTCGAACGCCTGGATGCCGAGACGGTGCAGCGTGGGCGCACGGTTCAGCAGCACGGGGCGCTCGCGGATGATCTCCTCGAGCACGTCCCAGACCTCGGGACGGTAGCGCTCGACCGCGCGCTTGGCGGCCTTGATGTTCTGGGAGTGACCCAGGTCGATCAGGCGCTTGATGACGAACGGCTTGAACAGCTCGAGCGCCATCTGCTTGGGCAGACCGCACTGGTGCAGCTTGAGCTGGGGTCCGACGATGATGACGGAACGACCCGAGTAGTCCACGCGCTTGCCGAGCAGGTTCTGGCGGAAGCGACCCTGCTTTCCCTTGAGCATGTCGCTCAGGGACTTGAGGGCGCGGTTGCCGGTACCGGTGACGGGGCGACCGCGGCGGCCGTTGTCGAACAGCGCGTCGACGGCCTCCTGCAGCATGCGCTTCTCGTTGTTGACGATGATCTCGGGGGCACCGAGGTCGATCAGGCGACGGAGGCGGTTGTTGCGGTTGATCACGCGACGGTAGAGGTCGTTCAGGTCGGAGGTCGCGAAGCGGCCACCGTCCAGCTGCACCATCGGGCGCAGCTCCGGCGGGATCACCGGGACGACGTCGAGGACCATGGAGGCCGGGCTCATGCCGGTCTGCAGGAACGAGTTGACGACCTTCAGGCGCTTGATCGCGCGGATCTTGCGCTGGCCCTTGCCCTCCGAGATCTGCAGGTGCAGGTTCTCGGACTCGGCGGCGAGGTCGAAGGTCTCGAGGCGACGCTTGATCGACTCCGCGCCCATGTGGGCCTCGAAGTACTGACCGAAGCGGTCCTGCAGCTCGTGGAAGACGTCGTCCTCGGGCTTCAGGGCGCCGACCTCAAGCGTGCGGAAGTCCTCCCACACGCGCTCGAGCTTGGCGATCTGCTCGTCCGCGTTCTTGCGGATCGAGGTCATGTCCTTCTCGGCGGCGTCCTTGACCTTCTTCTTCTGGTCGGCCTTGGCGCCCTCCTCCTCCAGGGAGGCGAGCTCCTCCTCGAGCTTGGCGAGGCGGGCGGCGATGCGCGAGTCGCGCCGGTCGCCGAGCGTCTTCAGCTCGAGACGGATGTTGTTCTCCTGCGTGGCCAGGTCGCGGTGACGAGCATCCTCGTCGACCGAGATGACCATGTAGGCGGCGAAGTAGATGACCTTCTCGAGGTCCTTCGGCGCCATGTCCAGCAGGTAGCCGAGGCGCGAGGGCACGCCCTTGAAGTACCAGATGTGGGTGACGGGCGCGGCGAGCTCGATGTGGCCCATGCGCTCACGGCGGACCGAGGACTTGGTGACCTCAACGCCGCAGCGCTCGCAGACGATGCCCTTGAAGCGGACGCGCTTGTACTTGCCGCAGGCGCACTCCCAGTCGCGGGAGGGTCCGAAGATCTGCTCTCCGAAGAGGCCGTCCTTCTCGGGCTTCAGCGTGCGGTAGTTGATCGTCTCGGGCTTCTTGACCTCGCCGAAGGACCAACGACGGATGTCGTCGGCGGTGGCCAGGCCGATACGAAGCTGATCGAAAGTGGTTGATTCGAGCACTGGTTCTCCTGTGTCGGAATTCTGTTCGTTGCCTGGCCGGGTCAGATCTCGTCGATCGACGAGGACTCGAAGCGGCTGGAGATGTTGATGCCGAGCTCTTCCGCAGCGCGGAAGGCGTCATCGTCGGTGTCGCGGAGGTTGACCGCCGTGCCGTCGGCCGAGAGGACCTCGACGTTCAGGCAGAGCGACTGCATCTCCTTCATGAGCACCTTGAACGACTCGGGGATGCCGGGCTCCTGGATGTTCTCGCCCTTGACGATGGCCTCGTACACCTTGACGCGGCCGAGGATGTCGTCGGACTTGATCGTGAGGAGCTCCTGCAGCGCGTATGCGGCGCCGTAGGCCTCGAGCGCCCACACCTCCATCTCACCGAAGCGCTGGCCACCGAACTGGGCCTTACCGCCGAGCGGCTGCTGGGTGATCATCGAGTAGGGGCCCGTCGAGCGTGCGTGAATCTTGTCGTCGACGAGGTGGTGCAGCTTCAGGATGTACATGTAGCCGACCGAGATGGGCGCCGGGAAGGGCTCGCCGGAGCGACCGTCGAACAGACGGGTCTTTCCGGTCGAGTCGATCAGGCGGTCGCCGTCGCGGTTCGGGATCGTCGAGTCGAGCAGACCCGCGATCTCGTCCTCGAATGCACCGTCGAACACCGGGGTCGCGACCTTGGTGCCGGGAGCGGCCTCGCGAGCGACCTCGGGCAGGCTCGCGGCCCACTCGGGGGTGCCCTCGACCTTCCAGCCCTGCTGGGCGATCCACCCGAGGTGGAGCTCGAGCACCTGGCCGAAGTTCATTCGACCGGGGATGCCGAGCGGGTTCAGCACGACGTCGACGGGCGTGCCGTCGGACAGGAAGGGCATGTCCTCGATCGGGAGGATCTTGGCGATGACACCCTTGTTGCCGTGGCGGCCCGCGAGCTTGTCGCCCTCGGTGATCTTGCGCTTCTGGGCGATGTAGACGACCACGCGGCGGTTCACGCCGGAGCCGAGCTCGTCGTCGCCGTCCTCGGCGTTGAACTCCTTGACGGCGATGATCGTGCCCTGCTCGCCGTGGGGCACCTTCAGCGAGGTGTCACGGACTTCGCGGCTCTTCTCGTTGAAGATCGCGCGGAGCAGGCGCTCCTCGGCGCTCAGCTCGGTCTCGCCCTTCGGCGTGACCTTGCCGACGAGGATGTCGCCGGGACGAACCTCGGCGCCGATGCGGACGATGCCGCGCTCGTCGAGGTCCTTCAGCAGGTCGGGGCTGACGTTGGGGAGGTCACGGGTGATCTCCTCCTTGCCGAGCTTGGTGTCGCGCGCGTCGACCTCGTACTCCTCGATGTGGATCGACGACAGCGTGTCGTCCTTCACGAGGTCCTGGCTGAGGATGATCGCGTCCTCGAAGTTGTGACCCTCCCAGGTCATGAACGCCACGAGGAGGTTCTTGCCGAGCGCGAGCTCGCCGTTCTCGGTCGCGGGACCGTCGGCGATGACCTCGCCGGCCTCGACGCGCTCGCCCGCGGAGACGACCACGCGCTGGTTGTACGAGGTGCCCTGGTTCGAGCGGTCGAACTTGCGGAGGAAGTAGTCCTGCGTGCCGCCCTCGTCGAGCTGCACGGTCACGACGTCGGCCGAGACCTCGATGACGACACCGGCCTTCTCGGCGGTGACGACGTCACCGGCGTCGATGGCGGCGAAGCCCTCCATACCGGTACCGACGACGGGCGACTCGCTGCGGACCAGCGGCACGGCCTGACGCTGCATGTTCGCACCCATGAGGGCGCGGTTGGCGTCGTCGTGCTCGAGGAACGGGATGAGCGAGGTGGCCACCGACACCATCTGGCGCGGCGAGACGTCCATGTAGCCGATCTCGTCGACGGGGAAGAGGTCGACCTCGCCACCCTGACCGCGGCGGGCCAGGATGCGGTCCTCGACGAAGTGTCCGTCGGCCTGGAGGGCGACACCGGCCTGGGCGACGATGTGGTCGCTCTCCTCGCTGGCGGTGAGGTAGTCGATCGTGTCGGTCACGCGACCGTCGACGACGCGGCGGTACGGCGTCTCGATGAAGCCGAACGCGTTGATGCGCGCGAACGACGCGAGCGAGCCGATCAGACCGATGTTCGGGCCTTCCGGCGTCTCGATCGGGCACATGCGGCCGTAGTGCGACGGGTGGACGTCGCGGACCTCGACGCCGGCGCGCTCACGCGACAGACCGCCGGGGCCCAGCGCCGACAGGCGGCGCTTGTGGGTCAGGCCCGCGAGCGGGTTGTTCTGGTCCATGAACTGCGACAGCTGCGACGTGCCGAAGAACTCCTTGATCGCCGCCACGACGGGACGGACGTTGATCAGGGTCTGCGGCGTGATCGCCTCGATGTCCTGCGTGGTCATGCGCTCGCGGACGACGCGCTCCATGCGCGACAGACCGGTGCGGACCTGGTTCTGGATGAGCTCGCCGACCGCGCGGATGCGACGGTTGCCGAAGTTGTCGATGTCGTCGGTGTCGAGGCGGATGTCCGCCGCCTGGCCGCCGCGCACGCCGTCGAAGGACGAGTCGCCGCGGTGCAGGCGGACGAGGTACTTGATCGTCGCGACGATGTCGTCGACGGTGAGCACCGAGTCCGACAGCGGCTTGTCGACGCCGAGCTTCTGATTGATCTTGTAGCGACCCACCTTGGCCAGGTCGTAGCGCTTCGGGTTGAAGTAGAAGTTGTCGAGCAGCGCGCGCGCGGCCTCGGCGGCGACCTGCTCGCCCGGACGCAGCTTGCGGTAGATGTCGCGGAGCGCGTCCTCCTTGGTGAGGATCGTGTCCTTGGACAGCGTCTCCTCGATGGAGTCGAACCCGGCGAACTCGGCGAGGATGTCCTCGCTGGTCAGGCCGAGCGCCTTGAGGAAGACGGTGACCGACTGCTTGCGCTTGCGGTCGATGCGGACGCCGACCTGGTCGCGCTTGTCGATCTCGAACTCGAGCCAGGCACCGCGCGAGGGGATGACGCGCGCCGAGACGATGTCCTTGTCGGAGGTCTTGTCCGGCGTCTTGTCGAAGTAGACGCCGGGCGAACGCACGAGCTGCGACACGACGACACGCTCGGTGCCGTTGATGATGAACGTGCCCTTGTCGGTCTGGAGCGGGAAGTCGCCCATGAAGACCGTCTGCGTCTTGATCTCACCGGTCTGGTGGTTCATGAACTCGGCCTCGACGTAGAGCGGGGCGGCGTACGTCTTGCCACGCTCCTTGCACTCCTCGATGGAGTACTTCTCGGGCTCGAGGTAGGGGTTCGTGAACGAGAGCTGCATGGTCTCGCTCAGGTCCTCGATCGGCGAGATCTCCTCGAAGATCTCCTCGAGGCCGCTGATCTCGGGCACGTCGGTGCGACCGGCGGCCTGGGCCTCGGCGACGCGCGCCTTCCAGGCCTCGTTGCCGACCAGCCAGTCGAACGACTCCGTCTGCAGGGCCAGCAGGTCGGGGACGGTCAGCTTGTCGGAGATCTTGGCGAACGAAAGACGCGAGGCGCCGCGTCCGCTCTTGGGGGTGGTGGTGGTGGATGCGTTGCTCGCAGCAGCCAAGGGAATAACCTCCAGAAGCCCGGGCGAGGGGCTCGTGATTCCTTGTCGTCAGGTGGAGTGCTCCCGTACCCCGGAAGCCTGCGTGTCGCACACCGCGGTGAAGCGGGGACGCACAGGCACAGCCGACCACCATATGAGGGCAGGGGGAAGTTGGGAGCGCAAAGTCCAAGCATACGCGGGAGGACTCGCCGTGTCCAGTCGAATTCTTGACGACTTTGCGTACCTGCGGTATAACCGCGCACGCCCCCGGCGCATTCCGCGATCCACTCCCCCGAACGGGCCCCGTCGCCGTCGCGTCCGGCGCGCCAGCCGTCTCAGCTCCGCCGGAAACGCACCATGTCGCCCGGTCGCGCCTGCGCCAGAGCGTCCAGCGCGCCCTCCCGCACCACCGCGATCACGGGGTACCCGCCGGTCACCGGGCCGTCCGCGAGCAGCACGACCGGCCGCCCGTGCGGCGGCACCTGCAGCGCCCCGGGCACCATCCCCTCGCTCGCGAGCTCTCCTTCGACGCGCCGCTCCAGAACCGGACCGTCCAGACGGAGCCCGACCCGATCGGCGTCCGACGACACGGTCCACCGCGCATCGACGAGCAGCTCCCGCGCGGCGACGGTGAACCACTCCTCGCGCGGCCCCCGGGCGAGGGGGACGTCGATCTCCGACGGCGGCACCGTCCACGGGAACACGTCGACCGCGGGGACGGGATGCCTCTCGCCGTCGGCCGCGACCAGCTCGTCCCCCGCGCGCAGCGGCTCGGGCCCGAGTCCGGCGAGGACGTCGCGGGACGCCGATCCCAGAGCCGTCGTCGCCCGGAGACCGCCGCGGACCGCGACCGAGAACCGCAGGCCCGCCCGCGCCGCACCCAGCGCGAGCTCGGCCCCCGCGGGGAGGAGCAGCGGCCGGTAGGCATCCATCGCTCTGCCGTCGACGAGGACGTCGCCGAGCGCCCCGGTCACGGCCACCCACGTGTCGCGGAGGGCGCGGACGCGCAACCCGCCGAGCAGCACCTCGAGACCCGCGGCGTCCTCGGCGTTGCCCACCAGCCGGTTGGCGACGCGCAGCGCGCGGCGATCGAGCGCGCCGGACCGCGCCACTCCCAGCGCCGCACGCCCGGGCCGCCCGAGGTCCTGCACCGTCGTGAGCGGTCCTGGCGCGAGCACCGCGAGTGCGGCGCCGCGCTCGGCGGAGGAGATGCGGCCGGCGGAGGACGGAAGAGGGGTCGCGGCTCCTCCGCTCGCGGCATCCCCTCCCTCCACCACCCGGGATTCGGGCACGCCTCCCCTCACGACCGGGCGCTCGGGCACGAACCGCACCCGTGCGCGCGGCGGCAGGAGCACGGGCTCGGCGGCATCCGGAGAGAAGAGGGGAGCCGCCGTCGTGGCGATGAGCCGCCACCCGCCCGGCGTCTCGCGCGGATAGGCGCCGCTGAACTCCCCGGCGAGACCGACCGACCCCGCGGGGACGCGCGTCCGCGGGGTCGCCAGCCGTGGCACCTCGAACGGCCAGTCCGCGCTGACGAGGTACGCGAACCCGGGGGCGAAGCCCGTGAACGCGACGGTCCAGTCCGCCGCCGCATGGCGGGCGGCGAGGGCGGAGGGAGGGATGCCGAGCAGTTCCGCCGTCTCGACCAGGTCGGGGCCGTCGTAGCGCACGGCCACCTCCACGACGGGTGGGGCCGCCGTGACGTCGGGGACGGAAGAGGACGCCGCGTCCTGCACCCAGGCGACGACGGCGGCGCGGGGCAGGCGGGCCGGGTCGAAGCGGATCAGCACCGTCCGGGCGGCGGGCACGAGGTCCTCGACCCCCGCGAGGACATCCGCGGCGAGCGCCGCGTGGAGCAGGAGGACGGCGGCGAGGTTGTCGACCTCCGCGAGCAGCGCCCGCTCCCCCATCGGGCGGATCGCCGCGGTCACCACGGCGCGCGCACCTCGATCCCCGCGGTGTCGAGGGCGCGGCGGACGGCACGGGCCATCTCGACTGCGGCGGGGGTGTCGCCGTGCAGGCAGAGGGAGGCGGCATCCACGTCGACGATCGTGCCGTCGACGGCCTCGACCTCACCGCGCGCGACCAGCCGGACGGCGCGGGCCGCGACGACGGCGGGGTCGTGGATGAGCGCCTTCGGCTCGCCGCGCGGGACCAGGGAGCCGTCGGGGCGGTATCCGCGGTCCAGGAACGCCTCGTGCACGAAGGGCAGGCCGGCGGCACGGGCGGCGTCGGAGATGCGGCCGGGGAGTCCGAGCAGGGGCAGGGGGCGGCCCAGGCGCGCGGAGAGGTCCGCGACGGCCCCGATCACCGCGGCGGCCTGGGCGGCGTCGTCGATGACCGCGTGATAGAGCGCCCCGTGCGGTTTGACGTAGCGGACGTCCCCTCCTGCCGCGACGAGCGCGTCGAGCTGCGCCGCGACGCTGGCACGCAGCTCGGCGGGCGGGGGGTCGCGGCGGACGCGTCCGAAGTTCGCGCGGTCCTCGTACGAGGGGTGCGCGCCGACGGCGACGCCGTCCGCGAGGGCGCGCGCCACGGAGAGACGCAGGGATGCCGCGTCCCCGGCGTGGCCGCCGCAGGCGATGTTCGCGCTGGAGACGAGCGGGAACATCGCCGCGTCGTCCGCCGTGGGAAGGCCGTCGACGGTCTCGCCGAGGTCGGCGTTCAGGTCCACGCGCATGCGCTCACGCTACCCGCGAGGGGACGGGAGGAGATGTCGGGAAGGGAGGACCCCCACCCCGCGAAGCCTCCTCCGCCGGCGGCATCCCCTCCCCTCCCCGACAACCCCAGCACCGGCCGCACGTTACGGGCGCGTGACGATCGCGCGGGACGTCCGCGTCGGGAGCGCGCCGCAGGGCAGGATGGGGGGATGACCTCCGACGTCGCCGGTCCCCCCGCATCCTCCCTCCTCCTGTCGGTCCGCGACCTCGCCGTCGACTTCGCCACGATGGACGGCCCGGTGCGCGCGGTGGACGGCGTGAACCTCGACATCCACGCGGGCGAGACGATCGCGATCGTCGGCGAGTCCGGCTCCGGCAAGTCGACGACGGCGATGGCCATCATCGGCCTGCTCGCCTCGGGCGGGCGCGTCGCACGCGGGCAGATCCTGCTCGACGGCGAGGATCTGACGAAGTTCGGCGAGGCGCGCATGCGCCAGGTGCGCGGCCGTCAGATCGGCCTCGTCCCGCAGGATCCGATGTCGAACCTCAACCCGGTCGCCAAGATCGGCACGCAGGTCGCCGAGACGCTGCTCGCGCACGGCCTGGCCGAGCGGTCCGACGTCAAGGACAAGGTCGTCGAGGCGCTCGAGGCGGCGGGACTCCCGGATGCCGCCAAGCGGGCGACCCAGTACCCGCACGAGTTCTCCGGCGGTATGCGTCAGCGCGCCCTCATCGCGATCGGTCTCGCGTGCCGTCCCCGTCTGCTAATCGCCGACGAACCGACCAGCGCGCTCGACGTGACGGTCCAGCAGACGATCCTCGACCAGATCGACAAGCAGACGAAGGAGCTCGGCGCCGCCGTCCTCCTCATCACGCACGACCTGGGCCTCGCGGCCGAGCGGGCGTCGAAGGTCGTCGTCATGCACCGCGGCCGGGTCGTCGAGCAGGGTCCCGCCCGGCAGATCCTCGAGGACCCGCAGCACGCCTACACGAAGTCGCTCGTGGCCGCCGCGCCGTCGGTCGCCGCCGTGCGCCTGCGCCCGGAGGACTTCCGCACCGGGGGCGAGGCATCCGTCTCCCCCGCCCGCGACAACATCGTCGAGATCACGGGGCTCACCAAGGTGTACCCCACCCGCGGCAAGGGCGAGGACTTCCGCGCCGTCGACGACGTGTCGCTGTCGATCCCGCGCGGCGAGACCGTGGCGATCGTCGGCGAGTCCGGGTCCGGCAAGACCACGACCGCCCGCATGCTCCTGAAGGTCGTGGAGCCGACGAGCGGCATCATGACCTTCGACGGCCAGGACGTGTCCGCTCTCAAGGGCGACGCCCTGCGGCAGTTCCGTCAGAAGGTCCAGCCGATCTTCCAGGACCCCTACTCGAGCCTCAACCCGATGTTCACGGTCGAGCGGATCGTCCAGGAGCCCCTCGACTTCTACAAGCGCGGCTCCCGCGCCGACCGCGCCAAGCGGGTGCGCCAGCTGATGGACGACGTCGCCCTGCCGGCATCCATGCTCCGCCGCTACCCGTCCGAGCTGTCCGGCGGTCAGCGCCAGCGCGTCGCGATCGCCCGGGCCCTCGCCCTCTCCCCGGAGCTCATCGTGTGCGACGAGCCGGTCTCGGCGCTCGACGTGCTCGTGCAGGCGCAGATCCTCACGCTGCTCGGCGACCTGCAGCGCGAGTACGGCCTGAGCTACCTCTTCATCTCGCACGACCTCGCGGTGGTCCGGCTCATCAGCGACTACGTGTGCGTCATGAAGGACGGCCGTCTGGTGGAGGCGGCATCCAGCGAAGAGGTCTTCACGAACCCGCGCGACCCGTACACGCGCCGCCTGCTGTCGTCGATTCCGGGGAACGAGCTCGGCCTGGCCGGCTGAGGACACCGGATGCCGCCTCCCCCGCGGCCGCGAACGGCGGGGGGACGCGGCTCAGACGTGCCGGACGCGCTGCTGCAGCCGGGTGCGGATGTCGAACAGCTCGGTGCCGCCGACCTCGCGGGCGCCGGTCAACCCCCGGCGGAGCAACGTCGTCAGGGCGCTGCGGGTGACCAGGGCCACGGGCGTGCCCCGGACCTTGCCGAGCTCGGTGACGGCGTCGTGGATGTCGTCGTCGGGCAGGACCACCAGCGCACCGCTGAAGCGGACCCCGGCCGCGCGCGCGACGACCCGCGTCCGCGAGACGAGCTGCGTGACCGGGGAGCCGATGACGTTCGGCCCGGAGATCTCCCCGCGACGGACGCCGACGGCGCCGCCGAAGTCCTCGCTGAGCATCGCGTAGAGCCCGCTGGGGCCGAGCACGAGGTGGTCCACCTTCTGCTCCGGGTCGATGCCGTCGCGGTCGGCGAAGACGTCGTGCCACACCGTGTAGCCCATGCCGAGATCGGCGACGAGCCGGGCCGTCTCCTCCTCCGCGAGCGCGTCGGCGAGGATGTGCCGGATCTCGGGCGGCGCCGAGCGCACGAGCGCGGCGTCGTACGGGTCGGGGATCTCGACGCCCCGTCCCACCCACTCCCGGATGAGGGTCAGGTACCGCTCGCGACGCCACCCGCCGGGCTGGCCGTAGGCGCGGGCGCGGGGGCGCGTGTCGGGACGGGCGGAGGGGGCGGATGCCGCGGGCCCTCCCGACCACTCGGTCGCGGTGGTCGTCCGGCCCCGGTCGTAGGCGCTCCGCGCCTCGGGGGTGCCGACGAGCTCCCAGGCGCGCTGCACCTGCACGAACAGCGCCGCATCGCCCCCGGTGTCGGGATGCGTCTCGCGCAGCCGGACGCGGTACGCCCGGCGCAGGCCCTCGTCGTCGACGTCGGACTCGACGCGGAGCACCTGGTATGCCGAGAGCGACATGGGACTGTCGAACACTGTGGGATTCTTCCGTTCCGCCGCGCGAATGCGGCACCGTTCAGCCTATGACGGCTGCGACGGGCCGGTCCTGTGCGCGAGCCGTGCACGCCATCGGGGAACGCTGGGCCGCGCGTTCTCCAGCACTGACGTGTCGCAGATGTACGCCGGGGGCGGCATCACGCGTACATCTGCGCCCACTCACGGCATGAGGCAGGGCAGCGGGCAGAGACCGGCGGGAATACTCCAGCACTGACTTGTCGCAGATGTACGCCGGGGGCGGTGTCGCGCGTACATCTGCGCCCACTCACGGCCACGAGCAGGGCAGGGCGGGGCGGGGCGGGGCGGGGCGGGGCGGGGAGCTAGCCCCAGAGGGGCGGGGCGGGGACGAAGGCGAACGCCTCGTCGACGAGGTCGGGCGACACGTCCTCGTGACGGCGGGGCGTCCAGGACGGCGAGCGGTCCTTGTCGACGAGCTGCGCCCGGATTCCCTCGCGGAGATCGGGCTGCGACGTGGCGAACCACAGCACGAGTCCGTACTCCTGGGCGAGCGCGGCGCGGAGGGACGGCAGCGCCCGCGCACGCCGCACCGCCTCGAGCGTCACCGCGACCGCCAGGGGCGCCGAGGCCTCCAGCAGGTCGGCCGTCTCGCGCGCCTCGGGCTCCGGCCGGTCGCGGAGGCGTCCCAGGATGCCGCGGACGTCGTCGGCCGCGAAGGCGTCGTCGATCCACGGACGCGCGGCCTGCAGCCGGGACGGCTCGGGCGTCTCGTCGAACAGGAGCACGAGCTCCGTCGGGGTTGAAGGGTCGGCCCGGTTCTGCAGCGCCTCCGAGAGGGCCGGCAGATGCGCCGCGGGCACGAGGTGATCGGCGAATCCGGCGTACAGGGCGTCGGCGGCATCCATGGTCCCGCCCGTCAGGGCGAGGTACTCGCCGAGACGACCGGGGGCGCGGGAGAGCAGCCACGACCCGCCCACGTCGGGGGTGAAGCCGATGCGCGTCTCGGGCATGGCCAGACGCGAGCGCTCGGTCACGAGACGGATCCGGGCGTGGCCGGCCAGGCCGATGCCGCCGCCCATCGTGATGCCGTCGGCGATCGCGACGACCGGCTTGGGGTAGGTCGCGATGCGGTGGTCGAGGGCGTACTCCTCGCGGAAGAACGCGTGGACCTCGTCGACGCGGCCCTCGACGACCATGTCGTACAGCGCGCGCACGTCGCCGCCGGCGCAGAAGCCGCGGTCGCCCGCACCGTCGAGCAGCACGGCGTCGATGTCGCCGTCGTGCTCCCAGCGGTCCAGGGCCAGGGAGAGCCGTCGGATCATGTCCAGGTCGAGCGCGTTGATCGCGCGCGGGCGGTGGAGGGTGAGGTGGCCGACACCGCGGCGAGTCCGCACCAGGACCGGGGCCTCGTCACCGTTCTGCTCGTTCACGCCCGCCACGCTACCTCCCCGTCACGTCCGCCCCCGCGACGACCTCCGCGCCGCGCGCCCGGTGAAGCGTGCGTGACGGGGGCCGGCGCGGATCGGATGCCGCCGGTGCGGGCGTTCGTGGAAATGGCCTCCCATCGGCCAGGATGGACAGAACGCCCGTTTCCGACGAAAGGTCCCGCATGCCCGACGGCCAGGTTCTGCAGTTCGCGGAGCTGACCAAACGCTTCGGCGCGGTGTCCGCCGTCGACGGCCTCACCGCCCGGGTCGCCCCGGGTCAGGTCACCGGCTTCCTCGGCCCGAACGGCGCGGGCAAGACGACGTCGCTCCGGATGCTGCTGGGGCTGGTCCGTCCCACCTCCGGCACCGCCACGATCGGCGGCCGCGCGTACGCCGACCTGGAACACCCCCTTCAGACGGTCGGCGCGGCGCTGGAGGCGTCCAGCTTCCACCCCGGCCGTTCGGCCGCGAACCACCTCGCGATCCTCGCGCAGGCCGCGGGCCTCCCCTCGCGCCGCATCGACGAGGTGCTCGGGCTGGTCGGCCTCGCCGACGTCGCCGGCCGCCGCATCGGCGGGTTCTCGCTCGGCATGCGGCAGCGGCTCGGGCTCGCCGCCGCCCTGCTCGGCGACCCGGGCGTCCTCGTGCTCGACGAGCCGACGAACGGCCTGGACCCCGAAGGCATCCGGTGGATGCGCTCGCTGCTGCGCTCCCTCGCCGACGAGGGCCGCACCGTCCTCGTGTCGTCGCACCTCCTCGCCGAGGTGCAGCAGACGGTCGACGCGCTGCTCATCATCTCCGCCGGGCGCCTCGTCTTCCAGGGCGACATCGACGCCCTCGCCGACCCGGACGAGTACGCCACCATCGTCGACGCCCCGGATCGGGACGCCCTGCTGCACCTGCTCGACGAGCGCGGCATCGGCTACCAGGTCCTGCGCAACGGCGTCACCGTCCGGCACTCCGAGCCCGCCGAGCTCGGCGCCCTCGCCGCCGGCGCGGGCATCGCCCTGTCGTCCCTGCAGCGCAAGGGCGCGAGCCTCGAGGAGATCTTCCTCGACCTCGTCAGCGGCGCGCGCGTGCACCCGAGCGCCGCGGGCGCCGGTCCGGTCGCCGCTCCCGCGGAGGACGCGGCCGCTCCTGAGGCGACCGCGCCCGACGCCGCCCCGGCGCGCGCGGACTGGGCCGCCCCCGACGCGGCAACCGTCGAGACCGTTCCCACCCCCGCCCCCGAGGAGCAGCGATGAGCCTGGTCGCCGCCAGCCGGTCCGAGCTGACGAAGCAGTTCACCACCTCCCTGTGGTGGGTGCTCGCGCTCATCCTGGTGCTATACGTCGGGTTCACGACGGCGCTCCTCGGGCTGACCTTCGCGGGGGTCTCCACCGGTCGCCTGCCCGGGTCGTCCGGCCCGCCCATCCCCATCGACGGGCTCGCCGCGCTGGTCTACAGCACGGCGACGTCCGTCGGCTATGTCTTCCCGCTGCTCATCGGCACGCTGATGGTGACGGCGGAGTTCCGGCACAAGACGCTCACGGCGACCTTCCTCGCCGTGCCGCGCCGGGGGCTGGTGCTCGGGGCGAAGTTCGCCGTCGGCATCCTGCTCGGCCTCCTCTACGGCGCGATCGGGATCGCCGCCGCCGTGGGCGCCGGGGCCGGGTCCCTGGCCGCGTTCGGCGTCGACACCGCCCTCGGCTCCGCCGACACCTGGGCCTTGGTCGCCCGGATGCTGCTGGCCTACGTGCTGTGGGTGCTCGTCGGCATCGGCGTCGGCACCGCGGTGCGCAACCAGGTCGCCGCCATCGTCATCGTGCTGGCCGTGACGCTGTTCGTCGAGCCGATCGCGCGCACGGTCGCAGGGTTCGTCGACGGCATCGACGAGGTGACCCGCTGGCTGCCGAGCGCCGCCAGCGACGCCCTCGTCGGTCAGACGATCTTCACCGCCATGTCGGCCACCGGCGGCGAGCAGCCCGCCTGGTGGGTGGGTGGTCTCGTCCTGCTGGGCTACGCCGTGGTGCTGCTGCTGGTGGGACAGCTCTCCACCTGGCGCCGCGACGTCAACTGACGGCTTCCCGGCAACGCACTCCCGAGACGGAGTCGCGCCCGGACGGAGTCGCGCCCGGCCGGAGCCGCCCCCGGACGGAGTCGTGCCCGGGCGGAGGAGCGCCCGGACGGAGTCGCCCCCGGACGGAGTCGCACCCGGACGGAGTCGCACCCGGCCGGAGCCGCCCCCGGACGGAGTCGCGCCCGGCCGGAGCCGTCCTTGGACGGCTCCGTCCTTGAACGGAGTCGTGCCCGGGCGGAGGAGCGCCCGGGCACGACGGTCTGATCCGTGTCAGCGGCAGCTCGCCGACGGGTAGTCCAGCCGTACCGTCTCGACGACCTTCTTGCCGTCGACGGTCGCGGTGGCCGTCAGCGTCACCGTGCCGGCGGGGATGGTGACCTGACGGGAGGAGAACGCCGCCGACGCCGTCTTGCCCGCCGCCAGAGACCCGAACGCCTTCGACCCGAACGGGCCCTGCGCCGTCACCGTCACCGGGAACGTCGCCGCGTTTCGCACCGTGACCACCTGGGTGACCTTGCCGGCCACGCAGCGCGCGGCGGCCGTCCCCGACACGTCCAGGCGCGGGGCCGCCACCACCTCGACCGTCGTCGTCACGCGGCGGTTGTCGGGGGCCACCTCCTCGTCCTGCTCCATGTCGAAGATCGGCAGACCGTCGGCGGCGAAGTGGACGCGGCGGACGAACATGTCGCGACCGCTCAGGCCGTTGTTGTCGGTGCGGGCGTGGAACACGTAGAGCAGGTTGTCGTCCTCGTCCTGGGACCACATGCCGTGACCGGTGCCGAGCTGCCACGCACCGTTGAACAGCCCGGACTTCTGGATCGGGTAGTTCAGCTTCGTCCACGCGGCCGGCGAGGTCAGGTCGACCTTCGCGCCGGCCTTCGCGGTCGCGAGACCGGTCGTGTAGGTGTCGCCCACCGTCGAGCCGGAGTAGATCATCTGGAGCGTCCCGTCCTTCGCGAGGACGTTGGGCCCCTCGGCGATGACGTTGTCCCACGCGTACTCCGGCGCGAGGATGCGCACCGGCTCCGACGTCAGACGCGTCGGGTTCGCGGGGTCCATGCGCGCGATGAAGAGCGCTCCGAGCTGCTGCCACACGTAGTACGACTGGCCCGAGTCCTGGAAGTAGGTCATGTCCAGCGAGATGGTCTGGACGGGGTTCAGGATGCCGCCCCCGGACCGCAGCACCTTCTGGGCCTTGGTCCAGTTGGCCGGGACCGCCGGATCGAGGTCGCGACCCTGCGCGTCCTTCTTCAGCTGGATGATGCTCGCCTGGCCCGTGAACATGTCCGGCCGCCCGTTCGCGCCGTTGTAGCAGGGCATGAACAGGATCGAGAGCTTGCCGCCGATGACGTGGTACTCGGGCGCCCAGAAGCATCCGGTCATGACCCCGCCGTCGGCGTCGGTGTCCCCGCGGCGCAGAAGGTCCACCTCGACGTTGCGGCCCGCGCGGACCGCCTCGTCGGACAGGTCGCCGATCGAGTCCGCGACGCGGATCGGCATGTGGGCGCCGCCCTGCGGGTCGATGTTGCCGCCGTAGATGTCCTCGGTGGCGATCATGAGGAACTTCTGCCGGCCGTTCCAGTCGTACCGGAACACCGAGGGGTCGGCGCGCTCGTCCGCGAACGGGGTCGCGTACTCCGTCTGCTTCACCGAGCCGGTGACCTCGTACACGCCGGGCGTGGTGGTGTCCACGGCCGAGAGGGACGCGGCATCCCACTGCACGGCGCGCGTCGCGGTCGACCCGTCCGAGTAGGACAGCTCCGCGCGGGCGGGGAGAGCCGCGGCATCCAGGGTCGTGTTCTGGGCGACCTTGACCGGGGCGAGGTCCGCGACACCGGTGTTCGCCACACGGCCGAAGCGCACCTCGAGCGCGGCGAGGGTCTCCGCGTCGACCGGCACGGTATTGCCCGAGTCGAAGTCCGGCACGCCCGCGCCGTCCGCTCCCGCGGTCGCCGACACGACGCCGCGTCGCACGTCACCGCGGGTCGCGCCGTCCGCCAGATCGGCGAACGACGTGTACATCGCAGCGCCGGCGTCCGAGGTCCAGGAGACGACGTAGCGGTCGGATGCCGCGTCGTAGACGGCCGCCGGGTCGTTGACGCCGCTCGTGACGCCGACGTTCACCATCCCGACCTCGTCGTAGGTCCGCAGGTCCGCGCTGCGGGCGAACAGGACGCTCGACGTCTGCGTGCCGTCGGCTCCGCCTCCGCGGGCCGTGCGGGTCGCGACGATGCCGTACCCGCCGTCCTCGAGGGTGAACAGGTGCGGGTCCCGGAGGCTGCGGATGTCGCCCTCGCGCGGGCCGTTGGCCGGCACGGGTACCGCCGTCTTGGGGAAGAAGATGCCGTAGTTCTCGTTCAGCGGCTCCCACCCGTCGGCATCCGACACGGCGAGGTGCATGCTCAGGGCGACGTCGGCGTTGTTGGCCTCCTCGACGCGGGTCGGCACGCGGTTGTAGGCGAGCAGCTGCGCGGTCGCGTCGGCCGGCAGCACGGTGATCGCGAACGTCCGGTCGGCGGTCGCGCCGGTGGACGCGTCCGTGACCCGGACCGTGATCGAGCCGTCCGCGCCCGAGACGACGCCGTCGCGGACGACGATGCCGCCGTCGGTGCGGGTCACCGCGACGGTGGCTCCCGTGGGGGCGGCCGGCAGGGCGGTGCCCGCCTCGAGCACGGAGGGGATGACGAAACGCTCGGCCAGCCGCGCCGCGCGCTGGGCCGCCGTCTCGGTCGAGGGGGTGACGGTCACCGTGATCGTCTGCGTCGCCGAGACGCCGCGGATGCTCGCGGTGGCCGTCAGGCGGGCCGATGCGGCGGGCTGCCCCGCCACGGGGGCGTTGACGGTGCCGTCGGCGGCGACGAGACCGGGGTCGCTCGAGGTCCAGGTGACGCGACCGCCCGCGGTGGGCAGGTCGATGTCGGTCGAGGTGGCGCGGTCCGCGAGAGCGAGACCGTCGAGCACGGCGCGGGCGCGGGCCTGCAGCTCGGCGGCGTGCGTCTGCGCGTCCGCCTCCGCTCCGGCCGCGACCTCGCTGCCGGTGAGCGCGCGGTCGTAGACGCGGAAGGCCGAGACGGCGCCCTGGAACAGCGGGTCGGGCCAGGGGGCGCGACCGATGGTGTTGAGCGACTGGTCGACGACGTCGGCCGGGGTGCGGTCGATCGCCCCGTCGGCGACGCGGACGCCGTCGATGTACAGCGAGGCGCGGCCGGTGGACCCGTCGACGATCGAGGCGACGTTGACCCACTGGTCCGCGGTCACGCCGCAGGAGCCGGAGGGGACCAGCCGCTCGACGCCGGCGGACTTCACGCCGACCAGCGGCGAGCGCCCGGAGGCGCAGTTGAGGGAGGCGAAGAAGTACTCGGTGGCGGCGGACTCGTTGCCGATGTTCCAGAGGAAGTGGAACCCGTTGAGCATCGCCGACGACGCCTTGACCTCGGCGACGACGCTCGCAGACCGCTCCCCCGCGAGGAGGCCGTCGGGGAGCTCGACCCAGTTGCCGGTGGAGGTCTTCGCTCCACCGCGCAGGGTCAGGCCGGTGCCCGTCCAGTCCGTGGACTGGACGTTGCGCACGGTCGCCGGCCCGAAGGACGACCCGGGCGCGGTGTTGGGGACGGTGGTCCCCGTGGTCTGGGTGAAGGCGTAGGCGGCGACCAGTCCGTCGTCCGGGACGGCGGCCGACGCCGCTCCCGGGGCTGCCACCAGCGTCGCCGCTCCGACCGCCCAGGCGGTCAGCAGCGCGAGGCGTCGTCGAGTTCGCATGAATCCGGCTCCCTTGCTCGGTTCGCACGCGGAACCCTCCGTGGCGACGGCGAGTGACCGGACCGGGGGATCCGCGTGGTCGAGATGTTAGCGGCAACATATCGAGGGTGTCCAGAGTCGGCCCGCACCGCCGCTGGGCGGGATCCCTTGTGCCCCGGCGTTAGTGAGCGGTAACATCACGACGATCCCCGACCCCCTCCGGGTCGATCGTCCATGCGAAGGAGCTGGAACGATGACCGCACCCCCGACGCCCTCGACGCGCCGACGGTTCCGCACCCTGTTGACCACCGCCGTCGGCACCGCCCTGATCGCCGCGGGCCTGGTGCCCGTCGCTCCGGCGGTCGCGGCGGCATCCATCCCCTCGTCCGGCCTGCGCGCCGAGTACCTGTTCGACGAGACCGCCGGCGCCTCCGTCCCGAACAGCGCCCCCACCGCGCTGGGTGCGGCCACGGTCGTCAACGGGACGGACGCCCTGTGGACCGGCTCGTCGCTGGTGTTCACCGGCGGCGCGAAGACCAGCCCGACCGCCAGCTGGGTCCGTCTGCCCGACAACGTCCTCTCCGGCGCCCGGTCGGCCACGATCACGATCGAGACCAAGCTCGACGCGTCGATGAAGAACAACTGGAACTTCCTCTGGAACATCGGCAGCGACTCGCCGACCCGGTCGTACTTCTCGTCGGTCCGCGACAACCCCCGCACCGTCATCACGACGAACGGCGGCGGCGGCGAGGTCAACGCGCGCTCCGGCTCGCCCCTCACGGCGGACCGCTGGTACAGCCTCACCTCGGTCATCGACGGGGCAGCGGGACGGATCACCTTCTACGTCGACGGTGCGCAGGTGGCATCCACCCCGACCTCCCTCTCGCCTGCCGACATCACCGATCAGACCCTCAACGCGATCGGACGCGCGCCCTACCCCGACCCGATGTACAAGGGCGAGGTGTCGACGTTCCGCGTGTACGACCGGGCGTTGAGCTCCGCCGAGGTCGCCGGGGTGTCCGACGCGGACGCCGCGATCCATGCGGACGCGCACCGCGCCGCCGCCCAGGCCGTCGTGGACGCCGTCGCTCCCGTCACCATCGACGAGAGCGTCACCACGCTGCCGACCTCCGGCGGCCGCGTCAGCTGGACCTCCACCGACCCGGCGATCACGGTCGCCGCCGACGGCCGGACGGTCACGACGCAGCTGCCCGCGGCGGGCAGCGACCCCCGCTCCGCCACGCTCACCGCCACCGCGACGGTGCGCGGAGTCGCGGCGACGCGGTCCGTGCCCGTGACGGTGCAGCCCACCCCGGCGGCCACCGACGCCTTCGGCTACGCGATGGTCCACTTCATCGAGGACGCCAACGGCTACGCCGAGAAGATCTACCTCGACGTCTCGCGCGGCGACGACCCCGAGGTGTGGGACCCGCTCAACGGCGGCCAGCCGATCCTCGCGTCGCAGCTCGGCACCACCGGCGTCCGCGACCCCTACCTGACCTTCAACCCCGAGACCAAGACGTACTACATCATCGCGACCGACCTGCGCGTGTTCGGCGGCGACCGCGGTCGCAGCGGCTGCACGGACTGGTGCTACTGGTCCTCGCAGGGCAGCACGAAGCTGAACGTCTGGGAGTCGAAGGACCTCATCACGTGGAGCGACCTGCGGCAGTTCGACGTCGCGCAGTCGCCGGCGGGCACCGACGTCGCCGAACTGGGCATGGCGTGGGCGCCGGAGGCGACCTGGGTGCCCGGCTACAACGCCGACGGCAGCGGCGCGTTCGTCCTCTACTGGTCGTCGACGGTCTACCCCGACGCCGCCCACACGGGACCCTCGTACTCCCGCGTGCTCTGGGGCGCGACCACCGACTTCACGCAGCAGAGCTACCGGTACGGCGGCGTCATGATCGACACCGGCGGGGATGCCATCGACACGACGGTCATCCAGAACGACGGGAAGACCTACCGGGTGACGAAGGACAACGCCTTCGGCCGCGGCATCTACATGGAGTCGACCACCGCCGCCGACTGGTGGAAGCCGGGCACCCGCTGGATCACCGTGCAGGAGCGGATCGGCGCCTCGTGGGCCGGCGGCAACGCCGGCGGTGTGGAGGGCCCCGCGGTCTTCCAGCGCCACGGCGAGGACGCGTGGTACCTCTACGTCGACGTCATCCCGTCCACCGGGTACCGCCCGATGCAGACGACCGACCTCGACGCCGGCTGGACGACCCTGATGTCGGACACCTTCTCGATGGCCCCGAGCACCAAGCACGGCGGGATCGTCCCGCTGACGTTCGGGCAGTACGACGGGATCCGCAAGGCGGATGCCGCGAGCGTCGTCGCGACGGACCTCGGCGACGCCGCCGTGGCCCAGGGCGCGGACGCGCAGGCCGTCACGGGCGCGCTGCCGCGCGAGGCGCAGGTCACGCTGGCCTACGGCCGCGGGACGGCCGCACAGCCGGTGACGTGGAACCTCTCCGGCGTCGACACCAGCCGGCCGGGCACCTACCCCGTGACCGGGACGGTCCGCACCATCGGCGCGAACCTGAACCAGTGGGCGGGCGCGAACGGGTCGACGGCCTACGACGCGGCGGACCGGCGCCTGTTCAGCTCCACCGCCCTGACCGTGACGGCGGACGTCGTCGTCACCGCCCCGGCGCTGAGCGTCACGGCGACGGCGGAGACCCGCTGCGTGGCGGGCAAGGTGACCGTGCTGACGCGCGTCGTCAACGGGGGTACGACGGCCGTCGCCCTGAAGGTCGAGTCGGCCCACGGCACGAAGTCGGTCGCGTCGCTGGCCGCCGGGAAGACCACCAGCGTCTCCTTCACGACTCGCAGCGCCACGGTCGCGGCCGGCGAGGCGACGGTGACGGCTACGGGCAACGGAGCGACCGCCACGGTGAAGGCACCGTACGCGGCGGCGACCTGCCGCTGACGTCCCCGGAGGCGCCGGTCCCGTCGGGGATCGGCGCCTTCGTCGTGTCCGGGCGTCGGGGAGGGATGCCGCGCGCCCTCGAACGAACGCTGAGTTGGCGCGAATGCACGCCGCAGGACCACCCCGGCGTACATCTGCGCCACGTCAGCGCCGTCGCGCGCGACAGGGCGGTCTGCGGGGCGGCGCGGGGTCCGGAGCAGCAGAGGCAGGGACGCCGCGGGCTCACACCCCTCACCGCAGCGCTGAGTTGGCGCGAATGCACGCCGCAGGACCACCCCGGCGTACATCTGCGCCACGTCAGCGCCGGCCGGGGGTGACAGAGCGGCCTGCGGGGCAGCGCGGGGACCCCGGAGCAGTAGAGGGAGGGATGCCGCGGGGCCAGCCCCGGTGGCATCCATCGCCCTTCTCCTCGCTGAGAAAGGCATGGGTGCCGCCAGCCCCCGCCCACCACGCTGACTGGGCGCACATGTACGCCGGAGGAGCATTCCGGCGTACATCTGCGACAAGTCAGCGCCAAGAGCTCCGGCGGCAGCACGGCAGCAGCGGCGGGGCCTACTCGAGGAGGAAGGCCCGGCCGTTGATGAGGAGGGTGTCGGGCTCGGCGCTGTCGATCTCGTAGATCGAGGCGCGGATCTCGTCCGCGGGCGTCGCAGCGGCGACCGCAGGGGCCACGGCCGACGTGACGAGGAGTCCGTGGGCGAGGGCGGTGAGGATCTGGCGGCGGGTCATGGGGTCTTCTCCGGGGGTGTCATGCACGGGACGCCGAGGCGGGCGAAGAGGGGTGCCACCCTCTCCGCCCGTCTCGGCGTGAGCCCGTCAGCGGCAGCTGGCCGCCGCGAACGAGGCGGTGATGGTGCGGGAGCCGGAGGCGCCCTTGGCCGTCACCTCGACCGAGCCGGCGTCGACCGCCGAGGCCCGGACGGTGGTCGCGGTCGAGACCGTGGCACCGGGTGCGACGGCGCTGTGGGTCTTCGTTCCCCACGCCGAGCGCACCGTGATGTCCGCGGCCGCGTCGCTGTCGTTGGTCGCCCGCGTGGTCAGCACCACCTTGCCCGCGACGCAGCGCGTCGAGACGACGGCGCTGACGGCGGGTCCGGGGGGAGCCGTCGCGGTGACGGTCGCGATCGCCGGGGTCGCGGCCGAGTTCGCCAGCTGTCCGCGCACCTGGACGGTGTCGCCGGCCTTCTTCAGCGAGGAGAGGTCGGCCTTGTCCCACGTGACGGCGACCGTCTCGCGGTGCCCGTCCTTGAACGTGGCCTGCACGGTGGCGGGGAGCGCCACCTCGGTGGCGCCGGCCTGCACGGTGGCGGAGACCGGGTCGACCGAGGTCACCAGCAGCGACGGGTTCCACTTCGCCGCGAGGGCGTCGCGCTCCTTGGCCGTGATGGCCAGGATCGAGCCGTGGCGGGGCGAGGCCGGCAGCGAGAAGCTGCTGGGGATCGTCCACTGGATGTCGCCCTCGAGCGAGTTCGTGCCGAGCGGGATGTACCCGCGGCCGCCGTAGTTGTCGACCCACAGGAAGTACTTGTAGCCCGCGCGGTCGCCCTCGTTGGCCTTGAAGATCTCCGGCCCCTCGACCTCGGGGGTCCCGGCCGTGCGGCCGATGCAGGTGTCGATGAGCGACCAGGCGCCCGACGCGGTCGTGGCGCGCAGGTCGGTCGACTTCTGTCCGATGATGTCCGGCGATGCGCAGCCGGTGCGCTCGGTCGCCTTCGTGAACCGGTACCAGGTGTCGCCCTCCTTGAGGACGGTCGAGTCGATCAGACCGTTGCCCTGGACCAGTCCCGGGACGTCCGCCGCCTTGAACCACGGCTCGGGCGTGGTGAAGTCGCGGAAGTCGCGGGTCGTCGAGAGCAGGATCTGCGGGCCGTTGCCGTCCGGCATGGTGCGGGCGTCGTCGGCGAACACCGTCGAGGTCCAGTAGACGGTGTAGGCCTCGATGCTCTCGTCGTAGATCGCCTCGGGCGCCCAGGTCATGCCGGTGTTGGGCAGGTTGACCTCGACGTGCCGCTGCTCGCCCCAGTTGACGAGGTCGGTCGACTCCCAGATCTCGAGGAAGTGGCTGCCGCGATCGGTCGAGCCGCCCCAGCCGCTCCGGCCGACGGAGAGGTCCGTGGCCAGCAGGAAGAACCGGTCGCCCTCCTTCGAGCGGAGGATGAACGGGTCGCGCAGGCCCATCGTGCCCTTGGTGGAGGTCAGCACGGGCTGGGCGTCGTTGAGGGTCTTCCAGCGCAGCGAGTCGTTGCCGTCGGAGGTGGCGAAGCGGATCTTCTCGCCCTCGATGTTGTCTCCGGTGAAGTACGCGAACATGTACGCGTCGAGGTCGCCGGCGGCCACGGGGGCCGCAGCCGGGACCGTGCGCGTGAGGGTGCGGGTGACGGATGCCGCTCCCGGCACGGTCACCGTCGCGGTCAGCGTGATCTGCGTGTCGGTCGCCGGACGCGTCACCGCACCCTTGGCGACGACGTTCGGCGCCGTCCCCTCGTCGACGGTCGACAGGACGGCCTCGTTCGACGAGGACCACGAGATCGCGGCCTTCGCCGCACCCGGGCGGGTCGCGGTGGCGTCGACGTCCGCGCCGGTCGTCGGCAGGGTGACGCTGCCGCGGATCGGACCGGCCAGCGCGGGCTCGGCGGCGACGGCGTCGGCCACCGCGCGAGCGAGCTCGGCCTCGGCGCTGTCCCCGGCGGCGTAGGCCGGGACGGTGACGGTGATGCCCGCTCCGGCGACGGCGGCGCCGCCGTGGGTGGCCGTGGGCGTCAGGACGACGGTCGCGTCGGCGGACCCGGCGACCGGGCGGGTCACGGCACCGGTGGTGCTGACGACGGCGGGGTTGCTGGAGGTCCATGTGAGGGTCGAGCCGCCCGCGCCGGTGGTCGGCAGGGCGAGGTCGGAGGTCACGCGGGAGGTGTCGCCGAGCGAGACGGCGGCGTCGCCGCGGGCGATCCCCGCGTGCACGTCGCTCTCGGTCTGCTGGAGCTGCGCGGCCGACAGGGCGGACGTCCACACCTTCACGTCGTCGATGGCCCCGGCCCAGTAGGCGTCCGGACCGTAGAACGACTTGCCGAGGTAGCCGGAGAAGGTCGAGCTGCCGATGGCGGCCGAGGCGGTGTAGCTCGTGGCCGCCTGGCCGACGAGGGTGCCGTCGAGGTAGGTGGCGACGGACGTGCCGCCCGTGACGACGACGGCCATGTGCACCCAGCGCGACGCGGCGACCGGGGCCGTTCCCGAGGCGCGCACCTCGGCGCCGTTCTTGATCGCGCCGTACCCGGCGTTGCCGCACTGCGTAGTGGCGAGGATGTGCGCGTTCACGCTCGAGCCGAGGGTGAACGGCCACGTGCACTGCGGGGCTCCGCTCCAACGGATCCACGCGGACATCGTCACGTCAGCGGTTCCCGCCGGGATGAGACCGGGAGCGATCCGCACGTGCGGTGCGGCGGCCGTGCTCGCCCCGCCCGGAAGCGACAGCGCCTTGTCGGCCGCAGCGCCCGAGGGCCCGGCGACGCTGGAGGCGCCCGCGTTCACGACCGTGCCGGGGTGATTCCCGGGGGCGGCGTCGGCGATGACGGCGCCGTCGGCCGGGCTCGCCGCGAGCTGGTCGAACGTGTACTCCAGCACGGGCGCGGGCACGGAGACGGCCGCGGTCGCGGCGGACACCGGGGACAGCAGCGCGCCGAGGCACGCGGCGGCGACCGACACGGCGAGCGTCCGGCGCGGCAGGCGTCCGGGGGTCGCTCGCGAGGACGGGGGTAGGGGCGACATCGACGATCCCTTCCGAAGGACGGTCGACGGCGACGCGGCCTTCTCGGGTTCGGCATCGAACCCGGTTGTGAGGTGTGCGGGTCCGAGCAGGTTAGCGCAAATTGTTCTCGGTAACAATGCGCGTCGCGTCCTTGTCGCCGGGCTCTCAGGAACAGCCCCGTGGGCGGTCAGTCGACGATGTCGGCGACGTCCTCGGGCTCGGCGGCGACATCCAGACGCAGCGCCTTCAGCAGGGCGATACCGTGCTTCGTCGTCAGGATCAGACGCTCGAACTCGTCGTGCCCCTGCAGGTCGACGACGACGCTCGGCTTTCGCCCGCGGATGATGACGAAGTCGTTCCCCCCGGCGGACTTCCACGTGCCCATCGCCCCGACCACGGGCACGTTGACACCCGGGTTCGGGACGCCGCGCAGCCACGTCCAGGCGTCGTCGGTGAGCTGGACGCGCTCGATGGTGTCGCGCGGCACGACGATATTCCGTTTGCGGAATGACATCGCACGCTCGGTCGGCGAGAGCACCACCTCGAGCTGCGTCGAGTCCAGCAGCAGGGTCACCATGGCATCCAGTCTGCCAGCGCCCCCGGGCCGTTCCCGGCCGTCCACCTCACGAGAGCGCAACGATCGCGCCCCGACCCGGATGCGCAAGCGGAGGGATAGCCTGGAGCGATGAGCACGGGCAGCGCTGCGCCGCAGGTCGCACCGGCCCGAGGCGCCTCGATCGACGATCTCCTCGCTCGCGTGACGGACGGGCACCGCCCCACCGTCGACGAGGCCGAGATGCTGCTGCACGCGCCGCTCGACCGGCTGCTCCCCGCGGCGGCGGCCCTGCGGGACGTCGGCCTCGAGCGCGCCGGACGTCCGGGCGTCGTCACGTACTCGCGCAAGGTCTTCGTCCCGCTGACGACCCTGTGCCGCGACCGCTGTCACTACTGCATCTTCGTCGACACCCCGGGGCAGCTGAGCCTGCTGCGCAAGCCGACCTACATGAGTCCCGAGCAGGTGCTCACGGTCGTCCGGCAGGGCCAGTCCCTCGGGTGCAAGGAGGCGCTGCTCACCCTCGGCGACCGCCCCGAGGACCGCTGGCCGGAGGCCCGGGCCTGGCTCGACGCGCACGGCTTCGCCTCGACCGTCGAGTACGTGGCCCACATCGCGCGCCTGATCACCGCCGAGACGGGCATGCTCGTGCACGCCAACCCCGGCGTCATGCTCCCCGACGAGCTCGCGATGCTGCGTCCCGTCGCGCCCTCGATGGGCATGATGCTCGAGACGACCTCGCGCCGACTGTTCGAGGAGCCCGGGCAGGTCCATTACGGCTCCCCCGATAAGGACCCCGCGCTGCGTCTGAAGGTCATCGACGACGCCGGGGCCGCTGGCATCCCGTTCACGACCGGCATCCTCGTCGGCATCGGCGAGACCGTCCGCGACCGCGCCGAGTCGCTGGTCGCCCTGCGCGAGAGCGACGATCGGCACGGGCACGTGCAGGAGGTCATCGTCCAGAACTTCCGGGCCAAGCCCCGCACCGCGATGCAGGGGGCTCCGGATGCCGACACGGCCGAGTACCTCGCGACGGTGGCGGTCGCACGCCTGGTGCTCGGACCCGACATGCGCATCCAGGTCCCGCCGAACCTCTCCGACCCGCGCGAGCTCGGACTGCTCCTCGACGCCGGCATCGACGACTGGGGCGGGGTGTCGCCGCTCACCGCGGACCACGTCAACCCGGAACGCCCCTGGCCGCACATCGACGACCTCGCCGCCGCGACCGCCGACCACGGCTTCGAGCTCCGGGAGCGTCTGACGGCGCACCCCGAGTACCTCGCGGACCCGGACCGGTGGATCGACCCGGCCCTGCACGGCCCCGTCCGGGAGCTGAGGGATGCCACCGGCCTCGCCGCCGACGTCCTCCCTCTCGGCGCGGGTCGGCGCGCGACGGGAGGAGAAGACGCGGAGGGAGGATCTCCCGCCACGGGAACATCCTCCGTTCGCGACATCTCCTCCTCCCCCGGCGCTCACGGCGCCGGCCCGGGCGGTAACAGCGCCGGAGACCCCGGTGTCGGGCGCCTCGCCGAGCGGGCGGCGGCCGACCCGCTCGCGCTCGACGACGCCGACTGGGTCCGGCTGCTCCGCGCGACCGGCGACGACCTCGACGCCCTCACCGCCGCCGCCGACGACGCGCGCCGGTACACCGTCGGCGAGCCGATCACCCTCGTGCAGAACCGCAACCTGACGTCCACGGGTTTCCGTCCGGGCGGGCGGACGGCGGAGGGCGAGTTCGACCTCGACGACGCGGCGGCCATCGCGGCCGACGTCGCCGGACTCGGCGCGACGGAGATCTGCGTGCAGGGCCGTCTGCCCGACGACGTCGACCCGACCGCCTACCTCGACATCGTCCGGGCCGTGAAGCTCGGGGCGGGTGGCATCCATGTCCACGCGTACCGCCCGCAGGACGTGGTGGATCTCGCCGAACGCGGGGGGCTCGGACTCGACGGCGCCCTCGCCGCGATGCGCGACGCCGGCGTCGACACCGTTCCCGGCACGGGGGTGAAGGTGCTGAGCGAGCGCGTGCGCGAGCGGATCGCACCCGGCGACCTCGACATCGACCGATGGGTGGAGACGATCACGGCGGCGCATCGCGCCGGGTTCCGCTCGACGTCGGTCCTGTTCTACGGGCACGTCGAGACCGCGGCCGAGCGCATCGCCCACCTCCGGCGTCTGCGCGAGATCCAGGGGCGGACCCGCGGCTTCGCCGAGTTCGTGCCGATCCCGCTGCCCGGCGGCGACGTGCCCCTGGTCGAGGGCCGGGCGGCCCGGGACGAGCACCGCGCCATGGTGGCCGTGTCGCGGCTGCTGCTGTCCGGCAGCATCCCGCACGTGCAGATCCCCTGGACCCGGGTGGGTCGCGAGACCGCGGCCGTGCTGCTGCGGTCGGGCGGCGACGACCTGGGCGGCACCCTCTACGACGGGCGCGTCCTCCCCGACACCGGCATCGAGCACGGGAACGAGCTGCCCGTCCCCGACGCCGAGCGTCTCGCGCGCAGCCTGATGCGGCCCTTCCGCCTGCGGACGACCGACTACCGCGTGTCGGCGGACGTCCGCACGACCGGGTCGGCGGGGTCCCCCGCGTGAGCGTCGTCGACGTCGCCATCGTCGGAGCCGGGTTCGCCGGGCTCGGCATGGCGGGTGCCCTGCGGCGCGCCGGGCGCGACGACATCGTCGTCCTGGAGCGCGCCGACGACGTCGGCGGCACCTGGCGCGACAACACCTACCCCGGCGTCGCGTGCGACGTCCCGGCCCACCTCTACAGCTTCGCCGCCCACCCGCACGCCGGATGGTCGCGCACCTTCGCCGGCGGGCACGAGATCCAGGCGTACCTGCGGGACGTCGCAGCGCGCGAGGGCCTCGGCGAACGCCTCCGGCTGCGCACGCCGTTGCTGGGGGCGGAATGGGATGCCGCCGCCGCGGTCTGGCGCCTCGACACCGGCGCCGAGCCGGTCGTGGCTCGGTCGCTGGTCCTCGCGTGCGGCCGGCTGTCGGAGCCGTTCGTCCCCGCGATCGACGGTCTCGAGTCCTTCCCGGGACCGCTCTTCCACTCGGCGCGATGGGACCACGACGTCGACCTCTCCGGCCGGCGGGTGGCCGTCGTCGGGACCGGCGCGAGCGCCGTCCAGCTCGTCCCGGAGCTGGCGCGTCGCGCCGCGCACGTCACGCTGTTCCAGCGCACGCCCGCCTGGATCGTCCCCCGCGGCGGGCACGACATCGCTCCCGCCGAGCGCGAGCGCCTCGCCTCGCAGCCGGGGGCGCTGGCGCGCCTGCGCGCGCACCTGTACGCCGAGGGCGAGGCGCGGTTCGCCTCCCGGTCGGGGGACGCCGTGGCATCCGGAGCCGCCCGTTCCGCCGCGCTCGCGCACCTGCACGCCCAGGTCGCCGACCCGGCGCTCCGCGACGCCCTCACCCCCGACTACGCCTTCGGGTGCAAGCGGGTGCTCCTCTCCGACGCGTTCTACCCGGCCGTCGCCTCGGACGCCGTCACCCTGGAGTCCTCCGCGCTGGCCGCCGTCGACGGCTCGACCCTGACCGCCGGCAGCGGGCGACGCCACGAGGCGGACGTGCTCGTCCTGGCGACCGGGTTCGCGTCGACGCAGCAGCCCTACGCCGACCTCGTCCGCGGCGAGCGCGGCACGCTGGCGGACCACTGGAGCGAGGGCATGACCTCGTTCGGGTCCACGGTGGTGTCGGGCTTCCCGAACATGTTCGTGCTGAACGGGCCCAACGCCAGCCTCGGCCACAACTCGGCGGTGCTCATGATCGAGGAGCAGGCGGCCTACGTCGTCCGCGCCCTGGCCGAGCGCGACCGCCGCGACGACGCGACGCTGCGGGTCCGCCCCGCGGCGGAGGCGGCCTACACGGACGAGATCGCCGCGGCCGCCGCGTCGACGCCGTGGATGACCGGCGGCTGCCGGAACTGGTACGTCGACGACCGGTCCGGGCGGCTGACGCTGCTGTGGCCGGGGACCGTGCAGGCGTTCCACGAGAGACTGACCGGCACAGACGGGTCGGAGTTCGAGCCCGCGCACACCCCCGTGCGCGGGTGCGGGATAGGAGGAGAGCGATGAGCGTCCCACTGCGTTTCGGATACAAGGCCTCGAGCGAGCAGTTCGGCCCGAACGAGCTGCTCGGCTTCGGCGTGCTCGCGGAGGAGATGGGGTTCGACTCGGTCTTCCTCTCGGACCACCTGCAGCCCTGGATGCACGACGGCGGGCACGCGCCCAACGCCCTGCCCTGGCTGGGGGCCCTCGGCGCCCGCACCGAGCGGGTCATCATCGGCACGTCGGTGCTGACCCCCACGTTCCGCTACCATCCGGGCGTCATCGCGCAGGTGTTCGCGACCCTCGGCGTCATGTACCCGGGTCGCGTCGTCCTGGGTGTCGGCACCGGCGAGGCGCTCAACGAGGTCACGCTCGGCCTCGACTGGCCCGAGCCGCCGGAGCGCTTCCAGCGCCTCAAGGAGGCCATCACCCTCATCGACAAGCTGTGGGAGGGCGAGCGGGTCACGTTCGACGGCACCTACTACTCGGTGAAGGACGCCACCATCTACGACCGCCCGGAGCAGAAGGTGCCCATCTACATCGGCGCCTCCGGTCCGGCGGCCACGCGTCTGGCCGGCCGCATCGCCGAGGGCTACATCACCACAAGCGGCAAGGACCCGGAGCTCTACACCGAGAAGCTCCTGCCCGCGCTCGACGACGGGCTGTCGAAGGCCGGTCGCACGCGCGACGACGTGGACACCCTCATGGAGGTGAAGGTGTCGTACCACCCGGACCACGACACCGCCCTCGAGAAGACGCGCTTCTGGGCGCCGCTCGCCCTCACCGCCGAAGAGAAGATGAGCGTCCACGACCCCATCGAGATGCAGCGCCTGGCCGCCGAGCTGCCGATCGAGCGGGCGGCATCCCGGTTCATCGTGTCGACCGATCCGGACGAGCACGTCGAGCGCATCGCCCGGTACGTCGACCTGGGGTTCCGGCACCTCGTCTTCCACGACCCGGGCCACGACCAGGAGGAGTTCCTCCGCACGTACGGCGAGGAGATCCTGCCCCGCCTGCGTGCGCGCTTCTCCTGACCGGCGGGCGGCGGGCGGGATCCGGGATGCCACTGGCACGATCCCGGGTGCGCCCGCTACCCCCCACCGGGAATGTCGTCGGATGAGCGGACAATGGACGCGATGACCACTCTCGACTCCCCCGGCTGGACGATCATCGTGCCGGTCAAGCCCGCCGCCGTGGGCAAGTCACGGCTGATCGACGTCCCCGTCGACCGCGAGTCGCTGGCGCGCGCCATCGCGCTCGACACGGTCGCCGCTGCGGCCGCCGCAACGGAGGTCGGCCGGGTCCTCGTCGTCACCGACGACGCGGGCGTGCGGGCCGAGGCCGCCCGGCTCCCCGGGGTCGAGGTCGTCGCCGAGGGCGACAGCCGCGGTCTCGACGCCGCGATCGCCCGGGGTGCCGACGCCGCCGGTCAAGGGGCGCCGCGCGCGGCACTGCTCGGCGACCTGCCCGCGCTGCGGCCGGGCGATCTGGACGCCGCGCTCCGGCTCGCGGCGGGCGTGGAGCGCGGACTGGTCCCGGATGCCGAGGCCACCGGATCCACCCTGGTCACCGCCCGCGCGGGGGCGGTGTGGGTGTCCGCGTTCGGCGTCGACTCCGCCGCCCGGCACCGCCTCCTCGGCTGCACCGACCTGGCCGTCAAGCGCGACTCGTCGCTGCGCCGCGACGTCGACACCGCGGGGCAGCTGGCCGCGGCCGTCGAGCTCGGCGTCGGACCGCGCACGTCGGCGGTCCTCGCCGCGGCCGCCGCCTGACCCGCGCCGCCGCCGGGGCCCGCGCCCCGCCGTCGCGCGCCGCCGCGTGACGCCCGCGGCCCCCGCCCCGCCGCCGCGCGCTGCCGCGCCGCTGTCTCGTCCTGCCGTGACTTGGCGCAAAAGCACGCCAAACCCCCGCCGCAGCGTACATCTGCGACAAGTCAGCGCCCGGGGAACCGCCCGCCGCCCGATGCCCGAATGCCGTGACATGGCGCATATGCACGCGAAACCACCGCCGCGGCGTACATCTGCGACAAGTCAGCGCCAGGGCGGCGGTCAGGCGCGGAGCGCGGCCGCGGCGATGGCCGCAGAGGCATCCACGTCGGTCATCCACAGGGGCGCGACGACCGCTCGGATCCCCGCCGCCGTGACCTCGGGCGCCGCGTCGGCGTCCTCCTCGGCGAGCAGCCACGCGTCGAGGATCCCGCCGTCGGAGCGCGCGCCGTAATGCCGGGCGACGGCCGCGGCGCTGGTCTCGACACCGATGGCGGTCAGGCAGACGTCGGCCATCCCGCGCACCACACGGCCGCCGATGATCGGCGAGACGCCGACGACGGTCGCCTCCGTGCGCTGCAGGGCCTCCCTGATGCCGCGGACTCCGAGGATCGGACCGATCGACACGACCGGGTTGGACGGCGCGACGAGGACGACGTCGGCCGCGGCGATCGCGTCGACGACGCCCGGCGCGGGAACGGCCTCCGCGATACCCGGATTCTCGAACGCGCGGGGGACGAGCGCGGCGCGGTGGCGCGTCCACCACTCCTGGAAGTGCAGGCGCCCGCCGTCCTCGAGCAGGACGTGGGTGTCGACCTCGCTGTCCGTCATCGGCAGCAGACGCGCGCGGAGCGGCCAGCGCTCCGCCATCCGGGCGAGCACCTGCGTGGGCGTCGCACCGTCGCGGAGCCACCCGGTGCGCGCGAGATGCGTGCCGAGATCGAGGTCGCCGAGGGTGAACCACGGCCAGCCGCCGCCCCAGGCCTGGAGCTCCTCGTTGACGCGCTCGGTGTCGCCGGCGCGACCCCAGCCGCGGACGGTGTCGTTCACGCCCGCGAGCGCGTAGGTGATCGAGTCCACGTCGGGCTGCAGACGGACCCCCGCGAGCCACAGGTCGTCGCCCGTATTGACCACGACCGTCGCCTCCGGCGCACCCACCTTCCGCAGCGCGGCGCGCACGCCGAGGGTGAACTTGGAGCCTCCGACCCCTCCGGCGAGGACGACGACACGGGTCTGGGCGAGCGGCATCCCTCCATCCTCCCACCCTGCGAGCCGGCGGATGGATGCCGCCCCCTCCGGATCCGCCCCCTCCGCTCCCCCGTCGCGACCCGCCCATCTCCGGAGCCCTGCATCGGCGCCACCCGCCGGACTCCTGAGCCCCGCACCGCGCGACCCGCCGAACTCCTGAACTCTGCTCGCCGCGCCTCCCGAGCGGGACGAAGCACCAGGACAACGGCCGGGCACAGCCGACGGCCGGCCGCTCGACCCACGCGGAACTCAGGAGTTCGGCGACCCACCGCCGCACACACGCACGCGGAACTCAGGAGTTCGGCGACCCACCGCCGCACACACGACCCACCGACTCGGGAGCGCGGCGGGACCGGTGCGACGCCGGCCGTGCTCAGGCGGGGGCGACCGCCGCGGCGGCGGCCCGGGCCGCACCGGGCAGAGCCTCGAGCACGCGCGCGAGCGCGACGTCGTCGTGCGCCGCGGTGAGGAACCACGCCTCGAAGACGCTCGGCGGGAGCGAGACGCCGGCGTCCAGCATCGCGTGGAAGAACGACGCGTAGCGCCAGGACTCCTGGGTGAGCGCCGTCGCGTAGTCGCGCGGCACCTCGGGCAGGAAGGCGACGCCGAACAGCGATCCGGCGTGCGGGACCGCGTGGACGACGCCCTCCGCGCTCAACGCCGCGCCGAGCGCGTGCGACACCTGCGCGGCCGCGGCGTCGACGGCCGCGTACACCTCCGGCGTCGCCAGCCGGAGCGTGGCGAGACCCGCCGCGACCGAGAGCGGGTTCCCGGACAGGGTGCCCGCCTGGTACACCGGGCCGAGCGGCGCGAGCTGGTCCATCACGTCGGCACGGCCGCCGAGAGCGGCCAGCGGCATCCCTCCGCCGACGACCTTGCCGAACGTCAGGATGTCGGGCAGGTACGTCTCGCCGTGGCTGGCCTGAAGGCCCCAGAAGCCGGCGGGGTGGACGCGGAAGCCGGTGAGCACCTCGTCCATGATGAGCAGCGCGCCGTGGCTGTGCGCGATGTCCGCCAGGGCGGCGTTGAATCCGGGCAGCGGCGGCACGACGCCCATGTTCGCGGCGGCCGCCTCGACGATGACCGCGGCGATGTTCTCACCGTGGACGGCGAACGCCTCGCGCACCGCGTCCAGGTCGTTGTACGGCAGCACGAGGGTCTGCGCGGCGATCGGTGCGGGGACGCCCGCCGATCCGGGCAGCGCCAACGTCGCGACACCCGAGCCGGCGGCCGCGAGCAGCCCGTCCGAGTGGCCGTGGTAGTGCCCGGCGAACTTGATGAGCAGGTCGCGACCGGTCGCGCCGCGGGCCAGGCGGATGGCCGTCATCGTCGCCTCGGTGCCGGTGGAGACCAGACGGACCTTCTCGACGGGCTTCAGATCGCCGACCTGCACGCGGTGCGCGATCAGATCGGCGAGCTCGACCTCGGCGCCGGTCGGCGCCCCGAAGGACAGACCACGGGATGCCGCCGACTGCACGGCCCCGACCACCTCGGGGTGCGCGTGTCCGAACAGGGCCGGTCCCCACGACGCGACGAGGTCGACGTACTCGCGTCCGGCGGCGTCGGTGATGCGCGGACCCACCGCCGACTGCACGAAGCGCGGGGTGCCGCCCACCGAGCCGTACGCCCGCACGGGCGAGTTCACACCGCCGGGGATGACGTCCTTGGCACGGGCGAACCACTGGTCGTTGAGGTCGGTCATGGCATCCATTCTTCCGGGCAGGACGACGCGCGGGGTCGGACGGTGAACGCCCCCTCGCTCGGACGGGTCAGAGCTCTTCGCGGAGCCAGCGGGCGGCCTCGAGGGCCCAATAGGTGAGGATCGCGTCGGCGCCGGCGCGGCGGATGCCGAGCAGGCTCTCGAGGATCGCGCCGCGGCGGTCGATCCACCCGTGGGCGGCGGCGGCCTCCACCATCGCGTACTCCCCCGACACCTGATAGGCCCAGACCGGGACGTCGACGGACGCCTTCACCTCGGCGAGGACGTCGAGGTAGGGCAGTGCCGGCTTGACCATGACGACGTCGGCGCCCTCCTCGACGTCGAGCAGCGCCTCGCGCACCCCCTCGCGCCCGTTGCCGGGGTCGAGCTGGTACGACCGGCGGTCGCCCTTCAGCTGGGAGTCGACGGCCTCGCGGAACGGACCGTAGAATGCTCCGGCGTACTTCGCGGAATAGGCCAGGATCAGGGTGTCGGTGAAGCCCTCGGCATCCAGGGCGTCCCGGACGGCGGCGACCTGGCCGTCCATCATCCCGGACAGGCCCAGCATCGCCGAGCCGGCCCGCGCCTGCGCCAGGCCCATCGCGGTGTAGCGCTCGAGGGTCGCGTCGTTGTCGACCGCCCCGTCGGGCTGCAGCACGCCGCAGTGCCCGTGGTCGGTGAACTCGTCGAGGCAGAGATCGGTCTGCACCACGACGGCGTCGCCCACCTCGGCGACGACGGCCGCGGTGGCGAGGTTCAGGATGCCGTTCGGGTCGTCGGCCCCGGAGCCGACGGCGTCCCGGTGCTCGGGCACGCCGAACAGCATGACCCCGCCGATGCGGGCCTCGGCGGCCTCCGCGACGACGCGGCGCAGGGAGTCCACGCTGTGCTGCACCACGCCGGGCATGGAGCCGATGGGGCTCGGCTCCGAGATTCCCTCACGGACGAACAGCGGGAGCACCAGCTGCGACGGCACGAGGTGGGTCTCGCGGGCGACGCGGCGGATGGCGGGGGTGCGCCGGAGACGGCGCGGGCGGTGCTGGGGGAAGCTCATCTGTCGTTCTCGTCGGTGGGGAGGGGGAAGCGGGCCACGGCCTCGATCAGCGACTCGACCGTCTGCCGCTCGGCGACCACGTCGACGGTCAGCCCGGCGCGCTTGGCGTCCTTGGCCGTCCGCGGGCCGATCGCCGCCACCACGGTGGTGGAGGGGATCTCGGCGAACTGCGCCACGACCTGTTCGGCCACCGAGCCGCTCGTCACGAGGATCGCGTTGATCCGCCCCGACCCGACGTCGCCGGCGATCTTCTCCGTCACGGGCACGCCGACGGTGCGGTAGGCGACGACGCTGCGCACGTGGTGGCCCGCCTCGATGAGCAGCCGTGTCAGCACGGGCTTGGCGATCTCGCTGCGCAGGGTGAGCACGTTCTTCGGCTCGGTCTCGAGCGCGATCATCTGCTCGGCCATGCCCTGCGCCGAGTTGTCGCGCTCGGGGACGAGGTCCACGCGGTAGCCGACCGCCTGCATCGCAGCGGCGGTCGTCTCGCCCACGGCGGCGACCTTCGTCGTCGCCGGGATGACCGCGCGGTAGGCGTAGAGAACGTCGACGGTGGTCGCGCTCGTGAGCGTCAGCCAGTCGAAGGCGCCGTCGGCGAGGTCCGCGAGGGCCTGGTCGAGCGTGGCCTGGTCGTTCGTGGGGGCGAAGTTGATGAGCGGCGCGATCACCGGGACGGCGCCGCGCTGGCGCAGGCTGGCCGCGACGCCGTCGCCCCAGGGGCCGCCGCGCGGCACGAGGACGCGCCGGCCGGCGAGCGGCTTGGGCACGCTCCCCGTGGAGGTGGTCGGCGTCTGCCGATGGCCTTCGTTCATGTGGTCGACTCTCGTGGTACCAGGTCGGCCGCCCCACGTTCGAGCAACCGACGTGCGGCTTCTTGGCCCGCACGCGTCGCACGCGCGATGGGTCCCCCGTCGTCGGCAGCATCTGCATCGTTGCCACTGCCCGGTCCCCGAGCATACCCCGGGTCCAGCGGCACGGTCCGATCGATGCCGATCCGACGCGAACCGTCCAGGGCGTACACGACGGCCCGCAGGCGCAGGTCACCGTCGACGAGGGCCGCGTGCGTCCCGACGGGCGCGTGGCAACCGGCGTCCAGCTCCGACAGGACCGTCCGCTCCGCCGTGATGGCGATGCGCGTGCGATCGTCGTCGAGCTGCGACAGGGCGTGGAGGATGTCGGGGGCGATGTCCGCGCGCGTCTCGACCGCCAAGGAGCCCTGTCCGGGCGCGGTCGGCCACTCGCCGAGGCCGAGGTACTCCGCCTCGAGCCCGCCGAGGTCCCCGCCCAGGCGCGAGATCCCGGCGGCGGCCAGGATGACGGCATCCAGTTCCCCGTCCCGCACGCGGGCGAGTCGGGAGTCGACGTTGCCGCGGATGTCGCGCACCTCGAGCCGGGGATTGTGCCGCAGCACCTGTGCGATGCGCCGGGGCGACCCGGTGCCGACCGTGGAGCCGGCCGGGAGCGACGACAGCGGGGTGCCGTCGCGGGTGACCACCACGTCGCGCGCGTCCTCCCGGGACGGGGTCGCCGCGATGACGAGCCCGTCGGGCTGCGCGGTCGGGAGGTCCTTCAAGGAGTGCACCAGGAAGTCGCAGCGGTCCGCGGCGAGCGCCTCGCGCAGGCCGTTGGCGAACACGCCCCGGCCGCCGAGCTGCGACAGGGACGCGCGGTTGACGTCGCCCTCCGACACGATCGGCACGAGGTCGACCCGGCGGCCGGACGCCTCGGCCACGGCGTCCGCCACCATCTGCGACTGCGCCATCGCCAGCGCGCTGCGCCGGGTGCCGAGACGCAGGGGCGCGGTCACTGGAGGATCTCGGGGATCTCGTCGAGCGTGACCAGGCGGCCCGTGTAGAAGGGCACTTCCTCGCGCACGTGGCGGCGGGCCTCGGTGTACCGCAGGTCGCGCATCATGTCGACGAGGTCGGTGAGCACGTCGGCCTCCATCGGGAGGAGCCACTCGTAGTCGCCGAGGGCGAACGACGCGACGGTGTTGGCGATGACGCCCTTGTAGACGGAGCCCTTCTTGCCGTGCTCGATGAGCATCTCGCGGCGCTCGGCCTCCGGCAGGAGGTACCACTCGTAGCTGCGCACGAAGGGGTACAGGCACAGCCACTGCTGGGCCTCGATGCCGCGGAGGAAGCCCGGGACGTGCGAGCGGTTGAACTCGGCGTCGCGGTGGACGCCCATGGCGTTCCACGTGGGGAGGAGGTTCTTGAGGAGGTCGGTGCGGCGCAGGCGGCGGAGGTCGCGCTGCAGCGCCTGGGGGTCCTCGCCGTGCATCCACACCATGAGGTCCGCGTCGGCGCGCAGCCCGCTGACGTCGTAGAACCCGCGGACGGTCACGCCGTCGGCCTCGACGAGCGCCGTGATGTCGGCGAGCTCGGTGGCGTCGGTGGCGGTGACGGGGTTCTCGGGGTCGCGGCGGAACACCGCCCACAGCGTGTAGACGGAAGAGGAGTCGTGGGACATGTCCCTAGTCTCGTCCGGCGCGCGCGCCGGTCCAAACCGGTTGACTCATCGGCGAACCACCCCTCGGGATCCGGATGCCGCTGAACGCGGTTCCCGCCCCGAAACGCGGTGCGCGGGCGTTCGCCCGGGGCGTCGGGCACCCGCGGACGCGACGACGCCCGGCCCCGCACGGGCCGGGCGTCGGACGCGATCAGCGCGTGTAGGCGCGGACGATGCCCCAGACGGCGAGGCCGACGGTCGCGGCGACTCCGACCACGGCGGCCGCGGCGGCGGACGGGTTGGAGCGGGCGAAGTGCCGCGCCCGCTCGACGCCGCGGTCCAGCGCGTCGCTCGCGCGACGCGGGACGTTGGCCTTGACCTCGATGGCCGCCAACGCGGCCTTGAGCTCCGCGCGGGCGTGCTCGACCGGGTCGCTGATGCCGAGCGGCACCGCGGTCTTCGGCACCGGGACGGGACGGTCAATACTCATCGCGGGCCTCCTTGATGATGCGGACGTCTTCGGAGATCGCCTTGCCGGGGTTCTCGCGGGACGACAGGCGCTTGAAGCGCAGGATGCCGAGAAGCGCCAGGACCGCGGTGATGAGGATCATCACACCGAAGACGACGAGCGCCGACAGCCAGACCGGCCACCACGACGACAGCCCCGCGATGACGAAGGCGAAGAACACCGGGACGGCCCAGAAGACGACGATGAGCGCCCCCACGAACCAGCCGGCGCCGATCCCGGCGTCCTTGGCGGTGCGCTGCGCCCACGCCTTCGCGCCGTTGATCTCGGCGACGACGAGGTTGCGCACCAGCTCGGGGATGTCCCCGAGCAGGGTGAACAGGCTGTCGTCCGAGCGGTCGCGGAATCCGCGAGGAGTGGTCATGCCTCAGCTCCCGGACGAGTCGGAGCCGCCCTGGGCCGCCTTCGCACGCGCGGTCGCCGACTTCTCGGCCTTCTCCGCCTCTTCGACGGAGTCCTCGACGGTGTCGGCCACCTCTGCGGCCGAGTCCTTGGCGACGCGGGCGGCGCGCTGCGCGCGCTCCGACACGGTGCCCGGCTGCGTGGCCGCGCCGGTCACGGACTTGGCGCCCTTCCAGACGACGCCCGGAACGGCCTTGAGCGCGGAGGCGCCGAACGCCTTCACCTTCTCGACCTGACCCTGGACGGCGGGCTGGTCCCAGACCTTCTCGGCCTGGCCCTTGATCTGCTCGTACCGCTCGCGGCCTGCACGTGCTCCGAGCACGTAGCCCGCCACGAGTCCGACGACGAGTGCTGCTTTGCCCCTCATGGGGTCTCCTCACGCTCGATCGAGTGCTGGTCGAGACTCACAGTAGCGATGTATTCCCGGCGCGGCATCCGCCCTTGACATCGCCCGGACTCTGACGGAGGGGCTCCCCGCGTCCACGGCCTGCCGCGCCGGAACCGTGAGCTCCGACCGGGCGCTCACTCCGCGAGCGGCCGCCCGCGCCAGCCGGCGGCAGCCCGCGCCGGAGCCGTGAGCTCCGACCGGACGCTCACTCCGCGAGCGGCCGCCCGCGCCAGAGCACGGCGCTGCGGATGCGGTCGGCCTCCGCGCGCGCGTCGGGGACGACCTGCGCGAGCCCGGTCCCGGCGATCCACGCCCCCGTCGCCCCCAGGCCCGGGACCGCGCGCACCGCGCCGCGCGCCGCTGCGACCTCCGCGGCGCGACCGATCGTGGCCGCGGGCTGCGACTGGACGTAGCGGACCCGGTGCGACGCCGAGAGCACGGTCGGCGGCAGCGGGACGCCGAGCATCCTCTCCGCCTCGGACAGCGCCAGCCGTGCGGCCGCGTCGTCGTCGAGGGCGGCGGTGGCCGGCTCCTCGCCCTGGGCGCCGAACGACACGCGGACGACATGGATGCCGGGGGCGGCGGCATCCCGGACCCAGTCCCACTTCGCGGTCGAATGGGTGAGCGCCTTGGCCGCGTGGCTGCCGGGGACCGTCAGCACACCCGTGCCGCGAGGAGCGGCGTCGAGGTCGCGGGATTTCACCACCAGCGTCACCACCTCCACCACCGGGGCCACGGGCTCGTCGCCCGACAGGGCGGGGACCACGGGCGCGAGGAGCGCGCGGGCCGGCCCCTCGGGCAAGGCGACGACGACGGCATCGGCGTGGACGTGCTCGCCCTCGGACGTCGCGACGCGCCAGCCGTCTTCGAGCCGGTCGAGGCGATCGGCGCGGACGTCGGTCCGCAGGTCGACGCCGAGCTCGGTCAGCCGGGCGACGAGCCCGTCGGTCAGGCGGGACATCCCGCCGGCGAGGCCCTCGACCGCCCCGCCCGGCGCGGGGCCGCCGCTTCTCGACACGGGCACGTCGGACGCGGGGCCGCCGCTTCTCGACACGGGCACGTCGGACGCGGGGGCGTCGACGGCGCGGGGGGCGGAACGGCGCGCGTGCAGCTCCGCCACCGCGCCCTGCAGCGATCCCGTGCGCGTGAGAGCGGCGTTCAGACCCGGCGCGGCCAGATCGACGTCGATGTCGTCGGGACGCGCGGAGTACACCCCGCTCGTCACGGGGGCGACGAGACGGTCGAGCACCCGTGCCCCCATGCGCGAACGCACCAGGCGACCGAGGCTGTGCTCGTGCCCGATCGTCAGGGGAGGACGCACCCGGTCGACGTAGGCCCGCCACACGCCGGCCCACCCGATGACCCGGCGGACGTCGGGGGCGAACGGGTTGGCCGGGATACCGAGCACGCCGCCCTTCGGCAGGGGCGCGGCCGCGCCGCCGGGCAGCCCGGCGACCCACGCGCCGGCGGGGTTCGGCGCGACGATGTCGTCGTCGAGGCCGAGCTCGGCGAGCAGCTTCCGCACCACGCCGCCGCGCGTCGCGAAGCTCTCGGCGCCCACGTCGAGGGTCATGCCGCCGACCTCCGCCGAGCGGAGGACCCCGCCGAACACCGGCGAGGCCTCCAGCACGGTCACCCGCAGCCCGACCTTCGCGCATTCGAGGGCGGCGACCAGTCCCGCGATCCCGCCGCCGACCACGACGACGTGCGTCTCGTGCGCCTGCCGCGCGAGCCGCTCGAGGGGATCGCTCACGCGTCCTCCCCGTGGGCGCGGGCGACGATGCGGGTCAGGACGTCGGGGTCGGTGTCCGGCGGGACGCCGTGACCCAGGTTGAGGATGTGCGCCCGGGCGGCGCGCCCGCGGGCCAGCACGTCGTCGACGTGGGCGGCGAGGACGGGCCAGGGGGCGCCGAGCAGGGCGGGGTCGATGTTGCCCTGCAGGGTGACGTCGGGGCCGACGATCGCCGCGGCCTCGTCCAGCGGCATCCGCCAGTCCACGCCGACCGCGTCGGCGAGTCCGCCCAGACGCATGTCGTCGAGGAACGCACCCGTGCCGACGCCGAAGTGGATCCGCGGAACGGTGATCCCCTCGAGGGCCTCGACGGAGTGCGGTGCGATGAACTCGCGGAAGGTCGCCGGCGACAGCGACCCGGCCCACGAATCGAACAGCTGCACGGCCTGCGCCCCGCCGTCGACCTGCGCGTCGAGGAACGCGCGCGACACCTTCGCCAGCCACCCGGCCAGCCGGTGCCACGACGCGGGGTCGGCGTGCATCATGCCGCGCGCCCGCAGGTGCTCCTTCGACGGCCCGCCCTCGACGAGGTACGCCGCCAGGGTGAAGGGGGCGCCGGCGAAGCCGATGAGCGGGACGCGCTCGCCCAGCTCGGCCGTCACCAGCCGCACGGCCTCGCGCACCGGCTCGGCGGCCGCGGCCACGTCGGCGGGGTCGATGGATGTCACGCGCTCGACGTCGGCGGCGGTGCGCACGGGGTCGGCGAAGACGGGGCCGCGTCCCGGCTCGATCTCCACTCCCACCCCGGCCAGTCGCAGGGGAACGACGATGTCGCTGAAGAAGATGGCCGCGTCGACGTCGTGTCGGCGGATGGGCTGCAGCGTGATCTCGGCGGCGAGGTCGGGGGTGAGGCAGGCGTCGAGCATGCGGGTGCCCACGCGCAGCTCGCGGTACTCGGGGAGCGAGCGGCCGGCCTGCCGCATGAACCACACCGGCTGACGCTCAGGACGGTCGCCGCGGAGGGCACGAAGAAGGGGAGCGTCGGGAGAGGCCATGGCATCCATCCTCCCATTCACCGACCGGCCGACGCGGGGCGGGAGGGGGATGGATGCCTCGATGTCGAGGCTCCCGGAATACCTCGCGGGCACCGCGCGTAGAATATGAACGTGCTGCTGTGCGTCAGCGCGAGTCACAAGACCGCGTCCTTCGAGCTCCTCGAGCGGCTCAGCGTACCCGCGGCACCCATCGCCCCGCTCATCGCCGAGCACGACGAGTGCGTCCAGGGTGCCGTCGTCGTCGCGACCTGCAACCGTTTCGAGGCCTACGTCGACATGGACGAGCCGGTCACCGCGGCCGTGGCCGTCGGCGTCGAGGCCACGCTGAGCGCGATCGAGGCCGCCACCGGCGTGCCCGCCAGCGAGCTGGAGGGGGCGTACACCGTCCTCGGCGGCGGCGAGGTCGCGGAGCACCTGTTCTCGGTGGCATCCGGTCTCGAGTCCGTCGTCGTCGGCGAGGGCGAGATCGCCGGTCAGGTGCGTCGCGCGCTGACCGAGTCCCGCCAGCTCGGCACCACGTCCGCGGAGCTCGAGCGTCTGTTCCAGCGGGCCTCGGAGGCGCAGCGCGGCGTCAAGAACTCCACCGCGATCGGCCGCGCCGGGCGCTCGCTCGTGCGTCTCGGACTCGAGCTCGCGTCGAGCCGCATCGCCGACTGGTCGACCCAGCGGGTGCTGCTCGTGGGCACCGGCGCGTACGCCGCGGCGACCGTCGCCGCTCTGCGCGACCAGGGAGCGGAGAACATCTCGGTGCACTCCCCGTCCGGACGCGCCGCGAAGTTCGCCGCGAAGCACGGTCTGCGGGCCGTCTCGGCCGAGACCTTCCCCGCTGCCGTGGTCCAGGCCGACCTCGTCATCACCTGCACGACCGCCGAGCACCACGTGCTCAGCGCCGCCACCTACGCCGCCGGTCGCGGCGCGTACGAGACGGCGGTCGAGAGCGCGGCGGGGTCCTGCCCCGTCGACCACACCTCGAGCCGGCTGGTCATCGACCTCGGCCTGCCGCGCAACGTCGACCCGGACGTGGCCACGGTGCCGGGCGTCGACCTGCTCGACCTCGAGACCATCCGCCTGCACGCCCCGCTCGAGGAGCTGCAGGCCACCGACGCCGCGCGCGACCTCGTCCGCGACGCCGCGCGCCGCTTCGCCTCCGTCGGCGAGCGCAAGAACATCACCCCCGCCGTGGTCGCGCTGCGCGCCCACGTCTTCGGCGTCCTCGACACCGAGATCGCCCGCGTCCGTGCCCGTGGCGACGAGGGCGGCCAGACCGAGCAGGCCCTGCGCCACCTCGTCGGCGTCCTCCTGCACACCCCGACCACGCGCGCGCACGAGCTCGCCGAGGCCGGACGCGCCGACGACTACGTCGACGCCCTCTCCGCGCTGTTCGGCATCGAGGTCTCCGCGCCCGAGATCGTGCGCGACATCGCCGACGCGGGCTGACGCGCCTCGCTGCCTGGTGGCGGCGGGAGGAGATGACGGGACGGGAGGACGCCCCATGGCATCCACGTCCTCCCTCCGCCACATCTCCTCCGCTCCCCGACGGCTCCGCCCGGTGGCGGCGGGAGGAGATGTCGGGACGGGAGGACGACCCGTGGCATCCACGTCCTCCCTCCGCCACATCTCCCCCGCTCCCCGACGGCTCCACCTGGTGGCCGCGGGAGGAGATGACGGGACGGGAGGACGACCCGTGGCATCCACGTCCTCCCTCCGCCACATCTCCCCCGCTCCCCGACGGCTCCACCTGGTGGCCGCGGGAGGAGATGTCGGGACGGGAGGACGACCCGTGGCATCCACGTCCTCCCTCCGCCGCATCTCCTCCGCTCCCCGCGAGAATGGAGGCATGAGCCTGCGCATCACCGACGACCCCGCCGCCGACGAGCTCCTCTCCCGCGACCCGCTCGCCCTGCTGATCGGGATGCTCCTCGACCAGCAGATCGCCATGGAGACCGCGTTCACCGGTCCGCTGAAGATCCGCGAGCGCATCGGCACCGTCGACGCCGCGACCATCGCGCACTACGACCACGACGAGTTCACCGCCGCGTTCTCGCAGAGCCCGGCGGTGCACCGGTTCCCGGGGTCGATGGCCGGTCGGGTCCAGTCCCTCTGCGCGGCGATCGAGGAGGACTGGGACGGGGATGCCGCCGCCCTCTGGACCCGTGACGACCCCGACGGCGCGACGGTGCTCAAGCGACTGAAGGCCCTTCCGGGCTTCGGCGACCAGAAGGCGAGGATCTTCCTCGCGCTGCTGGGCAAGCAGTGCGGCTTCGACGGCGACGGCTGGCGCGAGGCGGCGGGCCCGTACGGCGAGGAGGGGTCCTTCCGCTCCGTCGCCGACATCACCAGTCCGGAGACGCTGACGAAGGTGCGGGAGCATAAGCGCGCGGCCAAGGCCGCCGCCAAGGAGGCCAAGGGCTGACCTGCCCTCCACAGGCCGAGAAGAAGGAGAGTTCTCTCATCTTTCTTGGGACCGTCGGCCGCGCTGGTTAGGGTGTCAGAGTTCGTTGCACGGTTTTTTCACGGATGAAGGGTGGGCTCTCGTGAAGTTCGCAATGGGTTCCGACACTCTGGGTGTGCTGGGTAAGGCCACCTCGGGGTCGAGCGATGAGCTGTCGCTGCTGGTGCGTCAGCTGTTCGAGGCGGCCGAGCCGCTCGAGGGGCAGTTCCAGGGCGCGGGTCGCGCCGCATTCGACCGGTTCAAGTCGCGCACCGACGCGATCTCGTCCGAGCTCAAGCTGGCTCTCGACGGCGTGCTCGGCGGCATCTCCGGCATGGACCGCTCGTTCCAGGAGGGCGAGACGTCCATGGTCGACCAGACCACCGGCCTCGAGGCCGGCTCGGCATTCGACGCCGCGCGTTTCGGCGCCCGTTGAGGATCGGAAGGGACTGACTCATGGTGAATCAGGGAGATCGGCGCGACTACTCGATCGCGGCCTCGCAGAACGCGCAGGACAACTTCAACCGCGTCGCCGCCCAGCTGGAGGCGCTCATCGACCAGCACGATCGCGACGTGCAGGCCGCCATGTCCGACTACTCCGCCGACGGGGTGTCCGAGGACTACCGTGGCAAGGAGACCCGCTGGAAGAACGCCGCCGCCGAGGTGCGGGGCATCATCCAGACGCTGCGCTCCTCGCTCGAGCGGAACGACGAGTCGGCCCAGACTGCGCTGAGCAAGGCTCGCGCGGCCGTGGAGTCGATCGGCTGATCGTCGCCGCACGATGCCGGGCGCGGGATGCGCCCGGCATCGACGGCGCCCGCGACCGGGGTGAGGGGCGCGGGCGGATGCGAGATTCGAAAGGGTGGGGGCGATGACCAGCTGGCGGATACAGCCGTCCGGCGTCGTATCGGTGCTGCAGACGGTGAACGTCGACGCCGAGGCGCTCGGGGCGGCGCTCAACGCGCTCAGTCCGGCGCTCGAAGGGGCCGTGACGGCGACGCAGTCCGGAGCCATCTCCGAGGCGGTGCAGACCTACTTCGAGCAGGAGGAGGCACCGCGCATCCAGGGCATGAGCGCCCGGATCGGTGCGGCCGCTCAGGGCGTCGTCAGCGCGACCGAGGCCTACATCGCAGGCGACATGGAGATGGCCGCCAACGCCGAGACGGCCGCGATCGCCGCCGTCTACCCGCCCGCCCTCCCCCACGGGATGCAGTGATGCCCAGCCCCATCGATCCCGACAAGATCCCCGGTGCCGACATCCTGCCGGACGTCATCGACGAGAACGCCCGCACGATCGGGACCATCTCCGGTCAGGTCGCCGACCACGGGTCCAACGTCCACTTCGCCTGGCAGGGCATGGCCGGCGTCTACGAGGCGCCCGAGTCGCCGACACTGCTGGGGCTCATGGCGCCCGTCAGCGCACAGGCCACCCAGGTGGGCGACAACCTCTCCGAGGTGTCTGCGGCGCTGATCGCCTTCGCCGCCGACGTGCGCCCGATCAAGGCGGAGCTCGACTCCCTGCGCGTCGAGGCGCAGACCTTCGTCGACTCCATCCAGGGCGGCGTGCAGGTCCGCGAGATCAACCCGGCCTGGACGGCGGCGCAGTCGCCCTACGGCGGCGCGACCGCCATGCCGACGTACCAGGGTTCGTGGGGGTCGTCGACGACGTCCGCTCCCGCGACCCCCGACAAGTACCGGACGGTCACGAAGGAGTGGCACGAGTCGCAGGAGCACGTCGACCGCAACAACGAGCTGCTGGCCGCGGTCAACGCCCAGCAGGTCAAGCTGTGGGAGGCCGAGCGCGCCTGTGCGAACCGCATCCGCGCGCTCTTCGGCGGTGCCGCGCTCCGCGCGGCGCAGTCCGAGGACGACGCCCTCGGTTACGGCATCGCCGAGATCCCCGAGGGCACCGAGATGCCGTGGGGCGCCGAGGTCGAGCGCACCGAGGGCTGCGGCGAGGCGACCGCGAAGTTCGTGTTCAAGGACTTCCTCTGGGAGGGCATCGCCGTCGGCGGCGTCTGGGGCACGATCACCGGCCTCGGCACCCTCGTACTCGGCTACAACCCCGAGACGGGCGAGTTCTTCTCCGGCGACGCCTACGGTGCCGCATGGGGGAACCTGGGCCTCATTGCGTTCTCGGGCGTCGCCAACTCGCCCCTGCTGGGCCCGCTCTTCGCGAGCGACGCCGCGATGGAGGCCACCGGGATGGGCGGATTCCTCCCCCAGGAGGTCCGCGACTTCAAGGCGAAGGCCGACGAGGCCGCCCTCAACACCGGCAAGGCGCTCATCGCCTGGGACAAGTGGCAGGACGACCCCGGCACCGCCCTCGGCGAGTCCGTGTTCAACATCGGCACGGCCCTCATCCCGGTGGGCGGCGCGGCCGTCGCCGGTGTGAAGACCGCCTCGACGGCGGCATCCGTCGTCTCGAAGATGGCGAAGGTCGTCGACTTCGTCGACCCGGCCGCGCTCGCGATGAACGGAGCGATGCGCCTCGGCGGGGCCGGTCTGCACAGCCTGGACGGCCTCATCGGACGCCTGGGCTCGAACGCCACTGACGGCTTCCACCTGAACACCCCGGACACGCCGTTCGTCGCGGACGACGCGACCTCGGCGCTGCGCGCACTGGACGAGGCGGGCGTCGATCTCGGCACCGTCACCGCGCGCGTGGAAGACGGCATCCCGGTCTACGAGTTCCCGCCGACCGCGGAGATCCCCTCCGGCCGGATCGAGATGCCCGCGGGCTCGTTCGACACCGTCCGCGGCGGTGACGTCCCGGTGCGCGCCGACGGCGGCCTGTCCGCTCCAGTGCGCGAGCCGGAGCTCGTCACGGCCGGCGGCGTCCGCGGCGAGACCGGTCCGGCAGTCGGGAACTCGATCGTCGAAGACGCTCCCGTGCGGACGGAGACGAGCGGCTCAGGCGAGTCGACGGTCGTCCGCGAACCCTCCACCGAGACCGGTGGAGGCAGCAGCCATGCCGGCGGGCACAACGGCTCCGACGGCACCACGGGCGGCGGCGTGGGCCGCGGCGACGACGGCGCCACGGGCGGCGGGCGCAGCGACGACGGCGGTGGGCCTCCCACGAACGACCCGACTCGTCTGCCTGACGGCGACTCCTTCGAGCCGCGGATGTCGCACGACCAGGTCATCCAGTCCCCGAGCGCAGAATCGGCGATCGAATCGGCCGCAGCTCGTCACGGCCTGTCGCCCGACGAGTTCCATCACCTCATTCACGAGAGGCCCTTGGAATCCCTCACGCCCGAGGAAGCGCGCGTCGTTCTCGACGTCCGGGAGAGCATCCCGATGCCCCAGCCCGGCGAGGTCATGCAGAAGATCCTCGGCCAGACGGACGTGGACAACCTGCTGCAGCACAAGTACGGGCCGGAGGACACGGTGGGCGGTTTTGTCGCTCGCGCATCCGACGCGGCGCGGCTGACAACGCCGGAGGAGATCGCTCGCGGTTTCGGACTCGACTATGGCCCCGGACGAACGGTTCCCGATCAGTTCACGGCGCCGATCGGTGAGACCTACGCCGTGCGGTTCACCCTCCCCGAGGGTGCTGACCTGCGGGTACCGTCAGCCGATGCCGGCGCCTTGGCGGGGTACCTCTTCGACTCTTCGGGTCAGCCGTACTACCGTCCGCAGCGCATGGATCCCCTCGGACCCTCCAACCCGTTCCTCGGACATGGCTTCGTGGGCGACGGCGGTATCCAGATCATCCCTGAGTACCATCTCCCGGGCCGGATCGACCTCGAGCTCGGTACAGAGATCTACCGGATCACGGCATCAGGGGAGGAGATCCCCTTCGTCGTATTGACCGAGAACGGATGGGTGCCGGTGTGAACGAGGACCATGGTGACCTCCGCAGCACCGGTACCTGGATCGAGACGACGGACGGGTGGTTCGTATCGACGTACCGCATCAAGCCGGGGACGATCCCGTCGCGGTTCGTCGTCTACGACCATGAGGGTCCGGGTCAGCGAGAGATCCCCCCGTGGGATGTCCTCGCGGTCGAGCGAGTGGAGTCAGAGGGTCTCTACCAGGGTCACTGGATTCCTCTGGTTTCGATTTCGAAGAGCGATGAGACCGCGGTGTGGAGTCCTGTTCCTCGAGACCAGCTCGGCTCCTTCGCCCTGCTCTATTACGACAACGGCCCGGAATTCGATGCCATCGCCGCGATTCCCGGAGCCGCGGTGCACGACCCCCGTTCTCTGTACGGCGGGGTCTCATTGCGGGTTCCTGTCCTCGAGATCGAGGATTACCGCGAGAAGGTCATCCCTCTCGCAGGCTCGATGTCGGCTGACTCGGAGTCCACGCCAAGATGAGAAGCATGGACATCTTCGAGAAGGTCGTGAGCCCAGCTCGACGTCGACTCTGGACGCAGGGCGACGAGTTCCTCTGCGGGTTCGTTGCGCGGCACGTCGACGTGTCCTGGGCGCGCACTTCGTCTGAGGTTCTCGAGGCGCACGGCTACGCCGCCGGTGATCCGCTCTTCGCTGATGAGCCTTTCGTCGACGTGCTGCGTTTTCAGCCCCGCGCGACACTGACTTTCGTGCCTGCCACGGGCGCCGTCGACGGGGGTGGCGAGGGGTTCGTGGGCCTTCCCCCATTCACCGGTACCGGATTCTCCCCGACGACGAAGGGGCTGGTCCCGCTGTGGTGGGTGGAGCCGACGAGGGTACCCGCCGGTTCCGAACTGTGGCGCATCCATACGGACGGACGCGAAGAGTTCCTCTCGGCCTACGCGAACGTCGCGTCGGGGTGGCAACCGGGTCAGGGGCGAGCATTGCCGTCAGACGTCTGCGGAACCTTCTCTCGATGGAAAGGGGTCTCCTTCCTCGCGGACGAGTTGGACAACGACCGCGTCGTACTCGCGTCCTTCAGTCCGTTCGACGGAGGTAAGGCCACCGAACGCGGGCTCTGGGCCCACGTCGTGGAGGCCGAGGAGATCGAGGACGTCCACGCACTCCGCCTCACGGCTACGCTGAACGGCCTGCGCTTCCAGGTCGCTCGGCGATGGAACGACGGAACCGGAACGGTCGCGCGTCTCGTCTACATCGGTCGAGACGCCCCCTCAGCGGACGACGCAGGGCTGGAGCGCGTCGACGCTGGGGTGTACGAAACCACGGCACGCCTGGAGGACGTCACGGATATGCGGGGTGAGGAACTCGTCCGAACAACGGCCTAGAGACGCAAACCCTATCCACATCCTCGCCGTCGCGGATCTCGCACCGGAGCTCATCAGCGCCACGCCCACACATGGGGGCGTGATCCTGCGCGCAGACGAGCTGACCCTCCAGATCCGGGCAACGGAAGCGGGATGGCAGGTCCACAAGCAGTGGCGCGACCAGGATAGGGGCACGGCATTCCGGGCCGAGACTTCCGACGACGTCGTCCGGTACCTCGTGTGCCTGCTCGCCAATGACATCCGGACAGCTCATCGCCTGCCGGCTCTTCGCCGCCCCCTCGCCATCGATGGGGACGGAGTGGCGGTTCCTGCGGAGGGTTTCCTGCTTGAGCGGGCCCCGGACGCGGGATTCATCCTGTCGCGAGGAACCCCTGGTCCGAGGCGCTTCTTCGCCAGCGATATCGAGGCAGCCAAGTTCAGCTACTTCGCCGACGAGGATGTGAAGAGCCTGCAGACGAGTCTCCTGCACGGAGCGCCAACGACGCGCGAGGGTGTCCTCGAAGCCATCCGACGCGAGGGGCTGCACGGCTACCGATGGTTCGAAGACGCGACGAATCAGGTGGACGTGGTCGCGATCGCCCGCACGCCGGACGAGTGGGCCGTCTTCGCGACGGATGAGCGTGCCACCCCGGTCGGGCGTCGCGAGTTCGCCTCGGAAGAGGCTGCCCTCGAGCACTTCCTCTCACGTCTGCGCGCGGCGAACCGCGTCACCGGCTGGCGGAGCCACGAGCAGGGACGCGAGAGGGGGGCCGCGGCATCCCTCTCCGTCCGCTATTTCATCCGCGAGCACCTCGTCGACGGGCGGCTCGTCCCCGTCCGCCTGTTCCGACGGCGAACGGATGCCACGGGCCCGACCGACGAATACCTCGCGGACGTCGACGCGTGGGTCCGCGATTCGCGGGGCGTGCTCCATCGCGCCGTCCGATTCCCCCTGGACGCCGACCTCGAGGAGATCTCCGCGGATGCCGCGGGCGATGTGATCGCAATGGTCGCCGCACGCACCTACGTCCCGCTCCATCGACGCTGATCAGCCGGCCCCACCGACGAGATGCAACCTCACTCGCGAATTCTGCCGGGACGCGAGTTGTCCACACAAGGCACCGAACCGATCCGCGCGCCCGCAGCGAGGTGCATAGGGTTGGAGGGTTGAGGGGCGAGGAGAGCCGATGACGAGTACGCAGGAGGCACCGCGGCTGGCCGACGTCGATCCGCTGGTGTTCACCGCACGCGCGGGCGCCGGACAGATCGCGGGCGCTGTCGCGCTCGACGTCGTCATGCCGCTCGCGCTGCTCGTCGCCGGCATCGTCGTCGTCGCCGGCGGGCTCCCCTCCGCAGGCTGGGCCCTCATCGCGCTCGCCGTCGTCCTGCTCGCCGTCGCGGTCTGGCTCCTCGGCCGCACCGGCCGCACCCTCGGCACCGCGACCGTCAACGCGCGCGTCGTGCGTCGCTCGAACGGCGTCGCCGCCGGATCCGCCGCTCTCGTCGCGCTGTTCGCCGGCGGCCTCGTGCTGTGCGATCTGCGGCGTGCGCGCGATCCCTTCGCCCCCGCCGTCTCGGCGTTCCGCTTCCCCGACTCCGCGCTCGGCCGCACCACGAGCTCGGCAGCGCGTTCGACCGCCCCGGGGATCCTTCTCGACTCGGGCGAACGTCTCACGCTGACCACCGCGCTCATCCTGGGCCGCGATCCGTCCGCCCCGGCGGACGCTCCCGCCGACGTCTACCGCTGGGCCGACATGTCTCGGACGATGTCGAAGTCCCACGTGCGGCTGGAGTGGGACGGGCACCAGGTCTGGGTCACCGACCTGGGCTCCACGAACGGCACCTTCGTCCGCGGCGCCGGAGCTCCCACCCCACTCCTCCCCCACCAGCGCACCCCTGTTCCCACCGACGTGGTCATCGAGGTCGGCGACCGCGTCCTGACCATCCGGGACGCCGCGTGAGCGGCGGAACGCCCCCGCGGGCGCGTCGGACGAGAAGGGATGCCGCATGAGCACCGTCACGCACCCGTACCTCGACGCCGCGGGCCCGGGCTGGGCCGGAACGGAGACGCGCGCGCAGGTGATCGCGCTGACCACCGGGATGAGCGACTTCCTCCACAAGACCGCGACGCAGGGCCTCCGTCCGATCGTCGTCTCCACCGAGTTCTCCCGCATGACGCAGCCGATGGCGCAGGTGCTGTCCGCCGTCCGCGGGCAGTGGGTCGTCCGTACCCGCGACAACGGCTTCTACGACGCGCGCAGCGGCGCGCGCCTGTCCGCCCCCGCGGAGGCCCTGACGGCCGGCGCGGCGAACGCCGACGGCATCCATCCGCTCTTCGTCCGGGCGCAGGTGGCATCCGCACTGCAGGTCGTCGCGACGGTGTCCACCCGTCACCGGGTGTCGCGGCCCGTCCGTCTCGGCGGCGTCGCCGAGGCCTCCGTCGACCTCTTCACCGGCGCCGAGCCCGCCGCCTGGGGAGCCCTCGAGCCGCTGTTGGCCCCCTGGGACCGCGGCGATCTCACGGAGCGCTCGCGCCGGCGCGTCCCCCTCGACAGCCACTGGATCGCCGTCGGCGGCGGCGACCGGCCGGTCGTGTCCACGATCCAGGTCGGACGCACGAGCGAAGGCCTGGAGGAGACGACGCGGGTGTGGGCCGCGGTCCCGGGCGTCGGACGGGACGCGGGGGCGACCGCCACCGCCGAGGCGCGCGAGATGCTCGCGCGCGCGGGGACCATCGGCCTGCCGCTCATCGGCGTCGCGTTCGCGGCCATCGGCGCGCCCGATCTGGCGCGGCGCGCCACCGCGACGCCGCAGCCCGAACCGCTCGCCCTGCTCGTCGGTCCCGCCGGCGTGCGCGCCCTCGGCGTCGACCCGAAGCGGTGGATCGGCGAGGTCGGCGGCACCGTCGTCGGCAGCCCCCGCCTCCCCGGCGTGCTGCTTCCACTCGGGTCGGTCGACGGCGGTGGCTGGACGCGCCTGGAGGACGTCCTCGCCACCCTCGATCCCGCCCGACTCGCCGACCTCCTGAACCTCGCGCCGCATGTGCGCGCGCTCCTGCAGGCCCCGGAAAGGAGCCGTTGATGCCCGACCAGCGCGACACCGTGCTCATCGAGCAGGCCAAGATCCAGCGCATGCGGCTCGGCGCCGCGCTCGTGTACGGGCACATCGGCGAGCGCCGCACCGTCAACGACCACATGAAGCGCCTGATGGGATCCATCGTGGTCGCCGCCGTGGCCTGCGCCGCGTGCGTCGGCGTCTCGTTCGTGTCGCAGCTGCTGACCGAGCGCGCGCAGGAGAGCTCGTCGATCCAGACCCCCACCGGAGCCGTGAACCCGTGAGCATCTACACCCGTCTGACCGTCGCGGGCTCCGCGCGCCGAGCCGAGGTCGTCGTCCCCAGTGGCGAGCCGGTCGGCGCGGCCCTGCCCCGTCTCCTGGACCTGCTCGGCGAGACCGCCGGCACGGTGGCCCGTCCGATCGCGGTCGTCGCCCCGGACGGCGAGCAGATCGACATCGCCCTCTCGCCGCAGCAGCTCGACCTCACTGACGGCACCCTCGTCCGTCTCGTGCGCCTCGACGCCGCACCTCCTCCCCCCGTCGTGATCGACGTCACCGACGCCGCCGCCGACGCCCACGACGCACGCCCCGACCGCTGGGATGAGCGGGCGCGGATGGCCGCCGGAGGAACGGGCATCGCCGCGGCGTTCGCCGTCGCGGGGGCGCTGTCCCCTTGGACGTCGCCCACGCTCGCCGCGTTCGCCCTGCTCGGCCTGTCCCTCCTCCTCGCCGTCATCGCCACGGGGGTCGGCCTCGGCGGTCTCCGCCGCCTGTCGACGTGCATCGCCGCGGCGGCGGCCGGACTGGCGCTGCCCATCGGCGGCGCGACGGTGGGAGCTGTGGCATCCGTCGGCCTCCCCGTCGAGTCGACGGTGCTCGCGGGCGTGGCCGCGGCGCTGGCGACCGGATCGACCGTCGCGCTGCTCGGCGTCGGTGTCGCGCATCGCCGTCGCGGGGCCGCCTCCGGGGCGGCGCTCGGGGCCGTCCTGTCGAGCCTGCTCCTCACGCTCCTCCTGGCGGGAGTGGATGCCACGGCCGCAGCGGCCGTGACGGGCGTCGTGGCCGCGTTCGCGACCGGTCCGCTGCCCTGGATCGCGCTGTCGTCGGCGGGGCTCACCGATCTCGACCAGCGCGCCGCCGACGGCGAGCCGCCGGCCCGTCCCCGCGCCTTCGCCGCGATCGACGAGGCGTATGCGGCGTTGACGTGGAGCGTCGCCGCCGTGGCCACCGTGCTCGCTGCGACCGGCGTGGTCCTGGCGCTGTCCGGCGAGATCTGGACGGAGTTGCTGGCCCTCGCACTCTTCCTCGTGGCCGCCTTGCGGACGCGTGCCTTCCCGTTGCGCTCGCACGGCTGGCTGCTGTGGGCCGCGGCCGCCGCCGTCGCCGCCGCCGGCCTGTCGGTGCTGCTGTCGGGCGGGCTGGGGTGGATCGGCGCCGCGGCGGCGGTCGTGCTCGCGGGCCTGGTCGCCACGATGGTGCTCGTCTCGCCGCGCCCCCACGTGCGGGCGCGGCTGCGCGGACTGGGGAACATCGTCGAGACGCTCGCCGTCGTGTCCCTCATCCCGCTCCTGGTGGGGACCCTCGGCGTCTACGCGGACCTGCTCGGCATGTTCGGCGGGGGCTCCTGACCGTGCCGGATCTGCGAGCGGTCATGACCGCCCTCTTCGGCAGCGGAGCCGGCGGTCGTCGGGAGCTGACCGCGTGGGACGACGCGATCCGCGGCGGCCTGTCGACCACGCGGCGGGTCGGCGTGGTCTCGCTTTCCGCGCGAGCGGGCACCAGCACGGTCGCGCATCAGCTGGTGCGCGCGGTCGCCGCCCGCCGCAGCGAACCGGTCCTCGCCGTCGACGTCTCGTCCGGCGACGACGGCCTGGCGGCGCGCGTCGGCGCAGCGACGGCGGCACCCGACGAGACGCGGGCATCCGCCCGAACCACCGCAGAGGCGCTGAGCGGACTCGAGCTCCGCGACGGCGTCGTCGGGCTGCGGCCACGGGACGTGGACGACGCCGTCGGCGCCTGGTTGGCCGAGGCCGCCCCGATCGCGCGGTTCTTCGACGTCGCCGTCACCGACTTCGGCGCTCGGCACCCGGTGGTCGATCTCGCCGCCTGCGCGGCGCTGTGCGATGTCGTCTGCCTGGTCGCCGACGGACGTCGCTCGCCCGCCGAGCACGCCCGCTCCGTCGTCGACGCCCTGACGGGGCTCCCCGAGTCGCCGGCGGTCGTCCTGGCCCTGGTCGACCACGCGCGCGACGGCGCCGGCGTGGCCCGCGCCTTCTCCGCCACCGACGCGCACCCGGTCGTCGCCGTGCCCTTCGACCCGGGCCTCGCCTCGGGCGGACGTCCGCGACGGTCGGTCACCAACCTGGCGCTCGTGGAACTGGCCGCGGCCGTGGTCGCGGCCGGCGGCGCCGCCGCACGACCCGCCGATGCCGGACGCCGCACCTCCGGCGGTCCGTCCGCCCACGGCGACGGGCGCCTGGGGGCCCCGGGCGCCGACGCCGCCCCGATCGACGAGAGGACCGCATGACCGTCCGGATCGTCCACCGGCCCGCCCGCATCAGCGAGGCGGTCGAACCCGCTCCCGAGGTGATCCTCGCCCCGCCGCCGCCGATCGGCGAGGGCGCCACCGGCTTCCCGCTGCAGTCGCTGCTGCCCATCGTCGGCAGCCTGTCGTCCATCACGATGATCGTGCTGCTCCGGAACAACCCGATCATGGTCGTCGTCGGCGCCGTCATCCTCGTGGTCGCGCTCGTGGGCGGCCTCGGCATGGCCTTCACCCAGCGCGGGAACGCGGCCCGGCAGCGGCGCGTGCAGCGCGAGCGCTACCTCGACTACCTGGAGGAGACGCGCGAGAGCGTCCGCCGGACCGCCGAGTCGCAGCGCGACGCCGCCCTCACCCTTCACCCCGCCCCGGGAACCCTGGTCGAGATCACGGCCGATCCCGCCCGCCGGTGGGAACGGCGCCCGGGCGACCCCGACTTCCTGCGTCTGCGGATCGGCACGGGGGACCTCCGCGCCGTCGACGTCACCCTGCCGCCGGAGCAGAACCCGGTACAGCCCTTCGACCCCGTGATGAGGGAGTCCGCCGAGCGCATGGTGCGTCTCGCCGGGGTGTCGCAAGGGATGCCGGGCATCGTCGACCTCGAACGCGGCGGGCAGGTCTCGCTGGTCGGTGCGCGGGAGGACACGCTGCGCGTCGCGCGGACCCTGGTCGCGCAGATCGCCGCGTTCCACTCCCCCGACGACGTGCACATCGCCGCCGCCGTGGCACCCGCCCAGCGCGACGACTGGCGCGGTCTCGACCTGCTCCCGCACGTCTCCCGCGCCACCCCTCCCTCCGGCGCCGTCGCCGCACGCCGCGTCGCCCCGACCCTGGCCGAGCTGCTCTCGCTGCTGCGCGACGAGCTGCGCGACCGGGTCGCCACCGCCGCCGCGTCGCGCCGCGCGGGCCGCCGCACCAAGCCCGGGCGTCTCGTCGTCTTCGTGGACGAGGCGGACGGAGCGGCATCCGCCGTCCCCCGTCTCGATGCGGCCCTCGACCTCACCGCCCTCGGCGTGACCGTCGTCCACCTCGTCGACGACCGGCTCAAGGAGCCCACCACCGTCGCCGTGCGCGTCAGCGTGACGGACGGGGTCGCCACCGTCGAGACCCCGGGCTCGGGCGAGGCCGCGGTCGGCGGCATCCGGATCGACGCGCTCACCCCGTCCGCCCTCGAAATCGTGGCCCGACCGCTCGCGGGGCTGCGACTCACGCGGACCTCCGCCGAGGACGCGGGCACCGCCCTCGCCCCCGACGTCACGCAGCTGCTCGGCGTCGGAGACGTGGATGCCATCGACACCACGACCGCCTGGCGCCCCCGCGGTGCCGCGGAGTTCCTGCGCGTGCCGATCGGCGTGGACGACCACGGCGGGCCGGTGCTCCTCGACCTCAAGGAGTCGGCGCAGCTCGGCATGGGCCCGCACGGGATCTGCATCGGAGCCACCGGCTCCGGCAAGAGCGAGCTGCTGCGAACGCTCATCCTCGGCCTCGCGCTCACCCACGCCCCCGACGACCTCAGCATGATCCTCGTCGACTACAAGGGCGGCGCGGCCTTCGCGCCCTTCGCCCGGCTGCCCCACGTCGCCGGCATCATCGACAACCTCGCCGACGACCCGCAGCTCACGGAGCGCGCCCGTGCGAGCATCCAGGGCGAGGTCGTGCGTCGGCAGCGACTGCTCAAGGACGCCGGGAACGCGGCATCCATCGGCCACTACCGCCAGATGCGCCGGGAGCGTCCCGACCTGCCCGCCCTGCCGCACCTCTTCCTGGTGATCGACGAGTTCGGCGAGCTGCTCACGGCCGAGCCCGACTTCGTCGAGCTGCTGCTGACCATCGGGCGCATCGGCCGCTCCATCGGGGTGCACCTGCTGCTGTCGAGCCAGCGGATCGAAGGCGGACGCCTCCGCGGACTCGACACCTACCTGTCGTACCGGATCGGTCTGCGCACGTTCTCCGAGTCGGAGTCCGCGGTCGTGCTGGACACCCCGGATGCCTTCCACCTGCCGGCCATCCCGGGCTTCGGGTACCTGAAGGTCGACACGTCGGTCTACACGCGCTTCCGCGCCGGGTACGTCTCGGGACCGGTGCCCGACCCGATCGAGTCCGGCCCGCGTCACGACGACGCCCCGCCGGTCCTGCTCGTGCCGGACTACGACCTCCCCGAGAGCGACGTCGAGGTCGAGGAGCCGGTCGAGGTCGAACCCGAGACGCCGACCACCGGACGGACCCTCGTGAACGCCGCGACCTCGCGCCTCGCGCGCGGCGTCGCGCGCACCCGCCCCGTGTGGCTGCCGCCCCTGCCGCCGGTGCTCACACTCGGCGGCATCCTTCCCCAGGCGGACGGCGGCGGCACGCTGCGCGCGCCGATGGGTCTCCTCGACGACCCGTCGCGGCAGAACCAGTCGCCGTGGATGCTCGACCTCACCCGCTCCGGCGGGCACGTGTCGATCACCGGCGCCCCGCAGTCCGGGCGGTCGATGTTCCTGCGCACGCTCGCCGCCTCCCTGTCGTTCACGCACTCGCCCCGCCAGGTGAGCATCTACGGCATGGACCTCACCGGAGGCGGCCTCGCCCGGATCGAGCCCTTCCCGCATGTCGGCGGCGTGGCGACCCGCGGCAACCGGGAGCGGCTCGGCCGCCTCCTCGAAGAGCTGACCGGCATGCTGGCGGTGCGCGAACGGGTGTTCCGCGACCACGGCCTCGACTCCTTGGCGGATATGCGTCGTCAGCACGCCGACGGACGACTGCCCGACCTGCCCAGCGCCGACGTCGTGCTGCTGGTCGACGGGCTCGGTGCCCTCCGCCAGGACTTCGAGGACCTCGAGGCGCCTCTCGCGCAGCTGCTCGAACGCGGCGGCAGCTTCGGCATCCATGTCGTCGTCGCCTTGTCCCGGTGGAACGAGCTGCGCATGAACCTCCAGGGGCTCATCGGCACGCGGCTCGAGCTGAAGCTCAACGACCCCGCGGACTCGCAGATCGCCCGGAAGCTGTCGACGACTCTGCGCGCCGACGAGCCCGGCCGCGTCCTCACCGACGAGAAGCTGTTCGCGCAGATCGCGCTCCCCCTCCTCGAAGAGGTCGACGACGGCGACACCGGCGAGGCCCTGGAACGCCTGGCCCGCGAGAGCGCCGCGCGCTGGGGCGGCCAGGGCGCAGCCCCCATCCGGCTGCTGCCGGAGGTGCTGTCGCCCGCCGAGCTCCCCGACGCGATCGACGAGCCGGATGCCGTCCCGTTGGGCCTCCGCCAGGACACCATGCAGCCGGTCGCCCTCGACCTCGCGTCGCGCGATCCGCACCTCCTCGTCCTCGGCGACAGTCGGTGCGGCAAGACCACGACCCTCCGCGGCATCGTCCAGGGCGCGATCGACCGGCACTCGGCGGAGGAGCTCGTCATCGCCCTGATGGATGCGCGCGGCGAGCTGGCGGCCGAGATCCCGGACGCATATCTCGGCGGACACGCCTCGTCCGGTCGGCAGGCCCGTCTGCTGGCCGAGTCCATCGCCGTCGAACTCGAGAAGCGTCAGGGCGATCGCGGCGCCGGTCCGCGCATCCTCGTGATCGCCGACGACTTCGACATCCTCGCCGCGGGCGGCCAGGAACCCCTCCGCCCCCTCCTGCCGTACCTCGCCTCCGCCCGCGACCTGCGGCTGAACGTCGTCGTGAGCCGGCCGGTCGCCGGCGCATCGCGCGCGATGTTCGACGTCGCCCTGCAGGGCATCCGCGACACCGGCGGGACGACCCTCATCATGTCCGGCGATCGCTCCGAGGGCGCCCTCCTGCCCAAGCTGTACGCCGAGCCGATGATCGCGGGTCGCGGACGCCTGGCCCGCCGCGGCGAGCGCCCGACGCTCGTCCAGGTCGCCGACTTCGTCGCGGAGATCCCGGATGCCGCTGCGGGCGCGACCGAGGCACGCCTCAGTCCCGGGGCATCCGACGTCGTCACGGAGATCCCGGATGCCGTTCCCGTCGCGACCGCTTCCCCCGACGGCGAGGACGCGCGTCCCGCGACCTCGCCCACACCATCGCAGACGGACGGGGAGCAGAAGCCGCTCCTCCGTCGACGAGGAGCGAACCGTGCCCCGTAGCAGCATCGCTTTCACCCGCGACCCGCTCGACATCGACGCGCTCGCCCGCGCCGTCTCGACCGTTCTGACAGTCGAGGAGCTGGCAGAGACACCGGTCGAGATCCGGCCTCTCGACGACGGGGCTGCCGCGCAGGTGCTCCTGCTCGATCGGGTCGTGCTGACGGTGCTGCGCCCTCGCCTCACCCCGTCCCCCACCGAGCTGGCGCGCGTCTACGGTCTCACCGACGTCGACCGCGACGCGACGCGATGGAGCACCGAGGCCGTGAGCCCCTGGGAGCCGGAGGGCGTGATCGGCATCCGCCTGCTGGAGGCCGCGGCCGCCGAGCGCGCCGGGCGGGTCGTCCACCAGGCCTGATCTGCGCGATGCCGCGCGCCGCCGCTCAGCCGGGCAGGCGCGGCGTCCGCGGCGGAGGAGTGCGCCGCGTCCCCGTCGCCTCGAACGCCGCGGCGAGAGCGAGCAGCCGCGCGTCGTCGTAGGCGCGACCGGCGAAGGTCAGTCCGACCGGCATGCCGATGTCGGGCAGCGTCCCCATCGGGACGGTGACGGTCGGGACGCCGCAGTGCCGGATGGCGAGATTGCCGGTGGCGACCCAGACGCCGTTCCGCCAGGCGATGTCGGCGGAGGCCGGGTTCACGTCGGCGTCCGCGGGGCCGATGTCGGTCATGGCGGGGAAGACGACGGCATTCAGGCCCTGCTCGTCCATCCACTGCTCGAGGTCCCGTCGCCGGGTCTCCTCGAGGCCGGCGAGCCCGTCCGCGAGGTGCGGGATGTCGGTCATCGCGGCCACCGGATGCCGCCGGACGTGCTCCGGGTACTCGGCGATGTCGTCGTCGAACCCGTCGTAGCGGTCGGGCAGAGCCCCCGCCGGGTGCGGGAAGATCGCCGCGCCGTCGACGCTGGTGAGGTCCGGGACGGCCGGGTCGCCGTTGGCCCGCAGGAAGTCGTCCCACGCCCACGCCGAGAGGTCGACGATCTCGCGCCGCAGGAACGCGGGGCTGACGAGGCCGCGCGTCGCGATGGTCGGGGCGCCCGGCCGGTCGGCCTCGTAGTTGCTGACGAGCGGGAAGTCGGTCTCGACCACCGTCGCCCCCGCGGCCTCGAGCGCCTCCCGCGCGCTGCGCCACAGCGCGAGCACGGAGGGACGCGGCTCGATGCGCCGGCCGGTCGGCCCGCCCACTCCGGTGGGGCCCGTCCCGGCCTCGTCATCGGTCCCGAGGAACATGCGCGGGATGCCGAGACGCACACCCTCGAGCGACGCCGAGACGGTCAGCGACGCGAACGACTCCGGCCGCACGGTCGAGGCGTCCGGGATCGCGATCCAGGGCTGCACGCGCCAGAAGTCGCCCCGGGTGTCGGGGTCGTCGGCGACGATGACGTCGAGCACCGCCAGCATGTCCGCCATGGAGCGGGTGTGCGGCACGACGACGTCCATCGTCGGGACCAGGGGCCAGTTCCCGCGGACGGAGATGACCCCGCGCGAGGGGGTGTAGGCGCAGAGGGCGTTGCAGGAGGCGGGGGCGCGTCCGCTGGACCAGGTCTCCTCCGCCAGCCCGAAGACGCCGAAGGAGGCCGCGGTCGCGGTCCCCGAGCCGTTGGACGAGCCCGACGCGAACGCGGACGTCAGGTAGTCCGCGTTGTACGGGCTCTCGGCGCGCCCGTAGAGTCCGCGCTGCATGCCGCCGTTCGCCATCGGCGGCATGTTGGTCAGGCCGAGGCAGATCGCCCCAGCGGCCCGCAGCCGTTCGATGGTGAAGGCGTCGCGCTGCGCGACGAGGTCGGCGAAGGCGGGACTGCCGGCGGCGGCGGTCAGCCCCTCGACGAGGTAGCTGTCCTTGGCGGTGTACGGGATGCCGTCGAGCGGCCCCCGCGCCTCCCCCGCGGCCCGGCGTGCGTCCGACGCGGCCGCCTCGGCGAGCGCCGCCGGGTTGCGGACGACCACGGAGTTCAGCCGCGTGTCCGTGTCGGGGCCGTCGTACGCGTCGATGCGGGCGAGGTGCGCCTCGACGAGCTCGACGGCGGTGGTCCGGCCGGCCGCGAGCGCGGCGGAGAGGTCGGCGATGGATGCCTCGACCACATCGATCACGACGCCACCTCCGGCTGCTGCTGGGTGATGCAGTGGATGCCGCCGCCGCGGGCGAAAAGCTCCCGGGCATCGACGCTCACGACCCGTCGTCCGGGGTAGACGTCCGCGAGGACCTCCCGTGCCCGCCGGTCGGCGGCGTCCTCGCCGAACCCGCACGCGACGACCCCGCCGTTCACGACGAGGTGGTTGACGTAGCTCCAGTCGACGTCGCCCTCGGCGTCGCGCAGGGTGGCCGGCGCGGGCAGGTCACGCACGCGGAACGGTCGGCCGGCAGCATCCACCTGTCCTTCCAGGAACGTGCGGAGCTCGCGCGAGACGAGGTGGTCGGGGTGGTCGCGGTCCTGCTGGTCATGGAGCAGGACGACCCCCGGCGACGGGATCGTGGCGACGATGTCGACGTGCCCGCTCGTGCCGAAGTCGCCGTAGTCCCGGGTGAGCCCGCGCGGCAGCCACACGGCGTGCGTCGCTCCGATGGTGCGCGCCATCTCGGCTTCGACCTGCGCCCGGGTCGCGCCGGGGTTGCGTCGCGGGTCCAGCTGGACGGTCTCGGTGAGCAGCACCGTGCCCTCCCCGTCGACATGGATGCCGCCTCCCTCGTTCACCAGGGCGGAGGGCACGAGCTCCGCGCCGGCGAGGTCGGCGACGATGCGGCCGAGTCCGGCCGACTTCTCCCACTGCGCCCAGTCGTGGTCGCCCCAGCCGTTGAAGGTCCAGTCGACCGCACCGAGGACGCCCGGACGCGCGGCGTCGAGGACGAAGGTGGGTCCGACGTCGCGCATCCAGAACTCGTCGACGGGCGCCTCCACGACCTCGATCGTCCCGGAGAGCAAGCGCCGGGCGCGTGCGGTCTCGCTCGGGTCGACCACCATCGTCACGGGCTCGAACTCCGCGACCGCGTGCGCGACGGCGGTCCACGCGGCGTAGCCGGCCTCGCGTTCCGCGTCGGTCTCGCCGAGGGTGGGGCCCTCGCAGGGGAAGGCCATCCACGTGCGGGAATGGGGAGCCGTCTCGGACGGCATTCGCCAGGTCATGTCTCTCTGTTCCTTCGAAGCGATTCGGGGGGACGGTTCGGGGCGCCTTTTTTCTCCCGGGGCGTCATTCTCGCGCCCCGGCAGGAGGAACGCGCCTCGAACCGGGCGGGTACGTCAGGCCACCGGCTCGGCCGCGTAGACGGGACGCCCGCCCACCAGCGTGGTTACCACGCGGGCCGCCAGCAGCGACGCCGGATCGGCCGACGAGGACGGGTCGCGGTCGAGCACGACGATGTCGGCCGCGAACCCGGGGGCGATGCGACCGCGCCACTCCCCGTCGCCGACCGATGCGGCGGCGTCCCGCGTCGCGTGCCCCAGCGCGGCGGCGAGCGACAGCGCGTGCTGCGGGTGCACGGCGGGGACGGAGCGGTCCAGGGCGGAGGCGCGCGTCGTGGCGACGTACATGTTGGCCAGCGCCTCGTACGGCGCCGTCGGAGCATCGGTCGAGAACGCCAGCAGCGTCCCCGCCTCCTCGTACTCGGGCCACGGGAAGGCCCGCTCCACGCGCTCGTCGCCCAGCATCGCCGCCCAGTTGGCGAAGATCGCCGGGTCGGCGTGGACCGGCTGCATGGATGCCGTCACCCCGAGCCGCGCCATGCGCTCGGCGGTGCCGGGCGCCGCGTACTCCAGGTGCTCGATCCGATGCCGTCGGGCGATGTCGCCGTTGGCCGCGATCGCCTGCTCGATCGCCGTGAGGGCGCTGTCGCTGGCGGCGTCCCCGATCGCGTGCATCGCGATCTGCAGCCCCGCCGCGTCGGCCGCCGCCACGACGGGGGCGAGATCGGCGAGCGGCCAGATGGGCTCGGCGTTCGAGCCGTCGGCGTAGGGGGCGCCCATGGCGGCGGTGCACGCGTCGATGACCCCGTCGATGATGAGCTTGATCCCGACGACGCGCACGGCCTGCGGCGCGGGGCGACGCGCGAGCTCGACCACGCGGTCCAGCTGGGCGAGGTTGCGCTCGCGGTCGCCGGTGTTCTCGAGGAGCCAGTGCGCGGCGACGTGCAGCGGCAGGCCGCCGTGACGCTCCGCCGCGCGGTCGAAGGCGGCGAGACCGTGCTCGTCGAAGGCCATGTCGACGACCCCCGTGACCCCGGCGCGCCCATAGGCGTCGAGGACGCGGTCGACCGCCGCGTCGCGCTCCTCGTCGGTCATCGCGGCATCCCGCTGCCCCCACGCGTACTGCACGGCGGCGGTCTCGATGAGCAGACCGTCCGGCTCGCCGTCCGCGTCGCGGGAGATCGCGCCCCCGGCGGGGTCCGGGGTGTCGCGGGTGATGCCGAGCTCGGCCAGCGCGGCGCTGTTCACCCAGCAGGAGTGGTAGTCGTTGGCATCCAGATACACCGGCACGTCGGCGACCACCGCGTCGATCATGCCGGCCGTGGGCCGTCGGTCCGGGACGGAGTCGAAGAGCCAGCCGCGACCGCGCAGGACCGTCGCGTCGGGATCCGCCGCCCGCGCATCCCGCAGCGCCGCCTGGATGGCCTCGAGCGAGCGCGCCTCGGTGAGCGGGACCTGCCCGAGCGCCGCTCCCATCATCAGCAGGTGGGTGTGCGCGTCGGTGAACCCCGGCAGCGCGAGCCCGCCGGCCAGGTCGACGGTCTGGTCGGCATCCATCGCCCGCGCGGTCGCGCCGACCGCGACCACGACGCCGTCCTCGACGGCGACGGCGTCGGTCCACGGATCCTGCGGGTCGGCGGTGAAGACGCGCCCACCGCGGTAGAGCACCCGGGTCATGCCGACACCTCCCGTGCCGCGCGCTCGAGCCGCCGGGACAGCAGGCCCACGATGGTGGCGGGCACGGCGAGGACGAAGCTCGCGATCCCGAGGATGAGGGTGAAGCCGGCGTAGCCGAGCAGGGCCACGAGCTGGGCGCCGATGACCGGGGTGAGGGCGGAGCCGACGAGGTAGACGGCGAGCAGCGGCCCGGACCAGCGTCCGTCGGCGTCGAGCGCGGCGGCCGTGGCGACGAAGTACATGAATGCGACGGCGTAGATGCTGTTCCAGACGATGAACACGACGATGAAGACCGTCGGGTCGGTGATGTACCCCTGGGCGATCTTGAGGACGCCTCCCGCGATCATCAGGACGAGGAGAGGGATGCCACGGCCCAAGCGGTCGCCGATCGCGACGAGGGCGATGGTCCCGATCAGACCGCCGGCCGTCGCCCCGCTGAGGGCGATGCCCAGCCCTTCGGGCGTGAGGGCCGCCTGGGCGGCGCCCATGACCCCGGCCATCGCCCACAGCGAGTCCTCGCTCACCGCCCACAGGGCGAAGACGACGAGCAGGACCATGCCGGCGACGGTCACCGTGCGGGACGGGACGGCGGCGGCGCGGACCGTGCCGGTGGGCGGCACCTCGATCGGCACCGCCTCGCCGACCGCGGCGGCCGCGTGCACGGTCGCCGCGGGCGTCGCGGGAAGCCAGGCCACCAGCACCAGAGCGACGAGGCTGCACAGGGCGAGCGTGCCGAAGACGTTGAGGGGCGCCAGTCCGATGAGCGGCACCACCGCGAGGATCACCGTGATCAGCGCGCGGTTGGCCAGGCCGTTCAGGCCGGCGACGCGGTCCGGGTTGCGGAACGCGGCGAGGGCGGCGCCGGACGCGGCGACCGCCCCTCCCGCGCCTGCCCCGCCGACGAGGAGGCCGGCCGGGATCAGCGCGGGGACGAGCGCGGCGACGCCGAAGCCGACGACGGCGAGCGCCAAGCCGATCCGCGCGACCGGGCGACGCCGTGCGCCGGCGCACAGACGCGCGACGCCGAGACCGGTCAGCGCGGTGAGCAGGAGCGCGCCGGTGACGAGCCAGCTGGCGGCCTCGAGGTCCGAGCCGGTGCCCTCCTGCGCGGCGGCGATCATGTAGGGCGAGAGGTTCACGCCGAGGTAGCCCGCGATCCCGACGACGAACGTCGCGCCCGCGGTGGGAAGGCGCAGGGGGAGGCGGACGTCGGCGACGGGGGTCGCGGCGGCGCGGGTGGGAGCGGACACGTCGGATTCCTTCGAACGAGCCGGGCGAGCCGGCGAGCGGTGTGGGGCTCCGGTCGGGTCGTCGTCGATCGCGGCCGGTGGAGCCGAGGCTAGGGACCCGGTGTTTCCGTTCTCCCGCCCGTTCTGTTTCAGACACATTAAACGTTTAAGTGAGCTCGTGCGCAAGAGGCGACCGCCGCCCGCTCCGGTAACGTCGAGCGCGATGGCTGCCCGCAAGAAGACGCTGCACGACGTGGCCGCCGCGGCGGGCGTGTCGATCGCCGCGGCCTCCTTCGCCCTGCGGGACAAGGCCGGGGTGTCCGCCGAGACCCGCGAGCGGGTCCTCGCCGTCGCCCGCGAGCTGGGCTACGTCGTGAACGCCCCCGCACGCAGCCTCCGTACCGCCCGGTACGGGGCGGTCGGCCTGCACCTCCCGTCCGGGGCGACCCGCCTGCCGTACTACACCGAGTTCGCCTTCGGGGTCGTGGATGCCGCCGACCGCCGCGGCCTGTCGGTGATCCTCCTGCCCCACCGCGACGACGACGCCGCACCGCCCACCGCGTTCGTCGACGGCTTCATCGTCGTGGACGCCACCACGGAGGACCCGGGAGTCCGCGGCATCCTGGACGCCGGTCGTCCCGTCGTCAGCGGCGAGCACGTGGTCGGGGGCGGTGACGAGGTGAGCGCGAGCGTCGTCGCCGATCATGCTTCCGCCACCCGGCGACTCCTGTCCCACCTCGGGGAGCAGGGCGCCACGCGCATCGGTGCGGTGCTGCCGCCCCCGGGCACGGCGTGGAGCGACGCCGTCACCGCCGTCGTCGACGCGCACGAGCCCCGCGTGGAGACGCGCGTCATCCCGTTCGTCCCGACGGCCGACGAGGTCGACGCCGCCGTCACGGACCTGATGGATGCCGCCCCCCTCGACGCGCTCGTGGTCGTCCCGAGCGGCTCCGCCGCGCCGGCCCTCGCCGCGGCGACACGTGCCGGTCGCACCGTAGGCGCCGACCTCCTCCTCGCCGCCTACGTCGACGAGCCCATGCACGCGCTGCTGAGCCCCGCCGTCACCTCGTTCGACCTCGAGCCGCGGGAGCTCGGCGCGGCCTGCCTGTCGCTGCTCGCCTCCCTGTGGGACGACGACGCCCCCGAGGCCAACGTCGAGACCACCGAGCCGAGGCTGATCGTCCGCGCGAGCACCCAGCCCCGGCGCTGACGCCCGGGTTCGCGACGGCGCCGGCCACCGAGCGCCGTGCGAGACCGCGTGGTCACGGTCGGGGGCGGGTCCTCCCGTACGCCGACGCGATGAGCACGTAGACGAGGAACGACAGCGGCTGCAAGAAGACACCCCCGACGAGCTGACTCAGCGAGACGACGAGCGCCGCGCCGACGTCGAGTATCGCCAACAACCCCGCGGGCTGTGTCCGCACGATCCTCCACAGGCGGCGGCCGTCGATGGCTCGCAGCAGAGAGCGCGACGTGAGGAGGACGACCGTCACGACGGCGGTGACCCCGAGAGCGCCTCCGACGCGAGCCCCCACGGGTGAGCCGGGTGAGGAGAACGCGCCGGCGATCACGAGCGAGAGGACGGCGACCGCCAGCAACGTGTCCGACAGGCGGCTGCCGATGACGTGCACCGCGGTGCGTGCGACGAACGCCGGAAGCCTCTCGGTGGGTGCGGACCGCAGAATCGTGAGCGATGTCCTGATCGCGTCACTCCGGCGCCTGGCGCGCAGCTGTGCATAGGCCAGCATCGACATGACGTCTGCGTCGGTGGGCGCGAGGCGCGCGGCCTCCTCCATGATGGCGAGCGTTCGTCCACGACGTCTCCGGCTCGCCAGCGAGATACGCGCGAGATCGATCAACGCGGAGGCGCGTGAGGACGTGTCCGGAGCGAGCCGCACGGCCGCCTCGGCGTGGGCCCAGGCGGTATCGACATCGCCGACGCGCGCCTCGAGTCGCGCCAGGATCCTCAGAGAGTTCGCATCCTCCGGCTGTTCCTCGACGGCGGCTGCCGCCAGGTCCTTCGCCTCGACCAGGCGGGCCTCATCCTCCGCGATGATCTCGGCCAGGACGCCTCGAGCGACCGCCCGCGCGTCCGGGTCCGCCATCGCGGCACGGGCGTGCGACTCTGCCGATGCGGCGTCTGCGAGGCGCCGGTCCGCCAGAGCCATGAGGAGATGCGCGCGAGCGTGGGTGGGGTGTTCGATGAGGATCGGTCTCAGCTGAGTGCGGGCTTCGCGGGGGCGATTCGCCTCCAGGTACAGCACGGCTCGCTGGATCGTCTCGGTCTCGTTCACGATCAGATGCGATGCGCCTTGATGTACGAACGCAGCTGCGCGAACGTCCCATCATCGACGCCGTAGTCGAGGACGGGCTTGATCTGCTCGAACCACTCCCGTGTCGACGGGACGGTGTTCGCGGCGGCACGTTCCAGATCGGCGGTGCCGATCATGCGAGGAACCCCGCTCGCGACGGACTCCGTGAACGCGCTCTCGATCGCCTGATCGACGACGTAGGCGATATCCGCCCCGGAGAACTCCGCGGTCCGCCGCGCCAGCTCACGAGCGTCGACGGCCGCCGCCGGTTTGTCTCGCAGGGCGTTCTGCACGATCGCGAGACGAGCGGGCTCATCCGGAGGGAGCACGAGGACGGTGCGGTCGATCCGCCCCGGGCGCCTCAGGGCCGGGTCCACATCCCATGGCCTGTTCGTCGCCGCGAGGATGTAGATCCCGTCATTGTCGGCTTCGACGCCGTCGAACTCCTCCAGCAGCTGACTGGCGAGCATCCGGTACGACTGCGCAGACGAACTGCCCGACGTGCGACGTCCGCCGATGGCGTCGAACTCGTCGATGAACACGACGCAGGGCCGGGCCGCGCGCGCCGCCTCGAAGAGCGAGTGGATCGACTGCTCGGTCTCGCCGAAGTGCGGTCTGACGATGTCCGCGAGTGTGGCGTGGACGAAGCCCGCCTGGAGCTCCCCCGCGATCGCCCGAGCAATGAACGTCTTGCCGCATCCCGGGGGACCGTAGACCAACAGGCTGCCGCGGGGCGCCTTGCCGAACATCCGAGCCATCTGAGGGTTGCGCATGGGGAGCAGGAACGCCCCCTCCAAGTGCCGTTTCACGTCCTCGAGTCCGGCGACGTCCGCGAGGGTGACCGCGGGATGCTCGACGTCCCAGACGGGCCGCTCGACGTCGTCGGCCGTGATGCGGAGACGTGGCGTCTCCGGTGACGCCGCAGGAGTGGCAGCGGCATCCGACGGCCGCTGCGATCGCAGACGCGCCGCCGCCAGACGAGCGCCCAGAACGTCGAGGGTCGCGCTGTTGGCCCTGAGCGACGACAGGTGTTCGATCTGCCGCTGCGCCTCGTTCAGGTCCTGCTGCAACAGGAGCTCGACCAGATCGATGCGCAAACCCACGTTCTCGGGGTCCGCCGCGACCGCCGCCTTGATGATCTCGACGAAGTCTGCCGACCCCGTCATCGTCCGACGCACCTCTGCGCACGCTGTCGCTCCGTCGGTGGCGCCATGTCGAGATCTCCCTCCGCGGCGACCGCGAAGGCCTTCTCTCCGACCATCGTCCGCCTGTCGTGTGCGATCGGGCCATGCTACGAAGCGCTGTCGTCACCACGGGGAGCAAAGGGCCGGATTTCACCCGTCGCTTGGTCACCCGAGTCGCCGGCGGACGACCCCCCCCCTTCGACCAGCAGAAAGCGGAACGGATGCCGCGACCCCGAGGCCGCGGCATCCGTTCTCACCCGTCGGAGACGTCAGGCGCCGCGCAGACGCTCCGCCAGGTAGGCGTGCAGAGCATCGAGCGGGATACGCTCCTGGCCCATCGTGTCGCGGTCGCGGACCGTCACCGCGTTGTCGTCGAGCGAGTCGAAATCGATCGTGACGCAGAACGGGGTGCCGATCTCGTCCTGGCGGCGGTAGCGGCGGCCGATGGCGCCGGCGTCGTCGAAGTCGACGTTCCAGCCCGCGCTGCGCAGCGTGTCGGCGACCTCGCGCGCCAGCGGCGACAGACGCTCGTTGCGCGACAGGGGCAGCACGGCCGCCTTGACGGGGGCCAGACGCGGGTCGAGCTTGAGGACGGTGCGGGTGTCGGTGCCGCCCTTGGCGTTCGGCACCTCCTCCTCGCGGTAGGCGTCCACGAGGAAGGCCATCATGGCGCGCGTGAGGCCGAAGGACGGCTCGATCACGTACGGCGTGTACTTCTCGCCCGAGGCCTGGTCGAAGAACGTCAGGCTCGTGCCCGAGGCATCCGAGTGGCTCTTCAGGTCGTAGTCGGTGCGGTTGGCCACGCCCATCAGCTCGCCCCACTCCCGGCCCGGGAAGCCGAAGCGGTACTCCACGTCGATCGTGCCGGCCGAGTAGTGGGCGCGGTCGTCCTCGGGGACGTCAAAGCGCTTCATGTTCTCGGGATCGATGCCCAGGTCGACGAACCAGTCCCAGCACGCCTCCACCCAGTGCTCGAACCACTCGTTCGCCTCGGCGGGCGGGGTGAAGTACTCGATCTCCATCTGCTCGAACTCGCGCGTGCGGAAGATGAAGTTTCCGGGCGTGATCTCGTTGCGGAACGCCTTGCCCACCTGGCCGACGCCGAACGGGGGCTTGCGACGGGATGCCGTGAGCACGTTCGAAAAGTTGACGAAGATGCCCTGCGCGGTCTCGGGGCGGAGGAAGTACAGGCCCGACTCGTCGTCGACGACGCCGAGATAGGTCTTGACCAGGCCCGAGAAGGACTTCGGCTCCGTGTACTGGCCCTTCGTGCCGCAGTTGGGGCACGGCACGTCGGCGAGCCCGTTCTCGGCCTTGCGGCCCTTGCGCGCCTCGAAGTCCTCGATGAGGTTGTCCGCGCGGAAGCGCTTGTGGCAGCTGAGGCACTCCACGAGCGGGTCGGTGAACGTCGCGACGTGGCCGGACGCCTCCCAGACGCGCTTGGGGAGGATGATGCTCGAGTCCAGGCCGACCATGTCGCCGCGCCCGCGGACGAAGGTCTGCCACCACTGCCGGCGGATGTTCTCCTTCAGCTCCGTGCCGAGGGGGCCGTAGTCCCAGGCCGACCGCGAACCGCCGTAGATCTCACCGGCCTGGAAGACGAAGCCGCGATGGCGGGCGAGGGAGATGACCTTGTCGAGGCGGGACTGTTCGGCCACGGTGGCTCCAATGGTCGGAAGAGGCGAAGGGATGCCGCGAACGCGGGAGCTCCAGTTTACCGAGCCGCGCTGCGCCGTCCGGCGTCGCGCCTGTGCCGCCCGGCGGCCTCTGCGGCATCCGTCGCTCAGCGCGCGGCGGCCTCCGTCACGCAGGCCGCCGAGAACAGGGTGCCGAGGATGCCGTTCGGGTCCGCGAGCTCGGCTGCGGACACCCCCGACGACGCGCCGAGCGTGTAGGGCAGCAACAGCATCGTGTCGGCCACCGCGGTGGCATCCGTGCAGTTCATCTTGGGGAAGACGACCGGGATGTCGCTCGTCGCGCCCGGCTCGACCTCGATGTCGCCCCCGGCCGGACGACGGCCGTAGCCGGCGACCCGGTCGTCGGTGATGAGCATGCGACCGATCTCGAGGACCTTGTCGGCGCGGTTGACCAGACGCACATGCGCGGTGCCGGCGGCGACGTCGTCGGGGTACTGCACGAGCACCGCATCGACACCCGGCGGCAGGACGGTGGCCGACGGGCCGGGCCGGGGCGCCCCCGAGCACGCGGTCAGCGCGAGGACGGCGAGCGACAGGATGCCGAGGGCTCGGACCCCGCGCGCACGCGCGGTCGAGAGCGGGGCGGCATCCGTCGATGACGCGGGACGGGCGAGTGACACGAGCGAAGGGTACCGAGGCCAGATTGCGAAAAGCTGGGGGTGGCGCAGGAGTTCATCAGGCGCTTCCCCCGCTGTCGTCTGACGCGTCGCCCGTCGAGAGGCCGGGCGCCCTCAGCCCGACCCGCGCGCTGCTCCCGCGAGCAGGTAACGAGTGCTGGGGCGCCCCGCCGTGGCGTAGTCCATGGTCCGTTGCGCCGCCCCCTCCTCCGCGAGGTGCTCGAGGTAACGGCGACAGCTCACCCGCGACAGGCCGAGGTGGGCGGCCACCTCACCCGCCGTCCCGCCACCCAGACGGATGAGCGCGCCGCGCACCGTGTCGAGCGTCTCGCGGGTGAGCCCCTTCGGAAGGCTCCGCCGGGCCGTGGGACGCATGACGGCGTCGATGTCCGACTGGTCGAGCCGGGCGCCGGGCGCTGCGGTCGACCGCTCCGCGATGACGTCGGTGATCCGGTCGTGCAGCTCCTGCGCCGTGAACGGCTTCACCAGGTAGTGCCGGACTCCCATCATCCGGGCACTGCGGACGGTGTCCATGTCGCGCGCCGCGGTGACCGCGACCACCTCCGGCTGGGTGAGGGCCACCTCGGCGCGCACCGCGCGCAGCGCGTCGATGCCGGAGAAGCCGGGCAGGTGCACGTCCAGCAGGACGAGGTCCGGCGACAGCGACCGGATCGCGGCGAGCGCGTCCGGTCCCGACGCCGCGGTGCCGACGAGCTCGCAGTCGGGATGGGCGCTGACGAACATGCCGTGCAGTCGCGCGACGGCCGGAGCGTCGTCGACGACGAGGACGCGAAGGGTCGCGGCGCTCACGAGACCGTCTCCCGCACCGGCAGCCGCACGGTGAACCGCGCGCCGCCGAGGGACGAGCGGTCCAACGCGACCGACCCCCCGTGGCGCCGGCTGATCCGGCGGACGAGCGCGAGACCGACGCCGCGGGTGCGAGCGCGCGGATCCTTCGTGCTCACGCCCGCCTCGAACACGTGCGCCGCGAGGGCCGGATCGACGCCGGGGCCGCTGTCCTCCACGACCACCTCGATCGCCGTGGGCCCGGCGTGGACGGTGACGGCGAGCGCGTCCTCCGCTCCGCACGCGTCGAAGGCGTTGTCGACGAGATTGCCCAGCAGGGTCACCATGTCGCCGGTGTATGCGCCCGGCACGACGCCGGTCGCCTCCACCGTCATCCGGATGCCGAGCTCCCGGGCCCGCGCCGACTTCGCCGACAGCAGCGCGGACAGCTCCGTCCCCAGGCGGTCGGCGGCCGGACCCAGGTCGAGCGCGCCGCCGGGCTGCATGCGCGCGATGAACTCCCGCGCATCGTCCCATGCCCCGAACTCCAGCAGCCCCGAGACGACGTGCATCGAGTTGGCGAACTCGTGCGCCTGCGCCCGCAGCCCCTCGGTGAGCGACTGCTGGCCGTCGGTCTCGCGGACGGCGTTGTGCAACTCCGTGTGGTCGCGCAGCAGCAGCGTGCCGCCGACGGGTCGGCCGTCGTCGTCGTGCAGACCGGTGGCCCGCGCGATGAGCGGCCGCTCCCCGGCCAGGACCAGGCGCCCCTCGCGCTCGCCGCGGGTGAGCACGTCGAGGATCGGGCCCTCCAGCACGTCGCCCGCACGCTCTCCGACGAGCGGGCCGGCACCGAGCAGCTGGACGGCGGCGTCGTTGGCGCTGGCGATCACGCCGTCGCGATCGATGCGGAGGACGCCCTCGCTCAGTCGGTGCAGCATCGTCTCGCGCTCGGCGACGAGCTCGGCGATCTGCTCGGGCTCGAGTCCCAGGATCCGTCGACGGATGAGAGAGGTGACGGCGGCCGCCCCGAAGACGCCGACGACGGCGGAGCCGCCGAGCGCGAGCAGCAGCCACGGGAGCCGCGACTGCACCTGCGCGGCGAGCTCCGACTCGAGCACCCCCACGGACACCGACCCGATGATGCGGCCCTCGTCCCCCGCGCCGACGTACAGCGGCACCTTCACGCGGTACGACTCCCCCAGCGTCCCCGTCTCCGTCCCCGACCAGACCTCGCCCGACAGCGGCGCTGACGGGTCGGTCGAGACGGCCTCGCCGATGCGATCCGGATTGGGGTGGGAGTACCGGATGCCGTCGGCGTCGGTGACCACGACGTAGGTCAGCTCGGACGCCTCGCGCAGCACCTCCGCGAGCGGCTGGATCACCTCGCTGGGCTCATCGGTGTCGAACGCCTCGGCGATCGTGGGCAGGCGGCTGATGGAGAAGGCGACGCCGACCATGCGGTCGCGGTAGGAGTCCCGGATGGACCGCTCCTGCAACGTCACGGCCACGACCCCGGCGATCACGATGACGACGCAGACGATGGCGGCTTGCAGCAGCAACAGCTGCCATCTCAGCGACATCGCTCGGGGCACGGGCCCATTCTCCCCCGGTCGGGCGCATTTCCCCGGGCCGGCCGGGACCAATAGTTACCGAACTGCCTGTTAGTTGCGCAACCGCGACAGGCCGGGGCCGGGTCCCTAACGTCTGAGCATCTGCACGCCGGGCGACGATGCTCCGGCGGAACTCGAAGGAGAGTCCCATGCGTACGCGTTTCGCTGTCATCGCCCTGGCCGGTGTGGCCGCCCTGTCCCTCGCCGGCTGCAACCCCCAGGGTGCGGCCATGGGCGGCGGCGGGGATGCCGCGTCGGACGAGGCCGCCGCCGTCGACGCCGTCAACATCATCGTGCCCGCCGACCCGGGCGGCGGCTGGGACCAGACCGGCCGCGCCGTCTCGACCGTCCTCACCGACGGCGACATGGTGGGCACGGCGGCGGTCAGCAACATCGGCGGCGCCGGCGGCACGGTGGGTCTCGCCAGCCTCGCGAACGAGCGCGACCCCTTCACCCTCATGGTGACGGGTCTCGTCATGGTCGGCGCCGTGGAGACCAACGCCGCCGAGAACCGCATCGAGGACACCACCCCGATCGCTCGCCTGACCGAGGAGCCCCTCGTCGTGGTGGTGCCGGCGAGCAGCGAGTACGAGACGCTTCAGGACCTCGTCGACGCGGTCGTCGCGGACGGCCAGGCCGTCACCATCACGGGCGGCTCCGCGGGCGGCGCCGACCACATCCTCGCCGGGCTCCTCTTGGAAGAGGCCGGCCTGGACGGGGCCGGGATCACCGAGAAGCTCAACTACATCCCCAACGCCGGCGGCGGCGAGGCCGTGTCGCTGCTCCTCGGCAACAACGCCGCGGCGGGCATCTCCGGCGTCGGCGAGTTCGCCGAGTACGTCGAGTCGGGCGACCTCCGCGCGCTCGCGGTGTCCAGCGACGAGGCCGCGCAGCTCCTGCCGGAGGTGCCCACGATGATCGACGAGGGCTTCGACATCACCTACACCAACTGGCGTGGGCTCCTCGCTCCCGGGGACATCAGCGAGGCCGACGCGGCCGGCCTGATCGACCTCGTGACCCGCATGCGCGAGACCGAAGGCTGGCAGGACGCCCTCGAGACGAACGGCTGGACGGACGCCTTCCTCACCGGCGACGAGTTCACCTCCTTCCTCGACGAGAACATCACCGAGGTCTCGGGGACGCTGCAGAACATCGGGCTGATCTCATGACGAGCCCCACGACCGACCGGGCCGCGGCGTCGCCGCGGTCCGGCTGGGGCGCCGACCGCACCGGCAACCTCGTCTTCGCGGCGTTCATCGTCGCGCTCGGCGTCTTCGCCTTCGTCGGGGCCCTGACGATCCGCACCCCTGCCGGCCAGGTCATCGGCCCGCAGGTGTTCCCCTTCCTCGTGTCGGCCATCCTGCTGGCATCCGGTGTCTCGCTCGTCGTCGCGGCCCTGCGCGGAAAGATCGCCGCCGCGGACGCGGGCGAGGACATCGATCCGAATGCCAAGACCGACTGGTGGACGATCCTCAAGCTCGTCGGCCTCGTGGTCGCGGTCATCGTGCTCCTGGAGATCCTCGGATGGTGGGTGGTCGCCGCCCTGCTGTTCGGCGGCGTCGCCTGGACCCTTGGGGCGAAGCGCCCCTGGGTGGCCTTCCTCGTCGGGCTCGCACTCGGCATCCTGACCCAGCTGCTGTTCGGCGAGGGTCTGGGTCTGTCGCTCCCCCGCGGCATGGCCTTCGACTGGTGGTACGGCCCCGGACCCCTGTTCGGCTGATCGGAAGAGACCATGGACGCTTTCTCCTCCCTGATGGGGGGCTTCGCCACGGCGATGCAGCCCGAATACCTCCTCTTCGCCTTCCTCGGCGTGCTCGTGGGCACCGCGGTGGGCGTGCTGCCGGGCATCGGACCGGCGATGACCGTCGCCCTCCTGCTCCCTCTCACCTACTCGCTCTCGCCGACGGCGGCGATCATCACCTTCGCCGGCATCTACTACGGCGGCATGTACGGCGGTTCGACCACCAGCATCCTGCTGAACACCCCGGGCGAGTCGGCATCCGTCATCACCGCCATCGAGGGCAACAAGATGGCGAAGCTCGGACGCGGCGCGGCTGCGCTCGCGACCGCGGCCATCGGCTCGTTCGTGGCCGGGACCATCGCGACGGCCCTGCTCACCCTGTTCGCCCCGCTCATCGCCCGGTTCGCGGTCAACCTATCGCCGGCCGACTTCGTGGCGTTGATCGTGGTCGCCTTCATCACGGTGGGCGCCCTGCTCGGGTCCTCCCCGGCGCGCGGCCTGGCCTCGCTCGGCATCGGCCTGCTCATCGGCCTCATCGGCACCGAGGTCACGACCGGTCAGGCCCGCTACACCCTGGGCGTGCTCGCCCTGTCGGACGGCATCAGCGTCGTCCTCGTCGCCGTCGGCCTGTTCGCCGTCGGTGAGGCGTTCTACGTCGCCGCGCGCCTGCGGCACGGGCCGATCCCCGTCATCCCGGTGACCCGCGGGTGGCGGAACTGGATGACGCGCGAGGAGTGGAAGCGCTCGTGGAAGCCGTGGCTGCGCGGGACGTTCATCGGCTTCCCCGTCGGCACCATCCCCGCCGGCGGCGCCGACGTCGCGACGTTCCTGTCGTATGCGAGCGAGAAGAGCCTGTCGAAGAACAAGAGCCAGTTCGGACGCGGGGCGATCGAGGGCGTCGCCGGCCCCGAGGCGGCCAACAACGCCGCCGCAGCCGGTGTGCTCGTGCCGCTGCTCACGCTGGGCCTGCCGACCACCGCGACCGCGGCGATCATCATCACGGCGTTCCAGTCGTACGGCATCCAGCCCGGTCCGCAGCTGTTCCAGAACCAGGGCGACCTCGTCTGGGCCCTCATCGCGAGCCTCTACATCGGCAACGTCCTGCTGCTGGTGCTGAACCTGCCGCTCGCGGGAATCTGGGTCAAGCTGCTGCAGATCCCGCGGCCGTACCTCTACGCCGGCATCCTGACCTTCGCGGTCCTGGGGGCGTACGCGGTCAGCTTCTCGACGCTCGACATCGCCATCCTCCTCGTCGTCGGGGCGCTCGGGTACTTCCTGCGCCGCTTCGGCTTCCCGATCGCCCCTCTCATCGTCGGCCTCATCCTGGGGCCGATGGGAGAGCAGCAGCTCCGAAAGGCGCTCCAGCTCAGCCAGGGGAACCTGCTCGACCTGGTGCTCCACCCGTTCGCCGCGACCGCGTACATCGTCCTGGCGGTCCTGCTGGTCCTGGGCCTGTGGCTCAAGCGCCGCCAGAACAGCTACGAACGCGCCCTGGAGGCCTCCCTCGCGGCCGACGAGGGCCACCCGCAGGCGGCGGTCGACCGCCTGTGGGAGCCGGGCGAGCGTCCGACCGACGTGCGCACGGACACGATCCGCGCCGAGCTGGCCGCCGAGGCGGCCGAGCGGGCGGCGTCCTCCGACCCCGGCCGCCCTCCCCGAAAGGACTGACCCCTGCCGTGACTTGTCGCAGATGTACGCCGGGGACTGCTCCCCGCGTACATCTGCGGCATGTCACGGCGTTGAGGACGACGACGAGAAGGGCGGGCGTATAACGCGCGGTCGGCGCGGTGACAAGGCCGACGGCGGCATCCCGGCGTCCGCGTACCGTCGCACGCATGAGCGACGACTTCACTCCCCGGCACGCCATCGTCACCGGCTCCGACTCGGGCATCGGCGCGGCCACGGCTCTCGCCCTCGCCGACGCCGGTCTCGACGTCGCCGTCACGTACCACAGCGACAAGGACGGGGCCGAGGAGACGGCCGCCGCGGTCCGGGCCCGCGGCTCCCGCGCGATCGTCGCCCAGTTCGACGCGACCGACTTCGACAGCGTGCCCGGCGCGATCGACGCGATGGCCGAGGAGCTGGGCGGGCTCGACGTCTTCGTCAACAACGCCGGCGGCGGCGCGGGCGGCCCGTTCCTCGACCTCGACCTCGACGCCTGGCGCACCGACATCGCCCTCAACCTCGACGGCGCCTTCCTCGCCCTGCACACCGCGGCGAAGCGCATGGTCGCCGCCGGACGCGGTGGCCGTCTCATCGCGGTCTCGAGCGTCCACGAGCACCAGCCCCGCGTCGGGTCTGCGGCGTACGTCGCCGCGAAGCACGGCCTCGGCGGTCTCATCAAGACGATGGCCCTCGAGCTCGGCTCCCACGCCATCACGGCGAACGCGGTCGCCCCGGGCGAGATCGCCACGCCGATCAACGACATGGATGCCGATGACGCCGACAAGGTGCACCGTCCCGGCATCCCGCTGGGCCGTCCCGGCAAGCCGGACGAGATCGCCGACGTCATCGCCTTCCTCGCCTCCCCCGCCGGTTCGTACGTGACGGGCGCGAGCTGGGTCGTCGACGGCGGAATGCTGCACATGGGCCCGCAGGCGGGCTCGCACATGGAGTCGGACGCCTGGCGTTCGGCCGGAGAGTGAGGTCGAGATGAGCGACGAGAAGAGCTTCGAAGAGAACCGGCACGACCAGCTCACGAGCGCCCCGAAGGCGACCGAGGAGGACGCGGCACCGCGCTTCGACGTCACCGAGCACGACGGCGTGACGCGGATCGACGTGCGCGACGACGCCGCCGTTCGTCCCGGTCCCGGGCCCGGCGACCCCGCCGCCGAGAAGGACGTCCCCGTCACCGAGTAGGAGAACCGGGCGAATTCCGGGACCCGGCGTCATGATCGCCGGTCTCGCTCGTCTTCCCCTTGAGGCCACCGTTCTCCGTGAACGGGGCGGAAGGGGATGCCATGTCCAACGGAGAGCCGTCCGGGTTCGAGCCGCTGCCCGCTGATCGCGTCGACGGCTTCGTGCGCCTGTCGGCGCCGCACATCCTGCGCGTGGCGGGCCGCACCATCCCGGCGGATCTGCTCGGCGGGCTTCTGCCGTTCGAGCGGACGGACCGCGGGCGGCAGTGGCGGAGCGTGCTCCCGCCGCTGCGGCGCCAGCTGCTGCCGCTGCGCGCCGACGCGGCGAACGCGCGGAGGGCAGCGCGCCGGGCAGCCATCGGGTCCGTCGACCCGACCGCCTCGGACGTCGACCTCGTCGCCGCCCACTACCCCGGCATCCATCGCCACCTCCTCGCCGTCCGCCGGACGCTCACCGGGGCACCGGAGGTCGGTCTCGTCGTGGTCGAGAGCGTGCGCCTGTCGGTGGTCATCTCGACCCTCGGTGCGACGGACCGTCGGCCCGACGGTCGCCACTGCCGACTCGTGCGCATCGACGAGCACCTCCGCACGCCCGCGCGCTCCCGACCGGCACCGACAGAGTCCCGGCTCGATCTCCTCGTGAGCGCGTATCTGGACGCTCGACGGTCCGGCCGGTGACCCGAGGATCAGCCCGCCGGTGACCCTGCCGCCGGCGTGCAGACGATCACGGGCGTGCCGGGCTGCCAGAGGAACGGGTCGGTGAGACGGCACACCGGCAGGAGCGGCGCCGGCGACGGGGTGGGCGAGGACGTCGGTGGCGACGGAGCCGGCACCGGCGAGGGCGTCGGAGATGGCGACGGAGCCGGTGCCGGGGCGGGCGTCGGAGACGGCGACGGAGCCGGCGTGGGCGCCGGAGCCGGAGCCGGCGTGGGCGTTGGAGACGGGGTCGGTGTCGGGGACGGCGTGGACGTCGGAGACGGGGTTCGTGTCGGCACGGGCGACGGCGGCGGCGTCGGAGACGGGGAGGGCGTCACCGATGCGGTCGGCACGGGCGACGGCGGAGGGGCGGGCGCCGGCGACGGCCCGGCATCCGGGACCGGGGAGGGCGGCTCGGACGGCGATCGATCCGCGGCTTCCGTCCCGGATCGGGAGGGCTCGGAGGCGGGAACGGCGCCCGCCCCCTGCTCCCGACGCTCCTCGCGGATGTCACCGGCCGACGGCGCCACGGCATCCGACCCTCCTGGATCCGCCGGCGGTGCTCCTGGCGCCTCCCCGGCATCCGGCACGAGCCCGTCTGCGGGATCCGGCGTGCGCACCTCGTCGGCCGTCGGGGGCGCCGTCGGAGCCGCGGGGGTCGTCGCGTCCACGGGCGGGGAGGTCGGGAGGGCGACCACCTGATCTCGGACGTCCGGTGCCGCCGTGTCGACCGTCGACGTCATGACCGCCGCGAACACGACGGTTCCGCCGAGGACCGTCGCCAGCGCGGCTCCCCCGACGGCGGCACGGACCGACGGCATCCGTCCTCTGTCCCGCCCGCGCGGCGCCGCCACGGCTCCCGTGGTGAGGGCGGCGCGGTAGGCGGTCCAGGCCGCGTAGCCGGGGGCCGCCGACCCCAGGACGAGGGCGAGCAGCACGACCGCGATGCGCCGCGTCTCGCGTTCCGCCTCCGCGAAGGCCCTCCGGCAGTCCTCGCACACGTCGAGGTGGTCCTCGACGAGGCGCCGGGACGACGAGGCCAGAGCCCCGCGCCAGTACCGGCCCGCGCGTTCCACGACCCACCGGTGCTCCGCCGCGAGATCCGCCGACCGGAGGTGCGCCTGGATCCACCCCTGACGCAGTCCCTCCCGCGCGCGCAGGGCGAGGGCCGCGACCGCGTTCGGCTTCATGCCGAGCAGCGGCCCGATCTCGGCCGGACGCATCCGCTCGATCTCGCTGTACCAGAGCACCTCCTGCCACCGGCCGGGGAGGGACCGGAAGGCCTGCGAGGCCAGCGAACGGTCGTCCGCGAGGGCGGAGGCGAAGTCGGCGGAGCTGTCGTCCCGGGGCTCGAAGCGGGTGTCGAGAGACGCCTCGGACGGCCGGCGGCTCCACTCGACGGCGATGTTGCGCGCGGCGGCGAGGGCGTACGGGCGGAAGGCCCCCCTCGGGCCGTTGCCGCGGTCGATCGCCGCCAGGGTGCGCGAGAACGTCTCGCCGGTGACGTCGTCCGCGTCGAAGGACGTGAAGAGGGATGCCGCGGCTCTCACGGCCTCGGCGTGACGTGACCACAGGTGCGCGTACGCGGAACGATCGCCCGCTCGCACGCGCTCGAGCAGCTCCCGGTCGGACGGGACGGCGCCGCGCACCCTCATCGGCACGCGCACCTGTGGACGCACCGGCCGGGTGGGGTGCGACCGGCGGGGGCATACCGCCACCGGTCGCACCGAGGAGGCCCCCCGGTCTCCTCGTTCTCCGTCGCGCGGGTCATACCCGTTGTCCTGCGCGTCGGATCCTCACCGTCCGGCCACCGCGAAGGGGTTCCGCGGACGGGAGCTGTTCGTGGTCTGACTGATCACCCGTCCATCCCGCCACACGATCCGCCCTCTGCGCCACCGAACCCAGCGTTTTTCATCACCCACATCACCCGCTCGCGCGTGTGAGCGCTAACGCCCGAACGCTCCCTTCATGGGTCACAATCAAGGCGAGGGTGATTTTTCGGGTGAGTTTCGTGCGGCGAAGCTGTGGATTCCAGGCACCGGACTTCACTGAAACGGACGAGGAACATCACCTTTTCGGCTCGCAGGGAGGTATTCGATGCACTCCGTCTCGTCCCTTGAAGACGCCCTCTCCCGCCGCGCGTGGGACGAGGTGAACGACATCTTCGACGCGCATTTCCTCCGCCTCCTGCTGCTGGATCCCGCCCTCGTCGACCGAGCTCTGGACGCCCTGCCCGAGGAGTGGTTCGCCGAACACCCCCGGCACGGCATGTCCCGCGCTCTCGCCCGGTCGGCCCGAGACGCCGACGGCCTCGTCCAGCAGGCGGCGCAGCGACGTTTCCTCGCATGGGTCGAGTCACAGGACCACCCCGAGCTCCGCGACCTCCTCGGCGTCGAGGCGGCCCGCATCCGCGACTCCATCGCCCACGGCTGGTACGAGCAGGCGTCCGGTATTTGCCGACGTGATGCTCGAGCTCATCCGGTCGGCTCAGACGGTCAGCAGCGAGTACAGCGACGTGCTGCCCGCGACGTACGTGCGCTGCGGCACCGCGAAGCTGCTGGCCGGCGACATCGAGGCATCCACCGCCTGCTACGCAGAGGCCCTCCGCTGGGCGCCCACGGGCGGCGGGCACCCCTACGCCCGGTACGCGCGCGAGCACCTCGCCCTCGTCCATGCGCTCGAGGAGCGCTACGCGGACGCCGCGGCCCTGATCGAGGGACCCTTCACGCGGAGCCCGACCGACACGGTGGCCCGCCGTCTCGAGGCCCCCGGCCTGCTCGCCCGCGTCCTGCTCGCCCTGTCCGATCTCGACACCGACGAGGCCAACCGCCTCCTCGACCTGGTGGACGACGGGATCCGCGCGAGCGAGTTTGGGTGGGTCGCGCTGCACGCCGGCGCCACCTCCGCGATCTTCGCCGGGGAGGCCTGGGACGCGATCCACAGCATCACCTCCGAGATCGTCGCGAGCGCGGAGCGCCACAGCCCCGGATCCCTCTCGGGTGCGACGCTCCGCGCGGACCTCGCGAGCCTGTACCAGGCGGTCGGCGACCTCCGCGCCGCCGAGCGCACGATGCTCACCCCGGGCCTGCTGCGCCGGCACAGCGGCGTCGTCACCTCGCTCGCCCGGCAGGCGCTGCTGCGGGGGCGTCCCGAGCAGGCCCTCAACGTCATGCTCGCGGGCGAGTCCGCCCGGCGCGAGCACATCCCCACCCGGCATCTGCCCTCGGGCGCGGTGGTCTTCGCGTCCGCCGAGCTGGCGGCATCCGGAGCCCTCTCCGAGAACACCCTGCGGCTGGCCGCGTCGTCCGTGGCGCACCACCGCGCCTTCAGCGCCCTCGCGCAGGCGACGCCCGAGCTGCGCGAGGAGCTCCTGCCGCTCGTCGGCACGAGTGCCGCCGAGGTGCCCCGGCCGTGGGAGTACCTCCCGCGCATCAAGCTCACGCGGCGGGAGCGGGAGATGCTGGACGCGCTGGAGACCCACGCGACCCTGTCGGAGGTGGCATCCGCCCTGCACGTCTCGATCAACACCGCCAAGACGCACGTGCGGGCGCTCTACCGCAAGCTCGGCGCGCACTCCCGCGACGAGGCGCTGTGGCTGGGCAAGGAGTGACCGGCGCCGGTGTCAGCGCGCGGTGAGGCTGTCGATCAGCGACTCGACGCGGACGCGGATGTCGTCGCGGATGGCGCGGACCGCCGCGAGGTCCTGTCCGGCCGGGTCGTCCAGCTCCCAGTCCTCGTAGCGCTTGCCCGGGAAGATGGGGCACGCGTCGCCGCATCCCATGGTGATGACGGCGTCGGAGGTCTTCACCGCGTCGACGGTGAGGATCTTCGGCTGGTTGGCCGAGATGTCGATGCCCTCCTCGGCCATGGCGGCGATGGCCATCGGGTTGATCGTGTCCTTGGGCGCCGACCCCGCGGAGAGGACGTCGATGCGGTCGCCCGCGAGGTGCTGCAGGTAGCCGGCGGCCATCTGGGAACGGCCGGCGTTGTGGACGCACACGAAAAGCACGGTGGGGCGGGTCATCGGTTCTCCTTCGGGATCCCTCGAACGCTAGGCGACGCAGGTGAACGGCTGCTGGCCGTCGTCACCGGGGCAGGACGCCGCCGACGTGGCGGATCGTCCGGCCGCGCTCGACCACGATGCCGACCGCCCCGACGACCCAGAGCGGGACCTGCGTGAGGAAGGCGATGCGGAACGCGTCCAGCGAGTAGGTTTCCGGCGTGCCGGCGCCCTGCACGTCCATCGCGACGCCGATGAAGAGGATTGCCAGGAGCGCGGCCAGGAAGCCGCCGCCGTTCACGATGCCCGTCGCCGTGCTGAGGCGATGACTGGGCGTGAAGGTGCGCGCGTGGTCGAACGCGATCATCGAGGCCGGGCCACCGGTCGACAGCGCGAACATGAGCACGATGAGGAGCCACACCGGCGCCTGACCCGGCCACGCCGCGACCGCGATCCAGGCGAGGGCCTGGAAGACCACCGTGGGGAGGACGAGCCACCGGGAGCGGCGCTGCGGATGCCGGCTGGACAGGGCGCCGATGACCGGCCCGCAGACGATGCCGAAGAGGACGAGGGTGGTCATCACGAGAGACGCGGTCGCGGGGGCCAAGCCCTCGCCGGCCGTGAGGAACGGGAACCCCCACAGCAGCATGAACGCCGTCCCCGCGAAGGGCGTGGTGAAGTGCGACCAGAAGCCGAGGCGCGTCCCGGGGTGCGCCCACGTCTCGCGGAATCCCCGGCGCAGGTCCGCGGAGGAGGTGACGACGCGGATGGCACCGGTCTGGGTGTCGACGGACGTGTCGACCGGGTCGTCGCGCCGCTCGGGTGGACGGTTGCGGATGATCGCGAAGGTCAGGACGGCGAAGAGCACCCCGAGCCCCGCGACGCTGCCGAAGGTCACGCTCCACGTCGTCGCGTGCAGGAGCGCCGCCAGGGGAACGACCGCCACGATCTGGCCGAGCTGGCCGATGATGCCGGTGAGCTGCACGAGGATCGGGGCCCGCTGCGCGGGGAACCACGTCGCGATCACGCGCAGGACGCTGGGGAAGATCATCGCGTCGCCGGCGCCGATGAGGACACGGGCCAGGATGCCGATGCCCACGGCGTCCGCGAAGGCCATCACGAGCTGCCCGAGGGCCATCAGGACCATCCCGATGGCGATCATCGGGCGGGCGCCGAACCGGTCGAGCAGCAGCCCCACCGGGATCTGCATCGCGCCGTAGACGAACAGCTGGATCACGGCGAACATCGACAATGCCGAGGCGTCCGCGCCGAAGCGCACCGCGGCGTCCACGCCCACCGCCGACAGCGACGTGCGGTTCACGATCGAGACGACGTACGCCAGCACGCCGACGATCCACAGGGTCCAGGTGCGCCACCCCGGCCGGTCGAGGCGCAGGGTGCCGGTCACGCTTCTCCTGAGGACGAGGGGAGGGATGCCTCGAGCGAGGCGCCCCTCCAGGCTATCGGCGACCCGGCGCGGTGGGGGCGGCCGCTGCGCGCAGCGGACGCCGGCACGGACCGGCGGCCGCGCCGCCCGGACGGAGCCGGGAGGGGTGGCATCCCGAGCCCCGACACGACGCGGGACGTGGTCGGCGACCGGTCGCGCGCACGGCAGAATGGTCCGATGGCCTCCGTGAGCCCCCACCTGCAGCCCGACCACGCCTGCCTCATCGTGCACGGCAGCGACACCCCCGGAATCATCGCCGCGGTGTCCGCGCTCATCGCACGTCAGGGCGGCAACATCGTCGCGTTCGACCAGTACTCCGACGACCCGCGCGGTGGGGCGTACTTCCAGCGCGTGGTGTTCCACAAGCCGGACCTCGCGGCCTCGTTGCCCGACATCGAGGCGGACCTCGCGGCGACCCTCGGCGGCGGCTTCGAGCTGGAGTGGAAGCTCACGGACCTCGCCACACCCAAGCGCATGGCGATCCTGGCCTCGAAGCAGGACCACTGCCTGCTCGACCTGCTCTGGCGTCACCGCCGCGGCGACCTTCCCGTCAGCGTGCCGATGGTCGTGTCGAACCACACCACGTCGGCCGAGGACGTCCGGTCGTTCGGCGTGCCGTTCTTCCACGTCCCGTCCACGCCCGGACCGGACAAGTCGGCCTCCGAGGCGCGGATCCTCGAGCTCCTGGTGGGCAACGTGGACTTCGTCGTCCTCGCGCGGTACATGCAGATCCTCTCGCCGGAGTTCCTCGAGAAGATCGGGGTGCCGGTGATCAACATCCACCACTCCTTCCTGCCCGCCTTCATCGGCGCGGAGCCCTACAAGAAGGCGAAGGAGCGCGGCGTCAAGCTCATCGGCGCGACCTCGCACTACGTCACCGGCGACCTGGACGAGGGCCCGATCATCGAGCAGGACACCGTGCGCGTCACGCACGCGGACTCCTCCGCCGACCTCGCGCGCCGCGGCGCCGACGTCGAGCGTCAGGTCCTCTCCCGTGCCGTGCTCTGGCACGCGGAGGACCGCGTGATCCGCCACGGCAACCACACGATCGTCTTCTCCGACTGACCCGGGTCGTCCCGGCCCGGGTCGCGAGACGCGCCCGAGCCGGGGCGGACCTCAGTCGGGATCGGACGCGCGGCTGAGCGGTCCGCTTCCCCCGCGCGGGGCCTGCTTGCGCTGACGCGCCAGCTCGCCGCCGACGCGTCCGCCGTACGGCCGCCCGTGGTCGGCGAACTCGGCACGGAAGTACGCCAGTCGCCAGTCGCCCATCTCTATACGCGCACCCGTGCGGAGGATGCGCCCGCCGCCCCGGCCGCCCTGGTCGCGCGCGCCGCCGCCGCCGCCGGTGGACTCGAAGGCGTAGAGGACGTACTCGTCGTCGCCCTCGTGCCGGATCTCCGCGTGCACCGGCGCGAGGCCGGGCAGACGCAGGTCCGCCTCCTCCCCCGATCCGATGACGGTCCGCTCGGGCAGCAGGTCGAACTCGCGCGGCGCCTTGCCGTCCCAGGTGGACGACCCGATGGCGAAGATGAGGCGCGGCCGTCCCGATCCGGGCGTGTAGTGGGTCGTCGTGACACGGCGGCGGACGACCCGGTTGACCGTCGGCACGAGCGGGAGCGGGGTCTCCGGCGGCACCGGGAACGCCGTGGCGCGATTGCCGCGACGCACGAGCAGCGGCGCGAGCGCCGCGACGGAGCCCAGGCGGATGTGCGGCGACCCGGTGACGATGCGCTGCAGCGCGTTGCGCTTGACGCTCCCCATCTGCAGGATCGGCCCGTCGGGCCCCTCCAGCCGGACCGAGATGCCCCGCGCCGCGAGCGCGTCGGCCACGGTCGTCAGCTCGGACAGCGTCCGCCGTCCGTTCCCCGGCAGGCGCGAGGGGTCGCTGACGGTAATCCGGATCTCGCTCCCCTCGGCCGTGATCGTCCCTTCGAACGGCGGGTCGGCGGCATCCCTCCCCTCCTCCTGCTCGGAGAAGGAGAGATCGATGTCGAGGCGCACCATGACGGCGCCGCGTCTCAGCTGCCGCGGTGCGGGTCGGAGCCGGGCGCCGTGTCGTCGCTCGTGGTGACGCGCAGGGTGCCGTTCAGCTTCCAGGTGGCGCGGGGCGCGTCGGGGCCGATGTCGCGCGGGACCTCGACGGTCATGTCGACGAAGGAGTAGTTGACGGCCGCGCCGCGACCCGTCAAGTACGACCACATCTCGCGGCCGAGGTCGGTCCAGTCGGTGATCGAGTGGCCCTCGGGGCCCGAGGCGTCAGCGAACGGATCGGTGGTGGTGGAGGAGTCGGACATGGCTCGCGTCCCTTCTTTTCGTTTCGAGGGCACCAGGGTGGCAGCGCGTCCCGACGCGGAATGAGGGATTGCGCCGGACGCGGGGGTGCGGGACCATTCCGTCGACCCCCAAAGAGACATTTGACGGTGACGCGCGAGCCGGGCAGCATGTCCGGGTGACCTCCCTCGACGAGCTGCGCGCCACCGCGCATCCGCTCCGCCTGCGCCTGCTGTCGCTGCTGACCGGCGCCGCCCTGAGCGCCGCCGAGGCCGGACGCGAGCTGGGCGTCTCGCAGGCTTCGGCGAGCTACCACCTGCGGGTGCTCGAACGGGTGGGCCTCGTCCGCGTGGTCGAGATCGTGCGCCTGCGCGGAGGGGAGGCCAAGCGGTACCGCCACGAGGCGTCCTCCCGCCGGTACGACGTCGACGCTGCCGCCCGGACCCGTTCGCCCGAGGACGAGGCGGAGTACGTCGAGGCGCTCGTCGCCGAGCTGCGCCGCCGCGCCGGGCTCCGGACCGACGGACCCGCCCTGTCCACCGACGCCGAGCTGTGGCTCGACCCCGCCGTCTGGCGGCGCGTCGTGCAGCACGTCGGCGAGGCCTCGGCGCTGCTCCACGCCGCCGCGCAGCCGCCCCGGTCGCCCGGCACCCGCCCCGTGTCGATGACCGCGGCCCTGTTCCCCCTCCGGACCCCTCGATGAGCGCCCGCACGGAGGGACCGCTCTCCTTCGCCCCGTTCCGCTGGCTCCTCGCCGCGCGCACGGTCGCCATCGTCGGCAACGCGGTGGCACCCATCGCGCTGGCCTTCGCCGTGCTCGACCTCACCGGCTCCGCGGCCGACCTCGGACTGGTCGTCGCCGCGCGGTCGCTCGCGAACGTCGCCATGCTGCTCTTCGGCGGCGTGATCGCGGACCGTCTGCCCCGCAACGTGGTGCTCGTCGGGACGTCGATCGCGGCCGCGGCGACCCAGGGAACGATCGCCGCGCTGGTCCTCACCGGGACCGCCGGCATCCCCGCCCTGGTCGCCCTCGGCGTCCTGAACGGCGCGGTCGCGGCCGTGAGCCTCCCCGCGGCCGCCGCCCTCGTGCCCGACACCGTCCCGGACGACCTGCTGCGCCCCGCCAACGCCTGGCTGCGACTCGGCCTGAACGCGGGCAGCATCGTGGGCGCCTCCGCCGGCGCGGGTCTCATCGCGGTCGTGGGGCCCGGGTGGGGCTTGGCGGTGGATGCCGCGGCCTTCGCCGTCGCCGCCGTCCTGTTCTCGCGTCTCCGACTTCCCGACGCGGCGGCCGCCGGGGAGGGCGCGGCGGCCGCCGGGGAGGGCGCGGTGGGCACGGCGGCCGGTCCGCGGGCCGCCGGCGCCGATCCCGCCGGCGCCGATCCCGCCGGCGCCGTTCCCGCGGAGAGCGGTCCCGCGACGCCGACATCGGTGTTGACCGACCTGCGGGAAGGCTGGCGGGAGTTCTCCGGCCGCCGCTGGATCTGGATCGTCGTGCTGCAGTTCGCCGTGCTCAACGCCGCCTTCACGGGCGCGGTGACGGTGCTCGGACCGCTCGTCGCCGACGAGAGCTTCGGCCGCGCCGGGTGGGGGCTGGTCGTGGCGGCGCAGACGGTCGGGTTCGGCGCCGGCGCACTCCTCGCCCTGCGCTGGCGCCCGCGCCGGGCGCTCGGGATCGGCGTCGCCGCCATGGCGGCCGCAGCCATCCCGGTGGTGGCGCTCGCCCTGACGCCGACGCTCCCCGCGCTCGTCGCGGCGTTCGCCCTCGGCGGTCTGGCCATCGAGCTGTTCGCCATCGCGTGGGACCAGTCGCTGCAGGCGCATGTCCCCCGTGCCGCGCTGTCGCGGGTCTACTCGTACGACATGGTCGGGTCCTTCGTCGCGGTCCCGCTCGGGGAGATCCTTGTCGGCCCGCTCGCGCACGGCCTCGGCACCGTGCCGGTGCTGCTCGGGTGCGCGGCGGTGATCGTCATCGCCACCGCCGCCGCGTCGAGCTCCCGCAGCGTGTGGCGGATCCGCGCGACCGCCTAACGGGTCAGAACACGTACTCCATCAGCTCGACGCCCAGCACGCGGAAGGCGTCGTGCGCCCGCAGGCGGTGGGCGATGGAGAGGTCGTCGAAGTTGACGATGAGCGCGTAGGCGACCCCGGCCCGCGGACCGCCGAGGACCCCGGCCTCGGCGCGCACCCCGCCTGCCCGTCCCGTCTTGTTGACGAAGAGCAGCCCGTGCTGGTCGTTCTCGTGCGCGAACGGGTCGAGACCGGTCGCGGACGCCACGAGCGACAGGTCGCTGTTGAGGCTGAGCCATTCCGCGACCTGCGCGCTCACCCCCGGCGAGACGAGCGACGAGTTGACGAGGCCGGCGAACAGCTGCGCCATCTCTCCGGCCGTGGACAGGGCCAGGTGCGGGGCGTCGTCCGGGCCGCGGTCGTCGCGGAACCGGTCGAGCAGCGCCGTACGCCGCAGGCCCAGCTGCTCGACGCGCGCGCGGACGCTTTGCAGACCCACCCGGTGGAGCAGCGCGTTCGCGGCCAGCGCGTCTCCGGTGGCCGCCGCCAGGACCGCGAGGTCCGACAACGGCAGCGCCGGCGCCTTGAGGTGCTGCCAGACGCCCGCGACGGCCACGCCGGGCAGCTGCGCGCGATCGACGATCTCGAGCGCGTCCAGGCGTCCCGACTCGATCGCCGCGGCCGTCTCGATGAGCAGCGCCACGACGCCGAGGCCACCCACCGGCAACGTCACGTGGTCGTCGCCGGCGAGCACCACCGAACCGCCGTCGAGCTCGTCGATGCGCACCGACACGCGTGCGCCCGACGTGGCGAGCTCGTCCAGGGCGCGCAGCGTCGAGGTGAACGACCGTCGCCCCGCCGCCGCACGGCGGGGCAGCCGCTTATGCCCCTTGCGCCCCGCACCCCGTAACGAGGGCGCGTCCCGCCTCGACGACTCCGCCGGGGCGCCGGCAGGGTCGGGCGCGGCGGGTTCGGGGAGCGGGGGCATGCCCACGAGTGTGACTCCTTCGCATCAGGAGGGCGACAAACGGGGTCTCACCAGATGGTGACGCGTTGGTCCTCGTCGAGCCACAGGGCGTCGCCCTCGGTGACGTCGAACGCTTCGTAGAACGCCTCGATATTACGCACGATCTGATTGCACCGGAACTCGTTCGGCGAGTGCGGGTCGATCGTGAGCAGCCGGATCGTCTCGGCCTCCCGGCCCTTCTGCTGCCACACCTGCGCCCAGCTCAGCAGCAGCCGCTGAATGCCCGTGTAGCCGTCGACCACCGGGCCGTCCGCCGTCGGACCGTGGACGATCGCGGCGTCCCCCGCGGGGGCGTCGGGGAGGGATGCCGCCCCCTCCGAGCCGTCGTCGGTGCGTGCGGGCGCGGCGTCGTCGTCCGAGGCGTCGAGGGTGCCCTCCGCGGCGGCCGCGGCATCCGGGGCCGCGTCGCCGTCGGAGACGGTCTCGGCGGCGGCGCCCTCGTCCGCGGCGGCCGCGGCGGCAACGTCGTCCGCGGCGTCCGCGGCGGTCTCGCCGGTCGCGGCGTCGGACCCGGCCTCGTCGTCGTCTGCGGTCGACAGGGACCCCGCCGGGGCGGCATCCGGAGTCGACTCCAGCGACAGACGGTACGCCGCGATGGCGATGCCCAGCCCGCCGAGGTCGCCGATGTTCTCACCGATCGTGAGGGCGCCGTTGACGTGGTGCTCCTCGCCGAGGCCCTGCGGGACGAGGGCGTCGTACTGGGCGATGAGGGCCTTGGTCCGCTCCTCGAACGCGGCGCGGTCGGCATCCGTCCACCAGTCGCGCAGGGACCCGTCGCCGTCGAAGCGGCTGCCCTGGTCGTCGAAGCCGTGACCGATCTCGTGACCGATGACCGCGCCGATCCCGCCGTAGTTGGCGGCGGCGTCGCGGTCGGCGTCGAAGAAGGGGTACTGGAGGATCGCGGCGGGGAAGACGATCTCGTTCATCAGCGGGTTGTAGTAGGCGTTGACCGTCTGCGGGGTCATGTACCACTCATCGCGGTCGATCGGCCGGCCCACCTTGGCGAGCTGGCGGTCGTGGTCCCACACGTGCGCCCGGCGCACGTTGCCGACGAGGTCCGCGGCGTCGATCTCGAGGTCCGAGTAGTCCTTCCACCGCACGGGGTAGCCGATCTTCGGGGTGAATGCGTCGAGCTTGGCGAGCGCGCGCTCGCGGGTCTCGGGGGTCATCCACTCGAGGGAGGAGATCGACCGGCGGTAGGCCTCGATGAGGTTGTCGACGAGGACGTCCATCTCCTCCTTGGCCGTCGGCGGGAAGTGCCGCTCGACGTAGACCTTGCCGACGGCCTCGCCGAGGGCGGCCTCGACGAGGCTGACGCCGCGCTTCCAGCGCTCCCGGTTGACGGGGACACCGGTCAGCTGCGTGCCGTAGAACGCGAAGTTCTCGGCGACGAACGGCTCCGACAGGAAGGCCGCGGAGGCGTGCACGATCTTGAACCGCAGCCACGCCTTCCAGTCCTCGAGGCGGTCCTCGCGCAGGAGGGTGCCGAGCGACTCGACGAAGCTCGGCTGGTAGACGACGGCCTCGGCGAAGACGTCGTCGTAGCCGGGGGCGACCCCCGCACGCCAGGGCTCGAGGTCGACGCCGGCGAGGGCGACCGTCTCGTCCCAGGTCTTGAGGTTGTACGTCTTGACCGCGTCGCGGCTGTCCTCGCGCGACCAGTGGTGGCCGGCGAGCTCGGACTCCAGCGCGAAGATGCGCGCGGCAGCCTCGGCGGGCTCGGCGACCCCGGCCAGATCGAGGATGCGCTCGATGTGCGACCGGTAGGCGGCGCGGGTCTCCTCGAAGTTGTCGAGGCGGTAGTAGCTCTCGTCGGGCATCGACAGCCCGCCCTGGTAGAGCACCGGCACGTAGCGGGTCGGGTCGCCCGGATCGGGCTCCACGAAGAGCGTGACCAGGCCGCTGATCCCGTCGCGTTCCAGCTCGCCGATGAGGCGGAGGAGGGATGCCACGTCCCCGACCTCGTCGACCCGGTCCAGCTGCGCGGCGAGCGGCGTGCGGCCGAGCTCCTCGATGCGGTCGGTGTCCATGAAGCTCGCGAAGAGGTCGCCGATCTTGCGGGCCTCGCTGCCCGCCTCGGCATCCTGCGACTCCTCGACGATCGCGCGGACGTGCTTCTCGGCCTGCTCCGCGATGAGGTGGAAGGAGCCCCAGCGGGCCTTGTCGTCGGGGATCTCGGTGCGCTCCAGCCAACGTCCGTTCACGTGGCGGAACAGATCGTCCTGCGGGCGGATCTCGTCACTCAGCTCGTCGAGGGCAAGTCCGGAGCGGGGGGTCTCGGTCATGGAGACAGAATATGTGCCCCGCATCGGTGCGGGCGCGGGGGTGGACACGCCGCGCCATCGGCATCCCGTCCGCCCGCCCTAGGCTCGGAGGGTGACGAGCAGGCCGACCCTGAACCGCGAGATCCTGCGCCTGGCCCTGCCCGCGCTCGGTGCGCTGATCGCGGAGCCGCTGTTCCTCATCGTCGACTCCGCCATGGTCGGCCACCTCGGCGTCGCCCCGCTGGCGGGTCTCGGCATCGCCGGTGCGGTCCTGCACACGATCGTCGGCCTCATGGTGTTCCTCGCGTACTCGACGACCCCCGCCGTCGCCCGCCGCTTCGGCGCGGGCGAGTTCGGCCGCGCGGTGTCGGTCGGGATCGACGGCATGTGGCTCGCGCTCACGCTGGGCGCGGTCCTCGCCCTGGCCGGTGTGCTGACGACCCCGGCCATCGTCGACGTGTTCGGCGCCGCGCCCGACGTCGCCGAGCAGGCGCGCATCTACCTGTCGATCTCGATGTGGGGCCTGCCGGCGATGCTCATCGTCTTCGCCGCGACGGGCCTCCTGCGCGGCATGCAGGACACCGTCACCCCCCTGTGGATCGCCGGGCTCGGCTTCGGCGCGAACGCGCTGCTGAACGCCCTCTTCATCTACGGCTTCGGCTGGGGCGTCGCGGGTTCCGCGGCGGGGACGGTCGTCGCCCAATGGGGGATGGTCGGCGCCTACGTGGTCGTCGTCGGTCGACTGGCCCGTCGGCACGAGGCATCCCTCCGCCCCGAGCGGGCCGGACTCAGCGGGACCGCGCAGTCCGGCGGCTGGCTGTTCCTTCGGACGCTGAGCCTGCGCGCGGCCTTCCTCGCGACGGTCGCCGTCGCCACCGGCCTCGGCTCGGCCGAGCTCGCCGGATGGCAGATCGCGTTCACCATCTTCTCCACGGCCGCCTTCGCCCTCGACGCCCTCGCGATCGCCGCGCAGGCGCTCGTCGGCAAGGCGCTCGGCGCCGGCGACCACGACAGCGTCACGCGCGTGCTCGGTCGCACCGTCGCGTGGGGCGTCTGGTTCGGCGTGATCGTCGGTGGCCTCATCGCGGCAGCGTCCGGCGTCATCGGGATCGTCTTCACGGGGGATGCCGCGGTGGCGGCCCTCATCCAGCCGGCGTTGCTCGTGCTCGCGGTGGCCCAGCCGCTCGCGGCCTTCGTCTTCGTCCTCGACGGCGTGCTCATCGGCGCGGGCGATGCCCGGTACCTCGCGCTCGCGGGCGTACTCAACCTCGTGCCCTACATCCCCGCCCTCCTCCTCGTCGCCGCCCTCGCCGGCGGCGGCGCCGGAGGATTGGCCTGGCTGGCCGCCGCCTTCTTCGGCGTGTACCTGCTCGCCCGCGCCGTGACGTTGGGCCTGCGCGTGCGGGGCCGGGCCTGGATGACGGCGGGAGCGTGAGGCATCCCTCCCCTGGTCGTTCCCAGCCGCGGGGCGTACGGTGCGGGGCATGAGGTCGTCCCGCTCGGCCGTCGTCGCCGTCCTGTCCCTGTCCGCCGTTCTGCTGGCCGGCTGCACCGGCGCGGCCGACGAGTCCGCGCCGTCCTCGTCCGCTCCGGATGCGAGCCCCACCGCGCGGGCCACCGCCACCCCGACCGTGACCGTGTCGCCGCCGACAGCGCCGGACGCACTCCCCCGGGACGCGGCGTCGCTGCAGGCGTGGGCGGCTCTCGCTCTGCCCGAGAACGCGCTGGGCGGCAGCACCGCCATCGCCCGCGGCACCGGCCAGGTCGGTGAGACGGGCGCCAGCGTGACGCTCCCCGAGGACGCGGGAGCGTTCGAGGTGGTCCTCGCGTGCCAGAGCCTCGACGGGTCCGCGCTCGGAGTGCGGTTCGGCTCGCCGGGCGAGCTGTTCGAAGTCCCCTGCTCCGCGCCGGGCGGCGATCAGCCGGCGCCCACGCGCCTTCCCGTGCAGGCGGGCGCGGTGCTGGTCGACGCCACGGCCGACGCGGTGTTCGTCTACGAGGTCCACCCCCGCTCCGGCACCTGAGAGGTCAGCAGAGCCCCTGTGCTCTGACGTGCCGCAGATGCACGCCGAGCCCCCCGTCGTGCGTACATCCGCGCCCTCGTCACGGCCACAGGGCAAACCCCCAGCGCTGACTTGCCGCAAATGCACGCGAAAGACGCCGCCACGCGTACATCTACGACAAGTCAGCGCGGGAAGACGTCAGGTGTACCAGGTGGGCGTCGGCACTTGGTTCAGCAGCACGTACTCGCCGACCTCGCGCTTCTTGTACGCGATCGGGTCGTGCAGGCTGTGCGTCCGGAGGTTGCGCCAGAAGATGTCGAGCCCGACGGCGTTCGACGTGGCCCGTGCCCCGGTCAGCTCGAACACCGTCGACGCGACCTCGAGGCCGTCGTCGACGATGCGGAGCTTGCCCGCGGCGATGCGCACGGCGATCTCACCGCGCCGACGCTCGGTGAGCTCTTCGCGCGGCGCGTGCAGCACGGCGCTGATCTCGGCCCCGGCGGCATCCAGGAGGGCTTCGTCCGCCCACAGCCGGGACTGCAGCTCGCCGTATCCCTCGAGGAGGTACCACTCGTCCGCGGCGCGGGCCTTGTCGTCACCGCCGTATGGCCACGGGCGGGTGCGCTCGCGCGTGTACGCCGACGCGGTCTCCAGCGCCCCCTGCGCGATGCCCAGATAGAAGTTCGCGAAGACGAGCTGGATCGCCGGGACGTTCAACGTGTTGTACACGAGGGGCTGGAACTGCTTGTCGACGAAGCCGGCGGCATCCGCCCAGTTCACCCGGACGTCGCGGATCTCCACCGACCCCGACTCGGTGAGGCGCTGGCCGAGGTTGTCCCAGTCGCCGGCGAAGACGATGCCCTCCTGCGCGGTCGGGACGATGGCGAAGACATGCGTGTCGGTGCCCACGAGCACCCCTTCGAGCACGGTGAGGTCGGACACGCGTCCGCCGGTCGAGAACGATTTCCGCCCCGAGAACACCAGCTCGTCGCCCTCCTCGCGGATGACGAGGTCGGAGTCGCGGGGGTTCACCGCTCCGCCGAACAGGAATGTGTTGCGCGTGTAGAGCTCCTCGACCGCGGAGATCTGCTCGTCGGTCGCGACCAGACGGGCCGCCCACGCCCACAGGTAGTGGTAGCCGAGAAGCTGCCCGATCGACCCGTCGCCGCGGGCCACCGCCCGGATCACGCGGTAGGCGGTGTCCCACGTCTCGCCCGCGCCGCCGTGCTCGCGCGGACCGAGCAGGGTCACCAGTCCGGAACGCTTGAGCAGCTCGACCTCGGTGAACGGCGCGAGGTTGGCACGGTCGCGCTCGACCGCGTCGGCGGCGAGGATGTCGCCGACCTCCCGGGCGCGGTCGATCCAGCCGGCGCTAGTGTGAGGAGCGGCTGCGTCCCGCCAACGGTCGGCCAGGCCCGTGGTCACTGAATCCGTGATCGTCATGGTCATTCCTTCCAGGGTGTGCGATTCGGTGTCGTGCCCTCCCCGGCTGCCACCGGCGATGGGCAGGTCCGCTCGGCGAGCGGCGGGACGCATCCGTCCTCATCGCCCGTATCGCGGCTTCGTGGCCACAGTCAACAACCGTCCGCGCCCGCGGCCGAGGTTTGTTACCGACGAAGACCCTGTGCGTCGTCACACTCGCCGGACGGCGGGCTGGGTGTCGCGCCGGACGGTTGGCGTGGCGCTGCGCCGGACGGTTGGCGGGGCGTTTCGCAGGACGGTTGGCGGGGGGCGTCACGCCCACCGGCGGGGGGCGTTGCGCCGGACGGCGGGGGGGCGTCAGGCCCAGCGACGGCACCACTCGTACATCACGACCGCGGCCGCGGAGGCGGCGTTGATCGATCGCGTCGAGCCGTACTGGGTGATCTCGACGACACCGGTGGCGGCGGCGAGCGCCTCGGGCGACAGCCCCGGCCCCTCCTGTCCGAACAGCAGCACGCACGCCTCGGGCAGCTCGGCCCGGTCGACCGGGACGGACCCGTCGACGTTGTCCACCGCGACGACGGGGAGGGATGCCGCCGCCGCCCACGCGGCGAACGCCGCCACGTCCTCGTGGTGCCGCACGTGCTGGTACCGGTCGGTGACCATCGCGCCGCGGCGGTTCCAGCGGCGTTTGCCGATGATGTGGACCTCGGCTGCGAGGAACGCGTTCGCACTGCGGACGATCGACCCGATGTTCAGGTCGTGCTGCCAGTTCTCGATCGCGACGTGGAAGGGGTGCCTCTTGGCATCCAGGTCCGCGACGATGGCCTCCATCGTCCAGTACCGGTAGGCGTCGACGACGTTGCGGGTGTCGCCGTCGGCGAGCAGGTCGGGGTCGTAGCGCGGGTCGTCGGGCCACGCGTCCGGGCCGCCCGGCCAGGGCCCGACCCCGTGCGTCGGAGCCGGAGAGGTGCTGTCGTCGGCGTCCGTCGTCACCGGCCCAGGCTACCGGCGCCCCCGCGTCGTGCCCGGCGGCGACGGTCGGGGCTCGCGTTGCCGTGCGAGCCCGGCAGCTCGCAAGTGGCCCCGGGGCGCGGAGGGTGGCCCCGGGGTCACTCGCGCCGCACGGCGGACTCGCGCAGACTTTTCGGCATCCCGAAATCTCGCTAGGGTTTCGGTATGCCGAAAAATACGATGGATGCCGCCCTCACGACGGCCGCCCCGGACAGGCGCCACCGGCCGGGGCGGGCCGCCTGGCTCCTCGGCCCGGCGCTCGTCGCCGGCGTCGCGTACCTGGACCCAGGGAACGTCGCCAGCAACATGACGGCCGGGGCGGTCTTCGGCTACCTGCTGGTCTGGGTGGTCGTGCTCGGCAACGTGATGGCCTGGCTCATCCAGTACCTCTCGGCCAAGCTCGGCATCGTGACGGGCGAGAGCCTCCCGCAGGTGCTGGGCCGCCGCATCCGCCGTCCGTGGGCTCGGCGCGCGTACTGGCTGCAGGCCGAGCTCGTCGCGATGGCCACCGACGTCGCCGAGGTCATCGGCGGCGCCGTCGCGCTCAACCTCCTCTTCGGCGTCCCGCTCGTGTGGGGCGGGGCGATCACGGGGGTCGTGTCGATGCTGCTGCTCGTCGTGCAGTCCCGCCGCGGCGCGCGCGCCTTCGAGACCGTGCTCATCGGGCTGCTGGTCATCATCGCCGCGGGCTTCACCTTCGGTCTCTTCCTCGCGCCGCCGGACGCGGGCAGCGTGGTCGAGGGTCTGGTCCCGCGGTTCGAAGGGACGAGCTCGGTGCTGCTGGCGGCATCCATCCTCGGCGCCACGATCATGCCCCACGCGATCTACGCCCACTCGGCGCTCACCCGCGACCGCTTCGCCCCCGCGGCGCCGGCGACCACCCCGGCGACCGGCGCCACGGCCGGCCCGACGACCGATGCCTTCCCGACCGCCGCCACCCCGGCCGAGGCCACTCCCCCCGCCCGCGCCCCCGTCGCCGCCTCCGGCGCCGACCTGGAGCGGGCCCGCGGCATCGCCACCCCGCGCCTGCTGCGTGCCACCCGCTGGGACGTCACGATCGCCCTCGCCGTCGCCGGCACCGTCAACCTGGCGATCCTGCTGCTCGCCGCCGCGAACCTCGCCGGCGTCGACGGCACGGACAGCCTCGAGGGCGCCTACACGGCCCTCCGCGACGGGCTCGGGCCGCTCGTCGCGACGATGTTCGCCGTGGGCCTGCTCGCCAGTGGCCTGGCCTCGACCTCGGTGGGCGCCTACGCCGGCGCGGAGATCATGCACGGCCTCCTGCGCGTCCGCGTCCCGCTCCTCGCCCGGCGGCTCGTCACCCTCCTCCCGGCGCTCGGCATCCTGGCCCTCGGCGTCGACCCCACGCTCGCGCTCGTGCTGAGTCAGGTCGTGCTGTCGTTCGGCATCCCGTTCGCCCTCGTGCCGCTGGTCGCCCTGACCGCACGGCGGGACCTGCTCGGCGCCTACCGCAACCGCATGCTGACCACGGTCGCGGGAGTCCTGGCATCCCTCTTCCTGATCACGCTCAACGGGGTGCTCCTCTGGCTGGTCTTCACCGGCGCATAGACTGACGCCCGTGGAATCGCCCGTGGCCGACGACTACCTCAAGGCCATCTACCACCACACCGAGTGGCAGGACGACCCGATCACGCCGTCGCAGCTCGCGACGGTCCTGGGACTCGCCCCCTCGAGCGTGACGGAGATGGTCAAGAAGCTCGCGGCGCAGGGGCTCGTGACGCATCGACCGTACGGCCCGGTCTCGCTCACCCCCGCGGGGCGGAAGCGGGCGGCCGGGGTCATCCGTCGGCACCGTCTCGTCGAGACCTGGCTGGTCCGCGAGTTCGGCTACGCCTGGCACGAGGTGCACGACGAGGCCGAGGTCCTGGAGCATGCGCTCAGCGAGCGTCTGCTCGACGGCATCGACGACCGCCTCGGTCACCCCCGGTTCGACCCGCACGGGGATGCGATCCCGGATGCCACCGGCGCCGTGCACCGCGAGCCCTTCGTCCTGCTCGCCGAAGCCGCGTCGGGTCATTCCGGCCGCGTGCTGCGCGTGAGCGACCGGGACCCGGAGCTGCTGCAGGCCATGGTGGAGCGGGGGATCGACGTGGGCCACGAGCTGGAGGTCGTCGGGGACGGCGTCGTGCGCGCCGACGGCGTCGCGGTGACGCTGCCGGCGGGGGCGCCGACGTCGGTCTGGCTCACGCGCTGACCCCCGGGTCTCGGCCGCGCTCGCGCCGACCCCCGCGCTGACTTGTCGCATATGCACGCCAGGGAGCGCCTCTGGCGTCCATATGCGGCAACTCACCGCCGTGGGTGCGAGGTCCCTGAAGCGCTGACTTGGCGCATATGCACGCCAGGGAAAGACTTGGGCGTACATATGGGGCAAGTCACCGTCGTCGGAGCGGCGTCCCTGAAGCGCTGACTTGGCGCATATGCACGCCAGGGAGCGCCTCCGGCGTACATATGGGGCAACTCACCGCACAGGAGAGCGGCGTCAGGCGCGGCGGACCTTCGCGAACGGCCAGCGCACGTGCGTGGCCTTCTCGCACGCCTCCCAGAGGCCGGCACCCAGCGCGTCGCCGCGGGTCCGCCGGGCCGGCGTCGCCCGGCGCGGCCGACCGCGCGCGACGAGCGCGGGGCCGTACATCTGCCCGCCCTCGGCGAGCGGGTCGACGAGCGCGCGGACGAGGGACCACGCCCCCTCCTCCTTGGACTGCGTGACGGGCGCCTGAAGGTTGTCGAGGAACCGCGACAGGCGCGACGGCTCGTTGACCCCGCGGATGCCGCGCGTCCGGCCGCTCGTGGAGTAGCCGGGGTGCGCGACGAGACTTTCGACCGGGACGTCGTGGGCGCGCAGCCGACGATCGGCCTCGAGCGCGAGCGCGGTCGTCGCGGCCTTGGACTGGACGTACGCGCGCCAGGGCGTGTAGCCCTCGGTCAGCTCGGGGTCCGTGGGCACGTGGTTCCAGAGCGACGTGGACATGCTGCCCACCCACACCATGCGCCCGCGCGCGGCGGCGAGCGGCTTGAGGAGCTCCCCGCCGAGCGCGAAGTGCCCCAGGACGTTCGTCGCGAAGACGAGCTCGTGCCCGCCGGCCAGCTGCCGCTCCTTCGGCGGATGCACGACCCCCGCGTTGAGCAGGAGCCCGTCGAGGCGGCCCCGCGCGCGGACCGTCGCCGCGGCGGCACGCACCGACCCGAGGTTGCTCGTGTCGAGCAGGAGCGTCTCGATGTCGGCATCCGGAGTGCTGCGCAGCACGGCCGCCTTCGCCGTGACGAGCTTGTTCGGATGGCGTCCGGTGAGGATGACGTGCGCGCCGGCGCCGGCGAGCTGCTCGCACGCGAAGAAGCCGAGACCGCGGGTGGCGCCGGTGACGAGGTACGTGCGCCCCGAGAGGTCGCGAAGGCTCTCGGGGTCCCAGTCGTCGCGCGTCACCCCTCGACACTAACGAGAACACTCCCCGCCGTCACGGGTGCATTCCGGAAGGGGAATGCGGCCCGCTCGGAAGTTTTTTCCCGCGGCGCGTGACGAATCCGCCGCTCGACACGTCTCCATGGTGAACAACGCTCCGCACGGCGAACCCGCCGCTTGCGACGTCGATACGAGAAAGGGACAGATCATGGGTCTGGACGACAAGATCAAGAACGCCGCTCAGGACATCGTGGGCAAGGCCAAGGAGACCATCGGCAACGCCACCGACAACGACAAGCTCGCCGCCGAGGGCAAGGCCGACCAGGCCAAGGCCGACGCGAAGAAGGCCGGCGAGAACGTCAAGGACGCCTTCAAGTAAGCAGGCGCGACGGAACGGGGGCGGGGCCGCGAGGCTCCGCCCCCGTTGCGTCTTCCCGCCGGCCCCGAGGGGTACGCGGTGCCCGCGGAAGTGCCGGGTCTAGGCTGAGCGCATGCGAACCCGGCAGGACATCGAGTGCTGGCTGACCGACATGGACGGCGTGCTCGTCCACGAGAACACCCCGATCCCCGGAGCGTCCGAGCTCCTGGCGCAGTGGCGCGCCGAGGGGACGCCCTTCCTGGTGCTCACGAACAACTCGATCTTCACCCCGCGCGACCTGAGCGCGCGCCTGCGCGCGTCCGGACTGGTCGTGCCCGAGGCATCCATCTGGACCTCCGCACTCGCGACCGCGGACTTCCTCAAGGCGCAGATGCCCGGCGGGTCCGCCTTCGTCATCGGCGAGGCCGGACTCACCACGGCCCTCCACGAGGCCGGGTTCATCATGACCGAGACCGTTCCCGACTACGTCGTCGTCGGCGAGACGCGAAACTACTCCTTCGAGGCGATCACGAAGGCGATCCGCTTCATCCGCGCGGGCGCGCGGTTCATCGCGACGAATCCGGATGCCACCGGCCCCTCCACCGAAGGCGTCCTCCCCGCGACGGGCGCGATCGCGGCGCTCATCACGAAGGCCACCGGCAAGGAGCCCTACATCGTGGGCAAGCCGAACCCGATGATGTTCCGGTCGGCGCTGAACCGCATCGGGGCGCACAGCGAGAACACCGGCATGATCGGCGACCGCATGGACACCGACATCGTCGCCGGCATCGAGGCCGGGCTGCACACGGTGCTCGTGATGACGGGGATCAGCGATCAGCACGAGATCGAGAAGTACCCGTTCCGTCCGGACGAGATCCTCGGCTCCGTCGCCGAGCTCGTGCGCGACGAGCCGGTCGAGACGGACCTCGCCGACGGCGAGGACGGACTGTCCGCGGGGATCTGAGGGGATCGAGCGCATGGATGACCGCACACTCTGGCTGATCGTCGCCTTCTTCATCACCGCCGGCACGCTCGTGGCGTTCATCGTGCAGTGGGTGCGCGGACGGCGCGGCGGCGGGCACGATCCGTTCGACGGCCCCGGCCCGGACGACGACACCCCGCGCTGACGCCGGCCGCCGTTCCGGGACAGGCAGCGGCGCCGGGACAGGCAGCGGCACGGGAACAGGCCGCGGCGCCGGGACGCGGCACGGGAACAGGCAGCGGCGCCGGGACAGGCAGCGGCACGGGGACAGGCGGATCCGCGGCGAAACGGCATGTCCTCGCCGTGGCGCCTGTCGCCGGTGAGGCGGGTTACTGCGGCTGCAGGCCCAGATCGTCGAGGTCGATCGAGCCGAGCCACTGCAGCCCCTCGGCCTCGACGGCGGCCTGGGCGCCGGTCTTGCGGTCGACGACGACGGCCACGGCGACCACCTCGGCGCCCTCGCGGCGCAGGACCTCGACGGCCTTCAGCGCGGACTGACCGGTGGTCGAGGTGTCCTCGACGACGACCACGCGCTTGCCGGCGACGTCGGCGCCCTCGACCTGACGGCCGCGGCCGTGGTCCTTGGGCTCCTTGCGCACGACGAACGCGTCGAGCGGACGGCCCGCGCGCACGGACTCGTGCATGACCGCGTTGGCGATCGGGTCGGCGCCGAGCGTGAGGCCGCCGACGGCGACGACCCCGTCGATGTCCTTGACGAGGTCCAGCACCAGGCGGCCGATGGCCGGTGCGGCCCGGTGGTCGAGGGTCAGCTTGCGCATGTCGACGTAGTACGTCGCCTTCTTGCCGCTCGAGAGGGTGAAGTCGCCGTGGAACACCGCCTCGTCCGAGATGAGGCGGATGAGCGCCTGACGGTCTGCTTCGAGCTCGGGCGTGGAGGCGGCGGTCACGCCGTCGAGTCTATTGCGAATGGATGCCAGGGCCCGTGGCATCCATCCCCCTCGCCGCCCTGCGGAGTCGGGGTCCGTGTCGGGCACCGGAGCCGGGCATACTCGAGCCGTGCAGAAGAAGGGCTCCGCTCAGCTGATCGCAGCCCTCGAGGCAAGCGGGCGCGACGTCGATCCCGACGCCCGCGAGGAGGCGAAGCTGCGCGCGGGCACCGACGACGCCGTCCGGCGCGCGCTCGCCGAGCACTACCGCCGGATCCGCCAGCCGGCGCAGGCCGGGCGCTGGGGCATCGTCTTCCCGGGATGGGCGAGACCCCACGAGGTCGCGCAGCTGCGGCTCTGGCTCGCCGGCACCGCCGACCGCGGCGACTACGTCCGTCGAAGCCTGTCGCTCGCGGCATCCACGCCCCTCCCTCACGCCGTCGCCGATCTCTCGGACCCTGCCCTGCGGGAACGACGCCCGGGCGCGCGACGAGAGACCGTCGCCGAGGTCAGCGGCTGCGTGGCGACGGCCCTGCTGGCGGCGGTCGCCCTGGTGCCGGTGGTCGGTATCGGGAAGGTCATCGTGGACGGCCTCGCCGGGGTGAGGTCGGCGGACGGGCCCGTCCTGGTGGTGACGGCGGCCGTCCTCCTCGGGCTCGCGCTGGTGTTCGGCCTCATCAGGACCGTCCGACCGCGGCTCGGCCTCGATCCGACGTTCTTGCAGATGCGCGCCGCGGAACTCATGACCACCCGACCGCGCGAGGGACGGGCGATGCTGCGCGCGCTCGTCGCCGTCGACGATACGGACACGGCGCGACATGCTCTCGTCGACGACGCGCGCCGTCGTGGGCGTCCGGCTGAGGCGGCACGGTGGGGATGCACCATCGCGGGACTGACGACGGCGGAGGAGCGTTCGGCCTACGCCGACGTGCTGCTCAGCGGAGAGCGCCCGGCGTACGCCGACGATCGCCTGCTCGACGCCTCCCGCGTGCCGTATGACGACCCCAGCGCGGGCGACGTCGACGCGGTGCGGGCGCTGCTCGGAGTACGCCCGCCCCGGCCCCCTGTCGACCTCCCCCCGCCCGACGGCGGGCCGCGAATGCGGTTTCTGCTCCTCGCCCTCCTCAGCATCCCCGTCGGGGCGGGCGTCATCGTGTGGAGCGACGCTGCGCCCCGCGTGATCGCGTCGCTGAGCCTGGCCTTCACCGCCGGCATGTGGACCGTGCTCTTCGCTATCGCCGCGGTGCAGCACCCCCGCCGACCCGCCACCGGCCTGATGTCGACCGCCATCGTCAGCGCCATCGCGACGGGCGCGGCCGTCGTCTTCGCGTTCGTCTGACCGTCGCCGTTCCTCGATCCGAGTGGCGATTCAGACGACGCCCCCGCGGGCGTCGGGTGTCGGCGGCCGAAAGTAGGCTGGATGCCATGCGCTTGGCCACCTGGAACGTCAACTCCATCCGTGCTCGCATCGACCGCACGGTCGAGTTCTGCGTCCGCGAGCACATCGACGTGCTGGCGATGCAGGAGATCAAGTGCAAGACGGAGCAGTTCCCGTACGCCGCCTTCGAGGAGGCCGGCTACCACGTGGCCGCGCACGGACTGAACCAGTGGAACGGTGTGGCGATCGCCAGCCGCGAGCCGCTCGAGGACGTGGAGATCGGCTTCCCCGGCATGCCGGGCTTCGAGAAGGGCAAGGAGGGCCCAGACCTGCCGAAGGAGGCCCGCGCGCTCGGCGCCACTGTCGGCGGCGTTCGCGTGTGGAGCCTGTACGTGCCGAACGGTCGCTCGCTCGACGACCCGCACTACGTCTACAAGCTCGACTGGCTGGAGGCGCTGCGGCAGTACACCGCGGACCAGCTCGCGGCCGACCCGGGCCTCGCGCTCGCGCTGACGGGCGACTTCAACATCGCCCCGACCGACGACGACAACGGCGACCCGACCGTCGTGGAGGGCGCCACCACCCACGTCTCCCCGCCGGAGCGCGCCGCATTCGCCGCGTTCGAGGCGGCAGGGCTGACGGACGTCGTCCGCCCGCTCATCCCCACCGGGTACACCTACTGGGACTACAAGCAGCTGCGCTTCCCCCGCAACGAGGGGCTGCGCATCGACTTCATCCTCGGGTCCCCGGCGTTCGCCGACGCCGTGCAGGGCGCCGAGATCCACCGCAACGAGCGTAAGGGCGAGGTCCCGAGCGACCACGTCCCGGTCGTCGCCGACCTCGACCTCACCGGCGAGGACGACGACGACCTGCCGATGATCTTCGGCTGACGCGGCGCCGCTTCGGCGGCATCCGGGTACTGTTCCGCCCGCGCGGCGGGCTCGTCGGCGCGGAACGCGGCGGCGCGGAATCGGATCAGAGCGCCGGAATCGGAGCGACTGGGCGGACCGGTCCGAATCCGAGGCATCCATCCGAATCTGCTGACCGCCACGTCGCTCGATCCTGCGGCGCGGAATCGGATCAGAGCGCCGGAATCGGAGCGACTGGGCGGAAAGGTCCGAATCCGAGGCATCCATCCGAATCTGCTGACCGCCACGCCGCGCGATCCTCGCAGTCCGGCACGCTTCTCGCAGATGCGCGACCGGAACTGCGAGAGAGCCGCGATTCTGCGCGGAGCGCGGATCGCGGCGGCGCGGAATCGGACCGGAGCACCGAAATCGGAGCGATCGAGCGGAAAGGTCCGAATCCGAGGCATCCATCCGATTCCGCGACGCCCGCGCGAGCTCCGCACCTCCGCGCGACCCCGCCCCGGCCCCCGGTCACCGGCCCCCGGCCCCCGGCCCCCGCAAACTTTTCCCGCGCGCTGTCGATTCCGCTGGTCGCCGTTCGACGCGATAGTAAGGGGAGGCATTCGCTCCCCTCAGATCGCTCCAGAGAGCACCGACGAGAAGAGTTCACGATGAAGTTCATGCTGATCATGCGCGGCACCGACGAGGCGTACGCCGCGTACAAGCAGATCCCCTTCGAGCAGATCATCAACGACATGGGCGCGTACAACGAGTCCATGATGACCGCGGGCGTCCTTGTGGCCGGCGACGGCCTCGCCGAGGACATGAGCAAGAATTTCGTCGTGGAGTTCGGCGGGGAGGAGCCGGTCGTCACCGATGGCCCCTACGGCGAGACGCACGAGCTGTTCAACGGGTTCTGGATCATCGAGGTGTCCACCCGCGAGGAGGCGATCGAATGGGCGCGGCGCGCGCCGCTGATCGCCGGGAACAAGCTCGAGGTGCGCCGGGTGACCGACGAGACCGACTTCGCGGCCTTCGCCGACAACGAGTACATCCAGAAGGAGGAGGGCTGGCGCGAGGAGCAGGCCTCGCGGTGACCACCGACGTCGCGCGACGCGTCGCGGCGATCTGGCGCATCGAAGGCGCCCGGGTCGTCGCGACGCTCGCGCGCGTGGTCGGCGACCTCGGCACGGCCGAGGACCTCGCACAGGATGCCGTCGCGGAAGCCCTCGTACAGTGGCCGCGCGACGGCATCCCGAACAATCCCGGCGCGTGGCTGACGACCGTCGCCAAGCGCCGCGCGATCGACGGCTGGCGTCGACAGCAGAGACTGGAGGAGCGGTACCGGCTGCTGGGCGCGGACCTCGAAGACGTCCCGGATGCCGTCTGGCAACCCATCCCCGACGACGTGCTGCGACTGGTGTTCGCTGCGTGCCATCCGGTGCTGTCGCGGGAAGCGCAGGTGGCGCTGACGCTCAAGGTGGTCGGCGGCCTCGACACCGAGGCGATCGCGCGGTTGTTCCTCGTCCCGGTGCCGACGATGCAGCAGCGGATCGTCCGCGCGAAGAAGGCGCTGAGCGCGGCACGGGTGCCGTTCGCGGTGCCGGAGCCGTCGGAGTGGCCGGCGCGGCGGGCGGCGGTGCTCACGGTGATCTACCTGGTCTTCACCGAGGGCTACGGCGCGAGCTCCGGCGACGCGGTGCTGCGCACCGAGCTGGCGCACGAGGCCATCCGACTGGGTCGCGTGCTCGGCGCCCTGCTCCCGCGCGAGCCCGAGGTGCTCGGGTTGTCCGCGCTCATGGAGCTGCAGGCCTCGCGCTTCGCGGCCCGCGTCGATGTGCACGGGGATGCCGTCCTCCTCGCCGACCAGGACCGTCGCCGCTGGGACCGGTCGGCGATCGCACGCGGGCGGGATCTCCTTCAGCGGGCAGACGCCCTGGACCGGGGGCGCGGCCCGTACGCGCTGCAGGCCGCGATCGCCCTCTGCCACGCGGAGGCGCGGAGCGTCGAGCACACCGACTGGGACCGCATCGTGCTGCTGTACGAGATGCTCGGTCGGATCGCGCCGAGCCCCGTCGTGGAGTTGAACCGTGCGGTGGCGGTGTCGATGGCATCCGGTCCCCTCGACGCCCTCGCGATCGTCGACGGGCTCGCCGGCACCGGGGCGCTGAAGGGATCGCACCTCCTCCCCTCGGTGCGCGGGGAGCTGCTGTCGCGGCTGGGCCGGACGCGCGAGGCGCGTGAGGAGCTGCGCTCGGCCGCGGAGTCGACCCGGAACGAGCGCGAGGCGGCGCTGCTGCGACGGAAGGCCGACGCGCTGTCCGATTAGCCGCCGCCCGACGAGAGTGCGGAAGACGAATACCGCTGCGGCGAACGACGGCGGGGCCGGAGCGAACCCCGACCCCGCCGAGACCGTGCGTCAGGCCGCGGGGACCTCGGCCGGCTTCACGCGCTCGATGAGCGTGACGAGCGCCTCGATGATCGAGCGGAGGAACGCGGCGGTCGACTCGTCGGTGACGGTGCCGTCCTCCTCGAAGAGGCCGGGCGTGGACTGGATGTAGCCCTCCGGCTGGCCGAGGACGAGGGCGTTGTAGTGCAGGAGGACCGAGCGAAGGTGCTGCTGGCCGGCAGCGGTGGCGATGCCGCCCTGCGAGGTGCCGATGACGGCGGTCGGCTTGTCGTTGAAGGACGCCTCACCGTAGGGGCGCGCCGACCAGTCGAGGGCGTTCTTGAGGACGCCGGGGATGGAGCGGCTGTACTCGGGCGTGACGATGAAGACGCCGTCGGCATCCTCGATGGCCTTCTTGAAGTCGATCGCGACCTGGGGGAAGTTCCCGTCGGCGTCGGGCGAGTAGAAGGGGAGGTCCTTGATCGGGATCTCCTTGAGCGTGACGCCCTCCGGGGCGACCTTCTCGAGCGCCTTCGCCAGACGGCGGTTGATGGACGTGCTCGAGATGCTTCCGACGATGTAGCCGATCGTGTGGTCCGTCACGATGATCCTCCTGTGTGGGTGTCGTCGGCGGCGCGCGGCCGCCAGGTACATTCACGGGAAAGGATCCCGGATGCCCCTGTATTCCCGACCCGCTTGACGGACGGATGCCGGGGGTGCAGGGCTCCGCTCACCGCAGGGCCCCCGCCCCGCCAGGGGAAGAGACGCTCACGTCTCCCGGGGTGCGCCCGCCACCTGCGTCGCAAGGAAGCGCGCCGGCTTCAGCGACAGACGCGGCTCCGCCTCCCGCAGGACCGCGATGACGCGGAGCTCGTCGTCGGCGCTGACACCCGCCGCGGCGACGACCTCGCTCGCCCACTGTCGGGCAGCCGCGAGGCTCCCGCGCTCGACGGAGGGGAACAGCTCCCGCAGCTCGTCCCGGGGGTCGGCACGGTCTCCCCAGAGCAGCTTGTCCAGTCTCGCCATGTTCGACGTCCTCTCGTTAGGACGGAGCGCGCGGCATCCGTCGGGTCGGACGGAACGCGCGGCGTCCGTCCGTCAAGCCTCGCCCGCCCCGGGCGGCATGCACCTCCCCCGGACGACGGAATCGCCCCTGGGGCGGCGGGATGACCCAACCTAGACTGTTGGACGTGTCCACCCCCTCGCGAGGACCCGTGACCGCCACGGCACGCCACCGCACTCCGACCGCCGAGGGAACCGCGCGACCCGTCTCCACGAACCGCGTCGACCTCGTCCTCGGCGCCGTCGTCCTGTTCGGCGCTCTCGTGAGCGCGGGCCTGACGGCGATCTCCGGCTACTACGGCAGCGTCGACGTGGCCGGCCTCGCGGTCCCCTACGCGCTCGTCCTGGGTGCCGCCGTGGCCCTGCGGCGGAAGTGGCCCGCCACGATGCTCATCGTTGTCGCCGTCGCGTACTTCGTGGCCGTGACCATCGGCATCCCGGAGCTCTACGCGGGCAACGTCAGCCTGTTCATCGTCTTCTACACCGTCGGCGCGCACGTCCCGGACCGGCGACGGGCCCTCGTCATCCGGGTGGTGGTGATGGTGGCGATGGCCGCTTGGCTGACGGTCACCATCGTTCAGGCCGCCCTCTCCGGCCTCGATGCCGGGACGCTCGGCCCCTCGCAGGTGCCCGCGTTCGTCGCCAGTCAGCTGGCGGGCCTGCTCATCAACGTCCTCTACTTCGGCGGCGCCTACTACTTCGGGGAGCGCTCGCATCAGCAGGCGCAGGAGCGGGCCGCCCTGGAGCAGCGCACGGCGGAGCTCGAGGCCGAGCGGGAGGTCACCGCCGCGCAGGCCGTCGCCCTCGACCGCGTGCGTATCGCCCGCGAGCTGCACGACGTCGTCGCGCACCACGTGTCGCTGATGGGCGTGCAGGCCGGCGCCGCCCGCTCGGTCCTCACGCGCGACCCGGAGAAGTCCCGCGACCTGCTCACGGGTGTCGAGGAGTCGGCGCGCACGTCGCTGCGGGAGCTGCGCCAACTGCTGGAGACCCTGCGCACGTCCGGCGGCGACGCCCCGGACACGGCGCCCACGACGCACGGCCTCGCGACGATCCCGGCCCTCGTGGGGGAGGCGACCGAGGCGGGTCTTGCCACGACGTTCACGGTCATCGGGGAGATCGACGCGGAGCCGTCCCCGCTCCTGCAGGTCAACCTGTACCGGATCGCTCAGGAGGCCCTGACCAACGCCCGGCGTCATGCGGGTCCGGGCGCCACCGCCGACGTCCGACTGCGCTTCGACCCGGATGCCGTCGAGCTCGAGATCGCCAACACCGGCCGACACGGTCCCGTGCGCACGGGCCTCGGGCACCTGGGCATGCGCGAACGCGCCGCGGTCTCGGGCGGCACCGTCGAGATCGGCCCGCGGACCCGCGGCGGCTACCTCGTGCGCGCCCGTCTGCCGCTCACCTTCGCGGCGGACGCATCCGCCCCGACCCCTCCGGAGGCGACCCGTGCCTGAGCTGCGCGTGCTGCTCGTCGACGACCACGCCATGATGCGCGCGGGTTTCCGCACCATCCTGACCCTCGAGGACGACATCGACGTCGTCGGGGAGGCGTCCACGGGGCTCGAAGCGCTCGCGGTCGCCCGCCGCACGCGTCCCGACGTCATCTGCATGGACGTGCAGATGCCCGACATGGACGGGCTCGAGGCGACCCGACGCCTCCTCGCCGACCCGGATGTGGACGCCGCCGTCCTCATCGTCACCACGTTCGACAGCGACGACTACGTGTTCGCCGCCCTGGCCGCCGGCGCCAGCGGGTTCCTGCTGAAGAACGCCGGCCCCGAGGAGCTCGTCGCGGCGGTGCGCGTCGTGGGCGCCGGCGACGCGCTGCTCGCCCCCGAGGTCACGCGCCGGGTCATCGAACACTTCGCCGGGCGCGGCGGGGAGGCCGCGGCATCCCTCCCTCCCCGCGTTCCGCCTCTGACGCTCGGCGAACCGCTGACCGATCGGGAGTCCGAGGTGCTGCGCCTCGTCGCCGAGGCCTTGAGCAACGCCGAGATCGCCGCACGCCTGTTCATCGGCGAGGCGACGGTCAAGACGCACGTGTCCAACGTCCTGCAGAAGCTCGGCGCCCGCGACCGCGTGCAGGCGGTCGTGCTCGCGCACCGGCACGGCCTGGCCTGAGCGCCGAGCCTTCCCCGCGATACCTCGGCCGGTACCGCTCCCGGGAGGCCCCCGAGCGACGGCGCTCCGCCCGCGCGACCGCTCTCCCCCGCACGACGGTCTCCCCCGCGCGACGGCTCCCCCCCGCACGACGGCTCTCCCCCGCACGGGGGAGGACGGCAACCCCTCCCCCGACGGATGCCGCCGCGCCCGGCCCTCACTAGCGTGAGGGGACGAGGAGAGGGGACGACTGTGCTCGAACTGGACGGCATCACCAAGAGCTACGGCGGACGCCGCGTGCTCGACGACGTGAGCTTCGCCGTGGCCCCGGGGCGGCTCACGGGATTCGTCGGCGGCAACGGCGCGGGCAAGACCACCACGATGCGCATCGCGCTCGGGGTGCTCGCCAAGGACGGCGGGACCGTCGCGCTCAACGGCGCGCCCGTGACGACGGCGGACCGCCGCCGCTTCGGCTACATGCCCGAGGAGCGCGGGCTGTACCCGAAGATGAAGGTCGTCGAGCACATCGCCTACCTGGCCCGCCTGCACGGCTTCGGCAAGGCCGAGGCGACGAAGAAGGCCACGGCGCTGCTCGAACGACTCGGGCTCGGCGAGCGCCTCGGCGACCTCGTCGAGACGCTGTCGCTCGGCAACCAGCAGCGCGCGCAGATCGCCGCCGCGCTCGTGCACGAACCCGACGTGCTGATCCTCGACGAACCGTTCTCGGGCCTCGATCCGCTCGCCGTGGACGTCGTCGCCGGCGTCCTTCAGGAGAAGGCCGCGACGGGAGCGGCCGTGCTGTTCTCGTCGCACCAGCTCGACGTCGTCGAGCGGCTGTGCGACGACCTCGTCATCATCGCCGGCGGCACCATCCGCGCGACCGGCACCCGCGAGGAGCTTCGCGCACAGCACGCGACGCACCGCTACGAGCTGCTGTCGCACGGCGACGCGGGCTGGCTCCGGGAGGAGTCCGGCGTCTCCGTGATCGACTTCGACGGCGGCTACGCACTCTTCGACGCCTCCGACGACGAGGCCGCGCAGCGGGTGCTCCGCCAGGCCGTCGCCCGCGGCGACGTCGCCAGCTTCGCCCCGCAACGCCCGACCCTGGCCGAGATCTTCAAGGAGGTCATCCAGTGAGCACGCAGACCCCCACCGGGCACCGGTCCCCCGGCGAGCTGCAGAGCGTGTGGCTCGTCGCCGAACGAGAGATCGGCTCCAAGCTGCGCAGCAAGGCGTTCGTCATCTCGACCGCCTTCCTCCTCGTCGCGGCCCTCGCGAGTGTGCTGTGGGGCGGGTTCGCCGCAGGCGACGCGCGATCGGACTCCGGCATCCCCGTCGCCGTGACCTCTCAGACCGAGAGCGCGGTGACGGGCGTCGCGGGTCTCGACGTGACCGTCGCCGACTCCGACGACGCGGCCCAGGCGCTCGTCGAGGACGGGACGGTGGATGCCGCCCTCGTCCCGAATCCGTCGGGCGGGTCGTTCGACTACACCGTGCTCGTGGAGGACAGCGTCCCCTCGGCGCTCCTGCAGCTGCTGAGCGAGTCGCCCCCGGTGCAGATGCTCGACCCGGCGGCGGGAGCGGCCGACGCCCTGCGCTACCTGATCGCCTTCGGCTTCGGCCTGGTGTTCCTCATCGCCGCGAGTACGTTCGGCGGCACGATCGCGCAGAGCGTCGTCGAGGAGAAGCAGACGCGCGTGGTCGAGATCCTGATCTCGGCGATCCCCGTCCGCGTGCTGCTGGCGGGCAAGGTGCTCGGCAACACCGTGCTGGCGATGGCGCAGATCGTGCTCCTCGCCGCGATCGCGGTCGTCGGTCTGAGCGTGACCGGACAGGCGAGCGTGCTGACGACCCTGGGCGCTCCGATCGCGTGGTTCGCGGTGTTCTTCCTGTTCGGGTTCGTGCTGCTGGCGTCGCTGTTCGCCGCGGCGGCCGCGATGGTCTCCCGTCAGGAGGACATCGGCTCCACCACGACCCCGCTGACGATGCTCGTGCTCGCGCCGTACTTCCTCGTGATCTTCTTCAACGACAACCCGCTCGTGCTGGCGATCATGTCCTACGTGCCGTTCTCCGCCCCGGTCGGGATGCCGCTGCGCCTGTACATCGGCGACGCGCAGTGGTGGGAGCCGCTGCTGTCGCTGCTCATCCTCGTCGCGGCGTGCGTCGCCGCGATCCTCGTCGCCGCGCGCATCTACCAGAACTCGCTCCTGCGCATGGGCGCACGCGTCAAGCTGGCCGAGGCCCTGCGCGGCTGACACCCCCGCCGGTTCGTCCGGGGATGGATGCCGCCGCCTCGCGGCATCCATCCCCTCCTCCGTCGCGCGAGGTCAGCCCTCGAGGACGGCGAGGACGTTGCCGGCCGGGTCGCGGAACCACGCGATGGCCGGGCCCATCTCGCGCATGATGCCGCGGGAGTCGGTGGGGAACTCGGCGTCGTCGTAGATCTTGGTGTCCACCCCGCGGGCGGTGAGGTCGTCGACGGCGGCGTCGATGTCGTCGACGGGGAAGTTCAGCACGGTGAACGACGCCGGCTCGTGATTCAGCTTGCCGTAGACGAGCACGCGGCCGCCCGAGCCCAGCGTCAGCTGCAGGAAGCCGGAACCCTCGAGCACCTCCACGTCGAGGCCGAGGGTGTCCTGGTAGAAGCGCCGGGCCGCGTCGAGGTCGTCGACCGAGAAGCCGCTGAACGCGTGGTCGATGGTGAACATGGACGTCCTCTCGTCGGGAGTGATGCGTCCAGGGTCCTCCGTGTCGGGCGCGCTGTCGAGGGCGCTGCCGAGAAGGCCGGCGCCCCTGCCGTAAGTTCGACCGGAATGCGACGCTTCCGTTCGCTCCGACCCGCCCCACGAGAGAAGGACTCCCATGCACCTCGCCACCCTCGCGACCTCGTACCGCGTCGACCTGCCCGCGTGGATCGGGGACGAGCTCGCCGATGTGCCGGACGTCATCCCGGACCGCACCGAGCGCATGCGTCTCGTGCACCGCCTCGCCGCCCGCAACTTCCGCGAGGGCAACGGCGGCCCGTTCGCCGCTCTCGTCGCCGAGACCGCCACCGGACGCATCGTCTCGGTGGGGGTGAACGTCGTGCTGGGCAGCAACGTCTCCAGCGGGCACGCCGAGGTCACCGCGCTCGGTCTCGCGCAGACTGCGCTGGGGTCGTGGGATCTCGGAGGAGAAGGGATGCCGAGCCACGAGCTCGTCGTCAACTGGCGCCCCTGCATCCAGTGCTACGGCGCCACGATGTGGTCGGGCGTGCGCACGCTCGTCGTCGCCGGGGAGGGACCCGAGCTCGAGGCGATCACGACGTTCGACGAAGGCCCCCTCACCTCGGACTGGGCGGCCGAGTTCGAAGCGCGCGGGATCGAGGTCGTGCAGGACGTCCTGCGCGACGAGGCCCTCGCCGTCTTCCGGGACTACCGGGCGATGGTCGATGCCGGCGGCGCTCTCGTCTACAACGCCCGCAGCGGCGAGAACGCAGGCGAGGCGACTGCGGCGCGCTGAGCCCGGCCCGGCGGTCCCCCAGCGGTCCGGCGCGGTCATCCGGTCGGGCGGCCGGTGGGGCCTTCCGCGCGTCACCGTGCCGGCCCGACCCCGCGGGACGGCCGGTCAGTCGGTCGGCGGGGCCGTGGCATCCAGGGCGTCGGCCGCACCGACGAGCGCGAGGTGCGAGAGCGCCTGCGGGGTGTTGCCCACCTGCCGGCCGCTCACCGGGTCGTACTCCTCGGACAGCAGGCCCCGGTCGTTCGCGACGGCGGTGGCGCGCCGCATCAGCGCGACCGCGTCGTCCCGGCGACCGCTGCGCGCGTACTGCTCGACCAGCCAGAAGGTGCAGGCGAGGAACGGATGCTCGTCACCGGCGAGACCGTCGACGCCCGTGGTCCGGTAGCGCAGCAGCCAGCCGTCGGGCATCAGGGTCTCCTCCATGCGGGCCACCGTGGCCAGCATCCGCGGATCGTCGGGGGCGCAGAACCCGACCTGCGGGAGGATCAACAGGGATGCGTCGACCTCGTCCGTGTCGAAGTGCTGGGTGAACCAGCCGCCGGTGTGGACGCCGCGGCGGTCGATGTCATCGCGAACCCGGTCGCGGAGAGCGCGCCAAGTCGCGACGTCGCCGTCCTGACCGGCCTCCTCGACGGCCCGGATGCCACGGTCGAAGGCCGCCCACACCATGGCCCGGGAGTGCGTGAAGAAGTGCGGGTCGCCGCGCATCTCCCAGATGCCGTTGTCGGGCCGGTCGACCCAGTGCGTGAGCTGATCCAGAAGCGCCCGCTGCAGCGCCCACGAGAACGACGTCTCCTCCACACCCGCGTGCCGGGCCGCCTCGAGCGCGACCATGACCTCGCCGATGACGTCCGCCTGGTACTGGCCCACGGCGGCGTTGCCGATGCGGACCGGTGCGGCGCCCTCGTAGCCGGGCAGGCTGTCGATCTCCCGCTCGGGGAGATCCCGCTCCCCCGCGATCCCGTACATGATCTGCACGTCCGCGGGGTCGCCCGCGATCGCGCGCAGCAGCCAGTCGCGCCACCGACGGGCGGCGTCGAGGTAGCCGTGGTCGATGTAGGCGGCCAGCGTGAGCGCCGCATCGCGCAGCCACACGTAGCGGTAGTCCCAGTTGCGCGCGCCGCCGAAGGCCTCGGGCAGCGAGGTGGTCGCCGCGGCCACGATCCCGCCGGTCTCGGCGTGGGTGAGCGCCCGGAGCACCAGCAGAGACCGCGTGACGTGCGCGGCATGCGAGCCGGCGGACTGCACGCGCCCCGCCCATTCGGCCCACCAGTCACGGGTGCGCTGGAGGGCGGCATCCACGTCGAACGGTCCCGGCGCGGGCTGCCAGGACGGGCCCCACGACAGCACGGAGTCCACGTTCTCGCCCGCGGCGGTGGTCCAGCGGGCGAGGTGCGCGGTGTCGACCGCGATGAGCCGGGGGCCGCGGAGGACGACCGCGTCCGGGCCCGCGACGGCGAGGATCGCGTGCTCCCCGTCGCGGCCGACCTGGCGCACCCAGGGCACGGCACGGGCGTAGTCGAAGCGCAGGCGCACCTCGCTGACGAAGTCGACCTCGCCGGAGATGCCGACGACACGACGGACGAGGGAGTCGCCGTCGTCGACGGGCATCGCGTCGTGCACCTCGGCGATGCCCGTCGAGGTCTCCCACCTCGTCACGAGCACGAACGTGTCGCCGTCGTAGCGGCGCGTCGACCGGGCATCCGCATCGGCCGGACGGAGCGACCAACTCCCGTGGGACCGGTCGCCGAGCAGGGCTCCGAACATCGAGCCGCTGTCGTAGCGCGGCAGGCATAGCCAGTCGACGCTGCCCGCGGACGACACCAGCGCGGCGGAGCGGCAGTTGCTCAGAACGGCGTAGTCCTCGATCGGAGTGCTCACCTTCGGATCATTGCAGGCCGAGACTCCTCCACAGGAGGGCTTTTCCGATGGAGTTTCCACGAAGGTTCCGCAAGCCTCTGGGCACGAGACACGGCGTGGATACAGTGAGGCCCATGACGGCCGACACGACCCTGATCATCCTCGGAGCCTCCGGCGACCTCACCTCGCGACTGCTCCTGCCGGCCCTCGGCCAGCTGCTCGCGCGCGAGCCGAAGCGCTCGGTGCGCCTGCACGGCGCCGGCATGGAGGACTGGACCGACGAGCACTGGCGCGACGTCGTGCACAAGGCCTTCCAGTCGATGGATGCCGAGGCCGCGTTCGACGCGGTCTCCGCGACGACGTACTCGCAGGCCGACATCACGAAGGCGGCCGATCTCCAGACCCTGCTCGACGAGGCCGAGGGGCGCCCGGCGCTGTACTTCGCCGTCCCGCCGGCCGTCACCGAGAAGGCCTGCGTCGCCCTCGCCGACGTGACCATCCCGGACGGCACCATCCTCGCGCTCGAGAAGCCGTTCGGCACCGACGAGGCCAGCGCGCACCGGCTCAACGGGCAGCTCGCGTCCCTCGTGCCCGAGGAGCAGGTCTTCCGCATCGACCACTTCCTCGGCCGCTCGACCGTACTCAACCTGCTCGGGGTCCGCTTCGCCAACCGCCTCATCGAGAGCGTCTGGTCGGCGGACGACATCGCCGCCATCACCGTGGACTTCCCCGAGAAGCTGGGCCTCGAAGGTCGCGCCGGGTACTACGACACCGCCGGCGCGCTCGTCGACATGATCCAGAGCCACCTGCTGCAGGTGATGGCGTTCATCACGATGGAGCCGCCGTCCAGCCTCGACCAGCTGGACCTGCGCGACGCCACCTCGGCGGTTCTGCGCGCCACCCACGTGCTCGACGACGACCCCGTGAAGAACTCGCGCCGCGCCCGCTACACCGCCGGCGACGTCGGCGACCGCCACTTCGTGTCGTACGTCGACGAGCCGGGCGTCGACCCCTCGCACGAGACCGAGACCCTGGCCGAGATGACCGTCGAGGTGCGCACCGCACGATGGCAGGGCGTCCCCATCACCCTGCGATCCGGCAAGGGACTGGATGCCGGCTACCCCGCGGTGACCGTCACCTTCAAGCCCGTGCGGCACCTTCCCGGCGGCTTCGTCGGCGAGAGCGACCCCTCGAAGCTCGTCTTCTCGCTCGGCCCCGACACGATGAGCCTCGAGCTCAACGTCAACGGCGCCGACGACCCCCTCGAGCTCGAGCGCGTGACCCTGGCCGCCGACCTCGGCGCGGGCGCGTTGAAGGCGTACGGCGAAGTCTTGTCGGGCATCCTCGACGGCGACGCGATGCTCGCCGTCCGCGGCGACGCCGCCGAGCAGTGCTGGCGCATCGTGCAGCCCGTGATCGACGCGTGGCGGCAGGGCAAGGTGCCGCTCGACGAGTACCCGGCGGGCTCCGCGGGACCGGAGTCCTGGCACGCGACGCCGGCCCCCGCGTCGGCGGGCTGACGAACGGCTGCGGCGGGCTGACAGGCGGCGTTCCGCGCTACGACATCGACCGTCATACGGGAACAGGATGCCGCCCGATGGCGTTCACTGGTGCGGGTCGATGATGCCCCGCTCATCCGATTCTTCGCTGGAGGCCCCCATGTCCACCACTCTCGACCGCGTCGCCCCCACCGACGCCCCCATCCTCGACGTGCTCGCCGAGCGCTGGAGCACCCGCGTCTTCGATCCTGAGACGCCCATTGATGAGGCGGCCCTCCGCTCCGCCCTTGAGGCCGCCCGCTGGGCACCGTCCGGCATGAATCATCAGCCGTGGCGTTTCATCGTCGCCCGCCGCGGTACCGAGGCGCACGACCGTCTCTCCGCGGCCCTCATGGGCTTCAACCAGGCCTGGGCCCCCGCCGCGGGCGCGCTGCTGGTCGTGCTGGCCGAGACCGAGACCGAGGACGGCGAGGCCCGCGCGTGGGCGTACTACGACGCCGGCCAGGCCGCCGCCCACTTCACGGTCCAGGCGCACGCCGAGGGCCTCGCGACCCACCAGATGGGCGGCTTCGTGGCCGAGGACCTGCGCGCGGCCTTCGACGTCGAGCCGCGCTTCGCCCCCGTCACGGTGATCGCCGTCGGCGCGCTCGGCGACATCGATGCCGCCGAGGAGGGCCTGCGTCAGCGCGAGCTCGCGCCGCGCCAGCGCCGCCCCATCGCCGAGTCCCTTCTCGTCGACGCCTGATCCGCGGCATCCCTCCGCGAACGCCCCCTGCACCGAAACGCCTCACCCGGCGCACTTCGGGCAGGGGGCGTTTCGCGTCGCCGCGGCGCCGGCGGGGTCAATCTGCAGGGCCGAGCCGGGCTCCACCGCCCCACCCGCCCCTCGCGGCGACTCCCGCACCACCGGTCCTGCAAACGCGCGCGCAAGCACCACTCCCGCCCCACCAGTCCTGCAAACGCGCGCCATAGCGCGCGCCGCCGCTACTCGACGATCTCCGCCTCGATGACGTCGTCGTCGCCCGCCTCGGCTGCCGGACCGGCGCTGGCCAGCACGAGCGACTCGCCGTCCGAGGCGACGTCGACGCGGACGAGGTCGCCGTCGCGCACGCTGCCGGCCAGGATCGCCATGGCCAGGCGGTCCTGCACCTCGGACTGGATGAGCCGACGCAACGGCCGGGCGCCGTACACCGGGTCGTACCCGCGCTCGGCGAGCCACGACCGGGCGTCGGGCGTCACCGCGAGGGTCAACCGGCGCTCACGCAGCCGCTTGTGCAGCGCGTCGACCGTGAGCTCGACGATCTGAGCGAGGTCGTCCTCGGTGAGGGCCTGGAAGATGACGATGTCATCGAGACGGTTGACGAACTCCGGCTTGAAGGCCTGCCGCACGAGCGCCTGCACCTGGTCCCGCTTGGTCTGCAGCGACAGCGTCGGGTCGATGAGGATCGGCGAGCCGAGATTCGACGTCAGGATCAGGATGACGTTGGTGAAGTCGACCGTCCGACCCTGGCCGTCGGTCAGGCGACCGTCGTCCATCACCTGCAGCAGCACGTCGAACACCTCGGGGTGCGCCTTCTCGACCTCGTCGAGCAGCACGACGCTGTACGGACGACGGCGCACCGCCTCCGTCAGCTGCCCACCCTGCTCGTACCCGATGTACCCGGGAGGGGCACCGACCAGCCGGGCGACGGAATGCTTCTCGCCGTACTCCGACATGTCGATGCGCACCATCGCGTGCTCGTCGTCGAAGAGGAAGTCGGCCAGCGCCTTGGCCAGCTCCGTCTTGCCGACGCCGGTGGGGCCCAGGAAGAGGAACGAGCCCACGGGCCGGTTGGGGTCGCTGATGCCCGCGCGCGAGCGGCGCACCGCGTCGGACACGGCCTTCACGGCATCCTTCTGCCCGATGAGCCGCTTGCCGAGCTCGCGCTCGAGGTGGAGCAGCTTCTCGGTCTCGCCCTGCAGCAGGCGCCCCACGGGGATGCCCGTCCACGCGGCGATGACGGCCGCGATGTCCTCGTCGGTGACCTGCTCGTTGACCATCCGGTCGCCCGTGGGCTCTTCGCGCTCGGCCAGCATCAGCTCGCGCTCCAGCGCCGGGATGTCGGCGTACAGCAGCCGGGACGCCCGCTCGAGGTTGCCTTCGCGCTGTGCGCGCTCGGCGTCGACACGGGCGGCATCCAATCGGGTCTTCAGATCGCCGACGCGGTTCAGCGACGCGCGCTCCCGCTCCCACCGGGCCTGCAGCTCGTCGAGCTTCGCCTGCTCCGACGCGAGGCTCTCGCGCAACGTCGCGAGGCGCTCCTTGGACGCCGCGTCCTTCTCCTTCTTCAGTGCGAGCTCCTCGAGCTTCAGCCGGTCGACGTGACGCCGCAGCTCGTCGATCTCCAGCGGGGCGGAGTCGATCTCCATGCGCAGCCGTGACGCCGCCTCGTCGATGAGGTCGATGGCCTTGTCGGGCAGCTGGCGCGACGGGATGTAGCGGTTGGACAAGGATGCCGCGGCGACCAGCGCGGCGTCGGCGATGGCGACCTTGTGGTGCGCCTCGTACCGCTCCTTGAGGCCGCGCAGGATGGCGATGGTGTCCTCGACGGTGGGCTCGCCGACGTACACCTGCTGGAAGCGGCGCTCCAGGGCGGCATCCTTCTCGATGAACTCGCGGTACTCGTCGAGCGTCGTGGCGCCGATCAGGCGGAGCTCGCCGCGAGCCAGCATGGGCTTGAGCATGTTGGATGCCGCGACCGATCCCTCCCCGCCGCCCGCCCCCATGAGCACGTGCAGCTCGTCGATGAACGTGATGACGCGACCGTCGGACTCGGTGATCTCCTTCAGGACGCTTTTCAGCCGCTCCTCGAACTGGCCGCGGTACATCGCCCCCGCGACGAGCGCGGAGATGTCGAGCGCGACGAGCTCCTTGTTCTTCAGGCTCTCGGCGACGTCGCCCGCGACGATGCGCTGGGCGAGCCCCTCGACGACGGCGGTCTTGCCGACGCCGGGCTCGCCGATGAGGACGGGGTTGTTCTTGGTGCGACGCGTGAGCACCTGACTGACCCGCCGGATCTCGCCGTCGCGCCCGATGACGGGATCGAGCTTGCCTTGACGGGCCCGGTCGGTGAGGTTGATGCCGAACTGCTCGAGGGCGCTGCGCGCGTCCTCCTGCCCCGGCTGTTGTGTGGCGTTCATGTGGTCTCCCGAAGTTTCTGCGCAGAACTTGAGCCGCGCTGACTCAAGTTTACCAGCGGTCCCGAAAGGGAGCAATGGATGCCACCACCTCGGCGCCCCGCTCGCGCACCCCTTGCGCCCCATGGCGCGGCGTGTGCCAGGACCGCGGGGCCGCGCGACCAGGGACCGCGGGGCCGCTCAGGCGAGGACCGGCTCGGCGCTCTGCAACGCCGGCGCGGGGCCGGCCATGGCGGCCTCCCCGCACGAGAAGCGGGCGCGGTACGCGGTCGGGGTGAGTCCGAGCGTCCGGGCGAAGTTCTGCCGCAGCACCGCGGCGGACCCGAATCCGCACTCCGTGGCGATCCGGTCCAGCCCGAGATCGGTCTCTTCCAGCAGCCGCTGCGCGTGCAGCAGGCGCTGCCGGGCGAGCCAGGCCGCCGGGGTCGCCCCGAAGTCGGCCTTGAACCGCCGAGCGAACGTCCGGGGCGACATGTGCGCGCGGGCCGCGAGGCGCTCGACGGACAGGTCGGCATCCAGGTGCTGCATCATCCACTCGGTGACGGGCGCGAGCGACATCGATGCGCTGACCGGCAGCGGCGACGCGATGAACTGCGCCTGTCCCCCGTCGCGCAACGGCGCGACGACCATACGCCGGGCGATGCGGTTGGCGAGCTCGGACCCCAGCTCCTGCCGGAGCAGATGCAGGCAGGCGTCCAGGCCGGCGGCCGTGCCCGCGCTGGTGATGATGCGACCGGACTGCACGTACAACACATCGGGGTCGACGTCGATGGACGGGTGCAGCCGGCTCATCGTGTCGGCGTACATCCAGTGGGTGGTGGCGCGCTGACCGTCGAGGACGCCCGCGGCGGCGATGACGAACGCCCCGCTGCAGACGCTCAGCAGCCAGGCGTCGCGGGCGTGCGCCGCGCGGACCACCTCGATGACGCGCGGGTCGACGTCGTCCCACTGCGCGCGCGGGATCGGCGCGAGCACGACGATGTCGGCATCCCGGGCATCCTCCAGTCCGCGCTCGACATTGACCGAGAACCCGATGTTGGACGGCACGACGCCCGGGTCCGGCGCGACGATGCGGAAGTCGAAGTTCGGGATGCCGTCGTCGCTGCGGTCCAGCCCGAAGGCCTCGCAGGCGAGACCGAACTCGAAGGGGGCGAAGCCGGGCTGAATGACGACGGCGACCGATCGCATGGCGACCTCCGGTGTGGCAGGAATCGAACGAACAGCGTCCACTATGCCACTCGAGGCGGTATCACGCCAGGCGTAGCTTTCCTGCCATGGCACTGCTGATCATCCTCCTGGCCCTTTCGCTCCTCGGGATCGCCGCCACCGTCCACGCGATGGCGACCGACGGCTACCGCCGTATCCCGGTCGATCCCGCACGACGACCCGAGGCGCCGCCGCGCGCCGCGTCGACCGGGGCGTCTTCTCGGGTCCCTTCCCGCGACGAGTGCGGCGTGCCGACGCTGCGGGTCCACCCCACCGCGTGACGCGCTGCTACCGGCGGGCCTGCGCGATGGTCCGCTCGTACACGCCGACCATGGCAGCCGTCCGGGACGACTGGCGGAACCGTTCGGCGATGTCGCGGTCCACGGCCGGGGTCGTCCCGGCGGCGATGTCGGCGGCGGCGCGGCGGAGAGCATCCGCGAGGGCCGGCACCGTGGCATCCCGCACTCCCCACGTGCCGGAGCCGAGCTCGGCGGCGACGTCCGGGTCGCTGACGACCGCCGGCGTGCCGAGCGAGGCCGCCTCGAACACCGTCATGCCCTGCGTCTCGAACCCGATCGAGGTCTGCACGACGGCGTCCGCGTCGGCCAGCCGGGCGAGCGTCTCGGCGTAGGGCAGGCGGCCGGAGAAGACGATGGACGCTTCCCCCCACCCGCGCTCCACGAGCCGTCGCGCCGCTCGCAGCTGCACGCCGCCGCCGATGATCTCGACCTCGGCCTGGATGCCGGAGTGCGCCACCGCAGTGAGGAACGGGAGGAGCCGTTTCTCGGGGCTCATCCGGCCGAGCCAGACGAACCGCGGGGGTCCCGGGCGCCGCGCGACGCGCTGCGTGGAGACCGCGTCGAGGAGCTCGTCGTCGATGCCGTTCCAGATGACGTCGACGGATCCGGCGGCGGGGACCGCGCCGTGCCGCTCCAAGCGGCGGGCGAAGTGGGACGAGGGTGCCGTCACGGCGTCGGACAGGCGCGCCAGCCGGCGGAGGTAGGCCCAGCCGTCGCTGCGGCCGTCGGCGAGGGAGTCGCCGCCGCGCTCAGCACGACGGCGGGCGAGGGCCGGCCGGAGCGCCGTCCGCGCCCAGGCGTTGAGGGCGCGCAGCACCAGTCCCGGGACGGGCACGGTGGCCTCGATGCCCACGTCCGCACGGTTGTGCATCGTGTGGACGACGGGCAGGCCGTGCCGGGCGGCGAACCGGTGGCCGATGAAGGCGCCCCAGAAGTCCGCCTGCACGTGGACGATGTCGATGGGCGGACGCCGGGCGAGGGCGGCATCCACTTCCCTGTCGCTGCGGCGTCCGGGCCAGCTGAAGCCGTACTCGCGGTCGGGGGTCGCCGAGGTCGAGCGCAGGTCGACGTACGCCGGGTCGCCGGGGACGGGCCGATGCATGCGCGGGGCGACGACGGTGACGGTGTGCCCGGCGCGCTCGAGGAACCGTCGTTGCAGTCGCATCGACACCTGTGCACCGCCCAGCGACTCGATGTGCTGGTCGGCGAACATCACGACGTGCACGCGGTCACTCCGGGATCGGCTCGCCGCGGTAGAGCGCTGTGAAGGTGTCGAGCGTCCGCGTGATGTCGTGGACGGCGACGCCGTCGAGGGAGGCCTGCTGCATGCGCCGGCGATCCTCGGGGGAGGCGGTCAGCACGTCGGTGAGACGCGCGGCGGCGTCGTCCGCGTCTCCCGGCGTGAAGAGGTACCCGTTCTCACCGTGGTGCACGAGGTGCGGCAGGGCGACGGCGTCGGCGGCGACGACGGGGAGACCGGATGCCATGGCCTCCATCGTCGCGATGGACTGCAGCTCGGCGATCGAGGCGATCGCGAAGACGCTGGCCCGCGAGTAGAGGGAGCGCAGCTCCTCCTCGGAGGTGTGGCCGTGGAAGGTGACGCGCTCGCTGACGCCGAGCTGGGCGGCGAGGTTCTCGAGGTTCTTGCGCTGGTCGCCCCCGCCGACGACGTCGAAGGTCGCGTCGAGCGCCGGGTCGAGCTGCGCGAGGGCGCGGAGGATGACGTCGATGCCCTTCTCGGTCGTGAGGCGACCGACGAAGAGGATGCGATTCTGGTCGCGCGGGCTCAGGTCGGGCCGGTAGTTGGACCGGTCGATTCCGCACGAGATGGGGATGACACCGTCGATGTCGATCGTCGACTCGAGGAAGTCCGCCGCCTTGCGGGTGGGGGTCGTGACGGCGCGCGTCATCGCGAAGGTGCGCGCGGCGTCGGCCCAGGCCAGTCGGACGACGATCTTGTCCAGGACCGGCGGCAGGGTGGTGAAGTCGAGGATGTTCTCGGCCATCACGTGGTTCGTGGCCACGATCGGGATGCCGCGCTTGCGTGCCTCGCGGGCGAGCGCACGTCCGATGATGATGTGCGACTGGATGTGCACGACGTCGGGGGTCGTCTCGTCGAGGATGCGACGGACGTGGTGCTTCGCTCGCCAGGGCCAGACGAACCGCAGCCAGTCGTGCGGGGGCCAGCGCACCGAGGGCAAGCGGTGCAGCGTCATCGGCTCGCCCTCGATGACCTCGGTGTGGGCCTTCTCGCGGCGGTAGCGGGTCCCGGGCGCGACGACGTGCACGTCGTGCCCGCGCTGGACGAGGCCGGCGGCGAGGCGTTCGGCGAACCGCGCCGCCCCGTTGATGTGCGGCTCGAACGTGTCGCAGCCGATGAGGATGGTGAGCGGTCGGTCGGCGGGGGGATGGTCGCCGGGCGTCGCAGGAGAAGTCACGGGTGGTGAGGCCTATCTGTGCGGCAGGGGTCGCACGGGCGGTGCTTGCGAGCGTCCACTGTACCGGAGGGGTCCTGGAGTTCCCGGATGCCTCCCCGTTCTCAGAGCCGCGGGTCGGGCTCGGGCGAGCCGTGGGCGGGACGCGGCGGTCCGTCGGTGCCGGCGGGGGCGGTCACGTCCGGCGCCGCGGCCGCCATCGCGGACACGACGAGCGCGTCGTCGTCCGCCGGGGGACGCTCCGGCTCGATGCCGTCCGCGTCCGCGTCGGACTCGGCGGCGGCCTTCTCGAACTGCGACTGGTAGAGCCGCCAGTACGCTCCGCGGCGGTCGATGAGCTCGTCGTGCGTGCCCTTCTCGACGATGTCGCCGTGCTCCATCACGAGGATGAGGTCGGCGTCCCGGATCGTGGACAGGCGGTGGGCGATGACGAACGACGTCCGCCCCTCGCGCAGGGCGGCCATCGCCTGCTGCAGCAGCAGCTCGGTGCGGGTGTCGACGGACGACGTGGCCTCGTCGAGGATGAGCACGGACGGACGCGCGACGAAGGCCCGCGCGATCGTGATGAGCTGCTTCTCGCCGGCGGAGACGTTCGCGGCGTCCTCGTCGAGCACGGTGTCGTACCCGTCGGGGAGGGAGTGCACGAACTGGTCGACGCGGGTGGCGGCGGCGGCCTCGTGGATCTCCTCGTCGGTGGCGGTGGCGCGGCCGTAGCGGATGTTCTCGCGGATCGAGCCGGCGAACAGCCACGGGTCCTGCAGCACCATGCCGGTGCGCGAGCGGACGTCGTCGCGGCGCATGTCGGCGATGTCCTGCCCGTCGAGCAGGATGCGTCCGCCGTCGAGCTCGTAGAACCGCATGATGAGGTTGACCAGGGTCGTCTTGCCGGCTCCCGTGGGCCCGACGATCGCGACCGTCTGCCCCGGCTCGACACGGAACGAGAGGTCGGTGATGAGCGGCCGGTCGGGGCTGTAGGCGAAGCGGACGTTCTCGAACTCGATGACGCCGCGGCCTTCGGCGGGGCCGGGGGCGTCGGCGGCATCCGGTTCCTGCTCCTCCGCGTCGAGCAGCGCGAAGACGCGCTCGGCGGATGCCGTGCCGGACTGGACGACCGCGGCCATGCCGCCCAGCTGCGACAGCGGCTGGGTGAACTGCTGCGAGTACTGGATGAAGGCCTGGACGTCGCCGAGTCGGATCTGCCCGCCGGCGACCATCAGCCCGCCGAGCACGGCGATGCCGACGTAGGTCAGGTTCCCGACGAACATCATGCCGGGCATGATCATCCCCGACAGGAACTGCGCCCGGAAGCTGGCCTGGTACAGCTCCTCGTTCTCGACCTCGAACTTGTCGCGCGCATCGCGCTCGCGCCCGTAGACCTTGACCAGCGCGTGACCGGAGAACGACTCCTCGACGCGGGCGTTCAGGCGGCCGACCTTCTTCCACTGCTCGCCGAACGCCTTCTGCGACTTCGGGCCGATGACACCGAAGATCACGGCCATGAGGGGCAGCGAGACCAGCGCGACCAGCGCGAGCTGCCACGAGATCGTGAACATCATGATGAGCACGCCGACGACCGTCAGCACCGAGGTGAGCGCGCTCGAGAGCGACTGCTGCATGGTCTGGGTGATGTTGTCGATGTCGTTCGTCACCCGCGAGATGAGCTCGCCGCGCTGGACGCGGTCGAAGTACGACAGCGGCAGGCGGTTGATCTTCGCCTCGACCGACTCGCGCAGGCGCCACATCGTGCGGACCATGATGACGTTGATGACGTACCCCTGCACCCACGACAGCAGCGAGGAGCCGACGTAGATCGCCAGCACCGTCACGATCGTCACGCGCAGGGCGTCGAAGTCGACGCCGGCGCCTACCTGGAAGCTGTCCATGGCGCCGACGATGTTGGCGATGTCGGTCTGGCCCGCGGTGCGCAGGGCCTCGACGACGGCGTCCTTCGACGTCCCCGCCGGGAACTGTTCGGCCAGGCCGCGCGAGACGACGCCCTCGAAGATGATGTTCGTGGCGTTGCCGAGCACGCGGGGCGCGAGGACGGCGAGGACGACGCCGAGCGCTCCGAGGGCGGAGACCAGGGCGAACGTCCACGCGTAGGGCCGCAGCAGGCCGATCATCCGCCCGAAGCTCGCGCCGAAGTCCGACGCCTTGCCGGGCGCGACGCTGTCCCAGTCGCCGGAGGTGCGGCGGGCCTCCTCGGCCAGCTCGAGCTCGGCGCGCTCCTCCTCGGTGAGGGTGTCGGTGGTGCTCACGCCTCCACCCCCAGCTGCGACTCGACGATCTCGCGGTAGGTCGGGCTGGAGCGCAGCAGCTCCTCGTGGGTGCCGAGACCGGCCATCCGCCCGTCCTCGAGGACGACGATGCGGTCGGCATCGACGATCGTGGAGACGCGCTGCGCCACGACGATCTTCGTCACCTCCGGCAGCTCGGACCACAGCGCCTGCCGCAGGCGGGCGTCGGTGGTGAGGTCGAGCGCCGAGAAGGAGTCGTCGAAGACGAGCACCCGCGGACGGTGGACGATCGCGCGGGCGATGGCGAGACGCTGCCGCTGACCGCCCGACACGTTCGTGCCACCCTGCGCGATCCGCGCGTCGAGCCCGCCCTCCATCCGTTCCACGAAGTCCCGACCCTGCGCGATCTCGAGCGCCCGCCAGAGCTCCTCGTCGGTCGCCTCCTCGCGACCGAAACGGAGATTGGATGCCACCGTCCCGCTGAACAGGAACGGGCGCTGCGGCACGAGGCCGATGCTCTGCCACAGCACGTCGAGGTCGGCCTGCCGGACGTCGACGCCGCCGACCCGCACCGCGCCGCCGGTCACGTCGAACAGGCGCGGGACGAGCGACACCAGCGTGGTCTTGCCGGATCCGGTGGACCCGACGATGGCGACCGTCTCGCCGGGGGCGGCGGCGAAGCTCACGCCGCTCACGACGGGCGCCTCCGCGCCGGGGTAGGCGAACGCGACATCGTCGAACTCGACGGCGCCCGGCGCGGGGAAGGTCGCGACCGGGTCGGAGGGACGCTCGAGCGTCGAGTGGCTGTCGAGCACCTCGCCGATGCGCTCGGCCGAGACGGCGGCGCGCGGGATCATCACGGTCATGAAGCTCGCCATGAGCACGCCCATGAGGATCTGCGCGACGTACTGCATGAAGGCGAAGATCGTGCCGATCTGCACGGCGCCGGCATCGACCTGGATGCCGCCGAACCAGATGACCCCGACGACGGTGACGTTGAGCACGAGCATCGCCAGGGGGAACAGCAGGACGAACAGCGAGCCGACCTTGCGGCCCACGATCATGATGTCCGTGTTGGCCTCGCGAAAGCGCTCCTCCTCGATGCGCTCGCGGACGAAGGCCCGCACGACGCGGACGCCGGTCAGCTGCTCCCGCATGACGCGGTTCACGCCGTCGAGCTTGGACTGGTAGCTGCGGAAGAGCGGCACCATGCGCGCGATGATGAGACCCGCGGCGATGAGCAGCGCCGGGACCGAGACCCCGATCAGCCAGCTCAGCCCCACGTCCTGCTGCAGCGCCATCACGACGCCGCCGATGGCCAGCAGCGGCGCGCTGACGAGCATGGTGGCGCCCATCATCGCGAGCATCTGGACCTGCTGCACGTCGTTCGTGTTGCGCGTGATGAGGGAGCCCGCCCCGAACTGCGTCAGCTCCCGCTCCGAGAACCCGCTCACCTTCTCGAACACGTCGCGGCGGATGTCGCGCCCGGCCGACATCGCCGCGCGCGCGGCGAAGTAGGTCGCGATGACGGATGCCGTGATCTGACCGAGCGAGATGACCAGCATGAGCATGCCCCGCGACCAGATGTACCCGGTGTCTCCACGGGCGACGCCCTGGTCGATGATGTCCGCGTTGAGACGAGGCAGATAGAGGGATGCCATCGCGGCGGCGAACTGGAAGATCAGGAGGGCGATGAGCAGCGCGCGATAGCGCGTGAGATATCGGGTGAGGATCTTTCCGAGCACAGGGGCCCTCCGTAGATGAGGCGAGCGGCGACGGGACCGCTCCCCCAGCCTGGCACGGACCTCCGACACGGGCGAGACCCCCCGCGCGCGGCCGCTGCGGGTCCCGACTACTCAGTCGCGGAGCGGAGCCGTGACAGGTGGCATCCACAGTCCCCGGGTCGGCTCGTAAGCTGGGGCCATGTCGCGACTGCAGGCCGACGCCCCCGCCGACCTCTGGGTGCCCGTGACGGGCTCCCTCGGGCTCCGCGGCCGCCGTCACCGCAAGGCCGCCATCCGGATGCTCCTGACCCAGGGGCGGGGTGCCGGTGCGACGCCCCGACCGGGCGGCGGAGTGTTCGCCTGGGTGCTCAGCCAGGCCACGCCGCTGCTCATGCGGCGGGCGGACGGTCGCGTGCTCGTGTGGGTGTGGAAGTCCGACCCCGAGCTGCTCGTCGTGATGGCCCAGCTGCAGCAGGCCACTCCCCAGCTGCGCACGGCTCGGGCGATGATGCCGATGGAGTACGACGACACCGAGGCCTTCCCGAACCCCCACCTCGGGGTGGGCGAGAAGCTCGCCATGCCGCTGCCGAAGGAGCCCGCGGCGCCGCCGTTCGCGACCTACACGTGGGACACCGGCGCGCACTTCGTCACGCTCACCGCCGTGAGCTCCGACCGCGAACGCTTCGGCACCGTCCTGCGCCCGGTCGACGACATCGCCCGGACCCTCCGCGTCGTCGACGACCTCAACGTGGGCGAGGCCCCGACCGTCCTGCGGCTCGGCCCCGCCTGACCGGCGGCCGCGTCAGGCCTGCGGCGCTCCGGCGACAGCTCGGCGGCGACGGCGGCACCCGTCACGCCGCCAACCGCAGATCCTCGCGCGGGCTCGCCGTCTCCCACCGGCCGCTGCGCACGCTGTAGTACACCGCGCACGCCGCGGCCGTGGCGACGCTGAGGGCGGGGACCGGGGAGCCGCAACCGGCGACGGTGACCGCCAGCAGCACCGCCGCGACGACGACGTCCGTCCGACAGGTCGCGGCGCGCGAGCGCGTGCGGGTCTTCGGCGTCACGATGAACCGTGCGCGTCGACCGCCGAGGACGCCGATCACCGCGCCGGCGGTCGTGAGCAGCATCGACGAGTACAGGGCCATGGCGCGGACGACGAACAGCAGCGCCGACACGGGGTCGCGCCCGCGGAGGCGGCGGAGGGTCTCCGGCACGAGCGGCAGCACACCGCCCGCCCCGAGCGTCAGCCCGACCCACGCCGGGAACGACGCCCCCGCCGAGGCGGTGAGCGTGGCCGCCGAGAAGACGAGCAGCAGCGCCGTCACGGCCACCCCCACCGTCGCCGTCGTCATCTCCAGCATCAGGTCGATCTTGTGCCATGCCCGCAACGGCGAGCGCAGCAGCGAGCCCGCGTACCGCCGCAGCATCTCCACGTTGCTCTGGCTGAACTTCTCGTGCTGGGTCTTGAAGGCGGCGTAGTCGACGGGGAAGTCCTCGACGCTCACGAGATCCGCGGCGTACGACACGTCGAAACCGTGCCGGGCCGCCTCGATGCTGAAGGCCATGTCCTCGGCGACGACCTCCGGGAACCCGCCCGTGGCCCGCAGACAGGTCGTGCTCACCAGGCCGCCGCGCCCCAGGAAGCAGGTGGAACCGAACGCGGAACGCACGAGCATCGTGGTGTGCACGTGCGACTCCAGGAGCGGGCCGAACTCGTCGGCGAAGCCGGTCACGCCGCGCCGGGTCGTCTGACGCCCCTGCACCACTCCGACCCGCACGCCCGAGGCGGCCCGGTCGGCGGCGTGATCGAGAGCCCGACGGACGAACGTCGGCGGCAGCTCCTGGTCGCTGTCCATCACCACGACCCAGTCGTGCGCGTGTCCGAGCGACAGGAAGTGGTTGAGGTTCCCCGCCTTGAACCCGCTTCGGTCGGCGCGACGCACGACCTCGACACCGGTCCGGCGGGCGAACGCGTCGATCGCGGCGCGGCTGTCCGGCCGGCGCGAGTCGTCGAGGATGTACGTCGTCACCGGGTGCGTCTGCTGCAGGGATGCCGCGAGCCGGGCGCCGTCGAAGTCGTCGGCGGTGCAGTAGAGCAGCGCCACACTGTCATCCGAGGGGCGGTGCGGGACGGGGCGCTGCCGACGCCGCAACAGCGGGTACGCGGCCAGGACGACGAGCGAGCGCACGGCCATCGCCCACACCGTGCCGATCACCGCTCCCGCCAACAGGGTCGCCGTCGCACCCGCCCACGGCGCGCCGAGGTCCACAGGCGGCAGGACGCTCACGGCGAGGGCGACGAGACCCGCCCACAGCGTGAGGAGACCGGCGAGCAGCAGACGGTCGGTTCGAGTGCGCATGGGTCCATCCCATCGGCGCCGCGGCCCGCGCGGGAGGGGTGCGACCGCACTCCGGGGTGCAGCGGACTGCCACGGGGGCGGGCGGCCCGCACACCCGGCGGGCGGCGCCTCCGGCGGGCGGGCGGGCGGCCCGCACACCCGGCGGCACGGTCACCCCACGCCGAACCCCACCGGCTCGCCGTCCCGCGACCGTGCGGCATCCAGGTAGAGGAGGACGGCCCGCACACGGCGATGACCCGGATCGGACTCGTCGAGACCCAGCTTGGCGAAGATCGACCCGATGTGCTTGGAGACGGCGCTGTCGCTGAGGTGCAGGAGCCGGCCGATCTCGGTGTTGGACCGCGCCTGCGCGATCAGCGCCAGCACCTCCCCCTCGCGAGGGGTGAGCGCATCCAGGGCCGTGCCCCCCGTGCGCCGTCCGACGACGGTCGCGAGGATCTCGGGGTCGATGACCGTGCCGCCGCCGACGATGATCTCGATGCTCCGCAGGAAGTCGTCGACGCGGCCGATCCGGTCCTTCAGCAGGTATCCGAGCGACCGGCTGCTCTGGGCGAACAGGTCGTTCAGGTAGGCGCTCGCGACGTAGTTCGACAGCAGCAGGACGGGGAGATCGGGGAACTCGCGTCGCAGGACCAGTGCGGCGTCGACGCCGTCGCTGCGGTGACCGGGCGGCATCCGGACGTCCGTGACGACGAGGTCCGTCGACGTCGGGCCCGACCGGACGACCCGCAGGAGCGCGGTGGCGTCCGCCGCCGTGGTGACGGCATGTCCGGCGCCGGTCAGCAGGGAGCAGATGCCCTCGCGCAGCAGGGCCGAGTCGTCGGCGACGACGATGTTCATCCGGGGGGACCTCTCGATCGCGTCACTCCTCGGGGATGGCAGGGACCTCGAGAGTGAGGGTGGTGGGCCCACCGACGGGGCTCGAGACCGCGAGCGTACCCCCCAGGTTCCGGGCGCGTTCGCGCAGACCCCGGATGCCGCGGCCGCCGTCGACCGCCGCGCCTCCGGCGCCGTCGTCCATGACGCGCACCACGAGGCTGTCCCCCTCGGTCGTCAACGTGACACGGATGGCGCTCGCGTCCGCGTGCTTGAGGGTGTTCGTGACCGCCTCGCTGACCGTGAAGTAGGCGCAGCGCTCGACGTCGGCGCGAAAACGCCGGTCGAGGGCCGAATGCACGGTGAGGGGGAGGACGGACCGCTGCGCGAGCTCCTCCACCGCCGCCGTGAGGCCGTGGTCGACGAGCACGTCGCTGTGCAGTCCGAGGACGGTGCGCCGCAGTGTCGCCAGGGCGAGTTCGGCGCTCTCCTGGGCTTTCACCAGCTGGTTCACGACCTCGGGCATCTTCTCTTCACCCTCATGTGCACGCGCCTGCGACAGCGCCGTCCCCACGCGGAGCGTCGTCATGACGAGATGCTGCTGGGCGCCGTCGTGCAGATCGCGCTCGATGCGCTCCCGATCGCTCTCGAACGCGGTGATGAGAACGGAGCGCGAGCCGCGCAGCTCGATGACGGCGGTCTCGAGATCCGCCTCGCGTGTGGACAGGAGCAGCTGCACCACCCGGGCCTGCACCCGGGCGAGCACCCCCGTCAGATACCACCCGACGAGGACGACGAGGACTCCGGTGATCATCCAGAACGTCAGCGACCCGGAGTCCCCGACCCGCGTGAAGGGGCCTCCGGGGAACGGCAGCGGCTCGGGGGGCTGGACCCCGGACCCCGCGGCCTTCACGTCGTCGTGGTAGCGGAAGACGGCCGCGGGCAGCACGATGACGAGCAGCAGCACGACCGCGCAATAGGCGAGGACGGCCAGCTGCACCAGCCCGAAGACCACGGTGATGACGTACAGCGCGGCGACACGGCCGGCCCGGTCCGGACGGTAGGCCCGGCGCACCCACCCGACCGGACCCGCCGGCGGCGGAGGACCTGCCGACCCGGTGATCGGCCGTCCGATCAGCGCGCCCCGGCGCCGTTCGATCGCGATGAGCGCCTGAGCCACGAGCGGGACGAGCGGCAGCGTGATGAGGCCGATGAGCGTGGCGGCACCCCAGGTCGCGAGCAGGATGCTGGTCAGCCGGTAGAGCAGGAGGAGCGGCGCCTGGCTCACGCGACGCGTGAACGCGCGCAGGCGGGTGACGTCGTTCGGGGCGGGCACACGGACGACGCTAGGCCGCGCGCACGGGCGCGCCCGAGGGAGGGGTCCTCACTCTGCGGTGCATCGCGCTGCACTCTTGCCCTGAGCCCACCCGGGCAGGCGGCCGGCGGGGCTCAGTCGTCGCGACCGAACGGGTCCCGCGGCCGCCAGAGGACGACGTCGGTGGCGCGCCGCACGCGCGCCCCGTGGCGGAGGGTCACGACGGATCCGGTGGCTCCGGCCGCGAAGACGCGGGCACCGGGGCGCGCCTGGCGCTCGGCGACGAGCTGCCGTTCGAGCTCGCTGACGCGGCGCGACAGCTCGTGCACCCGCTGCTCCAGATCGAGAAGCCGTGCGATCGCCGGCAGGCTCATGCCCTCGCCGGACAGGCGGGCGACCTCGCGCAGCTGGGCCACGTGACGGCTGGAGTACCGACGCGATCCGCCCTGCGTGCGCGCGGGGACGACCAGTCCGAGCCGGTCGTACTGTCGGAGGGTCTGCGGGTGCATGTTGGACAGCTCCGCGGCGACCGCGATGGCGAAGATCGGCGCGTCCTCGTCGATCTCTCTGTCGGACACGTCTTCTCCTCTCGTCGCTCCGATGGGGCACGGGCTCCTGGCATCCGATCATCCCGGATGCCAGGAGCCGCGGTGTCACGAACGCGCTTTGGACATCAGGTCCGCGCGCGGGTTCTCCTTGGGCTCGAGCGCGTGGAAGCGCTCGAGCGCCTCGCGGGCCGCGTCGTCGAGGTGGGCGGGCACCGCGACCTGGACCTCGGCGAGCAGGTCGCCGGTCGCCTTGGTGGTCTGGATGCCTCTGCCCTTCACACGCAGGACCCGCCCCGACGGCGTACCGGGTGCGACGCGCAGCCGGACCGGCTCTCCGCCCAGGGTGGGGACCTCGATGGTCGCGCCGAGCGCGGCCTCGGTGAACGTCACCGGGACGGTCACGCGCAGGTTGACCCCGTCGCGGGCGAACACGGGGTGGGGACGGACGGCGACGGTCACGACGATGTCGCCGGCCTCTCCCCCGTCGGGCGAGGGCCGGCCGCGACCGCGCAGCCGGATCTTCTGTCCGTCCGCGACGCCGGCAGGGATCTTCACCTTGAAAGGCTTGTTGTCCTCGCCCTGCAGGGTGATCGTCTCGCCCTTGGCGGCGGTGACGAAGTCGATCGTCGTCCGCGCCGTGACGTCGGCACCGCGCTGCGGCCCGCCGAACCCGCGGTAGCCGCCGCTGGTCTGGCCGAACCGGCCGGAGCCGAAGCCCGTCCCTTGCTGCTCGAACACCGAGAAGAAGTCGTCGAAACCGCCCGGCATCGGACCGGAGCCGCCTCCGCGGCTCTGCCCGAACCTGCTGAACACGTCCTCGAAGCCGCCGCCGGCGCCCTGGCCCCCCGCGGAGAAGCGGGCGCCCGACCCCATCGCGCGGATCTGGTCGTACTCCTCCCGCTGCTCCGGGTCGTTCAGGACGGAGTAGGCCTCGCTGATCTCCTTGAACTTCGCCTCGGCCTTGACGTCACCCGGGTTCGAGTCGGGGTGGTACTGGCGCGCGAGCTTGCGGTACGTCTTCTTGAGATCGGCCGCGCTCACGTCCTTCTCGACGCCGAGGACCTTGTAGAAGTCCTTGTCGAACCAGTCCTGACTCGCCATGGATCCTCCTACTCGGCGGGGACGGCGACGACGACCTTGGCGGGTCGCAGCTCCGTCGAGCCGAGGCGGTAGCCGACCTCGACGACCTCGAGCACGGTGGCCACGGTCACGCCGGGGGTTGGAGCCTGGAAGATCGCCTCGTGCTGCTGCGGGTCGAACGGCTCGCCCGCGGTGCCGTACGACACCACACCCAGGCGCTCGGCGACGGCACGGATCTTGCCGCCGATGGCCGCGAACGGCGTGCCCTCGACGAGGTCGCCGTGCTTCTCGGCGCGGTCGAGGTCGTCCATCACCGGCAGCAGGCCCTTCACGGCCTCGCCCTTGGCGCGCTCGATCTCACGCTCGCGCTGCTCCTCGGTGCGCCGACGGTAGTTGGCGTACTCGGCCTGCACGCGCTTGAGGTCGGTCAGCAGCGTCGACTCGGGGTCGGTCCCGTCCTCGGCCGCCGCCTCCGGCGTCTGCTCTGCGCCCAGGATGTCGTCGACGGTCAGACCGTCGTCATCCCCCTCGGTCGCGGACTGCGGGTCCGACGGCGCGGGGCCGGAGGTGTTCTCCTCCGGCCCCGTCTCGTCAGGACCGGCGCCCGAGCCCTGGGGCTGTTCGTCGTCCTTGTGTGCCATGTCCTATCGCTTACTTCTTGTCGTCCTGCTGGGGCTCGTCGTCGACGACCTCGGCGTCGATGACGTCTTCCTCAGGGTTCGGCGTCTCGCCGTTGCCGGGCTGGCCGACGTTGGGGTCGGCCGGCTCGCCCTGGGCCTGCGACGACTTGTAGATGGCCTCGCCGATCTGGCTCTGGCTGGCGTTGAGCTTGTCGAACGCGGTCTTGACCGCGTCGTCGTCGTCGCCGGCGAGGGCCGACTTGAGGGCGTCGACGTCGGCCTGCACCGAGGTCTTGACCTCCTCGGGCAGCTTGTCGTCGTTGTCCTTGATCAGCTTGTCGACGGAGTACGACAGCGTCTCGGCCTGGTTGCGGGTCTCGGCGGACTCGCGGCGCTTCTTGTCCTCGGCCGCGTTCTCCTCGGCCTCGCGGACCATGCGCTCGATGTCCTCCTTGGGCAGCGACGAGCCGCCCGTGATGGTCATCGACTGCTCCTTGCCGGTGCCCTTGTCCTTCGCGGACACGTGGACGATGCCGTTCGCGTCGATGTCGAAGGTGACCTCGACCTGCGGGATGCCACGGGGAGCCGGTGCGATGCCGGTCAGCTCGAAGGTGCCGAGCGGCTTGTTGTCGCGGGTGAACTCGCGCTCGCCCTGGAAGACCTGGATCGCGACCGACGGCTGGTTGTCGTCGGCGGTGGTGAAGGTCTCGCTGCGCTTGGTCGGGATGGCCGTGTTGCGCTCGATGAGCTTGGTCATGATGCCGCCCTTGGTCTCGATGCCGAGGCTCAGCGGGGTGACGTCGATGAGGAGGACGTCCTTGCGCTCGCCCTTCAGGACACCGGCCTGCAGGGCGGCGCCGACGGCGACGACCTCGTCCGGGTTCACGCCCTTGTTGGCATCCTTGCCGGTCTCCTTCTTGACCAGCTCGGCGACCGCGGGCATGCGGGTCGAACCACCGACGAGCACGACGTGGGCGATGTCCTCGACCTTGACGCCGGCCTCGCGGATGACATCCGAGAAGGGCTTGCGGGTGCGGTCGAGCAGGTCCTTGGTCAGGTCCTCGAACTTGGCGCGCGACAGGGTCTCCGACAGCGAGACGGGACCGGAGTCCGTCAGCGACAGGTAGGGGAGGTTGATGCTCGTCGACGTGGAGCTCGAGAGCTCCTTCTTCGCCTGCTCCGCGGCCTCCTTGAGGCGCTGCAGGGCGATCTTGTCGCCGGAGACGTCGACGCCGGTCGTGTCCTTGAACTGCTTGATCAGGTAGTCGACGACGCGCTGGTCCCAGTCGTCTCCACCGAGGCGGTTGTCACCGGCGGTGGCGCGCACCTGGATGGTCGAGAAGTCGTCGTCCTTGCCCACCTCGAGCAGCGAGACGTCGAACGTTCCACCACCGAGGTCGAAGACGAGGATGAGCTCGTCCTCCTTGCCCTTGTCGAGGCCGTAGGCGAGGGCCGCGGCGGTCGGCTCGTTGATGATGCGCAGGACGTTGAGGCCCGCGATCTCACCGGCCTCCTTGGTGGCCTGACGCTCGGCGTCGTTGAAGTACGCCGGCACGGTGATGACGGCGTCGGTGACGCTGTCGCCCAGGTACTCCTCGGCGTCGCGCTTCAGCTTCTGGAGGATGCGGGCCGAGATCTCCTGCGGCGTCCACTTCTTGCCGTCGACGTCGAAGGTCCAGGTGGTGCCCATGTGGCGCTTCACGCTGGAGATGGTGCGGTCGACGTTGGTGACGGCCTGGCGCTTGGCGGTCTCGCCGACGAGCACCTCGCCGTCCTTCGTGTACGCGACCACCGACGGGGTGGTGCGGAAGCCCTCCGCGTTCGCGATGACCTTGGGCTCGCCGCCCTCGAGGACGCTCACGACCGAGTTGGTGGTACCCAGGTCGATTCCCACTGCACGAGGCATGTGTCTTCTCCTTGATCCGAGCCGGGGATCACCACGGCTCCTGGTTGCTGCGAAGTCTTCGGCGACTCGAACCGAGTTGAGCCGCGATGACTCAACGTTATCGCAGGCCCGCCGAGCGGTCAAGGAGAGTTGATATGAATTGGCTCAACTTCCGCGGCATCCCTTCCATCTGATCCGGGTCGCCGAAGTGGCCCCGGGGCCACGCACGGCGCCCCGGGGCCACTCGCGCACACCCGCCCCCCCCGCCACGCGACGCCCCCGGCACGCGACGCCCCCGCCACGCGACGCCCCCGGTACACGACGCCTCCGGTACGCGACGCTCGCGGCACACGCCGCCCCGCCGCGCGACGCCCCGACGCACCCCGGCACACGACGACGCCCCCGGCCCGAAGGGGGCCCGGGGGCGTCGACGGGATGCCGCGACCTCAGTCGCGATCGCGCGGACGGCGCTGCGGCCGGTCGCTGCGCTTGGCGGAACGGCCGCCCTGGTCCAGGCGCAGGTCGATGAGCTGGCCCGAGATGCGGGTGTCGGCGAGACGGTCGATCGTGTCGCGCGGGAGATCCACGGGCAGTTCGACGAGTGAGAAGTCCTGGCGGATCTGGATCGCCCCGAAGTCGTTGCGGCGCAGACCGCCCTCGTTCGCGAGCGCGCCGACGATCTGGCGCGGCTCGACCCGCTGACGGCGGCCGACGGCGATGCGGTAGGTGGCGAACCGGCCGTTGCTCTCGCGGCGCTCGCGCGTGCCGCCGTCGCGGGAGCCGCCGTCGCGCGAGGGGCGGTCCGAGCGATCGCGGTCGAACCGCGGCTGCTGGATCGTCTCCTCCTCGAGCAGCAGCGGCGTGTCGCCCTGCGCGACCACGGCGAGGGCCGCGGCCACGTCGGCCTCGGGCACATCGTGGTGCTCGACGTAGTGCGCGACGACGTCGCGGAAGGTCGCGATCGCGGCGGTGTCCTCGAGGGCGGCGGTGATGGCGTCGTCGAAGCGGGTCAGGCGTGTGGCGTTGACGTCGTCGACGCTGGGCAGCGACATCTCGGTCAGCGGCTGGCGCGTGGCCTTCTCGATCGCGGTGAGCATGCGGCGCTCGCGCGGGGTGACGAAGCTGATGGCGTCGCCGGTGCGACCGGCGCGGCCCGTGCGGCCGATGCGGTGCACGTACGACTCGGTGTCGATCGGCAGGTCGTAGTTGACGACGTGGCTGATGCGCTCGACGTCGAGGCCGCGGGCGGCGACGTCGGTGGCGACGAGGATGTCGAGCTTGCCCGACTTGAGCTGGTTGACCGTGCGCTCTCGCTGCACCTGGGCGATGTCGCCGTTGATGGCGGCGGCCGTGTAGCCGCGGGCGCGCAGCTTCTCGGCGACCGTCTCGGTCTCGTTCTTCGTGCGGGTGAAGACGATCATGCCCTCGAAGTTCTCGACCTCGAGGATGCGCGTGAGCGCGTCGATCTTCTGCTGGTACGAGACCACCAGGTAGCGCTGGGTGATGTTCGCCGAGGTCGTGGTCTTGGTCTTGACCGTGATCTCTTCGGGGTCGTTGAGGTACTGCGCCGAGATGCGGCGGATCTGCGCCGGCATCGTGGCCGAGAACAGCGCGACCTGCTTGGTCGAGGGGGTGTCGGCGAGGATCGTCTCGACGTCCTCGGCGAAGCCCATCTTGAGCATCTCGTCGGCCTCGTCGAGCACGAGGAACTTCAGCTCGCTCAGGTCGAGGGTGCCCTTGTCGAGGTGATCCATGATGCGCCCGGGCGTGCCGACGATCACGTCGACGCCGCGGCGGAGGGCCGACAGCTGCTGGCCGTAGCCCTGACCGCCGTAGACGGGCAGCACCGAGACGCCCTTGATGTGCGCGGCGTACTTCTCGAACGCCTCGCACACCTGAAGGGCGAGCTCGCGGGTGGGGGCGAGCACGAGAGCCTGCGGATTCTTGTGGCCGGTCTCCATCTGCGACAGCACCGGCAGCGCGAAGGCCGCGGTCTTGCCGGTTCCGGTCTGGGCGAGACCGACGACGTCGCGGCCCTGCAGCAGCACCGGGATCGTGGCCGCCTGGATGGCGGAGGGGGTCTCGTAGCCGACGTCCTTCAGGGCCTTGAGCACGGCGGCATCCAGTCCCAGATCGGCGAAGGTGAGCTGGGCGGGGGCGGTGTCGGACTCGACGGAGTCGACGGGGGAATCGGATGCCATGGGTCCACGGTACTTCGCCGCGCGTCGCGGCGTCGGCACCACTAGCGTGAGCGGTGCGCCGTTGCGGTCGCAGCCCCCCTCCCGGACGCCCGGGCGCTCATCGAAGGATCCGCGCGTGACCGACAACAGTTCCCCCGGCCCGACGCCGTCGACGCCCGCCCGACACCCCGTCCTCGCGTGGGCTCTGTGGGACTGGGGATCCGCCGCCTTCAACGCGGTCGTCACGACGTTCGTCTTCAGCACCTACCTGGCCAGCTCGCTCTTCGTCGACCCCGCCGTGGTCGCGGCCGCGGGCGGCGACCCCGACGATCCCGCGCTCGTCCGGGCCCTCGCGCAGAACGCCAGCACCGTCGGCGTCGCCCTCATGATCGCCGGCATCGCCGTCGCCGTGCTCGCTCCGGTGCTGGGTCAGCGCTCCGACGGCACCGGCCGCCGCAAGCTGTGGCTGGGCGTCAACACCGGTGTCGTCGTCCTCGCGATGGCGGCGATGGTCTTCGTGGAGGGCACGCCGAAGCTCCTCGTTCTGGGGGCGACGCTGCTCGCCGTGGGCAACGTGTTCTTCGAGTTCGCGAGCGTCAACTATTACGCGATGCTCACCCAGGTGTCGACCCGCGAGAACATCGGGCGCGTGTCCGGCTTCGGCTGGGGCATGGGATACGTGGGCGGGATCGTCCTGCTGCTCGTCCTGCTGGTGCTGTTCATCCAGAGCTTCGGCGACCCCGCGACGGGCGGTCTCCTCGCCGTGACGGAGGAAGGCGGCCTCAACATCCGGCTCGCCGTCCTCGCCTCCGCCGTGTGGTTCGCGGCCTTCGCCATCCCGGTGCTCGTGCGCGTGCCCGAGATCCCCGCGCAGGAGCGTCGCGTCCGCGTCGGCTTCCTGCAGTCCTACGTCGTGCTGTGGGGCACGCTCCGCTCCCTCTGGCGCGACAGCCGTCAGGTGCTGATGTTCCTGCTGGCGAGTGCGGTCTTCCGCGACGGTCTCGCCGGCGTGTTCACCTTCGGCGCCATCATCGCCGCCCAGGTGTTCGGGTTCTCCTCAACCGAGGTCCTCTACTTCGCCGTGGCCGCCAACGTCGTCGCCGGGATCAGCACGATGGTGTCGGGCCGGCTGGACGACCGCTTCGGGCCGAAGCGCGTCATCGTCTTCGCCCTGACGGGGCTCATCGTCGCGGGGACGGCCGTGCTCTTCATCGGCACGTCGCAGGCGGCGTTCTGGGTGGCCGGCCTCGTCCTGACGATGTTCGTCGGACCGGTGCAGTCCGCGAGCCGTTCCTTCCTCGCCCGCGTCGCCCCCGAGGGACGGGAGGGCGAGATGTTCGGCCTCTACGCCACGACGGGCCGCGCGGTGTCGTTCCTCGCCCCCGGCCTGTTCGCGCTGTTCGTCGCGACCACCGGCGATACCCGGCTGGGCATCCTCGGCATCGTCCTCGTGCTCGCCGCGGGCCTCGCCCTGCTCCTGCCCGTGGCGGCGCGTCCGGCCGTCATCCGCTGAGCCCCGGGCCCGGGTTCGTCCTCGCCAGAATCACACGTTCCGCGCGAGATCACGCGATCCCGACGGCTTCGACCGTGTGATCTCGCGCCGAACGTGTGGTCTCGAGGCGGATTCCGGATGCCGCGGGCTCAGTCCCGCGGCCAGGAGTCGGCGAGCTTCAAGAGCAGACGGGCGAGCTCGGCGCGCTCGGCATCGGTGAAGGAGTCGAGCGCGGAGCGCACGGCATCCATCCTCCTCCCCCGCACCCGGGAGACGAGACGCTCCCCCTCGGGGGTGAGGCGCACACGGGTGCGGCGGGCGTCGTCCGGATCGGGCTCGCGTTCGATCAACCCCATCTGCACCGCCTGCTGCACCAGGCGGGAGGCGCGCGGCTGATCGACGCCGACCGCCTCGGCGATCGCGCCCACCGACAACGCATCGCCGGCCGCGAGGAGGGCGTCGAGCATGCGCAGGCGCGCCGGTCCGCCGAAGCGTCCGTGCGCGGGGTCCGCCCAGGGCGGCGCGCCGCGTCCCCACGGTCCGCCGTGGTGGCCGTGCGCGTGGCCGGGGCCGTGCTCGCGCGGGTCGCGGTCGTCGGCGGCGAACGGCGGCCGCGGGCGGCGTCCGCGCAGGCGGCCGAGGGCTGCCGCGATCTCGTCGGCGGGGTCGGTGGTCACCCTCGGATTTTACATGTCGCTTGACAAGCATTCGAAATACATGTCAGAGTACATCCGTTGTCACATGACATGTAACGGCGGACAGCCCGCCGACGAAAGGACTCCCATGAACACCTCTGCACCGACAGATCCCCGCAGCCTCGCCCACCGCCTCACGACGGTCGGCCACGCGCTGCACCACCGCCTCTTCGCGCAGCTGCGCGACAGCGGCCTGCACCCGAAGACCGTCCTGGTCCTCTCCGTGATCGACGGGCGTATCGACGCCCCGTGGATCAGCGACCGCATCGCCCGCGGCGGCAAGCGCCTCAGCGCCCTCGCCGACCGGGGATGGATCGCCCCCGCCGACGACGGCTGGACGCTGACGGACGAGGGCCGCGAGGTCCTCGAACGGATGGATGCCGACAAGCAGGCGCTTCTCGCCGAGGTCCCCGCGGAGGAGATCGAACGTCTCACCGCCGCCCTCGACGTGGTCTCCTCAGCCCTCGGTCTCGACGAGGACGAAGCCGCCCGCGGACCCCGCGGACGCGGACCCCGTGGATTCGGCTTCGGCCCCGGTCCGTTCGGACCCGGCGCCGGCCGCGGGTTCGGGCCGGGGTTCGGCCCCGGTGAGCGCCACGGCTTCGGCGGACCCCGGTTCGACGACGGCGGCGACGACGAGCACGGGCGCGGGCGCCAGCGCCACGAGCACCGCGGCTCGCACGGCCGCGGTCCGTGCCACGAGAACGGCCACCGGCACGATCGCGGGCAGCGCCACGGCCGCGGGCAGCGGGCGGCGGAGAGCGCTTACGAGCGCGGCTTCGACGCCGGGTTCAGCCGCGGCCGTGAGTCCGCGGCATCCGAGTGATCCCCGAGAACACGATGCGGCGGGTGTCCCTCGGGAGCCCGCCGCGTCGTGGTCCGGTCAGCGTCCGACGGAGCCGGCGTCGCTCGCACCGACGTCGGTGCGGTGGAAGTTGAGCGCGGAACGCGAGGCCGTCGGCCCGCGCTGCCCCTGGTACCGGTTGCCGTAAGGACCGGACCCGTAAGGGTTGTCGGCCGGCGAGCTGAGCCGGAAGTAGCAGACCTGCCCGATCTTCATCCCCGGCCACAGCTTGATGGGGAGCGTCGCGACGTTCGACAGCTCCAGGGTCACGTGCCCGGTGAAGCCGGGGTCGATGAACCCCGCCGTGGAGTGGGTGAGCAGACCGAGTCGCCCCAGCGACGACTTGCCCTCCAGTCGGGCGGCGATGTCGTCGGGAAGCGACACGCGCTCGTACGTGGACCCGAGGGCGAACTCGCCCGGGTGGAGGATGAACGGCTCGTCCGGATCGACCTCGATCAGTCGCGTGAGCTCGGGCTGATCCTCGGCCGGGTCGATGAAGGGGTACTTGTGGTTGTCGAACAGCCGGAAGTACCGGTCCAGCCGCACGTCCACGCTCGAGGGCTGCACCATGGCCGGGTCGAGGGGGTCGAGGCCCAGGCGTCCCGCGTCGAGCTCGGCCCGGATGTCGTGATCGGAGAGCAGCACGCCCCCAGCCTAGGGGCGCACGGCCGGGCGCGTTCGGCGTCTTCACCCGGTCGTTCCGGGCCGCACGCGATCCGGACGATGGATGCCACCCCGTCGCTGTTATGCTGGGCGGGTTGCCGCGAGGCATCCGGGGCTGTAGTTCAATGGCAGAACTTCTGCTTCCCAAGCAGACAGCGCGGGTTCGATTCCCGTCAGCCCCTCAAAGCCCTCACGGGCGGCTTCAGCCGCTCGGGAGGGCTTTCGTGTTGTTGCGGATCGAACCCTTGGGTGGGCCCACGCCGCCGGAGGCTCCGCACGCCGCGCAGCGGCGTGTGGAGGGGCGGTGGGGACGATTCCCGTCAGCCCCTCAAAGGTCCGACATGCCGGCATCGCCGGCTTGTCGTATCTCGTCTACACGGGGCATCCCGACAGAGTCTCGGAGGACCGACTCGACCTGCTCCGAGTCGTCGCCTAGCGCGCGCGTCCGCCGTCCCGCGACAACTCGTGATCGAGGCGATCGAGGAGGGCCTCGAGCGTCACCTCGAACTCCTCCTCCGCGCGGTCCTCGCTGAGCAGGTCGCGGAGCCGGGACACGTGTGGGAGGTCGACCAGCCGCCGGGTCCCGTCCCGCTGCGGCACGTCCGCCCCGCCCTCGTCGAGGGGCTCGTCGTCCGGGGACGTGTCGGCACCGCGGACGGCGGACTCGAGCAGCAGCTGACCGAGGAGGAAGCTGCTGAAGGACCGATAGGCATCCACGGCCTGCTGATCGGTGAAGCCGTACTCGATCAACGTCCCGAGGAAGATCTCGACGACCTCCACGCTGCGCAGCGGAGGCCGCAGCCAGGGGGCGGCCGGATGTCGCGTCGCGACGAGCGGGAACGCCCGGGGGTGGTCGATGGCGATGCGTCGCACCTCGTGGGCCGTGACCTGGAAGAACCGCTGCCACTGCCCGCGCTGCGCGTCCCTCATCGCGGGGGTGAGGTCGTGCAGGAGCAGGTCGACAATGCCTTCGAGGAGGTCCTCTCGACCGTTGACGTACCGGTAGAGCGACATCGCCTCGACGCGGAGCGTCTTCGCGAGGTTCCGCATCGACAACCCGAACAGCCCTCCCTCATCGATCTGAGCGAGGGCGTACCGGATGACGACATCGCGGCTCAGTCTCGGCAGAGGCTGCCCGTGCACCCCCCGTGCGTCGTGATCGGCCACCATCGCTCCTCTCGTTCCGGTCGATCAGGCGCGTGAATCGACGACGCGCATTGCCTGTGGGCGAGGGCCCGGTGGCTCCCCCACGAACCACCGGACCCCCGCGCTGCGCACCGCCGGACGACCGGCGGCGGGTCAGACGGCGACGGTGCGGCGCCCGAGGGCGCGAACGATGAGCCCGGCGACGGCCGCTCCGAGGATCGGGGCGACGATGAACACCCACAACTGCGAGACCGGCAGCGCACCGCCGTAGACCGCGGCGGCGACCGAGCGTGCGGGGTTCACCGAGGTGTTGCTGATCGGGATGCTGATGAGGTGGATGAGGGTCAGCGCCAGACCAATGCCGATCGGGGCGAAGGTGACGTACTCCTTCTTCGCGGTGATCGAGAGGATGACGGCGACGAAGATACCCGTCAGCACGGCCTCCGCGATGAAGACCGCCGCGAGTCCGAAGCCTCCGGGGCTTCCCTCGCCGAACCCGTTGCTGGCGAAGCCGGCGTCCTGAGCGGCCGCGAACCCGCCGTCCTTCCCCGTCAAGATCAGCGCGATGACGCTGGAGGCGGCGATACCGCCGACGAGCTGGGCGAGGATGTAGCCCGGCACATGGCGCGCATCGGTCCGGCCCGCGGCCAGGAGCCCGAGCGTCACCGCCGGGTTGAAATGACCGCCGGAGATGTGGCCCACAGCAGCGATCCCCGCGACGAGCGTGAGGCCGAACGCGAGCGCGACCCCGAGGAAGCCGACACCCGCCTGGTTGTCGTCGGCGGCGGGGAAGTTCGCGGCGAAGACGGCCGTGCCGACGCCTCCGAGCACGAGGAGGAATGTCCCGAAGGCCTCCGCCCCGTAACGGGCGAGGGACGACCACTCGGAGGCGTTCTGCTTCCGCTGCTCGACGGTGGAGTCCGCGACGGCGACCGGCTCCTGCTCCTGCTTCGCGTGCTTCTTCTTGCCCATGTGGCGGGGTCCTCTCGAAGGCCGGGATGCACTCCGGCGTCGTGTTCAGGGGAGGCCCGCGCCTGCAGGCCTGGACGACAGACGAGGGCGAGTTCCGCCTGCCGCATGAGAGACAGGATGGCCGTTCGACGCAACGCGCAGGAACTGTTGACTCCCGCTCCAGCTCTGATGTATACGGCGTAAGCGTATGCGTGTTCATACACATTCGGACAAACTGCGCAAGCCCCGCGTGACGTTTCGACGGGCCGGTACGTCTTGTAAGTACCGGCCGACGGGCCGCCCCGGTTCGCCGGGTCAACACACTCGAAAGGACTTCGACCATGGCTGAGAACGCCTCCACCCCCGCTGCCCAGAACGTTCCCCAGGCCGCCTCGCGCGTGAACCGTCCGCTCGGCGGACGCGGCTCGGAGGCCCCTGCCGCGGGCAAGACGACGATCGCTGATGGTGTGGTGGGCAAGGTCGCGGGTATCGCGGC
>NZ_JBMRJR010000004.1:338799-429596 GCF_049384025.1 Microbacterium sp. HMH0099 | reverse complement strand
CGGGGTTGAGGCGCAAAGTGGCCCCGGGGCCACTCTGTGCGCCCCGGGGCCACTCCGGCAGTTTTCCGTGCACGGAAACCGGCCCCGGGGCCACACCGGCGGCGTCCCGCGCACGGAAACCCAGGCCGGGGCCACACCGGCGGCATCCCGCCCGCAAAACTCACACCACGGCGCGCCCCCGGTGAGGGAAACGTTCGCGAGGGGTAACGCGGGGGAGCGGGCCGGAGAAACGTCGTCTGCCTAGCGTCGGGGCATGGCCCGCTCGAACTCCGCAACCGGAACGAAACACGCTGCTGACGACAGCGCAAAGTCCGCCTCCTACGGTGGCGACATGCTCCCGCCAGCGTCGGTCGTCGTCGTCGGCGCCGGCATGGTGGCCCACCGCTTCGTGGAGAGCCTCCTCGCCCGCGACGTCGACGGTCGCTGGCGCGTCACCGTGCTCGGCGACGAGCGCCGCGCCCCCTACGACCGCGTCGGACTGACCGGCTACTTCGGCGGCCGGAGCGCCGACGACCTCGCGCTCGACCCGGCCTCGCTCGCCCACGAGCGGGTGCGCGTCGAGACCGACGCCCGCGTCGTGTCGATCGATCGCGCGAACCGGACCGTCACCACCGCCTCCGGCGACGTGCACGCGTACGACCGGCTGGTCCTCGCGACCGGCTCGTACGCCGCCCGGCTCGCCCTCGACGGCTTCGACAGTCGGGGGTGCTTCGTGTACCGCACGCTCGACGACGTCATCGCCCTCCGCGACTGGGTCGCGCGTCGTTCGGCGGAGCTCGGACGCCCCCTGCGCGGCGCCGTCGTCGGTGGCGGTCTGCTGGGACTGGAGGCGGCCGGGGCGCTGCAGACCGAGGGCGTCGCGCCGTTCGTGCTGCAGTCGAACGAGCGCCTCATGTCGGCGCAGCTCGACCTCGGCGGGGCCAAGGCGCTGCAGCGGCTCATCGAGGAGCGCGGCATCGACGTGCGCACCTCGTCGGTGACGACCCGGGTGGATGCCGACAAGACCGGCGCCGTGTGCGGGCTCGAGCTGCGTGACGGGAGCTGGGAGCCGGTCGACGTCGTCGTCTTCACCGTCGGCGTGCGGCCGCGCGACGAGCTCGCCCGCGCCGCCGAGCTGCGCGTCGACCCCCGCGGCGGTGTCGTCATCGACGCCGGCTGCGAGACGTCCGACCCGGCCGTCCTGGCCATCGGCGAGGTCGCCAGCTACGACGGCCAGTGCGTCGGTCTCGTCGCCCCCGGCTACGCCATGGCCGAGATCGCCGCGACCCGCCTTCTCGACGGAGAGGCCGCGTTCGACGGCTTCGACACGTCCGCGAAGCTCAAGCTGTCGGGTGTCGAGGTGGCGAGCTTCGGCGACGCGTTCGCCGAGACGCCGAACGCCCTCGACGTCACGTACGCCGACCCGGTGTCCGGCGTCTACAAGAAGCTCGTGCTCAGCGACGACGCGCAGACGCTGCTCGGCGGCATCCTCGTCGGCGACGCGTCGGCGTACGGAGCGCTCCGACCGCTCGTCGGGCGCGCGCTCGGCGGCGACCCGGCCGTCTACCTCCTGCCGGCCGATCTGGCGCCCGCCGCCCAGGGGGAGCTCCCGGCGGACGCCATCGTCTGCTCCTGCAACGGCGTCACCGCCGGCACCGTCCGCGACGCCGTCACCGAGCACCAGTGCGCGGACGCCGCCGAGGTGAAGGCATGCACCAAGGCCGGTGCGGCCTGCGGCTCGTGCTTCACGCTCGTGAAGAAGCTCGTCGCCACCGAGCTGGCGGCATCCGGTCGGGAGGTCTCCTCGGGGCTGTGCGAGCACTTCTCCTTCACCCGCGCGCAGCTGTTCGACATGGTCCGGGTCTCGGAGCTGCGCACGTTCACGTCGATCGTGCAGCGGTTCGGCAAGGGCCGCGGCTGCGACATCTGCAAACCCGCGCTCGCCAGCATCCTCGCCAGCCTCTACTCGGGGCACGTCCTCGACGGCGAGCTCGCGACGATGCAGGACACGAACGACCACGTCATGGCCAACATCCAGCGCGACGGCAGCTACAGCGTCGTGCCGCGCATCCCGGGCGGGGAGATCACGCCCGAGGGGCTCGTCGTCATCGGCGAGGTGGCGCGGGACTTCGGGCTCTACACGAAGATCACCGGCGGCCAGCGCATCGACATGTTCGGCGCGCGGCTCGAGCAGCTGCCGGACATCTGGCGCCGGCTCGTCGACGCCGGCTTCGAGTCCGGGCACGCGTACGGCAAGTCGCTGCGCACCGTGAAGTCGTGCGTCGGGCAGACGTGGTGCCGTTACGGCGTGCAGGACTCCGTCGGCATGGCCGTGCAGCTCGAGCTGCGATACCGCGGCCTGCGCTCCCCGCACAAGCTCAAGTTCGGCGTCTCGGGCTGCGCGCGCGAGTGCGCGGAGGCCCGCGGCAAGGACATCGGCGTGATCGCGACCGAGGCCGGCTGGAACCTCTACGTCGGCGGCAACGGCGGCTTCACGCCGCGTCACGCGGAGCTGTTCGCGGAGGGCCTGGACGACGAGGGCCTGTTGCGGGCCATCGACCGGTTCCTCATGTTCTACATCCGGACCGCCGACCGGCTGCAGCGCACCGCGCCCTGGGCGCAGGACTACGAGGGCGGCCTCGAGGCGCTCAAGGCCGTGGTCTTCGACGACAGCCTCGGCATCGCGGAGGACCTCGACCGCGCGATGGCCTCGCACGTCGACGCCTACGAGGACGAGTGGGCGGCCACCCTCGCCGACCCCGACAAGCTCCGACGCTTCGAGAGCTTCGTCAACGCCCCCGACGTCGCCGACCCCTCCCTCGCCTATGTCGCCGAGCGCGGGCAGCCCCGTCCCGCGACGGCGGAGGAGCGCTCCTCCGGCGCCGTCCTCATCGGCGGCACGACCCTGGCGGTGCGCTCATGACGATGACCGACGTCACCCCCTCCGCCCCGCCGCAGGAGGGCGGGATCCCGGATGCCGCCCCCTCCCGGTCGGCGTCCCCCGTGGCATCCGCGTGGGTCCGTGTCTGCCGCGTCGACGACCTCCTCGTCGAGCGCGGGGCCGCCGCCCTCATCGGAGGCCGCCAGATCGCGCTGTTCCGCACCTACGACGGGCGCCTGTTCGCCACCGACCAGGTCGACCCGTTCAGCGGCGCGGCAGTGCTCTCGCGCGGCATCGTCGGCGACCGCGACGGCGTGCCCACGGTCGCCTCGCCGATGTACAAGCAGGTGTTCGACCTGCGCACCGGCGCCTGCCTCGACACGCAGGGCAAGGAGCCGCTCGCGGTGCGCACGCACCCGGTGGCCGTGACCGACGGCGACGTGTTCGTCAAGATCGAAGGAGACGCCCGATGATCGCTCTGGCCGGACTGGACCTCACCGACCGCCTCGTCGTGTGCGTGGGCGGCGGACGCGTCGCCGAGCGGCGCATCGCCCGGCTGCGGGCCTCCGGGGCGCGCATCCGCGTCGTCGCCCCGGAGGTGACCGACGGGCTCGCGGCGCTCGCCGCCGCCGGGACGATCGACTGGGCGGCGCGCCCGTTCGACGCCTCCGATCTGGACGACGCCTGGTTCTGCCACACGGCCACGGGATCGGCCACGGTGGACGCCCTCGTCGTCGACGCGGCCGAGGCGCGCCGGGTGTGGTGCGTGAACGCCGGTCACGGCGGCAAGGGCACCGCGCGGCTCGCGGCCGAGACGACGAGCGACGACGTGCTGGTCGGCGTCGTCTCCACCGCGGGGGCGGACCCGCGCCGGAGCGTCGCCGTCCGCGACGCCATCGCCGACGGTCTGGCGGCCGGACGGCTGCCGCTGCGTCGTCGTCGCCGCCCGCTCGTCGGGAGCGTCGCCCTCGTCGGCGGCGGCCCCGGCCCGGTGGACCTGCTGACCGTCCGCGGTCGCGCGCTCCTCGCCGCGGCCGACGTGGTCGTGCACGACCGCCTCGGTCCCACCGGCGTCCTGGCGGAGCTCGGCGACGATGTGGAGCTCGTCGACGTGGGCAAGCGCCCCCACCACCACCCGGTCCCGCAGGACGAGATCAACGCGATCCTCGTCGACCGCGCGTCTCGCGGCCTCCGCGTCGTGCGCCTGAAGGGCGGCGACCCCTTCGTCTACGGCCGCGGCGGCGAGGAAGTCATCGCCTGCCGGGCGGCCGGTGTGCCGGTCGAGGTCGTCCCCGGGATCAGCAGCGCCATCGCGGTGCCCGAGAGCGCCGGCATCCCGGTCACGCATCGCGGTGTCGCCGGTACTCTGCACGTTGTGAACGGTCAGGAGAGTCCGAGCCCCGCGACGCTGGCGGCCCTGCGGGACGACACGGCCACGGTGGTGGCCCTGATGGGCGTGAGCGGCCTGGCCCGCTTCGTCGACGCGGCGCGGGCGGCGGGTGCGCCGGCGGATCGGCCGGTCGCCTTCATCGAGAACGGGCACACGCCGCAGCAGCGCACCATCCGTTCCACGATGGAGCGGGCGGTCCCGGATGCCGCGGCTCACGGCCTCCGCAACCCCGCCGTCCTGGTGTTCGGCGAGGTCGCCCGCGCCGAGCTGCTGCTGCCCGCGGTCGTCGCCCAGGGCGAGGGCGTGGGGTGACGACGCCCGCGCGGACGATCAGCACGGTGCTCCTCGGGTGCACCGTGCTGCTCCCCGTCGACCGCCGGTCGGGGGAGCTGTCGGCCGCGCTCGAGCGTCACGGCGCCCGCGTCCGCGTGGCGCCTGCGCTGACGATCGTCCCGCACGTCGACGACGACGAGCTCATCGCGCACACGCGGGCCCTCGTGGACGACCCGCCCGACATCGTCGTCGCGACCACGGGCGTCGGTTTCCGCGGATGGATGGAGACCGCCGACGAGGCGGGGCTGCACGACGACCTCGGCGCGGTGATGCGCGGAGCGCGGATCGTGGCGCGCGGCCCCAAGGCCCGCGGGGCGATCCAGCAGGCCGGGTTCGAGGCCGACTGGGTCGCCGAGAGCGAGACCTCGGCGGAGCTGCGCGACTTCCTCGTGGCCGAGGGCATCGAGGGGCTGCACGTCGCCGTGCAGCACCACGGCTCCGGCGCCGACGGCCTCGACGAGGCGTTCGCCGACGCCGGCGCGCGCGTCACGAGCCTCACCATCTACCGCTGGGGGCCGCCGCCCGACCCCGAGATCGTCGCGGCATCCACGCGTCAGGTCGCCCGCGGCGAGATCGACGCCGTGCTGTTCACCTCCGCCCCCGCCGCGCGGGAGTGGATCCTCGCCGCGGAGCGCGCCGACGCGCTGCCCGGCATCGCCGCGCGGGCGGCGGACGGTCGGCTGCTCGTGGCCGCTGTCGGACCGATCACGGCGGGTCCGCTCGTGGAGGCGGGGATCGACCCGCTCGTGCCCGACCGCGGACGCCTCGGGGCGCTCGTACGGGCCGTGGTGACGCATTACGGCGGCGTCGACGCGCCGCTCATCCCCACGACCGCGGGACGTCTCGGCATCCGGTCGTCCGGCATCGTCCTGGACGGCGCCTTCACGCCGCTGCCGCGGACGGGCGTGGAGATCCTGCGCGCGCTCGCGCGCGAACCCGGGACGGTGGTCTCGCGCACGGATCTCATCGCCGCGCTCTCGAACGCCGGGGCGAGCGGGCACGCGGTCGAGGTCGCCGTCGCCCGCGCGCGGGAGGCCCTCGGCGGGCTCGACCTCGTGCGCACCGTGTACAAGCGCGGCTATCGGCTCGATGTGATCGACGAGGAGGACTCATGACCGCTGTGCTCATCGCCTGCGCCCACGGGACGCGGTTCGAGGAGGGGCGCGTCGTCGTCCGCGCGCTGCTCGAGGTGCTCCGCGACACCGCCCCCGCGGGCGTCGAGGTGCACGAGGCCTACGTCGACGTGCACGGGCCGTACGTGACCGACGTCGTCGCGGCGGCGCGGGAGCGCACCGACGACATCGTCATCGTGCCGCTGCTGCTCTCGACCGGCTACCACACCGAGGTCGATCTGGTGGAGGCGGCCGACGGCATCCCCGTCGCCCCGGCGCTCGGACCGCATCCCGTGCTGGCCGAGATCCTCGCCGACCGCGTCCGGGCCGTCGGGACCGAGCCGGGCGACGCCGTCGTCCTCGCGGCGGCGGGATCGACGCGTCCCGGCGCCGTCGTGGACGTCGAGCGGATGGCCGACCTGCTCGGGTCCGCCGGCGTCGAGGGGCCGGTGATCGCGGCCTACGCGGCGGCATCCGATCCCCGCATCGCCGCGGCCGTGGAGACGGCCCGCGCCGCCGGGCACCGCACCGTCGCCGCCAGCTACGTGCTTGCCCCCGGCCACTTCTCGCGCGTGATCGAGGCGGCCGGCGCGGACGCGACGACCGCTCCCATCGGGGCCGACCCGCGGCTGGCGACCGTGGTGTGGGAGCGGTGGGCGGCCGCGCGACGACCGGTCGCCGCCGTTCGCTGAGGCCGGCCCCGCGTGCTGCGCGGGCTCCGGCCCCGCGACGAGCGGCGAAGCCGGGTCCGCCCGCCGCGCCTGGACGGGCCGCACACGCGCCGCGGGTAGGGTCGCTCTCGCCCATGCACCGTCTCATCGTCGCCCTCCTCGCCGCCTTCGACGCCGCCCTGGCGGCCGCCGGCGGCATCGCCGTCGTCCTCGCACCGCTCGCCCTCCTGTGGGTCGTCGGTCTGGGCGACCCCGACTGGACGGCGCTCTGGCCCGCCGCCGCCGCCGTCTGGCACCTCGGGCACCTGGTGCCGATCACGGTCACCCTGCCCGACGCGTACCTGGCCGCGACCGGCATCGACCCGGCGCTCGCGACCTTCACCCTGTCGCTCGCACCCCTCGCCTTCGCCGTCTTCACGGGCCTGTTCGCGGCCCGCTCCGGCGTCCGCGCGGCCGAGGCGGGCGCCGCCGTCACCGGCTGGGTCTCGGGCTCCGCGGTGTTCGCCGGTCTGGCCGCGCTCATCGCCCTGTCGTCGGGGGCGCCGCTCGTGGCATCCGAGACCTGGCAGGCGATCCTGTTCCCCGCCCTCCTCTTCGCGGTGCCCGCGTTGCTCGGGGCGATCGTCGGGTCGTGGCGGGTCGGCGACGAGGGCCCGATCGACGCCCTCCGCGTCCGCCTCGACGACCTGCCGGAACCGTGGGGGCGTGTGCCCGCGCTGATCGCGCGGGGGCTCGGCGTGAGCGTGCTCGGCGTCGTCTCGGTGGGGGCGCTCATCGTCGTCGTGGGGCTGGTCGCCGGGAGCACGCAGATCATCGCGCTCTTCCAGGCGATGAACGTCGACGCCGTCGGCGCCACCGTGATCGCGCTGGCGCAGCTGACCTACCTCCCCACGCTCGTCGTGTGGGGCCTGTCCTTCGCGGCCGGTCCGGGGTTCGCGGTTGGCACCGACACCGCGGTCACCCCGGCGGGGACGCAGGTCGGCGTGCTCCCCGGCATCCCGGTCCTCGGCGCCGTCCCCGAGACGACCACGCCCTGGCTGCTGCTGCTCGTGCTGCTGCCCGTGGGCGTGGGCGCGCTCACCGGGTGGATCCTGCGAGCGCACCTGCCCGCGACACGCGACCCCGAGCCCGTCGGCCCGCGGCTCACCGTCGCGGTCGCCGTGGCCGCGCTGACCGGCGGGGCGGGGGCGCTGCTCGCGGTCCTCGCGCGCGGGTCCATGGGCCCCGGTCGTCTCGCCGACACCGGTCCCGAACCCGGTCCCCTCGCCCTCACTCTGGGTCTCGAGGTGTTCGTCGGCCTCGCCATCCTGCTGCTGTCGCCGCGCGTCGGCGCGCCCGTCGCGGAGATCGCGCCGGCCCGCCCCGCCGCGACCCGCACCCCCGTGATCCCGCGCTCCCTCTTCGACCCGCACACCGGCGAGCACCCCGTCGTCCCCGCCCGGCCCGGCGACGACAGGACGCGGGATGCCGCCGACCCGGCGCCGTCACCGGGGCCGAGCGGCATCGGGTCCGACGTCGACCACGCCTGGCCCACGGCGCCGGTGCCCCGCGCGGACGCGGGGCCGGCCGCGGACACCGCCGACCTCAGCGACGACGAGGTGCGGGCGCGCATCCGCGACGCCTGGGCCTCCCCGGAGTGGGGCCGCTCCGGCGACGAGCCGCGCGACCGCTGACCCGGCGGGCGGCCGCGGCCCGTCTCGCCGTCGCGGTGTCCGCCCGCCGTCTCCGCGGTGGTCCGGTGCGGGCGGAGGCATCCCCGTAGACTGTCGGCGTGCTCACGGTCGCCGTCCTCATCTCCGGCACCGGCTCGAACCTCCGCGCCCTGCTCGAGGCGGCCTCCGCCCCCGACTTCCCGGCGCGCGTGATCGCGGTCGGTGCCGATCGCGAGGCCGCCGGCTTCGCGCACGCGGAGGAGTTCGGCATCCCCACCTTCCTCGTCCCGTACTCGTCGTTCGCCTCGCGTGACGAGTGGGGGGCGGAGCTTGGCGAGCAGCTCGCCGTGTGGCAGCCCGACCTCGTCGTGCTGAGCGGCCTCATGCGTCTGCTCCCCGCCGACCTCGTCGCGCAGTGGGAGCCGCGCATCATCAACACGCACCCGGCGTACCTGCCCGAGTTCCCCGGCGCGCACGGCGTGCGCGACGCACTCGCGGCCGGCGTCACGCAGACCGGGGCGAGCGTCATCGTCGTCGACAGCGGCGTGGACACCGGGCCGATCCTCGCGCAGGAGCGGATCCCCGTCCTCCCCGGCGACGACGAGGACGCGCTGCACGAGCGCATCAAGCCCGTCGAGCGCCGTCTGCTCATCGACGTCGTCCGGCGGATCGCCGAGGGCGACCTCGACCTCGCCGCCGAGGCATCCGCCCCCCGAACCGTCTGACCCGCGGGACGGCATCCGTCCGTCGCGCCCCGAGAACCCGACACGAGACACAGGAGCCGCAGCATGGCCGGACCCCGCCACGACCCCGCCGACTACCGTCCCCGTGACGTCGTCCCGATCCGCCGCGCGCTGGTGTCGGTCAGCGACAAGACCGGCCTGCTCGTGCTCGCCGAGGCGCTCGCCGGCGCCGGCGTCGAGATCGTGTCGACCGGCGGCTCGGCCACTCTTCTGCGCGAGGCCGGATACGAGGTCACCGACGTCTCCGCCGTCACCGGTTTCCCCGAGTCGCTCGACGGTCGCGTGAAGACGCTGCACCCGAACGTGCACGCGGGCCTGCTCGCCGATCTGCGGCTCGCCTCGCACGAAGCGCAGCTCGAAGAGCTCGGCATCCGGGCCTTCGAGCTCGTGGTGGTCAACCTGTACCCGTTCGTCGAGACCGTGGCATCCGGTGCCCAGGGCGACGACGTCGTCGAGCAGATCGACATCGGCGGCCCCGCCATGGTGCGCGCGTCGGCGAAGAACCACGCGAACGTCGCGATCGTCGTCTCGCCCGAGTCGTACCCCGCGATCATCGAGGCCCTGCGCACCGACGGCGGGACCTCGCTCGTGCAGCGCCGCGAGCTCGCCGCCCGCGCCTTCTCGCACACCGCCGCGTACGACACGGCCGTGTCCACGTGGTTCGCGGAGGGGACGCTGGGCGACGACATCGACCTGCCCGCGCACCTCACCATCCAGGCCGAGCGCCTGAGCACGCTGCGATACGGCGAGAACTCGCACCAGCGCGCGGCCATCTACTCCCGCGTCGGCGGTCACGGCATCGCCCAGGCGACCCAGCTGCAGGGCAAGGAGATGTCGTACAACAACTACGTCGACGCCGACGCCGCCCTGCGCGCCGCGTTCGACATGGTCAAGCCGGCCGTCGCCATCATCAAGCACGCCAACCCGTGCGGCATCGCCGTCGCGGCGCCGAACGCGCTCGACCCGATCGCGTCGGCCCATTTGCGCGCGCACGAGTGCGACCCGGTGTCGGCGTTCGGCGGCGTCATCGCCGCCAACCGCACCGTCACGCTGAAGATGGCCGAGAACCTCCGCGACATCTTCACCGAGGTCATCGTCGCGCCCGACTTCGAGCCCGAGGCCCTCGAGGTGTTCGCGCTGAAGAAGAACCTGCGCGTGCTGCGCCTTCCCGCCGACTGGCAGCAGGAGCGGATGGACGTGCGGCTTCTGTCGGGCGGTCTCCTCCTCCAGGATGCCGACCGGTTCCCCGCCGACATCGAGTCCGTCGCCAAGGACTGGGAGCTCGTCTCGGGCGAGCGTCCCGCGCCGGAGGACATGACGAACCTCATCTTCGCCTGGAAGGCATGCCGCGCGGTCAAGTCCAACGCGATCGTGCTCGCCAAGGGCTCGGCGACCGTCGGGATCGGCATGGGCCAGGTCAACCGCGTCGACTCGTGCCGCCTCGCGGTGGAGCGCGCCGGGGACCGGGCGGCCGGGTCGATCGCGGCATCCGACGCCTTCTTCCCCTTCGCCGACGGGCCCCAGGTGCTGATCGACGCGGGCATCTCCGCGATCATCCAGCCCGGCGGTTCGGTCCGCGACGCGGAGGTCGTCGACGCCGCGCGCGCGGCCGGTGTGACGATGTTCTTCACGGGGGAGCGCCACTTCTTCCACTGAGCCGCGGGTCGCCGTTTGTCCGGCCGGCGGCGGGGTGGGGCGCCCGAAGTGGCCCCGGGGCACCGTAAGTGGCCCCGGGGCCACTCGGCGCTGTGCCACTCGGCGCTGTGCCACTCGGCGCTGGGGCCACTTGGTGCCACTCGTGTTCGCGCTCGGCGCTCGACTGCTCGGTGTGCGCCGGCGCAGTTGTGTGCGGCCTTGGGGCGCCGGAAGTGGCCCCGGGGCGCCGGAAGTGGCCCCGGGGCCACTCGGCGCTGTGCCACGAGGCGCTGTGCCACGAGGCGCTGTGCCACTCGGCGCTGTGCCACGAGGCGCTGTGCCACGAGGCGCTGTGCCACTCGGCGCTGGGCCACTCAGGTTCGGCCACTCAGCGCTCGGCGCTCGACTGCTCGGTGCGCCGGCGCGGTTGTGTGCGGCCTCGGGGCGCCGGAAGTTGCCCCGGGGCGCCGTAGGTGGCCCCGGGACCACTCGGCGTTCGGCCATTTGACGCTCGGCCGGTGCCCCGTCGCGGTTGTGTGCGGCCTCGGGGCGCCGGAAGTGGCCCCGGGGCGCCGTAAGTGGCCGCGGGGCCACTTCCGTGACGCGGGAGAGAACAGCGGGGCAGCGTCCGCGGTCAGGCGGAATCGCGACCCAGCGTCTCCAGCAGCCGCAGCCACACCTCGCTGACCGTCGGGTACGACGGCACCGCATGCCACAGCCGCTTCGCCGGGACCTCACCCACGATCGCGATCGTGGCGGAGTGCAGCAGCTCGGCGATGTCGGGACCGACGAAGGTCGCGCCGACGAGCACGCCGCGGTCGAGGTCGACGATCGCGCGCGCCTGGCCGACGTACGCGTCGGACTGCTCGCTCGATCCCGCGACGCTCGCCAGGTCGTAGTCGAGGACCTTCACGTTCAGGCCCTTCTCCTCGGCCTTCGCGGCGGTGAGGCCGACGGACGCCACCTCCGGGTCGGTGAACGTCACCTGCGGCACCGCGTCGTGGTCGGCGGTCGCGACGTGCGCGCCCCACGGGGCGTCGTCCACCTCGCCACCCTGCGCCCGAGCGGCGATGACGTCGCCGGCGGCACGGGCCTGGTACTTGCCCTGGTGCGTCAGCAGTGCGCGGTGGTTGACGTCGCCAACGGCGTACAGCCAGTCGAAGCCGCGGACGCGCAGCGTGTCGTCCACGTCGAGCCACTCGCCTGCGGCGAGGCCGACGGCGTCCAGGCCGAGGTCCTCGGTCCGGGGCGTGCGGCCCGTCGCGACGAGGACCTCGTCGGCGGTGACGGTGGACCCGTCGGAGAGCTCCAGCACCTTGGCGCCGTCGTCTCCGCGGCGGGCACCGGTGGCATCCACCCCGGTCTTCACCGTGACACCGCGGTCGCGCAACGACGCCGCGACGAGCTCGCCGGCGAACGGCTCGTTCCCGCCGAGGAGGCCGGAGCGGGCGATGATCGTCACCTCGGAGCCGAGGGTCTGGAACGCGGTCGCCATTTCGGCGCCGACGACTCCGCCGCCGAGGATCGCGATCGCACGGGGGATCTGCTGGACGGCCGTGGCCTCCCGGCTCGTCCACGGCTCGATGTCGGACAGGCCCGGGATGCCGGGAAGCAGCGCCGCCGATCCCGTGCAGACGGCCACGGCGTGGAGCGCGACGAGGTCGGTGGTGGTCCCGTCCTCGGCGGTGACCTGCACGGTCTTCTCGCCGGTGAGGCGCCCGTGTCCGCGGACGAGGTCGATGCCGGCGCCCTGCAGCCACTCGACCTGTCCGGAGTCGTTGTAGTCGCTGGTCATCGTGTCGCGGCGGCGGAGGACGGCGGCGACGTCGAGGTCGCCGGTGATCGCCTGCTTCGCACCGTCGACGTCGCGCGCCGCGCGCAGGGCCGCGCCGCTGCGCAGAAGCGCCTTCGACGGCATGCAGGCCCAGTACGAGCACTCGCCGCCGACGAGCTCGGACTCGACGATGACGGCGGTCAGTCCCGCCTGCACGGCGCGGTCGGCGACGTTCTCGCCGACGGGGCCGGCACCGATGACGATGAGGTCGTATTCGCGTTCGCTCATGTCGCCACGGTACCGATGGCGATCCGCGCGCGCCGGGGGTTGCGCCTCGGGTCTTGCGTGTCGCGGCATGCGGTCGCCGATCCCGTCGCCCCGTTCGGGGCGCGTTCCGGCGGCCGGGGCGCGTGTCATCCGCCCCGTTCGGAGAACCCGCCCCACGCACCCCGGAGGACGACGGGGCGGTGCGGGACGGGCCGTTGACGCGACGCCTGAACCGGTTTAGTCTGGACCAACTGAACCGGTTTAGGGCCGGAATCGACACGACGGAGTGACCGATGACGAATGAGACGCGACCGACCATCGCCGACGTCGCCCGCCGCGCCGGCGTGAGCAAGGGTCTGGTGTCCTTCGCCCTCAACGGCCGCGCCGGCGTCGCCGCCGACACCCGCGAACGCATCCTCTCCGTCGCGGCGGAGATGGGCTGGAGCCCCAGCCTCCGCGCGCGCTCGCTGAGCGTCGGCCGCGCGTTCGCCTGCGGCCTCGTCATCGGCCGCAGCCCCGACGTCATCGCCGCCGACCCGTTCTTCCCCACGTTCATCGCGGGCGTCGAGGACGAGTTCTCCGTCTCGGGGCAGGTGCTCGTGCTCGCCGCCGCCACCCCCGGCCGGCAGGAGGCCGAGACCTACCGCGGCCTGGTCGCGGACCGCCGGGTCGACGGCGTCATCCTCTCCGACCTGCGTGCCGACGACCCGCGGATCGACCTCGTCGCGAGCCTCGGCACCGCCGCCGTCACCCTCGGCGTGCCCGACGTCACCAGCCCCTTCACCTCCGTGTCCGTCGACGACGGTGCCGGCATCCGCCTGGCGGTCGACCACCTGGCCGATCTCGGGCATCACGACATCGCCCACGTCGCCGGACCCACCGACATGCTGCACGGACGGCACCGCACGGCCGCCTTCACCCACGCCGCTGCGGCCCGTGGCATCCGCGCCCGTGTCGTGCACACCGACTTCAGCGCCGCCGACGGCGCCCGCGCCACGAACGAGCTTCTGGATGCCGCGGACCCACCGACCGCCATCGTCTACTCCAACGACAACATGGCCATCGCCGGTCTCGGGGTCGCCCAGCGCCGCGGCCTGGACGTGCCGGGCGACCTGTCGATCACCGGCTTCGACGACGTCGAGCTCGGCCGGCACCTGTACCCGGCCCTGACCAGCGTCTCCACCGACGCCCGCGGCTGGGGCGCTGCCGCGGCCCGGGCGCTGCTCGCCGCGATCGGCGGCGCCGAGCCCGAGCAGCTGATGCTGCCCGACCCCGGTCTCATCGTGCGCGCCTCCACCGGCGCTCCGCGCGACGGCCGCAGCCCCGCGCGCCCCCGGCGCGCCTCCGCGCCCGACGAGGCGCCCTCGACCTGACGTACCGCGGGTCTCGCCCCGCACCCACCAAGGAGGAAGACATGCGACGACGCATTCTCGCCACAGCAGCAGCCGCCACCGGCATCCTCGCCCTCTCCGCATGCAGCGGAGGCGGCGGCGGAGCCGGGGGAGGCATGGACTCCCGCGGCGACATCACCATCTGGTACTCCAACAACGACGCGGAGATCGCCTGGGGAGAGCAGATGGTCGAGGCGTGGAACGCCGACCACCCGGACGAGCAGATCACCGCGCAGGAGATCCCCGCCGGCTCCTCGAGCGAGGAGGTGATCGGCGCGGCCATCACCGCCGGCAACGCCCCGTGCCTCATCTTCAACACCTCGCCCGCCGCCGTCCCGGGCTTCCAGCGCCAGGGCGGCCTCGTGAATCTGTCGGACTTCCCCGACGGCGAGGACTACATCACCGAGCGCAGCGGCGATCTCGCCGACCAGTACCGCTCCGACGACGGCGGCTTCTACCAGCTGCCGTGGAAGAGCAACCCGGTCATGATCTTCTACAACAAGGACCTCTTCGCACAGGCCGGACTCGACCCCGAGAACCCCGCGCTGGGGACATACGACGAATTCCTGCAGACGGCGCGCACGCTCACGAGCGCCGGCGTCTCGCCCTACGCCATCAACCCGGCCCCGACGAGCGAGTTCTTCCAGTCCTGGTTCGACTTCTACCCGCTGTACGCGGCGCAGACCGGCGGCACGCAGCTCGTCGAGGACGGCCAGGCCACCTTCGACGACGAGAACGGCGAGGCCGTGGCCGACTTCTGGCGCACGATCTACAGCGAGCAGCTGGCCGGCAACGAGCAGTACCAGGGCGACGCGTTCGCCGACGGGCAGGCCGCGATGGCCATCGTCGGCCCATGGGCCGTCTCGGTCTACGGCGACAGCGTCAACTGGGGTGCCGTGCCCGTGCCCACGGAGCAGGGCACCCCGGCCGACGAGACGTGGACCTTCAGCGACGCGAAGAACGTCGGCCTGTTCACCGCGTGCGAGAACAAGGCGACCGCGTGGGACGTCCTGAAGTTCGCCACGAGCGAGGAGCAGGACGGGATCTGGCTCGACGAGACCGGGCAGATGCCGCTGCGGCAGGACCTCACCGACACCTACGCGGAGTACTTCGCCGAGAACCCCGCCTATGAGCAGTTCGGCGACCAGGCCGCGCGCACCGTCGAGGTGCCCAACGTGCAGAACTCGGTCGAGATCTGGCAGGCCTTCCGCGACGCCTACTCGCAGGCGGTCATCTTCGGCGAGGGCGACGTGTCGACCTTCCTGTCGGATGCCAAGACCCAGATCGACCAGCTGGCGGGGAGCTGACATGTCGGCCAGCGTCGCCGGCACGGCCGGTCGCACCGGGGGAGACCCCGGGCGGCCGGACCGCGCCCCGGGTGCGGAGGCCGACACGGACCGACGCCGGCGGCGCCGCCCGTTCGGGGCCCAGCCTCTCGGCATCCTGTTCTCGGCCCCCTACCTGGTGTTCGTCGGGATCGTCTTCGCGTACCCGGTGGTGTTCGCGGTGTGGATGTCGTTCCACGACTACTTCTTCACCGCGCCGGGTGCCCAGGTCGACCGCCCGTTCGTGGGCCTCGACAACTACGTGACCGCGCTGAGCGACCCCGCCGTCTGGCGGTCGTTCGGCAACGTCGGCATCTTCCTGCTCATCAACGTGCCGCTCACCGTGGTGCTGTCGATCCTGCTGGCCACGGCGCTGGACCGCGTGGTGCGCGCCCGGACGTTCTTCCGCGTGGCGTTCTACGTGCCGTACGTGACCGCCTCGGTGGCGGTGGTCGCGGTCTGGCTCTTCCTGTTCTCGAACACGGGTCTGGTCAACAACGCGCTCGGCCCGCTGGCGCCCGACCCGTCGTGGCTGGTCAACTCGTCGCTGGCGATGCCGACGATCGCCCTCTTCGTCACGTGGAAGGGGCTGGGGTTCTACATCCTGCTCTACCTCGCGGCTCTGCAGAACGTGCAGCGCGAGCTGTACGAGTCCGTCGCGGTCGACGGCGGTGGCCGCATCCGCCAGTTCTTCGCCGTCACCGTGCCGGGGGTGCGTCCCGCGACGTTCCTCGTGGTGCTGCTGGCGACCATCACCGGCGCCAACCTCTTCACCGAGCCCTATCTGCTCACGAACGGCGGGGGGCCCAACGGCGCCTCCACCTCGCCCGTGCTGCTGATCTACCAGAAGGGCATCGAGCAGCAGAACCCCGACGTGGCCGCGGCCATCGGCGTGGTGCTGATCGTCTTCGTGCTCGTCATCGCGCTGCTGCAGCGCCGGTTCGTGGGAAGGGAGGAGTCGTGAAGAGCAAGATCGCGACCTACGCCGTCCTCAGCGTCGGGGCCCTGGCGTTCCTGTTCCCCTTCTACTACATGGTCGTCGGGTCGCTGCAGACCAGCCCCGACCCGTCGATCTCGGGGGCGTTCCCGCACCCGTCCAACCTCACGACCGCGAACTACACGGCGATCGACGGCCGCATCGACCTGCTGCAGGGGCTGGCGAACTCGGGCATCTTCACCGGCGGCGTGATCCTCGGCACGATCGTGTTCGGCGTCCTCGCCGGCTACGCGCTCGCGGTGCTCCGGTGGCGCGGCCGGTCGGCCACCTTCGCGCTCGTCCTGCTCGTGCAGGTCGTGCCGTTCCAGCTGCTGATGATCCCGCTCTACGTGCTCATCGCCCGGGACTACGGGCTGAGCGACAGCTACCTCGGGATGATCCTGCCGTTCTTCATCAACTCCACGGCGGTGGTGATCTTCCGGCAGTACTTCCTGCAGCTGCCCAAGGAGCTGTTCGACGCCGCCCGCATCGACGGCGCGGGGGAGTTCCGCCTCCTGTGGAGCGTCGCCCTTCCCCTCGTGCGGCCGGCGCTGCTGACGGCGGTGCTGCTGACGTTCATCGGTCCGTGGAACGAGTTCCTCTGGCCGTTCCTCATCACGAAGGAGGCGTCGATGCAGCCCCTCGCGGTGTCGCTGGCCAACTTCATCTCCACCATCGCCGCGTCGACGACCAACCCGTTCGGAGCGATGATGGCCGGCGCCGTCGTGCTGGCCGCCCCCGCGGTGGCGCTGTTCCTGATCTTCCAGCGCTACTTCACCTCGAACGACCTCGGATCCGGAGTGAAAGGATGACAATGACCCCCGAATCCCCCGTCCCCTACCGCCTCACGCGCGTCGGGGTGGTGATGACCCCTCAGCCCGGCGACCCCGACGAGGCGGAGGGCGTGCTCAACCCCGCGTCCGGCCGTGGCCCCGACGGTCAGCTCTACCTGCTTCCGCGCCTGGTCGCGGAGGGCAACGTCTCTCGTGTCGGCCTGGCCCGCGTCGTCGTCGAGGACGGCATCCCCGTCGGCGTCGAACGGGAGGGCGTCGTGCTCGCCCCGGACCGGGGGTGGGAGCGCGGGGTCGGCAACGCCGGCACCGAGGACCCGCGCACGACGTGGATCCCCGCACTCGGACTGCACGTCATGACGTACGTCGCATACGGTCCCCTCGGCCCGCGCACGGCGCTCGCCGTGTCGGAGGACCTCCGCGAGTGGCGGCGCCTGGGCCCGGTGCTCTTCCGGTACCAGGAGGACCTGGACATGGACCTCAACCTCTTCCACAACAAGGACACCGTCTTCTTCCCCGAGCCGGTGACCGCCCCCGACGGGACCGAGGCCTTCGCGGTCCTCCACCGTCCGATGTGGGACGTCGGCGAGACGAAGCCCGGGCAGGGCGTCCGGGTGCCGGCGGGTATCGAGGAGGAGCGGCAGTCGATCTGGATCAGCTATGTGCCGGTGGCATCCGTCCGGGAGGACCTCGCGAACCTCGTCCTCTGGGAGCAGCACCGTTTCGTGGCGGGGCCGCAGTTCCCGTTCGAGGAGGTCAAGATCGGGGGCGGTCCGCCGCCGCTGCGCATCCCCGAGGGGTGGCTCGTGCTGCACCACGGAGTGACCGGCGTGATCGACAGCGCGTTCTCGCAGCAGCAGAAGGTCAACTACGCGGCGGGAGCGTTGATCCTGGATGCCACGGACCCGAGCCGCGTGATCGCGCGGACGCCCGAGCCGCTCCTGGCCCCCGAGACCGACGACGAGCGCAGCGGCATCGTGCCGAACGTCGTGTTCCCCACCGCCATCGAGGAGATCGAAGGACGCCACTTCGTCTTCTACGGGATGGCGGACTCCAAGATCGGCGTCGCCCTGCTCGAGCGCACCGACTGAGACGTCCGCCCCGCCGGCCGACGATGACCGGTGCGGCGCGGACCGACGCGGGGGAGTCGGGGTTCCCCTCTGGACGAACCCGGCCCCCGCGTTGTGTACTGACCCCCTGCGAAAGGATCCCCCATGAACGCACGATGGAGTGCGCGCGGCCTCGCCGTCGTCGGCGCGGTCGCCCTCGCGATGCCCCTGTCGGTCGCCGCCCCGGCTGCCGCCTCGGACGCCCTCGCGACCCGGCCGGCGCAGACGGCCGCCGGGCCGTTGACGACCCTCGACCACCTCGACTTCCTCCTCGACGAGGCCACCCCACCGGCCGACGTCCCGGGCCACACGACCTACCGCCTGGAGCAGGAGCCGACGCTGCTCGCGCCGTGGACGTACGCGGACGCACGCGACGGCGGCACCTTCCAGCGCGTCGGCGGCGGCCCGCTCGACCCGGTCACCGGTGAGTGGGGCCAGGGCGCCTACAACGCCGATGACAACACCCGGGCCGCCGTCGTCTACGTGCGCCACTGGCAGCAGACCGGCGACGCCGACAGCCGCCAGAAGGCGTACGAGCTGCTGCGGACCGTCGCCTACCACCAGACGACCGAGGGCCCGGACGCCGGGAACGTCGTCCTCTGGATGCAGCCCGACGGCGAGCTCAACGCGTCCGCCGAGCCCGTCGAGCTGCCGGACCCGTCCGACTCGGGCCCGAGCTACTGGCTCGCCCGCACCGTCTGGGCGCTCGGCGAGGGCTACGCCGCCTTCGCCGACGACGACCCCGCCTTCGCCGCCTTCCTGAAGGAGCGGCTCGCGCTGTCGCGCGGCGCGATCGAGCGCGATGTGCTGTCGAAGTACGGGCAGTTCACGACGGCCGACGGCATGCGCGTCCCCGCGTGGCTCATCGTGGACGGGGCGGATGCCACGGCCGAGGCGGTCCTCGGGCTGACGGCGGCCGTTCGCGCCGGCGACGAGGACTCGGCCACCGCGGCCCGCCGGCTGGCCGAGGGCGTGGCGGCGATGGCATCCGGAGACACCCGCCAGTGGCCCTACGGGGCGGTGCTGCCCTGGGCGCAGTCGCCCGCGGCCTGGCACTCGTGGGGATCGCAGATGCCCGCCGCGCTCGCCGCGGCCGGCGACCTGTTCGGCGACGACGCCTTGCTCGCCCCGGCGGTCACGGACGCGACGAGCTTCACCACGACGCTGCTGACGGCCGGCGGACCGGACAACGGCTGGTTCCCGAGCCCGACCGACCGCGTGCAGATCGCCTACGGGGCCGACTCCCGCGTGCAGTCGCTGCTGGCGCTCGCCGACGTCACCGGGTCGACAGCGTTCGCCGAGCTCGCCGGCATCCAGGCCGCCTGGTTCTTCGGCGCCAACCGTGCGGGCGAGCCGATGTACGACCCGGCCACCGGGGTGACCTTCGACGGTCTACAGGCCGACGGCAGCATCAACCGCAACAGCGGCGCCGAGTCGACGATCCACGGTCTGCTCACCGCCCTCGCGCTCGACGCGCACCCGGACGTGGCCGCGCGCGCGACGCAGCTGACGGACGTCGAGGACCGCGTCGGGCTCTCGTACGTCGAGGCGGAGGACGCGACCCGTACGGACGGCACCGTCTCGACGCCGGAGTCGTCGTGGACGGGCGAGGCGAGCTGGTCGGGCGATCGTCTGACGCTGTCGCCGCGGCAGAGTGCGACGTGGGACATCGGCACGGCGGAGTGGCGACGGTGGATCGAGCCGGTGGTGTGGACCGCGCCGGGGCAGAGCACGACCTCCGCCTGGCGGTCCGCGGGTCTGCTGCGGGTCACCGGCCCGGAGCAGGGCATCTCGCCGACGCCGGGCGCGCTCCTGCCGTACGGTCTCACGGCCCCGGTCTCGGCCGACCGCCGCGAGGTCTCGGTGACCGCGCAGCGCGGCGAGCTCGTCCTGGACGGGATCATCGTGCGCCCGTGGATCTCGCGTCTCGTGCTCGGCGGCGACACGGCCCGCACCGAGCTGGTGCACTCGAGCGCCCTCGCCGCGCAGCGCACGGACGTCGGAACGGACGGGCGCCCCACGACCGTGCGGGTGTACGACGCATCCGGCGCACTCGTTCGGACGGCGGCGGCGCAGGGAGTCACGTCGGTCGTCGTGCCGGCGGGCGGGCTGGCGATCGCCGCGGACTGAGCGGGCTCGTCGGAGGGGAGGGGGCCGCGGCATCCCTCCCCTCCCGTTCCCCCGCCGATGAACGCTCCCTGCACCGAGGAACGCCCGCACCCGGCGTTTCCGCGTGCAGACGGCGTTCATCGGCGAATCGTCGTGTCCGATTTCCGCCGGCCGATGTCGCCGGGGCGGGGCAGGATGGATGCCATGCCCCCCACCGACGCCCCCGGCTTCGCCGAGCGGTACCGCGTGATCCAGTCGCGCGACCGCCGGTTCGACGGCCAGTTCGTGACGGCGGTGCGCTCGACGGGGATCTACTGCCGCCCGAGCTGTCCGGCGCGGACGCCGAAGGAGTCGAACGTCACCTTCTACCCGACGTCGGCCGCCGCCCACGAGGCCGGTTTCCGTGCGTGCAAGCGGTGCCTGCCCGAGGCCGCTCCCGGGTCGCCGGCGTGGGACCTCCGCGGCGACGTCGCCGCCCGCGCCATGCGGCTCATCGCCGACGGCGTCGTCGACCGCGAGGGCGTCCCCGGACTCGCCGCCCGTCTGGGCTACTCGCCGCGCCACCTCACCCGGCTGCTCGGCGCGGAGCTGGGGGCCGGTCCGCTCGCCCTCGCCCGCGCCCACCGCGCCCACACCGCGCGGGCGCTGCTCGTCGGCACGGACCTCTCCTCTGCGGACGTGGCGTTCTCGGCCGGCTTCGCGAGCGTCCGTCAGTTCACCGAGACCATCGGGGAGGTGTTCGGGATGCCGCCCCGCGAGCTCCGCGCCCGTCGCACGAGCGGGCACGGGGGAGACGCCGCACCGGGCGAGATCGACTTGGCGCTGCCTCTGCGCGGGCCGATCGACACCGTCGGTCTGTTCGGCTGGATGCGGGCGCACGCCATCCCCGGCGTGGAGGTCGGGGACGACCGGTCGTTCGCCCGCGTGGTGCGGATGCCCGGGGGACCGGCCTGGTTCCAGGTCCGTCAGGCCGACGACGGACGGCTGCGGCTCCGCGCCCGACTGACGACGCTCGCCGACCTCGGCACCCTCATCTCCCGCGTGCGGCGGCTGTTCGACCTCGATGCCGACCCCGTCGCGATCGACGAGGCTCTGGCCGCGCACCCCGAGCTGGCGCCCGCCGTCGCGGCCATCCCCGGCGTCCGGGTGCCGGGCGCGATCGACGCCGGAGAGATGCTCCTGCGGGCCATGATCGGCCAGCAGATCAGCGTCGCCTCGGCGCGCACCCTGCAGGGCCGGCTGACCGCCGAGCTGGGCGAGCCGGTCGACATCGCGCCCGAGCCCATGACCCTCTTCCCGGACCCCGCCGCGATCGCCGAGCGGGGCCTCGAGGTGCTGCGCGGGCCCGGCGCGCGCATGCGCGCCATCGTGGGCGCGGCCGCCGCCCTCGCGGACGGCTCCCTCGCGCTCGGCCCGGGCGACGACGGCCGCGAGCAGCGCGAGCGACTGCTGGCGATGCGAGGCATCGGTCCGTGGACCGCCGACTACGTCCGCATGCGCGTGCTGGGCGATCCCGACGTGCTGCTGCCCGGCGACGTCGCCGCCCGCGCCGGTGCCGCGGCCCTGGGCCTGCCGTCGGAGCCGGCGGCGTTCACCGCCTGGTCGGAGCGGCTGGCGCCGTGGCGCAGCTACGCCATGGCCCACTACTGGTACGCCGCGCCGGTGACGCAGGCGTGGCGGACGCCCTCGGCCGAGTCCGCCGCGGCCGTCGTCGCCTCGCCGCGGCGACGGCGCGGGCGCGCAGGCGAGAACGCACCCGCCGTCTCCGCCGACACGACGCCCCCCGCGCCCCCCGCGGCCTCGCCGGGGGCGCGACCCGCACCTTCACGAGAGAGCGAGAACCACCGATGACCACCGCGACTCTGCAGTTCGTCGACACCCCCGACGGCCCGTTCGCGATCCTCGCCGACGAGGCGGACCGCGTCATCGTGTCCGGCTGGACCGCCGACGCGGACGCCGTGCTCGGCCGGCTGCGGCCCGCGCATCGGCCCACCGACGTCACGGCGGGCCGGACGTCGGCCGCGGACGCCGTACGCGCCTACTACGACGGCGATCATGCGGCGATCGACACGGTCGCCGTCGCCCAGCACGGCACTCCTCTGCAGCGCGCCGGGTGGGACGCGTTGCGGCGCATCGCCCCGGGGGAGCCGCTGACGTACACCGGGTTCGCCGCCGCCCTCGGCGCCCCGTCCGCCGTCCGCGCCGCGGCGTCGGTGTGCGCGCGCAACGCGGTCGCCCTCTTCGTCCCCTGCCACCGCGTCCTGCGCGGCGACGGCACCCTCGGCGGCTTCGCCTGGGGCCCGGAGGTCAAACAGCGGCTGCTGGCCCGGGAGGGCGCGCGGCGCTGAGCCCGTGGCATCCCGGGTCCGCCGTCTCGGCCGCGGACGTCGAGGCGTCGGGGCTCGCCGCCCCGCCCCGCCCTGCGTCCGCGTACGCAGCGGACCCCCTGCGTCCGGGGCGGCAGCGGACCCCCGTTCTGCGTCCGGTGCGGCAGCGGACCCTTGCCCCCAGCGAATTCCCAGGGATATGCTGGAGGGCTCTTCGGCCGCGCGGCGGCCGTCTCACGATCGAGGAGGATGCCATGGACGAGATCGACGCGATCGTCGGGCGTGCCGTCCTCTCCGCCGGCGCCGTGCCCGCGACTCCGCGCTCCGCGGAATAGTCGCACCGCGCTCCGGCTTCTCCCCTCTGATCGTCCGGCGTCTCCGCCGGCGCCGTCACGGCTTCCTGTCCGCGCCCGATCCCGGCGCCCGCATCCGACCCCACGAGGATCATGACCACCGCCACGCCCCGCCCGCCCCTGTCCACGCTGCGCTCACTTGCGCGGCTGCTCCCCATCGCCAGGCCCGTCCTGCCCCGCCTCGGACTCGGCGCGGTCAGCGCGCTCCTCGCGAGCCTGCTCGCCCTCGGCATCCCGCTCGTCCTCGAGGAGGTCATCGCCGGCCCCATCACCTCCGGGGACCCCGGGCAGCTCGTCTGGGGCGCCGTCGTCGTGCTCGCCCTCGGGCTGGCCGAGGCGCTGATGGTGTGGCTGCGCCGCTGGTTCGTCCTCGCGCCCGCGACCAAGGTCGAGTACGACCTGCGCCAGTCGTTCTACGCGCGGCTGCAGCGACTGCCCGTCGCGTTCCACGACCGCTGGCAGTCGGGACAGCTGCTCTCGCGAATGATGCAGGACATGAGCATGCTCCGTCGCTGGATGGCGTTCGGTCTCATCCTGCTGATCGTCAACCTGCTCACCATCCTCATCGGCGCGGCGCTGCTGTTCCGCTGGCACTGGCTGCTCGGCACGCTGTTCCTCGTCTTCTCGGCGCCGGTCATCGTGGCGGGCTTCCTCTTCGAGAAGCGGTACGGCGCCCTGGCCCGCCAGAGCCAGGACCAGGCGGGCGACCTGGCCACCGCGGTGGAGGAGAGCGTCCACGGCATCCGGGTCCTCAAGGCCTTCGGGCGCGGCTCGCACGCGCTCAAGAAGTTCACCCGGCAGGCGGAGTCGCTGCGCGAGACCGAGCTGGGCAAGGCCCGCGCCATCGGGGGGATCTGGTTCTGGCTCGTGCTGCTGCCGGACCTCGCCTTCGCCGTGTGCCTCGGTGCGGGGATCTTCCTCATCCAGGGCGGGCAGCTCCAGGTCGCCGAGCTCGTCGCGTTCTTCGCGATGGCGACGGTGCTGCGCTGGCCGATGGAGTCGATCGGCTTCCTGTTCTCGTTCACGCTCGACGCGCGGACCGGCACGGACCGCATCTTCGAGGTCTTCGACGAGCAGAACACGATCGTCGACCCCGAGACCCCGCGGACGATCGCCGTCCCCCGGGGGGAGCTCACCTTCGACGACGTGCATTTCCGGTATCAGGATGCCGCGGCCTCCGAGCCCGATCTCATCGACGGCGCCCAGCTGACCCTGCGTCCGGGCGAGACGATGGCGCTCGTGGGCCTGACCGGCTCGGGCAAGACCACGCTGACCACGCTGCCCGGCCGTCTGTACGACGTCACGGGCGGGCGCGTGCTGCTCGACGGCGTCGACGTGCGGGAGCTGTCGCTCGCCGAGCTGCGCCGGCACGTGGGCATGGCGTTCGAGGACGCGACGCTGTTCTCGCAGACCGTGCGCGACAACGTCCTGCTCGGCCGCGAGGACCTCGTCCCCGGGTCGCCGGAGGCCGACGAGGTGCTCCGCGAGGCACTGCAGGTGGCGCAGGCGCAGTTCGTCCACGACCTGCCGCAGGGCGTGGACACCGTCATCGGCGAGGAGGGGCTGAGCCTGTCCGGCGGGCAGCGGCAGCGTCTCGCGCTCGCGCGCGCCGTGGCCGCCCGCCCCGCCGTGCTCGTTCTCGACGACCCGCTGTCGGCGCTCGACGTCGACACGGAGGCCCTCGTCGAGGACGCGCTGCGCGAGGTGCTCAGCGACACCACGGCGCTGATCGTCGCGCACCGTCCGTCGACGGTGACGCTCGCCGACCGCGTCGCCCTCCTGCAGGACGGGCGCATCACCGCCGTCGGCACGCATTCCGAGCTGCTCCGCGACAGCGAGCACTACCGTCACGTCATCTCGAGCCTCGAGGACGAAGAGGCACGTCTGCGCCAGAGGGAGGCGACCCTGTGAGCACCTCGACCGTCTCCGGGACCAGCGGTGAGGACCGCTCCGACTACACCCGCGAGGAGAGCAGGGCGATCCGACGCCGGTCGCTGCGGCTGCTCGGCTCGCTCGTCTCGCCGCTGCGGTGGCAGCTCGTGCTCGCCGCCGTCGTGCTCGTCGTCTCGACGGCGCTGCGCGTCGCCGGCCCGGCGCTGATCGCCTACGGCATCGACAGCGCGCTCCCCGCGGTGCTGGACCGGAACGACTGGATGCCGACGGTCGGCGTCGTGGCCGTCTACCTCGTCGCGGGTATCGGCGGCGCCGCCCTCATCGGCTGGTACGTGGTGGTCGCCGCGCGGCTGACGCAGGCGGTGCTGCTGGCCCTCCGCAAGCGCATCTTCCTGCACACGCAGCGGCTCAGCCTGGAGTTCCACGAGTCGTACACCTCCGGCCGGATCATCTCCCGTCAGACGAGCGACCTCGACACCATCAAGGAGCTGCTCGACGGCGGGTTGAACGAGCTCGTGTCCGGCGTGCTGTACGGCCTGTTCACCCTCGCCGCGCTGCTCCTGCTGGACTGGCAGTCGGGCGTCATCCTCGCGCTGATGGGCATCCCGCTGTTCCTCCTCATGCGCTGGTTCTACATCCGGTCGCAGGTCGTCTACCGCGAATCCCGCGTCGTCAGCGCGCAGGTCATCGTCAAGTTCGTCGAGTCCATGACCGGCATCCGGGCGGTGAAGGCGTTCCGCAAGGAGCCGCGCAACGACGAGGAGTTCGGTCAGCTCGCCCGCCAATACCGCGACGTGAGCATGCGCTCCATCCGCCTGTTCGGCACGTTCGAACCCGGCATCATGGTCGTGGCCGCGTTCTCGGTCGCCCTCGTGGTGCTGTGGGGCGGCGGGCGCGTGCTCGGCGGTGCGCTGGAGATCGGCGTGCTGGCGGCGGCTGTGCTGTACACGCGGAACTTCTTCGCGCCGCTGCAGGAGGTCGCGATGTTCCTCAACTCGTACCAGTCCGCCACCGCGGCCCTCGAGAAGGTGTCGGGCGTCCTGGAGGAGGAGCCGTCGGTCCCGGACCCGCGCGACCCCGTCGACCTCTGGACCGCCCGCGGACACGTCCGGTTCGACGACGTCACATTCGGCTACTCGGACGACCGCGTCATCCTCCCGGACTTCTCCCTCGACATCCCCGCCGGCCAGACGATCGCGCTCGTCGGCACGACCGGCGCCGGCAAGTCGACGCTCGCGAAGCTGGTGTCGCGCTTCTACGACCCGACCGCGGGCGTCGTCACGCTCGACGACGTCGACCTCCGTCGCCTGCACCCGAAGGACCTGCGGCGGGCCATCGTCATGGTCACGCAGGAGGCGTACCTGTTCAGCGGGACCGTGGCCGACAACATCGCGCTCGGCAAGCCGGACGCCACGATGGACGAGATCCGCGCGGCCGCCAGGGCCGTGGGGGCGGACGGCTTCATCGAACGCCTCCCGGACGGGTACGACACCGACGTGAACAAGCGCGGCGGTCGCGTGTCGGCGGGGCAGCGCCAGCTGATCTCGTTCGCGCGCGCGTTCCTGGCCGACCCCGCGGTGCTCATCCTCGACGAGGCGACCGCGTCGCTCGACATCCCGAGCGAGCGTCTCATCCAGGACGCGCTGCAGACGCTCCTCGCCGACCGTACGGCGATCATCATCGCGCACCGCCTCTCGACGGTGGCGATCGCCGATCGCGTGCTGGTCATGGAGCACGGCCGCATCATCGAGGACGACACCCCCGACGCCCTCATCGCCGGCACGGGCAAGTTCGCGCAGCTGCACAGCGCCTGGCGGCAGTCGCTCGTCTAGGAGGGATGCCGCCCCGCGGCATCCTCCGGAGGCTCGTTCCTCGCAGAATCCGCCGTTTCTCGCAGCTACCCGCCTCGATTCTGCGAGATCGGTGCAATTCTGCGAGATCCGGTGGAGGGATGCCATGAGTCAGAGGTGCAGACCAGCGGCGACCGCGCGCAGGATCGTGCGCTCGACCTCCGGCCATCCGTGGACGACCTGGGCGTAAGAGAAGCGGAGGACGGTGTATCCGCGCAGGCGCAGCTCGGCGTCGTGCGCGATGTCGGCGGACCGTTGGGCCGACGACGAGTGGAACTCCCAGCCGTCGGTCTGGATGACGAGGCGTCTCCCGATCAGGATGTCGACCGGACGTCCCGCGATGACGACTTGCTGCCGGACAGGCAGACCGTGGGGACGTAGCCGAACCACGATGATCGTCTCCAAGCCGGAGTCCGAGAGCCCTCCGATCTCATCGGCGCAAGCCCGTGCCGATGCCGACGTCCATCGGACCCGACGGAGAGCCGCAGGATCGAGGCGTTCCCTCCGGGTGGCCGACTCCCACACGATCACGGCCTCCTCCGGCGTGAGGCATCCGGCGACGTGTGCCAGGGTGTCCTCCACGGACTCGATCAGGCTGTGGCGCGGTGCGGGCGCGATGGCCTTCGTCCAATGAACCCTGCCCGCGAACGGCCGGGGAAGACCGTCGGAGGCGGAGCCGGGTGCGAGCCACAGGTGCAGGCGATCATCCGCCGTCGCGGGTATCCACCACCCGCGCGCCCGCGCCGCCGAGACGCACGCCAGGAGAGCGCCGGATCGTGCCGCCGCGAGTCGGGCGGCGTCGGGTTCGCCTGCCACCACCCATCGTCGACGCACGATCTCGATCCGTCCCTCGCGCGCGGCGGCGCGCACGGCCCGGACGTCGAAACCGGCCTCCCTCGCGGCGGCGCGTGCGACGATCCCACCGCGAGCTAACACCCATGCACGTAGATCCACGGCGACAGTGTGCGCCAACGGCGCAACCGGCGTCCGGTCCCATCGACCTATCTGTGGACAGGGTGAGGGCGGTCAGTGGTGTGAAGGAGCCGTGGCATCCTGAGCGCCTTTTCAGTTCTCGCAGAAGGGCACGAATCTCGCAGATTTCGATGCGATAGCTGCGAGATGAGGCAGATTCTGCGAGAACGGCGAGCCGCCGCGGCGCGCGGGAGAGTCAGACGCTGATGCGGGCGATGACCTCGCCGTACTCCGTCTCGCCGACGGGCGAGAATCCCACGCGCTGGAAGAACAGCTCGGGACCGCCGACCCCGGGCTCGTAGATCACGTCGACGTGGTCCATGCCGCGGCCGCGCGCCTCGTCCAGCAGAGCCGACAGGGCGAAGCTTCCGACGCCGCGGCCCTGCTCGTCGGCATCCACGTTGATCCGCCACAGCACGGAGCGGAAGTGCTCCTCCGGGGCGTCCGGGTCGAAGTTGGCGCTGATGAAGCCGACGACCTCCTCGCCGTCGAGCACCACCCGCTGCCAGGAGGTCTGCGGGTTCATCACCGTCGCGGCGATGCCGTAGCTGACGGGCGCCAGGAACTGCTCCTGCCCGGGCTTCAGCGAGAGCGTGTTGACGGCCACGATCGTGGCGGCGGACAGTTCGACGAGACGGAAGTCAGCCATGCGCCCAGGGTAACGGCCCGCCGCTCCCGTCCCCAAGTGCCGGGATGCCGCCGGGTGCGCACCCGTTCCCGCCCGCGGAACAGCGGTCCGGGGAAGATATCTTGACGTCGAGAGACTTTCCCCCCGTGCGATAGGCTGGGCGCGAACCCCTGGCCGCCTCTACGGAGAGATCTGACGTGCCCGATTCCACCATCATCTACACGTACACCGACGAAGCGCCGGCCCTCGCGACCGCGTCGTTCCTGCCCATCGTGCAGGCCGTCACGAAGCAGGCGGGCGTCGACGTCGAGACCCGCGACATCTCGCTCGCCGGCCGCATCCTCGCGGCCTTCCCTCAGCGCCTGACGCCCGAGCAGCAGGTGGGCGACGCGCTCGCCGAGCTCGGCGGCCTGGCCACGCTGCCGGAGGCGAACATCATCAAGCTGCCGAACATCTCGGCATCCATCCCCCAGCTCAAGGCGGCGATCGCCGAGCTGCAGTCGCAGGGCTACGACATCCCGGACTACCCGGACGAGGCGTCGAGCGTCGAGGAGAAGGACGTCCGCGCGCGCTACGACCGCATCAAGGGCTCGGCCGTGAACCCCGTCCTGCGCGAGGGCAACAGCGACCGCCGCGCCCCGCTCGCGGTGAAGAACTACGCGAAGAAGCACCCGCACCGCAACAAGGCGTTCGCCGAGGGCTCGCAGACCCGCGTCGCGACGCTGGGCCACGACGACTTCCGCTCGAACGAGAAGTCCACCGTCATCGCGGACGACGACGTCCTCTCGATCGAGCTCGTCGCCGCGGACGGCACGACGACCACGCTGAAGGAGGGCCTGAAGGTCCTCGCCGGCGAGATCGTGGATGCCACCTTCCTCTCGGCCGCCGCGCTCGACGCGTTCCTGGCCGACACCCTGGAGCAGGCCAAGGCCGACGACGTGCTCTACTCGGTGCACCTCAAGGCCACGATGATGAAGGTCAGCGACCCGATCATCTTCGGCCACGTCGTGAAGGCGTACTTCGCGGACGTCTTCGACCGCCACGGCGAGGCCCTGGCCGCCGCGGGCCTCACCCCGAACGACGGTCTCGGCTCGATCCTCGCGGGTCTGTCGAACGTCGAGGGCGGCGACGAGATCGCCGCCGAGATCCGCTCGGCCATCGAGAACGGCCCCCGCCTCTCGTACGTCAACAGCGACAAGGGCATCACCAACCTGCACGTCCCCTCGGACGTCATCGTCGACGCGTCCATGCCCGCGCTCATCCGCAACGGCGGCAAGCTGTGGGGCGCCGACGGGGGAGAGGCCGACACGCTGGCCGTCATCCCGGACTCGTCGTACGCCGGCGTCTACCAGGCGACCATCGAGGACGTCATCGCGAACGGCCCGCTCGACCCCGCCACCATCGGCTCGGTTCCGAACGTCGGCCTCATGGCCCAGGCGGCCGAGGAGTACGGCAGCCACGACAAGACCTTCGAGATCGCGACCCCCGGCCGGGTGCGGGTCGTCGCCTCGAACGGCGACGTGCTGCTCGAGCACGAGGTCAGCACCGGCGACATCTGGCGCGCGACGCAGACCAAGGACGTCGCGGTCCGCGACTGGGTCAAGCTCGCCGTCACCCGCGCCCGCGCGACCGGGGTGCCCGCCGTGTTCTGGCTCGACGAGAGCCGTGCGCACGACGCGAACCTCATCGCGAAGGTGAACGAGTACCTCGGCGACCACGACACCGACGGCCTCACGATCGAGATCCTGGCGCCGGCCGACGCGACCCGGTACTCGCTCGAGCGCATCCGCCGCGGCGAGGACACCATCTCGGTGACCGGCAACGTCCTCCGCGACTACCTGACGGACCTGTTCCCGATCCTCGAGGTCGGCACGAGCGCCAAGATGCTCTCGATCGTCCCGCTCCTCGCGGGCGGTGGCCTGTTCGAGACCGGCGCGGGCGGCTCGGCCCCCAAGCACGTGCAGCAGCTCCTCGAGGAGGACTACCTGCGCTGGGACTCGCTCGGCGAGTTCTTCGCGCTGGCGGCCTCCCTCGAGCACCTCGCTGACACGACCGGCAACGACAAGGCGCGCGTCCTCGCGCAGACCCTGGATGCCGCCACCGGGACGTTCCTCGAGAACGACAAGTCGCCGGGGCGCGCTCTCGGGACGATCGACAACCGCGGCAGCCACTTCTACCTCGCCCTGTACTGGGCGCAGGAGCTGGCGGGTCAGTCCGCCGACGCCGAGCTCGCGGAGGTCTTCGGCCCCGTCGCCGAGAAGCTCGCCGCCGAGGAGCAGACGATCGTCGAGGAGCTCAATGCGGTCCAGGGGCACGCGGCCGAGATCGGCGGCTACTACCGTCCCGACACGGCGCTGGTCGAGAAGGTCATGCGCCCGTCCGCGACGCTGAACTCCGTGGTCGAAGCCCTGCGCTGACCCCCGCGGGATCCCGAGAGGGGTGGATGCCATCGGCATCCACCCCTCTTCCCGTCTCTGCCCCCGTGCGCGCAGCCCCGCTCTCTGCCGTGACATGGCGCAGATGTACGCGGGAGGGGCCGCGCCGCGTACATTCGCGCCACGTCAGCGCCGTGTGTGGACCCTGACCCGTGGTCGTGCGGCGGCTGCGCTCTCTGCCGTGACATGGCGCAGATGTACGCGGGAGGGGCCGCGCCGCGGACATTCGCGCCACGTCAGCGCCGTGTGTGGACCCTGACCCGTGGTCGTGCGGCGGCTGCGCTCTCTGCCGTGACTTGGCGCAGATGTACGCGGGAGGGGCCGCGCCGCGGACATTCGCGCCAAGTCAGCGCTGAGGAGACGCGCTGGGTCGGCGCTGGGGAGACGGGGTCACGGGGCAGGAACGACGAAGGGGATGGATGCCATGGCATCCACCCCCTTCCTGAGGTCGCGGCTCAGTAGTGCACGGAGACCTCAGTGCCGCGGTAGGCCCACTCGTAGAGCTCCTTGGCCTGCGGGATGGTCATGTTGATGCAGCCGTGGCTCATCGGCGTGCCGAAGTTGTTGTGCCAGTAGGTGCCGTGGAAGCCCTCGTCGCCGTTGAAGTAGGCGACCCAGGGGACGTCGCGCGTGCACCAGTCGTAGCCGGGGACGCAGCCCATGTCCTGCATCTGGGTCTTCCAGCCGATGCGGAAGTTCCCCGTGTGGGTGGCGTGGTCGCCGGCGCCGGACGAGATCGTGTACGTGCGGTACACCTCGCCGTTCTGCCAGAGGATCGTCTTCTGCGTGGTGAGGTTGACCTCGATGCGGCGCTCGGTCGTGGTGGTCTCGAACGGCGTCTCCGTCACGGGCAGCGCGTACGCGCCGTTGCCGTCGGTCAGCTGCGTGGCGTAGGCGGCGGCGATGTCGGCGGTGTCGCCGAGGGTGCGGCCGGTCTGTCCCGCGACCTGCTCGTGGATGGTCTCGCCCGCGCTGTCGACGATCACGGACGCGTTCACCGCGTCGCGGTTGATCTCACCGGCGAGGGCGTCGACCGCGGGCTGGATCTTCGCGGCGTCCGCGGAGATGGCGAAGCCGCCGTCGCCGTCGGGGGCGACGGAGAGCCACGAGGCGGCGGTGGCCCGGTCGACGGGAGCGGTGCGCTCCTCGCCGACGTAGAAGCCGGCGGTGTCCAGGATGCCGTTGAGCTTCGCGACCGCCGCGTCCGCGGCCTCCGTCGAGACGGGGGCGGCGATGGGGACGACCTGCGCCTCGATGGTGGTCGCGGCGGAGCCCTCGTCGAAGGCGGCCTGCAGCGCGGAGGTCACCGCAGCGGCGTCGATGCCGACGCCGGGCTGAGCGGCCGTCGTGACGAAGGCCTGCGAGCCCTCGTCGTACGCGACGCTCGCGTCGACCGGCGCCTGGTAGCTGCCGGGGAGCTTGTCGTGCAGGACGGAGGCTGCGACGGAGGGGTCGACGTCGACGGCGATGTCCGCGCCCTCGGGGAACCACGAGGAGGGGTTCCACATCGGGTTCTCGGAGAACGCCTGGTCGGCGAGGGCGGCGGCGTCGACCGTGGCGCCCAGCTCGGCGCCGGTGACGGTGATCTCGCCGTCGGGGCTCTGGACGGTGACGGCCGTCTGGTCGAGGCGGGTCGAGATGGCCTGCGCGGCGGCGCCGGCGGTGAGACCGCCGATCTGCACGCCGGCGACGGAGGCGCCGGGCGCGATGAGCACGAGGGACGCGGCGATCAGGGCCACGGCGGTCGCTCCCGCGGGCAGTCCGATCCAGAGTCCCGAGCGGTTCTTGCGCTTCTTCGGTTCCGCGGGTGCCCACGCGTAGGTGGCAGCGGTGCCGTGAGCAGCGGTGTTCGCGTCGGTGCCGTTCGCGCCGTCCGTCATGAGATGAGCCCCCCGATTGTCAGTCTTCTCATGTTACGCAGGGGGTCGTCGTCACGGACGGGGAGGTTCATCACGGTCTCATCACGCTCGTCGCGCCCCGCGGCCGTCCCCGTCGCGCGCGGGCCTTCCATCCGAGGTCTTCGCGCAGACGGCTCAGCCGTGCCGGTCGAGCGGCGGGGCTCAGCCGTGCCGGTCGAACGCGGCGGGGAGCAGCAGGTCGCGCGACAGCGGGGCGAGCGGCAGGACCGTCAGATCGTCGCGCGTGATCCACCGGGTCTCCGTGATCTCCGCGCGGGCCTCGACGTCGGTCGCCTCCGCCGACAGCGCGAAGGCGTGGGCGACGACGATCCACCCCGGCTCGTTCGCGGCGGCGGCGCGGAAGACGCCGAGGGGGCGTAGGGCGTCGACGGCGACCTCGAGGCCGATCTCCTCGCGGACCTCCCGTACGCATGCCGTCGCCGCGTCCTCGTCGGCCTCCGGCTTACCGCCGGGCTGCATGAACACCGACGTGCCGCGCTTGCGCACGACGAGCGCCCGGCCCGCGGCATCCAGGACGACCGCCGCGCTCACGTGCACCTCGGGCGCGCGAGCCGCGGCATCCACCTCGATCGCGGCGCTCACCTGGACCTCGAGCGAGGGGCCCGTGGCATCCCTCCCGCCCCCCGCGCCCACGGGCGCCCCCGGATCGGTCACGGCGCGAAGACCTTGCCGGGATTCAGGATGCCGCGGGGGTCGAACACGCGGACGATGTCGCGCTGCAGCCGCCATTGGTCGTCGCCCAGCTCGTCGACCAGCCACCGGCGCTTGAGGACGCCGATGCCGTGCTCGCCGGTCAGGGTTCCGCCGAGCTCCAGCGCGGCCCGGAAGAGCGCATCGGCCGCCTCCCAGACGACCGCCGGAACCTCCGGACCCTCGAAGACGAAGTTCGGGTGGAGGTTGCCGTCGCCGGCGTGGGCCACCGCGGGGATGACGAGGCCGTACTCCCGCTCGATCCGCGCGATCGCGTCGAACATGTCGGGGAGCGCGCTGCGCGGCACCGACACGTCCTCGATGAGGGTGGTGCCGAGCGTCTCCATCGCGGGGTGCATCGCGCGGCGCACCGCGAGCAGCGTCTCGGCCTCGGCGTCGTCCGCGGCGACCCGGACGACCCCGCCGGCGGCCTCGAGCACCCCGGCGATGGCCCGCGCCTCGTCGACGGCGGCCGGTCCGTCGGTCTGGATCGTGAGCTGCGCGGCGCCCGCGGCCGGGGCCGGCAGAGACAGCAGGCGGTGCACGGCCGCGAGGCTGGTGGCATCCATCAGCTCCATGATCGCGGGCTGGACTCCGGATGCCGTGACGGCGGACGAGGCCACAGCGGCGGCGCGGACGCCCGGGAACATCGCCGTCAGGGTGACGCGCTCCCCGGCGACGAGGCGGCGCAGCTTGAGGGTCGCGCCGACGACGACGCCGAGAGTCCCCTCGCTGCCGATGACGAGCGAGGTCAGGTCCAGTCCGGTGACGCCTTTGACGCTGCGGTGCCCGAGGTGCAGCAGGCGTCCGTCGGCGAGGACGAGGTCGACGCCGAGCACCGCGTCGCGCACGACCCCGTACTTGGCGCAGAGCAGGCCGCCCGCGCCGGTGGCGATGTTGCCGCCCACGGTCGAGATCGCGCGGCTGGCCGGGTCGGGCGCCCACCACACGCCATACGGTTCGAGCGCGGTGTTGAGGTCGGCGTTCAGGATGCCGGGCTCCACGACGGCCAGCAGGTCGTCGGGGCGCACCTCGATGATGCGGTCCATCGCGCGCAGCGAGAGCGCGATCTCGCCGCCGCCGGTGTTGGCGCCGCCGGCCAGGCCGGTGCCCGCGCCGCGGGGGACGACGGGAGTGCCGGTCGCGGAGGCGATCCGCAGGACCGCCTGCACGTCCGCGACGGTGGCGGCGTGGACGACGGCGAGCGGCGTCCCGTCGGCCGCGTGCCCCGACTTGTCCGCCCGGACGGCCGCGAGCGCGGCGGCGGAGGTGTCGACGCGATCACCGAGATCGGCGCGCAGCAGCGCGACGACGTCGGACGGCTCCGTCACGCCAGGCGCCGGCGTCCGTTCAGGGCGCCGAAGGTGACGGCGACGATGGCGAAGACGAGGCCGATGACGGCCTGGCCCATGCTCCACCAGGCGATGGTCGCGGCCGCGTACACGAAGAGCTCGACGATCGCGCGGATGAACGGGTGGACGGCGAGCACCGCGCGGGGCGAGACGAACAGGGCCCAGACGAGGATGGCGAGGACCGGGGCACCGATGCCGGCGACGATGTTCCACGGCAGCGGCCAGGCGGTGAAGCCCCAGATGGCGAGCGTCACGAACGCGGCGATCCCGCACAGCACGCTGCCGATCTCGACCACGGTCGGGCGCGGGCGCATGCCGGGAGCGAGAGGCGCCTGCGCGCGGACGTTCGGGGTATCGGTCACCCCGCCATTTTACGCGGCCTCTCGCCCGTGGCATCCGGGATCGTCCGCCCTCGAAGCACTCCGCACGCGTGTGGATGGCGAGAGGTGGTGGCGGCGGTGGTGGTGGGCGCTGACTTGCCGCAGATGTACACCGCGCGGCGCGTGTGGTGTGCATTCGCGGCCAGTCATCGGGGAGGGAGGGCACGTGACGGGAGGAGAAGGGGAAGGGATGCCACGGGGTGCGGCGGAGGAGAAAGGGAAGGGATGCCACGGGTGGGGGACCCTCCGGTAAGGTGGCAGCGTCGCGACTGGCGTTGAGGTGGGACACCACCGGGGAGCGACCGCTTGACGGTATTCGACCGCACGCCTGGGTCGATGCGGTATCTCCGCGGACTCGCCGAGTCCGTGGCATCCGGAACCATCGTCAAGGAGATCGCATGACCGATCCGTACTTCAACGCCCCCCTGTCGGAGGTCGACCCCGAGATCGCCCAGGTGCTCGAGCGCGAGCTCGACCGCCAGCGCGGCTTCCTCGAGATGATCGCCTCCGAGAACTTCGTGCCGGTGTCGGTCCTGCAGTCGCAGGGTTCGGTGCTCACGAACAAGTACGCCGAGGGCTACCCCGGCCGTCGCTACTACGGCGGGTGCGAAGAGGTCGACGTCGCGGAGTCGCTCGCGATCGAGCGGGCCAAGGCCCTGTTCGGCGCCGAGTTCGCCAACGTCCAGCCGCACTCGGGCGCGTCGGCGAACGCCGCCGTCCTGCACGCCATCGCCCGCCCCGGCGACACGCTGCTCGGCCTCGCCCTCGACCAGGGCGGTCACCTGACCCACGGCATGAAGATCAACTTCTCGGGCCGTCTGTACGACATCGTCGCCTACGGCGTCGACCCCGAGACCAGCGTCATCGACATGGACGAGGTCCGCCGCCTCGCCGTCGAGCACAAGCCGAAGGTCATCATCGCCGGCTGGTCGGCCTACCCGCGTCAGCTCGACTTCGCCGCCTTCCGTGCCATCGCGGACGAGGTGGGCGCGCTGCTCTGGGTCGACATGGCGCACTTCGCCGGTCTCGTCGCCGCGGGCGTGCACCCCTCGCCCATCCCGCACGCGCACGTCGTCTCCACCACGGTGCACAAGACGATCGGCGGCCCGCGCTCGGGCCTCATCCTCACCAACGACGCCGACCTGGCCAAGAAGATCAACACGGCGGTCTTCCCCGGTCAGCAGGGCGGCCCGCTCATGCACGTGATCGCGGCGAAGGCCACCGCGTTCAAGCTCGCGATGACGCCGGAATTCAAAGAGCGCCAGGAGCGCACCCTGCGCGGCGCGGCGATCCTCGCCGACCGCCTCACCCAGGACGACGTCAAGAACGCCGGCATCGCCGTGCGCTCGGGCGGCACCGACGTGCACCTCGTGCTCGTCGACCTGCGCGAGGCGGAGATCGACGGCAAGCAGGCCGAGGACCTGCTCCACGAGATCCACATCACCGTCAACCGCAACGCGGTCCCGAACGACCCGCGTCCGCCGATGGTCACCTCGGGTCTCCGCATCGGCACCCCGGCGCTGGCGACCCGCGGCTTTGGCGACGCCGAGTTCACCGAGGTGGCCGACATCATCGCGCTCGCGCTGATCCCCGGCGCCGACGTCGAGGCGCTGCGGGCGCGCGTCGTGACGCTCACCGACGCCTTCCCGCTGTACCCCGACCTGCAGCAGTGAGCCCCGCCGGGGCGGGCGCCCGTGCGGTGTCCCGTCCCGGCATCCCTCACCGCCCGGAGCCGGGCGTGACCGCGGCGGGTCGGCCGCGCGCCGGGGGTCGGAGCCGAGCCCGACACACAGACACAGACACAGAACGAGGGATGCCATGACGGCGACGAGACTGGACGGCAAGGCCGCCGCGGCGGCGATCAAGACGGAGCTGGCCGAGCGGGTGGCGGTGCTGCGCGATCGCGGAGTCGTCCCCGGCATCGCGACCGTGCTCGTCGGTGCGGACCCGGCGTCGCAGCTCTACGTCGGAATGAAGCACCGCGAGTCCGAGGCCATCGGCATGAACTCGATCCAGGTCGAGCTTCCCGCCGAGTCCACGCAGGAGGAGGTCGAGGCCGTCATCGACCGGCTCAACGCCGACCCGACGTGCCACGGCTACATCGTGCAGCTCCCGCTGCCGAAGCACATCGACACGGACCGCGTGCTCGAGCGCATCGACCCGGCGAAGGATGCCGACGGCCTGCACCCCACCAACCTCGGACGCCTGGTGCTCAACGTCAACGCGCCCATCACCACGCCGCTGCCCTGCACCCCGCGCGGGGTCATCGAGCTCCTGCTGCGCAACGGCTACGACCTCGCCGGCAAGAACGTCGTGGTCGTGGGTCGCGGCGTCACCATCGGCCGGTCGATCGGCCTCCTCCTCACGCGCCGCGAGATCAACGCGACCGTGACGCTGACCCACACGGGCACCACGGACCTCGGGTCGCACCTGCGCCAGGCGGACGTCGTCGTCGCCGCGGCCGGCGTGAAGCACATCGTGCGCGCGGAGGACGTCAAGCCCGGCGCTGCGGTGCTCGACGTGGGCGTGACGCGCGAGGTCGACCCCGAGACCGGCAAGAACCGCGTCTACGGCGACGTGCACCCGGACGTGGCCGAGGTCGCCGGCTTCCTCTCCCCGAACCCCGGTGGTGTCGGACCGATGACGGTGGCCCTGCTGATGACGAACGTCGTCGAGGCCGCGGAGCGCGCGACCGTCTGACGCGCCGGAGGGCGCGCGCCCTCCCCGCGCTGCGGGCGCGCACCCTCCCCGCGCTTCGGGCGCTGACTTGTCGCAGATGTACGGGATGCGCGGGCTGCGGCGTACATTTGCGACAAGTCAACGCCAGGGGTGCGGCGATGCCGCCCGTGCGCTGACTTGTCGCAGATGTACGGGATGCGCGGGGCGCGGCGTACATCTGCGACAAGTCACAGCCAGGGGACGGCGACCACGGCGCGGGATGCCAGGAGTGCGCGAACGACGGATGAACGGTGGGGCGCGTCGTCGGCGGCCGGACCCGAAGCGTGACATCGTGGGCTGTTATGAGCGACAGCGTGCTGAACGACCTCCTGACCCGCGTCACCGAGAGCGGACTGGTCGACGACCCCGTCATCGAGGATGACGTCGTCCGCGGCGAGGCCTACCTGACGGGTGCCGACGCCGAGGTCGAGATCGACGTCGACCCGGAGATCGACGAGACGGACGAGCCCGACCTCGACGCGCTCGTCGCCGCGGTCTCGCGCGTGCTGTCGACCGACGAGCAGAGCTGGCGCGCGCTCCTCGAGGAGGTCGCGACCGAGATCGAGGACGCCCTCGAGGACGAGGAGATCGCCAAGGTCGCCGACCCGCGCGTGGACCTCGAGCCGGTGGGGGTCGGCGTCTTCGTCGACGCGATCATCGTCGTCTTCGTCGCCGAGAAGCAGTTCCCGGACGCGCTCGTGCACGTGCAGCTGACGCCCGAGCTCGAGGTCGAGGACATCGAGATCGTCAACGACAGCGAGGACGACGACGAGGACTGACCCTCGCGGCCGCGGGAGGGGATGCGGCGAGGGGAGGTGGCATCCGGTGTCCCGGGTCCTCCCGTCGCGACATCTCCTCCCCAGCCCGCCTCAGCGGGCGGCGATCTCCTCCCAGTAGGGCGCGACCACGGCGGCGCTGACCCGCAGGTCGAGCAGGAGGAACGGTCGGTCATCCGTCGGACGGGTGGACCAGGATGCCAGGGCCTCCAGGTCCGCCACGGTCTCGACCACCACGCCCTCAGCGCCGAGACCCCGGGCGACCGCGGCGAAGTCGACCTGCGGGATGAGCATCGGGTCGGGATGCAGGCCCTTCACGCCGTAGTTGAGGACCTCGGCGCCGTACTGCGCGTCGTTCCAGACGACGGCGATCCCGCGACCGCCCGCGACGCGGATCGCCGTCTCGAGGTCGGACAGGGCCATCAGGCCGCCGCCGTCTCCGGTGGTGAGCACGATCGTCGCGTCGGGGCGCGCCACGGCGGCCCCCGGCACGCTGGGGAAGCCGAGCCCGATCGACTGGTACGCCGTGCCGACCATGATCATCCGATCGGGTGAGGCCACCGGCCAGTACATGTTCGACCAGCCGAGGAAGTGTCCGCCGTCGGAGACGATGACGCGGTCCGCCGGGAGCAGCTCGCCGATACGGGCGGCCGCGGTGCGCGGGTCGAGGCGGCCGTCGGGACCCACCGCGTGCCCGACGGGCTGGCGGCGGGCGGCGGCGATGTCGAGCCCGCGGCCCCAGGTCGACGGCGTCGCCCCGCGCGAGCGCACCCGCCGCGTGATCTCCGCGGCGACATCGGAGGCGTCGCCCTGCACGTAGCCGCCGACGTTCGGGTGCGTCGCGGTCGGCGCCAGATCCACCTGGAACACCTGCGTTCCGGGGGCGAACAGCTCTCCGAAGCGCATCGTGAATTGGTTGAGACCCGCGCCGAACACCACGGCGACATCCGCGCGGCGGACGATCTCCATGGCCCCGGGCGCGCCGAAACCGCCGGCGACGCCGAGATCGCGGTCCGGGTCCGAGAAGAGCCCGCGGCCGAGGGCGCTCGTGGCGGTCAGGGCACCGGTCGCGGCGGCGAGATCGTCGAGGGCGGCACCGGCGTCGGCGAGCCAGGCACCGCGACCACCGAGGAGCAGCGGCCGCTCCGCCGTGGCGAGCGCGTCCGCGATCCGGTCGAGGACGGCGTCGGCGTGAGGGCCGAGAGGAGGCCGCTCGGGCGTCACCTCCGGCTGCACGCCGGGGGCGGAGGCATCCGGGATCGGGCCCGCCTCGCGCGTCGCCACGTCGTACGGGATGCCGAGCACTACCGGGAGGCGGTAGGTCAGGGCGTGCTCGATCGCGATGACGACGGTCGCGGCGGCGTCGCGATGGCCCACCGTATAGGTGCGGGCGCCGACGGCTGCGGCCAGGGCGATCTGGTCGACGCCCCAGGGGCGGGATCCCGAGGTCGGCTCGTCGCCCACGATCAGCACGAGCGGCGTGCGCGCCTGCACGGCCTCGGCGAGAGCGGTGAGGGTGTTGGTGAAGCCGGCGCCGTAGGTGGCCGTCGCCGCAGCGGGACGACCGCACGCACGGAAGTGGGCGTCGGCGGCGACCACTCCCGCGGCCTCGTGGCGGACGGCGACGAACCCGGCGGAGGTCTCGCGTCCCAGGGCGTCGAGGAAGTAGGCGTTGCCGTTGCCCATGACCCCGAAGACGGTGTCGATGTGGCGGGCGAGGGTGTGCGCGACGTGCGCGGAGACGGTGGGCATGACGGGACGGGCCTTTCGAGACGAACGGAGGGATGCCGTATGTGTCTCGCGCGTGCCGCGCTACGTGCCCTTTTTTCGAGCAGCGACGCACACCGTCGGGCGCCTGACCGTCCGAGTATAGGGCGGCGTGCGCGGGTTCTCGCGTCCCGCGTACGCCGCCCGCCCTCGGGCACCGGGGCCTCTGCGCCCGCCCTCAGGCGCGGTCGTGCAGCGTCAGGTGGTAGCCGTCCGGGTCGGCGAAGGTGAAGGTGCGGCCGAACGGTCCGTCGAACGGCGCCGTGACGATGCGGTGGCCCTCCGCGACGAGGGAGTCGTGGATGCCGTACCTCGAGTTGCTCGGGCAGCGTCCGGGACTGTCGAATTCCGAACTGGCCCGCGGCGCCTTCGTCACCCGCCAGAGCATGAACGTCCTGCTGCTCTCGCTCGAGGAGCAGGGCGAGGTCGAACGGCCCGCCGCGGCGACGGTCGGCCGCGCGCTGCCCGCCCGGCTCACCGACCGCGGTCGTGAACGGCTGCGGGGCGCGACCGCCGCCGTCCGCGCGGTCGAGCTGCACATGCTCTCAGGGCTCGACGACGGGCAGCGCGAGCAGGCGCTCGGGCTCCTGCGGAAGATGGTCGACGCCCTGCGCGAGGACCCCGCGGCCTGGGCGTCCGGCCCTCGCCCGCGGCCCGCACGGCGCCGGCTGGTGGACGCAGGGGCGAGCGGCGACTCTCGTTTGTACACCACGTATATCGGCGCCGCCCGGTGGCCGGACGAGAATTGGCGGGACACCCCGCCCCGATCCAGGAGGACCTATGACTGCGTCGCGCGAGAGCGAGCTGCTGGCATCCATTCCGAACACCCTGCTCATCGACGGGGAGTGGCGTCCGGCCGAGGGCGGGCGGACCGTCGCGGTGAACGACCCGGCCACGGGCGACGTGATCCGCGAGATCGCCGACGCGTCGGTCGCCGACGGCGAGGCGGCGATGGATGCCGCAGCGGCGGCGTTCCCGTCCTGGGCGGCGACCCCGGCGCGTGAGCGTGCCGAGATCCTGCGCCGTGCGTTCGACCTGCTGCAGGAGCGCAAGGAGGACGTCGCACTCCTCATGACGCTCGAGATGGGCAAGCCGCTCGCCGAGGCGCGCGGCGAGGTCGCGTACGGCGGGGAGTTCCTGCGCTGGTTCAGCGAGGTCACCGCCCACGCCCAGGGGCGCTACGGCGCCAACCCCGAGGGCACCGGGCGCATGATCGTCACCCAGCACCCGGTCGGTCCGTGCTACCTCATCACCCCGTGGAACTTCCCGCTCGCGATGGCCACGCGCAAGATCGCGCCGGCGCTCGCCGCCGGCTGCACGGTCGTCATCAAGCCGGCCACGCTCACCCCGCTCACGACCCTGTTCTTCGCGAAGATCCTCGAGGACGCGGGTCTGCCCGCCGGCGTCGTCAACGTCATCACGACGACCGACACCGGACCCGTGTCGGAGCGCATCATCTCCGACCCGCGCCTGCGCAAGCTGTCGTTCACCGGCTCGACCCCGGTCGGCGTGAAGCTCCTGCAGCAGGCGGCGCCCGGAGTGCTCCGCACCTCGATGGAGCTCGGCGGCAACGCGCCCTTCGTCGTGTTCGACGACGCGGACCTCGACAAGGCGGTCGAGGGCGCGATGCTGGCGAAGTTCCGCAACATCGGCCAGGCCTGCACGGCGGCGAACCGCTTCATCGTGCAGCGCTCCGTCGTCGAGGAGTTCACCCGCCGCGTCACCGAGCGCGTGCAGGGGCTGAAGATCGGCCGCGGCACCGAGGACGGCGTGCAGATCGGCCCGCTCATCGACGACCGCGCCGTCGACAAGGCCAAGACCCTCCTGGGCGACGCCGTCGAGCGCGGCGCGACGGTCACCACCGGCGGCTCGCCGGTCGACGGGCCCGGGACGTTCTTCGAGCCCACCGTCGTGGCCGACGTGCAGCCGGGGAGCGACATCCTGCGCGAGGAGATCTTCGGACCGGTCCTGGCGATCGTCCCGTTCGACGACGAGGACGACGCCGTGCGCATCGCGAACGACACCGAGTACGGCCTCGTGTCCTACGTGTTCACCGAGTCGCTCGCGCGCGGTCAGCGCATGATCGACAAGCTCGAGACGGGGATGATGGGCCTCAACGTCGGCGTGGTGTCCAACGCCGCGGCGCCCTTCGGCGGCTGGAAGCAGTCCGGCCTCGGCCGCGAGGGCGGCGACGAGGGCATCCACGAGTACCTGCAGACGAAGTACACGCTCACGGCGAACCCGTACGCCTGACGACACCGGATGCCACGGCTCGCACGCTCCACGGGGCGCGGGGCCGTGGCATCCGTCGTTCCGGCTCAGCCGTCGGCGTGGCGGTCGAGGAAGGCGAAGACCTCCGCGTCGTCGACTCCGGGGAACATGCCGCGGGGGAGCGGCGAGAACATGTGCCGGTGCACGCGCGCACTCGGCCAGGCCTTGCCCTGCCAGCGCTCGGCCGCCTCGGCGTCGGGACGGCGGCAGCACGACTCGTCGGGGCAGCGCGAGACCCCGCGCTTGGGTGTCTCGCGTCCGCGGAACCACCGGGCGTCGTCGAAGGGCACGCCGACGGTGATGGAGAAGTCGCCGTCGGAGGTCGTCCCGGTCTGCGTCGAGCACCAGAACGTGCCCGCAGGGGTGTCGGTGTACTGGTAGTGCTCGGTGGTCCGGTTGTGCTCCGAGAAGGCGGAACGGGCGGAGAACCTCTTGCAGATGATCTGCCCCTCGACCGACCCGGTCACGTCCGAGGGGAGGGGCAGGTCGTCGTTCTCGTACACGCGCGAGATCGCCCCGTCGGCGTCCACGCGGAGGAAGTGCAGCTTGATGCCGAGATGGCGGGTCATGAGGTTCGTCATGCGCATCGCCGCGGCCTCGTGAGTGACGCCGAAGGCGTCGCGGAAGTCCTCGACGGCCAGGTTGCGATCCTTCTTCGCCTGCGCGAGGAACGCGACCGCCCCCGTCTCCGGGACGAGGCAGCAGCCGGCGAAGTAGTTGATTTCGAGGCGCTGCTGCAGGAAGTCGGCGTAGTCGGTGGGCGCCTTGTGCCCGAGCAGGCGGTGCGCCATGGCCTGCAGCGCCATGGAGCGCAGGCCGTGCCCGCCGGGGATGGATGCCGGCGGAAGGTAGATCCGCCCGTTCTCCAGGTCGGTCACCGACCGGGCGGAATGGGGGAGGTCATTGACGTAGATGAGCTCGAACCCGAGCTGTTCCGCCATGATGCTCACGGTCCGGTGGGTGAGGGCTCCCGTGCCGTGCCCGGCGGCCTTGAGCTGCTTCTCGGCGAGGCGCTCGATGTCGGGGAGGTGGTTGTCGATGGCGCGCATCCGCAGGCGCAGCTCCGTGTTGGCGCGGCGGGCCTCCTCCGGGCTCGCGATCGTCTCGCGCTCGCGGCGCTGCAGCTCGCGGTGCAGTCCGAGCACGGCCTCGATCGTCTCGTCGCTCATGCCCTTGCTCACTTTGACGGGGGCGATGCCCAGCTGGCGGAACACGGGGCTCGCCTGCGCCCGGTCCAGCTCGATCTCCAGAGCCGCCCGCCGGTTCGGCGGCTCGGCCGAGAGCAGCTCGGTCACCTCGGTGCCGGTGACGCGGGCGATCTCCTGCAGGAGGGAGAGCTTGGGCTCGCGTTTGCCGTTCTCGATGAGGCTCAGCTGGCTGCCGGCGACGCCGACGAGGGCGCCGAGCTCGTCGAGGGTGTATCCCTGCGCGAGACGGTGGTGCCGGATGCGGTGCCCCAGCGTGGTCAGTTCGAGCGACGTCGCCATTCCTTGACCATATCTAAATTTCCTCGATTCTTAGCGCCGAATCGCGTCGAAATTTCTCTTGCAGCGGCGCACAGTGGAGGAAGACCTTCGATTTGCCTCCCCAACGACCGAGGAGAACGACATGGCTCTTGCCGACATCTTCACCCGCCCCGCCCGTCCGCAGGCGCGACCGGCCGCCGCCCCGGGCACCGCCGCTCTCGGCGCCCGCCCGACCGCCGAGGGACCGGGACTGGCCGCCCTCGTCGCCTGGGTCGACCAGGTCGCCGCCCTCACCCAGCCGGACCGTGTCCACTGGATCGACGGCTCGGCCGCCGAGAACGAGGCGCTGCTGCGCGAGATGGTGGACGAGGGCAAGCTCATCAAGCTCAACCCCGAGTGGCGTCCCGGCTCGTACCTCGCCCGCTCCCACCCCGGCGACGTCGCCCGCCTCGAGTCGCGCACCTTCATCGCCTCCGAGCGCGAGGAGGACGCCGGTCCCACCAACAACTGGATCGCCCCGGCGGAGATCCGTCAGACGCTCGACGGCGTCTTCGAGGGGTCCATGCGCGGTCGCACCATGTACGTCGTCCCCTTCTCGATGGGCGCCGTCGGCGGCCCGCTCAGCCACATCGGCGTGCAGCTGACCGACAGTGCCTACGCCGTGGCATCCATCGGCGTCATGACGCGCGTCGGTACCGCCGTCGTCGAGCAGATCGCCGCGGGGGCCCCGTGGGTCAAGACCGTGCACTCGGTCGGTGCGCCGCTCGCCCCCGGACAGGTGGATGCCGCCTGGCCCTGCAACGACGAGAAGTACATCGTCCACTTCCCCGACACCCTCGAGGTGTGGTCGTTCGGCTCGGGATACGGCGGCAACGCGATCCTCGCGAAGAAGTGCTTCGCGCTGCGCATCGCCTCGGTCATCGGGCGCGACGAGGGCTGGCTCGCCGAGCACATGCTGCTCATCCGCGTCATCGACCCGGCCGGCAAGGCGTACCACGTGGCCGCGGCGTTCCCGTCGGCCTGCGGCAAGACCAACCTCGCGATGCTCCGCCCGACCATCCCCGGCTGGCGCGTCGAGACCCTCGGCGACGACATCACCTGGATCCGTCCCGGCGAGGACGGCCGCCTGTGGGCGATCAACCCCGAGGCCGGCTTCTTCGGCGTCGCGCCCGGCACCGGGGAGTCGACGAACGTCACCGCGGTCGAGACGCTGTGGGGCAACACGATCTTCACCAACGTCGCGCTGCGCCCCGACGGCGACGTGTGGTGGGAGGGCCTGACCGACGAGGCGCCGCCGCACCTCATCGACTGGGAGGGCAACCCCTGGACCCCCGCGTCCGGTCGTCCGGCCGCGCACCCCAACTCGCGCTTCACGGTCGGCGCGGCCCAGTGCCCGCAGATCGCCGAGGACTGGGAGGCGCCCGAGGGCGTTCCGTTGGATGCCATCCTCTTCGGCGGACGCCGGGCGACGAACGTCCCGCTCGTGCTCGAGGCCACTGACTGGGCGCACGGCGTCTTCCTCGGCTCGACGATCTCGAGCGAGAAGACCGCTGCGCAGGAGGGCACCGTCGGCGAGCTTCGCCGCGACCCCTTCGCGATGCTCCCGTTCTGCGGCTACAACATGGGCGACTACTTCGGCCACTGGCTGTCCGTCGGTCAGAAGCTCCGCTTCGACCGGGCACCGCGGATCTTCCAGGTCAACTGGTTCCGCAAGGGCGACGACGGACGCTTCCTGTGGCCGGGCTTCGGCGACAACGCCCGCGTCATCGACTGGATCATCCGCCGCGTCGACGGTCAGGTCGGCGCGGTCGACAGCCCCATCGGACGTCTGCCCGAGATCGAGGACCTCAACCTCGACGGTCTGGACCTCCCCGCCGCGGACCTCGACGAGCTGTTCTCCGTCGACGCCGCGTCGTGGCTGCGCGAGGCCGACCTGACCGAGGAGTTCTACGACAGCTTCGGCTCGCACCTGCCCGCCGCGCTCCGTGCGGAGCTGGCATCGCTGCGGTACCGCCTGCGTCAACACTGACGCCGTCGACTCGACGCCCCTCCCGTTCTTGGCGCGCGGGAGGGGCGTCGTCCTGTCCGCGCGCACCCGTGCCCCCATCCAGCCCTGCCGCGTGGTCGCTGCCGCCGGCCGTGAGGTGGCGCGAATGTACGCCGTGGGGCTGCTTCTGCGTACATCTGCGGCAAGTCAGCGCGAGAGGGGGGGGAGGGCGAGAGGAGGGCGGGGGAGGGCGGCGGTCAGACCAGCAGCTGGTGCTTCGCGAGGTCGCGGTAGAGGGGCGTGGATGCCACGAGCTCGCTGTGCGTGCCCTGCCCGACGACCCGGCCGTGCTCGAGCACGACGATGAGGTCGCTGTCGACGACGGTCGACAGGCGGTGCGCGATCACCAGCAGCGTCCGGCCGGTGGCGACCGCGTCGATGGCCTCGCGCATCCGCTGCTCGTTCACCCCGTCGAGCGACGAGGTGGACTCGTCGAGCAGCAGCACCGGGGGAGCGGCCAGCAGGGCCCGCGCGATCGCCAGGCGCTGGCGCTCGCCGCCGGACAGCATCACGCCGTCCTCGCCGACGGGGGCGTCGATCCCGAGCGGGTTGCGTTCGAGCACGTCGCCGAGGTTGACCGCGCGCAGCACGCGCTCGCAGTCCGCCGCGGACGCCCCCGGCGAGGCCAGGCGAAGGTTGTCGGCGATCGTGCCGGCCAGGGTGGGCGCGTCCTGCTCGACGTACCCGAAGCGGGCGCGGAGGTCGTCCCGAGGCAGGTCGCGGGCGTCGACGCCATCCACGAGGATCGCCCCGTCGGTGGGGTCGTAGAACCGCTCGACGAGCGAGAGGATCGTGCTCTTGCCGGCGCCGGACGGTCCGACCAGCGCGACGCGGGCCCCGCGCGGCACCGTGAACGACACCCCGCGCAGCACCTCGCGGTCGGCTTCACCGGCCTCTGCAGCGGTCTCGTCGGCCGCCCGGTCGAGGTGCGCCTGCGCGAGCACCGAACGCGCCTCCTTCGCCGCGGCCGCGCGCGCCTCGACGACGTGGTCGGGGTAGCGGAAGCGCACGTCGCGGAACTCGATCGCCGCGGCATCCCGATCCCCGGTCGAGACCGACGCGGACGCCGCCGCGACGCTGTCGGACGCGGTCTCCTCGGGGAGGTCGAGCACCTCCTGGATGCGGCCCAGCGCGCCCAGCGCCTGGTTGACGGACGTGATCGCGCCGATCGCCGAGGCGAGGGGTTGAACGAGCAGGAAGAGGAAGATGACGAAGGTCACGAGCGCGGCGACATCGATGGCTCCGGATGCCACCCGGAACCCGCCCACGCCGAGCACCACCAGCAGCGAGACCTGCAGGGCGATCCCCGCGACGGGCACGATGAGGGCGGACACCTTGGCGATCCGGACCCCCGCGGCGTACGCCTCCGTGGCGGTGCTCTCGACGGCGGCGGTCTCGCGCGCGGTCGCCCCGGCCGCGCGGATCGTACGGATCGAGCCGACGGCGCGCTCGACGCCCGAGGACAGCTCGCCCACCTTGACCTGCTGCTCGGTGGAGGCGGCGCGGATGCGTCCGCTCAGCACGACGACGGTCGCGAGGGAGGCGCCGACGACCACGACGATGAGGCCGAGCAGGAGCGGGTCGATGAAGGCCATCGCGACGACGGCGCCGACGAGGATGAGCGCGTTGCCGACGGCATCCGCCAGTCCCTGCGTGAGCACGGCGTAGAGCAGGGTCGTGTCCGTGCCCACGCGCGAGACGAGATCGCCGGTGCGTCGGGCGTCGAACTCGGCGATCGGCAGGCGGAGGATCCGCGAGATGAGGCGGCGGCGGCTGGAGTAGACGACCGCGGTGCCGGTGCGCTGCAGCAGGTAGTGCTGGTAGCCGGAGATGAGCGACGACACGACGACGAAGCCGACGAGCAGCCAGACGAGCGCGCCGAGCGGCACCGAGCCCTGCACGCGCGTGATGACCTCGCCGACGAGGAGCGGCTGCACAAGGGTCGTGGCGGCGCCGAAGACGCTGAGCACGGCGACGACGGCGAGCGTGCGCTTGTGCTCGAGGAGGAACGGAAGCAGCTGACGGAACGACGCGCGGGGGCCCTCGGGCTGGCGACGGCCGCGACGGCCACGGGCGGGAGCGGGGACGGACATGCTCACCTCGGGGAAAGGAAACGGGTCCTTCGACCGTACCCCGCTTCGCACGCGGCTCCGGCGTCGAGGGGGACCGTGCACGTGCCCGGTGGACGACGAAGGGATGCCACGGGCCCTGAGACCCGTGGCATCCCTTCGTCCGGGAGTCGCCGTTAAGGCGCGGTCGCCCCGGCGGCGAGGTTGTCGTCGTAATCGACGTCCTTCGTCTCGGGCGAGAGCACGAGGGCCACGAGCGTCAGCACGCCCATCACGGACAGGTAGACCCCGACGAGCCAGGGGTTGCCGTCGCCGGCCGCCCACAGCGCCACCGCGACGAGCGGGGCCAGGGCCGCGCCCAGGATGGACGAGACGTTGTACGAGATGGCCGAACCGGTGTACCGGACGTTCGTCGGGAACAGCTCGGGCAGGACGGCGCCCATCGGTCCGAAGGTCGTGCCCATGAGGACGAATCCGAAGATGAGGAACGCCTGCACCAGGGCACCGGTGAACTTCGCGTCGGCCTGCGGGAGCAGGAACACCGAGAAGAGCAGACCGAAGACGATGATGCCGATCGTCACCCCGATGAGGAGGCGCTTGCGGCCGATCGCGTCGGCCACGGGGCCGGAGAGCATCGTGAAGACGCCGAAGAACACCACGCCGATGATCTGCATGATGACGAAGTCGGTGTAGCCGAAGCCGAGGCCGGGGACGTACTGGGTGGCGTCGAACGGCGTGCCGGCCGCGGTGGCGGCGGCCTCCGCGCCCTCGAGCGTGGCCTTGGTGCCGTACGAGAGCGTGAAGCTCGTCATCAGGTAGAAGAGCACGTAGGTCGCCAGCATGATGAACGTGCCGAGGATGAGCTGCTTCCAGTTGTTGCGGAGCGCGGCGCCCAGCGGGAACTTCTTGATGACGCCCGTCTTCTCGGCCTTGCTGAACGACTCGCTCTCGACGAGCTTGAGGCGCACGTAGAGGCCGACGATGACCATGAGAGCCGAGAACAGGAACGGCACGCGCCAGCCCCACGAGAGGAACTCGGCCGACCGCTGCGCGGTGCCGTCGGGGTGCGGCAGCGCGAAGTTGATGACGAGGAACACCGTGTTGGCGATGATGAAGCCGATCGGGGCGCCCAGCTGCGGGAACGTGCCGAACAGGGCGCGCTTGCCCTTCGGGGCGTTCTCGGTGGCCACCAGCGCAGCGCCGGACCACTCGCCGCCGAGAGCGAAGCCCTGCGCCAGGCGCATGATGAGCAGCAGGATCGCGGCCCACACGCCGATCTGGTCGAAGGTCGGCAGGCAGCCGATGAGGAACGTCGCGACACCCATCGTGAGGAGGGATGCCACCAGGGTGGCCTTGCGTCCGAACCGGTCACCGAAGTGGCCGAAGACGACGGCGCCGAGGGGGCGCGCGACCATGGCGGCGCCGAAGACGCTGAACGACAGCAGCAGCGAGGTGGTCTCGTTGCCGGTCGGGAAGAAGAGGATCGGGAACACGAGCACGGCCGCCGTGGCGTACGCGTAGAAGTCGTAGAACTCGATGGTGGTGCCCACGAGGCTCGCGGTGATGACGCGCGAACGCGGGTTCGCGGGAGCCGTGGTGGAGCGGGGGGAGGGGGACGAGGTGGTGGTCATGACAGCCTGACGATGAAGACGAGCGTGTGCGTCCGGGGTGGGGCGCAGCGGTGGCGCGGAACGGGCGCGTGGTCTGCGTCCGCTGCGCGGCAAGGTCACCGTGAGCGGGCGGTCCCGGGTGGGGGCCGTCTACCCGTCAAGTCTATGCGTCGGCTGAGCAGGCGCCCGCCGGCCCGGGACTCGGGCGGCGGACGCCGGGGCCGACGGGGTCAGCCGCGCAGCTCGCGCAGCAGCAGCGCGGTGCGGATGGCGGCGTCGGCCGCCTCGGCGCCCTTGTCCTCTTTCGAGCCCTCGAGGCCCGCGCGGTCCAGACCCTGCTGCTCGTCGTCGAGGGTGAGCACGCCGAATCCGACCGGGCGTCCCGCCTCGATCGCGACGCGCGTGAGACCGTCCGTCGCGGCGGACGACACGTACTCGAAGTGCGGCGTCCCGCCGCGGATGATGACGCCCAGGGCGACGACGGCGTCGGCGCCGCCCTCGAAGGCGGCGACGGCCGCGACCGGCAGCTCGAACGAGCCCGGGACGCGGACGACGCGGTACGTCGCGCCGGAGGCATCCAGGACCTTCGTCGAGCCCGCGATGAGGCCGTCGGTGATGACGTCGTGCCACGTGCCCGCGATGACGACCACGTTCAGTCCCGTCGCGTCGACATTCCCCGTCTCGGGTGCTCCACTGCCGGCCATCAGGCGGTTCCTTCCTTCATGTGCGCGAGGGCGTCGCGCAGGTCGTCCTCGGCGATGACGTGACCCATCCGGTCGCGCTTGGTCTCGAGGTACTGGTGGTTGTTGGGGCCGACGCCGACCAGGAGCGGCACCTGCTCGACCACGTCGAGCCCGAAGGAGCGCAGCTGCGCGACCTTGTCGGTGTTGTTGGTCAGCAGGCGGACCTTCTCGACACCGAGGTCGGCGAGGATGCCGGCCGCGGCGGCGTAGTCGCGGGCGTCGGCGGGCAGACCGAGGGCGAGGTTGGCATCCACGGTGTCCATGCCGCGCTCCTGCAGGCTGTACGCGCGCAGCTTGTTGATGAGGCCGATGCCGCGCCCCTCGTGGCCCCGCATGTAGATGACGATGCCGCCGTCGCGGTCGATCGTGTCCAAGGCGGCATCCAGCTGGGGACCGCACTCGCACTTGAGCGACCCGAAGGCCTCGCCGGTCAGGCACTCCGAGTGCACGCGCACGAGCGGCGCCTCCTCGTGCAGGTCGCCGGAGACCACGGCGAGGTGGTCGGTTCCGGTGATGCGGTCCTTGTACGCGAGGAAGCGGAACGTCCCGTGCGAGGTGGGCACGTTCGACTCGGCGCGCAGGCTGACGCGGCGGCGGACCGGCGCGGCGGAGGGCAGCGGGTCGGTCTCGTCGAGGTAGGCGATGAGCTGCTCGATGGTGATGACCGGGATGCCGTCGCGCTCGCCGAGCTCGAACAGTCCGGGCAGGCGCATCATGCTGCCGTCCTCGGCGACGACCTCGGCGATCGCGCCGACCGGCTGCAGCCCCGCGAGGCGCATGAGGTCGACGGCGGCCTCGGTGTGGCCCGCGCGCTCGCGCACGCCCCCCTCGACGGCGCGCAGCGGCAGCACGTGGCCCGGGCGGATGAGGCTCGCCGGGGTCGACTCCTGGTCCGCGAGGACGTTCAGGGTGCGGGCGCGGTCGGCGGCGCTGATGCCGGTGGTGACGCCGTCGGCGGCGTCGACGCTGACCGTGTAGGCCGTGCCGCGGGCGTCCTCGTTGACCGCGACCATCGGCGGCAGGTCGAGGGCGTCCGCCCACTCGGCGGGCATGGGGGCGCAGACGTAGCCGCTGGAGTAACGCACTGTCCAGGCGAGCCACTCGGCGGTCGCCAGCTGGGCCGACAGGATGACGTCGCCCTCGTTCTCGCGGTTCTCGTCGTCGGCGACGAGGATGGGGCGGCCCTGACGCAGGGCCTCCAGGGCCTCGGGGATGGTGGACAGGCTCATGCGGAGCCCCTCTCGGTCGGTGCGGCCGCAGCCGCGGTGTTCTCGGTGTCTCGGAAGGCGAGGAGGCGCTGCACGTGCCGCGCCAGGATGTCGGTCTCGAGGTTGACGGGGGCGCCGGGCTCGGCCCGGCCGAGGGTCGTCGCGGCGAGGGTCTCGGGGATGAGCGAGACCTCGAGCCACGGCTCCGGCTCGGACGCGGGACTGACGGCGCTGACGGTGAGCGACACCCCGTCGATCGCGATGGAACCCTTGTCGACGACGAGCGGGGCGAGGGCGGACGGGATGCCGACCCGCACGACGCTCCACTGCGCGCCCGGTCGCACCTCGCGCACGACGCCGGTGCCGTCGATGTGCCCCTGCACGATGTGGCCGCCGAGGCGCCCGTGGGCGGCGGTCGCGCGCTCGAGGTTGACGGCGCGGCCCGGCGCGATGCCGTCGAGCGTCGACATGTCGAGCGTCTGCTGCATGACGTCGGCGGTGAACCAGTCCTCGCCCTGGTCGACGACGGTGAGGCAGACCCCGCTGACGGAGATGGAGTCGCCGTGGCCCGCGTCCGACACCGACAGCGGCGCGCGCACGGTGAGGCGGACGCCGTCGCCCGACGGCTCGACGGCGGTGATCGCGCCGATCTCTTCGACGATTCCGGTGAACATCAGGCGTCTCCGTGGGGGTCGGGGGTGGTCTCGTGCGGGTGGGCGACGACGAGGAGGTCGTCGCCGAGGGTCTCGATCCGCGTCACGCGCAGTCGGCGGGCGTCGGCGATCGTCGGCACCCCGATGTCGCCCAGGGCGAGCCGGGACCCGCCGAGCAGGACGGGCGCGACGTAGACGAGCACCTCATCCGCCAGGTCCGCGCGCAGGAAGGAGCTGGCGAGCGTCGGGCCGCCCTCGACGAAGACGCGCTGGATGCCACGGGCGCCGAGGTCCGCGAGCACGACGGACAGGTCGCGGGTACGGGCGAGGATCACCGGGTGCGGATGCCGGTGGACGGCGGCATCCGGAGCCACCTCGCTCTCGCCGATGACGACGGGGACGGGCTGGTTCTCGAGGAGGGACCCGTCCTCCGCGCGTGCGGTGAGGGCGGGGTCGTCCGCGCGGACGGTCCCCGTGCCGGCGATGATCGCGTCGGCCGCGGCGCGGCGGAGATGGACGTCCCGGCGGGCGTCGGGCCCGGTGATCCACTGACTCGTGCCGTCGTCGGCGGCGGCCCGGCCGTCCAGGCTCTGCGCCCACTTGACGGTGACGACGGGGCGGCCGGTGCGTTGGAGGTGCGTCCAATCGTGGACGAGGGCGGCGGCGGCGTCGCGCTCGACGCCGGACTCCACGTCGACGCCCGCGGACCGGAGGCGCGCGGCGCCGCCCGACGCGGCATCCGTGGGGTCGTCGAGCGCGTAGACGACGCGGGACACCCCGGCCTCGAGGAGCGCGACGGCGCACGGCCCGGTGCGGCCGGTGTGGTTGCAGGGCTCCAGGGTGACGACGGCGGTCGCCCCGGCGGCCGCGCCCGGCGGCAGCTGCGACAAGGCGTCGACCTCGGCGTGCGGCGTGCCCGCACCGCGATGGAACCCCTCGGCCAGGACGTCCCCGGTGGGGGAGAGGATGACCGCGCCGACCTGCGGGTTCAGCCCGCGCGGACCTCCGCGGGCGAGCTGCAGCGCTCGCCGCATGGCGTCGATCTCGGTGGCGGATGCCATTCCCTGTCCTTCCCGCGGTGCTCGAGGGGGCAGGAAGGCGCGCCGCGCCGTCCGTGCTGCCTCCCATCCGGACTAGCGACGATCGCTCGTCGCATCACCGTCGGTTCCGGAGTTCCACCGGATCAACCCGTCAGCCGAGGCGTCGGAGTTCGCGGACTGTCACCGCCGGTTCGGATTCCCACCGACCCCGGAGCACGTTGTTGCACTTCGGAGTCTAGTCAACGTCGTTCTCCCGGTTTCATTCCCGGTCGCCGTGTGACATCCGGGACGTCCGCGCGCCGGCGGTCACGGTTCTCCGGCGCTCCGCGGGGCCGTCACTTCAGCAGCCGCGACAGCCGCCGATCGGCCAGCAGCTTGCCGCCGGTCTGACACGTGGGGCAGTACTCGAGGGAGTTGTCGGCGAAGAAGACGCTGCGCACCTCGTCGCCGCAGACCGGACACGCCTCGCCGCGCCGACCGTGCACCCGCATGCCGCGGCGCTTCGCGTCCTTCAGGTCGGCCGGCGGCTTGCCCCGCGCGGCCGCGACCGCGTCGGTGAGCGTCGACACCATCGCGTCGAACAGGCGGTCGACCTCGTCGTCGGTGAGCTTCGCCGCGAGCGCGTACGGCGACATCTTCGCGGCGTGCAGGATCTCGTCGGAGTACGCGTTGCCGACGCCGCCGATGATCGACTGGTCGCGGAGGACGCCCTTGATCTGGGTGCGCCGCCCCGCGAGCAGCGCGCCGAACGCGTCGCGGTCGATCCCGCCGCCGAGGGGATCCGGCCCCAGCCGGGCGATCTCCGGCACCTCCTGCGGGTCGCGGACGACGGAGACGGCCAGTGACTTCTTGGTCCCCGCCTCGGTGAGGTCGAAACCGGAGTCGTCGTCGAACCCGACGCGCAGCGCGATGGGCGTCTTGCCCGGCTTGATGAGCGTCTGCGGCAGCAGGTCGTACCAGCGCAGCCACCCGGCCTTGGCCAGATGGAAGACGAGATGGATGCCGCCGTCCGTCGCCACGTCGAGGAACTTGCCCTGGCGCTCCACCCCGGTCACTGCCGTCCCGACGAGCGCCGTGAGCGGCGGGTCGTACGTCTTGAGAGCGGAGATGGCCGACACGGTCGCCTTCGTCACGTGCAGCCCCGTCACGCGGCCGCGCAGGTATTCGACGAGTCCCTCGACCTCGGGCATCTCCGGCATGCGCCACATCCTGGCATCCGGGTCCGACATCGCGCCGCCCCTTGCGCCTCGCCCCGCCCGCCGTTCCGCCCGTCGCTGCCCCGGGCGCTCCCTCCGGGGTCGCCGCGCCGGAGCGTTTACCGGAGAAGCCGGAGCGTCTACCGGAACAGGGGGAGGGATGCCACGGCCACGCTCACCCGAGGGGGAGCGGCCACGTCTGCGGGGACCGCTCGTCGTCGCGCAGCAGCCCCGCCACCCAGAGGTCGGCCCGCCCGAAGCTGTTCGAGGCGGCCTGACGCAGGAGCCCCTCGTAGCGGAAGCCGAGTCGACGGGCGGTGCGCGCCGAGGCCACGTTCCCGACGACGGCCCGCCACTCGATCCGGGCGATCGCCGGCCGCTCGGCGGCGAAGGCCCAGTCCACGACGGCCTCGGCCGCTTCGCCGACGACGCCCTGCCCGCGCGCCTCGCGCGCCATCCAGTAGCCGATCTCCGGCGCCCCGCCGCCGAGCCGGGCGAGCCCGATCATGCCGACCAGCCGATCGTCGAGGCGGATGGCCCAGGTCGCCTCGGACCCCTCGTCCCACCAGCGGTCGGAGAGAGCGATGAACTTCTCGGCGTCGCCGGGCAGGTAGGGCGACGGCACGGTCGTCAGCCGCTGCAGCTCGGCGTCCTGGCACGCGGCGTGGATGCTCGCGGCATCCCTGTCCCGAGGAGCGGACAGCTCGAGCCGGGGCGTGTGCAGGACGTCGCGTTCCATCCGCTCACGCTATCCGGCGCCGTGCGTCCGCGACGGACCATCGCGTCATGACACAAAACGAAACGAGGTGTTGCACAGCCCGACACAGAACGGGATGCCGATATCGCTAACGTGCGGCGTGGGGGCGTGATCAGGGCGTCCCCGCCCACGTGTCGTGGGAGGGGAAATGGGGGAAGAGCCATATGAAGAAGAAGGCGATCACTGGGGGAGTGGGCGTCGCGGCGCTCGCCCTCACGGCTGCGTTCGGTGCGAGCTCTGCGGCCTGGGCGGCCGACATCACCGGGGAGACCACCGTCACGGTGGACGTCACGACGGCCGGACAGGTGGAGGTGCGCGTCTGGGCGAGGAACACCTCGGCGGTCCCGGCCTACGGTGCCGCGGTCATCTCGGCGCCCGACGGGACGCTCGAGGACTACGGTCCCCGCCTGTTCCAGCCGGGCGAGGAATGGGTCTGGTCGAAGGTGCTCGTGGGGTACGGCTGCGACGACGTCGCGGAGACGGCTGCGGCGACGTTCGGCTTCGAGGAGCTCGGCACCGCGCCGGACTGGACCTCCGGCGTGCTGGCCGCGCCGGACCCGCGCGTGACCGTCATCGGGTGCGACGTCAGTCCCGAGCCGTCGCCGAGCCCGACGCCGACCATGGAGCCGACGCCCACCCCGTCGGCCTCGCCCGAGGTCACGGCCACCCCGACGCCGGCGGTCGTCGTGCCGTCGGCCGCGCCGACCGCCGCCGCATCGGTGGCGTCGAAGCCGACCGCGCTCGCCGCGACCGGCTCGTCGGCCGACGCGCTGCTGCCGGCCGGGATCGTCGCCGCCGCGGCCGTCTCGCTCGGCCTGCTGCTGATGGTCCTGCGCCGACGCCGCACGGTCTGACACCTCGAGGGCGGGGCCGTTCTGCGGAGCGGCCCCGCTCCCGCGCCGTCGCGCGAGAAACGCTCCGTGCGCGGGGAAATGCCGGGTGCAGCCGTTTCTCGGGGCAGAGAGCGTTTCTCGGCAGGGGACCAGGCGCGGTCAGCCGCGGCGCAGCAGCCCGATGCGGTCGTAGACGTCCGCCAGAGTCTTCTCGGCGACGGATGCCGCCCGCTCGGCGTTCTGCGCGAGCACGCGGTCCAGCTCGGCGGGGTCGGCCAGCAGTTCGAGGGCCCGCTCGCGGACCGGCTCGAACTCGTTGACGACGACCTCGGCGAGGCCCTTCTTGAAGTCGCCGTACCCGCGCCCGGCGTACTCGTCCTCGATGGCCGAGATCTCCCGGCCGGTCAGCGCCGAGTAGATCACCAGCAGGTTCGACACCCCGGGCTTGGCCTCGCGGTCGAACCGCACCGCACCCTCGGAGTCGGTCACGGCGCGCATGATCTTCTTCGCGCTGACCTTCGGCTCGTCGAGCATCCACAGCACGCCGGCGTCGCTCTCGGCGGACTTGGACATCTTCGCCGTCGGGTTCTGCAGGTCGTAGATGCGGGCGGTCTCGCGCTGGATCATCGGCTTCGGCATGGCGAACGTCTCGCCGAAGCGCTGATTGAACCGCTCCGCGAGGTCGCGCGTCAGCTCGATGTGCTGCTTCTGGTCGTCGCCGACGGGGACGACGTCGGTCTGGTACAGCAGGATGTCGGCGGCCATGAGGACCGGGTAGGTGAAGAGGCCCACGTTGGTGGCATCCGTCCCGTAACGGGCGGACTTGTCCTTGAACTGGGTCATGCGGCCGGCTTCACCGAAACCGGTGAGGGTGGAGAGGATCCACTGCAGCTCGGCGTGGGCGGGCACGTGCGACTGCACGTAGAGGGTCGACTTGGACGGCTCGATCCCCGCGGCGATGTACTGCGCCGCAGTGCGGCGGGTCTTCTCGCGGCGCTCGGCCGGGTCGCCCGGCTGGGTGAGGGCGTGCAGGTCGACGACGGAGAAGAAGGCGTCGTACTCGTCCTGCAGCGTCCGCCACTGGAGGAGGGCCCCGATGTAGTTGCCGATCTGGAGGCTGTCGGCGGAGGGCTGCATTCCGGAGTAGAGGCGCTGCGTGGTCACCGGACAATCCTAGGCGTCGGGTCGCCCGTCCCTGCCCGCTCAGCTCTCGCCTGAGCAGCCCTCGCCCGCGCAGCCCTCTTCACGCAGCCGTCGCGTCCTCGCCCGCGATGCCCCCGGCGATCGTGGCGCCTCGACCTCGGCGCGTCACCCGATCTCGTAGTCGACGATGACGGGCGCGTGGTCGCTCCAGCGGGTGTCCCAGGATGCCGCCCGGTCGACGCGGTAGCCGGACGCGCGGTCCGCGAGGGCCGGGGTGGCGACGTGATAGTCGATGCGCCAGCCGGTGTCCGTGTCGAACGCCTTCCCGCGCATCGACCACCAGGTGTACGGGCCGTCCACCTCGCCCGCGTGACGCCGGCCGACGTCGACCCAGCCGAGACCCGGGCCCTCGGACCCGTCGACGCCCGTGACGGTCTCGCCCGCGGGGCCGAAGAACCGGTCGAAGTACGCGCGCTCGCGGGGAAGGAACCCGGAGTTCTTGCGGTTGCCCTTCCAGTTCTTGATGTCGAGCTCGCGGTGGCCGACGTTCAGGTCGCCCATCACGACCGCCAGCTCGCGCTCGGCGGAGAGCTCGCTCAGACGCCGCTCCATCGCGTCGAGGAACAGCCACTTCGCCTCCTGCTTGGGCGTGTCGACCTCCCCGCTGTGGACGTACGCGCTGACCACCGTGACGGTGTGCCCATCGACGTCGAAGTCCGTCTCGATCCAGCGGCCGGTGGCATCCAGGGGCTCGGGTCCCAGCACCGCGCGCGTGGCCGTCGCGGGCATGCGACTCACGACCGCGACACCGGCGCGTCCCTTCTGCAGGGCCTCGTCGTTCACGATGCGCCATCCGGGGAGTGCCTCGGCGAGCTGGTCGGCCGTCGCCCGCACCTCCTGCAGCGCGAGGATGTCGGCGCCGGAGGCCTCCACCCATTCGGTCATGCCCTTGCGGACGGCGGCGCGGATGCCGTTGACGTTCACGGACACGATGCGAAGAGTGCGAGACACCCGACGAGCGTAACGCGGGCCTCCGACATCGGGCCCGGGACGGCTGCCCGCACCACGCCGAGCGACGCCAGCGGGAACGGCCGGGACGGTCGCGGGCTCAGTCGGGGAGGAGGGACGCGCGCCGCGGACCCGGTGAGTCGGCCTCCGCGCGCGCGAGCGTCTTCTCCGCCGCCGCCAGCCGCCGGCGCGCACCCCCGCGCCGCGGCCACCGCGCCAGTGCCAGCTCGCGCTCCGCCTCGCGCACGCGCACCTGCGCGGCGATGACGATGGCGGCCTGCTCCATGGCCCGCCGGTCCTCGGCGGAGCGCAGGGGCACGTCGCGGTCGCCGGCCGCCACGGCGATCCACGCGGCGGCGAGGAGGATGACGATGCCGATCAGCCGGAACCACAGGAGGAAGCCGATGAAGATCGCGAAGGTGGCCAGCAGCGGGTTGGACGGCGTGTAGACGAAGAGGAAGCCCGCAGCGACCTGCAGGAGGACCATCCCTGTCGCACCGACGAGCGCGCCGGGCCAGATCCGGCGCCACCGGAGCGACGTCCCCGTCAGGAAGCGGAACAGGCAGGCCAGGGCCACCGTGTTCAGGGCGAAGGCGACGGCGAGCGAGATCGCCCGGGCGCCGATCGACCACCACACGGACTCGCGGTCCCACGACAGCAGGGAGAAGACGAGGTCGATCGCGCCCGTGGCGATGGAGCCGAGCAGGGCGCCGATCAGCAGCGAGATGCCGAAGAGGAGGGCGGCGACGAAGTCCCGCGCCTTGAGCATGACGAAGCTGCGGAGGTCGAAGGGCAGGCCGAAGGTGTCGCGCACCGCACGGCGGGCGAACGTGACGAAGCCGGTGGCGGTCCACACGACGACCACGATGGCGAAGGCGCCCGTGATGCTGAGCAGCCGCCCGCTGTCGTGCGCGATGCTCTCCACGTCGTCCGGCTTCACGAGTCCCTGCTCGCTGATGATGCCGGGGATGTAGCTGTTGATGATGTCGATGAGCGTCGTGATCGCCGCGCGCGACCCGCCCAGCCATACGCCCACGCCCGCGAACGCGAGATAGATCGCGCCGAAGACGGCGAACAGCGCCTGGAAGCTCATGCCCGCCGCGAGCAGGAAGCCGTTGTGCTGCAAGTAGTGCCGCCAGACGCGGATGGGGAACCAGCCCGCGATCCGCGACACCTTCTCGATCGGCTCGTCGAGGCGTTCACGCAGCGAGGCCTGCGCCGACTCGAGCCGATCGCGCAGCGACGACTCGTCCCGCGAGGTCGCCGGCAGCGGCCGGGGATCGTCGCGCGTCTCGGTCACGCCACGAGCCTAATCAATGGATGCCGCCCCTTCCGCGGCCGCCGGCCGGTGGCATCCCTCTCCCGGGGACGACGAAGCGGGGGCGATCCCGAAGGACCGCCCCCGCTTCGGGAGAGGGATGCTCAGCGACCGCCGCGGAGGACCGCCTGCTTGACCTCGGCGATGGCCTTGGTGACCTCGATGCCACGGGGGCACGCCTCGGTGCAGTTGAAGGTCGTGCGGCAGCGCCACACGCCCTCCTTGTCGTTGAGGATGTCCAGACGCACGTCGCCCGCGTCGTCGCGCGAGTCGAAGATGAACCGGTGCGCGTTCACGATCGCCGCCGGGCCGAAGTACTGGCCGTCGGTCCAGAAGACGGGGCACGACGAGGTGCACGCGGCGCACAGGATGCACTTGGTGGTGTCGTCGAAGACCTCGCGGTCGACGATCGACTGCACGCGCTCCTTGCCCGGCTCGGGCTTGGAGCTCGAGATGAGGAACGGCTGCACCTCGCGGTAGGAGGCGAAGAACGGCTCCATGTCGACGATGAGGTCCTTCTCGAGCGGCAGGCCCTTGATCGCCTCGACGTAGATCGGCTGCGAGATGTCGAGGTCCTTGATGAGGGTCTTGCACGCCAGACGGTTGCGGCCGTTGATGCGCATGGCATCCGATCCGCAGATGCCGTGCGCGCAGGAGCGGCGGAACGCGAGCGAGCCGTCGACCTCCCACTTGATCTTGTGCAGCGCGTCGAGGACGCGGTCCGTCGAGTACAGCTCGACATCGTAGTCCACCCAGCGGGGCTCGTCGTCGACCTCGGGGTTGAAGCGACGGACGTTGAAGGTGACGATGAACGACTGGATGCCGGTGTCGGCGGGAGCCTGCTCAATCTCGTCGGAGGTGTCGACGGTGTCGATGACGGTGGATGCCATCAGTACTTCCTCTCCAGGGGCGGGTAGCGCAGCTCGCCGGCCTCGTTCTTGGTGAACACCACGGGCTTCCAGCCCAGCTCGATGTGATCGGCGGGGTGCGACGAGTGGGGGTCGCCGGACAGGTACGCCATGGTGTGCTGCATGTACTTCTCGTCGTCGCGCGTCGGGAAGTCGTCGCGCATGTGACCGCCGCGGCTCTCCTCGCGGTTCTGCGCGGAGTAGACGACGACCTCGGCGAGGTCGAGCAGGAAGCCCAGCTCGACGGCCTCGAGCAGGTCGGTGTTGAACCGCTTGCCCTTGTCGTCGACGTGGACGTTCTTGTAGCGCTCGCGCAGGTCGGCGATGACGTCGAGGACGTGGGCGAGGGACTCGTGGGTGCGGAACACCTGGGCGCCCTTGTCCATCTCGTCCTGCAGCGTCTTGCGGAGGACGGCGATGCGCTCGGTGCCGCTGTTGTTGCGCAGACCCTCGATGAGGCCGCGGACCTCGGCCGCGGGGTCCTCGGGCAGCGGCACGAAGTCGGCCGTCTTGACGTACTCGACCGCGTTGCGGCCGGCGCGCTTGCCGAAGACGTTGATGTCCAGCAGCGAGTTGGTGCCGAGGCGGTTCGAGCCGTGCACGGAGACGCACGCGCACTCGCCCGCGGCGTACAGGCCCGGGACCACGGTGTCGTTGTCCGAGAGGACCTCCGCCTTGACGTTGGTCGGGATGCCGCCCATCGCGTAGTGCGCCGTCGGCATGACCGGCACGGGCTCGACGACCGGGTCGACGCCGAGGTAGGTGCGGGCAAACTCGGTGATGTCGGGGAGCTTGGTCTCGAGGACCTCGGCGCCCAGGTGCGTGCAGTCCAGCAGCACGTAGTCGCGGTGCGGCCCGGCTCCGCGGCCCTCGGCCACCTCCTGCACCATGCAGCGGGCGACGATGTCGCGGGGCGCGAGGTCCTTGATGGTCGGCGCGTAGCGCTCCATGAAGCGCTCACCGCTGGCGTTGCGGAGGATCGCGCCCTCGCCGCGGGCGCCCTCCGTCAGCAGGATCCCCAAGCCCGCGAGGCCGGTCGGGTGGAACTGGAAGAACTCCATGTCCTCCAGCGGCAGGCCCTTGCGCCAGACGATGCCGACGCCGTCACCGGTGAGGGTGTGGGCGTTCGAGGTCGTCTTGAAGATCTTGCCGAAGCCGCCGGTCGCGAAGACCACGGCCTTGGACTGGAAGACGTGCAGCTCGCCGGTGGCGAGGTCGTAGGCGACGACGCCCGCGACCTGGGTCCCGCCCTTGCCGTCCTTCACCGTGATGAGGTCGAGGACGTAGAACTCGTTGAAGAAGTTGATGCCGAGCTTGACGCAGTTCTGGAACAGCGTCTGCAGGATCATGTGGCCGGTGCGGTCGGCGGCGTAGCAGGCGCGGCGCACGGGCGTCTTGCCGTGGTCGGCGGTGTGGCCGCCGAAGCGACGCTGGTCGATCTTGCCCTCGGGCGTGCGGTTGAACGGCAGGCCCATGTTCTCGAGGTCGATGACCGCGTCGATGGCCTCCTTGGCGAGGATCTCGGCCGCGTCCTGGTCGACGAGGTAGTCGCCGCCCTTGACGGTGTCGAAGGTGTGCCACTCCCACGAGTCCTCTTCGACGTTGGCCAGGGCCGCCGCCATGCCGCCCTGCGCCGCACCGGTGTGCGAGCGCGTCGGGTACAGCTTGGAGATGACGGCGGTCTTCGCGCCCGGCCCTGCCTCGATCGCGGCGCGCATGCCGGCGCCGCCGGCGCCCACGATGACGATGTCGAACTGGTGGTAGTGCACGCCGTCCTTGACGATCGTGTCCGCGCTGGTCTGAGTGCTCACGTGTGCAATGCCTCTGCTGTCAGTCGAAGGGGGGAGGGATGCCGCAGGCTCACGCCGCCTGGCAGGTCTCCCACAGGATGCTGCTCTCGGTGACGCCGATGCAGGGGTCGAAGGTGAAGACCACGAGCGTGCCGAGCAGGATGAGGAACGCCGCCGACAGCCAGAGCGACCAGACGAGGATGCGGCGCACGGTGGCGTTCGGGACGTAGTCGTTGACGATCGTGCGCATGCCGTTGGCGCCGTGGATCAGGGCGAGCCAGAGCATGAGGACGTCCCACCACTGCCAGAACGGCGAGGCGAGCTTGCCGGCGACGAACGCGAAGTCGATCTGGTGGATGCCGTCACCGGTCATCAGGTTGACGAAGAGGTGACCGAAGATGAGGACGATCAGCAGCACGCCGGAGGCGCGCATGTAGATCCAGCCCCACTTCTCCAGGTTGGACCCCTTCTTGCGCACGCTGGGCGTGCGGGGGGCGGGGATCGTGGCGGCTTCCTGGGCGACGGACATCAGTGGCTCCCGGTGACGGCGCTGAAGACGTTGATGAGGTGGCGCGGCGTGAAGCCGGCCATCGTGACGACCCAGAGGCCGAGAACGCCCCACCACAGCTGACGCTGGTGACGCGTGGCCCAGGGCCAGAAGTCGACGAGGATGATGCGCAGGCCGTTGAAGGCGTGGTACGCGATCGCTCCGACGAGGGCGACCTCGCCGAGTCCCATGATGGGGTTCTTGTAGGTGCCGATCACCGCGTCGTACGCCTCGGGCGAGACGCGGATGAGCGCCGTGTCGAGGATGTGCACGAGCAGGAAGAAGAAGATGGCGACACCGGTGATGCGGTGCAGGACCCACGACCACATGCCCTCGCGACCGCGGTAGAGCGTTCCGCGCGGCACCTTCGAGGTGGTCTCCTTCACCGACAGCGTGGCGCGTGGTGATGCTGACACGGTCGTCCTCCCTGATCGAACACGATGGCGAGGCTCCGAAGCCCCAGGCGTCACACGGGCGCTCATGAATACTACGTCTGGGCTGTGAACGCGGGGGATTAGGCCCCCCTAACAGTCTCTCGACATCGAGATAAACGGCGCCCGGATTCACCCGCGGCGTGGCACGGCGCGGGCGATCCCCGCCGCTAGGGTCGGACCATGGCCGAACCTGCGCTCGACGACTTCTACGCCGTGATCCCCGCCGGAGGGATCGGCAGCCGCCTGTGGCCGCTCTCGCGGGCGGATGCGCCGAAGTTCCTCCACGACCTCACCGGGTCGGGGCAGACGCTCCTCCGCGACACGTGGGACCGTCTCGCCCCCCTGTCCGGGGAGGACCGCATCGCCGTGGTGACCGGACGGGCCCACCGCGCGGCGGTGGAGCGCGAGCTGCCGGGCATCGCCGACCACAACGTCTTCCTCGAGTCGGAGCCGCGCGACTCCAGCGCCGCCATCGGCCTGGCCGCCGCGATCCTCGTGCGCCGCGAGCCCGACGTCGTGATCGGCTCGTTCGCCGCCGACCACGTCATCCGCGGCGCGCGCGTGTTCGACTTCGCCGTGCGGCAGGCCGTCGCGGTGGCGCGGGCCGGCTACATCTGCACCATCGGCATCCAGCCGACGGAGCCGTCGGTGGGCTTCGGCTACATCAAGAAGGCCGGCGAGCTCGTCGTGGACGACGCCCCCGAGGCCGCGCTCGTCGAGCGCTTCGTCGAGAAGCCCGATCTGGACACCGCGCGGGAGTACTTCGCCGACCGCGCCTACCTGTGGAACGCGGGCATGTTCATCTCCCGCGCCGACGTGCTGCTGGCCGAGCTCGAGAGGAACGAGCCCGAGCTGCACGCCGGTCTCATCGAGCTGGCCGAGGCCTGGGACGACCGCGCGCGCCGGGGCCCGGCGGTCGACCGCATCTGGCCCACCCTGAAGAAGATCGCCATCGACTACGCGGTCGCCGAGCCCGCCGCCGAGCGCGGACGCCTCGCGGTCATCCCCGGGCACTTCGACTGGGACGACGTGGGGGACTTCGCGAGCCTCGCGAAGCTCAACTCCACCGGCGGACGCAACGAGCTGGCGATCCTCGGCAACGAGGCGCGCGTGCTCGCGGACGCCTCCAGCGGCATCGTCGTGACGCAGACCAAGCGCGTCATCAGCCTCGTCGGCGTCCGCGACATCGTCGTGGTCGACACCCCCGACGCCCTCCTCGTCACCACGAGCGAGCACGCCCAGCGGGTCAAGGGCGTCGTCGACGCGTTGAAGCTGACCGGTCGCGGCGACGTCCTTTAGACACCGGATGCCACCCCGGGTGGCATCCGGTACCGCCCCCTCACCGCTCGTGTGGCAGGCGCGTGACGCGATATTGCGTCTTTGTAACCATTGCGCCGAGCGCCGCCCCCGTGGCCGCGGGCGCGCCGTCGCAATAGGTAACGTGACTCCATCGTCCCCCGAACCCGTTGGGGGCATCCGTCTTGGAGGACCATTCGTGAACACCACGAAGAAGGCCGTCGTCAGCGGCCTGGCCATGATCGGCGCCGCGGCGCTGCTCGCCGGTTGCGGCGCCGCACCCGAGGGCAACGGCGCGTCCGGAGGCGCCGCCGGTGCCAGCGACTACCTGCCCTGCATGGTGTCGGACGCCGGTGGCTTCGACGACAAGTCGTTCAACCAGCTCGGCAAGGAGGGCGTCGACGCCGCCGCCGCCGAGCTCGGCTCGCAGACGCCGATCGAGGTCGAGTCGCAGTCCGAGACGGACTACGCGTCGAACCTCTCGAGCCTCGTGGACCAGGGCTGCAACACCATCATCACCGTCGGCTTCCTCCTCGCCCCCGCCGCCCTCGAGTCGGCTCAGGCGAACCCCGACATCGAGTACATCTCGATCGACGACACCGTCGACCAGGACTTCGACGGTCAGACCGACGCCCCGAACATCAAGCCGATCATCTTCGACACCGCGCAGGCGGCGTTCCTCGCCGGCTACCTCGCCGCGGGCACCTCGCAGACCGGCGTCGTCGGCACCTTCGGCGGTCTGAACATCCCGACCGTCACCATCTTCATGGACGGCTTCGCGCAGGGCATCGAGCGCTACAACGAGGACAACGGCGCCAGCGTCCGCCTCGTCGGCTGGGACCGCGCCGCGCAGGACGGCTCCTTCACCGGTGGCTTCGAGGCCAACGACGCCGCGCGCCAGACCGCGCAGGCGATCATCGACCAGAACGTCGACGTGCTGCTGCCCGTCGGCGGCCCGATCTACCAGTCGGCCGCCGTCGCCATCCAGGACGCGGGCCGCGAGATCGCGCTCGTCGGCGTCGACGCCGACGTGTACGAGACCGACCCCGGCATCGGCGACCTGCTCCTCACCTCGATCCTCAAGGGCATCGACGTGGGCACGCAGGACGCCGTCGTCGCCGCCGGCAACGGCGAGTTCGACGCGGCGCCGTTCGTCGGCACCCTCGAGAACGAGGGCGTCGGTCTGGCCCCGTACCACGACTGGGCCGACCGCGTCCCCGCCGAGCTGACCTCGCAGATCGAGGAGCTCCAGGCGGCCATCATCAGCGGCGACATCACCGTCGAGTCCTACCTCAACGGCTGAGTCCATCGCTCCAGGGGAGGTCGGCGTCCGCCGGCCTCCCCTCCCTTATGCACGCTCCACCCGCACGATCCGCTCACGAGGCGGATCCCGGTACTGGACGCCCACCGCGTCCGGGCCCGCAGAACTTAGGATCGGGAACATGAAGCTCGAACTCCGCGGGATCACGAAGATCTTCGGGTCCCTGGTGGCGAACGATCACATCGACCTCACTGTCGAGGCCGGAGAGATCCATTGCCTGCTCGGCGAGAACGGCGCCGGCAAGTCCACCCTGATGAACGTCCTCTACGGCCTGTACCAGGCCGACGGGGGAGAGATCCTGCTCGACGACGCCGTCCAGCACTTCTCCGGCCCCGGCGACGCGATGCGCGCGGGCATCGGCATGGTGCACCAGCACTTCATGCTGATCCCGGTGTTCACCGTCGCCGAGAACGTCATGCTCGGGCACGAGCCGACCCGGTTCGGCGGCCGCCTCGACCTGCCCGCCGCGCGGGCGAAGGTGAAGGAGATCTCCGACCGCTTCGGATTCGACGTCGACCCCGACGCCCTCGTCGACGACCTGCCGGTCGGCGTGCAGCAGCGCGTCGAGATCATCAAAGCGCTCTCGCGCGACGCGAAGGTCCTCGTCTTCGACGAGCCGACCGCCGTGCTGACCCCGCAGGAGACCGACGAGCTGATGTCGATCATGCGACAGCTCAAGGCCGCCGGCACGTCCATCGTCTTCATCACACACAAGCTCCGCGAGGTCCGCGAGGTCGCGGACCGCATCACGGTCATCCGCCTCGGCAAGGTCGTCGGCGAGGCGCAGCCGACGGCATCCAACGCCGAGCTGGCCTCGCTGATGGTCGGACGCGCCGTCGAGCTCACCGTGCAGAAGGACGCGCCCACGCTCGGCGACGTCGGCCTGACCGTGACCGGCCTCACCGTCGTCGACGCGATCGGTCAGAAGGTCGTCAACGACGTCAGCTTCGAGGTGCGCCGCGGCGAGGTCCTCGCCATCGCCGGCGTGCAGGGCAACGGCCAGACTGAGCTCACGGAGGCCCTCGTCGGCCTGCAGGAGCGCGTCGAGGGGTCCGTCGTGCTCGACGGCGTCGAGCTCTCGGGCTCCTCCGTGCGGCGCGTGCTGGACGCCGGCGTCGGATTCGTGCCCGAGGACCGCAAGGAGGACGGGCTCGTCGGCGAGTTCTCCATCGCCGAGAACCTCATGCTCGACCGCGCGGACGGCGCCCCCTTCGTCAAGGGCGGCACGCTGCAGCTGTCGACCCTGTCCGACTTCGCCCGCGAGAAGGTGGCGGAGTTCGACGTGCGCACGCCGTCGATCGAGACGCCGGTGGGCCGCCTGTCCGGCGGCAACCAGCAGAAGGTCGTCCTGGCGCGCGAGCTGAGCCGCGAGCTCCGCCTCTTCGTCGCGGCCCAGCCCACCCGCGGTGTGGATGTCGGGTCGATCGAGTTCATCCACAAGCGCGTCGTCGAGACGCGCGACGCCGGCGTCCCCGTCATCGTCGTGTCCACCGAGCTCGACGAGGTGACCGCCCTCGCCGACCGCATCATGGTGATGTACCGGGGCCGCGTGGTCGGCATCGTGCCCGGCGACACCTCCCGCGACGTGCTGGGCCTCATGATGGCCGGCGAAGCGCCCGAGAACGAAGGAGTCGCCGCGTGAGCGATCCGCACAGCCCGCAGGACCCGGACGTCTCGCAGGCCGACCGCGCCTCCGAGGCGAGCGCGACTACCGACGCCGCGGCCTCGCGGTCCGCGACCGTCGCCCCCTCCGCGGCAGCCCGCGTGCTGCCGACCACCCCGCCGGACGACTCCGGCCGCTGGCAGCGCGCGCTGCGCGAGATCGCCACCGGCAACGCGATCATCTCCGTCCTCGCCGTCGTGCTCGCGCTCGTCGTGGGCGCCATCATGATCGCCGTCACGGATGAGAACGTGCAGGCGACCGCCGGCTACTTCTTCGCCCGTCCCGGCGACACGTTCGCCGCGATCTGGCAGTCGGTCTCGGGGGCCTACTCCTCCTTCTTCCAGGGAGCGATCTACAACTTCCGGCGCCCGGAGTTCGCCACCGGCATCCGTCCGCTCACCGAGACCCTCACCTTCGCCACCCCGCTCATCGCGGCGGGCCTCGGCGTCGCGCTCGCCTTCCGTGTGGGCATGTTCAACATCGGCGGGCGCGGGCAGATGCTCGTCGCCGCGGCCGCGGGCGGCTACGTCGCCTTCGCGTTCGACCTGCCGTGGGGCCTGCACGCCCTGCTCGCCCTCGTGGCCGGCGTCGCGGCCGGCGCGATCTGGGCCGGCATCGCGGGCGTGCTCAAGGCGCGCACCGGGGCGCACGAGGTGATCGTCACGATCATGCTCAACTACGTCGGGTTCTACCTCGTCTACTACATGCTGCGCACCCCGGGCCTGCTGCAGGCCCCCGGCTCCAGCAACCCCACGACGCCGGCCATGAAGGACACCGCGGTGTTCCCCGACCTGCTCGGGCCGAGCTACAACCTGCACTTCGGGTTCATCCTCTCCATCGCGGCCGTCGTCCTGGTCTGGTGGATCCTCGAGCGCTCGTCGCTGGGCTTCCGGTTCCGTGCGGTCGGCCTGAACCCGAACGCGGCCCGCGTGGCCGGCATCAACGTCAAGTCGATGTACGTCTACGCGATGCTCATCTCCGGTGCGCTCATCGGTCTCGCGGGCGTCGACCAGGTGCTCGGCACCGTGACGACCGGCTTCTCGAGCGGCATCGACGCGGGCATCGGCTTCGACGCCATCACCGTGGCCCTGCTGGGCCGCTCCACCCCCGTGGGCGTCCTCGTCGCCGGCATCCTGTTCGGGGCCTTCAAGGCCGGCGGCTTCGCCATGCAGGCGGCCAACGGCGTGCCCATCGACATCGTCCTGGTCGTGCAGTCGCTCATCGTGCTCTTCATCGCGGCCCCGCCGCTGGTGCGCGCGATCTTCCGCCTGCCGGCCCCGGGAGCGCGTCAGCCGAGGGCCCGCGCCCTCAAGAAGAAGGAGGCGGTCAAGTGAGCACCACCGCGCAGCACCACGCGGCCGCCCCGCAGCCCGAGGCGCTCGACACGGCCGTCGTCGTCAGCTGGAAGGCGCCGATCGTCTACGGCGTCATCACCGTGCTCGCCGCGGTCCTGTTCGTCATCGCCCGTCAGGATGGCGACGCGGTGTTCCGCCTGTCGAGCCCGGGGGAGTTCTTCGAGCTGCCCGAGGTCACCCTCGGCGGCGTCGTCACCGGTGCCGTCTGCACCGTCCTGCTCGCCGTCATCACCGGTGTGAGCGCCTTCCTCGTGCGGGCGCGCCGCCGCCCGCCGATCTGGCTCGCCGTGGTCTTCGCCGTGGTGTTCATGGTCGGCTTCCTCACGTGGGCCGCGGCGGGCGCGACGACCTCGGTCATCCCGCTCACCGGCCTGCTCGCCGGTGGCCTCAGCCTGTCGGTCCCGCTGATCTTCGGCGCGATGGCCGGCGTCCTGAGCGAGCGCGTCGGCGTCGTCAACATCGCGATCGAGGGTCAGCTGCTGGCCGGCGCCTTCACGTCGGCCGTCGTGGCGACGGCGACCGGCAACCCGTTCGCCGGTCTGCTCGCTGCGGGTGTCTCGGGCGTGCTCGTGTCGTTCGTCCTCGCGGCGTTCGCGATCAAGTACTTCGTCGACCAGGTCATCGTGGGCGTCGTGCTCAACGTCCTCGTCGTGGGCCTCACGAGCTTCCTGTTCTCGCAGCTGCTCGCCCCCAACGCGGCTACGCTCAACTCCCCGCCGCGCTTCCCGCGCGTGCCGATCCCGTTCCTCGCGGACATCCCCGTGATCGGTCCGATGCTGTTCAACCAGACGGTCATCGTGTACCTGATGTACGTCACCGTCCTCGCGGTCTACATCGGGCTGTTCCACACGCGCTGGGGTCTGCGTCTGCGCGCCGTGGGCGAGCACCCGCAGGCGGCGGACACTGTGGGCATCAACATCGCGAAGACCCGCTTCTGGAACGTCTCGCTCGGCGGCGCCATCGCCGGCCTGGGCGGCGCGTTCTTCACCCTCGGGTCCGTGGGCGCCTTCAACAAGGAGATGACGGCGGGCGCGGGCTACATCGCCCTCGCGGCGGTCATCTTCGGACAGTGGGACCCCATCCGCGCGACCCTCGCCGCCCTGTTGTTCGGCTTCGCGTCGAACCTGCAGAACACCCTCGGCGTCATCGGCTCGCCCGTGCCCAGCGAGTTCATGCTCATGCTGCCGTACGTGGTGACGATCTTCGCCGTCGCCGGACTCGTCGGGAAGGTCCGCGGTCCCGCGGCCGCCGGCAAACCGTATATCAAGGGCTGACGCCCGCCCGCTCCATCCGCTGAACCCGAGAGGATCCCCCGCTTCACGATGACCGACATCGACTGGGACGAACTGCGCACGGCCGCCACCGAGGCCATGCAGAAGGCCTACGTGCCCTATTCCCGCTTCAAGGTGGGCGCCGCCGCGCTCGTCGCCGACGGACGCATCGTCTCGGGGTGCAACGTCGAGAACGCGTCCTACGGCGTCACCCTCTGCGCGGAGTGCGGCCTGGTCTCGGCCCTCCACATGTCCGGGGGCGGCCAGCTCGTGGCCTTCGTGTGCGTCGACGGGCAGGGGCGGACCCTCATGCCCTGCGGCCGCTGCCGTCAGCTGCTGTACGAACACGCCATCCCCGGGATGCTGCTCGAGACGGTCAGCGGCATCCGGACCATCGACGAGGTCCTGCCGGACGCGTTCGGTCCTCGCGACCTCGAGGAGGCGGCGCGATGAGCGGCTCGGTCGAGGCGTACGACGCCGTCGACGTCATCCGCGCCCAGCGTGACGGACGCCCCGTCTCGGAGGGAGAGCTCCGCTGGCTCGTCGACGCGTACACGCGCGGCTACGTCATGGACGCGCAGATGTCGGCGTTCACGATGGCGGTCCTCCTGAACGGGTTGGGACGCGACCAGATCCGGGTGCTGACGGACGCCATGATCGCCTCGGGCGAGCGCATGGACTTCTCGTCTCTCGGCAAGACGACCGTGGACAAGCACTCCACCGGCGGCGTCGGCGACAAGATCACCCTGCCGCTGGCCCCGCTCGTCGCGGCGTTCGGCGTCGCGGTCCCGCAGCTGTCCGGCCGCGGTCTCGGTCACACCGGCGGCACGCTCGACAAGCTCGAGTCCATCCCCGGATGGCGCGCGGCGCTGTCGAACGACGAGATCATGGCGCAGCTGCGCGACGTCGGCGCGGTCATCTGCGCCGCCGGCACCGGTCTCGCCCCGGCCGACAAGAAGCTGTACGCGCTGCGCGACGTCACCGGCACCGTCGAGGCGATCCCGCTCATCGCCTCGAGCATCATGTCGAAGAAGATCGCGGAGGGCACCGACTCCCTCGTCCTCGACGTGAAGTTCGGCTCCGGCGCGTTCATGCAGGACATCGACCGCGCGCGCGAGCTCGCCGAGACGATGGTGGCCCTGGGCACCGACTCGGGCGTGAACACCACGGCGCTGCTCACCGACATGAACACCCCCCTCGGCCTCGCGATCGGCAACGCCAACGAGGTGCGCGAGTCGGTCGAGGTGCTCGCCGGCGGCGGACCGGCCGACGTGGTCGAGCTGACCGTCGCCCTCGCCCGCGAGATGCTCGCCCTCGCCGGTCAGCCGGACGCGGACGTCGAGGCCGCCCTCTCCGACGGCCGCGCGATGGACGTCTGGAAGCGGATGATCCGCGCCCAGGACGGGGATCCGGATGCCGCCCTCCCGACGCCCCGCGAGACGCACACCGTCGTGGCGGACCGCTCGGGCGTCGTCACCCGGATCGAGGCGCTGCCCTTCGGCATCGGGGCCTGGCGTCTCGGGGCGGGACGCGCGCGTGCCGAGGACGCCGTCGTGCACGCCGCGGGCATCGACCTGCACGCGACCGTCGGCCAGACGGTCACCGCCGGTCAGCCGCTGTTCACCCTCTCGGCCGATGATGGGACGCGCTTCGAGCGGGCCCTCGCGGCCGTCGACGGGGCGTGGGAGATCGGCGACGACGCTCCCGCGGCCACCCCGCTCGTCCGCGAGCGCATCACCGCGTGACGGCACCGAACCGAAGGAGCACCATGCCCACCGACGACGTCCGTATCGAGGGCAAGAGGATCCAGAAGCTGCCCAAGGTCTCGCTGCACGACCACCTGGACGGCGGGATGCGCGCGCAGACCGTCCTCGAACTGGCCGATGAGCTCGACCTCGAGGTGCCCGCCGACGACGCGGCCGGACTCGCGGACTGGTTCGCGGACCACGTCGAGTCGGGCTCGCTCGAGGACTACCTCGAGAAGTTCACGCTCACCGTCGGCGTCCTGCAGACCCGCGAGGGCCTGGTCCGGGCGGCGAAGGAGTTCGTCGAGGACCTCGCCGCCGACGGCGTGGTCTACGGCGAGGTGCGGTGGGCGCCCGAGCAGCATCTCACCCGCGGGCTCAGCCTGGACGACGTCGTCGACGCGGTCCAGGAGGGCATCGAGGAGGGTGAGGATGCCGCCGATGCGCGCGGCCACGACATCCGCGTCGGTCAGCTGCTCACGGCCATGCGGCAGGGCTCCCGGTCGCGCGAGATCGCCGAGCTGGCGGTGTCGTGGCGCGGCCGCGGCGTCGTCGGCTTCGACCTCGCCGGTCCGGAGGAGGGCTTCCCCGCATCGAACCATCGCGGGACGTTCGACTATCTCGCCGAGCAGTTCTTCCCCACGACGGTGCACGCCGGCGAGGGTGCAGGCCTGGCATCCATCCGCTCCGCCCTTCTCGACGGCCGCGCGCTGCGGCTGGGGCACGGCGTGCGGATCGCGAACGACCTCGAGGTGGTCTCGCGCGAGGGCGAGGAGGTCCTCGTGACCTTCGGCGACATGGCGCGCTGGGTGCGCGATCGCGAGATCACCCTCGAGCTGTCGCCGACGTCCAACCTTCAGAGCGGTGCGGTCACCGCGTGGGGCGACACCATGGACGCCCACCCGTTCGACCTGCTGTACCAGCTCGGGTTCTCCGTCACGGTGAACGTCGACAACCGGCTGATGAGCCGGACCTCGCTCACCCGCGAGCTGGGTCTGCTCGTGCAGGCGTTCGACTACGACCTCGACGACCTCGAAGCGTTCCAGCTGAACGCGGCGGCGGGGGCGTTCCTGCCCGTGGAGGAGCGCGAGGAGCTGATCGAGATCATTTCGGAGGGCTTCGCCCGCTGACCCGGCCCGGCCGGTCTGTCACGGCGCCGGTCCGTCGCGCGGGTCCGTCGTCGCCGTGCGTGCCGGGTTCGTCGCGCGGGTCGGTCGTCGCCGTGCGTGCCGAGTCCGTCGCGCGCGTCCGTCGCGCGGGTCCGTCGTCGCCGAACTCCTGACTTTCGGTCGGAATGACCGCTGCCGCGGGTCCGTCCCGGGGCGCTCGGGCGAGATCTCAGGAGTTCGGCGAGCAGGGCTGCCGTCGGGGCCGCTGCGTCCGCTGCCTGTGCCGGGGTCGCTGCGGCGGATGTGCGCCGGGGTCGCTGCCTCGCCGCGACCGCTGCACGTAGCCGTCGTCGCCGAACTCCTGACTTTCGGTCGAATTGGCGGCTGCCGCGGGTCGGTCCCGGGGCGCTCGGGCGAGATCTCAGGAGTTCGGCGGGCAGGGGCCGCGGGCGGGGTCGGATGCCGGGCCCGTGGCATCCCTGGTCCGGGCGCGTCGACGGACCTGCGGGCCGACGTCAGCGGTTCGGGGAGGGCGCGCCGCGGGCGATGACCGCAGCCAGGGACGCTTGGACCCGCTCCGGGTGGAACAGCACGTCCTCCGCCAGAAGCCGCAGGGTCGCGTAGCCGAGTCCGAGTGCGGCGAGGTCGCGTCGCCGGTCGTTCCGGTGCTCTTCCCATCCGCCGTGGAACTGTCGGCTGTCGCACTCGATGATGAGCCAGCCATCGACGAGGAGATCGACCCGGCCGACCCCGCGGATGCGGACCTGCAGGCGGACGTCGCATCCGAGCGCGCGGACCATGAGGCGGACCAGGGTCTCCGTCCCGGCCTCGGATCGGCGGTCGAGGAGCGGACGCAGCACGCGGAAGCGGGCGGGGAGGCGCGAGAACACCTCGTCGATGTCCTGCTCGTCGACGAGGTCCAGGTTCCAGGCGCTGTCGAGCGTGGCGATCGCGGCCCGCGGTGGTTGGCAGCGGACGGACTGGACGAGCGCCTCGACCATCCCGACGACGAGTTCTTCCGGGGCGGCGTCCGACGGCCGCCAATGGCGTCGCGCCCCTTCTGCGAGCCGCGGCCGACGACTTGCCGACGGGTCGAGCTGCACGTGCGGTTCCTGCCGCTCCAGGACGAAGACCCCGCACAGAGACAGCAGGCTGACGCAGTCGAGGCGCCCGCCGATGCGTGCCGCCGCGAGGATCTCCTCGGGATGGCCCGGGAGGGTGTAGCGGCCGCGCCGGACACGGACGAGCGTCCCCTCTCGGACGGCGCGGGCCAGCGTCCAGGGGGTGTGGCCTTCAGCGCGCAGCTCCGCGGCCGTCCGCACGACGGGTTGTGGAGTGTTCGTGTCCTTCCGACCGCGGGCCATGGGGTCAGCCTGGGGGATCGATGCCGGCGAACACGGTGGGGTCGTGCCGGTTTGGGGATGGATGCGGCGCATTGCGCGCTGTGGAGGAGTCGTAGCCGGCGGGGCCACGGCGATGTCGGCTCGGTCGGCCTCTCGCACAACTCCTGAAAGCGTGGAGGGCTCCGCCGGCGGTGCGTGCGCGCTCGTGCCGCGCAACTCCTGAGGTTTTCGGGTTTCCGACCGAGGCCGGCCCGAAACAGGCTGCGCCCGGGTGGTTCTCAGGAGTTGGGTGAGGGGGCGGCGGGCCGGGCGAGGTGGGCGCCGGGCAGCGACCCGCTGATTCTCAGGAGTTCGGCGACCCGGAAGCCGCGGGCCCGGGCGCCGCGGGCCCGGGAGCGGCCGGGGAGGGAGCGGCCGGCCCGGGAGCGGCGGGGGATGAAGCGGTCGACCCGGAAGCCGCGGGCCCGGGAGCGGCGGGCCCGGGAGCGGCCGGCACGAGGCCGGGGGAGGGCGCGGCGGGGGAGGGGCGGCGGGAGCGCGGCGGACGGCCGGACCACCACACGTAGAGGCCGGCCACGACCGCGGCCGCGGCGAGCACGAGGATCCACCACGGGAAGGAGGGGATCTCGGGCCGGGCGCCGGCACCGTCGATGTCGGCCTGCGGGGTCGGGATGACGCGCTCGCCCGTGACGAGGATGCGGTGGCTGTTGACCCCGAGGGGGGTGCAGGTGACCAGGGTGACGAGGTCCCGGCCGACGACCGGCGCGAGCGACTCGGTGTCCTCGGGTCGGACGACCTGGGTCTCGACGACGCGGTACGTGAGCACCTCGCCGAACACCTCGATTGTGAAGGTGTCGTCGAGCGCGACCTGGTCCAGATGGGTGAAGAGCTCGGCGGTCGCGAGACCGCGGTGCGCGGTGAGGACCGAGTGCGTGGTGTCGCCGCCGACGGGCAGGGCCGTGCCCTCGAGGTGGCCCACTCCCTCGTAGAGCACCTCCTCGCTCGTGCCGTGATAGATCGGCAGGTCTACCGCGATGGAGGGGATCTTGAGCCGCGCCATCAGTCCCGCGCCGTCGGAACGGAGCTGCTCGGCGTAGTCGCTGGTCTGGTCGGGGGAGTTCGCCAGCGGCAGTCGTTCGTTCGCGGCGATCTCGGCTCCGCCGTCGACGAGCCGGGTGTTGTACTCCCGGGCGGCATTCAGCTGGTCCGCCAGGGTGCCGGCGCCGAGGTCGCGGATCTGATCGGAGTAGCCGTCGATGATCTGCGACTGGGCGTACTGCGAGAACCAGGCGGCGACCGTCGGGTACATGAGAAGCGCGACGCCGGCGAGGGCGCCGACGGCCAGCAGCAGCGGGATGCGCGGCAGACGCCAGCGGGCGCGGCGACGGTCGCGACGCAGTGCGGGGGCGGGACCGGGGGATGCCACGGGCGCGGCGTCACGTGCGGCGTCGGTTCCCGCGGGTCCTGCGGACGACGCGGCGACGGCCGAATCGTCGGCCGAAGAAGACGACGAAGGGGAGGGCCGCGGAACGGCCCTCCCCTCGGGAAAGGGGGACGACGAGGCAGGGGTGAGCTGCCCCGTCGTCCCCTCTGTCACTGTGCGATCGTCCCTCAGGCCGTGACCTGAGCGGCGCGGGCGCGCCGACGGGCGACGACCAGCGCGGAGCCGACCATGATGCTCAGCAGCGCAGCGCCGCCGACGCCGAACCACAGGCCGCCGTCGCCACCCGTGATCGGCAGGGCGAACGCGGGCACCTGGTTGTGGGCGAACTCGACGTAGTTGCGCACGGGCGCGGTGGTCGAGGTGGGTCCGGGCACGACCGCGGTCAGGATGCGGTCGGGCGACGGGATCTGGTACCCGGTCGGCGGGGTGATCTCGCGCACGTAGTAGTTGCCGGGCGTAATGATCGGGATGACCACGTTGCCGTTGGCACCGGTCGTCCAGTTGGTCTCGCCGTTGATGACGATCGGGTTGGCGCCGTTGATGGCGTCCTGCTCGTTGAGGAACACCTGGTACACCGCGCCGGCGAGCGGCACGCGGCCGTTCGAGGTGGTGTACGCGGAGACGGTGAGCTGGCCGATCGGCGTGCTGCCGGTGACGGTCTCGGTCGCGCCGTTGACGTTCGCGGTCGCCGTGTTGACGATGACGCCGCTGGCGGGGATCGAGGTCGCACGCGTCAGCACGTTGAACGTGACCGTTCCGCCCTGGAGGCCCGCGAGGCGCGTGCGACCGGCGGCGGTGAAGGTCAGCGTCAGCGCGCCGCCCGTGTCGGTGATCGTGTAGTCGGTGCCCTCGGTGAACGTCTGGGCGGTGCCGGCGGCGTTCGTGACGACGACGTTCGACGGCGTGACCCCGGCCGGCACGGTGGCCGCGGTGAGGTACGTCAGCTCGGCGGGCAGGTTGTCCGTGAGCGTGAAGACGTCGATCGCGTCACCGGCGGCGAGCGTCGGGATGGACGAGGCGATCGCCCACCGGACGAGGTCCGGGTTGCGCTGCTCGACCGAGCCCGCCGGGGCGGGGACGCGGGTCTTCGTCAGCTGCGTCACCGCGTTCTTCGGGTAGACGTGCACGTCGTAGATCCACTGGTTCGCCGGGCTGCCCGCGGCACCGGTCGGCGTCGGCAGGGTCACGAGGAACGGAGCGGCGGGGTTGGTCGCCCCCGGCGGCAGCTGGGTCTCGGTGACGAGGTAGACGCCGATGGGCAGACCGGTCGGGTACTGCGCCGCGTCGACCGGGAACGTCGAGACGCCGGCCGCGTTCGACACCGTGGAGGTGAAGCTCACGGTGTTCGGGCGCTGCGCGGCCTGCGCCGGCGTCAGCTGGGCCGCCTGGGTCCAGCCGGCGGCGGTGGTCAGGTCGATGCCGGAGACCAGGGTGGCGGTGAACTGCGCGCCGGCGAGCGGGTCGGCCGGCGGGGTCGCCAGCTCCTGCCCGGTCGACTGCGGGTTCAGGGGGGTCGACGGGCCGAGCGCGTGCTTGTGCAGGGTCAGCGTGCGGTTGATCGCCGAGTCGATGTTGCCCGGGAGCGTCACGGCCGAAGCCGGTGCGACGGCACCGACGGCGGCGAGGGACCCGAGCGCGAGGACGCTCAGAATGGCGCCCGCTCTCTTTCGGATGGACATGGATTTTCCTCTCGGGAGGTGATGCAGGGTGTGTTTCGGGGGTCGGCGTCGTCGGGCGACGGAGGAAGTCATCTGGTCGGGCTTCCTCCTCGGCGACGGCGGTGGATGAGCGCGCCCGCGACGGTGAGGGCGAGCAGGAGGGCTCCGGCGAGGAGGAACGAGTCGGCGCCGACGCCGCCCGTGAGGGGCAGGACGGGGCCCGTCACCGGGGCGTTCACGAACCGGTAGACGACGTTCTGACCGGCGGACGGGGCGACGATGGCGCGGCTGTCGACCGTCGTCCATGTCGTCCCGTCGAGCCGCTCGAGCCGGAGGGTCTGGTAGGCGAGGCGGGTGCCGCTCTGGGTCGGCGCCTCGGAGAGGGTGTACCCGTGGCCCGGGCGCACCTCGAACGTGCTGGCCGCGTTCCCCGCCACGGGGTCGTAGGCCGCGCCGACGCGGGACTGGGTCGGCAGCGTGCCGCCGGTGAGCGCCGCCGGCGTGGCGGTGATGGTCCACGTCGAGGGCTGGAACCCGGCGCTCGGGGTGACGACGTCCTTCAGCACGGTCATCGTCGCCGTGGCGTTGGTGACCGTGCAGGTCACGGCCGCTCCCGTCCGCAGGGTGACGTCGCCGGCCGCGGTCACGGCGACCTCGGTCCCCGTCGACTCGACGCAGCGCCAGGCGCCGACCTGCACGTAGGAGGCGGACCCGCCGGTCTCGCTCAGGCGGTAGGCGCGGGCGGGGCTGACCGGGACGTTGATCACGGCGGCGGTCCCGGTGCGTCCGGTGGGACCGGGCAGGGAGCCGGCCGGCGTGGCCGGGGCGGTGGCGGTGAGCGTCCAGTCGGTCGCCGCGGCGCTGCCGAACGACACGGACTTCACGAGCGTCAGCGACGTCACGGGCTGGTTGATCAGCGTGCACGCGACCGTCGCCGATGGGGCCACCCCCGGGAGGGAGCCGCTGACCACGCCGCCCGTGGTGGTGAAGGTGACGGCGACGGCCGTGCCGTTGACGGTGCACGAGCCGCTGACGAAGGTGAACCGCGTCTGCTGCACCTCCGAGATGGTCAGCGTGGCGCGCGAGGCGGCCGACCCGAACAGGACGGTCCAGGTCGCGCTACCGGAAGCGTCGGTGACCTGACGGGGTGCCTCGCTCGGCAGGACCGTCGCCGTGCCGGCGGTGGCCGTCCCCGCCGTGCCGAGGGTCCAGCCCGCAGCGGGCGTCGACTGCCCCGTCGCGGGGTCGAGGACGCGCTTGGTCACGGTGACCGTGGCGACCGGGCTCGGCGAGTTGAAGAACGTGCACACGACGTTCGCGCCGAAGCGGTCCGGCATCGTGAGGCTGCCCGTCGGCCCGCTGGCGGTGGAGATCCGGATGCCGTCGGTCCAGCACTCGAGCCGCACGGTGTAGACGGCGATGGTCGAGGTGGACCCGGCGGCCATGGCCTCCGAGACGGTGAGCGTCGAACCGGTCGGTGCGGGGAACGGTCCGACCTGCGCCGCCTGGCGACCGGTCGTGGTCCCGGTGGTGGTGGCCGTCCCGAGCACGCCGTTGGCGTCGGCGAGGCTGATCTGGAACTGGTCCGCCGCGGCTGCACGACCGACGACGTTCTTCAGCACCGACACGGTGCCGGGGCTGTTGCAGCTGGCGAGGTCGGTCGAGGCGAAGTCGACGCGGGGGGATCCGGCGACGCGCGTCCAGGTGGTGGGGTCTAACTCGTAGGTGCTCGTGTTGCTCGAGAGGTACACCGTCCCGCGGGGCGAGAAGGCGATGCCGTTCACGCTGCCGAAGGCGGGGGAGGCGTCCAGCCCGTTCAGGGTGCGCGTCGTGGACGTGCTCACGGGGAGGGTGCCGCCGTTCGCGGCCGCGAGGGTCTCGGCGCTGACGGTGAAGATTGCCGCACTGCTGGCGTTGTTGACGGTGGCGGCGCCCAGCACGTAGAGGTTGCCGCGGTTGTCGAACGCCATGTCGCCGTTGCCGTTCGGCGCCGATCCGGCGCTGAAGGAGCCGAGGTAGGTGAAGCGGGATGCCGCGGGGGCGGACTCCGAGAAGCTCCAGAGGTAGAACGAGCCGGCGTTGTACTTGCCGAAGAGGTAGCGGCCGGTGGCGAGGTCGACGGCTCCGGCGACGATGCTGCCGCCGATGGCGGTCCCCGCGCGGTCGGCGGTCGTGTACGCGGTGTTGGCGAGCGTCTCGAACCCGCCCGCGGACGTCCACTTCAGAACGGACAGAACGTTCACGGCATCCGTCGACCGGTTCAGGGCGTAGGCCAGGGACCCGTTCGCGGCCACGCCGAGGGAGTTCGCGCCCGTGACGTTCGCCCACGAGCCCACGTTCGCCTGCGAGCCGCCGATGCCGTCGCCCTGGACGAGCGTGCCGTTCGCGGTGACGCCGTAGTACAGCCCGCTGTCGCAGAACAGACGCGTCTGCTGGACCGTGTTGGTGAAGGTGCAGACGACCTCGGCGCCGTCGTCGGCGGGCATCGTGATCGTGCCCGAGCGCGAGGTGCCCGTGGCGATGACGGTGCCGTCGCGGGTGCAGTCGTAGGAGCTCGCGTACCCGAGCCCGGGTCCGGAGGTCGGCGTCTCGTTGATCGTGTACGTGCCGCCGGCGTCGACGATGAGGCGCGACACCTGCGCCGCCTGCACGCCGGTCGCGGCGCCGGTGGTCGTCGCGGACGCGAGGACCGTGCTGCCGCTGCGGACCGACAGCGTGAACTGGTCGGTGGTCGCCAGACGGGCGGGGAGGTTCTTCCGCACGGTGAGGCGCGAGGCCGGCACGACGGTGAGGGTGGCGGCGTCGGGGGCGACGAGCATGGTGGCCACGTTGGCGGCGGCGTTGCTGTACGTGCCCTCGGTCGCGGCGACCACGTTGACGGTGATCGTGCACGAGGTCGCCCCGGCGGCCAGGTCGCCGCCGGTCGCGGAGACGGTGGCGGCGCCGGCGACCGCGGACACGGCGAACGCGGTGCCCGTCACCTGGGCGCAGGTGCCGCCGACGGCGGGGGCGGATGCCACGGCGAGGCCGGCCGGGAGGGTGTTGGTGAACGACCAGTCGTTCTTGGCCGCGAGCTCGGTGGTGTTCGTGATCGTGTACGTCAGCGTGGAGGGCGTGCCGACGGGGACGCTCGCGGGGCTGAAGGCGAGGTCGAGGCTGGGGGTGACGTCGAGCACGCGCAGGTTGTCGACGCCGAACCCGCTGCCGGTGCCCGTGACCGTGTTGGTGAGACGCACCTGCGCGGCGGAGATCTGCGCGGGCGTCAGGAGGGCGGAGGCGGTGCCGGTGTAGGTGGCCGCGCGGGCGGAGGTGCTGATGGCGGGGTCCAGGATGCCGCCGATGCCGCCCGTCGCGGCGAGCGTCGGCGTCGAGGTGTAGAAAACCGGGCCGGTCGCGGCGCACGGGTTCACCGCGGTGGGGAAGGCGTTCAGCAGGGTCGTCGCCCCCGAGAACAGCGAGAGCGACAAAGCGGGCGGGTTGGCGCCGCAGGGGGCGCCCGCGGCGTCGAAGCGCAGCGTGTAGTAGCGCGAACCGCCGGCGGTGACGCCGATGCCCGCGGCGCTCTGCGCGACGACCGTGCCGCCGGCCGTGGCGTAGGGGAGGGCGACGAGCGCGTGGTTCGTGCGCGTGGTCGTGGTCGAACCGGCCACGGGGGTGTTCGCCGTCGTGGAGCCGGCGACGCCGGCGGCGACCTGGCCGAGCACGTCGGCGAGCCGGCGGACCTCGCGGGCCGAGATGGTCGTCTGACCGAGGCCCTGGCTCGGGCAGAACTGGGCGTTCGGGTAGCCGGCGGTGTAGTTCACGAGCACGCCGGTGCAGTTCGTCCCGGTGGCCCAGCCGGTCGAGGTGTATCGCCCGCCCGCGTACGCGGTGATCGACGAGGGCGTGGTGGTGTTCAGGCCCTGCTCGAAGGTCTCGATCCACACGTCCGCCGGCTGCTCCGGCACGCCGGCGGCGAGTATCCCGACGTTGGCGGCGGACAGGCGCTGCGCGCTCGAGGTGCGATCCGTCGGCGTGACGGTCGGCGCGGAGGAGGACGGGGATGCGGTGGGCGTCGGCGTGGAGGTCGTCGTCGGTGCCGGCGTGCTCGCGGGGGTCGCCGTGGGCGTCGGCGTCGCAGCCGTCGAGGCCGAGGCGGACGGCGTCGGAGCCGGGGTCGCCGTCGGAGCAGGGGACGGGGCAGCCGTCGCCGTCGGCGTGGGGGTCGCCGTGGGATCCGCGGCCGCGGCGACGGCCATGGCGGGCGTCACCGCGAGCCCGGCCACGAGGGCGAGGGAGGCGGTGACCGCGGTGAACACCGAACGCCGCCGCAGCGGGCGGGACGTTTCACGGCGCGAAGAAGACATGGGCCTCGAGGACGGCGCGGGGCCGTTCAGGGGTCGATGAACGCGTCGTCGTGGCGAGTCGACGGAGCGATCGAGAGTCGGCGGGGGATCTCGTCCCGGGCTCTCGTCCGTACGCACTCGCGAGGAAATCCGGTCGTTCAGATCGTAAAAAGCCGGTCGCCTGCCGCTCAACGGCCTTCGCTACCGGAAGGGCTACGCAGTTCGGCCGGAACTACCTAGTTTCGTACGGGAGTTCACGGAGCTCGTCGGCGATCTCGCGGGCGACGTCCTCGGGCGCGAGGGAGGGCGTGCCGTCACCGGCCTGCGGACCGTACGCGCCGAAGGAGGCGTGGGAGGCGCCGTCGATCTCGACGAAGATCGCGTCCGGGGGGAGGAGGGGAGCGGCATCCCGGATCTTCTCCGGAGTGGACAACAGGTCCTCGGATCCGGACAGGCTCAGCACCGGCAGGCCCGACGCGGACAGGTCGGTCGCGCAGTACGAGGCGAAGAGCACGAGGGCGTCGGCGTCCGCGGCCAGCTGGCAGGCGCGGACGCCGCCGAGGGAGTGCCCGCCGACGGCCCAGGCGTCCACGCCGGGCGCGAGATCGGTGAACGTGGACAGCGGCCGGGGATCGAAGAACGCGAGGTTCAGCCAGGGGCGGGTGATGACGACGGTGAGGCCGTCGTCGACGACGGCGTCGCGGAGCACGGCGGCGTACGCCCAGGGATCGACCTTCGCGCCGGGGATGAACACCAGGCCCTCGCCGGTACCGCCGTCCGCGGGGGTGAGGACGATGCCGGCCCCCTCGTCCACGGCGCTCAGCGCGGGATCGGCGCGCACCTCCGCGAGCGGGCCGGCCTCGGCCGCCATGACGCCGACCTGGCTGTAGATCAGGATGCCGCCGACCAGCAGCACCACGAGGGCGCCGAGACCGCCGAGGATCCACCGCAGAACACGACGACGCCGGCGGGGCGCTCTGCGCGCCCCGCCGGCGTCGGACGTGGTCTCGGTCACCTCAGGAGCGTACCGCCGCCTGTCGGGCGCTCACGATCTCGACGATGCGCGCGAACAGGGGATGCGCGGCGTCGAGCCCGGTGACCTCGGCGGTGAACGCCTCGGCGTCGAGCTCGCGCAGCAGGCGCTGCAGGTCCACGGCCTGGGTGTCCTCGGTGTCGGAGAACTCCAGGGCCGCGGCCATCGCCGCGACGAGCGCGTCGACGGGCAGCCCGCGCTCGACCGCCTCGGCGGCGGGGCCGACGAAGCGCTCGTGACGCGACAGCTTGCGCAGCGGCTGACGGCCCACGCGCCACACCGTGTCAGGAAGGGCGGCGTTGCGGAACCGGCGGAGGATCGTCTGCCGGTAGTCGCCCTGCACCGCGGCATCCAGCTCGTGCTTCTCCACCAGCAGCGCGCTCGTCTCCTCCAGCGCCGCCTCGACCTTCGCGGCGATGTCCGCGTCGGCGAGGGCGTCGGAGATGCGGTCGATGCCCGCCTGCGCGCCGAAGTACGCGGTGGTCGCGTGACCGGTGTTCACCGTGAACAGCTTGCGCTCGATGTACGGCTCGAGGTCGTCGACGAAGTGCGCGCCGGGGATGTTCGGCGGGGTGTCGCCGAAGGGGCCCCGCTCGATCGCCCACTCATAGAACGGCTCGACCGTGACGTCCACGCCCTGACCGGCGGCCTGCGCGGGGACGATGCGGTCGACGGCGGTGTTGGCGAACACCGCGCGGGAGACCAGCGCGTCCCACGACTCCGCGGCGATCGCGATGACGTGCTCGCGCAGCTGGTCCGTGGCGCCGATGGCGTTCTCGCACGCCATGACCTGCAGCGGCGGCAGCGCGGGGTCGCGCAGCGCAAGACCGGCGACGATGTGCGGGGCGACGAACTTCAGGATGGTCGGGCCGACGGCAGTGGTCACCACGTCCGCCGTCGCGATCTCGTCCACGAGAGCATCGGTGTCGGTGGAGCTGTCGATCGCGCGGAACCCGGTCACCGTCTTGTCGACGCCGCCTTCGCCGACCTCGTGGACCGTGTACGAGGACACCGCGTTGATGGCATCCACGAGGGGCTTCGCCACGTCCGAGAAGACGAGGTCGTACCCGCCTTTGTGGAGGAGCAGGCCGACGAAGCCGCGCCCGATGTTGCCCGCGCCGAAGTGGACGGCCTTCATGCGTTGATCGACCCCGCGATGATGTCGTAGAGCTCCTCCGGCGTGGCGGCGGCCTTGAGGCGCGCGACGTCGTCCTCCTCCGAGAAGAGGATGGCGATCTGCGAGAGGATCTCGAGGTGCTCGTCGCCCTTGCCGGCGATGCCGACGACGAACGTGACGGGCTCGCCGTTCCAATCGACGCCGCCGTCGTAGCGGACGACCGAGAGGCCGGACTCGAGGATGGCCTGCTTGGTCTCGTTGGTGCCGTGGGGGATGGCCAGCTCGTTGCCCATGTAGGTCGAGACGGTCTCCTCGCGCTGCTGCATCGCGGCGAAGTAGTCGCCGGTGACGGCGCCGGCGGCCTGCAGGATGTCGGCCGCCTCCTTCATCGCCTCCTCGCGCGTCGCGCTGCCGGGGTGGATGCGCACCGAATCGGTGCTGAGGACGTCACGTGACATGTTGCTCGCCTTTCTCGTCGTGCTGTCCAGCCTCGCAGGGGAGGGCCGGACGGGAAAGCGGAGGGGCCGGTGCTCGCGCTGCCGGCCCCTCCGTGATATCGGACTTATCGTCCGTCGTGCTGGGTGCGGACCATCTCCACGACCTCGTCGTACTTCGGCGAGTTCATGAAGTTGTCGACCGAGACGTGGACGGCGTCCGGCGTCTGCGCCTTCGCGCGGTCGGTCAGCTGGTTCTGCGTGATGACCAGGTCGGAGGCGGCCGGGTCGAGGTTCGCGATGGCCTTGTTGACCACCGTGACGTCCTCGATGCCCGCCTTCTTGATCTTGTTGCGCAGGACGCTCGCGCCCATGGCCGACGACCCCATGCCCGCGTCGCACGCGAACACGATGTTGCGGATCGGCTTGCTGGCGGTCGAGACGCCCGCGACCTGCTCGGCGGCAGCGGCGGTCGACGCCTGCGCACCCGCGGTGGGGGCGGTGGCGGCGCCGGCGCCGGCGGCCAGACCGGACAGGGCCGACGAGCTCTTGCCCTTGTTCAGCTCGGTCTGCGCGATGGCCGCGGCCAGCGAGTCGCCGCCCTCGGCCTCGGCCTGCAGGTCGCGCTTGCGCGAGGCGAGCAGGAGCAGCGCGGTGACGAGGAACGTCACACCGGCCGAGAGGAGCACCGACAGGACGACGCCGAGGTAGCTGCCCGGGGCGGTGTTGATGAGGACCGCGAAGATCGACCCCGGCGAGGCGGGGGCGACCAGGCCCGACTGGAAGATGACGTTCGTCAGGACGCCCGTCGCACCACCGGCGATGAGGCCGAGGATGAGGATCGGCTTGGCGAGGACGTACGGGAAGTACACCTCGTGGATGCCGCCGAGGAACTGGATGATGAACGCACCCGGGGCCGTGGCGCGCGCGGCGCCCACACCGAAGACGGCGATCGCGAGCAGCAGACCCGCGCCGGGGCCGGGGTTGGCCTCGACGAGGAACAGCAGGCTGCGGCCGGTGTCGACGACCTGCTGGCTGCCGAGCGGGGTGAAGACGCCGTGGTTGATGGCGTTGTTCAGGAACAGCACCTTGGCGGGCTCGACGATGACGCTGGCCAGCGGGAGCAGACCGGTCTGGACGAGCCAGCCCACCGCGCCACCGAGCACCTCGGTCACGAAGCGCATGATCGGCGCGAGGAAGAAGAACGCCGCGAGCGCCGAGAAGAACGCCACGAAACCGGCCGAGAAGTTGTCGACCAGCATCTCGAAGCCGGGCTTGATCTTGCCCTGCCACGGCTTCTCGACGACCTTCAGCAGCAGCGCCGCGAGCGGGCCGGCGATCATCGCGCCGAGGAACATGATGGTGCCGTCGGCACCGGTGATGACACCCATCGCCGCGACCGCGCCGACGACGCCACCGCGGTGGCCGTGGACGATGCGACCACCGGTGAAGGCGATCAGCAGCGGGAGCAGGTAGGTGATGATCGGGCCCACGAGGCCGGGGTAGACGGTGCCGTCGGCACCCGTTCCGCCGCCGAGGATGTACGAGTCGGCCCAGCGCCATCCCTCGACGGGCGACTCGGAGCCGATCCAGCCGGTGGGGATGAACAGGGCCGTGATGAGGCCCCACGCGATGAAGGCCGCGATGTTGGGCATGACCATGCCGGAGAGGAACGTGCCGAACCGCTGGATCCGGACGCGCACACCTCCCGGCGCGGTTGCGGTAGACGTCGTCGTCATTGCTGTGTCTCCTTGTCGTCGTCGCGGCGGGTACCGCGATCAGTGATGTGCCGGGTCAGACCGCGACAGGGGTGGAGGCGGACTGGGCCGCCTCCCGGGCGGAGGCCGCGTCGTCCGCGGCCAGGGCTGCCTCGGCGATGCGACGTGCATCGTCGAGAGAGTGCGAGAGCAGGGTGGCGCGCACGTCGGCGAGGGCCGTGGGGGCCATCGACAGCGTGGTGGCGCCGAGACCGACCAGCACGACCGCGAGAAGCGGGTCGGCCGCCGCCTCGCCGCAGATGCCGACGGGCTTGCCGTGGGCACGGCCGGCGGCGCCGACCTCGCGGATGAGGCGGAGGACGGCGGGATGCCACGGGTCCTGGAACGACGCGACCGAGCCGAGCAGACGGTCGGCGGCGAGCGTGTACTGGGTCAGGTCGTTCGTGCCGATCGACGCGAAGTCCGCGATCTGGAGGATGCGGTCGGCCAGCAGCGCGGACGAGGGGACCTCGACCATGACGCCGGTCGTCTTCAGGCCGTAGTCCTTCGCGAGCTCGGTGAAGTAGCGGGTCTCCTCGACGGTCGAGACCATCGGCGCCATGACCCACAGGTCGGCGGGGCCGGCCTCGGTCTTGCGGGTGGCGGCGTCCGCCTCGGCCAGCGCCGTCAGCTGCTCGCGGAGGATGTCCTCGCTCGCCCGCAGGGCGCGGAGGCCGCGGAGGCCGAGGGCCGGGTTCTCCTCGTGCGCGTCGTTGAGGAACGGCAGCGGCTTGTCGGCGCCGGCGTCGAGCACGCGCACGACGACCTTCTTGCCGGGGAAGGCGCTGAGCAGCTCGGTGTAGGCCTCGCGCTGCTCCTCGACGGTGGGCGCGGAGCTGGAGCTGAGGAAGAGGAATTCGGTGCGGAACAGGCCGACGCCCTCGGCGCCGAGCTCGACCGCCTCGGCGGCGCCGCCCGGCTTGCCGAGGTTCGCCAGCAGGGGCACCTTGGTCCCGTCCGACAGGGCGCCGTCGGTGATCGGGGCGGAGGCGGCGGCGGCGCGGGAGGCGGCGCGGGTCAGCGCGCGGCCCTTCTCCTCGTCGGTCGGGTCCACGGTGACGACCCCGGCGGCGGCGTCCACGATCACGGTCTGGCCGTCGGCGAGGTCCTTCGCGGCGGCGGCGCCGACGATGGCGACGATCGACTTCTCGCGAGCGAGGATCGCGGTGTGGGACGTCGGGCCGCCCTCGGTGGTGACCAGGGCCAGCACCTTGTCGAGGTCGAGCAGCGCGGTGTCGGCGGGGGCGAGGTCCTTCGCGACGAGCACGAACGGGTGGCCCGGGTCGGGGACGCCGGGGGCGGCGACGCCGCGCAGACGGGCGATCACGCGCTGAGCGACGTCGTCGAGGTCGGCGGCGCGCTCCCCGAGGTAGCCGCCGAGGGCGGTGAGCTGCTCGCGGAACGACGCGAAGGCGTCGAAGACGGCGAACTCGCCGGTCTTACCGGCCTGCAGGCGGGTGTCGACCTCGGCCTCGAGGGTGGGGTCCTCGGCCATCATGGCCTGGGCCTCGAGCACGTCGCGGGCGGCGCCGCCGGCCTGCGCGCCGCGCTCCTCGAGCTCGCGCGCGACGGCGGCGACGGCGTCGCGCACCCGCGTCGTCTCGTCCTCGACCGACAGCGAGCTCTTCGTGTCCTGGGGAGCGGGCAGGGGCTCCGCCATGCGTGCGATGGGGCCCTGGGCCACGCCCAGGCCGATTCCGACTCCGCGAAGTTCCGTCATGTCTGTTCTCTTCCTCACTCGGCGTCGTGGTCGGTGGTCAGCAGCTCGGACAGCCGCTCGATGGCGGCGTCGGCGCCGTCGCCGTCCGCCGTGAGCGTGACGTAGTCGCCCTGGTCCAGGCCGAGCGCGATGATGCCGAGGATGCTCGCGGCGTTCACCGGCTTGCCGGCGTCCTTCGCGATGGTGATCGGGATGCCGGCCTCTTTCGCGGCCTGCGCGAAGAGCTTCGCGGGCCGCGCGTGCAGGCCGTGCGACGAGCCGATGCGGACCGTCCGGGTGAGCTGGGGCATGGGGGTGTTCCTTTCCGGGCGGGTCAGACGCGGTCCGCGGTCGGCCGGGTGCTGAGCGCGTCTTCCACGAGCGCCAGCGTGCGGCTTCCGTCCAGGTCGGAGAAGACGTCCTCGGGCAGCAGCACGACCAGCACCCCCCTCGTCGCGGCATCCTGCTGGATCCGTTCCAGGTCGGGGGCCAGGTGCGGGCCGACGAGGACGATGTCGGTCGCGTCGAGGTCGTTCGGGATCGATCTCGGGGTCCCCGCTGTCGCGGAGTAGGGGAGGCCGCGATCGTGGGCGGCGTGACGAACACGCTGTGCGACGAATGTGCTCGACGCACCGGCGCCGCACACCACGAGGATCCTCATCGACCCGCCTCCTTCCTTCCGATTGTCATGAGCGGACTCCCAGCGGACAACCAGGTTCGTTTCCCACCCCCCGGAACATGGATGCCGCCCCCGGCGCCCGCGCGCGACGCACATGGTTGGATGGTTCTCAGCGCCGTATCCACCCATGGCGGCGCGGAGGACGGATCGTGACGACGAAGGCTCGCCAAGACCGCCTGCTGGCCCTGCTGCTGCGGGACGGGGAGTGGTCCACCGCCGCCTCCCTGGCCGACGCCCTCGGAGTGACCCCTCGGAGCGTGCGGTCCTACGTCACCGCCGTCAACGCGCGCGTGCCCGCGGGCGCGGCCATCGAGTCGGGGCCGCTCGGCTACCGCGCCGGGTCCGCCGCCGCGGCCGCGCTGCGCTCCACCTCAGCGACCGACACGGGCACCCCGCGCGACCGTCTGCACACTTTGGTGCGGCGACTGCTCGACGCGCCCGACGGCATCGACGTGTTCGCGACCGCCGAGGACCTGTTCGTCAGCGCGGCCACCCTCGAGGCCGACCTCGCCCGTGTGCGGGGGCTCCTCGGCGGCACCGAGCTCACCCTCGAACGTTCGGCGTCGACCGCGCGGCTGCGGGGCACCGAGGTCGCTCAGCGGCGGCTGCTGTCCAAGCTCGCGCACGACGAGATGGATGCCGGCATGTTCGACCTCGATGCCCTTCGGCGCACGCTCGGCGAGCGCTCGGTCGGCGCGCGGGCCTTCGGTCCGTTCAAGGCGGAGCTCGTCGCCGAGCTGGGCGCCCTCGGCTACTTCGTGAACGAGATCGGCATCGGCGACGTGGTGATGCACATCGCCATCGCGGCGGACCGCGTCGCCCGTGACCGCGGCCTCGGACAGGCCAGCGGCGAGGCGTCCGAGGCGGCGGAGACGGTCGCGGACCTGCTGGACCGGCTGACCCTCAAGCACATCGGCGTCCAGCTCGGGGCGGGGGACCGTCGGCACCTGGCCACCCTCGTCCTCACCCGCGTGGTCGCCCCCGGTGCCCCGGCCGCCGACGAGGTGCGGGCCCGGCTCGACCCCGCGGTCGAGTCCGCCGTGCGCGGAGTCGTCGAGGGGGCGGCATCCCAATTCCTCGTCGACATCGACCACGACGACTTCATCCTCCGCCTGGCGCTGCACGTGCAGAACCTGCTGCACCGGTCGCGGGAGCAGGCATGGTCGCGCAACCCGCTGACGCGGTCGTTGAAGTCGACCTACCCGATGATCTTCGAGGTCGCGGTGTTCATCGCGAAGGGACTGCAGGACGGTCTCGGCATCCCGATCCTCGACGACGAGATCGCGTACATCGCGATGCACGTCGGCGGGCGCCTGGAGCGCAGCCGTCGCGCCGATCAGCTGCTCACGGCGACGATCGTGTGCCCCGGCTACTACGAGCTGCACGAGCTGCTGCGTTCGTCCGTGGACCGCTCGCTCGGACAGGCGATCGAGGTCGTCGGCGTCGAGACGCGCATCGACCCCGCCTGGGACTCCATCGACACGGACCTCGTCCTCACCACGATCGACCCGCCCCGGCCGGGGGAGCGGTTCGTCCGCATCCAGCCGTTCCTCACCGAGGCCGACGTGGAGCGCGTGCAGTCCGCGGCGAGCCGGGTGCGGCGCGGGCGGCGGCTCGCGCGCCTGCGGGCGGAGCTGGAGCGGTACTTCTCGGCGGGCGCGTTCGTCCGGGGACTGGATGCCGCCGGCGGCGAGGCCGAGGTCATCCGCCGTCTCGGCGGGATGCTCGTGGCCCAGGACGTCATCGACGACGACTACGTGCTGCGGGCCGTGGAGCGCGAGGCGATCTCGTCGACGGCGTTCACCGACGCCCTCGCCGTGCCGCACGCGATGGGCATGACCGCGACGCAGACCCGCATCGCGATCGGCATCGCCGACCCGTCCATCGCCTGGGGCGAGGGGCGCGTGCAGGTGGTGGCGCTCGTGGCGTTCTCGGAGGCGGACCGCGAGGCGTTCCAGACGGTGTTCGAGCAGTTCGTCGAGGTGTTCAGCGAGCGTGACAGCGTGCAGCGCATCGTCCGCCGGGCGACGTCGTTCGCGGCGTTCCTCGACGAGCTCGTGGCCGTGATCGACGGCTGACCCGCCGCCGCGCCCGCCCGGCCGCCCGCCCTGCCGCCCGGCCGCCCGCCCGCCCGCCCGCTCGAGCTCCGCGCACCGAAGTGGCCCCGGGGCCACTTTGCGCGCCCCGGGGCCACTTCGCTGTCCTGTGCAGACGTCGAGAGGCGTCCCCCGAACCCTCCGTGCGTCCTGCCCGGAGCGGGGTTGAGGCGCAAAGTGGCCCCGGGGCCACTCTGTGCGCCCCGGGGCCAC
>NZ_JBMRJR010000004.1:159278-338789 GCF_049384025.1 Microbacterium sp. HMH0099 | reverse complement strand
AGCGGGCGCTCTACCAAGCTGAGCTACGCCCCGGGGCGACGCGCGATGCGCATCGACGAAACGGCCTCGTGAAGGCGCGAAGACTCGGATTGGGGTCAGGACCTTACCGTGGAGGATGGATGCCGAAAGCGTTGAGGCGCCGCCCGAGTGTCGCCGCATCGCGGACGTCAGACCACCCCCAGCGGACCAGGGGTCGATTGGTCACGCCGCGGATCCAGTCCTCACGACGTTTCTCGCTCTCGACCACCGCCGACGCGGAGTGACCTTCGGCGCGCGCCAGCTGCCGGTACTTCGTCATCCCGTCGAACTCCCCCCAGGCGTCGACGTCGTCGAGTCCGAAATCGACCCAGTAGATCTTCCCGCCGGGTCCCCTGATCGGTACCTGGAGGGACGGAGGTGCGAATCCGAGCTGGCGCAGGCGAAGTCGGCTGATGCTCTCACCCGGCAGCTGAGCGCGGCCGTCCGCGAAGTCGAGGACGTTCCGGGCACGCACGCGACCAGGCGAGTTGACTCCGATCGCGATGAGGGCCGACGTCCGCAGCGACTCCGCGGCATCCCGGTCGTAGCTTCCCGGCGGGCGGAAGGCGACGGAGCGCAGAGCCGCGTCGGCTGCCGAGAGTGCGGCCTCGGTCGAAGCCGTCCGCGCGACATCGGCGACGGTTCTCACGAGTGATGTGCAGAGCAGTCCGTCGACGGCGACGATGTCGTCGTACTCGACGGGACCACGGTGACGGACGACACGAGACCCCGAGCCCGGACGAGCGTCCGCCGAGATCACGTGGGTGAGCCCGTCGTCCTGCAGAAGCGGAAGGCCGTGCAGGGCTGCAGCGGTCTGGTAGCCGAACACCGGCTCCTGGACGGCGACCGCTTTGTAGGCCCTGGCACGGACGGCGGCGTGCTCCTCGGCCGTCAGGTTCTGCAACTCCGACGTTCGCGCGTACGCGCCCCGCCGGAGGAGCGTGAGCTGCTCCGCGTCGAGGGCGCGCTTGATGCGCCGAGAGTCGTACCCCTCCGCCCGCAGATGGCTCCGGGTCAGGACGGAGACAGCGAATCCGTTGTTCACGGGGAGTCATTCTTCGCGGTGACGCTCGTGGCGCGCGTCGCTCCCGGCGTCGTCGGGGGAGAGGAGACCGAGATCGTCCGTTGTGGAGGAGCCGAAGACCGCCGGGCCGGGGACGAACGGCACCGACCGGCAATGCGAGTGGCCCCGGGGCCACCTACGGTGCCCCGGGGCCACTTCCATCGCTCCCGCAACGATCGGCAGAGGACCCGAACGACGAACGCCGCCCCGAAGCCCCGCGCCGGCGGGGCAGGGTCAGCGCAGCGACGCCAGCAGCGCCTCCGCGCCGGCGTGCAGCGCTGCCAGACGCCGCGCGGCCTTCTTCGCCGACGAGCCGCGCACGTCGAGGTACAGCTTGAGCTTCGGCTCGGTGCCGCTCGGACGCACGATGAGGCGCGAGCCGTCCTCGAGCCAGATGCGCAGGACGTCGCCGGGCGGCAGGCCGTCGACCCCGTCGAGCAGGTCGTCGATGCGGGAGACGGCGACCTCGCCGATCGCCGCGGGAGGCTGCGCGCGCAGCGCCGCCATGATCCCCGCGATCTCACCGACGTCGCTCACGCGCACCGAGATCTGGTCGCTCGCGAACGCGCCGAACGTCTCGCGGAACTCCTGCAGCAGGTCGGCCACCGTGCGGCCCTGGCCGCGGGCCTCCGACGCCATGCCGAGCAGCGCGACGGCGGCGGAGATGCCGTCCTTGTCCCGGACGACGTCGGGGTTCACGAGGTACCCGAGGGCCTCCTCGAACCCGAAGGCGATCCCGGGCGCCCGCGAGATCCACTTGAACCCGGTGAGCGTCGCGTGGAACCCGAGTCCGTAGTACTCGGCGACGGCCTGCAGGCCCGGTGACGAGACGAGCGAACAGGCGAGGGATGCCGAGGCTCCGGCGCTCGTGGCGGCGACGGCGCGGGCGGTGCGCCATCCGAGCAGCAGGCCGATCTCGTTGCCGGTCAGCCGTCGCCAGCCGTCCGCCGCGTCGGCATCGGGGATGGCGACCGCGAGACGGTCGGCATCCGGGTCGTTCGCGATGACCAGCTCGGCGCCGGCGTCGCGGGCGGTCCGGAACGCCAGGTCCATGGCGCCGGGCTCCTCCGGGTTCGGGAACGCGACGGTGGGGAACCGGCCGTCCGGCTCGATCTGCTCCGTCACGAGGACCGGGGCGGGGTAGCCGGCCTCGGCGAGGACGCGCCGGACCGTCTCCCAGCCCACGCCGTGCATCGCGGTGTAGACCCAGCGCAGTCCCTCGGCGCCCGCGGGGGCCGGGGCCACCGCGGCGGTGGCGGCGATGTACGCCTCGACGAGCGACTCGGGGGCGTTCTCGTACCCGACGGAGCGCGGCAGCGTCGTGACGTCGCCGGCGTCGGCGACCCGCTGGATGTGCGCGGCGATCTCGGCGTCGGCCGGCGACACGATCTGCGCGCCGTCGTCGGGGCCGCCGAGGTAGACCTTGTAGCCGTTGTCGTCGGGCGGGTTGTGGCTGGCGGTCACCATGACGCCCGCGTCGGCGCCGAGGTGGCGCACGGCGAAGGCGAGGACGGGCGTGGGCAGCATGCGGGGCAGCAGGATCGCGCGCAGCCCGGCGCCGGTGAAGATCTCCACGGAGTCCCGTGCGAACACGTCGGAGTTGCGGCGACCGTCGTACCCGACGACGACCACCGGACGGTCGTCGCGGTCGGAGCCCGGCACCACCGGACGGTCGTCGCGGTCGGAGCCCGGCACCACCGGACGGTCGTCGCGGTCGGAGCCCGCGGCATCCCGGTCCTCGGAGCCCGTGGCATCCCGGCCCTCGCCGTCGCCGGCCCCGAGGGCACCGGCGTCGGAGTCCGGGAGACGTGAGGTGCCCCGCTCGAGGAGGTATGCCGCGAACCCGGCCGCGGCCTGCGCGACGAGGACGCGGTTCATGCGGTTGGAGCCGGCGCCGAGGGTTCCGCGCAGACCGGCGGTCCCGAAGGCGAGGCGGGTGGAGAAGCGGTCCGCGAGGTCGTCGGCGGCTGCGGCGTCGCCGGCTTCGACCCGCTCGAGGAGGGCGGTCAGCTCGTCGCGGGTGACGGCGTCCGGGTCCTGCGCGAGCCAGCCGCGCGCGGCGTCGACGTACGCGCTCACAGCTCTCCGATCACGCGCGCGAGCAGGGCCGAGATCACCGGCTCGGCCTCGCGGCCGGCCTCGAGCACCTCTTCGTGGCTGAGGGGGGTCTGCTGGATGCCGGCGGCCAGGTTCGTGATCAGCGAGAAGCCGAGGATCTCCATGCCGGCCTGCCGTGCGGCGATCGCCTCGAGGGCGGTCGACATGCCGACGATGTGCCCGCCGATGGCCTTGGCCATCTGCACCTCGGCGGGGGTCTCGTAGTGCGGCCCGCGGAACTGCGTGTAGACGCCCTCGTCGAGCGTCGGGTCGACGCTGCGCGCGACGTCGCGGAGCCGCGCCGAGTACAGGTCGGTGAGGTCGATGAACGTCGCGCCCTCGAGGGGCGAGTCGGCGGTGAGATTGATGTGGTCGCTGATGAGCACGGGCTGCCCGGGCTTCCACGTCTCGCGGATGCCGCCGGCGCCGTTCGTCAGGATCATCGTCGACGCCCCGGTGGCCGCGGCGGTGCGGACGCTGTGGACGACGCGGCGGACGCCGTGACCCTCGTAGTAGTGGGTGCGGGCGCCGATGACGAGGACGTTCTTCCCGCCGGGCGTCCGGACGCTGCGCAGCGTGCCGACGTGCCCCTCGAGCGCGGGCTTGCTGAAGCCGACGACCTCGGTCGCGGGGAACGACGCGGTCTCCTCGCCGATGAGCTCGGCGGCGCGGCCCCAGCCGCTGCCGAGGGTGACGGCGATGTCGTGGCGCTCGACGCCGGAGAGGCGGGCGATGTCGGCCGCCGCGGCGGCGGCGACCTCGAACGGGTCGACCGCGGGGTCGTCGAGCGGGTGGGGGGTGCTGTTGGACATCCCCCCACTCTAGGAACAGCGGGGGCCGCCGGGCCAGACGATCGGACAGCGCGTCGCGCTGGGGGAGAATGGATGCCATGGTGCAGAGCTTCGAGCGCAAGCAGTCCGTCGCGATCGTGGGCGGAGGCCCCGGGGGCTACGAGGCGGCGCTGTCGGCGGCCCAGCTCGGTGCCGACGTCACGCTCGTGGAGCGCGCGGGCGTGGGCGGGTCGGCCGTCATCACCGATGTGGTCCCGTCGAAGACCCTCATCGCCACCGCCGACGCCGCGGTCGCCATCCGCGGTGCCAGCGACCTCGGCGTGCAGCTGTTCGCCAAGGACGACCGCGGCAAGCCGCTGACGCCCGAGGTGGCCATCAACCTCGCCGCCGTGAATCAGCGGCTGCTGTCGCTCGCCCGCCAGCAGTCCGACGACATGCGCGCGTCGCTGCTCGACGCGGGCGTGCGCATCATCGCCGGTCACGGCCGCCTGGACGGCAACGGCGCCGTCGTGGTCTCGACCGAGGCGGGTGGCACGGACTTCGACCGCATCGAGGCCGAGACCCTGGTGGTCTCGGTCGGCGCGTCGCCGCGCGAGCTGCCGTCGGCCCAGCCCGACGGCGAGCGCATCCTGACCTGGACGCAGCTCTACAACATGAAGTCGGTGCCGTCGCACCTCATCGTGGTCGGCTCCGGCGTAACGGGCGCGGAGTTCGCCTCCGCCTACATGAACCTCGGCGCGAAGGTGACGCTGGTGTCCAGCCGCGACCAGGTGCTCCCCGGAGAGGATCAGGATGCCGCGGCCGTCCTCGAGCGCGTCTTCCAGCGCGGCGGCATGACGCTGCTCGCCAAGGCCCGTGCCGAGTCCGTCGTGAACACCGGCGACGGCGTCGTCGTGACCCTCGCCGACGGTCGCACCATCGAGGGCAGCCACTGCCTCATGGCGGTCGGGTCCATCCCGAACACCGCGGGCATCGGCCTCGAGGCGGCGGGCGTCCAGATGACCTCCTCCGGCCACATCCGTGTCAACCGGGTCGCCCGCACGTCGGTGCCGAACATCTACGCCGCGGGGGACTGCACGAACTTCTTCCCGCTCGCCTCGGTGGCATCCATGCAGGGCCGTCAGGCGATCTTCCACGCGCTCGGCGACATCGTCATCCCGCTCGAGACGCGCCGGATCACGGCCAACATCTTCACCGCGCCCGAGATCGCGACGGTCGGCTTCTCGGAGCAGGACGTCACCGAGGGCCGCATCGCGGGCGTCGTCCGCAAGCTGCCGCTGTCGGCCAACCCGCGGGCGAAGATGCAGGGCATCACGGACGGCTTCGTGAAGCTCATCGCGCGCAAGGGCAGCGGCACCGTCATGGGCGGCGTCATCGTCGGGCCGCGCGCGTCCGAGCTGATCTACCCGATCGCGATCGCCGTCGAGCGGCGCCTGACCGTCGACCAGGTGGCGCGCGTGTTCGCGGTCTACCCGTCGTTGACGTCGAGCATCACGGATGCCGCCCGCGCCATGCACATCGTCGACCGCGACGATCCCGGCGAGGACTGACCCGCCCCCGGCGCTCCGCGCCCGCCCCCGGCGCTCCGCGCCCGCCCCCGGCGCCCCGGCGCTCCGCGCGCGCAGCCCGGAGACGCCCCGTGGCCGCGCGCGCAGCCTGCAGACGCCCCGGCGCTTCGCGCACGCAGCCCGGCGCCCCGGCGCTCCGCGCGCTGCCCCGGACACGCGCAACGGCGCCGCACCCCCGGGGGAGCACGGCGCCGTGACGACGGCGGCCGTCAGCTGATGAGCAGCAGCTGGTGGCCCGCGGAGACGGTGGTGCCGGGCGCGGCGTCGATGCCGGCGATCGTGCCGTCCTTGTGCGCCTGGATGGGCTGCTCCATCTTCATCGCCTCGAGGACGACGACGAGGTCGCCCTTGACGACCTGCTGCCCCTCCTCGACGGCGATCTTGACGACGGTGGCCTGCATCGGCGACTTGACGGCGTCGCCCGTGGCGCCCGCCGCGGGCGAGGCGGCGTGCGTGCGGCGCGACGGGGGCACGGCGGCCGGACGCCCGACCTGCGGGGCGGCGGCGACGATGCGGTCGGGCAGGCTCACCTCGAGGCGCTTGCCGGCGACCTCCACGACGACCGTGTGACGGCCGGGCGCGGCGGCGGGGGCCTCGAGCTCGCCGTCCCACGCGGGGATGTCGTTGACGAACTCGGTCTCGATCCAGCGCGTGTAGACGCCGAAGTCGCCGTCCGCGGCGACGAACGCCGGGTCGCGGACGACCTTGCGGTGGAACGGCAGGACGGTCGGCATCCCGGCGACCTCGAACTCGTCCAGCGCGCGGCGCGAACGCTCGAGCGCCTCGGCGCGGTCGCGACCGGTGACGATGATCTTCGCCAGCAGCGAGTCGAACGCGCCCGAGACGCTGTCGCCGGCGGTGACGCCCGAGTCGAGACGGATGCCGGGACCGCCGAACGTCTTGAAGACGTGGATGGGACCGGGCTGGGGGAGGAAGCCGCGGCCGGGGTCCTCGCCGTTGATGCGGAACTCGATGGAGTGGCCGACCGGGCGGGGGTCGTCGTACCCGATCTCCTCGCCCTCCGCGATGCGGAACTGCTCGCGCACCAGGTCGATGCCGGTGACCTCCTCGGACACCGGGTGCTCCACCTGAAGACGCGTGTTGACCTCGAGGAACGAGATCGTCCCGTCCGCGCCGACGAGGAACTCGCACGTGCCGGCTCCGACGTAGCCCACCTCGCGGAGGATGGCCTTCGACGCGGAGTACAGGATCTCGTTCTGCTCGTCGGTCAGGAACGGCGCGGGCGCCTCCTCGACGAGCTTCTGGTGGCGGCGCTGCAGCGAGCAGTCGCGGGTCGAGACGACCACGACGTTGCCGGCGGCGTCCGCGAGGCACTGGGTCTCGACGTGACGCGGCTTGTCGAGGTACTTCTCGACGAAGCACTCGCCGCGGCCGAAGGCGGCCACGGCCTCGCGGGTCGCGGACTCGAACATCTCGGCGACCTCGTCGAGCTCGCGCGCGACCTTGAGGCCGCGGCCTCCGCCGCCGTAGGCGGCCTTGATGGCGATGGGCAGGCCCACCTGCTCGGCGAACGCGACGACCTCGTCGGCACCCGAGACGGGGCCGGGGGTCCCGGGGGCCAGCGGGGCGCCGACCTTCTCGGCCACGTGGCGGGCGGTGACCTTGTCGCCGAGGGCCTCGATGGCGTCGGGCGACGGGCCGATCCAGACCAGGCCGGCGCCGATGACGGCGCGGGCGAAGTCCGCGTTCTCGGCGAGGAAGCCGTAACCGGGGTGGACGGCGTCGGCGCCCGAGCGCCGGGCGATCGAGAGGATCTTCTCGATGGAGAGGTACGTCTCGGCGCTGGTGGCGCCCTCGAGGGCGTAGGCCTCGTCGGCGAGGCGGGAGTGCAGGGCGTCGCGATCCTGATCCGCGTACACGGCGACCGAGGCCTTGCCCGAATCGCGTGCGGCGCGGATGACACGGACGGCGATCTCGCCACGGTTGGCGACGAGTACCTTGGCGATCTTCGGCATTCGTCCAGCCTAGCGACGCGAAGGGACCTCTTTTTGACCCTTCTCGACAAGAAAGTCCGGGGAACGTGTGGCGAAGTCTACGAACGGTTCCACAGCGCGGGCCAGGACCCGCCGAGCTCGCGGACGAGACGACGCACCGTCGACAGCGACATCCCGACGACCGTCGAGGGATCGCCCTCGACCCGCTCGATGAACGCGCCGCCCAGGCTGTCGACCGTGAACGCGCCCGCCACCTGCAGCGGCTCGCCCGTCGCGACGTACGCCGCGATCTCGTCCTCGTCGACGTCCGCGGCGAAGGTGACGGACGCCTCCGCCACGGCGTACGCCTCCCGCGGCTCCGCACCGGGCGTCAGCCGGAAGACGCTGTGCCCCGAGTGCAGCACGCCCGTCCGCCCGCGCATGTCGCGCCAGCGGGCGGTGGCGTTCTCGGGGGTGTACGGCTTGCCGAGGATCTCCTCCCCGAGCGCGAACATCGAGTCGCCGCCCACGACGAACCCCTCGAAGTCCGGGTCTTCGTCGCGCAGGCGGAGGGCGACGTCCTCCGCCTTCCGCCGGGCGAGCAGCAGCACGTGCTCCTCCGCCGGGAGCCGGCGTCCCTCCGCGGCCTCCACCTCGGCGATGACCGCCTCCTCGTCTACCTGGGGCGCCCGGGCCTCGGGCTCGATGCCCGCCTGACGCATCAGCATGAGTCGGGCGGGGGAGGTGGATGCCAAGCACACGCGCATGCGTCCACGCTACCGAGCCCGTGCTCGCACCCCACCGCGGCGTCGAGCCTCCGCGCCGAGGAACGCTCCCTGCACCGAGAAACGCCCGCACCCGGCGTTCCCGGGTGCAGACGGCGTTTCTCGCGGCGGTCCGGAGGAGGGAGCGTGTGACAGGCTCGACGCATGCATGACGGCGACACCATCGATCTCGACATCACCGGCATCGCCCACGGCGGCGTGTTCGTCGGGCGCCACGAGGGCCGGGTCGTCTTCGTCCCCGACACCCTCCCGGGCGAACGCATCCGCGCCCGCCTGACCGACACGCGGAAGAAGAGCTTCTGGCGCGCCGAGGCGCTCGAGGTGCTCGAGGCCGCGCCGGAACGGCGTCCGCACGTCTGGGCGGCCGCCTCGATCGACCGTGCGCCCGAGGAACGCGCCGGCGGCGCGGAGTTCGGCCACATCGAGCTGTCCCACCAGCGGGCGCTCAAGGAGCGCGTCATCCGGGAGGCCATCGAGCGCGTGGGGCGCCTCGACCTCCCCGTCGAGGTCCGGGCCGCCGGTGCCGACGAGACCCCGGACGGCACGGGCTGGCGCACGCGCGTCAGCCTCCACGTCGACGACGCGGGCCGCGTCGGGCCGTTCGCCGCCCGTTCCCACGACGTCGTCCCCACGCCGGACCTGCCGCTGGCCACACCCGCCGTCGCGCGGGCCGCCGCCGACCTCGGGGGCGCCGAGCCCGGCCGCATCGATCTCGTGCAGCCCGCCGACGGTCGGGTGCGCGTGCTGCCGCGCCCCGACGGCGCACGCCGCGCCCCCGCGCCGGAGGTCGTCGAGGAACGCGTCGGCGATCGCGTCTTCCGGGTCGACGCCGGCGGGTTCTGGCAGGTGCACCGCCTCGCCGCGCGCACCCTCACCGACCTCGTCACGACGGAGCTCCGGGATGCCACCGGGGGTCTGGATCCGGAGGCATCCCACCTCGACCTCTACGGCGGCGTGGGCCTCTTCGCGGCCGCCCTCGCCGACCTCGGCGGCAGCGGCACGCGCGTGACGAGCGTCGAGTCGGACGCCCGCGCCACGGAGCACGCGGGCGAGAACCTCGCCGAGTGGGTCGGCGCCCGTGCCGAGACCGCCCGGGTCGACCGGTACGTCGCGCGCCTGGCGGCGGACGCCTCGGCACGCGAGCGCGAGCGCCTCGCCCGCGGGGTCGTGCTCCTGGACCCGCCGCGGGCGGGAGCCGGACGCGAGGTCGTCGAGGCTGTCGCCGGGCTCAGCCCGTCCTCGGTCGTCTACGTGGCGTGCGACCCGGTCGCCCTGGCCCGGGACCTGGCGACCTTCGCCGATCACGGCTACCGCGCCGACAGCGGCATCCGCGGGGTCGACCTGTTCCCGAACTCGCACCACGTGGAGGCCGTGGCCGTTCTGCGCCGATGACGGACATCCGCGGAAAGTCGCACCCTCCTCGGCGGTGAGCGCGCAGATACGATGTGGACATGACGCGCGTCGCCCTCATCGATGACCACGAGTCGGTCCGACTGGGGCTCGAGGCCGCACTGGCCCGCGTCGACGCGACCGAGGTCGTCTTCTCCGGAGCGAACGTCGCCGCCTACCTCGACTGGCGCCGCGGCGCGGTGCAGAACCCCGCCGACGTCGTCGTGCTCGACCTGACGCTCGGCGACGGCACCACGGTGTCCGAGAACGTCGACCGCGTCGTGCGCGACGGGTCCAGCGTCATCATCCACAGCGTCGCCGACCGTCCCGCCGCCGTGCGCGAGGCGCTCGCCGCGGGGGCGGCCGGCATCGTCAGCAAGTCCTCGCCGACGCACGAGGTGCTCGGCGCGATCGGCACGGTCGCCCGCGGCGAGCTGCTCGACAACGTGGAGTGGGCCAGCGCCGTCGAGGCGGACCGCGACTTCGCCGACGCGCAGCTGTCGGCCCGCGAGCGCGAGGTGCTGCGGCTGTACGCCGCGGGGCTGCCGCTGAAGGCCGTCGCCGACCGCCTCGGCGTGGCCTACTCGACGGCGAAAGAGAACATCACCCGTGTGCGCGTGAAGTACGTCGAGGTCGGGCGTCCCGCGCCGACCAAGGTGGACCTGCTGCGTCGGGCGATGGAAGACGGCATCCTCCACGAAGATGCCGAGACCGAACCCGATGTCTGACACCGGGCGTTCCGTCCTCGATGAGGCCTGGGGCCGCATCCCCCACACGCGCGAGACGACGGAGGAGCCCGGCTCGTTCACCCAGACGCGCATCGAGCGCGTCATCACGCTCCTCGTGGGACCGGGCTGCCTCGTCCTCGGCGCGCAGGCCTTCGTCGCGGCGTTCGGCCCGGGCGACGAGACGCCCGGCTGGCACCTCCCGCTGGTCGTCGGAGTCTTCCTGCCCCTGATCGCGATGGTCGTCGCCTGCACGATCGGGCGCTTCGCCCGCCTGTTCTCCGGCATCTTCGCCGTCGCCTTCGTCGTGGCCCTGGCGCTGTGGCCGGCGGCCACGGTCGACGGGTCCGCCCCCTCGGTGACGGAGAACCCCTGGATCTTCTTCCTCATCAACGTCGCCACGGTCGCGGCCGTCGTCGCGTTCCCGCTGCCGCTGCAGGTGGTCTGGACGATCGCCGTCCCGCTGCTGTTCGGCCTCGCCCGTCTCGTGCAGGCCGACTTCGCGCCGGACTTCCTCCTCCCCGTCCTCCTCGACGTGTCGTTCGCCTGCATCCTCGGCAGCGTTCTCGTGACGCTGGGCTGGATGTACCGCTCGGTGGCCGGCAACGTCGACGAGACCCGCAGCCGCGCCGTCAGCAGCTACGCCTCGGCCGCCGCCGCGGAGGCCACCGAGCGCGAGCGCGTCGCGGTCGCGGCCCTCATGCACGACAGCGTGCTGGGCGCGCTCCTCGCGGCCGAGCGGGCGACCACCCCGCGCGAGCGGACCCTCGCCGTCAGCATGGCCCGCGAGGCGCTCATGCGGCTGGCCAACGCCGAGAAGGACGCCCTCGAGGGCAGCGACGAGCCCGTGGATGCCGCCCGCCTGGCCGACGACATCGAGGAGGCCGCGCACGAGTTCGGCGTCGACCTCACGGTGACCCGTCGCGTCCAGTTCGGTACGCCTCGCGTGCCTGGACGCGTCGCGCGGGCGCTCGTCCTCGCGGCGATGCAGGCCGTGGCCAACGCCGTTCAGCACGCGGAGGCCCGCGGCCTGTCGGTCGAGCTGAACGGCTACGCCGATCCCGGCAGCGTCGCGGTGCGCGTCCGCGACGCCGGGGGCGGCTTCGACCTCTCCGCCATCCCGGAGGACCGCCTCGGCATCCGCGGGTCGATCATCGCGCGCGTGACCGCCGTCGGCGGACGCAGCGACATCGACACCGGTCCCGCCGGGACGACGGTGCTGCTCGAGTGGGAGAGCGGGGACCGCTGGTGACCGTCCGCGGCGTCCTCTCGGCCATCGCGCTGGCCTTCACGGCGTACCTCGCCGCGCGCGGCCTCCTGTGGACGCGGCCGGAGACGGTCGTCCACGGGTGGCTCCTCGTCGCCTCGCTCGCGCTGTACCTTCCCGTCGCGTGGCTGTGGATCCTGTGGGGCCGTCCGTCGCGCGCGACGACGACGCGGGTCGACGTGGCCCCGGCCGGCGCCGGACTGCCGGGGTGGGCCGCGGGCCTGGCGCTCGTGGTCGCTGTCGTCGTCCCCAACGCGACGTTCTTCGCGGTGGCGGAGGACGGGCGCACGCAGCCCTTCGCGACCTCGTCGATCGGGGCGATCGGCGCCCTGATGACGATCGTGATGGCGCGCGGACGTCCCGTCGTCGCCTGGATCGGCATCGGGGTGATCGCGCTGTCGGCCTCGCTGTGGCTCGGCCCGCTCGGCGCCCTCAGCCAGGGGCTGGTCGGCTCCATCGTCTGGGTGGGAGCCGCGCAGCTGCTCAGCATCGCCCTCACCCGCGCCGCGCGGGACGCGGAGCGTCTCGCGGAGCTGCAGCAGGCCGCCTCGGCCTGGCAGGCGTCGCAGTCGGGACGCCAGCGGGAGCGGCGCATCCATGTGCAGCGCGCGCTGCAGGTCGCCGGTCCGGTGCTCGGTCGCACCATCGAGACCGGCGGCAACCTCCGCGCGGCGGAGAAGGAGGCGGCCCGCCTCGCCGAGCAGAGCCTGCGCGACGAGCTCCGCGGACCGCGACTGCTCGACGACGCCGTGCGGGCGGGGATCGACGCCGCCCGGCGCCGGGGCGCCGCGGTCACGCTGTTCGATGAGGGCGGCCTGGAGGGCCTGCAGGGCGCCGAGCTGGCGGCGGTCCGCGCCGAGCTGGCCGACGTGCTGCGCGACTCCGCGTCCGAGCGCCTGATCATCCGCACCTCGCCGCACCCCGCGGTGGCGGTGACGGTCGTGGGCCGGTCGGCCGGCGACGGCGCGGGAGGCGACGACGACGACGTCGACCTCTGGCACGAGATCCGACGCCCGCGCTGACGCGCCGCGACCCGCGCACGCGGGCTGACCCGCGATCAGGGCGGCATCCCGACCGCGCGCGGACCGGACACCGGCCCGACGACGGCCGTTCCGGGAACGGTCCCGAGATCATGAGACGACCCACCGCCCCGTCCGGGGGGGAGAACCGGGGCGGTGGGTCGTCTAGGGGTGAGGGGCGGCGAAGCCGCCCACCCCTCACTCCGGCGAACGGCTACCCGAAAACCGTCCGCAAGGCCGGGACCGGCTCGAGGAGCGGCCCGACCGAACGCAGTGAATGCGTTCCAGCTCCTCCAGTATTCGGGAGCGGATCGGTGCCGTCTGTAGGTATTTCGGGGGACAGGGGTCAGCCGGTGAAGCCGTGCCAGCCCGACAGGCGGTCGAGCGGACGGCGCAGGCCGCGGGCCGAGAGCTCCCACCGGGACCGCGTCGCCGGCTCGGGGGCGACGGCCGCGGCCGCCTCCGCCTCGTAGGCCTCCGTCACGACCACGACGACAGCGGCGAGCTCCTCCTCGGTGGCCGTTCCGCGGACCACCTCGGCGACGACCTGCGGACGGTCGTCCCCGGCCGCGGGGTCGGGCGACGTCGGGCTCACAGCGGGATGTTCCCGTGCTTCTTGGCGGGCAGGCTCGCGCGCTTGTTCCGCAGGGCGCGCAGCGCCTTGGCGATGGACACGCGCGTCTGCGCCGGCTCGATGATCCCGTCGAGCTCGCCGCGCTCGGCGGCGAGGAACGGGGATGCCACGTTGTACGTGTACTCGCTCGCGAGACGCGCGCGCACCGCGGCGACGTCCTCACCGGCCTCCTCCGCGCGCTTGATCTCGCCGCGGTAGAGGATGTTGACCGCCCCCTGACCGCCCATGACGGCGATCTCGGCGGTGGGCCACGCGAGGTTGATGTCGGCGCCCAGCTGCTTGGAGCCCATCACGATGTAGGCGCCGCCGTAGGCCTTGCGGAGGATCACCGTGACCAGCGGCACGGTGGCCTCGGCGTAGGCGTACAGCAGCTTCGCGCCGCGGCGGATGACGCCGGTCCACTCCTGATCCGTGCCGGGCAGGTACCCGGGGACGTCGACCAGGGTGACGATCGGCACCGAGAAGGCGTCGCAGAACCGGACGAACCGGCTGGCCTTCTCACCCGCGTCGATGTTCAGGGTGCCGGCCATCTGGGACGGCTGGTTGGCGATGATGCCGACCGTGCGGCCCTCGATCCGACCGAAGCCGATGACGATGTTCGGGGCGAACAGCGGCTGCACCTCGAGGAAGTCGGCGTCATCCACGATCCCGTCGATGACGGTGTGGATGTCGTAGGGCTGATTGGGCGAGTCGGGGATGACGGTGTTCAGCGCCCGGTCGGCATCCGTCGTCTCGAACTCGAAGGGGGTGTCGTAGACCGGGGTCTCGGCGAGGTTGTTGTCGGGCAGGAAGCCGATGAGCGAGCGGGCGTAGTCGATCGCGTCGTCCTCGTCGTCGGCGAGGTAGTGCGCGACACCGGAGCGGGTGTTGTGCGTGTGCGCGCCGCCGAGCTCCTCCATCCCGACGTCCTCGCCGGTGACGGTCTTGATGACGTCGGGGCCGGTGACGAACATCTGGCTGGTCTTGTCGACCATGATGACGAAGTCGGTGAGGGCGGGGGAGTAGACCGCGCCGCCCGCGGCGGGCCCCATGATGATCGACAGCTGCGGGATGACGCCCGAGGCGGCGGTGTTCAGGCGGAAGATCTCGCCGTACTTGCCGAGGGCGACGACGCCCTCCTGGATGCGCGCGCCGCCCGAGTCCAGGATGCCGATGATCGGGATGCCGCTGCGCAGCGCGAGCTCCATGACCTTGATGATCTTGTCGCCCGCGACCTCTCCGAGCGAGCCGCCGAAGGTGGAGAAGTCCTGCGCGTACACGGCGACCGTGCGGCCGTGGATCGTGCCGGTGCCGGTGACGACGGAGTCGCCGTAGGGGCGCGACCTGTCCATTCCGAAGGCAGTGGTGCGGTGGCGCACGTATTCGTCGATCTCGACGAAGGAGCCGGGGTCGACCAGCAGCTCGATGCGCTCGCGGGCGGTGAGCTTGCCCTTCGCGTGCTGCTTGTCGCGCGCGGAGGACTCGGCGTCGACGACGGCCTCCTGGTACCTGCTGCGCAGGTCGGCGATCTTGCCGGCGGTCGTGAAGAGATCGGGCTGGTCGGTCACGCTTTCCACCCTAGCGACCGCGTCCGCCCCCGCGTTGGAGGGTGCAGACAGGTCACGGGGCGATTCGCTGTGGCATCCCTTCATTCCCCTCCGTGTGCCCCGCGAGGGGGAAAGGCAAGTGGATGCCGCCGACCCGCGGACTCTCTAGGGTGTGGGTCATGCCGATCCCCGAGTCCGGATACCCCGCCACCGCCGCCGTCAGCCCCCGAGTCCAGGCCGTCGAGACGACCGCGTCCACCAACGCGGACGTCGTCGCCGCCGTCACCGCCGACCCGGCCGAGTGGCCGCATCTCTCGCTCCTGGTGACCGACGACCAGCGGGCCGGGCGGGGGCGCCTGGACCGCTCGTGGACGACCCCGCCGGGCACCGCCCTGGCGGCGTCGGTGGTGCTCGACGTGGCCGAGGTCCCCGTCGAGGCGCGCGGCTGGATCCCTCTGGCCGCGGGCGCGGCCATGACCCGTGCCGTCCGCGGTCAGCTCAAGGGGCACGGCGCCTCGACCGCCGAGCTGAAGTGGCCGAACGACGTCCTCGTCGACGGCGGCAAGATCTGCGGCATCCTGGCGGAGGCCGTGCCGGGCACGTTCGAGAAGGTGGTCGTCGGCTCCGGGGTGAACACCCGCATGAGCCGCGCCGACCTCCCCGTGACCACGGCGACCTCCTTCGCGGCCATCGGACGCGACTGCGACGACGACCGGCTGCTGGCCGATTACCTGTCCGTCCTGTCGAGCCTCGTGGACGACCTGCGCCGCGGCGATGTGGAGCGGGTCCGCCGCGAGGTCGCGGACCTGTGCGTCACGGTGGGCAAGGACGTCGAGGTGTCGCTGCCGGACGGCACGACGCTGCAGGGGACGGCCACCGGGCTCGACGCGGCCGGACGGCTCGTCGTGACCTCGGGCACGGTCGAGACGGCGGTGTCGGCGGGCGACGTCGTCCACGTGCGCTGACGCGCGCGCCCGAGGGCGGGCGGGCCGCGCCGACGAGCGGCCCGTGCGCGTGACGTCCCGCGTGTGCGCGCGCCGCGGCGCGGCCGACCCCGCAGAATGAGAGGGTGACCCAGCCGACCAGCTACGGAGGGCGCCCGCGCACTCCGGCGCCGGGGAGCCCCGCGCCCGAGCTGCGCATCGCGCGGCTGCGGAGCCACCCCCGCCGACTGTTCTGGTCCGCGCTCGTCCTCATCGCCGTGTCGGGCGCGACCGCGTTCTTCTACGACAACCTGCCTGACGGGTACGAGAACTGGATGCTCCTCTCCGCCGCCGGCGCGGCCGTCCTCCTCCTCGTCGTCGTGCCGTGGGTGATCTGGATGTCGCACACGTGGACCATCACCACGCGACGGGTCATCGAACGGTCCGGACTGTTCGGCAGCCGCCGCCGCGAGATCTCGCACGTCCGCGGGTACGCGATCGCCATGCGCCGCGGCATCCTGCAGCGCCTCTGGGGCGCCGGGACGCTCACGCTCTCCAACGGCGTCGAGCCGCCGTTGCGGCTGAAGAACATCCCCAGCGCGGTGCTCGTCCACGAGACCCTCGTCGACCAGGTCGAGGTCAACCAGATCCTCGCCCACCGGGACTCGCAGGCGAACGCCCTCGGCACCGACCGCTGATCCCCGCGCGCGGCGCCGCAGTGTGCATCGGCGGCGCGGGCAGACCACAATGGTCGGGACGGAAGGAGCGGCATGACGCTGCGAGTCGGAGTGGTCGGTGGCGGACAGCTGGCGCGGATGATGATCGCGCCCGCCGTGGAGCTCGGCGTCGAGATCCGCGTGCTCGCGGAGGACGAGGGGATGTCCGCGGCGCTCGCCGCCACGGCCGTCGGCGACTACCGCGACGCCGAGACCGTCCTCGCCTTCGCCCGCGAGGTCGACGTGATCACGTTCGACCACGAGCACGTCCCGCAGGACGTGCTGGCGGCCCTCGTCGACGCCGGCGTCGCGGTCCACCCCGGTCCGGCACCCCTGGGCGTCGCACAGGACAAGCTCGTCATGCGCCGCCGGATGAGCGAGCTCGGGATGCCGCAGCCCGACTGGGCCGCCGTCGCCGACGCGGGAGAGCTGCAGGAGTTCCTCGACACGCACGGCGGACGCGCCGTTGTCAAGACCCCGCGCGGCGGCTACGACGGCAAGGGCGTCCGCGTCGTCTCGGCCGCCACCGAGGCCGACGACTGGTTCGCGGCACTGGCCGAGGACGCCAACGGCGGCCGGCTCCTCGTCGAGGAGCTGGTCGACTTCACGCGCGAGCTCGCGCAGCAGGTCGCCCGCCGCCCGTCGGGCGAGGTGAGGGTCTACCCGGTCGTCGAGACGGTGCAGCGCGACGGCGTCTGCGCGGAGGTCATCGCGCCCGCCCCGCGCGCGAGCGAGCGCCTGCGTCGCGCGGCGGCGGAGATCGGCGTCGCCGTCGCCGAGGGCCTCGGCGTCACCGGCATGCTCGCCGTCGAGCTCTTCGAGACCGCCGACGAGCGCATCCTCGTCAACGAGCTGGCGATGCGCCCCCACAACAGCGGCCACTGGACGCAGGACGGCGCGGTCACGAGCCAGTTTGAGCAGCACGTCCGCGCGGTGCTCGACCTCCCCCTCGGGGCGACGGATGCCACGGCCCCCTGGTCCGTGATGATCAACATCCTCGGCGGTCCGACGGAGGGCGGCATGGACGACCGCTTCGCGTCGGCGATGGCGGCGCACCCGACGGCCAAGCTCCACACCTACGGCAAGGCGCCCCGCCCCGGGCGCAAGGTCGGGCACGTGAACGTCGTCGGCGACGACCTCGACGACGTGGTCTACGAGGGGCGGGCGGCCGCCGCGCTGTTCGACTGACGGGCCGCTGCGCGCCGTTCCGGCTTCTTCCAGCGACCCGCCCTACCCTGGACCGGTGACCCGACCGCTGCATTCCTCCGAGACGCCCGTGGTCGGCGTCGTCATGGGCTCCGACTCCGACTGGCGCGTGATGAGCGACGCCTCGCAGATCCTCACCGAGTTCGGCATCCCGCACGAGGTCGAGGTCGTGTCGGCCCACCGCACGCCCGACAAGCTCATCCGCTACGGCCGCGAGGCCCGACAGCGCGGCCTGCGCGCCGTCATCGCGGGGGCCGGCGGCGCCGCGCACCTCCCGGGCATGCTGGCCTCGGTCACCGCCCTGCCCGTGATCGGCGTGCCGGTGCAGCTGTCGACACTGGACGGACTGGACTCCCTCCTCAGCATCGTGCAGATGCCCGCCGGCATCCCGGTGGCCACCGTGTCGATCAACGGCGCGAAGAACGCGGGTCTGCTGGCCGTCCGCATCCTGGGTGCCGCCGACGCGGAGACCGCGGAGCGCGTCGAGGCGTACGCGCGCGACCTCGAGGGGCAGGTCGAGGAGAAGAACCGCCGGCTGAAGGACTCCCTGTGAGCACGGCCGCCCCGTCGCGTCCGCGGACGCGGGCGACGGTGATCGAGCAGCGTCCGCTCCGCAACCCCGATATCGGGTCGCCGCAGGTCATGACACGGCGGGGATGGTGGCTCGTCGTCCTGAACTTCCTCGTCCCCGGATCGGCGCAGGTGCTCGCCGGCGATCGTCGTCTCGGCCGCTTCGGGCTCGGCGCCACGCTGGCGCTCTGGACGGTCCTGGTCCTGGTGGCGCTCGGCGCGGTCCTCATGCCGAGCCAGACGTTCGCGATCGCCACGGGCGCCTTCATCCCCGACTTCCTCGCCTGGCTGCGGTGGGTGCCGCTCACCCTCGTCCAGGTCGCCGCCGTCGGCTACGCGGTCCTCTGGATCGTGCTGACGATCGACACGCTCCGGCTCGTGCGGCTCGTCAGGACGGGGCGCCTCGCCCGGTTCGCGATCGCCGTCGTCTCCATCGTGCTGCTCGTCCTGTCCGGTTCGGGCGCGGCGTGGGCCGCGCAGGCCGCCGGGACGACCCGCGACGCCTTCGCCGATCTGTTCGGGCAGTCCGCGGCGGTGGTCCCACCCTCGGACGGCTACTACAACATCCTCCTGCTCGGCGCGGACTCCGGCGAGGGGCGCGACTCGATGCGCTACGACAGCATCTCCGTCGTCTCCATCAACGCCGAGACGGGCGCGACCACGATCACCGGCATCCCGCGCGACATGCCGCACTTCCCGTTCGCGCCGGGGCCGATGCAGGACAAGTACCCGAACGGCCACCAGGGCGTCGCGAACGCCACCTGCGGGTGGGGGAGCGGCATCAACCAGCTGCGCACCGAGGTGGAGGTCTGCCAGGACGGCGACGCCCTCTATCCGGACGCCCGCAGCGCCGGCTCGACACCGGCCGTCGAGGCCACGAAGGATGCGGCCGAGGGGATCCTCGGCATCCAGATCCCCTATTACGTGTTCATCGACATGCACGGCTTCGCCGCCCTCGTGGACGCGCTGGGCGGGGTCGACATCACCGTCGAGCAGCGCCTGCCGAAGGGCGGCGGCCCGGCGTACTCGGGTCAGCCCGCCGAGGACTGGGCCATCGGATGGATCGAGGCCGGCCCGCAGCACATGGACGGCGACACCGCCCAGTGGTACGCCCGGTCGCGGTACACGACGAGCGACTTCGACCGCATGAAGCGCCAGCGCGTGCTGCAGGAGGCGATCCTCGCGCAGTCCACGCCGCAGAACGTGCTCACCCGGTTCCAGGACGTCGCGGCCGCCGGAACGGCCATCGTCGAGACGGACCTGCCGCAGGGCCTCATCGCGCCCACTCTCGTCGACCTCGCGCTCAAGGCCAAGGAGCAGCCGGTCACCACGCTGGAGCTCACGCCGGAGGGCGGCATCGACGAGTACAGCCCCGACTATGCGTACGTTCAGCAGCTGGTGCAGGCGACGCTCCACCCGCCCGCCGCCACGGAGGACCCCGCATCGTGACCGTCACCCTTCGCGTCGTGCTGGACCAGCTCGTCGCCGAGACCTCGCGCGACCTCGCCGAGGCGTCGGCCTCCCTGGCCCAGGCCCTCGTCGACACCGCCCCCCGCGGGTGCGACGTGGCCGCGATCGTGCCCGCGCCCGGACTCCCCGATGCCGCCGGCGTGACCGGGCTCGTCGACGAGACGCGCCTGCCGATGCGCCGGCGCGAGCTCGCCGCCTCCTGGCAGCTGGGCGTCGTGGCCGGCGTCGGCAAGGGGCTCATCCACTCGCCGACCGCGCTCGCGCCGCTCGTCCGTCACGACCGGGTCAACGAGACGCACCAGATCGTCGTGTCGCTCTGGGACCTGCGGGCCTGGGAGACGCCGGACGAGCTCCCGACGGCCGAGGTCCTCGCCGCGCGGGCCCTCCTGAAGCGCGTGAACAAGCACGCGGACGCCGTCGTCGTGCCGACGCACGCCATGGCGGAGCGCCTCAACGAGGTGGCCAAGACGACGTTCGCATCCAAGGTGCGCGTCGTCGGAGGCGCACCCGCGGCCGGACTCCGGGTGCCCTCGGATGCCGTCGGGCGCCTGCGCGCGCTCGACCTGCCGTCGACGTTCGTGGCCGTCTCCGGCGGGGCCGCCCCGTCGGACGCGCTCGCGGACGCCTTCGCCGCGGTGGCTGCCGCGTCGTACGACGGCCCTGTCGTCGTGCTCGATGTGCCGGAGGGGGAGGAGCCCGCGGTGGCGGAGCTCGCGTCCGCCGCCGGCATCCCGGAGTCCCGGGTCCACGCGCGCGGCTCCCTCGACCGGTGGGACCGCGCCGCCGTGCTGTCGCACGCGGACGCTTACGTCACCGCCTGCGCGCGCACCGACTGGCCGTGGCGTGCGGTCGACGCGCTCGCCGTCGGCGTGCCGATCGTGGCGGTGGACACCCCCGTGCACCGGGAGGTGCTGGCGGATGCCGCGGCGCTCGCCCCGGCCGACCAGCTCGGTGCCGTGCTGTCCGACGCGCTGGGCGCGGGGGCGGAGCGGCTGCGGGTGCTCGCCGGCGACCGGGCGAAGGGATTCCAGTGGGAGGCGTGCGCCGACCGGGTGTGGGCGCTGCACGCGGAACTGTAGCGGCGCGCGGGGAGTTCCGAGAAGACATTTGGTTCTCACCTTCCTCATAAGTCACACTGAGCACATGCAGCAACATGGGCGCCGCAGCGTGCTGGGCATGGCCTCTGTCATCGTCGCCGCCTGGGCGGTGACGGTGAGCCTCCTCACCGGCACGACACCGGCGCGGGCGATCGCGCCCGTCGAGGCGCCCGCGACGGCAGCGGCGGCAGCGGTCGCGCCGGTCGCCGCGGCAGCCGCCGCGCCGTCGGGGTTCAACGCCTCGCAGATCATCACGAACGACGCGTTCTTCGCGAGCGGCACGATGACCGAGGCGCAGATCCAGTCCTTCCTCGAGTCGAAGGTGCCCGTCTGCCAGTCCGGCTACACCTGCCTCAAGGACTGGTACGACACGTCGCGCACGACCTCGGCGGACGCCATGTGCGGCGCGTACTCGGGCGGGACCCGCGAACGCGCGGCCCGCATCATCTTCAAGGTGGCGCAGGCCTGCGGGATCAACCCGCAGGTCATCCTCACGACGCTCCAAAAGGAGCAGGGGCTCGTCACGCACACGTGGCCGAGCGACTGGCGCTACCGGATCGCGATGGGCCAGGGCTGCCCGGACACCGCCGCGTGCGACACGCGGTACTACGGCTTCTTCAACCAGGTCTACGGCGCCGCCTGGCAGTTCAAGCGCTACGCCAACCCGCCGGGCACGAGCCAGTACTTCACCTGGTACGCCCCGGGGAAGACCTGGAACATCCGGTACAACCCCAGCGAGTCGTGCGGCTCGTCGCCGGTCGCGGTGGCGAACCAGGCCACGTCGAACCTCTACTACTACACGCCCTACCAGCCCAACGCCGCCGCGCTGCGCGCGGGATACGGCGAGGGCGACGGCTGCTCGGCCTACGGCAACCGCAACTTCTTCAACTACTTCACCGACTGGTTCGGCTCCACCACCTACCCCGTGGGCGGCGCCGTCGTGGACCGCTGGAACGAGCTGGGCGGCCGTACCGGCACCCTCGGGCTGCCGACCGGTCCGTTCACGTGCGGCACGAAGGACGGCGGCTGCTTCCAGAACTTCCAGCTGGGAGCGATCAGCTGGACGCCGGGGACGGGCGCCTGGGAGACCTACGGACAGATCCGTGCCCGGTGGGCGGCACTCGGCTACGAGACCGGTGTCCTCGGATACCCCGTCGCCGCACCGGTGTGCGGGACGAAGGACGGCGGCTGCTACCAGGAGTTCCAGCTCGGTGCGATCTCGTGGACGTCCGCGACCGGCGCGTGGGAGACGTACGGCGCGATCCGCACGGCGTGGCAGAACGCGGGCTACGAGGGCGGTGCGCTCGGGTACCCGACCGCGGCGCCGGTGAACGCCGACGGCCGCGCCTCGCAGACGTTCCAGGGCGGTGCGATCGGCTGGTCCTCGACGGCGGGCGCGTTCCCGGTGACCGGTGAGGTCGGCAAGCGCTGGGTCGCCCTCTCGGCCGCGGCCGGCGTGCTGGGCGCCCCCGTCGGTCCGTACACGTGCGGGACGAAGGACAACGGCTGCTACCAGAACTTCCAGCAGGGGGCCATCAGCTGGTCCAAGGCGACGGGCGCGTGGGAGTCCTACGGGCAGATCCGCGCCCGGTGGTCGGCCATCGGCTTCGAGTCCGGCGTCCTGGGCTACCCCGTCGCGGCGCCCGTGTGCGGGACGAAGGACGGCGGCTGCTTCCAGAACTTCCAGCTCGGTGCGATCTCCTGGTCGTCCGCGACGGGCGCGTGGGAGACGTACGGCGCGATCCGCGGCGCATGGCAGAACGCGGGCTTCGAGGGCGGGGCCCTCGGGTACCCGACCGCGGCACCGGTGAACGCCGACGGCCGCGCCTCGCAGACGTTCCAGGGCGGCGGCATCGGCTGGTCCTCGACGGCGGGCGCGTTCCCGGTGACCGGTGAGGTCGGCAAGCGCTGGGTCGCCCTGTCGGCCGCGTCCGGCGTGCTGGGCGCCCCGGTCGGCCCGTACACGTGCGGGACGAAGGACAACGGCTGCTACCAGAACTTCCAGCAGGGGGCCATCAGCTGGTCCGCGGCGACGGGAGCCTGGGAGACCTACGGCGCCATCCGCACCTATTGGCGTCAGAACGGCTACGAGGCCGGTACGCTCGGCTACCCGGTGGGCGCCGTCACGGCGCAGACCGCCGGTCAGACGCAGCGCTTCCAGACGGGTACCGCCACCTGGGACCGCGCCACCAACACGGTGTCGTTCGCGCGCACTCCCTGAGCACGGATCGAAGGGCCGGCCGCGTCCGCGCGCCGGCCCTTCGTCGATTCGCGCCCGGTCAGCTCCGCATGAGGGCGACGGCCTCGCGGCTGTCGCCGTCGAACATCACGTTGCCGTGACGCAGCAGGATGCCGCGGTCGCACAGCTGCGAGACCATGTCGAGGTCGTGGCTGACGACGACCAGCGTCTTGCCCTGGGCGTGCAGCTCGCGGATGCGGGCCAGGCACTTGTGCTGGAACGGCTCGTCGCCCACCGAGAGGATCTCGTCGATGAGGAGCAGGTCCACCTCGGTGTGGATGGCGACCGAGAACGCGAGGCGCAGGAACATGCCCGAGGAGTAGTGCTTCACCTCGGTGTCGATGAACTGCTCGATCTCGCTGAAGGCGACGATCTCGTCGAAGCGGTCCTCGATCTCCTTGCGGCTCATGCCGAGGATGGCGGCGTTGAGGAAGATGTTCTCGCGGCCGGAGAGGTCCGGGTGGAAGCCGGCGCCGACCTCGATGAGCCCCGCGACCCGGCCGCGGGTCATGACGCTGCCCTCGTCGGGCTTGAGGACGCCGGAGATGAGCTTGAGCATCGTCGACTTGCCGGAGCCGTTGTAGCCGAGCAGGGCGACGGCCTCGCCCTCGTCGATGCGGAAGGAGACGTCGTCGAGCGCGCGGAAGTCGGTCGACAGGGGCTTGCGTCGCATCGCGGCGACGAAGGTCTCCTTGAACGAGTGCGTGTGACGGAGCTTGAAGTTCTTCCGGACGCCCTCGACGAGGACGCTCGCCTCCCGCTGGTCAGAGATCTTGGGCAAAGCGACCCTCCAGTCGACGGAACACGAGCTGCCCGATGCCGAGGACGAGCACGGAGGTGCCGAGCGCGATGAGCGCATACGTCAGCAGGCCGGGCATGGGTTCCGAGTTCGAGCCGCCGAGAGGGGCCCAGATGCCCCAGTGGAAGAGCTCGACGGCGGGGGTGAGCGGGTTCAGGCGGTAGAGGTCGAAGACCCACTCGGGGACGTTGTCCGCGACCATCTGCCAGCGGTACATCACCGGCGACGCCCAGACGGCGCACATGACGATGATCTCGACGAAGCTCTGCGCGTCGCGGAACGTGGCGTTCACCGAGCCGAACAGCATCCCGAGCCCGACGGAGAGGATCGTCACGATGACCAGGGCGAGGACGATGGCGAGCAGCTGCAGCGCCGACGGCGCCCACCCGAGGAACAGCGCGATGACGACGATCACGACGATCTGGGGAAGCGTGTTGACGGCGGCGACGAGGACGCTCGCCACGGGGAACATCTCCCGCGGCAGGTAGATCTTCTTGATCAGCGAGGCGTTGTCGATGAGGGAGCGCGTGCCGTTGGAGAAGGCCTCGTTGAAGAAGGTGACGATCGTGATGCCCGCGAGCATGTAGATCGGGTAGAACGCGATGGAGGCGTTGAGGTTCAGGAAGATGCCCAGCGCGACGAAGAAGACGACGAACTGGACGAGCGGCTTGACGTAGGACCACAGCCAGCCGAGGACCGAGCCCCGGTAGCGGATGCCGACCTCCTTGCGGATGATCAGGCTGAGCAGGTACCGACGCCGGAAGACCTCGAGGAGACCGCTCGTCGCGCCGGGGGTCGTCAGACGTGCGTTATCAGCGGTCGGGTGGGGCGACACAGGCGGCGGGACCTTTCTGAGATCCGTCGAGGGACCAGTCAATCTTATGTGCGGCGATGGGATGCGGATGCGGGGCGACCGCCGCGTCGGAGGAGGTCAGGATGCCGGACGCGTCCGCAGCAGCCGGACGATGACCGCGCCCTGGTAGAGGACCACGAGGACCTCCGAGAGCGCGAGCGCCCACGCCACCCCGGGGGCGCCGAAGGCGAGCGCGCCCGCGACGAGCATCGGCGCGCCGACGACGGCGCCGAGCAGCGTGGACGCGGCCAGATCGCGGGCGCGGCCGAGCTGCACGAGGCACGCGAGACCCAGCACCTGGCTGAGGGTCACGGCGAAGAGCACGACCGCGAACGGCACGCTGAGCTCGGGACCGAACGGGATGGCGGACTGCGAGAGCAGACCCGCCGCCCACGGGCCGAGCAGGACGACGCACGCGCCCCCGGCCAGGCTGACGAGGGGGATGAGCGTCATCACGCGACGGATGCGCTGCGGGCGGTGCTCCGGCCCGCGCTCCGAGATCCAGCCCTGGACGAAGTGCAGGATCGGGGCGAAGGCCGTGAGGGCGAACCGGAACAGCTTGTCGCCCATCGCGTAGACCGGCAGCGCCGCCGGGGCGAGGGCGTTGAGGACGAGGAGCGGAGTCGCCACGTACAGGGCGGAGGTCGCGGAGGTGACCACGGCGTGGCGCTGGCCGCCGAGCCGGCGGAAGGCCGGGGCGAGGCCGGGGGACACGCGGGCACCCGAGCCGCGCAGGATGACGCGGGCGGACAGCGAGACGGCGAGCACGTTGAAGAGCAGCTGCACGAGCATCGTCAGGGCGAGGTCGCGCGTGAAGATCATGACGGGCAGGCTCGCCAGGATGCCGAGCGCCTGCGGGAGGACCTCCAGCCGGAAGAGGCGGTCGGGGCGGGCCTCGCCGACGAAGTACCAGGCGCCTCCGAGCGACGGCACGAGGTAGGCCGCGGAGGCGATGACGACCAGCGGCAGGAGCGTCGGGTTCAGCAGCCACATGACGAGCACCATGAGCGGGTAGCCCAGGGCGAACAGGAACAGGCGGCTCACGAGCGAGTCCGCGTACCACTGGGGGCGTGCGCCGGGCGGCATCGAGGCGACCTCCGCCGCGCCCGTCGTCCCCCAGCCGAACGCGACGAGGACGCCGAACAGGCCTGCCGCGGACTGGATGGCCGCCTGCACGCCCCACAGGAGGGGGCCCGCGCCGTCGATGACGACCGGGACGGCGAGAAGAGTGACCGCCGAGCCGAAGCCCGTGGAGAGGACGAACCCTCCGAGACGGCGGGCGCTGCTGCCGCGTCTCATGCCCGAGCCGTCGGGGGGACCGGGCTCACGTCGCGCTGCCGGCCACCCGCGCGCGCTCCTCGGGCGCGAGGGTCGCCAGCAGGCTGCCGGGCTTCTGGCGCCGCGGACGCGAGAACAGGCCCTGCGCGAAGCCCTTGGCCACCGAGGTCGCCCAGAGCTTCTTGTCGGCGGCGACGGGGAACTGCTTCGCGGCGTGGACCACGAGCCCCACGCGGTCAAGCATGTCGGTGCTGAGCTTGCCCTGACGCTCGCGGATGTACCAGAGGTAGTTGCGCAGGAAGTAGAACAGCCGCCCGGCCATGTCGTTGCTGACGGGCTTGTTGTCCGGGTGGTTGATCATGCTGGCGGGCAGCACGAGGGCCAGCTCCCGGCGCGAGAGCCGGTGCGTGTACTCGGAGTCGTCGAGCCAGATGAAGAAGTCGCTGAGAGGGAGGTGCGTCTTCGCGGCCAGGCGCAGGTTGACCATGACGCCGACGAACGTGGCGGTGTCGATGGCGATGCCGCCGTGCGCGTGGGCGACGACCTGCCGCTCCGCGTCATGACTGATCACCGGGGGGTTGCGCTTGTTGTACGTGCCGCGGCCGGCGGTGACGAGGGATGCCACGAACGACGGCGTCGGGGTGACGGTCTCGAACGCCTCGATGAGCGGCGCCACGGCGTCGAGCTCGGGCTCGGCGTCGTCGTCCATGAGCCAGGCGCCCTCGTGCCCGTGGGCGAGGGCGATCTCCACGCCCCAGGCGAATCCGCCGGCGCCGCCGAGGTTGGCACCGGTGCGGAACAGGAAGACGTCGGGGTGGTGCTCGGCGACGTACTCCGCGCTGCCGTCCGTCGACCCGTTGTCCACGACGATGATCTCGTCGAGCGGTCGGGTCTGGTTCTCGAGCGCCGTCAGGCACTTCTCGAGCAGCTCCCGCCGGTTGTACGACACCACCACTGCAGCAAACGTCACGCCGATCCCTTCGTCAGATGCGTCGTCAACTATGACATACCGACCCGCGGCCCCCTCTCAGGGCGGCGCGGGCCGTGTGCGGACCGGGTCAGGGGCGGATGGCGCCCATGCGGCCGCGCGCGGCATCGCGGAGCCCGCGGAGGCCGGCGCGCAACTGCTGCCACCGGTCCGGCGCGGTCAGGGTGTTGAACGAGACGTCCACGAGCATGAAGGCCGTGCGGTGCACGAGCCAGCCGAGGTTGCCGCGGTGGTGCCGACGCCAGAGCGTCAGGCCGTTGCGCACCATGTAATAGGTGCGGAACGGGCGGTGGTACCGGCGGAAGCGGGGCTTGCCGAGCAACGTGAGGTGGCGACCGAACAGGACGAGCGGCGAGGGCTCCCCGAGGGTGTGCTCCAGGTCGCTGCCCGGCACGACGGCGAACTCGTAGCCGGCGCCCCGGGCGCGCAGCGTGTACTCGCTGTCGACGGAGTCGATGACGAAGTCGTCCGCGAACGGCCCGACCTGCGCGATCGCCGCCACCGACATCAGCTGACCGGACTGGATCGGGTCGAAGGGCCGCCCGTCGCGCAGCACGGTGATGCGCTCGTTCTCGACCGTCTCCGGTACGGCCGCGACCAGCCGCACCCCTGCGGCCTCCTCCGCACGGAAGACGTCCAGCCCGGCGACGACGTAGCCGGGCGCCACGCGGGAATCCTGGTCGAGCACCAGCACGTGCGTCGCGCCCTGCGAACGGGCGCGGGCCACTCCGGCGTTCAGGGCGCCCGCGATGCCGCGGTTCTCCTGCAGCGACACGACATGGGTCGGGTGGGAGGCGTAGTCCGCGGCATCCACGCTGAAGGTGCCGTCGTCGACGATCACCGTCGAGGCCACCTGCGGCGCCAGCTCGGCACACCTCGCGGGCAGGTCCGCCGGCGCGTTGTGCGCGGCGACCACGGCCACGACGACGGGGGAGAGCGGTGCGGCGGGGTCGGACGACACGGGGGAACCTTCCATCAGGACGACGTCCCGAGCCTAATCGGCCGGTCCCGTCCCCCGCGCCGTCGCGGCCGGGTCGGGGAGGCCCGGTATGCGACGATGGAGCCGTGAAGGGCATCATTCTGGCCGGTGGGTCTGGTACGCGTCTGCATCCGATCACTCTGGGCGTGTCGAAGCAGTTGATCCCGGTGTACGACAAGCCGATGGTCTACTACCCGTTGTCGACGCTGATGCTGGCGGGGATCCGCGACATCCTGGTGATCACGACGCCGCACGACGCGCCGTTCTTCGAGCGTCTGCTGGGGGACGGGTCGCAGTTCGGGATCAATCTGTCCTTCGCGCAGCAGCCGTCTCCGGACGGGCTGGCTCAGGCGTTCACGATCGGCGCGGACTTCATCGGCGACGACAAGGTGGCCCTGGTCCTGGGCGACAACCTGCTGTACGGCCCGGGTCTGGGCACGCAGCTGAAGCGGTACGCCGACGTCGACGGCGGTGCGGTGTTCGCGTACTGGGTGGCCGAGCCGGCCGCGTACGGGGTGGTGGAGTTCGATGCCGACGGCACGGCGGTGTCGCTGGAGGAGAAGCCGGCGCAGCCGAAGTCGAACTACGCGGTGCCGGGGCTGTACTTCTACGACAACGACGTGATCGAGATCGCCCGCAACCTCGCTCCCTCCCCGCGGGGGGAGTACGAGATCACGGACATCAACGCGGAGTACCTGCGTCGCGGCACGCTGCAGGTCGAGGTGCTCCCGCGCGGGACGGCGTGGCTGGACACGGGCACGTTCGATCAGATGACCGACGCGGCCGATTACGTCCGCACGATCGAGCGCCGCACGGGTCTTCGCATCGGCGTGCCGGAGGAGGTCGCCTGGCGGCAGGGCTTCCTCGGTGATGACGAGGTCCGGGAGCGGGCGAACAAGCTGGTGAAATCCGGGTACGGGACGTACCTGCTGGAAATTCTGGAAAGAGGCCGCTGATGGCGCACCTTCTCGTGACCGGCGGTGCCGGGTTCATCGGGTCCAACTTCGTCCACCACGTCGTGGAGCACACCGACCACACCGTGACGGTGCTGGACAAGCTCACCTACGCCGGCAACCAGGCCTCCCTGGCAGGTCTTCCGGAGAACCGGGTGCGCCTGGCCGTGGGCGACATCGCCGACGCCGCGGTGGTGGACCCCCTCGTCGCCGAGGCCGATGCCGTGGTCCACTACGCCGCGGAGTCGCACAACGACAACTCCCTGCACGACCCGCGTCCGTTCCTGGACACCAACATCATCGGCACGTACACCCTCCTCGAGGCCGCCCGCCGGCACGAGACCCGCTTCCACCACATCTCCACCGACGAGGTGTACGGCGACCTCGAGCTCGACGACCCGGCCCGGTTCACCGAGTCCACCCCGTACAACCCGTCCTCGCCGTACTCCTCCACCAAGGCCGGCTCCGACCTGCTCGTGCGCGCCTGGGTCCGCTCCTTCGGGGTGCAGGCCACCATCAGCAACTGCTCCAACAACTACGGCCCGTACCAGCACGTGGAGAAGTTCATCCCCCGGCAGATCACCAACGTCATCCGCGGCATCCGCCCCAAGCTCTACGGCAAGGGCGAGAACGTGCGGGACTGGATCCACGCCGACGACCACTCCTCGGCCGTGCTGACCATCCTCGACAAGGGCGAGATCGGTCAGACCTACCTCATCGGCGCCGACGGCGAGAAGGACAACAAGACCGTCGTCGAGCTCATCCTGCAGATCATGGGCCAGCCCGCCGACGCCTACGACCACGTCACCGACCGCGCCGGCCACGACCTGCGCTACGCCATCGACTCCACCAAGCTCCGCACCGAGCTGGGCTGGACCCCCGCCTACGGCGACTTCGAGTCCGGCCTGGCCGCGACCATCGACTGGTACCGCGCCAACGAGTCCTGGTGGGCCCCCGCCAAGGACGGCGTCGAAGCCTTCTACGCCTCGAAGGGCCAGTGACCCGGTGACCGCCTTCGGCAAGCAGCTCTCCGTCACGACGACCCCGATCCCCGGGCTGGTCGTCCTCGACCTCCCGGTGCACGGCGATTCGCGCGGCTGGTTCAAGGAGAACTGGCAGCGCGAGAAGATGACCGCCGCGGGGATCGACCTGCCCGACTTCGGGCCGGTGCAGAACAACATCTCCTTCAACGACGCGGTGGGCACGACCCGTGGCATCCATGCCGAACCCTGGGACAAGTACGTGTCGGTCGCGACCGGCCGGATCTTCGGCGCGTGGGTCGACCTCCGCGAGGGCGACACGTTCGGCGCGGTGTACACGACCGAGCTGGACCCCTCGAAGGCCATCTTCGTGCCGCGCGGTGTCGGCAACTCGTACCAGACGCTCGAGCCCGACACGGCGTACACCTACCTCGTCAACGACCACTGGTCGCCCGACGCCACGTACACGTTCCTGAACCTCGCGGACGAGACCGCGGCCGTCGCCTGGCCCATTCCGCTCGACCAGGTCGAGATCAGCGAGAAGGACAAGAACCACCCGCGCCTGGCCGACGTGGTCCCGATGCCGCCGAAGAAGGTGCTCGTGACCGGAGCGAACGGCCAGCTCGGTCGCGCGCTGCGGACCGAGTACGGCGACCAGCCCTGGATCGAGTACGCGGGCCGTGAGGACCTCGACCTCACCGCGCCCGACCTCGGGACGGCGCGCCGCTGGCGCGACTACGGCACGATCATCAACGCCGCCGCCTACACGAAGGTGGACGCCGCGGAGACGCCGGAGGGACGAACCGCGGCCTGGGCCGCGAACGTGACCGCCGTCGCGGCCCTCGCCCGCATCGCGACGCTGAACGGCATCACGCTCGTCCACGTCTCGAGCGACTACGTGTTCGACGGCGCGAAGGACGGCGCCTACGGCGAGGACGACCCGATCAGCCCCCTCGGCGTCTACGGGCAGACCAAGGCGGCGGGGGATGCCGTGGTCTCGGTCGTCCCGCGCCACTACATCGTCCGCACGAGCTGGGTGATCGGCGACGGCGCCAACTTCGTGCGGACCATGGCGTCGCTGGCCGAGCGCGGCATCGACCCGAAGGTCGTGGACGACCAGATCGGCCGCCTGACGTTCACCGCGGACATCGCCGCGGCCATCCGACGCCTCATCGACGGCGGGGCGCCGTCGGGCGTCTACAACGTCACCGGCGACGGCGAGCCCCAGAGCTGGTTCGAGGCGGCGCGCGAGGTGTTCCGGCTGACCGGCCACGACCCGGAGCGCGTCAGCGGCACCTCCACGGCGGACTACTTCTCGGCCGCGACGGCCCCGGTGTCCCCGCGTCCGCGCAACAGCGTGCTCGACCTCGCCAAGACCCGCGCCTGGACGCCCACGGCGCCCGCCGCACAGCGCCTGGAGGGCTACCTCACGCCTGAGGCGTGACCGAACGGCCGTCCCCGTCGGTGCCGGACGGGGCGGCCGCCAGACCCTGCCAGAAGCCGTCGCCACGCATGCGGAGCGACTGCGTGAAGGTGATGCCGCGGTCGAGTCCGGTCGCGGGGCGACGTCGATGCGGCACGCCGCGGCCCGCGCGCCAGCCCGCCACGCGCCCCCGCAGGGAGGCGACGTCCCGGCGCAGTACGAGGCGTGCGCCGACGACGACCAGCTCGGTCAGGACGGTCCGAGCCGCGTGTCGGCTGCGGAGGACGTCGTACACGCGCAGCGTGTACGCCCGCCCGAACGCGCTGAGATAGCGCTGACGGGGCGACTCCACGCCCGCGCTCGCGCCGCCGATGTGCGAGCCCAGCACCCGGGGGAGCGGCAGCGACGTCCACCCGCCGGCGGCCAGGCGCAGCGACAGCTCGAGCTCCTCGCCGTACATGAAGATGTTCTCGTCGAGGAGGCCGACGTCGTCCAGCGCCGCCCGGCGGTAGGCCGCCAGGGCGCCGTAGGGGCCGAGGTTGACCGGCGCCCGCCGCGCCGCGTCGGCGGGCAGAGACGACACGCCGTGCCACCGCACGTAGCCGGCGAGGGTCACGTCGGCGCAGGTGCCGAACGCGTCGACGTTGCCCTCCCGGTCGGAGAGCACGGGCGAGACGCTGCCGGTCCGCTCGTCGGCGGCGTCGAAGGTCGCGAGCAGATCAGCCGCCATGGACGGCTCCGCGATCACGTCGCTGTTGAGCAGGACGACGTAGGGCGCGGCGCCCGCACGGATGCCGTGGTTGCAGGACGTCGCGAACCCGCTGTTGACGCGGTTCCGCAGAAGGGTGACCTCCGGGAACTCGCGTGCCACGCGGTCGGGGGTGTCGTCGGGAGACACGTCGTCCACGACGAAGACGTTGACCGGCGAGGTCTGCGCGCGCAGCGATCGCAGGCATTCCTCGACGTGCGCCCAGCCGCCGTAGACGGGGACGACGACGTCGATGCGGGCGGTGCCGCCGGTGGTGCTCATGGGCGATGCTCCTCGCGTCCGGTGCCGGCGCGGCCGTCCAGCAGCCGGTCGAGGACGGCGGCGGTGCCCGCGGCGGCCGCGTCCCAGGTGAAGCGCCCGGCCCACGCGCGGCCGGCGGCGCGCCGGGTCTCGTCGTCGGCGGAGGCGAGGGCGCGGTCGATCGTGCGCGCGAGCGCGCCGGGGTCCTCCGCGTCGGTGTAGAAGACGGTGTCGCCGCCCACCTCGCGGAGGACGGGGATGTCGTTGGCCACGACCACGCAGGCGCGGCCGAGCGCGTCCAGGACGGGCAGTCCGAAGCCCTCGAGCAGGGAGGGGCAGACGTACACGTCCGCGCGCCGGTAGAGCTCCTCGAGCTCTGCGCCGCTCACCCAACCGGGCAGCTGCACCCGGTCCTGGAGGCCGAGCCGGTGCACGTCGGCGGCCAGGGGGTCGTCCGTCCCGCCGCCGGTGATGACGACGTCGGGGCGGGATGCCGGCGGCATCACCGCGACGGCCTCGAGCAGGCCGACGTGGTTCTTGTGCGGCATCCGGTTGCCCGTGCTCAGCACGAGACGCCGACCCGTGGCATCCGTCCGCCGATCGTCGGGCACCGGGGGCGGCGTGGTCCCGTTGGGGACGACGTGGACGCGGTCCGCGGGAAGCCCGAGGCGGCGGTGGACCTCCTCGCCGGTGGCGTGCGAGACCGCGATGACCGCGTCGGCCGTGAGGGCGGACCGGGCCATGAGCTCGGCGGTGACGCGGCGGAAGAGGCGTTCCCGGCCGGCCCCCGGGACCTGGTGGTAGATGAGGTCGTGGATGGTCACGGCGCGCGGGATGCCGCGACGGACGGGACCGAAGTTGGCGGGCGCCCAGAGGGCGGTCGCGCCGAGACCCCGTGCCGCGCGCTCGGCCCGGATCACCTCTCCTGCAGCCCACGACGACGGCGAGGCGCCGACGGCGGGCACCGGCTCGACGTCACCGGGGAAGAACGACCGCACCTCGGCCGCGCCCGGAGCGGACACGAGCGCCGCCAGCCTCGTCCCCGGGAGCAGCGCCGGCAGCCGTCCCGTGATCTCGCGGGCGTAGGTCTCGGTGCCGCCGCGTCCGCCGGTGAACCCCAGCAGATCGACGACGAGGGTGCGCGTCATCCGTCAGCTCTCGATCACGGCTTCCGGCTCCATGTCCTGGCGCGGCACGGTGAGGACACCGGAGAAGAAGCTCATCATGATCGTCTGGAAGCCCAGGATGATGCCGAGGGAGCTCGGGATGGCGACGCGGATGACGTCCACGGCATCCTGTTGCCCGAATCCGAGGGCGGCCCACTGCGAGACCTGGACGACGCCCAGAACCACGCCGAGGAGGAAGAGCACGGTGCCGGCGAGGAGCCCGCGTTCCGTCGTCCATCTCGACATGATGCGTCGATAGCGCTCGCTCGTCGGCAGGAACCCCTCTTGCGTCGCATACAGCTTCGTCAACCAGAAGAACAGGAGGGCTTGGAAGCCGAGGATGCACAGGGCGCTGGCGTAGACCATCGTCGTCACGTCGAAGCCGATCTGACCGATGCGGACCCCGCCGAAGGACAGGATGCCGACGGTGAGCGCGCCGAGCAGGAAGGCGAACAGGCCCGGGTACACGAAGAGCCAGCGGGGCGCGAAGAGCAGCAGGAAGCGCAGGTGGCGCCACCCGTCGTGCCAGCTGCGCAGGTGCGGCGGGCGCGAACGGCCGTCCTTCTTCAGGGTCGTGGGCACCTCGTCGATGCGGTACCGGGCCAGGGAGGAGCGCACCACCATCTCGGAGGCGAACTCCATGCCCGTCGTCTTCAGCGACAGCGCGCGGATGCGCTCCGTGTTGAAGCCGCGCAGGCCGCAGTGGAAGTCGCCGATGCCGGGGCGGAAGAAGAGCTGACCGATGAAGGAGAGCACCGGGTTGCCCAGGTACTTGTGCAGGGGCGGCATCGCGCCGGGCTCGATGCCGCCGGCGAAGCGGTTTCCCATCACGAGGTCGGAGCCGGTCCGGAGGCGCTCGACGAACGGCTCCAGCCGCGTGAAGTCGTAGCTGTCGTCGGCGTCGCCCATGATCGTGTAGGTGCCGTGAGCCTGGTCGATGCCGGCGAGGAGGGCCGCGCCGTAGCCGCGGCGCGACGCCGGGACCACGCGGGCGCCCAGACCCGTGGCGATCGCCTGGGAGCCGTCGGTGCTGCCGTTGTCGGCGACGACGACCTCGCCGGAGATGCCGGTGCGGTCCAGGAAGCCCTTGGCCTTCCGGACGCAGGTCTCGAGTGTCTCCGCCTCGTTGAGGCAGGGCATGAGGATGGTCAGCTCGATGTCACGAGTATCAGTCACGGGGGTCCCCTCCAGGGGCGTCTTGCGGTTGCTGCTGTACGGCGGAGCGGCCGGGGTCGACGACCTCCAGCAGCTGTCGGATGGTGGCGTCGATCGTGCGTTCGCGCCGGGCGCGGTCGTACCACTCTCGGGTGCGGTCGCGCAGGGCCGGACCGGCGAGCACGACCTCGGCGATGGCGTCGCCGAGGGGCCCGGGCGCGGGGGAGGCGGCGACGGCGCCGTTCGTCCCGGGTTCGATGAGCTCGGTCGCGGCGTTGTCGGGGTCCTCCACGAGGACGACCGGGACGCCGTGGCGGGCGGCCTCCACGACGACGAGACCGTAGCCCTCCCGCCGCGAAGGATTGACGACGGCGGCGGCGCCGCCCACGATCCGGTGCAGATCGTCCTCGCTCACGAAGCCGGGCAGCGCCGTCCAGGCCGCGGCGTCCGCGGCGTCGACGGCGGCACGGACGTCGGAGGTGCTCGGGCCGCTGCCGAGGATCACCAGGCGCAGCCCGGGGACCGTCCGCCGCGCGACGGCGACGGCCGCCGGGATGCTCTCGACCTGCTTGTCGGGGATGTGGCGTCCGACGTACACGACGTACGGGGGCTCGGCCGCGGCCCCCGCCCGGGGCTCCGGCGCGGCGTCGTCGTCGATGAGGCCGGGACTGCGCAGCAGCGTGCCGCGGAAGCCCTCGGCGCGCAGGCGCCCGGCGGTGAGGGCGGAGTGGCATGTCGCGACGGGGGTCAGAGCCACGGCGAGTCGCTGGGCCGCCCAGGCGAGGGCGCCGACGGCACGGCCGGCGTACTCCGCCCACTGACGGCGGCCCCACACCTCGAGGTAGTCGACGACGAGCGTGGTGCCCGAGCCGAGGAGCGCGGCGCGAGCGGTCAGCACGTTCAGCGCGGGGAGTCCGGACACGACGACGGTGCCGTAACGGCGGCGCCGTCGCAGGAGCGCCCAGCCGAGACGCAGGGCGAACACCACCGCGGTCCCGGTGCGGCGCACCCCGTTCTCGTCGTACAGGCGCAGGGCGGGGGAGACGGTGACCACGTCGAAGTCCGGGGCGGTCAGCGGCGCGCCCGCGCCCTGGTCGGCGGTGAGGTAGTCGACGTCGTATCCCGATCGGGCGAGGCTCTCGGCGAACGCCCGGTACTGGCGCTCCCCGCCGCCGACGGTGAACGGGAAGAGGCAGTCGTAGGCGATGGCGACGCGGCGGCGACGGTCCGTCATGAGCACCCTTCGATCCTGAAGAGCTTCGCATCCGGGCCCTCGGAGTCGACGAGGACGAGCCGGGCGGACGGTTGGAGGTCCTCCAGGCCGGTGTAGGCCGAGCCGTCGTTGCCGTTCACCGTGCGGTCGCCGAAGTCCAGGACGTAGGTCGCGCCGACGGCGCGCACGGCCTCGCACACCTCGGGGTCCGAGTCGATGTCGCGGAGGTTCTCCGTCAGGTACTGCTCGTCGGGGGTGCGGGTGCCGAAGACGTGGCGCTCGGTCACCGTGCGGTCGCCGATGGCGTAGGCGAGCGAGGCCCCCGTCAGCGGGCTGCCGACGATGACGGCATCCGGCGGGGTCGTCTCGTCGAGGCGGGTGAGCACGTCGAGCTCGTCCTCGCTCAGGACGTTCGCATCGGCCCGCAGCGCGTACTGACCCTGCGTCTGCACGATCGTCGCGCGGACGTTCTGTCCCACCGCCACGGAGGCGGCGAGGGCGGTCACGACGGCGACGGCGGCCACCGGCGCCCACGCGGAGGCTCCGGGCAGACGACCGAGGCACGCCCGCAGCCCGTCGGACACGGCCAGCGCGCCGAGCGTCACCAGCGGGATGGCGGCGACGGGCAGGAGCGCCGCGAGACGGTAGGGGTCGTTGTACCAGGGGTTGGCGAGGAACTCGCGGATCGGGTTCGCCACCACGGCGCCGGAGCACAGCACGAAGAGGACGAGCGCGGCGAGGAACGGACCGGCCGCGGGCAGACGGGCGGGTCGCCGGGCGATGACGACCGCGCCGACCGCGAGGAGGAGCGCGAGGACGATCGTCATGGGGAACTGCCGCGGAGCGAGCGTCAGGGCCTCGCCCACCGCCTGCGACGCCGTCTGCCACGGTCCCCAGCGGGACATGTCGTAGTTGGTGCGGGCGACGGTCCAGACCGCGTAGCCGATCACCAGCAGCCCCAGCGTGACGACGGCCAGGGCGAGGAAGCGTCCCCGCGTGCGCTCGGCGCGGGTGAACGGGACGAGGAGGAGCACGACCGCCGGCACCGCGAGCGCGAACACCCCGAGGAGGGCGTTCGGGTGGGAGATGCCCACGCCGACCGAGATGAGGAGGAGGAGCAGGAACGGGCGGACGCGCTCACGCCACCCGGACGCCTGCACGAGCGGCCAGACCGCCGCGAGCGCCGCGCCGATCAGGGCGTAGCCCGCGAAGTTGGGGTACAGGACGCCGAAGTCGAGCAGGAGCAGGGGGAACGCGCCGAAGCCGGTGGCCAGCAGGGCGGCGAAGACGACGGCGAGCGGTCGGCGGAAGACCGCCCAGGCCAGCGCCGCGGCCGAGAAAGGCCAGACCACCGCGCCGATGACGATGTTCGCCGCGGTGACGGCGACGGGGATGGGCGCACCGGTGAGGAGCTGGACCAGCGCGACGATGCTGTGCCAGCCGTTCGGGTAGAACGGGATGTCCGAGGTCGCGCCGATCTGGACGGCGGACGCGTCGGCGGTGTCGGTGGCGAGCTTGATCGCGTTGAGGTGGACGATGTTGTCGAGCGTCTGGGAGATGGCATCCGGTCGCCCGAACGCGACGACGAGCTGCACCCCGATCGCGAGGGCGCTCACCGCGAGGGCCACCGTCATGCCGACCGCGTGGGTCGGGCGGACGGAGACGACCTCCCCAGCCCGGAGCACCCGTCGCACGACGAAGGCGACGGCGGCGATCAGGACCGCGACGAGGGCGACGGGGAGCGGGGACCACGGCAGTCGCACGAAATGGGCGACGTTGGAGGCGACCGCGAGGACCGTCACCGACATCGCCGGGACGAGCAGCCACGGGAGGACGTCGCGCACGTTCCACCCGGCGAGGCGGATGAGGATGCCGGGCAGAAGGACGGCGGCCAGTGCGACGGCGATCGACGGAAGCGCCGTCAGCCAGCTGCCGGACATGCGTCTCCCGTCTCGTCGGCAATAGCAAGCAATCGTAGCCGACGCCCCGGTGAGGGTCAGATCGGGCGCCCGGCTTCGTTGGGTAAAGTGATCTGTCGTTGCGCTCGACAGGCGCGGGCCGCGATGTCGGCCGCTCGATCACACGAAAGCGTATCTTCATGGATCTTCTCATCGTCGGCTCCGGCTTCTTCGGTCTCACGATCGCGGAGCGGGCCGCCGCTGCCGGCCGCAAGGTCACGGTCATCGACCGTCGCCACCACATCGGCGGCAACGCGTACTCGGCCGACGAGCCCGAGACGGGCATCGAGGTGCACCAGTACGGCGCGCACCTCTTCCACACCTCCAACCCGACGGTGTGGGAGTACGTGAACCGCTTCACGGACTTCACCAGCTACGTGCACCGCGTCTACACGACCCACAAGGGTGTCGTGTTCCCGCTGCCGATCAACCTCGGCACCATCAACCAGTTCTTCCAGGCCGCGTACACCCCGGGCGAGGCGCGCGCGCTCGTCCAGGAGCTCGCCGGCGAGTTCGACGCCAAGGATGCCGCGAACCTCGAGGAGAAGGCGATCGCCCTCATCGGCCGTCCGCTGTACGAGGCGTTCATCCGCGACTACACCGCGAAGCAGTGGCAGACCGACCCGAAGGACCTCCCCGCCGAGGTCATCTCGCGCCTGCCCGTGCGCTACACGTACGACAACCGCTACTTCAACGACACGTGGGAGGGTCTGCCCGTCGACGGGTACACCGCCTGGCTCGAGCGCATGGCGGACCACCCGAACATCGACGTCAAGCTCTCGACGGACTACTTCGACGAGTCGCAGCCGCTGAACAAGAAGGCCACCGTCGGTCAGGTGCCGATCGTCTACACCGGCCCCGTCGACCGCTACTTCGACTACGCCGAGGGCGAGCTGTCGTGGCGCACGCTCGACTTCGAGCAGGAGGTCCTGCCGATCGGCGACTTCCAGGGCACCAGCGTCATGAACTACGCCGATGCGGACGCCCCTTACACCCGCATCCACGAGTTCAAGCACTTCCACCCCGAGCGCGCGGACCGCTATCCGATGGACAAGACCGTCATCGTCCGCGAGTTCTCGCGGTTCGCCACGCGCGAGGACGAGCCCTACTACCCGGTGAACACGCCGGAGGACCGCTCGGGCCTGCTCGCCTACCGCGAGCTCACGAAGGGCGAGCAGGGCGTGCACTTCGGCGGACGCCTCGGCACCTACCAGTACCTGGACATGCACATGGCGATCGGTTCCGCCCTGTCCATGTGGAACAACACGCTCAACGAGGGCTGAGATGACCGACACCGCTCGCCGCATCGCCGTCAACAACGTCGTCTTCCCCGTCGAGGGCGTCGCCGAGGTCTCTTCGCTGTACGTGGACACGGGGACCGGCGACGGCTCCCAGCCGGGCGAGGCCTACGAGATCGTCGGCCGCCGGTCGGTGCGCGTCTTCGCGCACAAGCGCATCTCGATGGGGACGTTCTTCAACGCGTTTCCCGCAAGCTACTGGCAGCGCTGGACGTCGGTCCGCGACGTGCGCCTCCGGCTGCAGCTGGAGGGCGAGGGGCTGGTCTCGGTCTACAAGTCGAGCGCGCGGGGCCGCTCGTCGGCGGTCGCCTCGAAGCAGTTCGAGAACGAGGTCGTGGAGTTCGACCTGCCGGTGCGCTCGTTCGTCGACGGCGGCTACTACTGGTTCGACCTCGCCTGCGCGCAGTCGGACGCGACGCTGGTGCAGGCCGAGTGGAGCGTCGAGGTCGACGAGGAGTGGGTCGGCGGTCGGGCCACGGTCGGCATCACGACGTTCAACCGTCCCACCTACTGCCTCGACCAGATCCGCGCCGTCGGGCAGAACACGTACATCCAGGAGGCCCTCGACCGCGTCATCGTCGTCGACCAGGGCACGCAGCTGGTCCAGGACCAGCCGGGCTTCGACGACATCGCCGCCGGACTGGGCGACCTCCTGCACGTCGTGCGCCAGCCGAACTACGGCGGGTCGGGCGGGTTCTCCCGGGCCATGCTGGAGTCGCTCGCCTCGTCGTCGAGCGACTACGTGCTGCTCCTGGACGACGACGCGATCAGCGAGCCGGAGGCCATCCTCCGCGCCGTGCGCTTCGCCGACTTCGCCGTCACGCCCACGATCGTCGGCGGTGGCATGCTCCACCTGGACGAGCGGGCCGTGCTGTACACCCAGGGCGAGGTCTGGGACGCCCGCAAGTCCTGGATGGTCGCCTCCGGCGACAGCGAGTACGACCACGACTTCGCCGAGGACACGCTGCGCGAGACGCCGGAGATCCACCGCCGGCTCAACGCGGACTTCAACGGCTGGTGGATGTGCCTCATCCCCACGGAGATCCTGCGCCGCATCGGGCTCTCGCTCCCGGTCTTCCTCAAGTTCGACGACATCGAGTACTCGCTGCGGGCGGCGCGCCACGGCTTCCCGACGGTGAGCCTCCCCGGCGTCGCGGTCTGGCACATGGCCTGGCACGACAAGGACCCCACCCGGACGTGGGAGGAGTACTTCATCCACCGGAACCGGGTCATCACCGGTCTGCTGCACTCGGACGTGCCGCGCGGCGGGTACCTGCCCCTCCACTCTTTCCTGGGCGACCTCAAGCTGCTATTCATGCTGCAGTATTCGACGGTCCGCCTGCGCCACCAGGCGCTCGCCGACGTGTTCGCGGGTCCCGCGTCCCTGCCCGAGTGGCTGGGCTCCCGCCAGGGCGACGTCCGCGAGATGCGCACGCACTTCGTCGACGCCCGTGTGGTCGAGGACCTCTCCTCGATCCCGCCGGTGCGCCGGTCGTCGCGGGCCTTCCTCGGCGCCGTCCGCCGGCCCACGAATCCGTTCGCCACGTTCGCGCTGGCGCTGCGGGTGACGTTCCGTCAGCTCCTCGTGAAGGAGTCGCCGGGCAGCAAGCAGAACCCGGAGCGCATCATCCCGGCCCCCGACATCACGTGGTGGCGGTTCGCGGACATCGACTCGGCGCTGGTCACGGCGCCGGACGGCATCGGTGTCGCGTGGTACCAGCGGGACCGCAAGCAGATGCGCCGGTCGATCGTCCGCGGCGCGCTGCTCAGCCTCCGTCTCTCCGCACGCTGGAACGAGCTCTCCCGCCGTTACCGCAACGAGATGCCCGATCTGGTGTCGGCCGACGCCTGGCAGCGGATCTTCGGCGAGCACGCGCGATGACGGCCCGGACGTGCACTCGGCGTCCGGCTGAGGCCCGTCCGCTCTCCGACCGGCCGTCGACGACGGTCCGATCCGATTACCGCCCCGACATCGACGGGCTGCGCGCCCTGGCGATCCTGCTGGTGGTGGGTTACCACGTCTGGCTGGGGCGCGTCTCCGGCGGCGTGGACGTCTTCCTGATGCTCTCCGCGTTCTTCCTCACGCGGACGTTCCTCACCCGGATGCAGGCGGGTGTCCGCGTCTCGCCGCTGGAGCGGCTCGTCGGGGTGTTCCGGCGTCTGCTCCCCGCGGCAGCGGTCACCCTGCTCGCCGTCCTCGCCGCCGCACACGCCTTCTACCCGGCCTCGCGCTGGCCGTCGATCTGGGAGCAGACCTGGGCGTCGCTGCTCTACGTGCAGAACTGGGTGCTGTCCGCGGAGGCGGTCAACTACTACGTGCGCTCGGACATCCCCAGCCCGCTCCAGCACTTCTGGTCGCTGTCGGTGCAGGGGCAGGCCTTCGTCCTCTGGATCATCCTCCTCGCGGCGTGCCAGGTCGTCGTGCGCCGGTGGTCGCTCGCGCCGGCCCGCGTCGTGGGTACGACCTTCGGCGTCGTGTTCGCGGCGTCGTTGGCCTACTCCGTCATCCGGACGGCCACCGTCCAGGAGGCGGCGTACTTCGACACCTTCGCCCGGCTGTGGGAGTTCGCGGCCGGCTCCCTGCTCGTCGTCGCCCTGCCCCTGCTGCGCCTGTCGGCGCCGGTGCGCGTCGTCCTCGGCTGGCTGGGCCTGATCGGCCTGGTGTCGGTGGGGATGCTGCTGGACGTGCAGGGGGGCTTCCCCGGCTTCCTCGCCCTCTGGCCGATCCTCAGCGCCGCGGCGATCGTCGCGGCCGGGTCCGGGGACGCGTCGCCGCTGCCGACCCGCATCCTCGGGTCGCGCGTGATGCGGGCGATCGGCACCGACGCCTACGCGCTCTACCTCGTCCACTGGCCCATCCTCGTGACGTGGATGGTCCTGCAGCGCGACCAGCACGTCGGCATCCTCGCCGGCATCGGGGTCGTCGCCCTGTCGCTGCTGCTCGCCCGGCTCCTGACGCGACTCGTCGACGCCCCGATCCGCTCCTGGCGTCGTGGGGCCCGCGCGCTCCTGCCGGCCGTGGGCGTCATCGTCGTGTCGGTCGTCGCCGTCGCGGCCGTCGTGAGCACCTGGCAGACCACGGTCACCCTGCGGGAGCGCAGCCTCGCCTCCGTCGAGGTCCGAGACAATCCCGGCGCGGCCGTGCTCCGCAACGCGTTCCTGGCGGAGGAGGAGCTCGACGCGCCGCTGCTGCCGCTTCCCACCACCCTCGACGAGGAGTGGGTGCAGCTGGAGCGCGTCTGCGACGCGAGCGTCGGCGCCGACAGCGACGTGATCTACGGGACCTGCTTCTCGACCCCCTCGACCCCCGACGCCGATCGCACGATCGTCGTGGCCGGCGACTCCCACGCCCAGCAACTGACGGCCACGGTCCTGGATCACGCCGAGCAGAACGGCTGGGGCGTCATCACGCTCGTCAAGGGCGGCTGCGCCCTCGGCCTCGACGAGTCCCGCCGCGACCCCGAGGGGTGCGGACAGTGGCGCGACGCCGCGATCGACCTCATCGAGAACCTCCGTCCCGCCGCCGTCATGACGATCGTGACCCGCGCCGGCGTCGACGGGGAGCCCGAGGTCATGCGCCCCGGGATCGATCGGACCCTCGACCGCTTCGTCTCGGCCGGCATCCCCGTGCTCGCCGTCCGCGACAACCCCCGCTTCGACGTCGACATGTTCGAGTGCGCCACCGGGCCCGACCCCGACGAGTGCGTCGTGGACCGCGCGGACTCGCTCGCGGACGACAACCCCGCGTCGGCGCTGGATCGCGAGGGCGTCCACCTGATCGACCTCACCCCCTGGATCTGCCCCCAGGACCGGTGCCCGGCGATCATCGGCAACGTCGCGGTCTACCGGGACGACAACCACCTCTCGCGGCTCTACGCCACCACGCTCGGTCCGTCTCTCACCGAGCTGCTGCCGCTCAGCATCGGCTGATGCGCTCCCCCCGTAGAATCGAGCGGGTGACCCCCGCCGCCGTCGGCGCCCCCGGATCCGCGCGGCGCTACCTTCATTCGCTGTGGCTGCTGTCGGCGCGTGACCTGCGCGTGCGCTACTCCACGAGCGCGCTGGGCTACCTGTGGTCGGTCCTCGACCCGCTCGTGATGAGCGGCATCTACTGGTTCGTCTTCACGCAGGTGTTCCACCGCTCGGTCGGCGAGGAGCCGTACATCGTCTTCCTCATCACCGCGCTCCTGCCGTGGGTGTGGTTCAACTCCGCGGTCACGGACTTCACCAAGGCGTTCAAGAAGGACGCCCGGCTGGTCCGGTCGACGTCGATCCCGCGCAGCATCTGGGTCAACCGCATCGTGCTCAGCAAGGGGATCGAGTTCCTCTTCTCCATGCCGGTCCTCGTGCTGTTCGCGGTCTTCGGCGGCGCGCAGGTGTCGTGGAACCTCCTGCTGTTCCCCGTCGCCGTGCTGCTGCAGATCGTCCTGCTCACGGGACTCGGTCTCATCGTGGCGCCGCTGTGCGTCATGTTCGGCGACCTGGAGCGGACGACGCGGCTCATCCTCCGTGCGCTGTTCTACGCCTCGCCGATCATCTACGGCGTCCAGAACCTCCCCGGCGCGTTCTCCGACATCGCCGCGTTCAACCCGCTGTCGGGCATCTTCACCCTGTACCGCGTGGGCTTCTTCGGCGACCAGTGGGACACGCTGACCGTCGTCGTCGGCGCGGCGCTGAGCGTCGGCATCCTGATCCTCGGGATCCTGCTGTTCCCGCGGCTGGAGCGTCCCGTGCTGAAGGAGCTGTGATGGAGCGACCCGCGATCGAGGTCCGCGACCTGGGCGTGCGCTTCCGCCGCAACAGGCGCGGCGGCCGCAGTATCAAGGACCTGTTCGGCGGCTCCACGCGCCGGGCCCGTCCGGACGAGTTCTGGGCGCTGCGCGACGTGTCGTTCGACGTGCAGCCGGGCGAGTCGATCGGCGTGGTCGGCCGCAACGGGCAGGGCAAGTCGACGCTGCTGAAGCTTGTGGCCGGGGTGCTGCTCCCGGACGAGGGCCGCGTCGAGGTGCGCGGGGGAGTCGCCCCGCTCATCGAGATCACCGGCGGCTTCGTCGGCGACCTCACCGTGCGCGAGAACGTCCGGCTGACGGCGGGACTGCACGGGATGCCACGGGCCGAGGTCTCGCGCCGGTTCGACGACATGATCGACTTCGCGGAGATCGGCGACTTCGTCGACACCCCGTACAAGCACCTCTCCAACGGGATGAAGGTGCGCCTGGCGTTCTCGGTCGTGTCGCAGCTGGACGAGCCGATCCTCCTCGTCGACGAGGTGCTCGCCGTCGGCGACCGGTCCTTCCGCGAGAAGTGCTACCGCCGCATCGACGAGCTGCTCGCCGACGGGCGCACGCTCTTCTTCGTCAGCCACAACGAGAAGGACCTGCGCCGCTTCTGCACGCGCGGCCTGTACCTCGACAAGGGCAGCTTGCAGATGGATGCCGCCATCACCGACGTCCTGGACCGCTACAACAGCGACTACACGACGGGCTGAGACTGCTCCAGCGGCGGCATGGGCTTCCAGGTGGCATCCCGCGAGATCTTCCGTCCGTCGCGGAGACCCCGGAACAGGTGACTCGTCCCGCGGAGCTTGCGCTCGACCACGACGAGGCGGATGAGCTCCTTCACGAACGTGAGCGCGGTGCCCGCGGTGAAGGGCAGGGCCCGGTACACGCCGACCGACCGGTAGTACTTCTGGATGAAGGCGCGGTTGCGCATGATGTAGTACCGGTACGCGTCGCTGGAGGCGTTCATGTGGCGGATGCCCATGTCCCACTGCTTGATCTCGCGCGTGCGGCGCAGGACGAACTCGTTCACGATCACCGACGGGGTGCGGCGCGAGGCCAGCCAGCCGTAGACCTGGTCGTCCCAGTAGATGAAGAACCGCGGGTCGGGCAGGCCGATCTGCGCGACGACGTCCCGGTGGATGAACATGCCCTCGAAGCATCCGGAGTTCATCGGCTTGAACCCGGAGTCGTCGAAGCCGGCGGGGGCGAAGGGGATGGGGATGCCCATGGCCTCGGCGATGCGGTACTGCCAGTAGAACTCGCTGCCGTCGTAGTCGTAGCGGCGGCCCTGGATGCTCTTGAACCGCGGCGCCCAGCGACCCATACGGGCGAGGCCGTCCGAGACGACCTCGACGTCGTCGTCCATGAGCCACATCCACTGCGAGCCGAGCTCGTACGCGACGCGCATGCCCTCGCTGAACCCGCCCGAGCCGCCGGTGTTCGTCTCGAGGCGGCGGTAGACGAGCTCGGTGGGGAGGCGGTCGCGGAACGACTCCACGACGGCGGTGGTGTCGTCGGTGGAGGCGTTGTCGATGACGACGAGGTGGCCCGGCGCGGGGTCCATCCGCTCGATGCTCTCGAGGAGCCGGGTCAGCAGGTGCGTGCGGTTGAAGGTGACGACGACGATGGTGGCCGACGCGGGATCGAAGGATGCCTCGGGGGCGGGCGCCGTGGCGTCGTCTGCGGGGGTCATAGCGCCGTCGATCCTACCCGTTCGCCCGATCGGCATCCTGCGCCGGGGCGGCTCCGCCGTCGCGCGGCATCCGTGCCTCCAGCCGCTCGCGCCAGGAACGGGACTGCCCCGCGCGCACCGCGCAGACCACCAGCAGGAGCCACCCGGCTCCGGACAGGGTGAAGCTCTCGAAGAGCGACACGCACAGCAGGGCGACGAGGATGAGGGGCGTCCAGGCGTGGACCACCGACCGCCGCTCGCTCGCCACCAGCCAGCCGCGCGCGAGGGCGATGCCGCCGAGGGCGAGGAACAGCAGCAGGCCCGCCCAGCCGAGCTGGAGCAGGACGTCGAGGTAGGCGTTCAGGGCGGACGCGTGCGTCTCGCCCAGCCGGAAGTTCAGCGCGTTGAACGGGAACTCGCTGCGGCGCCACGGCCCGAAGAAGCCGAAGCCCTCGACGGGCCGGGACCGTGCGAACGACAGGATCTCCGTCCACAGGTCCGTCCGGAGAGAGATGTCGGTGCGGGCGCCCAGGACCGCGACGACCGCCCCGCGCATCGCGTACCCGACGGCGATGAGGGCGACCACCGCGACGCCGAGCGCGGTCTGCGCGATGGAGCGCTGCGCCGGCGGCATCCGTCGCACCGTCCACAGTGCGAGGGTCGCCAGCGCCGTCGCCGACGCCACGATGACCACCGTCGGTGAGTCGCTCAGGACCGCGAGTGTGCCGCCGAGGACGACCGAGGCGAGGGCGACCCCGACGCGGACCGACTGCGTGCGGTACTCCACGACGAAGGTGATGAGGGCGACGACGGTGACGAAGCCGAGGTAGTTGCGGGTGCCGAACAGGCCCTGCACCGGTCCGAGGGTCGCGATGTCGCCGGCGATGCCGAGGAACGGGATGGGCAGGTCGAGCAGGATGCCGCTGAGGATCTCGAGTCCGAGCGAGATCGCGAGCAGCCACCGGAGCACGTCGCCCAGTGCGCGCACGGTCTGCAGGGCGTCGCGCACGTGCCCGATCACGACGGCCAGCAGGGCGATGCCGGCGAACGAGACGGCCTTGCCGAGGGTGACGACCGGGTCGCCGCTCCAGAAAGCGCTGACGAGGGCCCACACGAGCAGCAGCGTCGCAGTGGTCGGCGCGAGCCGCACCAGCTCGATCTCGCGCCGGCGGACGACGAGCATCGCGGCGCCGATGACGCAGAGGCCGGAGACGATCGTCGCGTAGGCGACGTCGCCGGCGACAGCGCGGATGGCGAACGAGGAGAAGACGGCGGCGAACGCCGTGAGGGTGAAGGCGCGGGCGAAAGAGGCGGAGTCCAGGAGGTGGCGGACCCCCGACGCCTCCGGCGGCGGACTCACCGTCATGACGACGTCACGGGGCGGGTCTCTGCAGCTCGCCGCGTTCGATCGACAGGGTCCGCTCGGCCGGGCCGACCCCGACGAGGGGCGCCTGCTTGATCTTCGCGCCGAACAGGACGACGAACATCCACCCCCAGAGCAGCAGCGGAGCGGACTCGGTGAGGCCCTGGACCACGAGCAGCGCACCGATCAGGGTGGGCAGCAGCGTCAGCGGGGAGTACGGGCGGTCCGCCTGCAGGTCCCAGCGGGGGCGGTCCACCGCGAAGAACCAGGACCGCCAGAGGTAGGCGAGGTACACCAGCGCCAGCAGCCCCACGCCGACACCGCCGAGCTGGAGGTAGGCGTCGACCCACATGCTGTGCGCCTGCACGACGGTCTCGCCGTGATCGACGATCCACCCGTCGATGAGGGGCTGGTCGGCGATCCACGGGGTCGAGTAGCCCCAGCCGTGCAGCGGGTGCTGGTTCGCCCGCTCGAGGACGGCCTGCCAGATCATGTCGCGTCCGGTGAGATCGGACGAGCGGCCCAGCACCCCGAACAGCGCGTCCCGGCCGAACCACAGCACGGCGCCGCCGCCGACGCCGAGGAGGGCGAAGAGCAGGTACCAGCGCGTGCGTTCGCCGGGGCGACGGGCGGTGCGCATGACGAGCACCGTGACCAGGACCAGGGCGACGAACGCCGCGGCGACCACGGCGGTCGCGGAGCCCGCGCGGACGAAGAGGTACGCCGCGACGGCGATCCACACCAGCAGCAGCGGGCGGCGCGGGGCGCGGGCGGCGAAGCGGACGGCGAACACGATGATCGCGACGATCATGGCCGGGGCGAGGAGGTTGGCGTTGCCGAAGATCCCCTGGATGCGGCCCCCGTCGAGGAGGTTGTCGCGCGACCAGTAGACGATCGGGTCCATCCGCTCGGCGGGGATGACGAAGCCGGGCAGCAGGGGCCCGTGCACGAGGAGCGACACGCCCAGCTCGAACAGCAGCGACAGTGCGACGATCCACTTGGCCGCCGACGCGACGGCGCGGACGACGTCGCGCCAGGCCAGCATCGCCCCGACGAAGAGCCCCTGAAAGGTCGTCACGGCCAGCATGAGCCAGGTGACGACGGATGCCGCGGGCCAGGCGCTCCACAGGATCGAGAGCAGCGCCCAGCCGACGTAGCCGAACGCCAGCCACGGAAGCCGGCTGACCAGGACGGGCGGGCGCACGACCGCCCAGACGACGGCGGAGACGACCGCCGACCCGACCACGACGACCCCGGCCGCGACGGGCCCGACCGCGTTGACCAGGCCGACACCGCCGAGGGCGAGCACGATGACGGCGACGCACCACGCCCGCAGGAGCAGGTGGCCCGTGGTCTCGCGCACCGGGGCCGCGGGCGGCCCCGTCACGGGGTGGTGGGTGTGCATGGCCATGGTGCCTTCAGGGTACCCGTCCGACCTCGGCGCCGACGGGCCTGCCGGGTAGGCTGACGCCGTGCTGGTAGCGATCTCGAACACGCCCCGCGACTACGCCTGGGGCAGCCCGACGCTCATCGCCGGTCTCGAGGGGCGGACCCCGACCGGTGCACCCGAGGCCGAGGTCTGGTTCGGCGACCACCCGGGATCGCCGGCCCGCGTGCACGACGGGTCCGGCATGACGCTCGACCAGTGGCTCGCGGACCCGCCCGGACACGTCGACGTCCCCGCCCACCTGCCCTATCTCCTGAAGCTCCTCGCCGCGGGGGCGCCCCTCTCCATCCAGGTGCATCCGTCCATGGAGCAGGCGGCCGAGGGGTTCGCCCGCGAGGAGGCCGCCGGCGTCCCGCGCGACGCCGGCTCGCGCAACTACAAGGACGACAACCACAAGCCCGAGGTCATCGTCGCGCTCAGCGAGACGTTCACGGCGCTCGCCGGCCTGCGCGACATCGCCGCCACCCGGCGGCTCGTGGACGCGCTCGGCGGCGGAGCGGGCGTCGACGCGCTGCGCGAGCGGCTGAGCGCCGACGACCCCGCCGCGGCCCTCCGCGCCGCGATCGGGTGGCTGCTGGGCGAGGCGGCGCGCGAGGAGATCGAGCAGATCGTCTCCGCCGCGGCATCCACGACCTCCGACGAGTTCGCCGCGGAGCTCGCCCTGACGCGCGCACTGTCCTCCGCCTATCCCGCCGATCCGGGCATCGTCGTCGCGCTGCTGATGAACCTCGTCGAGCTGCGTCGCGGGGAGGCCGTCTTCGTCCCGGCGGGCGTGCTGCACGCCTATGTGGCCGGGCTCGGCGTCGAGATCATGGCGGCGAGCGACAACGTGCTGCGCGGTGGGCTGACGCCGAAGCACATCGACGTCCCGGAGCTGCTCGCGCTCGTCGACTTCCGCCCGGCACCGGCGCCGCTGCTCACCCCGTCCCCGGCGGGCGCGGGGGCCGAGGTGTTCGACCCGCGTATCGCGGACTTCGCCCTGGGCCACCTCACCGCGGGGGAGTCCACCGCTCGCCTGGACCTGCGGGGCGTCTCCCTGGTGCTCGGCGTGGCCGGCGAGGCGCACGTCACCGGCGCGTCCGGCGCCGTGCTGACGCTCAAGCCCGGGCAGGCCGCGCTCGTCACGGCCGACGAGAGCCCGATCGCGGTGCGCGGCGACGGCGAGGTCTTCGTCGCCATGCCGGGAGCGTGATCGCATCGCGACACGCCCGCGGCGCGTCGTGAAGGTTCAAGCCGCCATTGAGCCTTTAGTATCCGCGACTTGACCGGAGCGAATCACACCGGTGTAATTATGAGTACGCGAAATCGCGTCATGGGGGCTCGAGCGAGGCGGAGGACGAGATGGCGACGTCACAGTATCGATCCGGCGTCCCGGACAACTGGTTCGTCGACCCGGTCGACCTCGGTGTCCCGGGCGTACGGCGTGACACCGAAGCCGGCGACGACAACGCTCTCGCCTGGCAGACCGACGCCCTCTGCGCGCAGACGGACCCGGAGGCGTTCTTTCCCGAGAAGGGCGGCTCCACCCGCGACGCGAAGCGCATCTGCACTTCGTGCGACGTCAAGGCGCAGTGCCTCGACTACGCCCTGCAGAACGACGAGCGCTTCGGCATCTGGGGCGGTCTGAGCGAGCGCGAGCGGCGCAAGCTCAAGCGTCGCGCCTGATCCCCGCGCTCCCGGCGCGGCGTCGCCGTTCGCCGGAGGCCCCGCTTAGGCTGACCACGCTATGCCCGCGAGAGTTCACGCCATCCTCGTCGTGCGCCCCGAGGGACGCACGCCCGCCGCGCTCCATCTGAAGCGCACGCTCGCCGCGCTCGATGCGCAGGTGCGGCCCGTCGACGCTCTCACCATCGTCCTCTGCGGCGCGGACGCGGCTCTCACCGAGCTCGCCGCCGCCTCCGGCGCGGAGGGCGTCATCACCGCCCCCGTGGGCACGCCGTTCGCCCGCGCGACCGCGCTCGCCACCCCCCGCCTGACCGGGGACGCCGTCTGGCTGCTGGCGCAGGACACCGCCCCCGAGCCGGACGCGCTGCAGCGGCTGGCCGGAGCGCTCGAGCTCTCCCCGTCGCTGGCGATCTCCGCCCCCAAGCTCGTGAAGTGGGACGACCACGGCGAGATCATCTCCCTCGGCATCAGCGTCACCCGCTATGGGCGCACCGTCGAGCTCGCCGCCGGCGAGCTGGACCAGGGGCAGCACGACGGCGACGCCGACGTGCTCGGCGCGGACGTCCGCGGTCTGCTGGTCCGCCGCGAGACCTGGCGCGCTCTGGGCGGCCTCGATCCCGCCCTCGGCGGCGCCGATGAGGGCCTGGACCTCTGCATCCGCGCCCGTCTCGCCGCCGACCGCGTCTCGCTCGTCCCGGCCGCGCGGATCGCCGTCGCCGGCGACGGCGTCGCCGCCATGGCGAAGGGCCGCCGCCGTGCGCGCCGCCGCGCCTTCGCCCAGCGGCAGGCCGAGCTGCACCGCCGTCTGACCTACGCGCCGGCCCCGGCGGTCCTGTTCCACTGGCTCTCGTTCCTCCCGCTCGCCCTGTGGCGCTCGGTGCTGCACCTGATCACCAAGGCCCCGCACCGGGTGATGCCGGAATGGGGGGCGACGCTCCTGGTCATGCTGCGGCCCGCCGCCGTCGCCCGCGCCCGCCGGCGCATCCGCACGACCCGCGGCGTCGGCTGGTCGCGGATCGCGCCGCTCCGGATCACCCGCGGCGAGATGCGCCTGCGCCTGGACGGCGACGGTGACACGACGGCTCCGGTCCGCAGCGAGCTGCGGTTCTTCACCGGTGGCGGGGCGTGGGTCGTGCTCGGCGCCCTGGCCGTGTCCGCCGCGCTGTTCTCCCGCCTGCTGGCGTGGCCCGTCCTCGGCGGGGGCGGGCTGCTGCCGCTGCGCGCGACCGTGTCCCAGCTCTGGGAGGACGCCGGCTGGGGGCTCCGCCCCCTGGGGCTGGATGCCATCGGGCCGGCCGACCCGTTCGCCTCCCTCGTCGCGCTGCTCGGGTCCCTCTCCCCGGGCGACCCGTCCCGCGCGTTCGTGGTGCTGTGGGTCCTCGCCCTCCCGCTGGCCGTGCTCGGCGGGTGGTTCGCGGCGACGCGGGTGACCGAGTCGGCGCTCCTGCGCATCGTCGTGGCGATCGCCTGGGCCCTCGCGCCGACGTTCCTCGCCGCTCTCGTCGAGGGGCGGCCCGCGGCAGTGCTCCTGCACCTGCTGCTGCCCTGGCTGTTCTTCTCGGCCAGCGTGGCCCACCGGTCCTGGGCGCCCGCGGGGGCGGCATCCATCCTCCTCGTCGCCGTGCTGGCGTGCGCGCCGTCGCTGGCCCCGGCCACCGTGGTGCTGTGGTCCGCCGGCCTCATCGTCGTCGCGCTCGTCGCGGGGCGCGGGACCGCTCGCGTCATCTGGCTCCTCATCCCGTCGGCCGTCGTCTTCGCGCCGCTGGTGTGGACGCAGCTGCGCGCGGGCAACCCCTGGGGGCTGCTGGCCGACCCCGGCCTGCCGTACTCCGGGGACGAGGTGGGCGCCGACCCCCTCGGCCGCGCCCTGCTGGCCGCCGGCTTCCCGACCGCCGACCCCGGGGGCTGGTCGCTCTTCACCGACGGCGGTCCGGTGTGGTGGGTGGGGCTGCTGGCTGCGCCCCTCGCCGTGCTCGCGGTGCTGTCGGTCCTCACCCCGCGGTGGATCACCGCCTCCGCCCTCATCGTCGTCGCGGCGACGGGGATCGCCACCGCCTTCGCCGCGGTCGGCGTCGCGGTGTCGTTCGATCACGCCGAGCCGGTCGCGCTGTGGCCGGGCTCCGGCCTCAGCCTGGCGTGGCTGGCCGTCGTGTGCGCGGCGGCCGTCGCGCTCGACGCGGGGGTCGTGGGCCGGGCGCACGCCCTCCGGCCGATCGGCGCGCTCGTCGTGCTCCTCGCCCTCACGGTCTCGGCCGTCCCCGCTCTCACGGCCCAGACGGACCTCGCCGCCGACCAGGCGCGCAGCCGGCTGACGAACGGCCCGACCTCGACGCTGCCCGCGTTCGTCGCGGCGGAGGGACGCGGCTCGACCGCGATCGGCACGATCGTGCTCGACCCCCGGGCGGACGGCCTGCGCGTCGACGTGGTCTGGGGCGGCAGCGCGACCCTCGGCGGGCAGAGCACCGTCCTGGCCACGCGCACGGAGGCGACCCCCGGCGACCGGGAGCTCGCCGATATCGCAGCCGACCTCGTGACGCTGTCGTCCGACGACGCCGTGTCCCGGCTGGCCGCGCGCGGCATCGGGTTCGTCCTGCTCGAGACCGCGCCCGAGGGGCAGGACGAGATCGCCCGGGGCAACCGCCTCTCGGCGGGGACGGCGCTCGATCAGCGCGACCGCCTCGACGCCGTGGGCGCGACCGCCCGCGGCGACCTGTGGCGCGTGACGGGGGAGGTGCAGCCCCGCGCGGCGATCGGCGGCGACGACGAGGTCATCGCGCGCGTGATCGCCCTGTCCGCCCTCGCGGTCCTCGTGATCGCCCTCCTGCTGGCCGTGCCCACCGCCGCCTCCCGCCGGGTGGCCCGCCGGACGCCGCGCGTGGTCGGCCCGACCCCGGGAGCACACCGATGAGCACCGATCGCCCTCTCGTCCGACTGGCCACCACCAGCGCCCGCGTCATCGCCGGGACGGCCGTGGCGACCGCCGCGGTCGTCGGCACGGTCGTCGCCATCGCGGCGCCCTGGCCCGTCGTGGCCTCCGACCCGGTCAGCGTCGAGGCCCTGCCGACGCCGTCCGACACCGTCCTCGCCTGCAGCGGTCCGATCTTCGCGCTCGGCCGCACCATCGAGCAGGCCGGGGCGCTCAGCGTCGCGGCGGCGCCCGACGTGGTCAGCGGCGGCGCGGCCCAGGTCGAGGCGTTCACTCTGTCGGGCGACGCCGGGGCGGACACCCCCGCCTTCCGTGCGGCGCCGCAGGACGGGGCGCGTGCGCCGCTGGCCGCGGCCGGGAGCGCCGCCTCCGCGGCGGAGGACCTGGCCGGGTTCGTCGCCTCCGCGTGCCGCCCGCCGCTGGCGGAGTCCTGGCTCGTCGCGGGGGCGACGACCACGGGCGCGAACGACCTCGTCGTCCTCGGCAACCCCGGGGACGTGCCCGCGACGGTGCAGCTGTCCGTCTACGGCGCGCAGGGCGTCTCCACGCCGCCGGGCGGCGCCGACGTCATCGTGCCCGCTCGCGGCCAGCGCATCGTGCCCCTCGCGGGACTGCTGCTCGGGGAGGAGAGCCCGGTCGTCCGGGTCGTCGCCACCGGGGCACCCGTCCAGGCGTCGCTGCAGTCGACCCTCACGCGGACCCTGCTCGCCGGCGGGGTCGACCAGGCCGCGCCGGCGGCCCAAGCCGACACGCGCGTGGTCGTCCCCGGCGTGGAGATCCTCACCACCGGCGAGGGCGAGGTCGGCTCCTTCGTGCGTCTGCTCTCCCCGGGAGGGGATGCCACGGCCACCGTCACCGTCACCGACGCCGCCGGGCAGACGGCGGGGGACCCGCGACAGGTGCCGCTGGCCGGTGGCATCCCGACCGCCCTCGACCTGTCGGGCATCGCCCCCGGGACCTACACCGTCGACGTCCGCGCGGATGCGCCGGTGGTCAGCGGCGTGTGGTCGACCACCGGGTTCGGCGAGGGCGCGGACTTCGCCTGGTACGCCGCGGCGCCCGTCTTCGACGCCGAGAGCGTCGTCGCCGTCGCCCCGGGTGCCGGGGCGCGGCTCGTCCTCGTCGCGGACGGCGGGCAGGCGACGACGGCGACGCTGACCCCGTCCGACGGAGGGTCGCCGGTCCAGATCGACGTCCCGGGGGACGGCGGCGTGGTCGTCGATGCCGGTGCGGGGGTCTACACGCTCTCGCCGCAGGCGCCCGTTCGGGCCGCGGTGTCATACACGGCGGACCGTGCGCTCGCGGGCTACCCGCTGTGGCCGGCGGAGGCCGCCACCGCCGCCGTCACCGTCTACCCCTGACGCGGGGACGGCCGTCCGGCTCAGAGGAAGCGGAAGCGCTCGGGACCGAGGTCCCAGGGGTCGCGGTCGAGGTACTCGGCGGCCGCGCGGAAGACGGCGCCCTCGACCATCATGCGTCGATGCAGGTCGTCGTCCTGGTGAGGGTGCCCCAGACGCTCGATCGGCACGCGGTACAGGATGATGCGCTTCTCGTCACGGAGCACCTGCCAGCGCGGGATGCCGTCGCCCGCGGCCGGGGGCATGATCCCGATCTCGAACGAGACGTCGCGCAGCTCGCTCCACGCCGACCGCAGGAACTCCGCGGCCGTGCTCACCGCGAGGTCGAAGCGCTCGGGCCGGGTGTCCAGGGGCGGCAGCGGGGGGCGGACCACGGGGCTGCGGTTCTCCCGGCCGTGACGTCCGTGCCGGGACGGACGCGCCGGGCGGGGGACCGATGCGGCCTCGCGGAATCGTCTGCGCACCATGCGCCCATCCTACGGTCGGCGGCGCGGCGCGGTCAGCGGGGGAGGGGCCCTCGCCTAGGCTGAGCGGCGATGCGCGACAGACTCTGCTCGAAGGTGGGATGCGCCCGCGAGGCGATGAGCACCCTCACCTACGACTACGGCGACCAGATGGCCGCGCTCGGCCCGCTCGGCCCGGCCGGCGATCCGCACGCCCACGACCTCTGCGCCATCCACGCCGACCGGTTGTCCGTCCCGCGCGGCTGGGTCGTCGTCCGGCACGAGACCCTGCGCGCCTGACACCCGGCCCACGTCCCGGCCGTCAGCGGTCGGCGGTGAGGGATGCCGCGCGCTCGCGCTCCCAGACCAGGGCGCGGTACTCCCGGTCACGGCGCACCGCGGCGACGGCGCGGACCAGCGTCTCGGCGTCGACCGGCGGACGCGGGGCGACGTAGGGCGCCACGGCCTCGGCCAGCCCGGTGGCCACGCGGAGACGGCTCGCCGGGTCGAGGGCGTCGGCGGTGCGGACGAACTGTCCCACACGCGCGCCCAGACGGTCGGGCAGGCGGGAGACGTCGGCCGAGCGCGCCCAGTCCTCCAGACCCGCCGGGAGGCCGGGTGCGGGCGGGGGCAGCGGGCGCGTCCGCGTCCGCTCGCTCGCCGTTCCCGCCAGGAGGTCGCCGAGGCGCTGCGCGCGCGGCGTGAAGATGCCGACGAGGGCCGCCACCGTGCCGAGGGTGAACCAGATCTCGAAGACGCCCGCCACCGCCCGGATGAGGGCCTGCCGGAAGCCGGACGTCCCGCCGTCGAGCCGGACGATGCGTCCGCCCACGGCGAGCTTGCCGAGGCTGCGTCCGCGGCTCAGGGTCTCGACGGCGGTCGGGACGACCACGAGCACGGTGACGACGAGCACGACGCTCACGATGGGGAGCGCCGCGGCGTCGACGACGCCGCTCTGCAGCAGCCAGCCGGCCAGGAAGCTCCCGGCGATCAGGACGAGGACGGAGACGACGAGATCGATCAGCGCCCCGACGATGCGGAGGAAGAAGCCGACCGGCTGCACGTCCAGGGCCACGGCCTCGCCGGTGAGGGTCTCGTCCTGGGCGATCTCGACGACGGCCGCCCCGGCGGCGGGGGCGGGCGAGACCGGCGTGGGGTGCGACGAGGCCATGCGTACAGTTGATCACATGGACCTCGACGCGATCACGGCCGCCCGTCGCGACGAGTGGAGTCGTCTCGACGAGCTCAGCAGGACCCGCCGTCTGACCGGCCCGGAGGTCGACGAGCTCGTCACGCGCTACCGCGCCGCCTCCGCCGACCTCGCCGACATCAAGAGCTCCGCCGGCCGCACGCCGCAGGGCGACGTCGTCTCGACGCTGCTGGCGCGGACGCGTCTGCGTCTGACCGGGGTGCGGGAGAACGTCCAGCGGCAGCTCCCGCGCTTCTTCGTGCTGCAGCTGCCGGCGGCGCTCTACCGCGTGCGGTGGACGACGCTGGTCGTCGGGGTGGTGTTCGTCCTGATCGCGACGCTCTTCGCGGCATGGATCTCGAATGACCCGGCCGCGCTGGCCTCCCTCGGCGCGCAGTCGCAGCTCCAGAACGTCGCGGACGAGCAGTTCGTCGCTTACTACCGCGAGAACCCGAACTCGATCTTCGCGGCCACGGTCTGGACGAACAACGCGTGGATCTCGGCCCAGGCGGTGATCTTCGGCATCACCGGCATCTGGCCGGTCTACCAGCTCGTCCTCAACGCGATGAACGTCGGCGTCACTGCCGCGATCATGGCGGCGTTCGACCGCATCGACGTGTTCTTCCAGTTCATCCTGCCGCACGGGCTGCTCGAGCTGACGTGCATCTTCGTCGCGATCGCCGCGGGGCTCCACATCTTCTGGGCCTGGATCGCCCCGGGCCGTCGCACGCGCATCGAGGCGCTGGCGGCGGAGGGCCGGTCCCTCGCCACGGTCGCGGTCGGGCTGGTGTTCGCGCTGGCGCTCTCGGGGGTCGTGGAGGGCTTCGTCACCCCGCGCGAGTGGCCCTGGCAGGTGAAGGTCGCCATCGGTGCTGCGGCCCTCGGCGTCTTCCTCCTCTACATGCTCGTCGTGGGCCGGCGCGCGGTGCGCCTCGGCGAGACCGGGGATCTGACCGAGTACGAGGCCGGGACGCCGACGCTCGTCGCCGGGTGACCGCACCGCCGGGGGGCGGCATCCCGAATCCGATCCGTCACCGGCGTGTTGTTTTTGATTAACTCAAAACAAGCTAGAGTGATCGAGTGCTCGACGGACGAATGGATGCCTCGGCGGATGCGATCATCCGCGAGGCCGGCCTGCGCGTGACGGCGACCCGCGTCGCCGTGCTGGACGCGCTGCGCTCCCGCCCGCACGCGACCGCCGACGACGTGTTCGCCGGCATCCGCGACGTCCTCCCCGCCACCAGCATGCAGTCGGTCTACAACGCTCTCGGCGATTTCGTCGGGGCCGGGCTGGCCGCCCGCATCGAGCCGGCGGGGCACCCCGGCATGTTCGAACTGCGCGTCGGCGACAACCACCACCACGTGGTCTGCCGTCAGTGCGGGCGCGTCGACGACGTCGACTGCGTCGTCGGAGCCGCTCCCTGCCTGCACGCGCCGGTCGGCAGCGGATTCACGATCGAGACCGCCGAGGTCACGTTCTGGGGCGTCTGCCCCGACTGTCGAGCCACGTCCTGACACCCTTCCCCGAGAGGATTCCGATGAGCGACACGCTGAACGGATGCCCCGTCTTTCACGACGGAGGCGCCCCCGACGACAACCGGCTGCCGGTGGGCGAAGCCCCCGCCGACAGCGAGCCCGTCGGTGCCCTGCCGCACCCGACCCAGGGATCCGCCAACCGCGTGTGGTGGCCCGAGAGCCTGAACGTCAAGATCCTCGCGAAGAACAACGCCTCCCGCGATCCGCTCGATGAGGGCTTCGACTACAAGGCGGCCTTCGAGGCGCTCGACCTCGCCGCCGTCAAGAGCGACATCCAGCAGGTCATGACGACCTCACAGGACTGGTGGCCCGCCGACTTCGGCCACTACGGCCCCCTCATGATCCGCATGGCCTGGCACAGCGCCGGCACCTACCGCGTGACCGACGGTCGCGGCGGCTCGGGCGCGGGCATGCAGCGCTTCGCTCCGCTGAACAGCTGGCCCGACAACGTCAACCTCGACAAGGCGCGCCGTCTGCTCTGGCCGATCAAGAAGAAGTACGGCCAGTCGATCTCGTGGGCCGACCTCATGATCCTCGCCGGGAACGTCGCGCTCGAGGACATGGGCTTCCCGACCTTCGGCTTCGCCGGCGGCCGCACCGACCAGTGGGAGCCCGACGACGACGTGTACTGGGGTCCCGAGACCACGTGGCTCGGCGACGAGCGCTACACGGGCAACCGCGAGCTCGAGCGTCCCCTCGCCGCGGTGCAGATGGGCCTCATCTACGTCAACCCCGAGGGCCCCAACGGCAACCCCGACCCGCAGCTGTCCGCGCACGACATCCGCGAGACGTTCGGCCGCATGGCCATGAACGACGAGGAGACCGTCGCGCTCATCGCCGGCGGACACACCTTCGGCAAGACGCACGGCGCGGCGAGCGACTCGCACGTGGGCGTCAACCCCGAGGCCGCCGACATCAACGACCAGGGCCTGGGCTGGAAGAACAGCCACGGCACGGGCAAGGGCGACGACACCATCACCAGCGGCCTCGAGGTCACCTGGACCTACCACCCGACCCGCTGGGACAACGAGTTCTTCCACATCCTCTTCGCCTACGAGTGGGAGCTGTTCCAGAGCCCCGCGGGCGCGCACCAGTGGCGCCCCGTGAACGGCGGCGGAGCGGACATGGTCCCCGAGGCGCACTCGGACGGCCGCCGCGAGCCCCGCATGCTCACGAGCGACCTCGCCCTGCGCGTCGACCCGGCGTACGAGAGGATCTCGCGCCGCTTCGCCGAGGACCCGGCGGCCTTCCAGGACGCGTTCGCCCGCGCCTGGTTCAAGCTTACCCACCGCGACATGGGCCCGCGCGAGCGCTACCTCGGTTCCGAGGTCCCCTCCGAGGTGCTCGTGTGGCAGGACCCCGTGCCCGCCGTCGACCACGCACTGATCGATGCGACGGATGCCGCTGCCCTCAAGCAGCAGATCCTCGACAGCGGCCTGTCGGTGCAGCAGCTCGTCACCACCACCTGGGCCGCCGCCTCGACCTTCCGCGGCAGCGACAAGCGCGGTGGCGTGAACGGCGCGCGCATCCGCCTCGAGCCGCAGAAGAGCTGGACGGTCAACAACCCCGAGCAGTTGGCATCCGTCCTCGAGGTCCTCGAGCGGATCAAGGCCGAGTTCGACGCCCAGGCCGCGGACGGCAAGAAGGTCTCGATCGCCGACCTGCTCGTGCTCGCCGGCAACGCCGGGGTAGAGCAGGCCGCGCTCGCCGGCGGCGTCGAGGTCGAGGTGCCCTTCACCCCGGGCCGCACCGACGCGTCGCAGGAGCAGACCGAGATCGAGTCGTTCCGCTGGCTCGAGCCGATCGCCGACGGCTTCCGCAACTACGCCTCGCGCGAGGCGCGCCTGCCCGCGGAGTTCCTGCTGCTCGACAAGGCCAACCTGCTCACGCTCACCGCGCCCGAGATGACCGTGCTCGTCGGCGGCCTCCGCGCGATCGGCGCGAACTGGGACGGCAGCGACTGGGGCGTCTTCACCGACACCCCGGGCGCGCTGACGAACGACGTCTTCGCGAACCTCCTCGACCTCGGCACGACGTGGAAGCCGCTCGACAGCGGCAAGCACGCCTTCCAGGGCACGAAGGACGGCTCGGGCGAGAAGGTCGGCATCGGCACCCGCGTCGACCTGGTGTTCTCGTCGAACTCCGAGCTGCGCGCGCTCGCCGAGGTCTACGCCTCCGACGACGCCAAGGAGAAGTTCGTCCGCGACTTCGTCGCCGCCTGGCGCAAGGTCACCGAGCTGGACCGCTTCGACCTGGTCTGAGCCCCTGTCCGGAAGGCCCGTCCCCTCGCGGGGGCGGGCCTTCCGCCGTTCCTGGGAGTGGGTGTCCCACTTCGTGCAGGTCAGGGGGCTGATTTCTGCACAGAGTGGGACATGCAGAGAGGGGATGCTGCTGGGTGTCCCACTTCGTGCAGGTTAGAGGGCTGTTTCCTGCACAGAGTGGGACATGCAGAGAGGGGAGGCCGCCGAGTCAGGCGCGGGAGAGTCGGCGCAGGCCCTCGTCGAGCGAGACGGCGGGCGTCCAGCGCAGATCGCGGCGGATCTCCGTCTGGTCGAACCAGTGGGCGGTGGACAGCTGCTCGGCGAGGAAGCGGGTCATCGGCGGCTCGTCCTCGCCGGGGCGCACGGCCCACACCCGCTCGACGAGGGCGCCCGCCGCGCGGGCCAGCCCGGCCGGCACGCTGAACCGCGGCGGCCGTACACCCGAGGCGAGGCAGATACCGGCGAGCAGGTCGCCCACCGGGCGCGGCTCCCCGTTCGTCAGCACGTAGGCCCGGCCGCTCACGTCGTCGACGCGGTCCAGGGCGGCGACGATGCCGGAGGCGGCGTTGTCCACGTAGGTCGAGTCGATGAGGGCTGTCCCGCCGTTCAGCAGCGGCAGCGTCCCGCGCCGGGCACGGTCGACGATGCGCGCGATGAGCTGGGTGTCGCCCGGTCCCCAGACGAGATGCGGGCGGATGGCCACCAGCGAGAGCCCGTCGCCCGCGCGGCCGAGGGCGAGCAGCTCGGCCTCGGCCTTGGTGCGGGCGTACTCGCCCGAGGCCGCGGCGGGGTCGGCCGGCTCGGCGCCCACTCCGGCCAGCGCATGACCGGCGTGCGCCACCGACGGCGACGACACGTGCACGACCCGGGACACGCCGGCCGCCGACGCGGCGTCGAGCAGCGTCCGCGTGCCCTCCACGTTGACCGCCCGGAACTGCGCGGGGTCGCCGGCGAGCGAGACCTTCGCGGCGAGGTGGACCACACCGTCGACGCCGTCGAGAGCGGCCGCCACGACGGCGGCATCCGTCACCGATCCGCGCCGGTCCTCCGCACCCGCCACCCCGGACGGCCGGCGCTGCAGGGTGCGGACCTCGTGCCCGGCGCTTTGCAGGGCCCGGACCACGGCGCGGCCCAGGAAGCCGGACGCCCCGGTGGCGAGGACCTTCACGGCTTCTCGCCGGCCAGCACCCGCGCGGCCCACTCGCCGACGCGGGTGCGGTCGATCTTGGAGTTGTGGCGGATGTCCGTCGGCAGCGTGGTGACCACGAGCACCGCGGCGAGCTGCTGCGACGTCGCGGCGCGGACGGCGGCCGTCAGATCCGGGGATGCCAGTCCGGGACGCCGCGCGCCCTGGGCGGTCTCGACCACGGCGACGACGACCTGCGCGCCCCGCGGTCCGACTCCGACCACCGCGGCCCGTCCGACGCCGGGGACGGACTCGACGTCCTGCTCGATCCCGACGGGCGTCACGGGGCCGCCGGCGGTGGCGATGACGTGCGGCATCCGGCCCTCGATCCACAGCCGGCCGTCGGCGTCGAGGTGGCCGACGTCGCCGGTGCGGTGCCAGCGCTCGCCGACGTCGCGACGGGCCTCGCGGTCCGTGAGGTAGAGCCGGAAGTATCCCCGCTTCAGGTGCGGCGCCGAGATGACGACCTCGCCCGAGACGCCGGCGGCGGTGTCCGGAGTGCCGGTCGCACGCCCGTCCGCGTCCAGCGCCGAGATGCGGACGCGGCCGTGGCCGACGGGGCGCCCGACGCACACCCCGCGGTCGCCCGTCTCGGCGGCGCGCTCGATCTCGGGCAGGGTCACGTCCGCGACGAGCAGGCACTCGGTCATGCCGTACGGGGTGTGGGCGACGGCGTTCGGCATGAGCGCCTGCGCCCGCCGCAAGAGGTCGACGGCGACGGGCGCCCCGGTGGACAGGAACGTCCCCACGCGCGCGAGTGCCGCGCGGTCCTCGTCACCGAGGGCGTCGGCCGTGGCGACGACGTTGCGCACCGCGGCGGGGGAGAGGAACACGATCCGCGCGTCCGAGGCGCGGACGGCGGACGCCACGGCCGCGGCGGTCAGCGTCCGGGGCGCGGACACGTCCATGTCGGGGGTGGCCGAGCGCGTGCCGAGCGCCGGTCCGAGCAGGGCGAAGGGAGCGAACCCGGTGACCAGTCCCGTGTCGGCGGTCACGTCGAAGTGCGCGGCGAGGGCGTCCCGGAGCGCGACCAGCTGGGCGTGCGTGTAGACGACGCCCTTCGCCGGACCGGTCGAGCCGGAGGTGAACAGCACCGCCGCCTCGGCCTCCGCGGGCGGGGCGGGCGGCAGAGCACGGCCACGGCCGGCGCGGGCGAGGTCGGCGAGGCTCGCGTCGACGCCGAGCGCCCGCGCGGTCGGCGCGGGCAGGGCCGGGGCCGAGATGCGCCGGCCCGGCCAGCCGAGCGCCCGCGCGGCGGCGAGGCCGGCGGTCTCGCCGATCACGATGTCGGGGACGGCGCTGCGGACCGCGCGGGACAGGCCCCGGATGCCGAGACCCCGGTCGGCCACGACCACGACGGCCCCGATGCGCAGACACGCGTAGAGCGCGGCGGTGAGGGTCGGCCCGGGCGGCACGAGGAGCGAGACGCGGTCGCCGCGACGGACGCCGAACGCGTCCAGTCCCGCGGCGATCTCCTCGACGCGGGCGGCCAGCTGCCGCCAGCTCACCCGCAGCGGTTCCCCGTCGCGGGCGGTGCTCATGTCGATCACGGCGGTGTCGTCGTCGTCGCGGCGGGCGTGGAGCGCGTCCCACAGCCGGGCGGCCGTGTCGGCGTCGGCGTCCGTCGACGGGGGCGTCGGCGCCGGGCCGGTGGCATCCCTCCCCGGCTCGACCTTCTCGGCCAGCCAGTCGAGGACGGCCTCGGCGTACGGGCGCTCCTCCGCGATCAGGTGCCCGGCCCCCTCGAAGCGGTGCACGTCGGCGTGCGGCAGGCGCTCGGCGAGGTCGTCGAGGTGGCCCTCGCCGAAGACGGGGTCCTTCGGTCCGCGCAGGAGCAGCGCAGGCACCGTGAGCTCGCGCAGGCCCGACGACATCCGGCGCAGGGCGGGGGTGCTCTCGTCGTCCGCCGTGGCCGGGATGTCGGCGACGAACCCGCCGATGCCGCCGCGCCGGGCGACGGTGGCGTATGGGGAGCGGAAGGCCGCCCGCACGGCGGGGTCGAGGTCCGCCAGGGCGAGGGTGGTGTCCAGGAACGCCGTCGTCGTGGTCGTGCCGTGCGCGAGCACGCCCCGCGCGGTCGCGACGCGCAGCGCGAAGGGCAGCGGCGCGTCCTCGGGATGGTGCACCGCGGTGTTCAGCGCGATGACGGCGGCCAGGCGTTCCCGGTTCTCCACGGCCCAGCCGAGCGAGACGGGACCGCCCCAGTCGTGCCCGATGGTCACGATCGGACCCGGGATGCCGCACGCCTCGACGAGCGCGCCGAGGTCGGCGATGCGCTGGGCCAGGGTGCGCCGCACGTCGGTCCGCTCCGAGAAGCCCATCTCGAGCTGGTCGACGGCGACGACACGCCACGCGGGCCCGGCGTCCGCGCGGTCGAGCGACTGCGCGACCAACGAGCGCCAGAGGTACGACCAGGTCGGGTTGCCGTGGACGGCGACGATCGTGCCGACCGGCTCGACGCCGCGGGCGGCGAGAGCGGGGCCGGTGTCGAGGACGTGCCAGCGCCGGGTGGTGCCGGCGTCGGCGCCGGCACCGGGGACGTCGACGAGCCGCGACAGCGCGGGGTCGAGCCCGGGCAGGCCCGCCGGGGGGAGCGTCGCGGCCCGACCGGTCACCGTCACCAGGCCAGCTCCAGCATCCCCGTGTTGAGGCCGGACCCGACTCCCATCAGCAGGACGCGGTCGCCACGGCGCAGGGTCTTCTGCTCGTCGACGAGGGTGATGGGGATGGAGGCCGGACCGACGTTGCCGAGGTGGGGGTAGGTCACCGGCACCCGGCTGCGGTCGAGCTTGGCCGCGCGCACGATGGCGGAGGTGTGCACCGACGACACCTGGTGGGTGACGTAGCGGTCCATGCCCGTCCACGAGAACTCGTCCTTCGCCTCCTTCCAGGCGGAGACGACGAGGTCGAGCCCGCCCTTCAGCAGGGCCTTGGCATCGGTGAACATGCCGTCGACGCTGCCGACGCACAGGTCGTAGAACTCGGTCGCCGCCCGCGTGACGCCGCCGACGATGCGGTGGCCCTCGGGGTGGTCGCTCGCGCGGCCCAGGACGGCGGCGGCCGCGCCCGAGCCGAGGGTGAGCGAGGCGAACTCCTGCATGAAGGCGTCGCGGTCGAGGTCCTCGCGGACGAGCCGGTTGATGGTGTTGACCTGGATCTCGTCCGCGTCCTCGCCGTTGACGATGAGCGCGTAGCGGATCTGGCCGGACTGGATCATCCCGGCCGCCAGGCTCATGCCGTTGATGAAGCCGAGGCAGGCGTTGGCGACGTCGAAGTTGACCGCCGAGCTCGGCAGCCCGAGGCCGTGGTGGAGGCGCACCGCCACCGAGGGCTCCAGGTGCTTGCGCGTCACGGACGTGTTGATGATGAGGCCGATCTGGGACGGATCCACCCCGGCCTGGGCGAGGGCCTCCTTGCCGGCGGCGATGGTGGCCTCGTCCGAGGACTCGCCCTCCGCCCAGTTGCGGCGCTCGTTGACGCCCGCGACGCGGCGCAGGAGTCCCGGCTTGAGGCGCAGGCGGTGGAGGGCCGGCGCGAGACGGTCCTCGATGTCGTCGGAGGTCGTCACACGGCTGGGCAGGACGCTCGCCACCGATACGAGGGCCACATCGTCGAAGCGGGTCGTGGCGTTTCCTGGCAAGAGATCTCCCGCATCCTGTGCGTAGACGGGGCAGCCCGGGCACGGAGGGGACGCGCGGACGGCTCGAAGGGTACCCCCCAGGATAAGCCGCGTCGTATGTCGACCGGCGCATAGGGGGTCGGTGTGATACGCGTCAGAGCCGCCCGGCGGCCTTCAGGGCGAGGTACCGGTCGGCGACGAGCGGCGGAAGGTCCTCGGCCGACGCCGTCACCGCGTCGCCGCCCGCGCGCACAACGGCGTCGCGCACGCGCTCCGCGTCGTGCCGCGCGCGCTCGACCGCGGCGGCGGCGTACACGGCCTGCGCGTCCGTGCGGTCGGGCTCGTCGCCGGGGGAGTCGGTGGCCGTCGCCACGAGCAGGCGGGAGCGCCGGGCCACCGCGGGCAGCGCGGCGAGGAAGCCGCGCGCCGCCTCGGGATCATCGTGCGCGGTGAGCAGCACCACGAGCGACGGGCGGACCGCGAGCCCCCGCACCTGCGCGAGGGCGGCATCCCAGTCCGTGTCGATGAGCTGCGGCTCCACCGGAGCCATGGCGTCGACGAGCGCCGGCAGGAGCTGCGCGCCGTCCACGCGGGTGACGCGGGCGCGGGCGATCCGGTCGAACATCACGAGGTGCACGTGGTCGCCGGCGCGCGTCGCGAGCGCGGACAGCAGGAGGGTCGCCTCCAGGGCGGCATCCAGTCGCGCCCCGTCGCCGACGCGGGCCGCGGAGGTGCGCCCGGTGTCGATGACGACGACCACGTGCCGGTCGCGCTCGGGACGCCACGTGCGGAGCATGGTCGTGCCCGCCCGTGCGGTGGCGCGCCAGTCGATCGAGCGGACGTCGTCGCCGCGGACGTACTCCCGCAGGCTGTCGAACTCGGTGCCCTGCCCGCGCACCTGCAGGCTCGTGTTGCCGTCGAGCTCGCGCAGTCGGGCGACGCGCGAGGCGAGGTGCCGACGCGAGGTGAACGGCGGCAGCACGCGCAGACGGGCGGGCGCGTCGACACGGGCCTGGCGCCCGGCGAGGCGGAGCGGGCCGGCCGCGCGGATGACGACGAAGTCGCTGCGCAGCTCGCCACGTCGGCGGGGGCGCAGCGGCAGCGGGGCGCCCCGGCGCTCGCCGGGCGGGACCGTCATCCGCAGGCGCGCCGCGGGCGCGCCGGCCGTGGGCTGCCACGCGTCCCGGATCACCGCGCGGAGGGTCCGGCGGCCGAGGTTGCGCACCCGGAGCTCGCCGGCGACGGCCTCGTCGCGCAGCACCCGTTCCGGCAGGCGCCGGGTGACCTCGACGGCGCGGGCATCGGCGGCGGCGACGACGTCGAACGCGGTCAACGCCGCGCAGAGGAGCACCCACGCGCCGACGAACGCCCACGGCGGCACCCCCGCCGCGCTGAGCAGCACCAGCGGCACCACCCCCGCGGCCAGGAGCAGCGCCAGACGACCCGTGACGAACATCAGAGCGGGACGCGGGTCTGCTGCAGGACCGAGGTCAGGATGGCATCCACCGAGACCCCCTCGATCTCGGCCTCGGGACGCAGCCGGATGCGGTGGCGCCATGCCGGCACGACCATCGTCTGCACGTGGTCGGGGGTGATCGCGGGGTATCCGCCGAGCCACGCCCACGCCTTCGCGGCGGCGAGCAGCCCGGTCGACGCACGGGGGCTCACGCCCAGCTGCACCGACGGGCTCTGGCGGGTGGCGCGCGCGAGGTCCACCACGTAGCCGAGCACGTCGTCGGTCACGGCCACGGCGGCGGCCGCCCGCTGCGCGGCGAGGATGTCGTCGGCGCTCACGACGGCCGCGATGCCGGCGGCGTCGAGGCGGCGCGGGTCGAAGCCGCCGGCGTGGCGGCGCAGCACGTCGACCTCGGCGTCGCGCCCGGGCAGGTCCACCGTGAGCTTGAGCAGGAAGCGGTCCAGCTGCGCCTCGGGCAGCGTGTACGTGCCCTCGTGCTCGACGGGGTTCTGCGTCGCGGCGACGAGGAACGGGTCCGGGAGGGGACGCGTCACGCCGTCGGACGACACCTGCCGCTCCTCCATCGCCTCGAGCAGCGCGGACTGCGTCTTGGGCGGGGTGCGGTTGATCTCGTCGGCGAGCAGCACGTGGGTGAAGACGGGACCCGCCCGGAACTCGAACTCGCCGGTGCGGGCGTCGTAGACGAGCGAGCCGGACACGTCGCCCGGCATGAGGTCGGGGGTGAACTGGATGCGGCGGGTGTCGAGGCCGAGCGCGCGGCTGAAGGAGCGCACGAGGAGGGTCTTGGCCACGCCCGGCACGCCCTCCAGCAGGACGTGGCCGCGCGACAGGAGCGCGATGAGCAGGCCGGTGATCGTCCCGTCCTGTCCCACGACGGCCTTGCCCACCTCGAGCCGCACCCGGTGCATGGCCTCGCGGAGCGCGGCGTCGTCGGCGGGAGCGGTGGGTGTCCCGGCGGTGGTGTCGGTCATCGGGCGTTCCTTTCCGTACGGAGGGCGGCGTGGACGCTGGCCTCCAGGTCTCGTAAGCGGTCGCTCGCGTGGACCAGCTCGCGATCGTTGCGGGGCTGGGTGTCGAGGAGGATGCCGCGGACGACCGCGCGGTCGGCTCCGAGGCGCTCGGCCACGGCGTCGACGACGCGCTCGGGCGGGGCGCTCGTCGCGAGTCCGAGCGAGCGGGCGAGGCGGGTGCGCGCGGCGCGGCGGAGCTCGGCGAGAGCGTGCGCGGCGTCCCCGGAGGCGGCGTAGAGACGGGCGCGGCCCTCGGTGGTCTCGCCCGCCCGCACCATGACCGGCAGACGCTCCTTCACGAGGGGGCCGAACCGCCGCCCGCGCCAGACGGCCGCCGCCGCGGTCGCCACGATGAGGAGGACGATCGCGGGTGTCACCCACGGCGGGGTCAGATCGCCGAGCGTGGGCGGCTCGCCGGTGGCGTCCGCGTCGGTCAGGGCGGGGACGTACCAGACCACCTCCGCGTTGCGGCCGAGCAGCCCGATCGCGAGGGCGGCGTTGCCGTCCGCGGCCAGCCGGTCGTTCGTCATCGTCGCGAGACCGTCGACGGCGGCCACGGTGCGACCGTCGTCCTTCTCGGCGACCAGCAGGCCGAACCCGTCGGCCTGCGGGTAGCAGGCGCGCACGCCGTCGCCCGGCAGCAGCAGCTCGCCCGTGCCGGCGGGCCCCGCGGCCCGCGCGACCGGCAGGTCGCACGACGGCGCCACCGCCTCCCCGTCCGTCACGCCGCCGAGCGAGGAGCCCGCGACGAGGGCGTCGAGCAGGCGCGACCGCGGTTCGATGAGGACGACGTCCCGCGCCGACGCGGTGAGTCCGTCGATCGCGTCGAGCGAGAGCATGGATGCCGCGGGCATGACGAGCGTGGCGTCGCCTCCGGCCAGGGCGGCCTGCGCCTCGTCGCGGCTCCGGGCGATCGTCACCTCGACGCCCTGCGCGCGCAGGACCTGGACCAGGGCGCGCGTCCCGTCCGTGCCGGCCGACTCGGGGTCGAGGGGCTGCCGTGCGCTCCACTCCTCGGGGAGCAGGCTCGCACCGACGAGCGCGAAGAGGACGAGGGCGACGACGAACGACGCCCATCCGAGCACCCTGCGCGACCGTCGCGGGGGAGCAGCGGCCGGCGCCGGCGCGAGGCCGGTCACGGGAGCGCTCCGGTGGCATCCGGGATCCGGGGGCGCGCGGCCACGGCGGCCGCGTCGAGGGCGGCGACCTGCTGGTAGCGCTCGGCGGTGCCCGGGCGTCGGAGGTAGCGGACGTCGTCGAAGACCGCGGCCCCCTCGCCGACGGCCGGGTCGAGGGCGGGGAGGGCGCGCGACGTCTCGCGTGCGAACGCCCGTGCCGTCGCGCCGGGCGCCGTCTCCACGATCCCGCGCTCGACGAGGCCGCGCGCGAGGGCACGGAAGCGGAGCACGATCGCGTCGTCCCACTCCTCGCGCGCCGCCGCGGCGGCGGCCTCGCGCCGGAGGTCATCGGCGCTCCGGCCGTCGTCCGCCGCGTCGAACAGCGCGTCGCCGACGCTGCGCGAACGCGCCGTCGCGCGGGGGACGCCCCAGACGAGGATGCCCACGACGACCGCCGCGGTCACCACGACGGCGAGGACGATGAGGGCGACTGAGCCGGAGCCGTCGGGCACCTCCGGCGAGAACAGGCGGGCGAAGAAGTCGGCGACGGCGCGCGAGGCGCGGTCGAAGAACGTCGGCTCCGCGGCGCGGTAGACGGGGTCGGCGAGCTCGCGCTTCGCCCAGTCGCGGGCCTCTTCGCCGTCGGGCAGCAGCGGCACCGCGGAGAGGGCGCGGTCGAGGACGATCACGACGCGCCGTCGCCGGGCGGAGCCCAGCGGGTGGCGGCGGGCGGGGCGGGCGCGGGCGGCGTCTCGGCGGACGGCGGGCCGGGCGCCGGGGGTGAGGCGGGCGCGACGGGCGAGCCGGACGGCGGCGGGAAGGCCGACGGCGGAGGAGCGGCGGGAGCGGCGGCGGGCGCCGTCGGGACGCCGGCGGGTCCCGTCGGCGGCGGGTAGGCCGGGGCGGCTGCGGGCGCGAAGGGCGTGGCAGCCGGAGCACCCGGCGCGAAGGGCGTCGCGGCCGGAGGGGAGGGGGCCATGGCGGCCGGCGGGTACGCGACGGGCGCGGCGGCCCCCGGCGACGGCCGGACCGGCGCGGTCCGGCCGATGCCCGCCCGGTAGGGGTCGGGGAGTCCCGTGCCGCCGGCGTCGCGGGCCTCGACGTAGGCGATGAGGTCCTGATCGAGCCCCTCGTGCCGCATCCGCGCGTCCACGTAGGTCAGTCCGGCCGCGGTGGCCTGGACCACCAGGGCGATGCACTGGACCAGCGTGACGAGGACCTGCCCGAGCAGCTGCGTCAGGAGGAGGGTGACGACGGCGGTGACGTTCGTCTCGCCGGACGGGGAGAGGATGCTCGAGACGATCCCCGACGCGAAGCCCAGCGGGACCGAGATCACCTGGCCGATCGCCCCGAAGGCGACGGTGATGATGACGATCACGCCGAGAGTGGGCCAGAAGCGCGTCCGCGTGAGTCGCCAGGAGCGGGCCACGGCACCGAAGACGCCGGCGCCCTCCAGGACGATCGCGGCCGGGACGAGGAACAGCTTGGCGGCCAGCCACAGCCCGAGCGGGATGAGCGCCAGCACGAGCGGGATGAGCAGCAGGAGGAACCCGGGCCCGACCACCGCCGCGCCGAGGAAGACGAGCGCGACGAGGCCGACGACGACCCCCACCGCCAGCACCGACAGCGCCGCCCAGCCGATGAGCCGCCAGGCCGACGGGCGCACGCGGCGCCAGACGGTCCGCAGCGGCGCCTTCTCGGCGACGACCGCGTGCGCGACCTCGGCCACCACGACCCCCTGGACGAGCGTCGTCAGCACGCCCGAGGCGATCGAGAGGACGATGCCGGTCAGGGCGGTGAGAGCGACGGAGCCGGCGAAGACCGCCTCGAACTCGTCGGTGTTCGCGCGGACCGTGTCCAGGCGCGAGAACGTCGCGAACGCGACCGCCGCGGTGCCGAGGATGGCGAGGATCGAGCCCGCGGCCTGCACGACCAGGGCGAAGCCCAGGAGCACGCGCGGGTTCTGCCGCAGGGCGGTGAACGAGCGGCCCAGGATCGTGCCGAACCCGTAGGGGTGCAGCGGGACGATGCCCGGACGGGATGCCGGGGTCCAGGCCGGGTACGCGGTCACGGCGTGCCTCCTCGTGCGTCGGCGGTCCGTTCATCGTGTCATACACGTCCGACGCCCTCGGCTGTCTCGTCGCCACGTCCGTTACTCTCGAAGGCGCGTGTATAAACCCGATACGCGTTCCCCGCTGCACGGCGGGTGAGACATGGAAGACGATGACCCGATGACTTCACGGATCCTGGTGGTCGACGACGACACCGCTCTGGCCGAGATGATCGGCATCGTGCTGCGCACGGAGGGGTTCGACACCATCTTCTGCGCGGACGGCTCGCAGGCCGTGGACGCGTGGCGCTCCGAGCGTCCCGACCTCATCCTCCTCGACCTCATGCTGCCCGGTGTGGACGGCATCGAGATCTGCACGCGCGTGCGCGCCGAGTCCGGCATCCCGATCATCATGCTCACCGCCCGCACCGACACCGCCGACGTCGTGAAGGGCCTGGAGTCCGGCGCGGATGACTACATGGTCAAGCCCTTCAACCCGAAGGAGCTCGTCGCCCGCATCCGCACGCGGCTGCGCCCCTCCCCGGCACCTGTCGACGAGACGCTGCGCATCGGCGACCTCGTCGTGGACGTCGCCGCGCACGAGGTCCGCCGGGGGGACGCGCCCATCGCGCTCACCCCGCTGGAGTTCGAGCTGCTCGTCGCCCTCGCCGAGAAGCCCCAGCAGGTGTTCTCCCGCGAGATGCTGCTCGAACAGGTGTGGGGCTACCACTACAAGGCGGACACGCGTCTGGTGAACGTCCACGTGCAGCGCCTCCGCGCCAAAATCGAGGCCGACCCCGACAACCCCCGGATCGTGACGACGGTGCGCGGGGTCGGCTACCGCGCCGGCGCGGTGGCCTGAGGCCGACATGTCCGCCGCCGTGCGCACCGTCGCGGTCCCGCGGTTCCGGCGTCGGCCGGACTGGCGGGCCTGGGCCGAGCGGCTGCGCACGCTCTGGCGCCGTTCGCTGCGGTTCCGCACGATCGTCGTCACGGTCGCCCTCACCGCGCTGACGATCCTCGTCACCTGCGTGGCCATGGCCCTCGTCATCCAGAACGAGCTGTTCTCGGCCCGCAAGGACCAGGTGCTGCTGGAGGCCCAGCGCGCGACCGTCTCCGCTCAGGCGACCCTGGATGCCGCCGTCGACTCGACCGATCCGGCGGCGGCGCAGACGCTGATGAACGGCATCGCGACGCGTCTGTCGCAGCAGTCCTCCAGCGACCTCATCGCGCTGTACCGCATTGGCCCGCCGTCCTCGCTGGCGCCGCAGCCGTTCATCTCGAGCGCGTTCGACGCGAGCATCCTGACCGACGCCCTGCGCGCGCAGGTGCAGGCCAACCCGGACACCCAGTGGTGGCAGTCGGTCCCCCTCGAGATCGACGGCGGCCGGACCGTCCCCGGCATCCTCGTCGGCCATCAGCTCCGTTTCCCCTCCGAGGACGGCAGCGACTCCTACGAGCTGTACATGGCGTACGACCTCGCCAGCGCGTCGCAGACCCTCGCCTTCGTCCAGGTCCTGCTGTGGGTGGTCGGACTCGTCCTCGTCGTCCTCATCGGCGCGATCGCCTGGGTGGTGCTGCGGTCGGTGACGACCCCGATCGCCGACGCCGCCGAGACCAGCGCCAAGCTGGCCGCGGGCGACCTCGGCGTGCGGCTCCCCGTCCGGGGCGAGGACGAGCTGGCCACGCTGAACCGCTCGTTCAACGCGATGGCGGACAGCATCGAGTCGCAGATCAAGGAGCTGGCCGATCTGTCGCTCGTGCAGCAGCGGTTCGTCTCCGACGTCTCCCACGAGCTGCGCACGCCGCTGACCACCATCCGCCTCGCCTCGGACATGCTGAACGACCAGCGCGCCGAGTTCGACCCCGTCACCGGCCGGGCCGCCGAGCTGCTGCACACGCAGGTGCAGCGGTTCGAGGTGCTGCTGACCGACCTGCTCGAGATCAGCCGTTACGACGCCGGCTCGGTGCAGCTGGAGCTCGAGGCGACGAGCCTCGCCCACCTTGCCGAGGACGTGATCGCCTCGATGGAGCAGCTCGCCGAGCAGCGGGGCTCCGACGTGCGCCTGGTGGCCCCGGGCGGCTACTCGCCCGTGGACATGGACGCCCGCCGCATCCGCCGCATCGCCCGCAACCTGCTCGGCAACGCCATCGAGCACGGGGAGGGGCGCCCGATCGTCGTCTCGGTGGACAGCGACCGGGATGCCGTGGCGCTCGGCGTCCGGGACTTCGGCATGGGCATGCGCGCGGAGGACGTCGAGCGCGTGTTCGACCGCTTCTGGCGCGCCGACCCGTCCCGGGTGCGGACCATCGGCGGGACCGGGCTCGGGCTCTCCATCGCCCTCGGCGACGCCCGCCTGCACCGGGGGACGCTCGCCGTCTGGTCCGAGCCCGGACGCGGGTCCAACTTCGTCCTCACCCTCCCGCGCGACGGCCGGGCCGTGGAGAGCTCGCCGCTGCCGCTCGTCCCCGAGGACGAGCAGGGCGGGGGTCCGCGCGAGGCGCTCGGACTCACGCAGCCCATCTCGCTCTCCCGAGACGCGATGCGGAGGACGCCGTGAAGCGCATCCTGTCGGCTCTCAGCCTGCTCCTCGTCCTCGCGCTCGCCGCGTGCACCGGCCTCCCGACCTCCGGATACGTCAACCCCGGACGCGGCCCGCAGAGCGAGGACGACGTGCAGGCGTTCTCGTTCGTCCCGGACAGCCCCCAGGACGGGGCGTCGCCGGCCGAGATCGTGCAGGGGTTCCTGCGCGCGGGCTCGGGTCCGGCCGACGACTGGCGCACCGCCAAGCTCTTCCTCGCCCCCGGGGCGTCGTGGGACCCGCGTGCGCAGGTGACCATCGACCGGCTGGCGGACCGCCGCGCGACGGCCTCGGCGGACGGCACCGCCGTGACGGTCGACCTCGCCACGGTCGCGCAGGTCGACAGCACGGGCGCCTACACGCCCGACATCAGCGGCACCACCGAGACGCTCGGCTTCGCCCTCGCGCTCGTCGACGACCAGTGGCGCATCACCCAGGCCCCCGACGGCGTCGTGCTGTACGAGGAGGTCTTCCCGGCCGTCTACCAGACGGCATCCATCGCCTACTTCGACCCGACGTGGACCTCGATCGTGCCCGATGTCCGCTGGTTCCCGCGGGAGTCGGTGGCCAGCCGCATCGCGACCGCGCTCGTCGACGGTCAGCCCAGCACCTGGCTCGCCGGCGCCGTCGAGAGCGCGTTCCCGGAGGAGCTGTCGCTCGTCGGACGGTCGGTGACCCTGTCGACCGGCGGCGTCGCGCAGATCCAGCTGCCGCGGGCCGCCCTGGCGCTGGACACCATGACGCTCGACCGCATGCAGACGCAGCTGGCGCGCAGCCTGGCCTCGGCCGGCATCGCCGAGGTGCAGATGACGGTCGAGGGCACCCCGGTGCCCGCCAGCGAGGTGTCGGTGCGCGGGCGCGTCGACCCGACCCCCGCCGTCCTGACCGAGGCGGGCGTGTTCGGCGCCCTGTCCGGCGAGGAGGTCACCCCCTTCGGCGACCTCTCGGAGGCGATCGAGGGACTGGATGCCGCCTCGATCGAGCTCGAGGCCGACCGGAGCCTCGCGGCGGTGCGCACCATCGGCGGCACGGTCGTCAGCGCCCTGCCGGACGGGCGCACCTTCCTCCTCGACGAGCGCCCGGGCCTCGTCGACCCCTCCATCGACACCGAGGGGGCGATCTGGAGCGTGCCGCGCTCGTCGCCGGGGGAGCTGCGGGCCTACACGTCCGACGGCAACCCCCAGGCCGTCGGCAACGCCTGGCCGGACGCCTCCGAGGTGACCGCGTTCCAGCTCGCCCGCGACGGCAGCCGCGTCGCGGCCATCGTCACCGTCGCCGGGGCGCGCGAGGTGTGGCTCGCCGGTATCGAGCGGGAGGCGGGGCAGATCACGCTCGGACCCCCGCATGTGCTGTCCTTCAGCGAGGCCGGGGCGTTCGACATCGCCTGGCTCGACGACACGACCGTCGGCGTGCTGGCGCAGGGCGACAGCGGCACGCGCCTGCGCGAGATCGGCGTCGGCGGACGGGGCACGGATGCCGTGGCGCCCGAGGGTGCACGCTCGGTGGCCGGCGGCAGCACGAGCATCCGCGTGCTGGATTCGGAGGGGCAGCTCTTCAGCCGCCGCGGCAGCTCCTGGACCCTCGTCGCGAGCGACATCCGGCTGCTCGCCGCGCAGCAGGGCACCGCGTCCTGATCCCTCCTCCCCAGGCATCGGTCCGGGGGATCCGTCCACGGATGCGTCTGCAGGGCGAGCGGGGAGAGGGATGCCACCGGCAGCCTGGTCCGCATGACCTCACTCTCGGATTCCCGGGCGGGCCGGTTCGCCGCCGCGCTGCGCGCGGCGGCGCAGGAGGCGCTGTCGTTCTGGCTTCCGATCGCGTGCGCGGGATGCGGGGCGCTGGACGTGGCGCTGTGCGCGGCGTGCCGCGCACAGCTCGCCGCCCGGCCGTCGACGCGCCGGCTGCCCGGGGGCGAGGCCGTGCTGTGCGCCCTGCCGTTCTCGGGCGTCGTGGCGCGCTGCGTCCGCGCGCTCAAGGAGGAGGGGCGGACCGGTCTCGCCCGTGACCTGGCCCCCGCGCTGGCCGCGGTCCTGACCGCCGTCCCGCCGACGGTGCTCGTGACCACCGTCCCGACGCGCGCCGCAGCGTTCCGGCGGCGCGGCTTCGTCGTCGTCGAGCTCCTCGTCCGACGGGCCGGGCGTCGTCCCGTCCGCGTCCTGCGCCTGCGGCGTGTCCCGCGCGATCAACGCGGCCTCGACCGGGAGGAGCGGCGTCGGAACCTCGCGGGCGCGGTCGTGGCGCGGGGGGTGCGCGGACGGGCGGTGGTCGTGGTCGACGACGTGGTGACCACCGGCGCGACCCTGGCCGAAGCCGTGCGGGCGCTCCGGGCGGCCGGCGCGGAGCCCGTCCGGGCGGTGGCGCTGGCGCACACGCCGTCGCGCAGGGGATCGGGAGGTGAACAGCAGATGATTCCCACGTGACACCCCGGTGCCGCGCCACTAGCGTGGGAGGGACTGAAGGCGACGGATGTTCCGCCCTCTCCGGGCGGAACCCGGAACAAGGAGGTCACGGATGGACACCAACATCGTCGGCGTGGGAGTCGGTATCACCGATCGTTTCCGCTCGGTGGTCGAAGAGAAGGTCGGTCGCATCGAGCATCTGGCGCCCCGCGCCACCGTCCTCGAGGTCAAGGTGACGCACCGTTCGTACCGCAACGGCCGGATGGAGGACGACACCGTCGAGCTCACCCTCGACGGCAAGGGCCCCGTCGTCCGCGCCGAGGCCACCGACGCGGACAAGTTCGCCGCGCTCGACCTGGCGGTCGACAAGATCTCCGAGCAGGTGCGGCGCGCGAAGGAGAAGCGCGTCGACGCCCGCAACCACCCCCGTGGCGCACGGTTCGAGAAGGGCACCGGCGAGCTGTCGGGCATTGACGTCGAGCCCGCCTCCGTCGATGTGCTGCGCGCGGTCGCGACCGGCGAGGTGCCCATCCAGTCGTCCGCCGAGGACGAGCAGGACTACTCCCCGGTCGTCATCCGCCAGAAGGAGTTCGACGCCGAGTGGATGACCGTCGAGGACGCCGTCGACCGCATGGAGCTGGTCGGCCACGACTTCTTCCTCTTCATCGACGCGCGCACCGATCACCCGAGCGTTGTGTACCGCCGCAAGGGATGGGACTACGGCGTCATCGCCCTCGGCACGCAGGCGCCTCCGGCCGCGCAGGCGGCGAGCTGACGCAGACCGTCACGACGGCCCCCGTCCTCCGGGACGGGGGCCGTCGTCGCTGTCGCCGGGCTCGCCGGATAGTGCCGGGCGTCATGGATGCCGCGGGGCGTCGCTCGCGTCACGGGGCGACGCGGGAGCCGTGGGGTGTGCGAGCGGGGCGCCGTCCGCCCCGCCGGAGAGAGGAGCGGGGCTCAGCCGTCGAACATGTCGCCGAGCAGCGAGCCGATGACGAGACCGCCGAGCATGCCGCCGACCATGTTGCCGCCGCCCATGCCGCCGCCGCGGGGGCGACCGCCCCAGCCGTTGCCGCCGTAGCCGCCGTCGTTCCACTCGTCGGGACGGCCCTGCTGGATGTCGTTCTGCGCGAGCTGCAGCGCCTCCGCGGCCAGGCCGCCGGCGCGGCGGGCGGTCGCCAGCACGGTCTCGCGGTCGTCCTCGGGGACCGGCCCCAGGGGGAGGCCCGACCGCAGGCGCTCGGCCTCGACGAAGCGGGTGCGGGCGTCGGCGCCGACCCAGCCGCGGTGGCCGGTGATCAGCCCGCGCGCGACCGCGATCTGCCGGTCCGCGTCGTCCACGGCGTGGTCGACCTGCTCCTGCGAGGGCACCGGCCGCGACGCGCGCTCACGAGCGGTGTCGAGGTCGGCGTTGGCCTGGCGCAGGGAGGACAGCGCCGCAAACGGGTCGGTGCGGGTGCCCGAGGCCGGCAGGGCGGCGAGCGCGCGCTCCAGGGCCGTCATGGCCTGGGCGACCGCGGGGGTCTGCGGGCCGCGGCGGGCCTCGACGAGGTCGCCGCGGGAGTCGTCGACGACGGCGGCGAGGGTGGACTCGGCGCGCAGGGCCTCGATCTCGAAGGTGTCGACGGCGTCCAGCAACGACTCGGCGCGGCGGACCGCCTCCGTCGCCGCCTCCAGCGCCACCGACGCCTGCTCGCGCTGGCCGGCCTCCCGGCGCCGCTCGGAGACGCCCGCGGTGTGCACGGCGAAGTCCAGCAGCTGGTCGATCTCCTCGGGGTTGCCGCCGATCTGCTGCATCGCCGAGTCGCTGTAGCGGTGGGCGAGACGCTCGACGACCGCTCGGGCGTGCGGGACGCGCGCCGCGAGCTGCTCGCGGTCGGCGCGGACGCGGGCGAGGATCTCGGGCGCGCGGCGGACCGCGTCGATCTTCGGCTGGAGGACGAGCGTGCGCTCCTCGAGGAGGTCCTCGGCCCACTCCGAGAGCTGGATGATGCGCGCGTTGCGGGTGCGCAGCTCTTCGCGGGTGTCGGGGATCTCGTCGTGGTTCAGCTGGTGCAGGTGGAAGGCCTCGGCCAGGTGCGTGCGCACCGAGTCCAGAGCGGCCTTGAGGTCCTCGACGGCCTTGTCGCCGAGCTCCGCCCGGGCGAAGTCGAGCTCGTCGGAGGTGAGGCGCACCCGCTCGTCCGCCGCGACGATCGCCAGCTCGGCGCGTCGTGCCAGGTCGGCATCCGCGGCATCCTGTTCTTCGCGCTTCCTCTTGCCCCAGAACCCAGCCATGGCACGATCCTAGGCCGCGTACCCGGCGGCGTCGCCGAGTGTTCGCTGCGGGCGCGAACGCCGGAATACCGAAACCCGCCCGCTCGCAGGTCACGAACGGGTAACACGACTAACATGGCCCCCGGTATGCCTGTGGGCATGCCGGCGTCTGTGTGGACGCGACACCCGACAGATGGAGATGCTTCGTGGCCAATCCGCTCGAGAAACTGCTGCGCGCCGGAGAGGGACGCATCCTGCGACGGCTGCAGGGCGTGGTCAAGGCGACCGGCGCCCTCGAAGAGGACTACGAGCAGCTGACCGACGAGGAGCTGCGCAACGAGACCGTCGAGCTGCGTGCGCGGTACGAGGCGGGCGAGACCCTCGACCAGCTGATGCCCGAGGCCTTCGCCGCCGTCCGCGAGGCGGGCAAGCGCACGCTCGGTCAGCGCCCCTACGACGTCCAGATCATGGGCGGCGCGGCCCTGCACCTCGGCAACATCGCCGAGATGAAGACCGGTGAGGGCAAGACGCTGACCGCGGCGCTGCCGGCGTACCTCAACGCCATCGCGGGCAAGGGCGTGCACGTCATCACGGTCAACGACTTCCTCGCGAGCTACCAGTCGGAGCTCATGGGCCGCGTCTACCGCGCGCTCGGCATGACCACCGGGACGGTCGTCGCGGGTCAGACCCCCGAGGTGCGCCGCGAGCAGTACGAGGCCGACATCACCTACGGGACGAACAACGAGTTCGGCTTCGACTACCTGCGCGACAACATGGCCTGGCGCAAGGAGGACCTCGTGCAGCGCGGGCACTTCTTCGCCATCGTCGACGAGGTCGACTCGATCCTCATCGACGAGGCGCGCACGCCGCTGATCATCTCGGGCCCGTCGTCGGGGGAGGCGAACCGCTGGTTCGCCGAGTTCGCCAAGCTCGCCCGCACGCTCGAGGCCGGCGTCGACTACGAGGTCGACGAGAAGAAGCGCACGATCGGCGTGCTCGAGCCCGGCATCGAGAAGGTCGAGGACTACCTCGGCATCGACAACCTCTACGAGTCCGCGAACACGCCGCTCATCTCGTTCCTCAACAACTCGATCAAGGCGCTGGCGCTGTTCAAGCGCGACACCGACTACGTCGTCATGAACGACGAGGTCATGATCGTCGACGAGCACACCGGCCGCATCCTGGTCGGTCGCCGGTACAACGAGGGCATCCACCAGGCCATCGAGGCCAAGGAGGGCGTGCCGGTCAAGGCGGAGAACCAGACGCTGGCGACCGTCACGCTGCAGAACTACTTCCGCCTGTACGACAAGCTCTCGGGCATGACCGGTACCGCCGAGACCGAGGCCGCCGAGTTCATGTCGACCTACAAGCTCGGCGTCGTCCCCATCCCGACCAACAAGCCGATGATCCGCAAGGACCAGGCCGACCTCGTCTACAAGAACGAGACCGCCAAGTTCGCCCAGGTCGTCGAGGACATCGCCGAGCGCCACGAGAAGGGCCAGCCTGTGCTGGTCGGCACGACGAGCGTCGAGAAGAGCGAGTACCTCTCCCGGCTGCTGGCCAAGAAGGGCATCCGCCACGAGGTCCTGAACGCCAAGAACCACGCCCGCGAGGCCGAGATCGTCGCGCGTGCCGGTCGCCTCGGCGCCGTCACCGTCGCGACCAACATGGCCGGTCGTGGAACGGACATCATGCTCGGCGGCAACGCGGAGTTCCTCGCCGTCTCGGAGATGAAGGCCAAGGGCCTCGACCCCGTCGAGACCCCGGACGCGTACGAGTCCGAGTGGGACTCCGTCTACCAGCAGACGCGCGACACCGTGGCCGAGGAGGCCGCGAAGGTCGTCGACGCCGGCGGTCTCTACGTGCTCGGCACCGAGCGCCACGAGTCGCGCCGCATCGACAACCAGCTGCGCGGTCGCTCGGGCCGTCAGGGCGACCCCGGCGAGAGCCGCTTCTACCTGTCGCTCACCGACGACCTCATGCGCCTGTTCCAGTCCGGCGCCGCGGAGGCCATCCTCGCCCGCACGAACTTCCCCGACGACGTCGCGATCGAGTCCGGGCTGGTCTCGCGCGCGATCAAGAGCGCCCAGTCCCAGGTCGAGGCCCGCAACGCCGAGATGCGCAAGAACGTGCTGAAGTACGACGACGTCCTCAACCGTCAGCGCGAGGCGATCTACGCCGACCGGCGCCACATGCTGCAGGGCGACGACATCGCCGACCGCGTGCAGCACTTCATCGAGGACGCGATCACCGCGGTCATCGACGACCACACCAGCAACGGGCACACCGAGTCCTGGGACTTCGACGCCCTGTGGACGGAGCTCAAGACCCTGTACCCGGTGGGAGTGACGATCGACGAGGTCGTCGCCGAGGCCGGCGGCAACCGCGGCCGCATCACGGCCGAGGGCCTGAAGCGCGAGATCATCTCGGACGCCCGCATCGCGTACCACAACCGCGAGGAGACGCTCGGGGAGCAGGCCGTCCGCGAGCTCGAGCGCCGCGTCGTCCTGCAGGTGCTCGACCGCCGCTGGCGCGACCACCTCTACGAGATGGACTACCTCAAGGACGGCATCGGCCTGCGCGCCATGGCCCAGCGCGACCCGCTCATCGAGTACCAGCGCGAGGGATACCAGATGTTCCAGTCGATGATGGGGCAGATCAAGGAGGAGTCGGTCGGCTACCTCTACAACCTCGAGGTCGAGGTGAAGAAGGTCGAGGGCGACAGCGCCGAGGTCGAGGCGAAGGGCCTGACCGCCGCTCCCGTCGAGGGGCAGCGTCTGCAGTACTCGGCGGCCAACGACGCCGGCGAGGTCGAGGTCCGCAACGACCGCGGACAGGTGCAGCAGGCCGCGACCAACCGCCTGCGTCAGGCGGCGGCGGCCTCGTCGTCCGCGCCGCCCGCCGAGGCCGCGGCCGCGACCGGCCCGCGCGGAGCGTTCGGTCAGCGCACCGAGGTGGCCGAGCCGGCCGCCGCGAACAACCGCGCGGAGCGTCGCACCACCGGCAAGAAGAAGTAAGCAGGGACCACGGATGCCGCGACGGGGGCCGGACGCCCCGGTCGCGGCATCCGTCGTCCGGGGGTCCGTCGCGGCCGGCGGAGGTCCCGTCGTCCGGAGGGCGGGCGGTCCACGGGGGGTCGATTGGCCGCTGTGGAGCGGGGATATCCTGAGGCGATGAGCCCGCTGCGCCCCCTCGACCAGTCATCGAAGCTGAAGGACGTCCTCTACGAGATCCGTGGAGAGGCCCTCGTGGAGGCCGACCGGCTCGAGGCCGAGGGGCACACGATCCTCAAGCTCAACACGGGCAACCCGGCGTCGTTCGGGTTCGAGGCGCCGCACCAGATCGTCCGCGACATGATCGCGTCCATCCCGCGCGCCCACGGGTACAGCGACAGCCGTGGCATCATGTCCGCGCGTCGCGCCGTCGTCTCGCGCTACGAGGAGACCCCCGGTTTCCCGCACCTGGATCCCGACCACGTCTACCTCGGCAACGGCGTCTCCGAGCTGATCACGATGACCATGCAGGCGCTGCTGGACGAGGGCGACGAGGTGCTCATCCCTGCCCCGGACTACCCGCTCTGGACCGCGATGACGAGCCTCGGCGGTGGAACCCCCGTGCACTACGTCTGCGACGAGACGAACGAGTGGCAGCCCGACCTCGAGGACATCCGCTCGAAGGTGACGCCGCGGACCAAGGCGATCGTCGTCATCAACCCGAACAACCCGACCGGGGCCGTCTACTCGCGGGCGGTCCTCGAGGGCATCGCGGCGATCGCACGCGAGAACTCGCTGCTGCTGCTGGCCGACGAGATCTACGACCGCATCCTGTTCGACGACGCGGAGCACATTCCCCTCGCGACGATCGCCCCCGACCTGCTGTGCCTGACCTTCAACGGCCTCTCCAAGACGTACCGCGTCGCCGGCTACCGGTCGGGCTGGCTCGCCATCACCGGCCCGAAGGAGCACGCCGAGGGCTTCCTCCACGGCATCAACCTCCTGGCCTCCACGCGCCTGTGCCCGAACGTCCCGGCGCAGTACGCGGTGCAGGCCGCGCTGTCGGGCGTGCAGTCGATCGACTCGCTCATCGCGCCGACGGGCCGGCTCCACGAGCAGCGCGACGCGGCGTGGGAGGGTCTCGAGGCCATCCCGGGCGTCTCGTGCGTGCGTCCTCGCGGCGCGCTCTACGCCTTCCCGCGGTTCGACCCCGAGGTGTACGAGATCCCCGACGACGCGAAGTTCGTGCACGACTTCCTCATCGCGGAGCACGTGCTCCTCGTGCAGGGGTCGGGCTTCAATTGGCCGTCGACGGACCACGTGCGCATCGTCACGCTGCCCGAGGCGCGTGTGCTCACGGACGCCATCGAGCGGCTGGGCAACTTCCTGTCCACCTGGCGTCCCTGACGCGACGGGCCGCCGTGGAGGGCGCGGCACGGCGGGTCACAGCAGCGCCGCGGCCGTGACGCGCCACCGTCGCTCGGTGGCCTCGAGGCGCAGGGCGACGGCCCGCGTGCGCGCCCGGGCGGCGACCACCGCGGCGGCCTCGACGACACCGTCGGCCGGCGACGACAGATGGACGCTGCGGATGCCGTAGTGGGGCCGCTGTGCGGGGGTGTTCCGGGCGCTCCGGGCCCGGGTGGCGAGTCCGGCGCGGGTCACGAGGGCGCGGTAGGCGTCCTGGCTGAACCACCGCGACATCTGCTCGGCCTCCCGCACGCCGGAGAGCACCTCCAGCAGGCCCCGGACGAGGGCGTGAACCAGCGGCAGCGGGTCGGGCAGCTCGCCGTGCCCGCTCGCCGCGTCGGGGTCGGCAGGGACGAGCGCCAGGGACGGCGGCTGCTCGGTGCGCGTCTCGGACGGCGACCGTCGTGCGGTGGTGTCAGGCATGGGAGCTCCCTCGATCGTGTGCCGACGGTGATCGGGGGGCGTCGTCGCGGCCAGTAGAGCACACCCGGGGCATGCACTCCCACGAGAACCGGGACCTGTGGAGAAGCCGGGGCAGGGGATTCACCGGTCGACGCCGCATCACATCACCCGTCAGCGGCGCCGACGTCACCCTTGCCGGACCCGTGCCTCACCCGTCGGCCCGTCGGCGCGACGACCCCCGCGGGCGGGGCCGGGTCGCCCGCAGAATAGGCTGGTCGCGTGTCGACACTCAGCGAACTCGTCTACGCCCAGGGCCGTTCCAGCGAAGAGGACGTGGAGTGGCTGCACCGCCTCGCCGGCGACGGGCAGCTGCTGGCCGACCTCGCCTTCGCCGACATCGTGATCTGGGTCCCGACCCCCGACGACTCGTTCGTCGCCGTCGCGCACACGCGGCCCGGGGGAGCGGCGACGCTGTTCTACCGGGACATCGTCGGCGACCGGGTGCGCCCGCAGTGGCGGACGCAGGTGCGCGAGGCGTTCCAGAGCGGGCGTATCGTCGACTCGGCCTCCCCGGACTGGTTCGAGGAGACGCCCACGCGCGTGCGGGCCGTCCCCATCGTGCGCACGCTCGCCCGCGACGGACGCGCAGAGGTCACGGTCGGCGTCCTCACGCGCCACACCAACCTGGGCGAGGCGCGCACCCCCTCCCGGCAGCAGATCACCTTCAACGACTGCGCCGACGACCTCTTCGGGATGATCGCGTCGGGCGAGTTCCCCGACCTCAAGGCCCCGACCTCCCCGCGGCGCGGCGCCCCGCGTGCGTCGGACGGCCTCATCCGCCTCGACGTGGACGGCATCACCACGTTCGCGAGCCCCAACGCCCTCTCGGCTTTCAACCGCATGGGCTTCGACGACGAGCTCGAGGGGGAGTCCCTGGCGGAGGTGACGTCCCGCATCCTGCCGGCCAAGCGCCGCGACGTGGACGAGTCGCTGCCGATCGTCGTGACCGGCCGCGCTCCCTGGCGCGCGGACATCGAGGCGCGCGGCGTCCAGGTGTCGCTGCGGACGATCCCGCTGCGCGACCGGGGCACCCGCATCGGCGCGATCGTGCTGAGCCGGGACGTGACGGAGATCCGTCATCAGGAGCAGGAGCTCATCACCAAGGACGCGACGATCCGCGAGATCCACCATCGCGTCAAGAACAACCTGCAGACCGTCGCGTCGCTGCTGCGCATCCAGGCGCGTCGCACGCACTCCGACGAGGCGCGGGACGCCCTGACCCAGGCCATGCGCCGCGTCTCCGCGATCGCGGTCGTGCACGACACGCTGTCGGAGGGCCTGGCGCAGAACGTCGACTTCGACGACGTCTTCGCGCGGGTGCTCAAGCTCGTCGCCGAGGTGGCCGCCGCACCGAACACCCGGGCGCGCACGCGCTCGACGGGACGCTTCGGGACGCTGCCGAGCGAGTACGCCACCCCGCTGGCTCTCGCGCTGACCGAGCTCGTCACCAACGCCGTCGAGCACGGCCTGGCCGGGCAGGAGGGCGACGTCGAGATCGCGGCGGAGCGCGGCGACGAGATGCTCGAGGTGCGCGTCCGCGACAGCGGCGTCGGTCTGCCCGAGGGGCAGGTCGGTCGGGGTCTCGGGACGCAGATCGTCCGCACCCTCATCCAGGGCGAGCTGGGCGGCACGATCGACTGGCACACCCTCATGGGCAACGGCACCGAGGTCACGATCGAGATCCCGCTGCGCTACATCGACCGCTCGGCGGGCTGACCCGCCCCGAATGCGAAGAACCCGCCCCTCGGGGGCGGGTTCTTCAGCGGGACCGCGAGGTCAGGAGGCGCGGCGGGCGCGGGCGGCGCGGCGCTTGAGGGCGCGACGCTCGTCCTCGGAGAGACCGCCCCACACGCCCGAGTCCTGACCGCTCTCGAGGGCGTACTGCAGGCAGACCTCGGTCACCGTGCAGCGCGCGCAGACCGACTTGGCCTTCTCGATCTGGTCGACGGCCGGGCCGGTGTTGCCGACGGGGAAGAACAGCTCGGGGTCGACGGTCAGGCAGGCTGCTTTATCACGCCAGTCCATGGGGGTGCTCCTTGTTGCGAAAATTTCTTGTGATTCGGGCACCGGTGTTCGGGTCCGGTACCCTTGTGGGAAATGCGAGCGATTGCTCGCCCCACGTCGCTGTGGGAGCACACGGCTTTTTCCATGCTCCCACAGCGCTTCCGGCCGATCAAGAGGTAACCGGCAGGTTTCCAGCGAGCAACGTCGGCGAAACATGTCTCCGAGAGGATGCCGCTCCATGCCGGTCCGTCTTCTGGCCGCCGCCGTCCTGGCCGTCGAGGCGATCGGCATCCTGGCCCTCGCGGCATGGCAGGTCGTCGCCCTCGCCGGCGGCGACACCGACTCCGTCACCAGCTCGATCGCACTCATCGTGCTCACCGTCATCGGAGCGGTCGCCGTCGGCGCCTTCGCCGTGGCGACGGCGCGCGGGGTGTCGGCGGGCCGGTCCGGCGGGATCGTGACCCAGCTGCTCATCCTGTCGGTGGCGCTCGGCGCCGTCACGGGGGAGTGGGCCGAGCCCGGTGTCGCGGCGCTGATCGCCGTGCCGGCCGTGGTCGGCCTGATCCTGCTGATCCTCGCCGTGCGTCAGGCGGCGCCGCGCGCGCGTCGCGACGACGCCTGAGAGTCGGCGGCCCGCGCGCGACTCAGGCCGCGGCGAGGCCGAGCGTCTTGCGCAGACGCGCGACGTGACCCGTCGCCTTGACGTTGTAGAGCGCCTCGACGACGGCGCCCTCCTCGTCGACCACGAAGGTCGAGCGGAGCACACCGGTGATCGTTTTGCCGTAGTTCTGCTTCTCGCCCCAGGCGCCGTACGCCTCGTGCACGGCGTGGTCGGGGTCGCTGAGCAGCGGGAAGGTCAGGCCGTCGCTGTCGCGGAACGCGCGGAGCTTTTCGGGGGTGTCGCGCGAGATGCCCAGCACCGTGTAGCCGGCCCCCTGCAGCGAGGCGAGGCTGTCGCGGAAGTCGCACGCCTGCGTGGTGCAGCCGGGCGTCTGCGCGGCGGGGTAGAAGTAGAGGATGACGCGGCGACCGCGGAAGTCGCTCAGCGAGACGGGGTGCTCGTCCTGGTCGAGCAGGGTGAAGTCGGGCGCGGCGGAGCCGGGTTCGAGGTTCGTCACCCCTCCAGCCTAGAGCGCTCGATCGCCTGGAACGTCGTCAGCAGCCGGTGCAGCGAGTCCAGTCGGGCGGGTCCGCCGGGACCCAGGCGACCGGATGCCACGGCCTCGGCGATCGCGCAGTCCGGGGCGTCGGGCAGGTGGGTGCAGCCGCGGGGGCACTCCTCCGCGACGGCGGCGAGGTCGGTGAAGGCCCCGAGCACGTTCGACGGATCGACGTGCCCCAGCCCGAAGGAGCGGACGCCCGGGGTGTCGATGACCCAGCCGGAGCCGCCCGACCCGCGGTAGCGCAGCGACACGGCGGAGGACGACGTGTGCCGGCCGCGGCCGGTGACGACGTTGACGTGCCCGATCGCCCGTTCGGAGCCGGTGAGCGCGTTCACGAGCGTGGACTTGCCCACCCCGGAGTGTCCGACGAACACGGTCGAGTGCCCCACGAGGGCTTCGCCGATGCGCTCGACCGGCATGTCGCCCTGCGCGCTCGTGAACACGCGGAGGTCGACGCCCTCGAAGTGGGCGAGGAAGTCGCTCGGGTCGGCGAGGTCGGTCTTCGTGACGACGAGCATTGGGCGGATGCCGGCGTCCAGCGCCGCGACGAGGTAGCGGTCGACGAGCCGCGCGCGGGGCTCGGGGTCGGCGGCGGCGACGACGATGAGCATCTGATCGGCGTTGGCGACGATGACGCGCTCCACCTGGTCGGTGTCGTCGGCACTCCGGCGGAGCAGCGACGTGCGTTCCTCGATGCCGACGATGCGACCGAGGGTGCCCTCGTCGCCGGACAGGTCGCCGACGACGCGGGCGCGGTCGCCGTTGACGATGGGCTGCTTGCGGAGCTCGCGGGCGCGGGTGGCCAGGATGCGGCGCTCGTCCGGTCCGTCCTCGTCGACGAGCACCGTGTACCGACCGCGGTCGACGCCGAGCACGCGCGCGATCTGCGCGTCGGCGTGTGCCGGACGCCGCTTGGTCCGCGGACGGTTCGCCTTGGGATTCGGGCGGACCCGGATGGACGACTCGTCGTAGTCGAGATCGTCGTCGTCGTCGCTGTCGTCGAGCCAGCTCACGCGTCAGCCCGTGGCATCCATCCCCAGCATGATCCGCCAGAGCGCGGCGAACTGGGGGAGGGTCTTGGCGGTCGTCCCGATCTCGTCCACACGGACGCCGGGGACCCGCAGACCGATGAGCGCGCCGGTCGTCGCGAGACGGTGGTCGTGGTGCGCCTTCCACTCGCCGCCCCGCAGGTGGCGGGGGACGATCCGGATGCCGTCGGGCAGCTCGTGCGCCTCGCCGCCGAGCGAGCGCAGGTTGCCCACGAGAGCGGCGATGCGGTCGGTCTCGTGTCCGCGGATGTGGCCGATGCCGTGCAGCGTCGTCGGACCGTCGGCGAACGCCGCGAGGCCGAAGATCGTCGGCGCCAGCTCTCCGGCGGCCGAGAGGTCGAGCTCGACGCCGGAGATGCCCTCCCCGGCCGAGACGGTGAGGTTGCCGCCGCGGCGGACGACCCGGGCCCCCATCTCGGTGAGGATGTCGCCGAGCAGGGCGCCCGGCTGCGTCGAGTGCAGCGGCCATCCGGTGACGGTGACGGACCCGCCGACCACCATGGCGGCCGCGAGGAACGGCGCCGCGTTGGACAGGTCGGGCTCGATGGCGACGTCCTTGGCCCGCACGGGGCCGGCGGGCACGATCCACTCGCCCGGCGCGGGGCGCTCGACGTGGATGCCGCGGTGCCCGAGCGCCTCGACGGTCATGTCGATGTGGGGCACGCTCGGCAGGCGCGAGCCGACGTGGCGCAGGCGCAGGCCGACGTCGAAGCGGGGGGCGGCCAGAAGCAGCCCCGAGACGAACTGGCTCGACTGGCTCGCGTCGATGTCGACCTCGCCGCCGCGGATGTGGCCGTGGCCGCGGACCGAGAACGGGAGGGCCCAGTGCCCGCCGTCGTCGATGTCGACGCCGACGTCGCGGAGGGCGGAGATCATCGTGCCCATCGGGCGGTGCAGCGCGCTCTCGTGCGCCGTGACGAGGACGTCGCCGCGGGCGAGGCCTGCGACGGGGGCGACGAAGCGCATGACCGTGCCCGCCTGCCCGCAGTCGACCGTCGCGTCGCCGGTGAACGCCGACGGCGGGGTGACGAGGAGGTCGGGTCCGTAGGGGGAGTCGGTGGGGACGTCCTCGATGGTCACGCCGAGCGCGCGCAGGGCGTCGACCATGCGGGCCGAGTCGTCGGAGTGCAGCGGGGCGTGGAGCATGCCCGGGCCGTCGGCGATGGCGGCGAGGACGAGCTCGCGGTTCGTCAGCGACTTCGAACCGGGCACCGTGATCGAGGCATCCAGGACTCCGTCGGCGACGGGCGCGTCCCATGGGCCGCGCGGGGCGGCGGAGGGGGAGAGCGGGGAATACCCGTGGTCGGTCATCGGTTCCTACCCTACTGAAAGGGGGACGACACGTGACCGCACTTCTCGAGCGCGAGACCGTCCAGTGGCCGGCGGACACGCCGGACGTAGACTGGCGCATGATGGACGACACGGCAGATGCGACGGAGCCCCGCGCGCAGTTCGAAGAGCAGGCGCTGCCCTTCATGGACCAGCTCTATGCGGCGGCGATGCGCATGACGCGCAACCCCGCCGATGCGGCGGACCTCGTGCAGGAGACCTTCGTGAAGGCCTTCGGCTCGTGGGCCTCGTTCACGCAGGGCACGAACCTGAAGGCCTGGCTGTACCGCATCCTGACGAACACGTACATCAACACGTACCGCAAGAAGCAGCGCGAGCCCTACCAGAGCGCGATCGACGACCTGGAGGACTGGCAGCTCGGCGGTGCCGAGTCGACCACCGCCACCAGTGCCCGGTCCGCCGAGGCCGAGGCCATCGACCACATGCCCGCGTCGGTCGTCAAGGACGCGCTGCAGTCGATCCCCGAGGACTTCCGGATGGCGGTGTACCTCGCCGACGTCGAGGGCTTCGCCTACCAGGAGATCGCCGACATCATGAAAACCCCGATCGGCACGGTCATGAGCCGTCTGCACCGCGGCCGGCGGCTGCTGCGAGACCTGCTGTCGGACTACGCGAAGGAGCGCGGCTACCAGGCCGCGACGGGAGTGAAGAAATGAGCGACTGCGGCTGCGACAAGGCACGGCGCGACCTGGAGGAGTACCTCCGCAACGAGGTGTGCAAGACGGAGCACAACGACATCCGCGAGCACCTCGAGAACTGCCCCGGATGCCAGGACGAGGCGCTCGTCGCCCGCACCCTGACCGAGGTGGTCGCACGGGCCTGCAAGGAGACGGCTCCCGACGAGCTGCGCGATCAGGTGCTCACGCGCCTGCGCTCGATCCAGGCGACGCACTAGTCGTCCGGGCTCCCGCGATCCGGGACAAGCCCGCCGGACACGAACGCCGGCCCTCCCTAGGCTGGGGGCATGGCTCACACCGACACCGCGACTCTGCCCCTGGACGCCTCGTCATCGCAGGCCCTCGCCGAGAACGAGCTGGAGTACGCGCTCGTCTCCGGCGACGGCGACGACTTCGTGCCCTACCTCCGGTCGGTGGTCCGCGGGTTCCTGGACGAGGAGCCGACGGACGAGGTGGTCGAGACGGCACGGCGCGCGATGCGCGCCCGTCGACTGATCGGCGTCTTCGACCGCGCGGGCGAGGCGCCCGACGCCCCGGTGGGCACGATCGAGTCCTGGCCGTCGGAGCTGACCGTCTCGCCCGAGCGGACGCTCCCGCTCTGGTCCATCAGCGCCGTCACCGTCGCCCCCACGCACCGGCGGCGGGGGATCGCCCGCGCGATGCTCACCGGTGAGCTGCGCACGGCGGCGGCCGCCGGCTTCGCGGTCGCGGGGCTCACGGTCACCGAGGCCACCATCTACGGGCGGTGGGGCTTCTCACCCGCGGCCTGGGCGTCGGACGTCGTGATCGACAGCCGCCGCGCCGCGTTCACCGGCCCGGTGGCATCCGGTCGTCTCGACTTCGTGGCCCGCGAGACCCTCCCCGTGCGGCTCGAGACGCTGCACGAGCGCATCCGCGTCCAGCGTCCGGGCTCGGTCCGCGGGTGGGAGGCGCGGTGGCGCGGCATGGCCGGGCTGAACCCCGACGACAAGGAGGCCCGCAAGGTGCGCGCCGTCGCCTACACCGATGCGGCGGGGGAGGAGCGCGGCATCCTGGTGTACACGCTCGCCGAGAAGGACGGGTCGGCGTTCACGGACCACGAGCTGCGGGTGCGGATCCTGCTCGCGGACGACGACGAGGCCGTCGCGGCGCTCTGGCGCTTCGCCCTCGAGCACGATCTCGTCTCGCGGGTCACGGCCAGCCTGCAGCCCGCGGTCCCGCCGGTGCAGTGGATGGTGTCCGACCGGCGCGCGGTCACCGCGACGCTCACCGACCATCACTGGCTGCGCGTGCTCGACGTGCCCCGCGCGCTCGCGGCGCGGACGTACGCGGCCGCGCTGACGACGACGATCCGCGTCGAGGACCCCTTGGGCTTCGCCGACGGCACCTGGTCGCTCCGGATCGACGAGGAGGGATCCGCGGAGGTCGTCCCCGTCGACGACGAGGCCGACGTGACGCTGTCGGTCAACGCGCTGGGCTCGCTCCTGCTCGGCGGCGTCCGTGCGACCGAGCTGTCCGTCGCGGGTCTCGTCCGCGGCGGTCCGGACGCGCTCGCCGCGCTCGACGCGGCCTTCGCGCCCGCCGCGACGCCGCTGCTCGACATCTGGTACTGATCCGCCGGGTTCACGGCATCCGGTATCGAGTTCTGGAGTAGCATCCCGCCGATGTCCCACACCACGACGACCCCGCCGGCCCCGACCCGCGGCGCGGTCCTGCGCGCCCGTCTGCGCTCCCTCGGCGACGCGTTGCGGCGCTACGCGGCCGTCAACCCGGTCGCGCTGGCCTTCGCGGTCGCCATCCTCTCGGCGTCCGCCGCCACGGGGTCGTTGTGGGGGACGGACGCCTCGGCCTGGGGCGCGGGGCCCCTGTCCACCTTCGTGTCGGGGCGGTGGTGGACGCTCGTCACCGCCCTGGTGGTGCCGGACTCGACCGTGGACGCGCTGGCGTCGATCCTCGTCGCCGTGACACTGCTGGCGTGGGCGGAGCGGCGTCTGGGCTCCCGGCGCACCGCCGCCCTCCTCGGCGGACTCGGCGTCCTCGGCCTGCTGACGGGCATCGGCCTGCACGCCGCGGCGTGGGGGCTCACCGACCTCCGCCCCGTCATCGCCACCGAGGTGCCCGTCCTCGATCCCACGATCACCTCGGCCGCCGTCGTCATGGCCGCGTCGGCGATGGCATCCACGCTCTGGCGACGCCGGGTGCGGCTCGTCGGCTTCGCCCTGCTCGCGCTGTTCGCGCTCTACGCGGGCGACGCGGACTCCTGGTACCGACTCATCGCGGCCACGCTCGGCCTGCTGACCGGGGCGTTCCTCGCCCGCGGCAGCGCGCGGGGGTCCTGGCACCGCAGCTCGACGCGCGAGACGCGGACCCTGCTGGCGCTGCTGACGACCGTCGTGGGGCTGGGGCCGCTGGTCGCCCTCGTCAGCGGCGGGGGGCGCGGTCCGCTGTCGCTCGTCGTCGATGCCTACACGCAGTTCGACGAGGCGCTCATCGAGCAGTGCGACCAACTGTCGTCGTCGGCGTGCGACGAGCAGTTCGCGCTCCTCATGACCCGGGGCGTGGGTCCCGCCCTGCTGGCCGTGACGCCGCTCGTGCTGCTGCTCATCGCCGCCTGGGGCCTGCGGCAGGGACGCCGCGCGGCCCTCGTGCTGGCGGTCGCGGTGCTCGTGGCATCCGCGGTCCTCCCCGTCGTGTCGCTGCTCGACGGCCGCCTGGTCATCGACCCGTGGGTGGACGGCAGCGGCGCCGAGTACGTGCTGTGGGCGCTGGCGTCGATCGTCATCCCGCTCGCCCTGGCGGCCGCGCTGCTGGTCGCGCGCGAGCGGTTCCGGATCCGGGCGACGGCCCGGGCGGCTCGGACGGTCGCTGTCGTCGTGGGGGCGGCGTTCGTCGTCTGCGGTGCGGCCTTCTTCGTCGTCGAAGAGGTCAACCGCCGGGAGTTCGACCGCGACCTCGGCGTCCTCGACCTGCTCGGCCTCACGGTGCGCCGCTTCATCCCGCCCGTCTTCCTCCACCCCCCGGGGTCGTCGCCGTTCCCGCACCACGGTCCGGCGCTGTTCGTCTACCAGTGGGTGGGAGTGCTGTTCTGGGCGATCGTCTGCGCGGCGCTGCTGTGGCTGTTCCGCAAGGTGCAGCGGCCGGACGCGGGCGACGACCGTCTGTACCGCGACCTGCTGCGCCGCGGCAGCGACACCCTCGGCTTCCTCGGCACCTGGGAGGGCAACCGCTACTGGTACGCCGAGGACCGCACCGCCGCCGTCTCCTACCGCCTCGTCGGCGACGTCGCGCTCGCCGTCGGGGATCCGCTCGCCGCCCCGGGGGAGCGTCCCGCCGCCCTCGCCGGATTCACCGACTACTGCCTCGAGCAGGGCTGGACGCCGGCGTTCTACAGCATCCACGCCGAGACCATGGACGATCTCCGGGCCCGCGGCTGGCGGGAGGTGCCGGTAGGAGTGGAGACCGTGATGGACCTGCCGGGCCTGGAGTTCGCCGGCAAGGCCTGGCAGAAGGTGCGGCAGCCGTTGACCCGCGCGGAGCGTGACGGCTTCACCTCGATCTGGACGCGCTGGCCGGATCTCACGGTCTCGCAGGCCTCGCAGGTCGTGGCCATCGACGAGGAGTGGGTGGCCGACCGGGCCCTCCCCGAGATGGGGTTCACCCTGGGCTCGCTCGAGGAGCTGCGCGACCCCGAGGTGCGCCTGCAGCTCGCGGTCGGCCCGGACGGGCGCATCGAGGCCGTGACGAGCTGGATGCCGAGCTGGGAACACGGTCGCATCACCGGCTGGACCCTCGACTTCATGCGGCGGCGCGCGGACGGTCAGAACGGCATGATGGAGTTCCTCATCGCCAAGGCCGCGCTGCAGCTGCAGTCCGAGGGGGCGACGGTGCTCAGCCTGTCGGGTGCGCCGCTCGCGGACGACCCGGGCGAGGAGCCGGGGGCGGATGCCTCCCCGTTGCGGGCCGTGCTGCGCTGGCTCGCCGAGGTGCTCGAGCCGGCCTACGGCTTCGCCTCGCTGTTCCGCTTCAAGGGCAAGTTCCGTCCCCGCTACCGCCCGCTGTCGCTGGCGTACCGGGATCCGCTGGAGCTGCCCGCCATCGGGGCGGCCGTGGGCCGCGCCTATCTGCCGGACGCCTCCCGCCGCGAGCTCGTCGCCCTCGCCCGGACGGCGTGGGAGGGACGCAAGTGAGGAAGTTCTTCCTGTCGATCGAGCTCATCGACAGCCCCCTGCTCGCCGTCGTGGCGGCGATCGCCGTGGCCGGTGCGCTGGCGGTCGTCCTCTGGCCGCGCCGACGGGTGGTGCTGACCCTGGTGATCGGCGTGATCGCCGGCGCCGTGATGTACGTCGTGGCGCTCATCCTGAACGCCCTCGAGACGATGCAGGGCCCGCTGCCCGTCGGGGCGGCGAAGTGGTCGGCGCTGGCGGTGTTCGGCATCGCCATCGGGGTCGTCGGCATCTGCCGGCGCCCGTGGGGGCGTCGCATCGTCGGTGTGGTGACGGTGCTCGCCTCGCTGCTGGCCGGCGCCCTCGGGGTGAACGCGGCGTACGGAGTGACCCATACGCCGGCCGCTGTCCTCGGCATCCAGGCCCTCGACGCCGCCGACCTGCCGACCACGAACGCCACCGAGGGCGACCCCGCGACCCTCTACCAGCGGTGGCAGCCGCCGGCGGACATGCCGACGCAGGGGACGGTGAGCGCCCTGAGCGGGAGCGCGCAGATCCCGACGGGGCAGTTCGCCGCCCGCGACGCCTCGCTCTATCTCCCGCCCGCCGCCCTCGTCGCCGACCCGCCGGCCCTCCCGCTCCTCGTCTTCATGATGGGCCAGCCGGGGTCGCCCGACCCGACGAGCCTGGCGAAGGCGCTCGACGCCTACGCCGCGCAGAACCGCGGCCTCGCGCCGATCGCGGTCGTCGTCGACCAGCTGGCGGCGTCCACGAGCGACCCCGCCTGTGCGGACTCCGCGATGTACGGCGCGGTCAGCACCTACATCAACGAGCTGCTGCCGCAGTGGGCGAAGACTAACCTCAACGTCACCCCGGACAACCGCTACTGGACGATCGGCGGGTTCTCGAACGGCGGCTCGTGCGCGGCGTTCTACGGCGCGGGTCACCCGGACGTCTGGGGCAACATCCTCGACGTGTCGGGCAACGAGTACCCCGGGTCCGAGCACGTGAGCGAGACCGTCGCCGACGTCTACGGCGGCAACGCGACCGCGTTCGAGGCGGCCAAGCCGTCCTCACTCATGGCCGCCGCACCGGCCGGCACGTTCGACGGGCACACCGCCGTGTTCACCTGGGGTGCGGACGACACGACCTACGGTCCCGGACAGGCGTCGAACGCGCAGGCCGCGCAGAAGGCCGGGTTCACGACCCTCACCTACACCGTGCCCGGCGCCGGACACACGGGTCAGGCGCTGGACGCCGGACTGGCGTGGGGGATCCCCCGCCTCGCTCCCGCGCTTGGGCTCGCGGCGCCGTCCACCTGATCCGACCCGGCCGTGCGGCTGAGCGCCGCCGGGCGGTGCGCTCCGCCCCGGACGACGAGGGGGCCCGGCCGACACGATGTCGACCGGGCCCCGGGGTCCGCTGTCGCGGGTCAGCGCGCGAGCGCCGCCTTCATGATCTCGGCGTGCTCGGAGGCGTGCACCTTCGGCGAGCCGGTCGCCGTCGACGCCGCCGCGGCGCGGGAGATGCACCGGATGGCGCGTCCGCCCAGCTGCTGCGCGACCTCGAGGGCGATGAACGGCCAGGCGCCCTGGTTCTCGGGCTCGTCCTGGACCCACACGAGCTCGGCGTTCGGGTAGTTCTCCAGCACGCGGGTCAGCTGCTCGACCGGCGCCGGGTAGTACTGCTCGAGACGGACCAGCGCGACGGCCGGGTTGGGGTTCTTCTCGAGCTCCGCACGCAGGTCCCAGTGGATCTTGCCGGCGTGCAGCAGCACGCGGGTGACCGCGCCGCGGTCGCCGCCGCGGTCGTCGTCGAGCACCGGCTCGAACCGACCCTCGAGGAAGTCCTCGACGGGGCTCGTCGCGCCGCGCAGGCGGAGCATCGCCTTGGGCGTGAACACGACGAGCGGGCGGCGCGGGCGCTGGTAGGCCTGACGGCGGAGCAGGTGGAAGTACGACGCCGGGGTCGAGGGACGCGCGACGATCATGTTGTCCTGCGCGCACATCTGCAGGTAGCGCTCGATGCGCGCCGACGAGTGGTCCGGTCCCTGGCCCTCGTAGCCGTGGGGCAGGAGGAGGACGACGCTGGACTGCTGCGCCCACTTCTGGTCCGCCGACGAGATGAACTCGTCGATGACGGACTGCGCGCCGTTGGCGAAGTCGCCGAACTGCGCCTCCCACAGCACCAGCGCGTCGGAGCGCTCCACCGAGTAGCCGTACTCGAAGGCCATCGCGGCGTACTCGCTGAGCAGCGAGTCGTAGACCCAGAAGCGGCCCTGGTTCTCGCTGAGGTTCGTCAGCGGCAGCCATTCCTGACCGTTCGAGCGGTCGTGGAGCACCGAGTGGCGCTGCACGAACGTCCCGCGACGGGAGTCCTGACCGGCCAGGCGCACCGGGGTGCCCTCCATCAGCACGGAGCCGAAGGCGAGGAGCTCGCCGAAGGCCCAGTCGATGTTGCCGTTGCGGCTCATGTCGTAGCGCTTGTCGAGCAGCTGCTGCAGCTTGTTGTGGACGGTGAAGCCGTCGGGCTTGTTCACGAACGCGTCGCCGATGTGCTGGACGACCTCGCGCGAGACGCCGGTGGTCTCGGGCTCGCCCGTCGGCACCTCGTCGGCCGCGTCGGTCGAGACGACCGGGTTGGTGCCGGTCTCGGCCTCGTGCGTGTCCGCGAAGGCGACCTCGAGACGGTTCTGGAAGTCCTGCTTCGCCTGCTCGTACTCGTCCTCGGTGATGTCACCGCGACCGACGAGCGACTCCGTGTAGAGACGGCGCACCGATCGCTTGGCCTCGATGAGGTTCGTCATCAGCGGCTGCGTCATCGAGGGGTCGTCGCCCTCGTTGTGACCGCGGCGGCGGTAGCAGACGAGGTCGATCACGACGTCGCGGTGGAACTCCTCGCGGTACAGGAACGCGAGCTCGGCGGCGCGGACGACGGCCTCGGGGTCGTCGCCGTTCACGTGGAGGATCGGGGCCTGGACCGTCTTGGCGACGTCCGTGGCGTACACCGAGGTGCGCGCGTCGGTCGGCGTGGTGGTGAAGCCGACCTGGTTGTTGACCACGACGTGGATCGTGCCGCCGGTGCGGTAGCCGCGCAGCTGCGACATCTGCAGCGTCTCGACAACGACGCCCTGACCCGCGAACGCGGCGTCGCCGTGGACGAGGATCGGCAGCCAGGAGAACGTGCCGATGGGCTTGCGGTCCTGCTTGGCGCGGACGATGCCCTCGAGCACGCCGTCGACGGTCTCGAGGTGCGACGGGTTGGCCGCCAGGTACACGGGGAGCTCGTCGCCGGCGTCGCCGACGAAGGTGCCCTCGGTGCCGAGGTGGTACTTCACGTCGCCGGAGCCGCGCTTGCTGCCGATGGCGACCGCGCCCTCGAATTCGCGGAAGACCTGACCGTACGTCTTGCCGGCGATGTTGGTGAGGACGTTCAGGCGACCGCGGTGCGCCATGCCGATGGCGGCGCCGTCGAGACCGACGGAGGCGGCGCCCTGGAGGATCTGGTCGAGCAGCGGGATGAGCGACTCGCCGCCCTCGAGGCTGAAGCGCTTCTGGCCGACGTACTTGGTCTGCAGGAACGTCTCGAACGCCTCGGCCTGGTTCAGCTTCGACAGGATGCGCAGCTGCTCGTCGTGGCCGGGCTTGGTGTACTTGACCTCGACCTGCCGCTGGAACCACTGGCGTTGGGCCGGGTCCTGGATGTGCATGTACTCGATGCCGATGGTGCGGCAGTACGAGTCGCGCAGCACGCCGAGGATGTCGCGCAGCTTCGCCACGCGCTTGGCACCGAGGCCGCCGGTCACGAACTCGCGGTCGAGGTCCCAGAAGGTCAGGCCGTGCGACTCGATCTCGAGGTCGGGGTGCGTGCGCTGCACGTACTCGAGCGGGTCGATGTCGGCCATGAGGTGGCCGCGGACGCGGTACGAGTTGATGAGCTCCTGGACGCGCGCGCTCTTGTCGATGCGCTCGGACAGGTCGACGCTGATGTCGGCCGCCCAGTGGATGGGCGCGTAGGGGATGCGCAGGGCCGCGAAGATGTCGTCGTAGAAGCCGCGCTGGCCGATGAGCAGCTCGTGCACCTTCTTGAGGAACTCGCCGGAGCCGGCGCCCTGGATGACGCGGTGGTCGTAGGTGCTGGTGAGGGTGATCGTCTTGCCGATCGCCATCTCGTTGAGCGTCTTCTCGCTCGCGCCCTGGAACTCGGCGGGGTACTCGAGCGCGCCGGCGCCGACGATGCAGCCCTGGCCGCGCATGAGCCGCGGGACCGAGTGGACCGTGCCGATGCCGCCGGGGTTGGTGAGCGAGACGGTGGTGCCCTGGAAGTCGGCCGCGGTCAGCTTGTTGTTGCGGGCGCGGCGCACGAGGTCCTCGTACGACGCGAGGAACTCGCTGAACGTGAGGGTGTCGGCGCGCTTGATGCTCGGCACCATGAGCGCGCGGGTGCCGTCGGGCTTGGGCAGGTCGATGGCGATGCCCAGGTTCACGTGCGCGGGGGCGACGACGGCCGGCTTGCCGTCGATCTCGGCGTAGTACACGTTCTGGCTCGGGAACTCCTTGAGCGCCTGGATCAGCGCCCACCCGATGAGGTGCGTGAAGCTCACCTTGCCGCCGCGCGTGCGGGACATGTGGTTGTTGATGACGATGCGGTTGTCGATCATCAGCTTGGCGGGCACGGTGCGCACGCTCGTGGCGGTGGGAACCGTCAGCGACTCGTCCATGTTGGAGGCGAGCGCCTTCGGCATCCCCTTGAGGACGGTGACCCGGTCCTCCTCGGTGCTCTCGCTCGCGGCGGACGGCGCCGACGCGGGCGCCTGCGCGGGGATCGGCTGCGGAGCGGCGGGCTTCGCGGTGGTGCGTGCCACCGGCGCCTGGCCCACCACGGGGATCGGTGCCGTCACCGGCTTCGGCTCGGTGGGAGCTTTCGCGGACGGCGGGGCGGCGGCGGTTCCGTCGACGACCGGGTGGTACGCCTCCAGAATCGGCCACCAGGCCTTGTCCACGGAGTGCTTGTCGACCTTGAACTGTTCGTAGAGCTCGTCTACGAGCCACTCGTTCGCGCCGAACTCGCCCTCGCTCGAAGTACCGACGCCCGTCACCTGGCTCGACACAGTCGATCGCCTGCTTTCCTCGATGAAGATTCCTGTGGATGCGCGCATCCGTCGGCAGGAAGTCGTCGACGTTGCGCGCGATACTCCAGCCTAGCCGAGGTTCCCGCCCGCCTTCCGGGTCTTTACATTCCCCTGATGTGGTGAGGTGGATGCCATGGAGTTCTACGGCGCGTCACCCGAGGTCGATCTCACGTATTCCGACGTCTTCCTGGTGCCCCGGCACTCGGACGTGCGCAGCCGTCTGGACGTGGACCTCGCTCCCGGAGACGGCAGCGGGGCCACCATCCCGCTCGTCTCCTCGAACATGAACTCGGTGACCGGGACGCGGCTCGCCGCGACGCTGGCGCGCCGCGGCGGACTGGGCGTCCTGCCGCAGGACATGCCGCTGCAGGAGCTGGACGCCGCCATCCGCTGGGTGAAGTCGCAGCCGGTGCCGTGGGACAGCCCCCTGGTCCTGCCGCCGCACGCGACCGCCGCGGAAGCGGCGAAGGTGCTGCCGCCGACGGAAGGTCACGGCATCCTCGTGGCGGATCCGGGTGCGGAGACGCTGTCGCTGGACGACGTCGTCGGCATCGTGCCCGCGACCCGGCTCGCCACCGCCCTCCCGGACGCGCAGCTCGGGGACCTCGTCCGCGCGCGTCCGGTCTCGATCGACGCGGACGACGTCACCGATGCCCGTCACGCCTTCGACCTGCTCGTCGCCGCCGACACGGACCTCGTCTGCGTCGTCCGGCACGGGCGCGTCGTCGGCATGCTCTCGCGGCGCAGCGCGCTGCGGACGACCCTGTACCGCCCCGCCGTCGACGCCGACGGCCGCCTCGTCGTGGCCGCCGCGGTCGGCGTGAACGGCGACGTCGCCGAGAAGGCCCGCGCGCTCGCCGCGGCGGGCGTGGACGTCCTCGTCGTCGACACGGCGCACGGTCACCAGGAGCAGATGCTGCGCGCCCTGCGCGAGGTGGCCGCGCTCGATCTCGGCATCCCGATCGCCGCCGGGAACATCGTGACCGCCGAGGGCGTGCGCGACCTCACCGACGCCGGCGCGTCCATCCTCAAGGTGGGCGTCGGCCCCGGCGCCATGTGCACCACGCGCATGATGACGGCGGTCGGCCGTCCGCAGTTCTCGGCCGTGCTCGAGACCGCCGAGGCCGCACGCGCCGTGGGCGCCCACGTCTGGGCCGACGGCGGGGTCCGCTACCCGCGCGACGTCGCGCTGGCCCTGGCGGCCGGCGCCGCCTCCGTCATGATCGGCTCGTGGTTCGCCGGAACGATCGAGGCGCCGGGGGAGCTGCAGGCGGACGCGGACGGCCGCATCTACAAGGAGTCGTGGGGCATGGCCTCCACGAAGGCGGTGCAGGGGCGCTTCGGACGCCTCGACCCGTACGAGCGGGCCCGCAAGGAGCTGTTCGCGGAGGGCATCTCGTCGTCGCGCATCTACCTCGACCCGCAGCGCCCCGGCCTGGAGGACCTGCTCGACATGATCACCTCTGGCGTGCGCTCCTCCTTCACCTATGCGGGGGCGGCGAGCGTGGCCGAGTTCCACGAGCGCGCCCGGGTGGGACTGCAGTCGGCCGCCGGGTACGAGGAGGGCAAGGCGCTGCCCGTCAGCTGGTGACCGCCTCGACCGGGCGGAGGGATGCCGCGGGGCTCAGGGATGCGGGGCGATCGCGGCCGCGGCCTCGAGGGTGATCCACGCCCCGAGCTGCACCGACAGGTCGAGGTCGTCGCCTTCGGGCCGCGCCGGGCGGCGCGGGTCGGCGGAGAACAGACCGTCCACCGCCGTCGCCCAGATCGCGTCGGCGTTGCGCTCGACCAGTCGGCGCGCCGTCGCGCCCTCCGGTCCGCTCACTCGCACGGCGGCCTCGGCGAGGTAGCGCGCCAGGATGCCGGCGAACAGTCCGCCGTCCCCTCCGCCCGCCGCGGGGAACAGCCCGTCCTGCGGGGCGCACCAGGCGTCGACCGCGCGCACCAGCGCCCGTGCCCGATGCTCGTGCGCGGCGCCGACGGGGTTCTCGTCGGCCAGTGCGAGCTCGAGTCCGATGACCGCGCCCTGGTTGTACGTCCACAGGTCCGGACGCACGCGCCCGTCCTCGCGGCCGTCCCTGACGAGTCCCGTGTCGTCGTCGTGGAGGACGGATGCCATCCAGTCGGCGAACCTCTCCGCGGCATCCCTCCGCCCGTGCGCGACCAGGACGAGTCCGCCGGGCGCGTTGGCCGGGGCGTTGAAGAGCGTGCTGCCGACCCGCCACGGCAGGACCCCGGTCCGGGGATCGACGGCCCGGGCCAGTCGGCGGGCGATGCGGCGCCGCGGCCACCGGTGCCCGCCGGCGGCGTCGAGGGCCAGACCCATCCACGCGATGTCGTCGTAGTACGGGGTGATCCAGGTGAGTCCCGTGCGCAGGCCCACACCGCGGACGACCGCGGCGAGGACGGCGCGACGCCGGCGGTCGGGCGCACGTCGCTCCGTGTCGGCGAGGACGTGCACGAGGTGCGCGTGCCACCAGTAGTGCCACGTCCGCGACCCGGGGGAGGCGTGCGCCCAGGCCACGGGTCCGAAGCGGTGCAGGTACCGGGACAGCACGGCCCGCTCGGCGAGAGCGGCCCGCGCGGGCGCCGGGGCGGTGGCATCCATGGATCCATCCTGACGGGCGGGACCGATGTCGGGCCCCTGCCCTAGAATTGCCCTCACGATGGACGACCCTCCCAGTTGTAGACCCAGGCCCCGACGACCCGCCTCCGCGCCGAGCGGAGGTGATGCCTGATGGATTACGTCATGCTGGGCGTGGGGCTGCTTCTCACTGTCGGAACAGGCCTGTTCGTCGCGAGCGAGTTCGCGCTGGTCAACCTGGACCGCGCCGACCTCGAGTCCCGTCGGGCCGCCGGCGAGTCCCGTCTGTCCTTGACGATCGACGCGCTGCGCATCACGTCGACGCACCTGTCGAGCGCGCAGCTGGGCATCACGCTGACGACCCTGCTCACCGGGTACACGATGGAGCCGGCGATCTCGAACCTCCTGCGTCCGGTGTTCCTCGCCGCCGGGCTGCCCGAGGGGCTGGTCGTGCCGCTCGCGGCGTTCATCGGCATCGCGTTCGCGACGGTGCTGTCGATGATCCTCGGCGAGCTCGTCCCGAAGAACTTCGCGCTCGCGATCCCGCGGCAGACGGCCAAGCTCGTCATGCCCTTCCAGGTCGCCTTCACGACGGTGTTCCGCCCCGCGATCATGGTCCTGAACGGCAGCGCCAACGGCGTGCTGCGGGCCATGGGGGTGGAGCCGAAGGAGGAGCTGTCCGGCGCCCGCACGGCGGAGGAGCTGTCCAGCCTCGTGCGGCGCTCCGCCAGCGCCGGCATGCTCGAGAAGGACACCGCGTCGCTGCTGGACCGCAGCCTCACCTTCGCGCGGCTCAGCGCGGCCGACGTGATGACCCCGCGTCCGAGCGTGCACGCGCTCGCCGCGGGCGACCCGGCCGACGACGTCGTGCAGCTCGCCCGGCGCACGGGGCACAGCCGCTTCCCGGTGTACGGCGAGTCCATGGACGACATCGTCGGCGTCGTGCACCTGAAGGCGGCGATCGGCGTGCCGCGCGAGCGCCGTGGCGAGGTGCCCGCCGCGGCCCTCGCCACCGAGCCGCTGCGTGTACCCGAGACCGTGCACCTCGACGCGCTCGTGGAGGAGCTCCGGTCCCGCGGCTACCAGATGGCGATCGTCGTCGACGAGTACGGCGGGACGGCCGGCGTGGTCACGCTCGAGGACCTCGTGGAGGAGATCGTCGGCGAGGTGCTCGACGAGCACGACCGGTCGCGGGCGGGCGTGGTGCGGTCGGCGCAGTCCCTCACCTTCCCCGGCGACCTGCGGCCGGACGAGGCGCTGGACCGCGCGGGCGTGGTCGTGCCCGAAGGGGAGGTCTACGACACCGTCGGAGGGTTCGTCATGGCGCAGCTCGAGCGGATCCCCGCCGTCGGGGACCGCGTGGACATCGACGGCGGGACGTTGACGGTCCACCGCATGGACGGGCGCCGCGTCGACCGCGTGCAGTTCACGCCGACGCCCGTGGAGGAGGACGTGGACGACCTCGTCCGCGCGACGAAGGGCGGTGACCAGCGATGAGCGACTGGGCCGGACTCGCATGGCTCGTGGTGCTGCTCGTCGCCAACGCCTTCTTCGTCGGCGCCGAGTTCGCCGTCATCTCCGCCCGGAGGTCGCAGGTCGAGCCGCTCGCCGACCGCGGCTCCCGATCCGCCAAGACGGCGCTCTATGCGATGGAGCACGCGACGCTCATGCTGGCGACGTGCCAGCTCGGCATCACGATCTGCTCGCTGCTGATCCTGAACGTGTCGGAGCCCGCGATCCACCACCTGCTCGCGGTGCCGATGGAGCTGACCGGGCTGCCGGCGGCCGCCGTGGACGTCGCGGCGTTCGTCGTCGCGCTCCTCATCGTGTCGTACCTGCACGTGGTGTTCGGCGAGATGGTGCCGAAGAACCTCGCGTTCTCGCTGCCCGACCGGGCGGTGCTCATGCTGGCGCCGCCGCTGGTCGCAGTGTCGAAGGCGTTCTACCCCGTCATCGTCGCGCTCAACTGGATCGCCAACCACGTCGTCCGGCTCTTCCGGGTCGAGCCGAAGGACGAGGCCGCCTCCACCTTCACGCTCGACGAGGTCGCGACCATCGTCAACCAGTCGCGCCTGGAGGGCGTGCTCGACGACAGCGCCGGCACGGTCACCGCGGTCGTGGAGTTCACCGAGAAGAAGGCCGCCGACATCGCCGTGCCGATGGCCGACCTCGTGACGCTGCCGGCGACGACCAACGTGGACGAGATCGAGCGCGCCGTCGCCCGGCACGGCTACTCGCGCTACGTGATCGTCGACGAGAGCGGCGCCCCGACCGGGTACGTCCACCTCAAGGACGTCCTGCGCGTGGCCGACGACGCGGACACTCCGGCGGACCTCGCACGGCCCATCCCGGCCAAGCGCATCCACCACATGGTCCCCGTGCTCGAGACGACCGACCTCGAGGACGCCCTCGGGCTCATGCGTCGCGCCGGCCGGCACCTCGCGCAGGTGCGCGACGAGCGCGGCGACGTCACCGCGGTGCTGTTCCTCGAGGACGTCATCGAGGAGCTCGTCGGCGAGGTGCAGGACGCCACCGCCCGCCGCCGCTACGCCTGACCGTCCCGACACCGGATGCCGCGGGTCCCGGCCCCGTGGCATCCCGTGTCCTCGGCGTGCGCCCGCCGGGGGTCCGTGAGAAACGCCCGCTGCACCCGGAAACGCCGGGTGCGGGCGTTTCTCGGTGCAGCGGGCGTTTCTCGGCGTCGGAACGCCGGCCGGTCAGCGGGCGGCGCGGGTGTACTGCGCCGGCCACGGCACGTCGGCGCCGAGGGCGGCGGCGGCGCGCAGGCCGAAGTGAGGGTCGCGCAGCCACTCCCGGCCGGACATCACGGCGTCGGCCCGCCCGTCGGCGACCACGTTCTCGGCGAGGGCCGGGTCGTCGATCATGCCGACGGCGCTGACGAGCAGACCCGTCTCGCGGCGGACGGTCGCCGCGTACTCGACCTGGTAGCCCGGGCCCGTGGTGATGCGCTGGTGGGGCACGAGCCCGCCGCTCGACACGTCGATCAGGTCGGCCCCGGCGTCCGCGACGAGGCGGGCGGCGGCGACGGTGTCGGCGACGTCCCAGCCGCCCTCCGCGGCGTCGGTGGCGGAGAAGCGCACGAACACCGCGGCATCCGGAGCGGCCGCGCGCACGGCCTCCGTCACCCGCACGAGCAGGCGTACGCGGTTCTCGAACGACCCGCCGTAGGCGTCGTCGCGGAGGTTGGTCAGCGGGGAGAGGAACTGGTGCAGCAGGTAGCCGTGGGCGGCATGCAGCTCGAGCACCTCGAAGCCGGCGACGACGGCGCGGCGGGCCGCCTCGGCGAAGTCGCGCACCACCTTCTCGATGCCCTCCGCGTCGAGGGCGACCGGCTCGGCGAAGCGGTCGTAGGCGACGGCGGAGGGGGCGACCGTCTGCCACCCGCCGTCGGCCGGTGCGACGGTCCCGCGCCCGCCGGTGAGGGGCGAGGTGGTCGAGGCCTTGCGTCCCGCGTGGCCGAGCTGCACGCCCGCGACCGCGCCGCGCGCACGGATGGCGGCGACGACGGGCCGCCACGCCTCGAGCTGGGCGTCGTTCCACAGGCCGACGTCCTCGGGGGAGATGCGGCCCTCGGGGGAGACCGCGGTGGCCTCGGCGACGACCAGTCCCGCCCCGCCGGCGGCGAACTGGGCCAGGTGCACGTGGTGCCAGTCGTTGGGGACCCCGTCGACGGCGCTGTACTGGCACATCGGCGAGACCCACAGGCGGTTGCGCATCTCGATACCGCGGATCGCGAGGGGCGTGAAGAGGCTGCTCACGGGGGACCCTTTCTCCTAGGGTGGCGCCATGACGGCGACGGACTGGACCGCACGCGAGACGGCGCGCGCACTTCGGAGGCCAACGGCCGGCGATGACAAGTATTCCCGCGGGGTGGTGGGCATGCGCACCGGATCGGCGCGCTACCCGGGGGCCGCGGTCCTGGGTGTCGAGGCCGCGTGGCGCGCGGGCACGGGAATGGTCCGCTACCTCGGCCCGCAGCGCGCGCAGGACCTCGTGATGCAGCGTCGACCCGAGACCGTCACGGCCGACGGCCGCGTGCAGGCCTGGGTGATCGGATCCGGGATGGATGCCGCCTCCCGCTCTGCCGACGAGACCGCGGCGCTGCGCGAGGTGCTCTCGGGGGAGCTGCCGGTCGTCGTGGACGCCGGCGCGCTCGACCTGGTGCCCGGGGCCGGGGCGCCCGTGATCGTGACCCCACACGCGCGCGAGCTGGACCGGCTGCGCGAGGCCCTGGACCTGGACCCGGTGGCAGCCGACGCCGACGATGACGGCCGGGCCGCGGCCGCCCGGGAGACGGCCATCGCCATCGACGGGGTCGTGCTGCTGAAGGGGGCGGCGACGCTCGTCGCCACCCCGGACGGCGTCGTCCGCCGGGTCACCAGCGGCACGCCGTGGCTCGCGACCGCCGGGACCGGGGACGTCCTCGGCGGCGCGCTCGGCGCGGTCCTCGCCGGCGCGGTCGCGGCCGGGCGCACGACCCTCGACGATCTCGCCGACGCGGCGGCGGCCGCTGCGTGGCTGCACGGCACGGCCGGGTCGACGGCGGCCGCGCGGCACGGGGCCGCCGGCGGTCCGATCACTGCGCTGGAAGTCGCGGAGGGGCTGAGCGCCGCCGTCGCGGCCGCGCTCGCCGTCTGACGCGCAGCGCGCGCCGCCCGACGCCCCGCCACCGACGGCAGACGAGGCGGGAGCCGGCGGCATCCCTCGTTCAGGAGACCGGGATGAGGCGACCCCTAGGATGTGACGGTGCCGTGGGCTGTCGTTCTCTGGATCGCGTTCGTCGTCGTGCACGTGGTCGTGGGCGTCCTGGGCTATCAGCAGCCGAACGCGCCCATGGGCGACGTGTACCTCGTCTACGAACCGTGGTCGCGCTGCGCCCTCTTCGGCGCGGCCGATCCCGCCGCCTGCACCCTCTCCGGCTCGTGGGAGCTGCCCGGCGTGACGCAGGGCTGGATCTACCCGCAGCTCGCCCTCATCCCCATGGCCGTCGCCTGGGCGTTCGCGTGGGCCGTGTCCTACACCCCCGCGTGGGCCATCACCGTCTCGCTCGCCAACGCCGGCGCCTTCGCCTTGCTCCTCGGACGCGGCCGGTCGCGCGGCCGCCTCACCGCCGCGGCGTTCTGGCTCGCGGCCATCCTCCTGATGGGTCCCGTCGGGATCTACCGCATCGACGGCTTCACCGTCCCCCTGGCCATTGCGGGCAGCCTGTGGCTCGTCCGCCGGCCCTTCGTCGCCTCCGTGCTGCTCTCCGCCGCGGTGTGGATGAAGGTGTGGCCCGCCGCCATCCTCGCCGCCGGTCTCGTCGCGGCCCGTCGCCGTCTGTCCCTCGTCTGGGGCGCGGTCGCCGTCTCGGGCGGGACGATCCTGCTCGTCGCCCTGCTGGGGGGAGCGAGCCACGTGTTCGGCTTCGTCGGCGATCAGACGAGCCGCGGCATCCAGATGGAGGCGCCCGTCGCCGGGGTCTACATGATCCTGGCCGCCCTCGACGTGCCCGAGGCCTGGGTGTACTACGACCCCGACGTCCTGACGTTCCAGGTGACCGGGCCGCAGGTCGACCCGTTGATCGTCCTCATGACCCCGCTGCTGCTGCTCGCCATCGCCGGTGCCGCGGCGCTCGGCGCGGTCAAGATGTGGCGGGGTGCGACGTTCGCGACGCTGTTCCCGCCGCTGTCGCTCGTGCTCGTCACCGCGTTCATCGTGCTCAACAAGGTGGGATCGCCGCAGTACTACGTGTGGATCTTCGCCCCCATCGTCGTCGGCCTCGTCCTGGACCGGCGCCGGTGGTTCGGGCCAGCGCTGCTCACCCTCGCGATCGCCGGCGTCACGCAGCTGGTCTACCCGCTCTGGTACGACGGCCTCATGGCGACCCGGCCGTACCTCGGCCCGGTTCTGCTGCTCGAGCTGCGCAACGTCCTCGCGATCTGGCTGTTCGTGTGGGCGGTGGTGCGGCTGGTCCGCGTCCCGGTGGGCCGTGTCGCGCGCCCGCGCGGTGTGCGCGAGCTGCTGACCGGCGAGCGGGTGCCCGCGGCATCGCGCGTGTGAGGACGACGGATGCCACCCCGGTGGCATCCGTCCCCGTCCGACGCCGGCGGCTCGCACGCGGCAGGCGCCTGCCGCTCGCCGCCGCGCGCCGGTAGCCTCGACGCATGCTCATCGCCTTCTCGGTCGCCCCCTCGGGCGTCGGTCCCGCCTCCGCTGAGACCCCCGACGGCTCCGTGCACGATGCCGTCGCCGCGGCCGTCGCCGTCGTGCGCGCGTCCGGACTGCCGCACCGCACGTCGTCGATGTTCACCGAGGTCGAGGGGGAGTGGGACGAGGTCATGGACGTCGTCAAGCGCGCCACCGACGCGGTCCTGCCGTACGGCTCGCGGGTCTCTCTCGTGCTCAAGGCCGACATCCGCCCGGGGCGCACCGGCGAGATCGACGGCAAGATCGAGCGCCTCGAGCGCGCTCTCGACGCCCGGTCCTGACGTCCGGCGCAAGGCCGCCGACGCGGACGTTCCTGCGCTTTCCGGACTCCTGTTCGCTTCCTGTACGTTGTCAGAGGGCGGGGTGCGGAGCGGGAGGAGCGGGTGGAACCGCAGGTCGGTGAGGCGCTCGGAGCGTCGTACCGTTTCGAGGCACGCCTCGGCGCGGGAGCGGCCGGCGAGGTGTGGGAGGTCGTGGACGTCCGAGACGGGACGGCCCTCGCGGCGAAGGTGCTGCGGCGGGAACACGCGCAGGACGCCGACCTCGTCGAGAGGTTCGTCCGCGAGCGGACGGTGCTGGCCCGTCTCCGGCATCCGAACGTCGTCGGCGTCCGCGACCTGGTCGTCGAGGGCGAACGTCTCGCGATCGTCATGGACCTCGTCCGCGGGGGGAGCCTGCGCGATGTGCTCGCCGTCCAGGGGGCGCTTCCTCCGATGACCGCGGTGGCGCTCGCGGCGACCGTGTTGGACGCGCTCGCCGCCGCACATGCCGTCGGCACCGTCCACCGCGACATCAAGCCCGACAACGTCCTGCTCGCCGGTGACCTGGGCGACGATCCGGGGGCCGTCGTCCGCGTCGTCGACTTCGGAATCGCCCGCGTCATCGACGAACGGCGGCGTTCGACGACCGCGATCATCGGCACGCCGGAGTACATGTCGCCGGAGCTGGTGACGCTCCCATAATGATCTTGGAGACGAGGTGTTGGTCCATGAGAGTCCTTCCCGGAGCGCTCTGCGCCAAAGTCATGCGCGGCTCAGGACGGCTTCCGTGAGCGACTCACGCGCTCGAATTCTCACCCCCCGCTTTCAGAGGGACCCGCTTTCGCTCTGCACCTGACCAGGTGTGAGCCCGCTCTACGACGGCGGTGCGACGGCCGCGCGGCTATCCGTCTCGTCACGCAATTCGCCTGCAAGGTCATCTGGTCAGCGAGCCGGTGTCGCCCGTCCGTGGGTCTCGGGACGGCGCGTGCGCAGATATTCACGTGTCTGATGTCAGCCGACCTGCCGTTCAAGCGAAGATCAGGCCGGCCGCGACCGAATCGACGACGTCGGGCGGGGCGGTCGTCATGACGCGTCCATCCGCGGTGGAGTCTTGGCTTCCTGTACTCGACCCAGAGGCTGGAAGTGGGCCCAGCCGCCTATAAGAGTTGATCGTTGGAAGGCCATCGGGCCACAGGGAGACGAAATACCGGGAATACCATCCGATCTCGACTTCATAAACGCCCGGTCGGATCGCTGCGGCCACCTCTCCTGCGTTCTGATAGTTGACGCCGGTGTAGGTGCCGAAAATCCCGCAGTCCCGTGTCTTTATCTCCACGACCGTGAGCGTGGCTCCTCTGCCGCCGCCGGACTTCGATGCTTGTGCTCCGGTCACCTGGCAGATCAGCGTTTCTGTGACGGCCTTGTCTATCATGGGGCCGCTCAGGAAAAATACCAGGCCAAGGAACATGAGCACAACAGATGCGGCGGACAGGATGAGGCGGGTGCGAGACATCTGCGCCTTGGGTGAGTTGTTTTCAGTCATCGAAATGCCGCGGTTGCACCTGTGCCGCCCTCGAGGGCTCCTGGATCGCGTTGCCGATCGCGGCGTCTGCGTCGGGCTGATCCGGCTGAGCGCTCGTATTCAGGCCAGCGGCAAGGCTCTCCTCGACGTGAAGCGTGCTGGCTGCGGATGTCAGTTCTTCACGGCGATTGGCTGATTCGCTCAGCGGCCCGACGAACTCGTAGCTGTGTATAGATGCGAGGCCGTTCGGCGAGAAGGGGACAATCGTCCGCGAATACCAACCCATCTCGACCCTGTAGAGCCCGGGTGAAAAGGTTCTCGCGATCCGGTCCTCGGTCTCGGAATTGACTCCTTGCGTCCAGGCGAGTTTCCCGCAGTCGCGTGTTCGAATGGCCACGACGTGAACGGTTGCGGAACGACCCCCTCCTGATCGCGACGCGTGGGCGTCTAAGATATTGCAGTATTTCGTCTGCACATCAAGATTATCCAACAGGGGCGCGAACAGGCCGAGCGTGGCTCGAGGGATCATTAATAGGATGATCGGCGTGCCGACGAGAAGAACGATCCGGTCATTTCTCCGTTGGCGTTCTCTGTTGCTTTTCATCGTGGCGGAAGCGGACCCGAGTATTCGTAGCATTGTATTCGGGGAACCCCATTCGGCCACAGTGACACGAAGTAGCGCGAAAACCACCCAATACGGATTTTATAGACACCGGGCTTTATGCTTGCGGCTACTTCCTTGACGTTCTGATAATCGACGCCCGAGGTCCACCCTAAGGGACCGCAATCGCGGGTTCGAATCTCCACGACCGTTATCGACCCCCCCCTTCCGCCACTCGACTTTGACGCCCTGGCGCCGACCACCTGGCATGTCATGACTTCCTGGACGTGCTGATCGATGGCCGGCCCGCTAAATGAGAAGACCAGGAAAATGACACCAAATATCATGAATGCGACGGCCAAAATAATCTTCCCGCGAGTCATCTCTCCTGGCGGATTCTTTCGGCTCGTCATCGAAGTAATACTGTCTGACCGGTCGCGCCTTTCAGTATGCCTTGGAAGATATTGCCGACAAACGTCGCATCGTCCGGCTCAGTGGGCTGGTTAGCTGCGTTGACGCTCGCAGATATGCCTCCGACAAGGTGGTTGAGCGTGTGTTCGGACGCGACCTGCCCCCAGTTCACGGGTGCACCGCTGTGGCTGCTGAGAGATGGTGTCGCTGTCCAGGTTGGCGTGAGTTTCGACCCGACCATGTTCGAGAGCGGCCCGCCGAGTCGCGTCATGAACAGGGAACTCCCCGCGCCTGTCACCGTTCCCGTCGCGAGAGTCTGCACATAGCCTCCCATGCTGATTGGATGTGTCCAGGATGATGCCGGGCAGGCTCGCCCCCCTCGAAATCCGCCAGACGTATGGTGTGGGACGGTGGCGATGACGTCACACGGCCACGTCGAAAGGACATTGCTCTCAAGGACGGGAGCCACGAACGCACTAAAAACAAGAATCGCGCACATCGCAAGGAAAATGACGATGGATGCGGCGGTTTTTACGGGCGTATCTTTCTGGTTCCCCTGATACCTATTCATCATCGGCGAGAAACTGGCCCTTCCGCTCCGCTGCCTGCACCTTGGAGCAGTCCCGACATAATGCCGGCGGGGCCGAACGAATTCGGCCTGATGAATCCGTCCAGCTTTCCGGCGGGGCCTCCCGCAACATGGTTCGGGGCGAAGGATGAAACTGTCTTGCCATAAGAACTATCCAGGCCGGTGCTCGTCCGGCGCGCAGCCGAGTTACCGGGAGTCTGGTAGGCAGATTGCGACTCTGCACCCTCGGGCTTGTTGAGTGGCCTGAGGTATTCGTAGGAGCGTAGAGTTCTAAGCGTTTTCGGCGTAAGAGGACCAATTATTCTCGACACCCAACCCATTTGGACTAGATAAACTCCCGGTCTGATATCTGCAGCAAGTTGTGACTTGTTGTCGGAGTTCACTCCTGAAAACCATCCGAGCTTCCCGCAGTCCTTGCTGTCGAGGACAACGACTGCGAGGGTGGCGCCTCGTCCCCCTCCTGATGTGGACGCATACGCACCGGTCACTTCGCAAGTTTTTGCTTCGACTCCGAATCGATCTAGAATTGGTGCTGAAAGGGCGAATAGCACCACGCACGCAAGTGCTGTTAGGACGCCAAGCGCAAGGAGGCCTTGGAGGACATTGGAAATTCTAGATTTGCGATCGTGTTTCATCGGCGGAGGCTAAGGGCAGATCCCTCGGCGCCTTTCAGCAATCCCTGTAGCGAGTTGCTGGCGACGCTCGCCTGATTTGTTTCTCCCGGCTGCACGTTTGAATTCAGCCACGAGGTTGTCCCTCCTAACAGGTGGTTGAGCGTGTGTTCGGACGCGACCTGCCCCCAGTTCACGGGTGCACCGCCGTGGCTGCGGAGAGATGGTGGAGCTGTCCAGGTTGGCGTGAGTTTCGACCCGACCATGTTCGAGAGCGGCCCGCCGAGTCGCGTCATGAGCAGGGAACTCCCCGCGCCTGTCACCGTTCCCGTCGCGAGAGCCTGCACATAGCCTCCGATGCTGTGCTCCGAGGAGTTCAGGGTGTAGTCGGTGACATTGGAGGCGGCGCCATCGGCGGCACCCGCGATGGCGGCGCGTGTCCCGGTGTTCCCCAGCACGTTGTAGGCGACCCGCGCGGTCTGCGAGGGAGTGCTGTTCGCCAGAGCCACTCTCTGCGCACCAGTGCGATCGCACTCGTTCGAAAGGTCACAGATCATGTTCTGCCGATTGCTCGGTGAGTGCAGTTTGCGTCGATCCATATATGTGCTCGTTTTTTTGAAGTGTAGGGCGCTGTCGACGGATGTTATTCTCGCGCGGCGGTTGGCTATCGGCTCAGTGGTCCGATGAACTCGTAGCTGTGTATGGACGCGAGGCCGTTCGGTGTCAGGGGAACAATCGTCCGCGAGTACCAACCCATCTCGACCCTGTACAGCCCGGGTGCGAACGTCTTAGCGATTCGGTCCTCGCTGTCAGAATTGACGCCCCGCGTCCAGGCGAGATTCCCGCACTCGCGTGTTCGGATAACTACGACATGAACGGTCGCGGCACGCCCCCCACCTGACAGTGACGGGTGGGCGTCCAAAATGTTGCAGTATCTTGTCTGTATATCGACGTTCTCCAACATTGACGCAGACAGGCCGAGAGCACACAGAACGGTCAAGATTGCGAACACCGGTATGCCGACGAGAAGAACAGATAGGTCGCTTTTCCGCTGAGGTTCCCTCCTGTTTCTCATCGCAGACTCGATGACGGTCCGGCAGCTCCCTTGACTAAGCCCTGTATCGCGCTACTCACAGCAGCAGAGTCCTCCGGCTCACCTGGTTGTATGTACGGGTTCGCGTACCCCGCTGCTGCTCCCGCGACGTGGTTGAGCGTGTGTTCGGACGCGACCTGCCCCCAGTTCACGGGTGCACCGCCGTGGCTGCGGAGAGATGGTGGAGCTGTCCAGGTTGGCGTGAGTTTCGACCCGACCATGTTCGAGAGCGGCCCGCCGAGTCGCGTCATGAGCAGGGAACTCCCCGCGCCTGTCACCGTTCCCGTCGCGAGAGCCTGCACATAGCCTCCGATGCTGTGCTCCGAGGAGTTCAGGGTGTAGTCGGTGACATTGGAGGCGGCGCCATCGGCGGCACCCGCGATGGCGGCGCGTGTCCCGGTGTTCCCCAGCACGTTGTAGGCGACCCGCGCGGTCTGCGAGGGGGCGGCGTTCGCCAGGGCCACTGATCGCGCCACCGTGCCGGCCCGCGCGAGACTGGAGGCGACAAGACCCCCGGCACCGCCACCGACGGCACCGACAAGACTGTCGCAGCCCACCCGGCCCCAGTCGACGGAGCCGTCGACGGTTTTCTGCGACAGGATCGAGGTCCCTGCCGAGAACAAGGCGCCACCCACGACGGCGCCGACGGGCCCCCCGAAGAACATGAGCGCGGCGCCGAAGCCGAGCGCGACGCCGCCGACAAGATAGGGGTTCTCATCCGCCCAGTCCTTCATGTTCCCGAGCGCGCCCTGGTGGTTATGGGCGTAGGTGCGCAGATCGGCGTCGGTGACGGGTTGCAGGCCGAGCGGGTCGGTCGAGTGGAGGGGGTCGTTGCCGGCGTAGGAGTAGGGATTGGCAGACCACGCCGTGCCGGCGGGCGCGGCCAGGGGGTCGGTGCTGAGGAACCCGCGGGTGGCGGGGTCGTAGGCGCGGGCGCCGAGCCATTCGAGCCCGTCGACGTGGATGCCACCGTGTGCGGTAAGGCCGACCGCTCCGCGGGTCACTGCGTGGAGGGTGTGCCACGGGTCCTCGGGGATGGTGGTGCGGATGTCTCGCCACGCGGTGGGCCCCCAGTGTCCGTCGATGCCGGTGAAGCCGCCGGGCGCGGCGATGACGGGGTGGTCGCCGAGCGTGAGCGGGGTGGAGACGGAGGCCGCGGTGTCCCAGGTGAGAACGGTGTGATCGATGTCGGCGAGCTCGCCGAGAGCGTCGACGTGCAGGGTGAGGCGCCGCTCACCCGTGGGAGTCGTGTGGGTGATGGTGCGGACCCATCCGCGCTGGTCCCAGGTGTACTGACGGTCCCGGCCGGGGGTGCTCTCGCGGGTACGGCGACCCTGCGCGTCGTAGGCGAAAGCGGTCAGGTCCTCGCCGTGCGTGGCGGTGAGCAGCTGTCCGGCGATGTCGTAGGTGTAGAGCCGGTGTCCCTCGCGCGTGGACTCGCGGGTCAGGCGTCCGGCCTCGTCGTAGTCCCATTCCGACTGCTGCTCGCCCCGGCGGCGCGTCTCGTCGGCGCCGCTGTCGACCTCCGTGGTGGTGGCCGTGCGCAGCTGTCCGGCGTCGTCGTGCGTGTACCGAGTGGTGCCGTGAGGATGGTGGAGGGCGGTGATGCGGCCGCTGTCGTCGCGGATGATGCGGGTCGCGATGACGCCGTCGGGACCGGTGAGGGTGTGGGCCGTGGGGTACCCGTCGGTATAGGTCCACGAGTGGACGGCGTCGCCGGCGGATGCGGTGAGCAGGCGTCCGAACGCGTCACGCGTGTAGTGGACCGCCCCGTTGCGGGAGTGGTCCAGGTGGATCAGACGCCCGGCGGCATCCCGTGTGTAATCGACGGCGACACCATCGGAGGTGGTCAGACGGGTGCGGGCGCCATCGGCGTCGTACTCCCATCGGGTCCTCTGTGCGGCGCCTGTATACCCTCCGCCGGTCGTGGTGGTGCGTTCGGCGAGCTGGCCGAGGCGGGTGAAGCGCAGGGTGTGCACGACGGGGCGGCCGGTGGTGTGGTCGGTGATGGTGACGGTGCGGGTCCCGGCATCCCGGTGGGTCTCGCTGACGGGCCGCCCGTCGATGCGCAGCGAGCTCTCCCGGCCGGCCTCGTCGTATCCCCACTGGGTGACGGTTCCGTCGGCGGCGGTCTGCGTGAGCTGTCGGCCGGCGTCGTCATACGTGGCGCGGGTGGTCCGCCCGAGCGGGTCGGTGACGGAGGCGACCTTGTCCGTCGCGGTGTACGTGCGGGTGGTGACGCCTCCGGCCGGGTCGGTCACGGTGGTCAGCCGACCGCGGTCGTCGTAGTCGTACCGCGTGACACCGCCCAGGCCGTTGGTCGCGGTGATCAGCTGCCCGGCGGGATCGTAGGCGAAGCGGCGGATGCCGTACCGGGTGTCGTGCGCGAGCACCACTCGCCCGAGCCGGTCGTACCCGTAGCGGGCCACCCCGACTCCCGGCTCCCGGAGGACGGTGACGCGCCCCATCACGTCGTACACGGTCTCCGCGCGCTCACCGGTGGGCAGGATGCGGGCGATGACACGGGAGTCGGCGTCGTACTCGAGGGCCGTCCGCGCCCCCGCCGGGTCCATCGCGGCGATGGGGCGCCCGCATCGGTCGTACTCGTAGACCGTCCTCCGTCCTGCCGGGCTGGTGACGGCGGTGACCCGCCCGGCGAGGTCGCGCTCGATCCGGGTCAGGCCGCCATCGGCGTCCAGGATCTCCACCGGGCGTCCGCAGGGGTCGTAGGTGATCAGGGAGGCCGCGCCGGTGGCATCCTGGATCCGTTCCGGGCGCCCGTACACGTCGAACCGGACCGTCGCCTGCTCGAAAGCGGAGCGGACGGTGCGGGTCGCATCGGCGGGGGAGGAGACGAGCTCCACACGCACGCCGGTGGGATCGACCGTGGCGGCCAGCTCCCCGTTGGGGTCGTACTCGCGCGACCACACTCCGCCGGCGGGATCGGTGATCTCCCGCAGCCGCGACAGAGCGTCGTGCGCGAAGCCCCACGCGGCTCCGTCGGGCAGGGTCACCGCCGAGACGTTGCCGAACGTGTCGAACTCCCGGTGGACCGTCCGCCCGAGCGGGTCCGTGATGCCGGTGAGCTGCCCGTGGGGTCCGTAGGAGTGCTCGGTGCGCCCGCCGAGCGGGTCGATCACCGCGGTCAGCACCTCGCCAGGGCCGTGCTCGAACCGCCACACCCCGCCGTCCGGGTCCTCCCGTGAGGTCAGGGTCCCGGCGCTGTCGTAGGTGTAGTGGGTAGTCGCCCCGGACGGGGAGATCGCGCGCACCACCCGCCCGGCGGCATCCCGGTCCACCCGAGCCACCGCCCCATCGGCGTTGCGGGTGGCGATGAGCTCCCCGTGCTCGTCGTACTCGAAACGCACCACCGTACCCATGGGGTCCTCGACCCGGACCAGGAGTCCCGCCACCCACGTCAGGTGGGTGACCCCGCCGCAGGGGTCGGTGATGCGGGACGGGTCGCGGTCGGTGTCGTTGGCGTAGTCGTAGCGGACCTCGCCGCCGGTGGCTGTGACGACGGTCGTCACGCGGTCATGCTGGTCGTACCCGAAGGTCAGGTCCGCGCCCTCTGCGGTGAGGGTACGGATGCGTCGGCCCCGGTCGTCGTACGCGTGGACGGTCACCCGTCCCTCGCGGTCGGTGACGGAGACGAGGCCACCGTGCGGGTCGTAGCCCATCGACTGGCGGCAGCCGGCGGCATCCACGATCCCCACCAGCCGGCCCTTCCGGTCCGCGATCCACGTGTTCGCGTTGCCGCCGTCGACGTCCGCGACCTCGGTCACGCGCCCCGGCAAGTACGAGAACCGGGTACGCCGACCGAACGCGGTGAGCTGCTCGCGCACCCGCCGCCGCGTGTCGTAGACGTTGACGCACTCGACGACCCCGGCCGCGGAGACCACCCGGTCGATCAGATCGTCCTCGTTCCATCGATACGAGCGGGTGCCGGTCGGGCCGGTCACTCCGATCAGACGGTGCGCACCGTCGTACACGTACTCGCGGCGGCGCCCATCCGACGCCGTGACCGACCCGACCCGACCGCCGACGTACTCCACCGCGACCGAGCGGCCGCGAGAGTGCGTCACCGATGTCACCGAGCCGTTCTCGTTCCGCAGCACGCGGATGCTGTCTCCTGTCCCGCGCCCGGCACCCAGCCACACCCCGGCAGTGTCGAAGGCCCACCACCGCCCGGTGTTGTCGGTGACGCGCAGCACCTCCACCGCGCTCGGGTACACCCTCCACCCGTTCAGAGGGGCGGACGCCGCACGCTCGAGCCAGAAGCTCTCCCCCGCAGCGCGTGCCCATCCGTGCCCGTCCCGACCGAACACCACCTCCCGGCCGTCGGCCTGGACGAAGCGGGCCTGATCGTCGCCCAGGACGAGTGTGATGTCGAAGAGCGACCACCACCCCGGCCCGAACACCCCGCCCCCGTCGTCGAGGGAGTTGTACATCCGCGTCACCGACAACAGCCCGTCCGGCCCGGCGAAGACGAGGTCGGTCTCCGGCTCCACGAAGTTACCCGTGGCGGAGTTCACCGGGTCGTTCACGAACCCCGTCGTGGGAACGCCGCCCCACGCTGTGGGCGGGTCGATCACCAGGTCCTCGCGCGAAGCGCTCACCCCGGCTGCAGCCAGAGACGCCTCCAGCGCCGCGTCCGAGACCGTGCCGACGCCACCTGCAGCGCCGGCGTCCTCGAACGCCTGCGCGATCGTGTTCGCCCAGCTCGCATCCTGGGCGTTGGCGTCCAGCCATGCTCGGAACCCCGCCACGACAGGGCCGACATCGATCCCGCCGAAATCGCAGCAGGCCATGAAGTCGGACGCCGCCCCGGCGAGGCGAGCCGGATGCGCCGCCAGGGTGGCATCGAGGCTCGCGACACCCGCAGCGAACGCGCGCAGACGGTCGGGACGCGCGGACGAGGTTCCTCCGCCCGAGCCGCCCCCACCCGGCGTCGGCGTCTGCCGCGCTCGGACCCGTGGCCCCGACGGCGAGAATCGCGGCGGCGACACCGGTGCCGTCGTCGGCGGCGGCTCCTCGCCGAAGAACCCGTCCCAGGCTGCGTCGATCATGTTCGCCCGCCGCGCCTGGACTCGATCGCGCCACTCCCGCGCCGCCCGCCGCCGGGAGTTCTCCTCCCGCGCGGCCTCGGACAGCCGCCCCACGAACGTCGCGACATCCCTCAGCCGCTGCGCCACCTCCCGGGCATCGCCGACCGCCGTCGCGGCGTTCGCCGCGAACAACCGCGCGAAGCGACCCTCGAAGTCCTCACCCGCCGTCTTCGCGAACGACGCTCGCGACCCCGCCTGCCCGTCCACCGCCCAGGCCGCCGCCCGCGCCGCCGACGCGACCGCGTCCGCAGCGCCGAAGTCATAGGTCAGGTCGGCCGCCCCGCCGATCTCGACATCCACCATCGCAGCCCCTCTCGTCAGCGGTCACGCGGCGGCGACCGTTCGCGGCGCGACGACCGTACAACGATCGATCGGGCGACTTCAAAGGTCCATTCACGAGACCGCTACTCGATTCGCGCAACGTACGACTCTTAAAGCGAACAGTTTGCGAGGCGAGGTCCGTCCTGGACGCGGCAGAGCGCGAGCTGGTCGCCTCGTCGGCGTGCGGGCGCGGTGACTGTCCGAATCGATTCGACACGAGCGTCGCGCGGGGCATAGCATCGGAGGTATGACCTCCTCGACGACCTCGAGGGGGGCGGCGACGAGGGCGCTCCTCTCCCTCGCCATCGGCAGCTTCGGCATCGGCATGACCGAGTTCGTGGTGATGGGCCTGCTGCCCAACATCGCCCGCGACCTCAACCCGGCCGCCTGGGCCGCGTCGCCCGACGAGGCGATCGCGCAGGCCGGCTGGCTCATCTCGCTTTACGCCCTCGGCGTGGTCGTCGGCGCCCCCACGATCGCCGGCTCCGTGGCCCGCTTCCCGCGGCACCGGGTGATGATCGTGCTCGCCGCCGCCCTGACGTTCTTCACCCTGTTGACGGTGGTGGCCCCGACGTTCGAGCTGGTGGCGGCATCCCGGTTCCTCGCCGGCCTCCCGCACGGCGCGTACTTCGGCATCGGTGCGCTCGTCGCCGCCGACGCACTCGGCCCGGGCAACCGTGCGAAGGGCGTGGCGTTCGTGCTCACGGGCCTGACGATCGCGAACGTCGTCGGCGTCCCGATCGGCACCTTCCTCGGCCAGCAGGTCGGGTGGCGCGCGGCGTTCGCCGTGGTCACCGGCATCTTCCTCCTCGCGACCGTCTGCATCGCCCTCTTCGTCCCGCACCACCCGGGCGTCCCGGGCCGCCGCCTGCGCGACGAGCTGCGCGTCTTCCGGATCGGCCAGGTGTGGTTCGCGCTCGGCATCGGCGCCGTCGGCTTCGGCGGGTTCTTCGCGATGTACAGCTACATCGCCCCGATGAACACGGATGTGGCCGGGCAGCCGGAATGGACCGTCTCGCTCGTGCTGGTGCTCGTCGGCGTCGGGATGACCGTCGGCAACGTCGTCGGGGGCACCCTCGCCGACAAGGACCTGCGCTTCTGGCTGCTCACCGGCCTCCTGGCGCTCGGCGCGGCGTCGGTGGGGCTCGCCCTGACCGCGGGATGGATCGTCAGCCTCGTGCTCTTCGCGTTCCTCGTGGCGTTCTTCGGCGCCGCCCTCAGCCCCGCCATCCAGACCCGGCTCATGGACGTCGCCGAGGACAACCAGTCCATCGCCGCCGCGTTGAACCACTCGGCGCTGAACATCGGCAACAGCCTCGGCGCCTTCCTCGGCGGCCTCGCGATCGCCGCCGGCCTCGGACTCGTCGCCCCGGCCTGGGTCGGTGCGCTGCTCGCCCTCGGTGGCTTCGTCGTCGCCGCGCTGTCGTACCGCGTGGAGAAGCGCGCCGGTCGCGCCGCCGCCGGCCACCGCGTGCCCGTCGCTGAGGCCGCGCAGACCGCGATCACCGGATCCATCCCGACCCAGCGCTGAGGCTCCGCCCGGCGGGAAGGCTTTCATCCCGACGCAGCGCTGCGGCCCTGCCCGGCCCGGGCGCTCCGGGGAAAGGGATGCCATCGCGGTGGCATCCCTCCCTCGGTCAGGCCGCGAACAGGCGGCGCAGATGCGTGGCGACGGCCGCGGTCTCGATGAGGAAGCCGTCGTGGCCGTAGTCGCTGACGAGGACGACCGCCTCGTCGCCGTCGAGGGTATGCGGAATGCCGCGGGCGATGCGGTGCTGCCCCTCGATGGGGAAGAGGCGGTCGCTGTCGACCCCCAGGACCAGGGTTGTCGCGGTGACGCGGGCGAGCGCGTCCTCGACACCGCCGCGGTCGCGACCCACGTCGTGCGAGTTCATCGCCTCGACGAGCGTCAGGTAGCTGTTGGCGTCGAAGCGGCGCGTGAACTTGTTGCCGTGGAAGTCCAGGTACGACTCCACCGCGAAGCGGCCGCCGTGCCCGAGGGGGCTGACGCCGGACTGCCAGGACCGCTGGAAGCGGGAGTTCAGCTCGGTGGGGCTGCGGTAGTTCAACAGCGCCATGCGGCGGGCGAGGGCCAGCCCGCGGTGAGGGCCGTCGCCGTCGCCGGCGTCGTAGAACGCGCCGCCGTTGAACCGCGGGTCCATGCGGACGGCGTCCAGCTGCACCGAGTTCAGGGCGATCTGGTCGGCGGTCGTGACCGGCGGTGCCGACAGGACGGCCGCCCGCGCCACGCGGTCGGGGTGGCCGACGGCCCATTCCAGCGCGTGCATGCCGCCCATGGACCCGCCGACGACCGCGTGCCAGACGTCGATGCCGAGCGCGTCGGCGAGCTGCACCTGCGCGCGCACCTGGTCGCGGATGGTCAGGTGCGGGAACCGCGCGGCCCACTCGTACCCGTCGGGTGCGATGCTGGCCGGACCGGTCGAGCCCTGGCATCCCCCCAGCATGTTGGGCGCGACGACGAACCACCGGTCCGTGTCGATCGCCGCGCCGGGGCCGACGAGCTCGTTCCACCAGCCGGCCGTGGGGTGGCCGGGACCGGCCGAGCCGCGGACGTGCCCGTCCCCGGTGAGCGCATGCAGCACCAGGACGGCGTTGTCGCGCGCGGGGGACAGCTCGCCCCACGTCTCGTAGGCGAGGCGGTACCCCGGGAGCGACTGGCCGTTCTCCGTCTCGAACGCGCCGAACGCCGCGAACAGCCGGTCGCCGGCGGGATCGCCGTCGCGCCAGGCGCCGGTGGCGGGCGGGCGGCCGAGGAGCAGCCGGGCGTCGGCCTCCGTGATCGGCGCCGACGGCACCGTGTCCTCGGAGATTTGCCAGTCCATGGCATCCATTCTCCCCGGTCGGACGGCCGCGGCCTCCCGTGTTACGCCGGGAGTGCGGGGGCGTCGGCCCGCGCGTCTGCAGGAGCGGAGCGGGCGCGGACGGCGCACGGGCCACGCGAGGCGCGTCCAGCCCCGCCGGTCCTGCAGACGGGCGGGAGGGCCGCCCGCGGGCGCCTGTCCAGCCCCACCGGTCCTGCAGACGGGCGGGCGGGCCCGCGGGCGCCTGTCCAGCCCCCGATCGCGAGCGGCGCCGTCGCGCACAATCGCGGCATGGCGAACTACCTCCTCATCGCAGCCTCGAGCGACATCGGCGGGGCGACGGCACGACGACTCACCGACGCGGGGCACCGCGTCCTCACGACGGCTCGCGACTCCTCGGTCATCGAGCCGGACTTCCCCCTGGATGCCGCCGACTTCGACGCCGTGGACCGCGTCGTCGGCGAGGCGGTCGAACGGGCGGGGCACCTGGACGGGCTGGCGGTCTTCGCCGGGTCCATGCTGCTCAAGCCCGCGCACCTCACCTCGCGCGAGCAGTACGACGGGATCGTGACCGCGTCTCTGACGACCGCGTTCGCCGCGGTGCGCGCGGCCGGGGCGCACCTGCGCGACGGCGGGTCCGTGGTGCTCGTGTCGTCCGCCGCCGCCCTGGCCGGACTGCCGAACCACGACGCGATCGCCGCGGCGAAGGCCGGCGTGATCGGCTTGACGCTCTCGTCGGCGGCCAGCTACGCCGCACATGGGCTGCGGGTCAACGCCGTCGCGCCCGGGCTGGTGCAGACGCGGCTGACCGCGAAGCTCACCTCGTCCGACATGTCGCGCAAGGTGTCCGAGGCCATGCACCCGACGGGCCGCCTCGGCGAGCCGGACGACATCGCCCGCGCGGTGCAGTTCCTGCTCGACCCCGAGAACGTCTGGGTCACGGGCCAGGTGCTCGGCGTGGACGGCGGGCTGGGCAGCCTGCGGCCACGGCAGAAGATCTGACCGGATGCCACCCCGGTGGCATCCATTCGTCTCCGACCGCCGCGGAGTCGGAGTCGCGCGCCGGAATCGGACCGTGGGCGCCGAATCCTCCGATTCCGGCGCCCCGCTCCGAATCTGGGAGGGGAGACGGGGACGCCCCGACCCTGACGGGCCGGGGCGTCCTCGCGAACGGCCTCAGACGCGGGCAGCCTCGGAGAGACGACGCGCGGCGGCGAGGGCCTGGTCGAGGTCGGCCTTCAGGTCGGCGATGTTCTCGAGCCCGACCGACAGGCGCACCAGCCCCGGGGTGACGCCCGCGGTCAGCTGCTGCTCGGGCGTCAGCTGCGAGTGCGTCGTGGATGCCGGGTGGATGACGAGCGAGCGGACGTCGCCGATGTTCGCGAGGTGGCTGAACAGGACGAGCGAGTTGACGAACTCGCGCCCCGCCTCGACGCCGCCCTTGAGCTCGAAGGACAGCACCGCTCCGACGCCCTTCGGGGCGTAGTTGTTCGCGGCGGCGTACCAGGGCGACGACGGCAGACCCGAGTAGTTGACGCTCGCGACGTCGGGGTGGCCCTCGAGCCACTCGGCGATCTCCTGCGCGTTCTGCACGTGGCGCTCGATGCGCAGCGACAGCGTCTCGATGCCCTGGATCAGCTGCCACGCGCTCTGCGGGGCGATGGACGCGCCCAGGTCGCGCAGCAGCTGCACGCGCGCCTTGATGATGTAGGCCAGGCCGTCGCCGACCGCCTGCGTGTAGACGGCGCCGTGGTACGACGGGTCCGGGGTGGTCAGGCCGGGGTAGCGGTCGGCGTGCTCCGACCACGGGAACGTGCCGCCGTCGACGATGGTGCCGCCGATGACCGTGCCGTGTCCGCCGAGGAACTTGGTCGCGGAGTGGACGACGATGTCGGCGCCGTGCTCGAACGGGCGGATGAGGTAGGGCGTCGCGATCGTGTTGTCGACGATGAGCGGCACGCCGGCCTCGTGGGCGACGTCGGCGACCGAGCGGATGTCGAGGACGTTGATCTTCGGGTTGCCGATGGTCTCGGCGAAGAAGAGCTTGGTGTTCGGACGGACGGCCGCGCGCCAGGCCTCGGGGTCGTCCTGGTTCTCGACGAAGGTCGTCTCGATGCCGAGCTTGGCCAGCGTGTACTTGAAGAGGTTGTACGTGCCGCCGTAGATCGAGCTCGACGAGACGATGTGGTCGCCCGCCTGGGCGATGTTCAGGACGGCGAAGGTCTCCGCCGCCTGTCCGCTGGCCACCAGAAGCGCACCGGTGCCGCCCTCCAGCGCGGCGATGCGCTGCTCGACGACGTCCTGCGTGGGGTTCTGGATACGCGTGTAGATGTTGCCGAACTCCGCCAGCGCGAACAGGTTCGCGGCGTGGTCGGCGTTGTCGAACACGTACGAGGTGGTCTGGTAGATCGGCGTGGCGCGGGCCTTGGTCACCGGGTCGGGCTGGGCGCCCGTGTGGATCTGCTTGGTCTCGAAACGCCAGTTCTCGGGTGCGGACATGGCTACTCCTGAAGTCGCGTGGGGCCCGACGGATGCCGCGGCCTCCTGCGAGCGTAGGCAGCCCCCTCGCCCGGGACAACCGGTCGGACACGCGCCGTAACCTGCCCCGTGCCGGGACGCCCGGGCGGGACAGTAGCGTGGATGCCATGACGCGACGTGCAGTAGTGACCGGGGCCAGCTCGGGGATCGGCGAGGCCACCGCCCGCCACCTCCGCTCACGCGGATGGGACGTCGTGGGCGTCGCCCGCCGCGCCGATCGCCTCGCCGCGCTCGAGGCGGAGACCGGGGTCGTCGCGCACGCCGCCGACCTCACCGACGGCGACGCGATCGCCGCGCTCGCCGCGTGGCTGGAGGAGACCGGCGGCGTCGACGCGCTCGTGCACGTCGCCGGCGGAGCCCGCGGCACCGACCGCGTGGAGGACGGCGACCCGGACGACTGGCGCTGGATGTTCGAGGCGAACGTCCTCTCGGGGCAGCGGCTCGTGGCATCCCTCCTCCCGCTCCTGCGGAGCGCCGCCGACCGCGCCGGTCACGCGGACGCGCTGTTCGTGACCTCGACCGCGGCGCGCGTGGCGTACCCCGGCGGCGGCGGGTACAACGCCGCGAAGGCGGGGGAGGCGATGCTGGTGCACGCGCTCCGGCAGGAGCTGAACGGCGAGCCGATCCGCGTGATCGAGATCGCGCCGGGCATGGTCCGCACCGAGGAGTTCACCCTCAACCGCCTCGGCGGCGACCAGGCGGGGGCCGACGCGCTCTACGAGGGCGTCGAGGCGCCGCTGGTGGCGGAGGACGTCGCGGACGTCATCGCCTACGCCCTCGACGCGCCGGGTCACGTGAACCTCGACCTCGTGACGGTGCGGCCGGTGGCGCAGTCCGCCCAGCACCTGCTCGCACGCGGACCGCTGAAGACCCGCTGAGACGACCGCCCGTAGGGTGGGACCACGACGAGAGGGGACCCGCGTGGCGGAGACGACGGACGAGCGCGAGCGGCTGACCTGGGACGACTTCGGGGAGGCCACCCGGGCGATCTCGCGCGACATCGTCGCCGACGGCTTCCACCCCGAGGTCGTGGTCGCGATCGCGCGTGGCGGACTGCTGCCGGGCGGCGCCATCGCCTACGGCCTCGGCGTGAAGAACTGCGGTGCGTTGAACGTCGAGTTCTACACCGGCGTCGGCACGGTGCTGGACGCTCCGGAGGTCCTGCCCCCGGAGCTGGACCTGTCGTACCTGACCGGCCGGCGGGTCCTGCTCGTGGACGACGTGGCGGACAGCGGACGGACGCTCGACCTCGCCGTGAAACTGCTGGCCCGGCACGACGCGGAGGCGCGGTCCGCGGTCATCTACACCAAGCCCTCGACGATCATCACCCCGGATTACGCATGGAAGGACACCTCGCTGTGGATCGACTTCCCGTGGTCGTTCCAGGGGTCGGTCAGCGAGGAGGACGCCGCGTGACGGCGGACGCGTCCAGCGCCGTCACGCCGTCGGGCCTCGCCGCGTGACCGCCAAGACCCTCCCCGAGCTCGCCGACGCGGGCCTCATCGACCCGTCCTGGGTCGAGCCGCTCGCACCGGTCGCGGCGGACATCGCGGCCATCGGGGAGCGCCTCCGCGCGGAGGGCGCCCCGTACCTCCCCGCGGGCGACCTCGTGCTGCGGGCGTTCCGCGTCCCGCGCGACGAGGTGCGCGTGCTCATCGTCGGACAGGACCCGTACCCGACGCCCGGCCACCCGATCGGGCTGTCCTTCGCAGTGGACCCGCACGTGCGTCCCCTCCCGCGGAGCCTCGCGAACATCTACCGCGAGCTGTCGGACGACCTCGACATCGCCCCCGCCCCGCACGGCGACCTCTCCGCGTGGGGCGCCCAGGGCGTCATGCTGCTGAACAGAGTGCTCACCGTGGCGCCGGGGCAGCCGGCATCCCACCGGGGGTGGGGGTGGGAACGGGTGACCGAGCGGGCCATCCGCAGTCTCGTCGAGCGCGACAAGCCGCTGGTGGCGGTGCTCTGGGGGAGGGATGCCGCCGGCCTCACCCCGCTCCTCGGGGAGACGGCCGTCGTGTCATCCGCGCACCCCTCGCCGCTGTCGGCGAGCCGCGGCTTCTTCGGCTCGCGCCCGTTCTCCCGGGTCAACGCCCTGCTGGAGGAGCAGCGTGCGGAGCCCGTGGACTGGCGGTTACCTGCCTGACACACCGCGGCCGTAGGCTGGCGGGCGTGCTGGAAGAGGAGTACGAGAAGAGCCGCCGCCGCCTGCCGGCGCATCTGCGGCGCCAGCCGGCACCGGAGGCGCCGTTCTCGTACGAGATCCGTCCGGCGACCGCGGGGGACATCCCCGACATCCGCGAGATCTACAACTACTACGTCCGCAACTCGGTCGTGACGTTCGACGAGAAGGCGTGGTCGATCGGTCAGTGGCGCGACAAGTTCGCCCTGATCGAGAAGCTCGGGCTGCCCTTCCTCGTCGCGCAGTCGCCGAGCGGTCAGCTGCTGGGCTACGCGCTCGTGCAGCCGTGGCAGTCCAAGTCCGCCTACCGGTACACGGTCGAGAACTCGATCTACCTCGGGCAGGCCGCCGCCGGGAAGGGGCTCGGACGCGCGCTGCTCGAAGCGCTGATCGAGGCCTGTGCCGAGAAGGGCATCCGCGAGATGGTGGCCGCCATCAGCGATAAGGGCGCCGACGCCTCGATCGCCCTGCACGAGAAGCTCGGCTTCACCGAGGTGGGGCGTATGGGCCGCGTCGGATTCAAGTTCGGGCGCTGGCTCGGCGTGATCTACCTGCAGCTGAGCATCCCGAAGAAGAAGCGCCGCGGCCTCTTCCGCTGACCCGCCGCCCGCGCCGGTGGCCGGGCGCGCGGCGGCGGCCGCGAGATCACGTGATCTCGCCGAGACGACACGTTCGTGCGCGCCGGAGCGCGTGACCTCGACGAGATCACGTGATCTCGACGGGGGAGGCGCGCGCGGGGGCGGGGGTCAGGCGGCGGCGCTGCGGACCTCGTCGACGAGGGTGCGCCAGGGGCCGGACACCTGCGTGTCGCCGAGCCGCGCCTCGTGCAGGGTCGCCGCGTCGGCGCGGACCTCGATGCGCCAGTGGAACCGGTCGGCGCCGCGGGCGGGCGGGGGAGTCGCGTCCCACGGGCAGCTCTCCACGAGCTCCCGCCACCGCGGCTCGCGCTCCGGGTCCGCCTCGGCGCGCCACTCGCGCGTCAGGCCCGCCAGACCGCCCGAGCGGGCGACGACGATGATCAGCCGCGGCGCGGTGTCCTGGTCAGGCTGCGTCATCCTCCTCGACGCCGACTCCTGCCCATGCGGCGCGGACGGCGGCGACCTCCTCCGACTCCTCACCGTACTCTGCCGCCGCGGCGGCGAGGGTGGCGGTCGCGAAGGCGGAGAAGTCCGCGGTCACCGACAGGGTGCCGGAGGTCAGTGTGCGGTACCAGATGAGCCCTGCCCGCTCCCAGGCGAAGCCGCCCAGCGCCGAGGCGACGAGGAAGAACGCCCGGTTCGGGATGCCGGAGTTGATGTGCACCCCGCCGTTGTCGTCCTGCGTGTCGACGTAGTCCCGCATGTGCCCCGGCTGGGGGTCGCGCCCGAGCACGTCGTCGTCGTAGGCGGTGCCCGGGTCGCTCACGGATCGGAGCGCGACCCCCTCGACCGCGTCGGCGAAGATGCCGGCGCCGACGAGCCAGGTCGCCTCGTCGGCGCGCTGCCCGAGGTGGTGCTGCTCGGCGAGCACTCCGAACACGTCGGACAGCGACTCGTTGAGCGCGCCGGACTGCCCCTGGTACTCGAGTCCACCGGCGGCCTCGGTCACGCCGTGCGCGAGCTCGTGCGCGATGACGCTCAGCGACCGGGTGAACCCGACGAAGACCTCCCCGTCGCCGTCGCCGAACACCATGCGCTCGCCGTTCCAGAAGGCGTTGTCGTAGTCGTCGCCGAAGTGCACGGTCGCCAGCAGCGAGCCGCCGGCGCCGTCGATCCCGTCGCGCGCGAAGACGTCCCAGAAGAAGTCGTAGGTCGCGCCCAGGCCGTCGTAGGCCTCGTCGACCGCCGCGTCCCCCGTGGCGGGCTCGTCCTCGCTGCGCACGCGGCGACCGGGCAGCAGCTCCGCGTTCTGCGCGTCGGAGATGATGCGGTCGGGGGCGGGGACGGCCTCCGCGACGAGCGCGCCCTCGTCGATGGACAGGCGCAGCCGCGTCCGCGCGGGCCGCGGCGGACGCGGCATCGCGAGGGTCTTGCGGGCCGCCGCGGCCGCGCGTGCGAGACGCGGGTCGTCGGTCGAGGCGATGCGGTCGAGGAGGAACGGGGGGACGATTCCGGCTGCCATGCGGCGAGAGTAGCGCCCGCTCCCGACATTCCCGGACCACTTGCCTCCGCCGTCGCTCCTCCGCTCGGGGTGCCGCGCATCCGGGGCAGGCGACGAACCCGGGACAGGCGCCGACACCCCGGATCCGCCTGTCCCGGCCGCGGCGCATGTCCCGGGAGCAGACGGCCCCGCCTCACGGCATCCCCGCCTCGCGGCATCCCCGCCTCGCGGCATCCCGCCCCGCGGCATCCCGTCCCGAGGCCCTAGGACGGCAGGGTCGGGATGGATGCCAGCAGCGCCCGCGTGTACGCCGCCTGCGGCTGCAGCAGCACCTTCTCGGTGGGGCCCTGCTCGACGACCTTGCCGTCCTTCATGACGACCACCTGCTCGCACACGTTCTGCACCACGCCGATGTCGTGCGACACGAGGACGAGGGTCAACTGCTCCTCCGCGCGGAGGCGGGCGAGGAGCCGGAGGATCTGCGCGCGGACGGTGACGTCGAGCGCTGACAGGGGCTCGTCGCCGACGAGGATCCGCGGACGGTGGACGATGGCGCGCGCGAGGGCGATCCGCTGGCGCTGACCGCCGGAGAACTCGTGCGGGAAACGCTCGGCCATGTCGGCGTCCAGCCCGACGTGTTCCAGCACCTCGGCGACGCGGGCGCGCCGGTCGCCGTCGATGTCGAGGGCCCACAGCGGCTCGCCGACGATGCGCCCGACGTTCATCCGCGGATCGAGGGAGGCGTAGGGGTCCTGGAACACGATGCCGGTCTGCCGCCGCAGCCAGTGCAGCGACCGCGCCGAGCCGCGTGCGTCCACCGGCTGCCCGTCGACCTCGACCGTCCCGGCGGTGGGGATGTCGAGACCCAGCAGCAGACGGATGAGCGTGGACTTGCCCGACCCCGACTCGCCGATCACGCCGACGGCCGAGCCCGCCAGGACGGAGAGGTCGACGTCCTCCAGGGCGGTCGTCCGCGCCGCCCGCCCGCGTCCGGGGGTGCGGGGCGCCGGGTACGAGCGCGACAGCCCCCGCGCATGGATGATCGTGTCGCTCATGCGCGCTCGCCCTCCGGTGTCGCGTCGTCGGGCGTGCGGCCGGGCGGGGTCGGCGACGGCCCCGGGGCGGCGGCATCCCTCCGTCCGATCTCGGGATGCCACAGGGTCGCGGTCGCGTCGCGGACGAGGGCCTGCGTGATGGGGGCCGCCGGGGCGCGCAGCAGCTCCGCCACTGTGCCCCGCTCGGCGACCCGCCCGTGCTCGAGGACGACGGCGTGCGTGGCGACCTGCGCGAGCACCGCGAGGTCGTGCGTGATGAACACGAGCGACATGCCGGCGTCGGCGACGAGCGATCGCAGGAGCGAGAGGATCCCGGCCTGGATGGTGACGTCCAGCGCCGTCGTCGGCTCGTCGGCGATGAGGAGGCGCGGACGGCAGGCGAGGGCCATCGCGATCGCGACGCGCTGGCGCTGTCCGCCGGAGAGCTGGTGCGGATAGCGCGCGACGATGCGCTCGGGATCGGGCAGGGCGACCCGCTCCGCCTCGACGACGGCCCGGCGGAGCGCCTCGCGACGGGAGATGCCCTCGTGGATGCGCACGGCCTCGCCGATCTGGCGTCCGACCGTGCGGATGGGGTTGATCGCCGTGCGCGGGTCCTGGAAGACGATGCCGATGTCGTCGCCGCGCAGCCGAGCGAGCTCGCGGTCGGGGAGGCCGAGGATCTCGCGGTCGTCCCAGCGGACGCTCCCGCTCGCGGTCGCGCCGTCCGGGAGGAGGCCGAGGATGGCCAGGGCGGTGAGCGACTTGCCCGACCCGGACTCGCCGATCAGGCCCAGGCGGGCGCCGTCGGGGACGTCGAAGGAGATGCCGTCGACGACGGCCCTCCCGTCGATCTCGATCCGCAGATCCCGGACGACGAGGCTCACGCGATCACCTCCGGGACCGGCGTCCGGGCGGCGCGGGTCCGCGGCGTCAGCGTCGGGTCGCCCGCCTCGCGGAGCGCGTCGCCGAGCAGATTGAGCCCCAGCACCGTCACGGTGATCGCCAGGCCGGGCCAGACGACCGTCAGCGGGTGCACGGCGATGTAGCTCTGCAGGTCGCTGAGCAGCACGCCCCACGACGGCTGGGTGATCGGGGCGCCGAAGCCGAGGTACGACAGGCCCGCCTCGGCGAGGACGGCGACCGCCATGCCCCACGACAGCTGCACGATGAAGACGGGGGCGACGTTGGGGAGGAGATGACGCCGCAGGTTCTGCGCGCCGGTGAGCCCGCTCGCGCGCCCGGCGAGCACGAAGTCGCTGTGCAGCACCCGGCGCAGCTCCGGCCGGGTGACGCGGGCGATGTTCACGCCGAAGCCGATGCCGACCGACCACACGACGACCCACAGGGACCCGCCCCACACCGCGGAGATCATCATGGCGATAATGAGGACGGGGAACGCGATGAGGATGTCGACGAGGACCGCCACGCCCTCGCGCACCCACCGCGGTGTGAGCGCGCCGAGGGCCGCCAGGCCGAGGCCCACGACGGTGGCGACGAGGCCCGCGCCGACCGCGACCAGCACGGTCGTGCGGGCTCCGGCCATGAGGAGGCTGAGGATGTCGCGGCCGTTGTCCTCGGTGCCGAGCAGGTGCGGCCACGACGGACCCTCCCACCGCGCCCGCACGTCGACCGCCGCGGGGTCGAACGGCGTCCAGACCAGCGACACGAGCGCGGTCAGCACGACGACGGCGACGACGGCGATGCCGAAGCGGCCGGTGCCGAGCGCCCACAGGCGGCCCAGGGTGCGGCGCCGGTCGCGCGCGGCGCTGCGGCGGGCGGGACGGATGCCGGGACGCCGACGGCCGCCGGGCGTGGAGGCCCGCTCGTCGCGGCGGGGGTCGGTCGCGCTCACGAGGCCTCCCGTTGCCGCGGGTCGATCAGGCGGTGGACCAGGTCGACGAGGAATCCGACGACGAGGACGAAGCCGGTGAGGGCGAGCAGCTCGCCCTGGACCTTGGGCAGGTCGCGGGTGGCCACGTCGGTGACGAGCATCCGTCCGACGCCGGGGAGCGTGAAGAGCTGCTCGATGACGACGGCCCCCACGACGATCCCGGCGATCTGCAGGCCGAGCACGGTGATCACCGACAGCCCCACATTCGGCAGACCGTGGGTGAGCAGGGCGCGGGTGCGCGTGAGCCCCTTCGCGGCGGCGGTGCGGACGTAGTCCTGCCCGATCGCCTGCAGCGTCGCGCTGCGGACGAAGCGCAGCAGCATCGCCCCCTCCACCACCCCGATGGTGAGGGCCGGCAGCACGAGCGCGCGCAGCGCCGCGGCCGGGTCGGCCCACCCCGCGCGGGGGAAGCCCTGCGGCGGCAGCCAGCCCAGCCACACCGCGAAGACGACGACGAGCATCATCCCCGCCCACACCACCGGGACGGCCGCGAGCGCCTGCGCCCCGACGCCGATGGCCGTTCCGTCGGCGCGGCCGCGGCGGATCGCCGAGAGCACTCCGAAGGGCACGCCGATGACGAGCGCGACGAGGAGGGACATGATCCCCAGCGGGACGGTGACCTGCGCCTTGTCCCCGAGCTCGGCGGCGACGGGAGCGCCGGTGAGCAGCGATGTGCCGAGGTCGCCGCGCAGGAGGCCCCCCACCCAGTCCAGGTACTGCACCGGCAGCGGCGTGTTCAGTCCGAGGCTCTCGCGCAGCGCCTCGACCTGCGCGGGGGTGGACTCCGTGCCGGCGATGAGCTGCGCGACGTCGCCGGGCAGCACGCGCAGCGAGACGAAGATCAGCACGCTGGCCACGGCCAGGCCCAGCACGAGCAGGCCCAGCCGTGTCAGCGCGTAACGGATCACTCCGCCGAGACCGTCGTCTCCGCCAGCGGCATCCGCACGTTCAGCGAGTTCTGCGGGAAGTTCGCGACGTGCGTGCCGACGGCGGCGATCGGCGTGGAGAGGAACAGCCAGTCGGCGGCGTCCTCGTCGGCGACGATCCGGGCCGCCTCGGACAGCAGTGCGGAGGACTCGTCCTCGTCGGTGGTGGCCAGGGCGCGGGCGTAGAGGTCCTGGACCTCGGCGTTGTCGTAGCCGAAGTAGTAGTCCGGGTTCGCCCAGTTGCCGAAGTCGCGCGCCTCCACGTGGCGGACGAAGCTGAGGTCGTAGTCCTTGTTCTGGAACACGTCCTGCAGCCAGGCGGGGAACTCGACGGAATCGACCTCGAGGGTCACGCCGATGTCGGCGAACGACGACACCAGGAACGTCGGCAGCGTCGTGTCGTAGACGCTGGGGATCGTCAGGGTCAGGTCCAGGTCGGAGACGCCGGCCTCGGCGAGCAGCTCGCGTGCGCGGTCCGGGTCGTACGACAGCGTGTCCGACAGGTCCTCGTAGCCGGGGTCGAGCGGCGGGATCGGACCGTAGAGGGTCTCCCCGGTGCCGAGGGCCTCGACGAGGGCGTCGTGATCGATCGCCAGGCGCAGCGCCTCGCGCACGCGCTCGTCGTTCAACGGCGCGCGCTGGTTGTTGAACGCCAGGGTGCCCTTGTCGGTGGTCAGGCCCGTGCGCAGGTCGAAGTCGCCGCCCTCGAGCTGGCTCTGCAGCTCGGGGTCGACCTCCAGCGCGACATCGACGTCGCCGCTGACGGCCGCGTTCACCGCGGCGCTCTGATCGGGGATGTAGTCGAGCACGACCTCCGCGACGCCCGCCGGGTCGCCCCAGTAGTCGTCGTTGCGCTCGAGCACGAGGCTGTCGCCGGTGTTCCACGACTGCAGGCGGAAGGGGCCGGTGCCGTTCGCGGCGGTCGCGAGGTCGGTCGTGTCGCCGGAGTTGAAGATCAGACCGGCGCGGCCGGTCAGCGCGAAGAGGAAGTCGATGTTCGGCTGGGCCAGCGTGACGACGACGGTCGAGGCGTCCGGGGCCGTGATCGACGAGACGCCGGCGAGGTCCGCGCTGCCTTGCAGGGTCGCGTCGTCCTTGGTGCTCTGCAGCGAGTCCACGACGTCGTCGACGGTCAGCTCGCTGCCGTCGTGGAAGGTGACGCCCTCGCGGAGAGAGAAGGTGTAGGTGAGGCCGTCGTCCGACACGGTCCACTCGGTGGCGAGGGCCGGGGCGATCGAGACCGTGCCGTCCTCGGCGCCCTCGCGGGTCACGAGCCCCTGGTACACGTTGTCGATGAGGGCCTGCTCGAGCGCGGCGCCGTTCGTCCGGCGGATGTCGAGGTTGGTGGGCTCGAGCGTCAGGCGCACGGTCAGCGTCGCGTCCGGGTCGGGCGTGCCGGTCGCGGTGGGGGCGTCCGAGGTGCCGGTGCAGGAGGTCAGCACGAGCGCTCCGAGGAGGAGGGCGCTCGTGGCGAGGGCGGTGCGGCGCAGCATTGCGGGGGTTCCTTTCGCAGGCCGAGGCATCCGGGTGCTGTGGGATGCCGTGCAGGGGTGGTGACAGCCTACTTTCACCCGCATAGGCTCGATGCCGTGTGACGATCGGCGACAGCGGCCCGTCGCGGGCACCGGACGTCGGCCGCTCAGCGCCCGTCGATGATGTCGCGGAGGAGCGCGGCGAGGGCCGCCGGATCCTCCTCGTGCAGGTTGTGGCCGGTGGGCAGGGCGTGCACGGCGGCGCCGGGATGGCGGCGGAGCAGCTCGTCCGCGTCGGCCGCCGTGACGAAGCCGCGCTCGCCGCGGACGAGGTCGAGGGGCGTGCGGACCGCGGCGAGGTCCTCCCAGCCGGTCTCCGTGGGGACGGCCCGGACCGCGTCGGGCGTCCCGGTGTCCGCCGAGCCGCCGGCGGCGGCGGCCGCGGCCAGGTGGGCGAAGTGGTGCTTCCACTCCACGCGCCCGTCCGGGCGCACCCGGGAGTTCAGGAAGACGCCGCGCGCCGCGGCGGCGCGCGACCCGCCGAGACCGAACGACAGGGCGCGCTCCACCAGCTCGTCGCGGGAGGCCCAGTCGGTCGGCCCGGCGAAGAACGCCCGGATCTGCGCGGGACCGGCGCTCGGGTCCACGCCGGGGGTGATGTCCAGGACGATCAGCCGCTCGACGAGGTCGGGCCGCGCCGCCGCGACCGCCGCCGCCGTGAGTCCGCCGAGCGAGTGGCCCACAAGCGTCTGCGGCCGGCCGGTCCACTCCTCGAGCGCGGCGACGACGTCCGGGGCCAGGACGCGCGCGACGTACGCCGCGTCGTCGCGCCAGGACGAGTTGCCGTGGCCGGGGAGGTCGAGCGCGAGGGCGGGGAGGCCGAGATGCAGGAGCGTCGTGTCCCACGTGTGCGCGTTCAGCCCCGCGCCGTGCAGCAGGGTCACCGCGGGCGGGGCGTCGCCCCAGGCCAGTCCGCTGAGGACGCGCCCGTCGGGGAGCGACAGGGTGCGGCGCTCAACGCGGGGGAGCGGCGCGGCCGCGGCGGCGGCCTGGGCGGGCAGGAACGAGAACTCGTCGTCGGCGGGCACCCGCCCACCCTTCCACCCCCGTCGCCGAGGCGCCACCGGTCCTTAGTGCTGCCTGGGGCGCTGACTTGTCGCAGATGTACGCCCGGACACAGTCGCGACGTACATCTGCGACAAGTCAGTGTGGGCGCAGCACGGGCCTAGGCTGTGGCCATGGGCGAGGAACGTCGCGTGCACCTGTCGAAGAAGGCCCCCGAGGCGTATGCCGCGTTGCGCGCGTTCTCCACCACGGTCGGCGGGCTCGCCGCCCGCGCCGGCATCGACGCGCGGCTGCGCGAGATCGTCCAGATCCACGCGTCGCAGCTCAACGGCTGCGCCTACTGCGTGCGCGTGCACGTGGAGGCGGCCGTCGCCGCCGGCCTCGACGCGGACGTCATCGCGCAGATCGCGACGTGGCGGGAATCCGGCGTCTTCGACGAGCGCGAGCGCGCCGCCCTGGAGCTGACGGAGTCGTTCGTCTTCATCCACGAGGACGGCCTCCCGGACGAGGTCTACGACCACGCCGGCGGCATCCTCAGCGAGGAGGAGTACGTCGCGCTCAGCTGGATCCTCGTCGCCATCAACGCGTTCAACCGCGTCGCGATCGCCGGCCGCTACCCGGTGCCGCCTCGCTCCGGCGACACGGCCGCCGTCGTCGGCGGCACGCCTCCGCCGGCGACCACCGCCCCGCGCACGCCGCACGCCCATGACGGGGCCGCGACGTGACGGCATCCCTCGTCTCCGGGGCCACCAACTTCCGCGACGTCGGCGGCCTGCCCGCGGGGGAGGGGCGCACCCGCCCGGGCGTCCTCTTCCGCTCCGGCAACCTGGTGGGCCTCGACGACGACGGCGTCGCGACGATGCGGAGCCTCGGCATCCGGCGGATCGTCGACCTGCGCGACGACGCCGAGGTCGCCCGCTCGCCGAGCCGCCTCGACGACCTCGCCTGCGAGGTGCAGCGCGTGCCGCTCTTCCTCGGGTCCGTCGCCTCCTTCTTCGCGCGCGACCTCAGCCTCGAGGATCTCTACTCCGCGATCGTCGAGGAGTCCGCCGACCGCGTCGTCGAGGCCGTCCGCGCCATCGCCGCGCAGCAGCCGGTGCTCGTCCACTGCACGGTCGGCAAGGACCGGACGGGAGTCACCGTCGCCCTCGCGCTCGCCGCGGCGGGGGTCGACCGCGAGGCGGTCATCGCGGACTACGCCCGCACGGAGTCGATGCTGTCGCCGGAGCGCAACGCGCACGTGCTGAAGAGCATCCGGGCGGTGTACCCCGACAACGTGCACGCCGAGGACCTCGCCAACCGCTCGCCCGCCCCGGTCATGCGGGCCCTCCTCGACCGCCTCGACCGCGCCTACGGCTCGCCGGCCGGGTATCTCCGCGCCCACGGGATGACGGACGCCGAGCTCGCCGCCCTCCGTGCGGTCCTGGTCGACGGAGGACCGCCGGTTTCCGAGCTGGAACACAGGTAAGGCAACCCTTCATCCGGGGTATGATGGTCGCATCATGGTTCCCCCCACCGAGCACAACGACGCCGCCTGCCGTGCGTCGCGGCACACCCGTGTCCAGCACCTCGTGACCGCCGACGAGACTTCTCTCGCCGAGCTCGACGCGCTGCTCGCTACGCTGCCGGTCTGCTCGACCGGCCGGGTGTTCATCGAGGTTCCGGATGCCACCTGGATCGGTGTCGTCACCGCGCCTCCGCGCATGACGGTCAGCTGGCTCGACCGTTCGCGCCGCGGCGGAGCGCCCGGGACCGGGGCGACCTGCGCCCCCGGCCAGGCCGTCGTGCGGGCCGTCTCCGGGTGGGCCGGCGAGATGCTGTGCTGCGACGACGATGCGACGCGCGTCTTCCTCCTCGGCGCCTACCTCGGCACGGCCGAGATCGTCGACGACCTGACCCACCGCCACGGCGTGGACGCCACGGCGATCCACACGCCGGCGCGGTTCGGTCTGGCCACCTCCCGCTGACCGCCGGCCGCTCCCGCGAGGGGTGGCATCCCGTCGTCCTCAGGACCCCCGCGGGACGTAGTTGCCGTCGATGAGTCCCGCCTCGATCTCGAAGCGGTTGCGGAGCGGATCGCGGCCCGCCAGCCAGTACAGAACGGGCATGAGGAAGCCGTAGCGGCGCCATTGGCGTTCGTGCACGGCCTCGTGCCGGAGCACGGCGTCGGTCGGACGGGCGTCACCGGTGAGGAAGCAGTCGCCCACGCAGACGCCGCCGCGGGGGAAGGCCCACGTCGGCATTCCCCGGAACACCCGGAGGCCGTTGCGGTGCTCGACACGTCCGGTGCTCCACAATCCGCCCCAGACGCGGCCGAGCGCGCAGCCGTACCAGTAGCCGACCCGGCTGATCGGCGAGTCCAGCAGCACGGACGGGATCAGCCGATCCCACCGGCGGCCTCGGCGGACGGCGGCGTCCGCGCGCTCGCGCCAGTCGGCCGGGGGCGTCGGGATCGGGCTCATGCGAGCGCCCCGATGATCCGCAGGATGGTGCCGAGGTCGTCGACGGCCGCGGTGGGCGACGACGGGGAGAACTCCGTCAGGCTCGCCCCGGCCAGGGGGAGGGTCTCGCGCAGACGGCGGAGGGATGCCACGAGGTCGGCCGCCGGCACGCCGAACGGCTCGGGCAGGGCGACGCCGGAGATCTCGGCCGGGTCGAGGACGTCGAGGTCCACGTGCACGAAGACGCGGGAGGCGCCGGTCGCGAAGACGGCCTCGGCGAGGGCGGCGGGGTCGGCGAGATCGCTCGCCGACAGACGGCGAAGGCCGTTCTCGGCGGCGTAGCGGACCTCCTCGGCGGCCATCGTCCGCGTCCCGGCGAGGACGAGCCGGGAGGGAGGGATGCCGGGGGACAGGCGCAACAGCTCCTCGCCTTCTCCCGCGACGGCCCGGAGGACCATGCCGTGGAAGGCGCCGCTCGGACTGGTCTCGGCGGTGTGCAGATCCGCGTGGGCGTCGAGCCACACCACGGCGAGGTCGTCGCCGGCCACGGCGGACACGGCGGCGAGGGTGACGCCGGAGTCGCCGCCCACCAGGACCGTCTGGCCGTCGCCGGAGCCGAGAGCGTCCTCGATGAGGGCGCGCATGCGCACGAGCGCGCTGAGGCGGTGCACACCGGTGCCCTGGGCGTCGCCGGCCTCGGGCAGGGGATCGAGGACGGTGGTCGAGGCGCGGGGCAGGTCGCCCGCGATCGCCTCTGCACCGTCGATGAGCTGCATCGCCCGCGACGAGGAGGATCCCTGCCACTGCGGGGCCACGACGAAACGCGTCATCCGGTCACTCCCGGGGAGAAGGACGGGAGCGCACCGCCCGGCCGACGCCGACGATGCGCTCCCGCAGGGTCGATCAGAGGTCGGGGCTGGGGGCGTCGATCGCCGCGCGCTGGGGGCCGCCGGTCTTCAGCGCGGCCAGCCGCGCCTCGACCTCGGTCAGCTCGCCGACGTCCTCGAGGGCGTTGAACTGCGCGTCGATGCTGGACGCGGCCAGCTCCTGCTTGCCGGCGGCGAGGGCCTCCTCGCGGCGGATCTTGTCCTCGAAGCGGCCGAGCTCGCTGGTAGGGTCCAGGACGTCGATCGACTTCACGGCGTCGTGGACCTTGTTCTGGGCCTCGGCGACCTTGGCCCGGGCGAGGAGCTCGCTGCGCTTCGACCGCAGCTGTTCGAGCTTGGCCTTCATGCCGTTGAGCCCGTCCTTGAGCTTGTCGACGACCTCGGTCTGCGCGGCGATGGTGGGCTCGGCCGACTTCGCCTCCGACTCGGCGGTGATCTGACGCTGCAGCGCGATCTTGGCGAGGTTGTCGAACTTGTCGGCCTCGCCGGCGTTGCCGGACGCGCGGAGCTCGTCGCCCTTGCGGCTGGCGGCGAGGGCCTTGCTGCCCCACTCGGCGGCGGCCTGGACGTCCTCCTGGTGGTCGCGCTCGAGCAGGCGCAGGTTGCCGATGGTCTCGGCGATGGCGGACTCGGCGTCGGCGATCGAGTTCGAGTAGTCGCGGACGAGCTGGTCGAGCATCTTCTGCGGGTCCTCGGCCTGATCGAGGAGCGCGTTGACGTTCGCGCGGACGAGGGTCGAGATGCGACCGAAGATGGACTGCTTGGCCATGCGGGGTGTTCCTTCCTGAGGGAGACGGTGTCGAGTCTGGTGGCGGATGCTACGAGTTTTCTGTGTCCGGCCGGTACGGCCACGGCCGGGGATCAGCGGCGGCCCACCCGTCCGCCGCCGGCTCGGGCGCGCCCACCGCCGCCGAAGCCTCCGCCGGACCGGGAGCGCCCGCCCCCGCCGCCGAAGCCGCCGCCGCGCGACGACCCGCCGCCCACGAGACCGCCGAGACCGCCGAGCCCGCCGCCGCCGAAGCCGCCGCGGCGACCGCCGCCGAGCAGCGCGTTGACGGCCATGCCGCCGATCATGCCGGTCAGCAGGTCGGACCCGCCGCCACCGCCGACGGCGCCTACGTCGTTCTGCGCGAGGGAACCGGCCTGCGCGGCCAGCTGCGCGGAGCGCTGGGCCGCCGCGAGGGACGACGCCGGATCGGCGGCGCGCAGCTGCTCCGCCTGGACGAGGGCGGATGCCGCCTCGGCCAGACGCGTGCGCGCCGTCACACCTACCGCGCCCCGGCGGGCGGAGATGAAGTCCTCGGCGGCGGAGACCTGCGCCCGCGCCTGCGCGAGGGCGGCGTCGACCTGTGCCGCTGCCCGTCGCTGCCGCTCGTCGGCATCCCGGGCGCGGGCGACGACCTCGTCGAGGGCGGCGTCGGCGGCCTGCAGCCCGGTGAGGGCGCGCATCGGGTCGAGCCGGTCGGGCGTCAGCGCCTCGCGGGCGGACGCGAGCTGCGCCCGCGCCCCGGCGACCGCACCGGCCACACGCCCGTCGGCGTCGGGGACGGCCACGGCGCTCGCGATGCCGGCCTCGATCTCGGCGATCAGGTCGGGCGCACGGCGCTCCGCCGCGGCGAGGTCGGTCGACAGCGTGGTCACGGCGCGCTCGAGCGTCTCGGCCTCGCCGACGGCCGTCTGCGCGGCGCGGATGGCGACGGCGGCCTCGCCGCTCCGCCCGGCGGCGACGGCGGTGCGGGCGGTGTCGGCCTGGACCGCGGCGAACTCCAGGCGCGTCCGGGCCTGGGCGGGGTTGTCGGCGACGGCCGTCAGCGCGTCGGGGGCGTACCGTCCGCGGAGCCGGGCCAGCTCGGCCTCGGCGGTGTCGAGGGCGGCCGCGGCCGCGGCGCGCCGCTCCTCGGCCCGGGCGAGAGCGGCCGGGGCGTCCGCCTCGAGGGCTCGCAGGTCGTCGAAGTCCGCCGCCTTGGCATCCAGGGCCTCATCCGCCGACCCGCACAGCCGGAGGATCTCGAGGTAGGCGGCGCGCTGCTGCTCGGGGGTCTCCGGGGTGTCGTCGTCGAGCGACTGCTGGAGCGCGAACGCGCGGTCCAGATCCGCCTGGGCGCGTGCCAGCACCTCCGCGAACGGCGCCGCGACATCCTCGCCGAACTGCGCGCGGGCGAAACCGAGCTCCTGCTCGCTGTCCTTCAGGGCGTCGTCGGTGGCCACGAGCGCGGACCCGGCGCGGCGCGCGAGCTCCTCGACGCTCTCCTGCGGAGCCTGCGCCGTCGCGGCGGCGCGACGGCGGCGCAGCCCGAACCACAGCAGCCCCCCGCCGATCAGCACCACGAGGGCCACGATGAGCAGGACGGGGCCGAGACCGCCGCCGGTCCCGCCGGCCGTGCTGCGCGCCGCCGCCTGCTCGGTCTGCAGGCCGTCGGCCGTGGCCGTCGCCGCGCCGACCCAGTCGGACTCCGCGAGGCGGGGGGCGATGCGGTCGTTCTCGATCGCGGTGAGCTGGTCGGCCGACAGCTCGCCGTCGTCGACGTCGCCGGACAGGTAGAAGCTGCTCCCGACCTCGTCGACGGCGACGCCCAGCACGTACTGACGGGGTCCGAGTCCGTTGCGGTTGGCCGTCTCGTTGGCCCAGTCGGCGGGGTCGGTCGGCGAGGCGAAGGCGTCGACGTAGACGACCCAGAGGTCCAGTCCCGTGTCCTGCGACAGGCGCTCGAGGCGCTCCTCGACCTGGGCCTCCTGTGCGGTGGTCATCACGTCGGCGCGGTCCACGACCCACGACGACCCGAGCGACGGCGGCGTCTCGGCGACGGCGGCCGTCGGGGCGCCCAGCAGCAGCGCAGCCGAAAGTGCCGCCACGATGCGCGTCGTCTTCGCCGCCCCCATGCGTCCGCCTTCCTCCGCCGATCCGTTCAACTCTATAAACCCCCGCCGACAGGGGGGAAGGCCGATGCGTCCGCTCACAGCGCACCCCGTCGGCGCGCCCCCTCCGCCCGCCTGCGCGGGCCGCCTAGGCTCGGACGCTCGGAGGTGCGGGATGGACGATCGCTACGGGACCGACGTGCTGGCCCGGGGGTGGCGCGAGGCGGGGCGGACGAAGGTCGGCCGCGTGGAGGCCGCCGTCGACCTCGTCGTCGAGGTCGCCGGGGACGGGTTCTGCGGCGCGGTCACCCGCTTGGAGGGGATGAACGTCGAGCTGGAGGACCGATTCGGCAAGCGACGTCTCTTCCCCCTGGGCGGCGGCTTCCTGGTCGACGGCGCGCCCGTCGTCCTGACGCCTCCCGCCGCGGCCCCGAAGGGACGCACGCGCACCGCCTCGGGCTCGTTCGCCGTCGACGACCCCCGCGCGCGCACGGCGCGGGCCAGCCGCATCTTCGTGGAGGGCAAGCACGACGCGGAGCTCGTGGAGAAGGTGTGGGGCGCGGACCTGCGCGCCGAGGGCGTCGTCGTGGAGTTCCTCGAGGGCGTCGACCTGCTGGAGCAGACCCTGGATGCCGAGCCCCCGACAGCCGAACGGCGATACGGCGTGCTGGTCGACCACCTCGTCCCCGGATCCAAGGAGTCCCGCATCGCCGACCGGATCATGGCGGGCCGTCATGGGGCCCACCTCCGCATCGTCGGGCACCCCTTCGTGGACGTCTGGCAGTGCGTGACGCCGCGAGCCCTCGGCATCCGCGCCTGGCCCGAGGTGCCGCGCAGCGTGGAGTGGAAGGTCGGCGTCTGCCGGGCCCTCGGCTGGCCCGCGGAGGAGCAGGCCGACCTCGCCCGTGCCTGGCAGCACATCCTGTCCCGCGTCACCACCTTCCGTGACCTCGAGCCGGCGCTGCTCGGTCGGGTCGAGGAGCTCATCGACTTCGTGACCGTCCCGTGAGCGGCCGCAAGCGCGCCGTCGCGTCCGACGCCTCCGCGGCATCCGGGGCCCCTCTCGCGCCGTCCGCGTCGGAGGGGACGCCTACCCTGGATGCCATGGACACCCCCGTCTTCCGCGACAAGCCGGTGTCGTTCGTGCGCCGCAGCGGGCGCATGTCCGAGGCGCAGGACCGCGCCTGGGCCGACCACTCGCCCTTCTACCTGCTGCCGGTGGAGCGCGGCACCGCCGCGACGAGCGTCCGCGCGGGCACCGTCGTCGACCCCGCGGAGGTGTGGGGCCGCCGCGCGCCGCTGACGGTCGAGATCGGGTCGGGCCAGGGGCACCAGATCGTCGCGGCCGCCGCCGCCCATCCCGACCGCGACTTCCTCGCCGTCGAGGTCTTCCGGGCCGGGCTCGCCCGCACGATGCTCGACGCCGACCGGGAGGGGGTGCGCAATCTGCGCCTCGCGGAGGCCAACGCACCCGAGGTGCTCGAGCACCTGCTGCCGGAGGGCTCCGTCGACGAGCTGTGGGTGTTCTTCCCGGACCCCTGGCACAAGAACAAGCACACGAAGCGACGGCTCATCGCCCCCGACTTCACCCGCGTCGCCGCACGAGCGCTGCGCCCGGGCGGCGTCCTGCGCCTGGCGACGGACTGGCAGGACTACGCCGATCGGATGCGCGACGTGCTCGACGAGGCCCCCGACTTCGACCGCGCCTTCGCGGGGGAGTGGGCCGAGCGCTTCGACGGGCGCGTGCTGACCGCGTTCGAGCGCAAGGGCCTGCGCGTCGGACGCGACATCCGCGACCTGACCTACACCCGGGTCTCCCCGTGACCGCGCACACCGCGGTGCCCGTGCACGAGCGTTCCACGTGGACGCCGAAGCTCGTCCCGGCGCTGCTGGTGTGCCTCGCCGCCCCCGCGCTCTTCGTCGTCCAGGTCGTGTGGCTCGGGTGGGTGCTGCTCGTGCTGGCCGTGGCATCCGGGGTCCTCGTCGACCGCCTGCGGGCCGTGCCGGTCCTGCCGCCCGCCGGGGCGCGCCGGGGGACCGCCGAGCCGAGCATCGCCCGCGACGTGTCGCTGGTCGCGGTCGGTCAATTCATCGTCAGCCTCATCCCGTTGCACGCCGAGCTCGACGACGCGGCCTTCGTCCGCTTCACCCTCGCGCTCGGCGGGGCCGTCGTCGTCCCGTACGTCGTGTCGCGGTTCGTCTACCGGGACGACGCGATCCGCTTCCCCTGGCGCGGCGGCGGACGCTGGACGTGGTGGCAGTGGGCGTGGCTGGCGGGTGTGATCGTGCTCGGCTACCTGATCCTGCCGTTCTACTTCATCACCTCGGGCGTCTACATGAACTGGCCGGTGGTGGACACCCCGGACCTCATCGCGCGCCTGTTCGTCGGGGTCGGCGCCGTCGGCATCTGGGACGAGCTCTTCTTCATCTGCACGGTGTTCGTCCTACTGCGCCGCCACTTCCCCGACCTGACGGCGAACCTGCTGCAGGCGATCGTCTTCGTGTCGTTCCTGTGGGAGCTGGGCTACCAGGCGTGGGGGCCGCTGCTGACGGTGCCGTTCGCGATCGTCCAGGGCTTCCTCTTCTTGAAGACCCGGTCCCTCTGGTACGTCGTGACGGTCCACCTCCTGTTCGACGCGGTCGTCTTCGGCGTCCTCGTGCACGCGCACAATCCCGGCGCGGTGAGCATCTTCCTCATCTGATTCGGGATGCCGCCCCTCCCGCTTCCGGCAGGGGGATGAGAGCGGGGGTGAAAACGCCTGACCGGGGCTTCTTCAGAGAAGTCAAGCAGGGGGAATGTCCGGGTGCATCCGCTACCATCTGGCCCAGATGCACTTCCCGGGCCCGACAACGTCGTCACCTCGCCCTCTTCTTGAAAGGTTCCGAGTGAGCGCACCGCCGAGCCAGCTGTCCCCGCGGACGGTCCCGACCCGCCTCGGCGACCGCGGACGCCGCCTCCTCGACTCCCGCGCCGGCCGCGCCCTGCGCGAGTACGCCGCGGACGTCCTGCGGAAGCCGCAGGGCGTCGTCCCCCTCGAGCGCGGCGCCTTCACCAAGGTCCTGCTGCTGTGGGCCGTCGCCCGCCTCGTGAACGTCGGGATGCTGTGGGGCTTCTACTCCATCGCGAAGGCGGGGCGCTGGGGCTTCGGCCCGGACGACGAGCGCCTGGGCACCTTCTTCGACTACCTCACCGGCTGGGACGCCGACCGCTACGGGCAGATCGCCGCCCAGGGCTACCCGACCTCGCTGCCGATGAACGTCTCCGGCGACATCCTGCCGAACAACTGGGCGTTCCTGCCCGTGTTCCCGTTCCTCATCCGCACCCTGTCGGGAGCCACGGGGCTGGGGTGGCAGGTCGTCGCCGTGCTGCTGAGCGTCGCGGCGGGCCTGGGCGCCACCTGGCTGCTGTTCGTGCTGCTGCGCACCGTCACCACGCCCCGCTCCGCCTGGTGGGGCACGGTCATCTTCTCGTTCGCCCCCCTGTCGTTCATCATGGTCCTCGGCTACAGCGAGGGCCTGTTCATGATGCTGATGTTCGCGTCGATGCTGCTGGCCATCAGACGGCAGTACATCTGGATCCTGCCCATCGGGCTCGTCGCCGCCTACACGCGTCCCGGGGTGCTGGCGCTCGCGCTCGGCCTGGGCATCGTCTTCGCGGTCCGCTTCTTCCGCCGCCGCGTCGACCCGTTCCCGTTCCGCGAGTGGGCCGGGCTGTTCGTCACCGGCATGGGCCTCGCGGCGGCCGGTCTGTCCTGGAACCACATCGCCCAGGCGGCCACCGGCACCCACAACGCCTACATCCGCACCGAGATCGGGTGGTGGATCGACTTCGTCGGCAACGACGAGTTCATGCCCTTCACCCCGTGGTTCCGCCAGGCGGGCACGTGGCTCGGCCCCGTCGGCATCCTGATCGTCGTCGCGATCGTGGTCGGCTTCGCCATGCTGATGTGGTCGCGCCCGGTCCGCCGCCTCGGCCTGATGGTCGTCGCCTACAGCTTCAGCTACGGCCTCTACCTGTTCGCGGTGTTCCTGCCGCAGCAGAGCACGTTCCGCCTCATCATGCCGATGGCACCGCTCTTCGGCGACGAGCGCTGGTCCTCGACGCCCCGGCGGCGGACGGCGATCCTCGCGGGATGCCTCGTGCTCCAGGTCGTCGCGATCCTCCTGCTGTGGACGCGGGGCAATCCCTGACCCGCACGTCCGCATGACGATGCCGCCGCGGAGGACCGCGGCGGCATCGTCGTATCCGGGCCCGCGGTGCGGGCGGGAAGGCTCAGTCGGGACGACCGCCCGGGTCGACGGCGTCGATCATGTCCTCCTCGACGGCGTTGTCCGCGTGCAGCTCGTCGGACGAGACGGCATCCCCGTCGTCGTCGGCGAAGGCGCCCACGGGCTCGGGGGAGGGCTCGGGCGGCAGGGGGACGGTCGGCTCGACGGGGTTCGGCGCCGTCGGCTCGACCGGGTTCGGGGCGACGGGCTCCGCCGGGGCCCCGGGGACGCCGGGCGCGGTCGGGTCGGTGGGGACGGGGGTGGAATCGCTCATCCCCACACTCTCGTCGCCCGGGCGCCCGCACGCGAGGGTCTTGGACTTACGAAGGGAAGGGTGTAGTCCCCTAGGCTGACCTCACTGGGGAGCTCGAGGGGAACGGCTGTGTCCACAGCGCACGATGTGACGCGACGCGAGGCGATCGCGCAGTACCGACTGGTCGGGGAGGCGCCCGAACCGGACCTGCAGGGCCTCGTGGAGCTCGCCGCGACGATCTGCGGCGTCACGACGGCCGTCATCAACATCATCGACGACCGGATGCAGCATCAGGTCGCCGCCGTCGGCATCCAGGCGGCGAGCTGCTCCCGCGAGGACTCGATGTGCGCCGCGGTCATCTCCCGCCCGGGTCGCGTCGTCGTCTCCGATGCCCGCCTCGACGAGCGCTTCGCCGCCAACCCCTTCGTCACCGGCGTCATCGCGAACGTCCGCTTCTACGCCTCGAGCCCCCTCATCACGCCGTCCGGCGTGGCGATCGGCACGCTGTGCGTCTTCGACGACGAGGTGGGGGAGCTCTCGGCGGCCCACGGCCACGCCCTCGACCTGCTCGCACACCAGGTCATCGACGTGCTCGAGCTGCGCCGCATCACGCGCGACCTCGCGGAGTCCAACGCCCAGCTCGAGCAGTTCGCCGCGCAGGTCAGCCACGACCTGCGCAACCCGCTCACCGCGCTCTCCGGTTTCCTGGAGCTCGCCGCGGACAGCCCCGAGATGGCGGAGGCCCCCCGCGCCGCGCAGTCCCTGGCCCGCGCCGAGGCCGCCGCCGGACGCATGACCGCCATGGTCACCGACCTCCTCGACTTCGCCCGCATGGGCGGCGCGCGCCCGCAGTTCAGCGACGTCGACGTCGCCGACTCGGTGGACGCGGTGCTCGAGGACCTGGACGGCGCCCTCGTCGAGACGGGTGCGCAGGTGAGCGTGGATGCCTCCGAGTTCGTGCGGGCGGACGCGACGCTCTTCCGCGTGCTGCTGCAGAACCTCATCGCGAACGCCGTGAAGTTCACCGTGGCGGCGGGGCGGGTCCCGCGGGTCGAGGTGCGCCTCGAGGCCCTGCCCGACGGCTGGCGGCTCACCGTGGACGACAACGGCGACGCCATCGAGCCGGAGCTGCGCGAGCGCATGTTCGAGCCGATGCAGCGCGGCCACGACGCGGACGTGGCGGGCATCGGCATCGGCCTGGCCACGTGCCGGCGCATCGTCGAGGCGCACGGCGGGCACATCGGCCTGGATGAGGCGCCGACCGGCGGCACGCGCGTGTGGATCGTGCTGCCGCGCTCGCCGCGGGAGCGCTGAGCCGCGCAGCTCGCGTTACCCGCTGCGGCGGGTGGGGCGCAACGGTCGAGGCGGTCGGCGCAGCGGTGCGTAGCGTGGCATCCAGGCGCCCCGACCGACGTTGTCCGCCGGTCCGACGCCTGCGCGGCGGGTCCACCGCCGTGACGACGACGACGAAGGGCAGGATCGTCCCATGGCACGCAATGTCCGGGTGATGCGCTGCACCCCCGAGGACGTCTTCCGCGTGCTCGAGAACGGCTGGCTCTATCCGCTGTGGGTCGTCGGCACCTCCCGCATGCGCGACGTGTCGGAGGACTGGCCCGCCGAGGGCGCGACCCTGCATCATTCGTTCGGCTCCTGGCCGATCGTCACCAACGACCGGACCGTGGTGCGCGTGTGGGATCCGCCGCGCCGCGTGGTGCTCGAGCCCCACGGCGGACCGATCGGCGTCGCGCGCGTCGCGATCGACGTCAAGCCACGCGGCGACACCTGCGTCGTGCGGATCCAGGAGGAGCCGGTGACCGGACCGACGAGGCTGCTGCCCGACGTCGTCTTCGACGCCGTCACCCGCTGGCGGAACGCCGAGACGCTCCACCGACTGGCGTACCTCGCCGAGGGCGGTGCCCCCGGCACGTCCGGCGGGGCGTCGGCGCTCGGCCACGTCTCCACCGCCGAGGAAGAGCCGGTCGACCGATGAGCGAGGGATACGACGCGATCATCGTCGGGTCGGGCCCGAACGGCCTGGCCGCCGCGGTCACGCTGGCGCGGTCGGGTCTGTCGGTCGCCGTCTACGAACGGGCCGACACGTTGGGCGGTGCCGCGTCCACCGCGGAGCTGACCCTGCCCGGCTTCCGCCACGACGTGGGCTCCGCGGTGCACCCGCTCGCGTTCGAGTCCTGGTTCTTCCGCGAGTTCGCGCTCGAGCGCCGGGTGCCGTTCGTCCGGCCCGAGGTGTCGTACGCGCATCCCCTGGACGGCGGCCGTGCCGGCCTCGCCTTCCGCGACCTCGCGCGCGCCGCAGAGGGGCTCGGTGTCGACGGCCCCGCGTACGAGCGGCTCATGCGCCCCCTCGTGGACCATCTGCGCGGCGTCGCCGACTTCACCGGCAACGCCCTGCTGCGGGTCCCCGGAGACCCGCTGGCCGCGTTCTTCTTCGGCATCCGCTCCCTGGAGCAGGGCGGGCCGTGGTGGAATCAGCGCTTCCGCGACGAGGTGGTGCCCGCGCTGATCACCGGCGTCTCGGCGCACACGATCCTGCACCAGCCGAGCATCGCCGCCGGCGGCGCGGGCCTGGTGCTCGCGACTTACGGGCACGGCCGCGGCTGGCCCATCCCCGTGGGCGGCAGTCAGGCCATCGCCGACGCGATGATCTCCGACGTCCGCGCCCACGGCGGTGTCTTCCACACGGGCACGGAGGTGACCTCCCTCGACGAGCTGCCCCCCGCCCGCGCGGTGCTGCTCGACGTCACCCCCCGCGCTCTCGTGCGGCTGGCGGGATGCCGGATGCCGTCCGGCTACCGCCGCAAGCTCGAGCGCTTCCGCTACGGCGGGGGCGTGGCGAAGGTGGACTTCGCCCTGTCCGAGCCGGTGCCGTGGACGAACGCCGACGTCGCACGCGCCGGGACGGTGCACATCGGCGGGACACGGGCCGAGGTGGCCGCGGCTGAGAACGCCGTCGCGCGGGGAGAACTGCCCGACGCGCCGTACGTGCTCGCGGCGCAGCCGACGCTGTTCGACCCGACCCGCGCCCCGGCGGGGAAGCACGTGCTCTGGGCGTACACCCACGTCCCGCCCGGCAGCCCCGCGGATCGCGAGGAGGCCGTCGTCCGTCAGGTCGAGCGCTTCGCGCCCGGCTTCCGCGACACGATCCTCGCGTCGACCTCTCGCACCGCCGTGGACATCGCCGCCTGGAACCCCAACTTCCCCGGTGGCGACATCTCCGCCGGCGCCCCCTCTCTTCCGCAGCTGCTGGGCCGTCCCGTCTACAGCCCGGACCCCTGGCGTACGCCCATGGACGGCGTGTACCTGTGCTCGTCCTCGACGAGCCCCGGCCCCGGCGTGCACGGCCTCGCGGGGTGGCAGGCGGCGCTGAGCGCACTGCGCCACGAGTTCGGCACACGCCTGCGGCCGGACCTCGCCCCGCGCGAGGAGTCGCTGCGCGACATCGATCCCGGTGCGGCGTCGCGGCGCGACGCGACCCCCTAGCCGTGCCCGAGGGCGACAGCGTCTACCGCCTGCGGATGCGGCTCGACGCCGCCACGCGGGACCGTGTGGTCGTCGACGGCGAGCTGCGCTCCGGCAACGCGGCCGGCCGGTCGCTCGCGGGGGAGCGCATCGTCGGCTACGACACGCACGGCAAGCACCTGCTCACCCGGTTCTCGGGGGGATCCACGCTGCACACGCACCTGCGCATGCAGGGCAGCTGGACCGTCACCCGTCCGGGACGGCGTCTGCCGGCGTCGGCGCGCGAGACGGCGCGCGTGCGGCTGCGCCTGGACGACGGGCAGGAGGTCTGGGGACTGGACCTGCCGGTCGTGGAGCTCGTCCCCACGGCGCGGGAGGACGACGTCGTGGGCCGGCTCGGTCCGGATCCCCTGCGGGACGACTGGGATGCCGCCGAGGCCGTGCGCCGCCTCCGTCGCGATCCTGCCCGTCCCGTCGTGGCGGCACTGCTCGACCAGACGCGGATCGCCGGGCTCGGCAACCTGTGGGTCAACGAGCTCGCGTTCCTCCGCGGCATCCATCCCTTCGCCCCGATCGGGCGGACGGACCTGGACGCGCTCGTCGCCCTGGCCGCTCGGTGCCTGCGCCTCTCGGCCATGGTTCCCGGGATGTACCAGGTCACGACGGGGGACCGCCGGAAGGGGGCCTCGCACTGGGTCGCCGGCAGGGCGGGGCGGCCGTGCCTGCGGTGCGGCACCCGGGTGCGGGTGCGCGACGAGGTCGCGAACGACCCCGAGCAGCGGCGGACGTGGTGGTGCCCGCGGTGCCAGCCCCTGCCCGACGGGGGCGATGTCGGAACCCCCGAGTAGAACGGACGTATGTCCGTCACTCGCGAGAAGCTGCTCGGCGTCACCCGCATCTACGCCGAGGACGCGGCGCTCGAGCTGGAGCGCGGACGGGAGATCGTGGCCCGCTGGCCGGAGGCCGAGATCGTCCCCGTGGCATCCCACTGGCAGATCCCCGAGGTGCACGGCGACGAGGCCAACGTCGCACGGTGGATCCGCATCAAGACGGAGGCCCTGGTGGTCGGGGTCAAGAAGAGCGTCGTCACCCGCGTGAACGGCCGCTCGGCCGACTTCATCGCGCCGTCGCTGTCCAACGGGTGCGCCATGGCGTGCGCGTACTGCTACGTGCCGCGCCGCAAGGGCTACAGCAACCCCATCACGGTCTTCGCGAACGTCGACCAGATCAGTCGGCACCTCGCCCGTCACATCGCCGCGCGGGGCCCCAAGACCGAGCCGAACCAGTGCGACGACGAGGCCTGGGTGTACGACATCGGCGAGAACGGCGACTGCTCTGTAGACGCCCTCATCAGCGAGAACGTTCGCGACGTCTGCGAGCTGTTCCGGATGACGCCGACGGCCAAGGCGTCCTTCGCCACCAAGTTCGTCAATCGCGACCTGCTCGACTGGGACCCCGCCGGCCGCACGCGCATCCGCTTCTCCCTCATGCCGGCCGCCACGGCGCGGGTCACCGACCTGCGCACGTCGCCCATGGCCGAGCGGATCGCCGCCATCAACGACTTCGTCGACGCGGGCTACGAGGTGCACGTCAACTTCTCGCCGGTCATCCTGACGCCGACCTGGCTCGCGGACTGGCGCGAGCTCTTCGAACAGCTGGATGCCGCCCTGCACCCCCGGGCGAAGGCCCAGCTCGCGTGCGAGGTGATCTTCCTCACGCACAACGAAGGCCTGCACGAGGTCAACCTTGGGTGGCATCCGACCGCCGAGCAGCTCCTGTGGACGCCCGCCGCGCAGGAGGAGAAGCGCTCGCAGAACGGCGCGACGAACGTGCGGTACCGTCACCCCCTCAAAGCGCAGAGCGTGGCGGCCCTCACCGATCTCATCGCGACCACGCTGCCGTATTGCCGGGTGCGCTACGCCTTCTGAGGCGCGCGGTCAGTCGATCTGACCGGTGGGGGAGTCCGCCTGGGTGGAGGCGTCGTCCGCGGCATCCTGAGCCGCCGCGCCCTCCTCGGGGGACTCCGATCCGGCACCGTGCGCGTCCGCGCCCGGCACGTCCTCGTCGTCCGGTCGACCCGTCGTGTCGTTCGTCGTCATGGCTCTGCCCTTCTTCCTCCGGCCTCACCCGGGCGCGGTCCCGAGGCACGGGATGCGGGCCGGATCGTCCGAGACCTGCACGGTTCCACACGTGACGCCGGGTGTACACCCCCTGGCGCACCCCGGTGCCGCGGCTCAGAGAGGTGCGACGCCGTAGCGCACGCGGAACGCGGCGGCGGCCGCGTCCTCGAAGTCGTCGGCCTCGTCCCGGAGGTCCTCGCCGTTCATCTGCGCCTCACAGGTACGGCGCAAGAGCGCCGGCGGTCAGGGCGAAGGCGACGGCCGTGGAGCCCGCGGCGGTCGCGACGACGAGTGGGGTCCGCTCCAGACGACGACGGCGTGCGGAGTTCGCCGGGTGCATCGTCGTGCGGAGGGACGCCTTGGCGGCATCCAGGGTCTCGTAGCGTCCGACCGGGATGCCGTGGCTGTCGCGGGCGACGAACCCGCCCGCCACGGAGTCGACGCATCCGAAGTACTCGCCGCCGCGGTCGGCGACCCAGAAACCCGTGTCGACCTTCGCCCACAGCACGCGAGCGGTCGAGATCGGGGTGATCGTGGCCGATGTCGGGGAGGTCACGTCAGGCTGCCGTGGTGAGCGAGCGACGCAGCGGAGCGGCCGACGGGCGGCCCATGTCCTCGACCTCGGGGATCTGCGCGTCGAGGTCGACGACGAGGCCGGCGGAGGAGTTCGCCAGGTCGGCCATGTTCTTCAGCGTGGGGGCGTGCAACTTCTCGGCCTCGGCCGACTCGAAGACGAAACGGAGGGGGATCGAAGGCTGCAGCCACAGCGTGGTGCGACCGGCCTCGCCGTCGAGGTGACGCCACGACATCGTGAAGCTCTCGCCGCGGCGGAGCTTGGTCGCGGTGACGACCTTGAGGTGGGCGAGCAGACGGTCGGGAACGGCGATCGGCTCGGTGGTGGCGCCGTAGAACAGGTGGCCCATGGGATCTCCCTTCGTGAAGCGGTTGCTGTGATCCGAACATACTCGGTTAGTAACTAGTTTGTCTAACTATTCGTTTCGCGGTATGCTCCACGTACAAACGAACGGAAAGGGGAGTGACCATGACCGACATCGAGACGGCTCCTCGCGTCCCCGCCTCCGCGGAGACCACCCCGTCGTCGACCTACTGGTACGGCCAGGAGAGCGCCGACCGGCGCACCCGCAGCAAGGCCGTCCTCGAGGCGCTCCGCGTATACCGCGCAGCCGAGATGGCCATGCGCCGTCGCACCCGCGAGTCCATGTCGATGGGCGAGAACGAGCTGCTCGTGCTGCGCTACCTGCTCCGCGACCCGAGCCGCGGGGTGCGCCCGGGCGAGCTGACGCGCTATCTCGGCCTGTCCACCGCCTCCACGACCGCCATCCTCGACCGTCTCGAGCGCTCCGGTCACCTCACCCGCGTGGCGAACCCCGCCGACCGGCGCAGCATCTTCGTCCGCGCGACCGATCGCGCCCACGTCGAGGTCCGTCAGACCCTGGGGAATATGCACGATCGCATGCTGGCGGCCGTGATCGACATGAGCCCCGAGGAGTCGGGTGCCGTCGTGGCCTTCCTGCAGCGCATGAGCGAGGCCGTCGACGGCGTCGCGGTCGAGTCCGACGCGCACCCGTCATCGTGATCTACGTGCTCGTCGGCGGACCCCGCGACGGACAGCACGTGGACGACCTGCCCCGCGGATACCGCCTCTCCCTGGAGGAGCCGCCACCGGAGCGGTTCGCCGAGTTCGAGACCGTCCGGGCCGTGTGGCACGAACTGGATGCGGCGATGCTGCGCGGAGTCCAGCGCCGGGAGTGACCGCCGCGGCGCTCGACGCGCCCTCGCACGCGCCTGGCATCCGTCGCACCGTGGAGGTGGGCGCGCGTACCCCACCGGACCCGGAGGGTGCAACCCGCCCTCCCGGCCGTGGCCCGAGCCCCAGGCTGTGACCATGCGATGTGTGACCTACGCCGGAGAGACCGTGAAGACCACTGACGACGTCGCCGCGTCGCTCGTGGAGTTGACCGCCGCCGTGGCGAAGGAAGGCCAGGCGGAGGCCGTGAGCATCCCGATCGTGACCGAGGACGGCACGGTCGCGCAGGCGGAGCTCGTGATCGGCGTCGGCAACGACGTCCTGTCCGCGCCGGTGGACTGGACGGGCGAGGAGCCCGACTTCTCCCGGGCCGCCGCCGAGCTCACGCAGCATCGGCTCTTCCCCCGCACCCAGCTCCGTGCCGTCGAGCCGGACGAGCGCGACGGTGCCGACGAGTCGATCGACTGGGACTTCGACACGCCCACGCAGGCGTAACCGCGGGCCGGGGGATCCCCGCCCGACGGGCGGCATCCGGCCACGCCGGGTGGCGAGGGGTGAATACGCCGGGTGGCGGGGGTGAATAACCCCGCGGACGGATGCCACGGGCGTACAGCGGTCATGAGGATGGGGAGTCGTCTCCGAACCCGGGGGGACGATCCCGCACCCGAGTGGAGATCCCATGACCCCCACAGCCGTCGTGCCGACCGTACCCGCGACGCCCCCCGCCGCGGACGGTAGGAATCCCGTCGTCACCGCGTCGCCGGCGGCCGCGTGGTGGCGACGCGTGCCGTGGGTGGCGGTCGTCCTCACGCTGACGGTCGTCGTCGTCAGCACCGTGATGCTCATGCGCGACACCCTGCCGTGGCGGAACGCCTACGACCTCCGGGCCGTCGGTCTCGCGCTGTTCACCGTCGATTCGTGGCGGCGGCTGCTGGTCGTCGCTTCCGTCGTCCTCCTCGTGACCGCGGCGGCGGAGCGGGCGATGGGCGCTCGCCGGGTGGTCCTGGCCTACCTCGGCGGAGGGCTGTTGACCTCGCTCGCGGGCTTGGCGCTCTCCACGGTCGAGCGGAGCGTCCTCGCGGTGCTTCCGCTCAACGACGAGCCCCTGTCGGGCGCCCCGCCCATCGCCGCGGCGATCGGCGTGGCCATGGCGGCCAGCTGCTTCGCCCGTCCGCTCTGGCGCCGTCGCGTGCGGCTCGCCTTCACCCTGCTCGCGGTGACCCTCTTCCTGTATTCGGGCACAGCCGACGACCTGTACACCCTCGTCTCGCTGCCGGTCGGCCTGCTCATCGGGCGTCTGAGCGGCGGGCGGGGGGCGGGGCTGCGCGTCCTGCGGAGCTCGCACCACGAGACGCGGATCCTGCTCGCGGCCGTCACCGCGATCAGCGCGATCGGGCCGGTCATCGCGACCGTGTGGGGCGTCGGCTACGGGCTCATGACGGTCTACGGCTACCTCTCCTACGACCCCCTGACCTTCGTCGACGGACAGCCCTGCTCGGTGACCTCGTCGGTCGTGCCGTGCCCCGACGGCGAGGTCTACGCGGAGATGCAGCCCGACGCGGGGTGGATCGCGGCCCTGCCGATGCTGCTGCTGGTGGTCTGCGCCTGGGGCATCCTCCGCGGCCGGCGCGGGGCGCTCAGCATCGCGATCGTCGTCGAGCTGTGCGCCTTCGTCGGGCTGTCCCTGCAGTTCCTCGTCTTCAGCCCCGGCACGTGGGACGCCGTCTCCCAGATCCGCAGCCCCACGATCGGCACATCGGCCGTGCAGTACCTGATCGGACTCGGCGTGGCCGCCCTGACACCGCTCGCGGTGGCGCTCGTGCTCTTCCTGTCGCGGCGCGCGGTGCGCGTGGCGTCCGCGCCGGGGGCCCGCTCGGTCTTCGTCGGGACGGTCGTCGGCGGAGGCCTCCTCGTCCTCGTCGTGACGCTGCTGTCGATGCTCGTCGTGAGCGATCAGTTCCGTCCGTGGGCGAGCGTGCGCGACATCGTCGCATCCCTGCCGCTGCGCCTCCTGCCCCCGTCGCTCCTGCCGTACGACTCGGCGACGTTCGTCCCCGTGAGCGGGTGGGCGCAGGCGACGTGGTATCTGCCGTCGGTCCTGTTCTGGATCGTGTGCATCGTGGCATCCATCCGCCTGGTGACCAGCGGCGGCACCGTCGCGCACTCTGGGGACCGCGCCCGCGCGCGCGAGGTCCTGGAGCGGGGCGGCGGCGGATCGCTCGCGTTCATGACGACGTGGTCCGGCAACGCGTACTGGTTCGCGCCCGGTCTCGACGCCGCCATCGCCTACCGCGTCCACGGCCGGATCGCCGTCTCCCTCGGCGGAGCCTTCGGCGCGGACCGCTCCCACCCGGGCGTCGGACGCGGCTTCGTCGACTACTGCGGCGAGCACGGCTGGACCCCGGTCTTCTACAGCGTCGACGACGTCGAGCGTGCGGCGCTGGCGGACCTCGGCTGGCGTGAGACGCAGGTCGCCGAGGAGGCGCTGCTGGACCCGCGCACGTGGACGCCCGCGGGCAAGAAGCGGCAGGACGTCCGCACCGCGACGAACCGCGCGCAGCGGGAGGGCGTGACCGCGCAGTGGACGAGCTGGAGCGCCCTGTCGTTCGTGGACCGCGCGCACGTGCGCGAGATCTCCGAGGCGTGGGTCGCCGACAAGACCATTCCCGAGATGGAGTTCACGCTCGGCGGAGTCGACGAGCTCCTCGACCCCGCCGTCCGTCTCATGCTCGCGCGCGACGCGGACGGACGCGTCATCGCGGTCACGAGCTGGCTGCCCGTCTTCTCCGCGGACGGCGTCACCGGCTACACGCTCGACGTGATGCGCCGGCGCGACGACGCGATAAACGGCGTTATGGAGTTCGTCATCGGCGCGGTCGTGGAGCAGGCGAAGGAGGAGGGGTGCGTGACGCTGAGCCTGTCCGGCTCGCCCCTCGCGTTCCATCGCAGCGAACACGACGCGGACCGGGATGCCGTCGAGCGTCTGCTCGAGACGCTAAGCACGCTCCTCGAGCCGGCGTACGGGTTCCGTTCCCTGGCGAACTTCAAGAAGAAGTTCCAGCCGGAGCACGCCGCGGTCTGGATGCTGTACCCCGACGCCGCGCAGCTGCCGGCCATCGGCATCGCGCTCGTGCGGTGCTACGTCCCGGGACTCACGCTGGGGCGGGCCGCCCGCCTCGGCATCGGACTGCGGGCGTCCTCCCGGGCGACGCGGGCCTGAGCGTCCCCGCCTCCCCCGACCGGGGGAGGAAATGGTCCGCACGGAGGATGTGCCACCGCGGCGCGCGGGCGAGCATGGAGTCCTCGCCCGTCCACGCCGACCCGCGGAGGCCCGATGAACCTCGCCGATACCCCCACCGCCTCCGTCGCGGAGGTGCGGGCATGAGCCGACTCGGACCGAGGGATGCCACCTCCCCTCTCGAGCGGGAGCGCTCGGCATCCATCCGTCTCGCCGCCGAGCGGCTGGCCGCCTTCGTGGGCAGCACGGCGGACGGCGTCGAGGCCGCGGCACGGGCGGCCGAGGCGGCGCTGCGGGGCGCGGTGTCGTCCGGAGCGGGAGTGGAGCGCGTGTCGGCCGAGCTGGAGCTGAGCCCGCGCGCGCTCCGGGCGATCGTCGACGGGTCGGTGCGTCTGCGCTCGTTGCATCCGGACGCACGCCTGCGGCCGAGCTGACCGGCGGCACGCGCCGCGACACGACCGTCGGAGAGTACGCTCTCGACATGGCCCCCCTGGCATCCCGGCGATCATGAGCTCCGGATCGCGCTTCGAGTGGGGCGGCATCGGACCCGGCCGTGCCGACTACGTGAGCGCTCCCGAGGCGCTGGCGATGCTGGACGTGCTCGTCGTCGCGCACGCGGACCTCGAGGTCGAGACCGGCGTCTCGGCCGGGAGCGCCTGGGCGCGGCTCGCGCGCGGCGAACGGTGGGCGAGGGTGTCGACGCCGGGATCGCGGTGGTTCAGCGTCAACGTCGACACGCGTCATCGCGTTCAGCTGGTCGATGAGGCCTCGTCGAAGGACGAGAGCGCCCGCCTGCTGGCGGTCTACGTCGAGATCGCCGCCGCCTACGTGCGCAGCGACGAGCGTCCCCGCCGGTCGGGGCTCCTCGGCGGCTCCACGCTCGCGGTCGAGGTGGACGGACGCGAGGTCCTGCTGACGCAGTCCTGGACGGACCGGTTGCGCGGCGTGCTCGGGCGCTGACCTGTCGCGAATGCCCGCCGTGAGCGGCGTGTGGCGTGCATGTGCGCCATGTCACCGCCGTGGCATCCCGGTTCCCCCAGGGCGCTGACCTGTCGCGAATGCCCGCCGTGGGCGGCGTGCGGCGTGCATGTGCGCCATGTCACCGCCGTGGCATCCCTTGCGCGGTGACGGGCGGGGGTCAAGCGGTTGGGGAGGGGCGGGGCGGCGCGACAGGATGGTGCTCCGCTTCGACGAAGGGACACCCCATGAGCGACCCCCAGGACAGCGCGCCCGCCGAGGACGCCGACACCCTCGCCGACGACCCGACGGTCGCCCCGAGCCAGGAGACCGACCCCGACGAGGGGGCGAAGGCCCCGGCGAAGGACGACCCGAACGCCGACCACCAGGCCAGCGGCATCGGGGTCATCGGCGACGAGTGACCGGCCGCCGTCCTGCGGAGTCGTGAGGCGACACGCCGCGTCGCGGCACGGCCAGACGGCGTGGCGGACCCGGACTCCGCAGGACGGCGCGGCGGACGCCGGCCCGGACCCGGACTCCGCAGGACGGCACCGGCGACGGACGCCGGCCCGGACCCTGCTCGACGGCACCGGCGACGGACGCCGGACAGACGAGAGGGGCCCCTCCGAACGGAGGGGCCCCTCTCGTCTGCGGGCCGAGGGGGCCCGCCCGGTGTCAGCCGCAGCTGCGCGCCGTGTACGCCGGCTTGAGCTCCGTGCTCCCGCCGTTCGCCGTCGCCGTGACGGTCGCCGTGCCCGCCGCGACCGACGACTGACGCACGGTGAAGCTCTGCGTCGTCGTCTTCCCGGGCGCGAGGGACGCGACGGTCTTGGACCCGAAGGCGGTGGCGATCGTCACCGACACCGGGACGTCGTCGCGGTTGACGGCGCTGACCACGAGGGTCACCTTGCCCGCCACGCAGCGGGTGCCCGCCGTCGACGTGATCTCCGGGCCGGCCGCCGGCACCGTCTGCGGAGCCACGCTCTCCAGCGTCGGCACGATCTTCTGCATGAGGCCGTCCGCGCCGAAGGTGACCCGGTCGATGGTGGTCTCACGGTTGGTGCCGTTGCCGTTCGGCATCGCGAACCGGTGGTAGGCGATGTACCAGTCGTCCGTGCCGGGCACGTTGATGATCGAGCTGTGCGCCGGTCCCTTGATGCCGAGGGCGAGGTCCTTCTCGAGGATCACGCCACGGTAGGTCCACGGACCGTTCATGCTGGTCGCGGTGGCGTAGCCGACCCGATAGTTCTCGGACCCCGTGTCGTCGATCGCGTACGTCAGGTGGTAGAGCCCCTTCCGGTAGTTGAAGAACACGCCCTCACGGAAGTCCGTCAGTCCGTTGATCCGCTGGTACGTCCCCGGCTTGATCGAGAGCATGTCGTCCGACAGCTCCGCCAGAACCGGTGAGCCGTTGCCCCAGCCGAGGTACCACTTGTCCGTCACCGGGTCGTGGAACGCGGCGGGGTCGATGGCCTGGCCCGACGTGACGGCCTCGTTGTTGAGGATCATCGCGGTGGGCTGGGCCACGAACGGACCCTCGGGGGAGTCGGCCACCGCGACGCCGATCGTCTTGCGGTCGTACGTCGGGTTGTGCCCGCTGAAGTAGAAGTAGTACTTCCCGCCCCGCTCGATGATCGTCGGCGCCCACGCGTTGCCGGTCGCCCACGGGACGTTGCCGTTGGCGCCGTCGAGCGTGAGGAACGGCGCGGCCGAGCGCGTCCAGTCGGTGAGGTTCTTCGACTTCCAGACGTAGAACTCCTTGCCGCCCCAGCCGGGGAAGCCGTCGGTCGTCGCGTAGATGTAGTACGTGTCGCCGAACACCGCGATGTTCGGGTCGGCGTACAGCCCCGGCAGCACCGGGCTGTTGACGACGCGGGCCTCGATCTTCCACGTCGCCTTCTCGCCCGAGGGCGTGGTGATCGTGTAGGTGACGGGGGTGCGCAGGTCGACCGTCGTCCCCGACGCGGGCGACACGGTCGCCCCCGACACGGTGGTGAAGGTCGGGGCGAGCCGGGACACGTCCGTGCCCTTCACGACGGGGAGGATGACGGTGCGCGCGTCGCCGTTCACGATCGGCGCGAGCTTGAGCTTCTCGGGCTGCGTGAGCGACACGTCGAGCAGCTGGTCCTCGACGCCCGCGTTCTCGAGGATCTCGGTCGAGGACAGCGCGCGGTTGTAGACGCGCACGTTGTCGAACCATCCCTGGAATGCGCGGTCGGCGCCGTAGAAGGACCGGCCGAGGTAGCCGGCGAGGTTCGAGCCGAGCTCGCTGACCGAGGCGTTGAGCGCGGTGTTCTCGTCCACCTTGACGCCGTCGATGTACATCCGCAGCGTCTTGCCGTCGTAGACGAGGTCGTAGCGGTGCCACTGCCCGGCCGAGATGGAGCCGGTGACGTCCGACTCGCCCTGCCAGGTCGACTTCGTGATGGCCGTCCGGGCGTCGCCGCCGCGCACCCGCAGGAACGAGTAGCGGTCCTGGTTCTGACCGAAGGCGAAGGTGAAGAAGTTGCCGTCGTTCAGCTCGGACTTGACGTCCATCGACACCGTCATGGTGTCGCGGCCGTCGAAGAACCCGGCCGGGAACGAGGCGAACCCGTTCGCCGCACCCGTCAGGCGCAGGGCCGACCCCTGGTCGGCGTCGGTCGCGACCGCCGCCGTGCCGGACGCGGTGAGGTCGGCGTCCCCGACGGTGTCCGCGAGGGAGCCGTTCTCGAAGGTGTACTCCGCGATCGGGCCCTGCGCGGGCTCCTCCGGCTCGGTCGGCTCGACCGGCGCGTCACCGTATGCGGCGAGCAGGCGCTGCTCCTCCGCCTTCGACAGGCGCAGGACGGACCCGTGCCGGAACGACTGGTCGAACGAGAACTGGTCGGCGCCGCTACCGCTGCTCAGCTGACGGAACTTCAGGCTCGAGAGCGTGTCGGCGATGTGTCCGTAGTAGTTGAACTCGTCGCCCATGACCGACCAGCGACCGTCGGGCAGCTGATAGACGGTCAGGCCCTCCATGCGCGCCCGCATCCCGGCGGCGGCCGCCTGGCCGGGGCCGATCTTCTGCGTCCACGGGCCGTCCAGCGACGGTGCCGTGTCGACGACGGTGTCCCAGTCGGAGGTGGAGAAGCGGTAGTAGGTGTCGCCCTCCTTGGCGATCGTCGAGTCGATGATGCTGCGTCCGCCCTGACCGTCGCCCTTCGGGTTGAGGGTCGTCCAGATCTCCGGCTCGGTGAAGGAGACGAAGTCCCGGGTCTTGGTCAGGTACATCCGCAGGGCCCAGTCCTCGGTCCCGTTGTCGCGCTGGTCGCGGGCCGCCCAGTAGACGTAGTACTCGCCGGTGGCCTCGTTGTAGATCGCCTCGGGCGCCCACACGCAGCCGGCCTTGTCGAACCCGGCGAAGACGATGCGCTGGTCGCTCCAGTTCACCAGGTCGGTGGACTCCCAGACGACGATGTTCTGGCTGGCGTTCAGCTGGTTCCAGCCGGAGCCGCCGGGGCCGCCGCCTTCGGCATGCAGGTCGGTGCCGATGATCCAGTACTTGTCGCCCTCGGGGGAACGGACGAGGTGCGGGTCGCGCACGCCGAGGTCGCCGCCGAGGTTGGCGAGGATGGGCTTGTTGTCGTTCAGCTTCTCCCAGTGCAGTCCGTCGGTGCTGTGGCCGAGGAAGATCTTCTCGTAGCCGCCCTCGGTGGCGAAGTGGGTCCACAGGTATCCGGCCGAGTAGTCCTTGTCGAGGCCCGCCGGGGCGGCCTTGACGGTGACCTGGATCTGCCGGGTGAGGGAGGTTCCGGATGCCGCTGCGGTGAGCGTCACCGTGGTGTCGGCGGCCTGCCGGGTGACGACGCCGGCCGCCTTTCCGCCCTGGGCGGTCGTCGAGATGACGCCGGCGGGGGAGGCGGTCCAGGTGAGCGCGGTACCGTTCACGGCGCCCTTCGTGGGCAGGGTGATGTTGCCGCGGATGTCACCGGCGTTGGCGATCGAGATCTTGTCGAGATCGGCGCGGGCGAGGTCGTCCCGGCCGGGCATCGGGGCGACGGTGACCGCGAAGGTGCGCGTCTGCGTCGCCGAGCCCCGCGTGAGTGTCGCCGTGAGCGTCGCGGTGGCGGGCTGCTGTCCGGCGGCGGGGCGGGTGACCTTGCCGGTCGCGCTGACGGCGCCGGCGTTGCTGGTGGCCCAGGTGACGGCCGATCCGTTGACGCCCGTCGCGGGGAGGGTGAGGTCCGCCGTCACGGCGCTGAGGTCGCCCAGCGACAGCGCCGCCGCATCGCGCTGCAGGCGGGTCGCGTCGGTGGGCACGAGCGCGGCGACGTCGGCGGCGGAGAGCGCCGTGTTGTAAATGCGGAAGTCGCGGAGGCTGCCGGACAGACGGCGGTCGGCGTCGTACACGGAACGACCGAGGTAGTTCGCCGTCGTCGTGCCGCCGCCGATCGCGCCGGGCGTGATCGTGACGTTCGTGGCCTGGCCCACCTGGACGCCGTCGAGGTAGACGCGCGCCGTGTCGGTCGCGTCGTCGAGCGTGTAGGTGATGGTCTTCCACACGTCGCGCTGCAGGTCGGCGTTGCTGTTGACCGTCTGCTCGGTGGTCCAGTTGCCGGTGGCGATGGCGGTCTTGAACGGGTTGCCCGTGGAGAACAGGTAGCCGTTGCCGGCGCCGCCGGAGGTGTTGCCGAGGCCGTAGATGAAGTACGGGGTGCCTTGGCCGGCCCGGACGAGGACGTCGGTGCTGACCGTCACCGAGTTCAGCCCGGAGAGGAGGTTGTCGGGGAGGTCGACGTAGTCGTCCGTCCCGTCGAGCCGCACGCCCTCCGCGCCGGTGAGCGAGGCGCCCCCGACGTAGGTGGCGTTGCGGCCCTTGCCCGACGCGTCGACGGCGGTCGTGCCGCTCGTCTCGGTCAGGGGGTAGTGCGCGACCAGTCGATCGTCCGCGGCCGCGGCGGGCTGCGTGGCGACGAGCGCGCCGGTCAGCGCGAGAGCCAATGTCGTGACGCTCGCAAGCGTCCGACGGGGAAGGGTCTGCTTCATTGCGGTCCTTTCGCGCGGCCCTCGTCGGCCGCCGAATCCTGTGACCCGGTGATGTTATCGCTCACAAAGCGTGGTCACAAGAGCCCGCGGTCAGCCGCGGCGAAGGGAGCGCTCCCACGCTCCGCGATCCCCGGATCGCCCGCGTCAACGGCGGAACGGCCGCGCTCTCAGCTGTTCACTGAGTTCGCGGCCGTTCGACGTGGTGCCCCCGACAGGAATCGAACCTGCGACCTTTGGTACCGGAAACCAACGCTCTATCCCCTGAGCTACGGAGGCGGACCGGTCAAGGTTAGCACCGCGCACCCCACCGCCCCGACGCCGACGCCGACGCCGACGTCCCGCCCCTTCCGCGCTGACTTGTCGCAGATGTACGCGAGGGATGCCGCGGGGCGGGCATATGCGACAAGTCACGGCCTGCGCGGCTCGGCGCGGCGCAGCACCGCAGCGCGGCGCGGAGCCGGCGCGGCGCAGGACGGGGTCAGTCCTCGTCGGTGATCGCGCCGGTCGGCTCGGCATCCTCGACGAAATGCTGCCCGCCGAGCTCGTCGGCGATCGCGCGGCCCTGGTCCACGGCCTCGTCCTTGCTCGAGAAGCTGGCCGAGTACTCGGGGCGCCCCTCCACGGAGTTCTCCCACTGGCCGCGGTTCGAACGGGTGGTCACGTCGTTCTTGCTCATGGCATCCATGCAACCGTCCGGGGCTGGACGACGCGCCGCGGTTGACACGGTCTTGTCAAGGCTGACAGCGTCACCCGTCCCGACTGGGATGCTTGTGAGACCTTCGAAAGGGGTTTTGTCATGAGCATCGGAGCCGGCATCGCGCTGTTCGTCATCGGCGCTGTCCTCGCCTTCGCGGTCAACCTGCCCAATGAGTACGTCGACCTCAGCACCATCGGCTACATCATGATGGGTGCGGGAGCGATCGTGTTCGTGATCGGCCTCGTCCTGCTGGTCCGTCGTCGTCAGACCGACACCGTGACCCGCACCGAGGGCGTCGGCGGCGCACAGGTGACCCGCTCGAGCACCCGATCGTCCAACGACGACGTCATCTGACCCCGAGGATCCGCCGGGGCTCGGCCCCTGAGGAGCACGCTATGACCGAACCGGCGACCTCGTCGGGCGAGCGCACTGCGCCGGACCTGACCCCGCAGACCGACCGTCAGGACGACTCGCAGGCGACCCAGGCCTTCCGGCCGGGCGTCGACGACCTGTTCGACGGGCGGTACCGCCTGGGCCGGCTCCTCGGTCGCGGCGGCTACGCGAGCGTGTACGAGGCGGTCGACACGTCGCTCGGTCGGACGCTGGCCCTCAAGGTCATCTCGGGGGAGAGCGCCGACCCGTCCGACGTCGCGCGCGTCCGCTCGGAGATCCGGCTGCTCGCCTCGCTCTCGCATCCGTCGCTGGTCACGCTGTACGACGCGCGTCTCGACGCCGAGCCGGCGTACCTGGCGATGGAGCTCATCGCCGGTCCCACCCTGACCGACCTCATCGCGAAGGGCCCGCGCACCGGATCCGAGACGGCGCGCGTCGGACGCGAGATCGCGGAGGCGTTCGCGGTCATCCACTCGCGGGGCATCGTCCACCGCGACGTGAAGCCGTCGAACATCCTGCTGCGTCCCGCCGCGCACACGGGGACCACCCCGCGGGCGACCCTCGCCGACTTCGGCATCGCCTCTCTGGTGGGCGCCACCCGCATGACGGGTACGAACACCGTCATCGGCACCGCCGCATACCTCAGCCCGGAGCAGGTCCGCGGGATGCCGCCGGCACCGGCCACCGACATCTACGCCCTCGGCCTCGTGCTCATCGAGGCCCTCACCGGTCGGCGCCCCTTCGCGGGCAGCACGGCGAACGAGTCGCTCGCCGCGCGTCTGGTGACGCCGCCGCCGATCCCCGAGGGGGTGCCTGCGCCGTGGCGGGAGATCCTCGAGGCCATGACCGCGGTCGACCCGGCGGAGAGGCCGGATGCCGCGAGCGTCATCGTCGCGCTCCGCACGCTCGGCAACGTCTCGGTGCCCGCCGCCGCGGGGGCGACCGCCGCCGCGACCACGCGGCTGCCGACCACGACGGCCCCCACGCGGGTGTTCGACGCCCCGCCGCGGCCGCCCGCACCGACTGCCGGCCGTCGTTCCCGTCGCACGCCGATCCTCGTGGCATCCCTCGTCGCCCTCCTCCTCGCGGGGGGAGGGGTCGCCGTTGCGGCCTCGATGGGCGGAGACCCGGCCGCGCCGGAGCCCGATCTGCCGGGCCTGCCGCAACCGCTGGACCAGCACGTGGACGATCTGTGGCGAGAGGTGGGGGAGTGATGCGCCGTCGGTTGATGCTCGCGTCCGTCGTCGTGGCGGCGACGCTCGGTTTCGCGGGCTGCACACCCCCCGCGGCGGAGCCCACCGCGTGGCAGGGCAGCGTCGAGACCGTCGCCGACCAGGCCGCCGCGGGCGACTACGCCGGGGCGCTCGCCTCGCTGGACGCTCTGGAGGCCGAGGTGGTCGCCCGTCGTGACGCGGGGGAGATCCCCGCGGACGAGGCCGAGCGGATCCTCGCGGCCATCGCGGCCGTGCGAGCCGACCTCACCTCCCTCGTGCCCGCCCCGTCCCCGACGCCGGAGTCGACGCCGACCGAGGAGCAGACGCAGGAGCCGGTTCAGACGCAGGAGCCGGCGCCGCAGACGCCGGCCACCGAGACGGATGACGGCGGCGACGACTCCACCCCCGAGGAAGAGGAGGAGAAGGAGCCGAAGGAGGACAAGTCAAAGGACGACACGTCCGAGGACGGGAACACGGGACCCGGCAACAACAACGGCAACGGCAACGGCAGCTCCAGCAGCCCCGGCGGGCAGAAGAAGGGCGCGACGACCCCCGGCGGTGTCGAGGGCGCCGCGTCGACGACCCCCGGCGGCGCCACTCCCGGCGGGCCGGGACGCGGCTGACACGGCCGGTTCCCGACGGCCTTGCGGCCTGCGCGCCGCGGGGGGTCGCGAGCGTGCGAGGATTGCCCGGTGCCGCGCCGAGTGACCGCCGAACTCGACCTCGATCTGGGGGCGTCCGTCGACCTCATCCTGCAGATCACCGCCGCCCGCGGCGTGCCCCTCGCCCACGAGGAGCTGCGGATCGTCCAGGGCGATCGCGAGGTGGTCCCGCACGAGATCGTGGATGCCGCCGGCAGTCGCCTCCACCGCCTCACCGGCACCGCCGGGCCGCTCACGATCCGGTACGAGGCCGTCGCCGACGGGAACGCCACGCCTCCCGCGTCGACCGACCTGGACCTCATCTCCTACCTGCGCCCGAGCCGGTACGCCCAGTCCGACGCCGTCTTCGGACAGGCGCGGCGGCAGTTCGGCGGACTCGCGGGCGTCGAGCTCCTCGGCGCGATCTCGGAGTTCGTGGCATCCACCGTCACCTACTCGCCCGGGATGAGCCTGGGGACCGACTCCGCCGTGGAGACGCTGTCGAGCGGCCAGGGCGTGTGCCGCGACTACGCGCACCTCGTCATCGCACTGTTGCGCGCGATGGACGTGCCCGCCCGCTACGCCGCGTGCTTCGCGCCGGGGCTGGTGCCGATGGACTTCCACGCCGTTGCGGAGGCGTACGTCGCGGGGGACTGGTACGTGGTGGATGCCACCCGCCTGTCCGACCGTCGGCAGCTGGTCCGCATTGCGACGGGCCGTGACGCCGCGGACTGCGCCTTCCTCAGCTATCACGGCGGCTACGTCGGCCTGGAGCGGATGACCGTGGATGCCGTGTCCGACAACCCGGCGGGGGAGCCGGACGACCACGTGTCGCTGGTACGCATCGCCTGAGCCCGTTCGAGGCCGGTGGGGCCGCGCGTCTGCAGGGCCGGACCGCGCGTCTGCAGGACGGCCGAGCGGCCGGGGCCGCGCGTCTGCAGGGTCAGACCGCGCGTCTGCAGGACGGCCGGCCCCGCGGCCGTATCATCCGTCGCACGCGTGCACGTGCGCCCCACCGGTCCTGCAGACGCGCGCGCCACCGGAGCCCCAGCGGCTCCGCCCGACGGAGCGCGCGCCCTAGAATCGGAGGGTTATGGATCCCGCAGCCCTCTCCGCCGCCCTGCTCGCCGTCATCGCCCCGCTCGCCGAGGCCCGACGAGAGGGCTCGTCCGAGGGGCTGACCGCGGCGGACCTGCCGCTCGAGCGGCCGAAGAACCGCGACCACGGCGACTGGGCCTCCAATGCGGCGCTCAAGCTGTCGAAGGTCGTCGGGGCGAACCCGCGCGAGTTCGCCGCCGAGGTCGCCGAACGGCTGCAGGACGTGGACGGCATCGCCTCCGTCGAGGTGGCCGGCCCGGGCTTCATCAACATCCGTCTCGACGCGGCCGCCGCCGGCGCCCTCGCCAAGACGATCGTCGACCAGGGCGCGGCCTTCGGGACGAACGACTCCCGCGCGGACGAGATCATCAACCTCGAGTTCGTCAGCGCCAACCCCACCGGCCCCATCCACCTCGGCGGCACCCGCTGGGCGGCCGCGGGCGACGCGCTGGCCCGCATCCTCTCTTCGCAGGGCGCGCAGGTCACGCGGGAGTACTACTTCAACGACCACGGCGCGCAGATCGACCGCTTCGCGCGCAGCCTCGTCGCCGCGCACCAGGGCGACCCGACGCCGGAGGACGGCTACGGCGGCGCCTACATCGGCGACATCGCGCGTCGCGTCGCCGAGGCCTACGACGGCGACATCGACGCCCTCGATCCGGCCGCGAAGCAGGAGGCCTTCCGCGAGCTGGGCGTGAACGTCATGTTCGGCGAGATCAAGCAGTCGCTGCACGAGTTCGGCGTCGACTTCGACGTGTACTTCCACGAGAACGACCTGCACGACTCCGGCGCGGTCGACCGCGCGGTCGCGCGGCTGCGGGAGCTCGGCCACATCTTCGAGGCCGACGGCGCGACCTGGCTCCGCTCCACCGACTTCGGTGACGACAAGGACCGCGTCGTCATCAAGTCCGACGGGCAGCCGGCCTACATCTCGGGCGACCTGGCCTACTACCTCGACAAGCGCGAGCGCGGCTTCAACCGCTGCATCATCATGCTCGGCGCCGACCACCACGGCTACGTCCAGCGCCTCATGGCGATGTGCGCCGCCTTCGGCGACGAGCCGTACGTCAACCTGCAGGTGCTCATCGGGCAGATGGTCAACCTCGTCCGAGACGGCCAGCCGATGCGCATGTCCAAGCGCGCCGGGACCGTCGTGACCCTGGAGGACCTCGTCGAGATCGTCGGCGTGGATGCCGCGCGCTACGCGCTCACGCGCAGCTCGGCGGACTCCAACCTCGACATCGACCTGGACGTGCTCCAGAAGCGGACGAACGACAACCCCGTCTTCTATGTGCAGTACGCCCACGCCCGCACCCACAACGTCGCGCGGAACGCCGCGGCATCCGGAGTCGACCGGTCGGAGTTCGCGCCCGAGCTCCTCGCCCACGAGACCGAGTCGGCGCTGCTCGGCGCCCTGCAGGAGTTCCCCCGCATCGTGTCGTACGCGGCGGAGGTGCGCGAGCCGCACCGCGTCGCGCGCTACCTCGAGGAGCTGGCCGGCCTGTACCACCGCTGGTACGACAACTGCCGCGTCATCCCGCTCGGCGACGCCCCCGTCGAGTCCGTGCACCGCACCCGCCTGTGGCTGAACGACGCGACCGGACAGGTGCTGCGCAACGGTCTGACGCTGCTCGGCGTCAGCGCTCCGGAACGGATGTAAGAGATGACGGATGCCGCCCGCCCCCGCCGCACGGGACGGTGGATCGCCGTCGTGGTGGTCGTCGTCGTGCTGCTGGCCGGTCTGGCGGTGGCCGCCGAGTTCATCGCCCGCTCAATCGTGACCGGGACGGTGCGGACGCTCGTGGTGCAGCAGATCGGCCTGCCCGACGACCAGCAGGTGGACGTCGACGTGCCGGGGATCGTGCTGCCGCAGGTCATCGCCGGTCGGCTGGACGACGTCGCCGTCTCCTCGGACGACGTGGCCCTCGGCCCGCTGACGGGCGACGTGCGGGTCCGGCTCGAGGGCGTGCCGATCAGCGGCGACGCCGCGGCCGCGGGTGGAGAGGCGTCCGTCCGTCTCGACGAGGCGCAGCTGCGCGCGCTCCTCGCGGGGATCGACGGGCTGCCGGCGGACGCCGTGAGCATCGCCGCGCCGAACCTGCAGTTCGCCACTGAGGTGTCGGTGCTCGGGCTCGCGATCCCCGTCGGCGTGGAGCTCACCCCCGGGGCGGCGGAGGGGGACCTCACGTTGACCCCGATCTCGTTCCAGCTCGCCGGCAACGACATCGACGCGGACACCCTGCGCGGGCAGCTCGGCGGCCTGACCGACGGACTCGTCGCCACCCGCAGCCTGTGCATCGCCGACCAGCTCCCCGCCGGGCTCACGCTCACTTCGGTGACCGTCCAGGGCAGCGACGTCGTCGCCGGCCTCGCGATCGACGGCGGCATCATCGTCGACCCGGCGCTGCAGCAGAACGGCACCTGCGGCTGATACCCCGGCGCCGCGATCCCCGCGGCCCGTCCGCGGTCATGGTCGGGTGACGGCGACGTACACCGTCCGGGCGCCTCCCGCGGTCTTCACCCCGCCGCCCGCAGTCCCGTGGGTGCCGGATGCGCGAGACGACCGACCTATGGTCACCACTTCGTGCTCGGCGACCCCGTCGAGCGCACATGCGAAACGGAGGCCGAAACATGACCCTTCTCCCGACCCGTCGAACCGTTCTCAGGGCCGCCGCCTGGGCCGTCCCCGCGGTGACCACCGTGGCGAGCGCCCCGGCCGCGGCCGCCACCCTCGCCCGGGGGTGGACCGTGACGATGTCGCGGTCCTGGCTCTACCCGGACGAGGTCGCGACCGTGTGGGTCATGAGCTCGGATGACGCCGGCCGCCCTCGCCGCGGCGAACCGCTGACCCTGTCGCTGGGGGACCGCAACCAGGGGGAGATCGGCCAGCCGTCGGGGGTGACCGACAGCGAGGGACGGTACCGCACCACGATGCGCGTCCGGAGCGGCGCGGCCGCCGCCTCCGGCACCCTGAACGTCAGCTCGGCGTCCGGCGGCGCGGTCACGGCCTTCGAGATCCGCGAGCCCGCCGTCGTGGTGCACGACGACACGGGTGCCTCGACCCGGGTGATCGCGCTGCCCCACGGCAGCCAGAGCGAGACGAGCGGCCTCGAGAACCGGGCCTTCTCGCACAGCGACCCCCAGCCCACCGGGGGTCACGTCCGCTCCGGCGAGACCCTGGAGGTCGTCGTCGACTCCGACGCCCCGACACGCTGTCGCTCGCCATCGGAACGCGCGGGCCCTGGCGCGACTTCAACGGCTCCACCGAACAGGACCTCTCAATCGTCCCGCTGAAGAAGGGCCGGCAGAGCATCACCGCCCCGCAGGACGGGATCGTCTTCGTGACGAACTCGTCGACCGAGACGCCCGGCTGCATGACGATCTCCGGGGGAAGACCGCACCCGGCCTGGGTGAAGGACCGGACGAAGACGGAGGAGTTCGCCGGTCAGCTCACGAGATGGTCGACGGCGCCGGTGGTGGAGCTGGTCGGCGACCGCGCACTCGTCGACGTGCAGCGGCGGGTCATCGACGACATGGCGGCCACGTCCACCGCGTGGGACCCCGCGGACGTCGTGATGCGGCTCGACCGGATCGTGGCCTACACGAGCGACGTCTACGGACTGTCCCGCGCCGCCGTGGGCATCGCCCGCAAGCGTCCCGGACGGGTGTACTTCTCCGGTCCCGACACGGGCGTCGGCTGGGCGTTCGCCACCGAGCAGTGGCTGAGCTTCCATGTCGACACCGGGGCGACGAAGGACCTGCTCGTCACTCCCGACGGGTGGGGCACGTGGCACGAGGTCGGGCACACCTTCCAGACGCGGGACTACACATGGAGCGGGCTGACGGAGGTCACGGTCAACATCTCGTCACTCGCCCTGCAGCAGCGTCTGACCGGGAAGCACCGCCTCGACGAGGACCAGGACTCGAAGGACCGGATCCGACGCTACTTCGAGCAGCCCGTCGGCGACCGCGACCACGCCAAGCTCACCGAGGAGAGCGCGTTCTACGGCCTGTTCCTGTTCGATCAGCTGCGACAGTCCTTCGGGGAGGGGTTCTACCCGGCGGTGAGCCAGGCGTATCGCGTGCGGAGGATCCGCGGCCAGGTCAGGCCGTCATCGGACCAGGAGAAGCGCGACCTCTTCGCTCAGGTCGCCTCGCAGGTCGCCGACCGCGACCTCAGCCCGTTCTTTGCCGAATGGGGTGTGCCCCTCTCGGCATCCGTCAAGAAGTCCCTCGCCTCCTACCCGGCGCTGCAGAACAAGATCTGGACCGCCATCGACTCGCGCGACGCGCACCGGGAGCGAGAGGTGGGCTACGACCTCCCCGTCGGATCGCTGTCGAGCAAGACGGGCTCGCTGAACCTCGGCGAACGCGACGGGGCCTCGGGCGTGGTGAGCGGCGCGTCGACGCTGGGCGGGTCGTCGAGCACGGTGGTGGCCCAGCAGTCGTCGGCCCCCGAGGTGAGCCCGACGGCGGGACGACTCCTGGCCGTGCTCGAGGCGCCCGACGGCACGCAGGAGGTGCTCTGGCACGACCGGGTCCCGGTGACCGCCACGTCCGCGCTGCAGTTCCACGGCCTGAGCGATGTCGTCGGCGGGTGGCTCGGCATCAGCCGCGACGGCTCGCGCCTCGTCGCCACCTCCACCGGCGAGGTGCTGCACGAGTACTTCACGGGCAAGCCGTACTACAAGATCACGGTCCAGGATGCCGACGGCACCGAGCTGCGGACGGTGACCGTGAACGGCGACGACACGCACGACAAGGTCGTCACCGCCCTCGACGGGACGGCCGTCGGCGACGGGTACCGGCTCGTCGTGGAGGCGCAGGAGCCGAGCCGGGTCCGGGTGTGGCAGAACAGCGAGCGCTCCGGCACGCTCTCCTCCACCCCGCAGACCCTGGTGGTCCGCAACGGGCGCTTCGAGGTCTGACGCGCCGGTCCGCGGCGGGCAGACGCGGGACGGGGACGGCATACGTCGTGCCCTAGACTGCAAGGACTGCCCGCCGCGTGACGCCCCGCGGGGGTGGGTGCCGTGATCCGCGGCCGTCGCGTCGCCGCAAAACCGATTGGTCCCTCCGTGTCCGCCTCGCACTCCGCGCCCGTGCCCGCGTGGCTCCTCGCCCCGGCCGAGGCCAACGAGCTCGTCGCCCCCGTGTGGCCCGCGTCCGCGCATCGCGTCGACGACGGCTCCGTCGAGATCGGCGGGGTCTCCGTTCTCGACCTGCGCGACCGCTTCGGCACCCCGCTCTACGTGCTCGACGAGGACGAGGTGCGCGCGCACGCGCGACGCGCCCGGGAGGCCTTCTCGTCCGCGGCCGCCCGCCACGGCGTGTCGGCGCGCGTGTACTACGCCGGCAAGGCCTTCCTCTCGACCGAGGTCGTCCGCTGGGTCGCCGACGAGGGCCTGGCCGTCGACGTGTGCACCCGGGGAGAGCTCGAGGTGGCGCTCGCCGCCGGGGCCGACCCGGCCCGCCTCGGGTTCCACGGCAACAACAAGCGGGTCGACGAGCTCGAGCGGGCCGTCGAGGTCGGCATCGGCACGATCATCGTCGACAGCGCCATCGAGATCGAGCGTCTCGCCGCCATCGCCGACCGTCGCGGCGCCGTCCAGTCGGTGCTCGTCCGCGTCCGCACCGGCGTGCACGCCGAGACGCACGAGTTCCTCGCCACCGCCCACGAGGACCAGAAGTTCGGGTTCCCGCTCGCCGGTGCGGCCGCGGCCGTCGCGCGCATCCGGGAGCTGCCGAGCCTGCGCTTCGTCGGACTGCACGCCCACATCGGCTCGCAGATCTTCGACGTCGCCGGCTTCCGCGAGTCCGCCGCACGCCTGGTCGACCTGCACGCGGAGCTGCTCGCCGGGGGAGTCATCCCGCTGCTGAACGTGGGCGGCGGCTTCGGCATCTCGTACACCTCCGTCGACGCGCCGCGGCCCATCGAGGAGATCGCCGACGGCATCGTCGACGCCGTCGCCGACGAGTGCGCCGTCCGCGGCATCCCGATGCCCGACATCGCCTGCGAGCCCGGGCGCGTGATCGTCGGCCAGGCCGGGGTGACCCTCTACGAGGTCGGCACGGTCAAGACGGTGCCGGTCGGCGACGACCTCGACCGCGCCTACGTGAGCGTCGACGGGGGAATGAGCGACAACGCCCGCACGGCGCTCTACGGCGCGCACTACTCGGCCCGCATCGTCTCGCGCACGAGCGACGCGACGCCCGCGCTGTCCCGCGTCGTCGGCCATCACTGCGAGTCCGGCGACATCGTCGTCGACGCCGAGTACCTGCCCGGCGACGTCACGCCCGGCGACCTGCTCGGCGTCCCCGCCACCGGCGCCTACTGCTTCTCGCTCGCGAGCAACTACAACTACACCCCCCGCCCGCCGGTGGTCGCCGTGCGCGACGGCCGCGCCCGCGTGATCGTCCGCGGCGAGACCGTAGACGACCTGCTCGCGCGGGACGTCGGGGTCGCGGCATCCGACTCCCGCGACGCCACCGCGTCGCCTGCCTTCCGCGGCCTCGCCGCTTCGACGTACGGAGACACCGAATGACCGACTACCGCACGCTCCGGGTCGCCCTGCTGGGCGCCGGCGCCGTGGGCTCGCAGGTCGCCGACCTGCTCCTCAAGCACGGCGACGAGCTCGCCGACCGCGCCGGAGCCACGCTCGAGCTGTCCGGGATCGCCGTCCGCAACCTCGACGGCAAGCGCGACGTCGACCTGCCGCGCGAGCTGTTCACCACCGACGCCGAGACGCTCATCGTCGGCTCGGACATCGTCATCGAGCTGATGGGCGGCATCGAGCCGGCCCGCACGCAGGTGCTGCAGGCGATCAACTCCGGCGCCGACGTCGTCACCGCCAACAAGGCCCTGCTGGCCACGCACGGCACCGAGATCTTCGACGCCGCCGACCAGGTCGGCGCGCAGGTGTACTACGAGGCCGCGGCGGCCGGTGCCATCCCCATCATCCGTCCGCTGCGCGACTCGCTCGCCGGCGACCGGGTCGTGCGCATCATGGGCATCGTCAACGGCACGACGAACTACATCCTCGACCGCATGGACACCGAGGGCGCGGACTTCGCCGATGTGCTCGCGCAGGCGCAGCACCTGGGGTACGCCGAGGCCGACCCCACCGCCGACGTCGAGGGCTACGACGCCGCCCAGAAGGCCGCCATCCTCGCGAGCCTGGCGTTCCACACGACCGTGCCGCTCGAGGCGGTCCACCGCGAGGGGATCATCTCGGTGGATGCCGCGATGATCGAGTCCGCGCGGCACGCCGGCTACGTCATCAAGCTGCTCGCCGTGTGCGAGCGCCTCTCCGCCGCCGACGGCGAGGAGGGCGAGTCCATCTCGGTGCGCGTCTACCCCGCGCTCGTCGACCGCGCCCACCCGCTCGCCAGCGTCCACGGCGCGAACAACGCCGTCTTCGTCCAGGCCGAGGCCGCGGGCGACCTCATGTTCTACGGCGCCGGCGCCGGTGGCGTCCAGACCGCCTCGGCGGTCCTCGGCGACGTCGTCTCGGCCGCCCGTCGCCACATCGCCGGTGGTGTCGGCGTGGGGGAGTCCACCCGCGCCAACCTGCCCACCGTGCCGATCGGCCGCGTCATCACGCGCTACCAGATCACGCTCGAGGTCGACGACAAGCCGGGCGTGCTCGCCACGGTCGCCGGCATCCTCAGCGACGGCCGCGTCTCGATCGCGACGGTCGAGCAGACCGTCATCGAGCCGACCGCGGACGCGACGGGCGCATCGGCGCGCCTCGTCATCGGAACGCACACAGCCCGCGAGCAGGACCTGAGCGAGACCGTCGAGCGTCTCGCCGCAAGCGGCGTCGTCGAGCGCGTGGTCTCCGTACTGCGCGTGGAAGGGAACTGACATGGCACACGTCTGGCGCGGAGTCCTCCGCGAATACGCCGACCGTCTGGGCGTCACCGACGCCTCCACCGTCGTCACGCTGGGCGAGGGCGGCACGCCGCTCATTCCGGCGCCGTCGCTGTCGCGCCGCACCGGCGCGGACGTCTGGGTGAAGTTCGAGGGGATGAACCCGACCGGCTCCTTCAAGGACCGCGGCATGACCGTCGCGCTGTCCCGCGCGGTCGAGCACGGCGCGAAGGCCGTCATCTGCGCCTCGACCGGCAACACCTCCGCGTCGGCCGCGGCCTACGCCGCCCACGCCGGCATCACCGCCGCCGTGCTCGTGCCCGAGGGCAAGATCGCGATGGGCAAGCTGAGCCAGGCCGTCGCCCACAACGGCCGTCTCATCCAGATCCGCGGCAACTTCGACGACTGCCTCGAGATCGCGCGCGAGCTCGCCGACCACTACCCGGTGCACCTCGTCAACTCGGTCAACCCCGACCGCATCGAGGGTCAGAAGACCGCTGCCTACGAGGTCGTGGAGGTCCTGGGCGATGCCCCCGACTTCCACTTCATCCCGGTCGGCAACGCCGGCAACTACACCGCCTACTCCCGCGGCTACCGCGAGGAGGCCGCCCGCGGCGCCGCCCGCACGGTTCCCCGCATGTTCGGGTTCCAGGCCGCCGGCTCGGCCCCGCTCGTGCGCGGCGAGGTCGTGAAGAACCCCGAGACCATCGCCAGCGCCATCCGCATCGGCAACCCGGCCTCGTGGGACCTGGCGCTGGAGGCCCGGGATGCCACCGACGGCTGGTTCGGGGCGATCGACGACGAGCGCATCCTCGCGGCGCAGAAGATCCTCGCGGGCGAGGTCGGCGTCTTCGTCGAGCCCGCCTCCGCGATCAGCGTCGCCGGTCTGCTGGACCGTGCCGAGGCCGGGGTCATCCCCGCCGGCGCCAAGGTCGTCCTCACCGTCACCGGTCACGGCCTGAAGGACCCCCAGTGGGCCCTGCGCCAGAGCGACGGCACCGACGTGCAGCCCACGGTCGTGGACGCCACGACGTCGGAGGTCGCCTCCGTGCTCGACCTGCAGCCGGTGACCGCGTGACCGCAGCCCTCGGGCGCCGGGTCGCCGTCCGCGTCCCGGCCACGAGCGCGAACCTCGGGCCCGGCTTCGACACCCTCGGTCTCGCGCTCAGCGTGTACGACGAGCTCGAGGTCGAGGCACTCGAGGCGGGCCGCCTCGAGATCGAGGTCGCCGGCGAGGGCACGGCGGACGTCCCGCGCGACGCCTCCCACCTCGTCGTGCGGGCCATCGCCCACACGTACGCGGCGGTGGGCCGTGAGATGCCGGGCCTGCGGCTCTCGGCGACCAACGTCATCCCGCACGGCCGGGGGATGGGGTCGTCCGGCGCCGCCGTCGTCGCGGGCATCCTCGCCGCGAAAGGCCTGCTCGCGGACGAGGTGGAGCTGACCGACACCGACCTGCTGCGCCTGGCGACCGAGATGGAGGGGCATCCCGACAACGTGGCGCCGGGCCTCTTCGGCGGCCTGACCATCGCGTGGATGGATGCCGCCGGCCCCCAGCACAAGCAGCTGATCGTGCACCGCGGCGTCTCCCCGCTCGTGCTCGTGCCGAGCTTCACGATGTCCACGGCCGTCGCCCGGAGCCTGCAGCCGCTGCAGGTGCCGCGCGAGGATGCGGTGTTCAACGTCTCGCGCTCGGCGCTGCTGATCGCGGCGATGACGCAGAGCCCCGAGCTGCTCATGGCGGCGACCGAGGACAAGCTGCATCAGAACTACCGCGCGCAGGCGATGCCCGAGACGGACCGGCTGGTTCGGGCGCTGCGGGCCGAGGGCTACGCGGCGGTCGTCTCCGGTGCGGGGCCGAGCGTGCTGGTGCTCGCCGACGGACCGGGCCAGCGCCTGGCCGCAGCGGATCTTACGGCATCCCTCGTCGACACCCCGTGGGAGGCGCTCATGCTGGCCGTCGACGTCAAGGGTGGTACAGTGAGGACCGCAGAGGGTTCCGCGTAAAGACGCGAATCTGAGCCTCTGCACCCCGCGAAATCCGCAACAAATCGCGAACCCGGCGTCGGCTGCAGTCTTCCGAGCCGCTGGTGAGTGTCTTCGTCTGCCGTCTGCACCGACGACCCGCGATCTGATCACGTTTCATTTCTGAGGAGCAGTCGTGGAGTCCATCTCCGAGACCCAGCCCGTCGACGCGCCCGAGGGCGCCGACACCACCCCCGAGGAGCAGCCCGCCGCGGCTGCCGAGCAGACCGAGACGTCTGCCGACGAGACTCCCGCCGAGCCGACGCTGTTCGACGAGGTGCCCGCCGACGAGGACCCGGATGCCGCGGCCTCCGGGACCGAGGACGCGGAGCCCGCCGCGGCGGAGCCCGCTGCCGAGGAGCCCGCTGCGGCGGACGCGCCGGCCGCGGAGGAGACGGCCGTGGAGGCCGCCCCCGAGGCGCCCGTCGCCGAGCCCGTCGAGCCCGTGACGTCGCCCGCCCCCGAGGCGCCCGCTGCGGAGGAGCCCGCCGCGGCGGAGCCCGCTGCGGAGGAGACCGCCCCCGGGGAGGAGAAGAAGCCGGCCCGTGCACCGCGCAAGCGTGCGCCCCGCCGGGCCAAGAGCGCGCCCGCCGACGAGGCGCCCGCTGCGGAGGCTCCCACCGCCGAGGCGCCGGTCGAGACCGCTGCGGCCACCGAGATCCCCGCCGAGGGTGCCGCCCCCGAGGCTGCGACCCCCGCCGCCGACGAGGCGCCGGCCGCCGTCGAGGCGCCCGCCGTCGAGGTCGAGACGCCGGCCGCCGCGGACACCGCCGCCGACGTGACGCCCGACGCAGCGGCATCCACCGTTCCCGCCGAGGCCGAGACCGCCACGACCGCCGAGGGCGACGCGACCCCCGCGAGCGAGGACGCCCCGGCCGCGGCGCCCGAGAACGGCGAGAGCGCCGACGAGACCCCGTCCCGCAGCCGCAGCCGCAGCCGGTCGCGCAACCGCAACCGGAACAAGGCCGACGCCGCCGACAAGCCGGAGCCGGTCGAGAAGCCCGCGCCGGCCGAGAAGGCCGACGAGCCCGAGGCGCCGCAGCAGGGCGCGCAGCAGGCGCAGCAGCAGCAGGCCAACGGTCGCAACCGCCAGCGCAACAAGCGCCGCGGGCAGAACACCACGGGCGACGAGTTCGAGACCGAGATCGGCGAGGACGACGTGCTCGTGCCGATCGCCGGCATCCTCGACGTGCTCGACAACTACGCGTTCGTGCGCACCACCGGCTACCTGCCCGGTCCCAGCGACGTCTACGTCTCGCTCGGCCAGGTGAAGAAGTACAACCTGCGCAAGGGCGACGCGGTCGTCGGCTCGATCAAGCAGCCGCGCGAGAACGAGCAGTCCACCCGCCAGAAGTACAACGCGCTGGTCAAGGTCGACTCGATCAACGGCCTCTCGGTCGACGACGCCGCCGCGCGCGTCGAGTTCGGCAAGCTGACGCCGCTGTACCCGCAGGAGCGCCTGCGCCTGGAGACCGCGCCCGAGAAGCTGACGCAGCGGATCATCGACCTGGTCGCCCCAGTCGGCAAGGGCCAGCGCGGACTCATCGTCGCGCCGCCGAAGGCGGGCAAGACGATCGTGCTGCAGCAGATCGCGAACGCCATCGCGCACAACAACCCCGAGGTCCACCTCATGGTCGTGCTCGTCGACGAGCGCCCCGAAGAGGTCACCGACATGCAGCGCACGGTGCGCGGCGAGGTCATCGCCTCGACGTTCGACCGTCCGGCCGAGGACCACACCACGGTCGCCGAGCTGGCGATCGAGCGCGCGAAGCGCCTCGTCGAGCTGGGCCGCGACGTCGTCGTGCTCCTGGACTCGATCACCCGTCTCGGCCGTGCGTACAACCTGTCGGCGCCGACCTCGGGCCGCGTGCTGACCGGTGGCGTGGACGCCTCGGCGCTCTACCCGCCGAAGCGCTTCTTCGGCGCCGCGCGCAACATCGAGAACGGCGGCTCGCTGACGATCCTCGCGACCGCGCTGGTGGAGACCGGCTCCAAGATGGACGACGTCATCTTCGAGGAGTTCAAGGGCACCGGCAACAGCGAGCTGCGTCTGAACCGCCAGCTCGCGGACAAGCGCATCTTCCCGGCCGTCGACGTCAACGCGTCCAGCACCCGCCGCGAGGAGATGCTGCTGTCCAACGACGAGGTCAAGATCACCTGGAAGCTCCGCCGCGCGCTGGCCGGTCTCGAGCCCCAGCAGGCCCTCGAGGTCGTGCTCGGCAAGCTCAAGGAGACTCAGTCGAACGTGGAGTTCCTCGTGCAGATGCAGAAGTCGATCCCGGCGCCCGCGCGCGGCGGCGACGACAACGGCATCCGCTGACCCGTGTCGCCTGAGCCCGCCGAGCAGTCCGGCATCCTCGAGTCCGTCCGCGGACTGCTCGAGGAGCACCGGCAGGTCGAGCTCGAGCTCAACGACCCGGCGGTCCATGCCGACGCGGCGCGCGCGAAGCGCGTCAACCGCCGTTACGCCGAGCTGAACCGAGTCGTGCACGCGCACGACGCGTGGCGGGCGGCATCCGACGACCTGGATGCCGCTCGCGAGCTCGCGCGTGAGGACGCGGCGTTCGCCGACGAGGTGCCGGCCCTGGAGGAGCGGGTCGCCGAGACGCAGGAGCGTCTGCGGCGGCTGCTGATCCCGCGCGACCCCGACGACGCCCGCGACGTGATCATGGAGATCAAGGCGGGCGAGGGCGGAGCGGAGAGCGCGCTGTTCGCGGCCGATCTCCTCCGTATGTACCTGCAGTTCGCGGCATCCATGGGGTGGAAGGCCGAGCTCCTCGAGCGCAACGAGTCCGACCTCGGCGGCTACAAGGACGTCCAGGTCGCGATCAAGGGCTCGTCCAGCGACCCCGCGCAGGGCGTCTGGGCGCACCTGAAGTACGAGGGCGGGGTGCACCGCGTGCAGCGGGTCCCGGCGACCGAGTCGCAGGGGCGCATCCACACCTCGACCACCGGTGTTCTCGTGTTCCCCGAGGTGGACGAGCCCGAGGAGATCGCCATCGACCCGAACGACCTGAAGATCGACGTCTTCCGGTCGTCCGGGCCGGGCGGGCAATCGGTCAACACGACGGACTCCGCCGTCCGCATCACCCACGTGCCCACGGGCATCGTCGTGTCGATGCAGAACGAGAAGTCGCAGCTGCAGAACCGCGAGGCGGGCATGCGCGTGCTGCGCGCCCGTCTGCTCGCCAAGCAGCAGGAGGAGCGGGACGCGGTCGCCGCCGACGCCCGCCGATCGCAGATCCGCGGCATGGACCGGTCGGAGCGGATCCGCACCTACAACTTCCCCGAGAACCGCATCGCCGATCACCGCACCGGCTACAAGGCGTACAACCTCGACCAGGTGATGGACGGCGCACTCGCGCCGATCATCCAGTCGGCGATCACCGCCGACGAGGAGGCCCGCCTGGCCGCCCTCTCCGACGCCTGACCCTCGGGCTCCCTGCCCGCCCGCGGCCGCGCTCACGCGTGGGGCTTCTCCGCCGTGACTTGCCGCAGATGTACGTGTGGGGGCGTCTGCGTGTACATCTGCGCCCAGTCAGCGGTAGGGGTGGGTGTTCTCCGCCGTGACTTGTCGCAGATGTACGTGTGGGGGACGTCTGCGTGTACATCTGCGCCCAGTCAGCGGTAGGGGTGGGTGTTCTCCGCCGTGACTTGTCGCAGATGTACGTGTGGGGGCGTCTGCGTGTACATCTGCGCCAAGTCAGCGCTAGGGGGTTCACTGCCCCGGCTGCGCCTGTGGTGGGTCTTCTCTGCCCTGAGTTGCCGCATTCGTACACGGACACCTGGGGAAAGCTCTGCAGGGCTGTGGACAACCCCGGATGAACGGATGCCGGTGGGCAGACTTCGCGACATGGATATCGATGGGGTGGGTGTGTTCACCACGGCCCAGGCACGTCTACTCGGCCTCACCCGCCGACAGGTCGACGCGCCGGCGTTCATCAGACCTTTCCATGGAGTCCGGTCCCTCGCCAGAGAGCACCCGGACGACATGCATCCCGCTCGACGACGAGAGCTCGACGTCCTGCGTCGGACGGAGGAGTACGCGGTCCTCCTCGCGCCGGGACAGTTCTTCTCCCATACGACCGCCGCACTCCTGTACGGCATCCCTCTTCCGCCGTTGCCGGATGAGGACATCCACGTCTCCGTCCTGCCGCCCGTGCGCGCACCGAGGGGGCGCGGCGTGCGTGGCCACCAGTTACGGCCGGCGGGAGTGCGCCTCTCCAGAAACGACGTCGGGATGCCGCTGACCAGTGCCGCGACGACGTGGGCGCTGCTCGGCGGCACGGTGCGGCATCCTTTCGATCTTGTCGCTGCCGCGGATTACCTGGTCACCACCCCGCGTGTGCCGGGCCCCCGCGGACGGGTGTTGCGTGAGCCGCTCGCAAGTATCGAGGAGCTCGAGGCGGCTGTGCTGCGCGCTCCCAAGCGACGGGGCATCGTCGCGCTGCGTGAGGCGCTTCCGATGGTCCGGCCGGGACCGGCTTCGCGGCGCGAGACGTGGACCCGACTAATTCTCCTGGACGGCGGCGTGCCCGAGCCCGAGCTGAACCACGATGTCTACGACCGCGACGGGTTCGTCGCCTGCGTCGACCTCGCCTACCCCCAGGCACTGGTCGGGGTGGAGTACGAAGGCGATCAGCACCGCAGTGACAGCCGACAGTGGTTCCGCGACATCGAGAGGTACGAGCGTCTCGCGGCGGCGGGCTGGCGCATCGTGCGAGTGACGAACGACATGCTGTTCTCCAAGCCGGAGACCCTTGTCCGCCTCGTGCTCCGCGCGCTCGAGCATTGACGACGGCCCGCGCCCCGCGGTGTATCTGCTGCAGGCGTGACTGGCCGCACGCGCGTGCGCAGGCGCGTATTGGGCGTGCATTCGCGCCCAGCCAGCGCGGGGGTGGGTCTGCTGCTTCCGTGACTTGTCGCAATTGCTCGCGCAGGGGTGGGCTGCGCGTGCATGTGCGCCCAGTCACCGGGTCTGGGTCTTTGACTTGTCGCATTTGCTCGCGCGGGGATGCGCTCCGCGTGCATGTGCGCCCAGCCAGCGCGGGGGTGGGTCTGCTGCTTCCGTGACTTGTCGCAATTGCTCGCGCAGGGGTGGGCTGCGCGT